>NZ_PDKW01000026.1:0-2045 GCF_002573965.1 Azospirillum palustre | reverse complement strand
CAGCTTCTGGGCGAAGTGCTGCAACGCTATGCCGGCGTCGTGCCGGCGGCGGACGGCGGCCGCTTCCGCGACCATGTCGCCTGGCTGCAAGGGCGCGACACGACGGCGTCCGAGGCCTTCTGGCGCAACCGCACCGCCCAACTCGAACAGCCGACCAGGATCGTCTCGCTGTTGCCGTCCGCCCCGCGGGCGGAACCCATGCCTGAGCTAGACGGGCAGGGCGAGCATCGCTGCGTCTTCACCGTGGAGGAAACCCGTCGCCTCACCGACCTCGCCCGTCGCTGCGACGTCACGCTGAACACGCTGATGCAGGCGGCCTGGGCCGTCCTGCTGCGGCAGCATGGCGGCCAGGACACCGTCGCCTTCGGCACCACCGTTTCCGGCCGCCCGGCGGATCTGCCGGGGGTGGAACAGCGGCTCGGCCTGTTCATCAACACGCTGCCGGTGATCCTGACGCCCCATCCTGCGATGCCGGTGGCAGACTGGCTCCGCACGGTCCAAAGCCGCAACCTCGACCTGCGTGAGCATGAGCACACGCCGCTCGCCGACATTCAGCACTGGTCGGGCCAGACCGCATCGGGCGATGCCGGCGGAGCCCTGTTCGACAGCCTGCTGGTGTTCGAGAGCTATCCGGTCGCCGAGGCGTTGCGTCGGGGAAGCCCCGGCGGGCTGCGCTTCTCGCCGGTGATCGGTTATGAGCGGACCAGCTATCCGCTGACCATCGCGATCATGCCCGGCGACCGGCTGGAGTTGCATCACCGCTACGACCGCGCCCATCTGACTGGGACGGCGGTGGCGCACCTCGCCGGCCATCTGCGCCGCCTTCTGCTGACGATGGCCGAAGCCCCGAACCGGCCGCTCGGTGCTTTCTCGGTGCTGGACGAGGCCGACCGCGACCGTATTTTCGGCGCCTGGAACCAAGCGGAGCCGATGGACGCGACGCCCTTGCCGCGTCTGTTCGAGGTGCAGGCCGCCCGCAGTCCGGATGCCACCGCGGTTATCGCCGGCACGCGCAGCGTGAGCTATGGCGATCTCAACCGGCAGGCCAACCGGCTGGCCCATCGGCTGCGCGCGCTCGGTGTCGGGCCCGGTGTCCCGGTCGCCCTCATGCTGGAGCGGACGGAGGTTCTGCCGACCGGTCTTCTGGCGATCCTGAAGGCTGGCGGTGCCTATGTTCCGCTCGACCCCGACTATCCCGCCGACCGTGTCGCCTACATGCTGGCCGACAGCCAGGCGGCACTGGTCGTGACGCAACGCAGCCTGCTGCCCCGTCTTCCGGCGGGCGGGGGCCTGCGGGTGCTGGCGCTCGACGATCCGGCGCTCGGTCTGGAGAATGGCCCGGCGGACGATCCGCTGCCGGTCAACAGGGCGGAGGATGCCGCCTATGTCATCTACACCTCCGGCTCGACCGGACGGCCGAAGGGTGTGGTGATCGAACATCGCAACGCCTCGGCCCTCATCGACTGGGCATTGCGGCTTTACCGGCCGGAGCAGTTGCAGGGGGTCCTGGCCTCGACCTCCGTCTGTTTCGACCTTTCGGTCTGGGAATTCTTCGTCACGCTGAGTGCCGGCGGCCATGTGGTGATGGCCGACAACGCCCTGGCCTTGCCCGACCTGCCGGCCCGCGACCGCGTGTGCCTGATCAACACGGTGCCGTCGGCCATTGCCGGCCTCCTGCGCTCCGGCGGTATTCCGGCCGGCGTGCGGACCGTCAATCTGGCGGGCGAGCCGTTGGCTCAATCGCTGGTGGATGACCTCTATGCGGCCGGTATCGCCGACGTTTACGACCTCTACGGCCCGTCGGAGGACACGACCTATTCGACCGTGACCCGTCGCGAGGCGGGGGGCCGCGCCAACATCGGCCGTCCCATCGATGGGACCTGCGGTTATGTTTTGGACGGTGACCTGAACCCGGTACCGTTGGGGGTGGTCGGGGAGCTTTATCTTGGCGGTGCGGGGTTGGCGCGCGGCTACCTGAACCGTCCCGGCCTGACGGCGGAGCGCTTCGTCGCCGATCCGTTCTCGACGGGCGGCGGGCGGCTCTA
>NZ_PDKW01000002.1:0-527 GCF_002573965.1 Azospirillum palustre | reverse complement strand
GAGCGGGGGACCGCCCCGCCGCCGGTGCGGGTCTACTGCTTCGGCGGCGACGCGGTGGGGGAGGCGGCCTTCGAGCTTGCCAGGGAGGCGCTGCAACCGGAGCATATCATCAACGGCTACGGCCCGACCGAGACGGTGGTGACGCCGCTGATCTGGAAGGCGGGGCGGGAGGACCGCTGCGGTGCCGCCTATGCACCGATCGGCCTGCGGGTGGGCGACCGCACCACCCATGTCCTGGACGGCGACCTGAACCCGGTACCGCTTGGCGTGGTCGGGGAGCTTTATCTTGGCGGTGCGGGGTTGGCGCGCGGTTACCTGAACCGCCCCGGCCTGACGGCGGAGCGCTTCGTCGCCGATCCGTTCTCGACGGGTGGCGGGCGGCTCTACCGCACCGGCGACCTTGTGCGCCAGCGCGGAGACGGGGTGATCGAGTATGTCGGGCGGATCGACCATCAGGTGAAGATCCGCGGCTTCCGCATCGAGCTTGGCGAGGTGGAGGCGCGGCTGCGGGCGCAGGAGGGCGTGCG
>NZ_PDKW01000035.1:0-35632 GCF_002573965.1 Azospirillum palustre | reverse complement strand
TTGGGGGATGCCTGTTTCGTCATGATGACCCCAGTTTCTCAGGAAACGGAGCCTCCGACAAACCCGGTGCGGTTCAGACCGTCGAGGTTGTTGGGGTTGAACCAGGTGTCGGGTTGTCGAAGCGCCAAGCATCGTCCATCCATCGACTGACCGACGAGACGTATGGGTTGGCGTCACGGGCTGCCAAGTGGAAACGCCCTTCCGGGTGGTGGGCGATGTCGGTGGTACTCTGTTTCGCGGTCATTGGCGTTGCTACACCACGGGTGGGATGGGATTGAGCGGTAGGTCGACGGCCGCGTTCCGGGCTTCGCTGGAGAACGCGGGCAACCATGTCTCGCGCAACGCCAGGGCGATGTCCTTCCAGGCATGCAGCCAGCCTTCGGCGCTAAGGTCGCTCCTCGCTTCATCCACGCGGTGGAGAAGTTGGCGCACGCGAACACACGCGGTTGCCGATGCGAGATCAACGCTGGCCAACGGGCAGGAGGGGCACCGTCCGTAGGCGGTGCACAAGCGGCCCTTCTCCTGCCCCGCCACGGGGCTGCTGTAGGGATCGAGGCAGAGCCACCCGGGCGTGGCTGACCCGATGTCCCCACCGTCCACCGCGGAGCGTCGCGCGTCGATGAGGCCGCCAGTGTTGCACCACCGCGTCCTGGTCTCCATGACCTGCGCAAGACGTTCGTCGTTCCGACGCCTGGCTGCGTCCGACGTGTAATGCGACAGGATGGTTTCCGGTCGTCGATGCTGGCCGATGGCTTGAACCGCGCGCAGATCGCCCTCGCGGATCGTGTGGGCGATGTCGAGCACGGTGTGCCGGACCTGCTTCAGGCTGAATGAATCCAGACCGTGGTCGGTGCAGAATTCGAGAAGCGCTTTGTTCCAGGATGCGTTGATCGTCCCGGTGCTCTCGCTGACGAGACCGGCCATTGAGCCGATGGCTTCGGCGTACCGCTTCTCCGGGGATCCCGCCCTGCCGCCTTTCACGTAGAGAAAGAAGGAATCCTGGTCGTGTGGCGATGCCAACGGGCGGATGCGAGCCGTCCATTCGTCCAGGAACGCCAGGATCGTTGCAGGATTGTCGGCATCCTCGGAAACTGGAAACGATCGGACCTGGTGTCGGCCGGAACGGCCTTTGAAGGCTGTGAGGCGCAGCCGCTCCTTCCCGAGAAGGCGTTCGCGCCGCTGCTCCGAACGCTTCAACTTGAGCAGCACCGTCGGGTTAAAGGCGGTGTGGAAGCCCAGGAGAAGCACGAACGGCACCAGGAGCCGCAAAGACGGCTGGAACACCGCCATGGCCTTGGCATGGTCGTGGACCGTGTTCAAGGCATTCCCCAGCGAGGTGTGTTCCTTCCGGATCGCTGCGCATAAAGGAACCACGTGAGGATAATACTGACCGAGCGCGCGCAAGCAGAGGGCGAAGTCCTTCGCGAATTTGGCTCTCGCGTAGACCCGGTCTGGTGGAAGTGGTCCGGTGAGCGCCAGCGCAGATCGGTTGGAGTGCACATACTCCATCGTGGCAGAAACCTCCGACACGCAGGCATTATACAATTCCTGAACCCGGTCATCCGTCAGGATTTCGGTTGGCTTGGCTCTCCTCGATGTGCTAAGCCACGGCTGCTTGGGAGGGCGCAGGTCGTTCCGAAGCGATGCCTTCCATCTCTCGCTTTCCCGCAGGATTCTGATCAGCGACAGGAACATGCGGTAATACCCGCTGCGCAGCGAGGCGGATAGCGCTGCCTTCCCGTTCACGGTTCGGCCGAGCCACGCCGCATACCGATTCACCAGGCTGGTGTCGATGTCGTCCAATCCAAGATGAATCGGCTCGTGGCTTCGCAGATAGGTCACCAAACCGCTGTGCAGCCAGTTTCGGCACCTGCATCTGGAAGGAGCCCCCTTGGTCTTGACCAACTCCAGGAACGCTTCGGAAAACGGCGTTGCCAAGTTCGGCAGATCGAGCAGGAAACCAAGTTCCAGCACCTGCTCGGGATTCCGCTGCCCTGGCGTGGGGAACACGACCTCCAGAAACGCCTGTCCGTCAGCGCCGACACCGCGATGGAGGCGAACTCCCCGACGTTGCCGCTCGATGCCCAGATCGACGGCGCCCGCCTCTGGTAGACGCACGCGTCTCCCCGGAGGTTTCGGGGGCAGGTTGGTGGGCGCGGGCGGGATCCTTGCCGTGACGGAGGTCGGCGCAAACCTTTTCGAGAACAGATCAGCGCCCATGGTGGAGGCTCCGGTAGTGTTTCGACATATGGTCGCTGATCGTCGCCTCGAAGCCGTCCGTGTGACGCAGGTAGATGTCCATCGTGGTTTGGACGTGTCGATGGCCGAGTCGGGCCTGGATGGTTTTCCAGGGTTCGGCATCTCCTTCTGCCTTCCGGGTGTAGTAGGTCCAGACCGCAAAGGTGTGTCGCAGATCGTGGAACACGTGCCGCGGCTCCTGCTTCATGTAGACCTCGCCGGTGTCCGGGTCGGTTTTCCGAACCATGCGGACGAGACCAGCATTCACGGCGGAGCGGTGAAAGGCATCCTCCAGGCTCTGGGAGCGAAGCGGTCGGCCAGCGTTTCCCTTGGCGCTCACGCCGTTCAAGAACAGTTGGGCAGGCGTGTCGCGGTTGCGCTTCAGCCAATGGCGTCGCGCTGCCTTCAGGCACTCCGCCCGTTCACCGTCGATGTAGGCGTGGATCTCTGAAATGAGCCAGTTGGGGATGTAGATCCAGCGCGGCCTCGATCCCTTCGTGATCGTCACCCAGACGCGCTGGGATACGAACGGCCTGCTCGGATCTGGGCACAGAGGCAGGATTTGGTAGGTGGTCAGGGCAAGAAGTTCGTGGATGCGCAACCCGGTGTTCAGCGACATTTCGCAGGCCAATCGGTCTCGTGCCGGCTGATCATCCTGGCGTTCACTGGGCAGCGGTCCAAGGGCCGCGGAGAGGGCTTTCCAGTCTCCCTGGCTCAGCACCTTGACCTGGTCGTCGGCGCCGCGCTTGTCCGGCGGGAGAAGTTCTGAAACGCGCCGGGTCTTTTGCCCGAGGTGTGCCATGGCGTTCTGCTCGATGGGCACGGGGATGCGCTTCAGCGTGCCGTCGAGGATGGGCGTGTCTATCAGCCTCGACTTGGCAGCCCAGGCGTAAAAGGCCAACACCGATGCCAGACGGCGGCGCACGGTGGACACCGAGTAGCGCTCGTGCGTCTTGCGGCTCACGGCAAAGGCCATGTCGTCGCGGTAGCGGACGACATCCTCCTTCGTCGCCTCGTTCCAGGCGACGCCTTGCTCGTCGAGGGTGGCGAGGTAGTCCTTCAGGTCGTTGGCCACGGCCGTGGCGGTGTTGGGGACGAATTGACGTCCGGCCGTGAGGTACTGGTCGACCAAGAAAAGAAGGACCGGCTTGATGACCTTGCCAGCGTGGCGGTCAACCAGGAACGGGAACCCGACCGGGAGTGCGTGGGATGCGGCAGGGCATTCCGGGCGGATCGCTGCAGCCGTCTGCACAACGATGTTCATGACGCGGTGGGCCTCCCGTCGGCTTCGTGAACGCCTTTTGCGTTTCCGTTTCGTTCTAGGATGGCTGGCGCCGGTTAACTGAACGTTCTGTCTGTTTCGTTTGTAGCGGTTTCCGGTCGGGCGCCGCCGTGCTCGATCAGGAAGGGGACGGACGCCTACGAGGCTGGCGGACCAAGGCTTCTGGCGGTGGTTTCGGGCTGGAGGCCGTGAACGCCGTCAGACCCTGTATAACCGCTGGCAAAGCGCCACCAAATTGGCCGGGTGGTTGTTGGTCGGATCATGATCCTTGTGGCAGGCCGCCAGGATCACCCGTGTCCGTTTCATCGTGACCGCCTCGACGATGTCGGGCCAAGGCGCTTGGTGACCATGGCTGTCGCGCCACGTGCCGACATCGCTGTCGTACCAGCGGCCGTCTGGTAGGCATCTGACTTCGCGGCCATGAGGGCGGGCGCAGTGCTGGCACCGACCTTCCGCCACTACGAACCGGATGCGCTGGCTAATCTGCGGCCAGTCGATCGGATACAAGAGGCGGTAGCGTCTCTGGATCGGCATGCGCCACATATAGCATGGATCGGCATTTGGGGTGAATGCTGATGATTAAGTTGTGATGGTAACTTTGAAGATCCGACAGCGCGGCTGATAGGCGGTCCCTGGTCCAGACGCTTGGTCGAAGGGCGACATTGACTCCGCGGGAACAACCTGTAGCATTACCCAAAAGGGGAGCATCAAACGGGGGTGGATGTGGGCCGAGCGGGCAAGAGTACGGTGGCGTCATTGATGCTAGGCGCCAGCATTCTGGTCGGCGGATGCAACGCCCAAAACGCGAAGGAAGCCGGCGGCGCTTTTGGCACCGTGTTGGGCGTGGTTGTCGGCGCCGCGATCGGCGGCAACAGCGACATGGGAGCAGCCGGCGGTGCCCTCTTCGGTGGTGTGGCAGGCTTCATCGCCGGCTCCCTGGTGGGCCAGATCATCGATGACGTCGACCGGGCCAAGCAGCAGGAAGCCACGCAGGCGGCGCTGAACGACGGCACGACGATACACTGGGCGAGCCCGAAGAACTCCGGCGTCTACGGCCGGACGGAGATCGTCAGCACGCGAACCGTGCCGATCGGCTCGGCGGCAACAGCCGGCCCGCAGACGGTCACGATGCCGATCTCCGAGACGCCTTACCATGGTCCCGTGGTCTACTGTGATCCGCAGAACGGAAAGCCGTACCGCCTGGAAGCCCCCCGGTGTCCAGGCAATGGCGGGGTCGTCGAGATCTCGGCAGCGAGATACGCCGCCATGGTTCCCGATGCGATGCCTTCGATCCGGAAAGCCGAGACGGAAAAGCCGACTAGGAAGGAGAAAGTCCAAACCGCTTCGCTTCCATCGGACATGCCGCTGAAGCCAGCACCAGCCTCCCAACCGTTGGCCGTAGCGCCGATGGAAACGGTCTGCCGCGTTGCCCGCGAGGTGGTGTGGATCGAAGGGAAAGAGCAGGTCGATCAGGTCGAGTATTGCCGCGCGCCAGGCACCTCGGCTTGGCAAAAGAAGGCGGCATGAGGTCGAGCATCGCCGCATTGGCTGCGCTGCTGTCCAGCGTCATATCGGTGCCAGCGAGCGCCATAAACCTGGAGCAGCGCTCGGCGGCTGGGCAGAGTATTCTCTGGGTGACCGGCGAATTCCTCCAACAGGATGGGTCCAAGTTCAAGCGGGCCGTGCAGCAGGCTGGACGCATCGACGAGGTATGGTTTTCCTCACCCGGCGGCAACGTCATGGCGGCTTTGGAGATCGGACGTTTCCTACGAAAATCGGGGCTGGCTACGCGGGTGCCCAAGGGCGCCTCCTGCGCCAGTGCTTGCACCTACGCCTTTATCGGCGGGGTGTTCCGGGCGGTCGATCCGACCGCCCGGGTCGGCGTCCACAACAGCACCGTCAGCGGCAATGACGAGTTGATTGCCAAGGTCACCCGTATGATCCGCGAAAACGGAGCCGCCGGGGCTTACGCCGTCGTTAACATCGTCGAGCGCGTAGCCGCATCGATTGCGGCGGAACAATCTCGCTACTTGATGGAGATGACGGTGTCATCAGAGTTGATGCGACCGATCACCGACACCTTCAGCGTCGATATGCATTGGCTGACGCCGGCGGAACTCCGACGCTACAACGTCGTGAACGAATAGGCGCTGTTGGCTCAGAGATCTTCGGCTAGGGTGATGCGATCGCATCATGGCGCCGTGGACCTGTGAGCCTCTTCAGGAAGAATAAACTGTCAACGAACTCCACTGGCGCGCTCCAGGAAAGCCATGATTATGCGGTTGGAAAGAGATGCGCCGAATGGTTATCTGCATTACTATTCGATGATCAATCTGTCCGGCTTCCAGTTCCCACCCGGATTACCGGACAGATTGGGATGGCTGTAAATCGCGGGTTCCGAATTCGGCTTCAGCGAACGAACCGAAGCCAAGCAGGCATGGGTGCTGATACACATTTCAAGAAGATAATCCAGACGCCATGGCTTGTGTTTACATTACATTGAAAAAAACTGCTGTGGTCGGCTTGAACGTTACAGTAATGGCATTTCCTGTCGTCGATCGCAGAGTGTTTCCAACAGTCGCATCGATGACGGCGAGTTTGATACCAAACTTTCCGCCGGCTTCGCTGATCACTGTAATGGCCAGTGACAAGGTGTCCTCGGGATCATCTTTGTCATTGGTTGTCGAAAAACAGGGGTATTTTCCTGACGCTGCAATGAGAGCCGATCGAAAGTCCATTAGTGTTTTTGTGATCACTCGCGGAGGGTTTTGAGGAGAGGCATTATCGATTCTGTCCGTTGTCCAGGCGTGGAAGGTCAACACTTGAGTGTTCGTCTCTTCCGACGTTGCGGTGACGCTTGGGGATGCAGTTCCAGCCAAGCCCACGACGGGGATCGTAAAACCGACGCCACCGCTGAGAGTATTATCAACAGTTGTTGTGAGTTCCATCTTTACTTTCGTAATCACAAATTCGATATTATTGGGAGTACAACTTGGGTTATCCGGCCTTTTTGCCGGATCAATATTTGGATTGTTTTTAATTGCAAAAACTGTTCTTTGGTAGTCCCCGATTTGGTCTTTTATTTCCGCAATCACTTGATTCATCTGATCGATTTTGATGGCGTTAACGTAGGTGGAATGTGAGCATCCCGAAATTTGGGTTGCCGCTAAGGTCAGTGAGAGTGCTGCTAGAATACGAGCACGCATTCGATCCTCCAGGTTAAAATGGCGAAGAACCTGTGAAGAGTCGTTACTCTTGCACGCATTCTTCAGAATTTCTACATCATAATGCGAATCTCCCTAAAGCAGTGGATGTTGATCTTTGGTGGTGATCATAAAGGTATGAGTCTCTTGAAGAGACCTGAGACAAAGTATTTAACGGGCAGGTAGAGTCTCTTGGGCCACGGGGTCGCGACGATGGTCGGTCGGCCACTCTGAAACCCTGCAGGGTTCACGGCACAAAAGTTCACGAACTGTTCCCAAGGCCGGCTGTATCCGCAAATTCATCAGTTTGCGGCTAAACGCTAATCTGTCCGTTAATTCTGGCTGGCAACAAGAAGCGAAGATGGAACCAACCGGCGTCAGCGAACGTGGCACAAAGAGCACTTTTCGGTGCAGCACGCAGGCTGGTTCAAGCGGTTCAACGGTTTTTGCGAGCGGGCCGTCCTCCTCAGGCGTCAATCCGTTCGCGATCCGGCGACCGAACGGCCACTGGCCGAGACAAGGTGCAGGTGGCACCAGCCGCCCTCAGCGCCTTTCGAAACACAGCAACGCTGTCGCGATCCGGCAGCGTGCTGTGGGTCACCGTCAGCATGATGCCGTCAAAAGGCCGCAGACGATGAGGATCGTGCGGCGCCTCCTCGACGACGCGTCCCTGCCGCAGCAGGTACCAGCGCCAACGGGCACCATCACCGGAAGGGGGTGCCTGCCAAATCTCCAGCGCCGCGGCGGCGATGTCGCCGTGATCGATCTCGGCGACATCGTCATGCACGGTGACGCGATGGTCGCTGGCGAGGTGAAGAAGCAGGTGATGCACCGACAGCGGCCCGGCCGTGCTGATCGGGATACCGCCTTCGACCGGCTGTGCGTCAGCCTCGCTCACTGCTCTTCTCCCCGACCTTTTCGCAACGATACGCCAGCATGGAACGGAGAGGCAACATTTCCACGAGGGAGATGATACGCTTCAACTCCTGACGCGCCGCCTCGGTGTCTGAATGCCGACGACCGTTTACGGCACGATCAGACCAAGGGCGATGGCCCGCGAGACGGCATGCGTCTTCGTATGCACACCAATCTTGCGCATGGTATTCTTGAAGTGAAAGTTCACCGTGTTTTCGCTGATGCCGAGGATCATGGCCACCTCGGCGGCCGTCTTTCCCCTCGCGCTCCAAGAAAGACAGTCTCGCTCGCGACCGGACAAGGACGGCTGATCGATGCTGGCGAGCACGTTTTCGCTGCCTCGGATCGCGGCGACCCGATCATTGCAGTAATGAGTGAACATCTGCAGCGAGAAGCGTTCTGAAGCGAAGATGTGCTCGAAATCCGCTTGTGGGCCGGTCCAAAAGAGGGTCGTGAGAGACGAAACCGGAGAACCATCTCCGGAAACCCCATGAAACGGGATGGTGAGTCCGTCTCTGTATCCATGATCGAGGGCGAAACCCATGACCTTTTCCGCGCCGGCCTTCTTGTCCTGAGCCTCATCGTGCCGCGGCTTTTTCAAAAGTTCGCTCCACGAGAACGCCAGGTTGGCTCTCTTTCCCAAGTGGGCTATCGGATCGATCTCGTATAGGCGCTGCGAAGCGTACTCGGCAACGAAATCAGCCCGCGCTGTGGTCAGGTAGTATGGTGTGATCGCAGCCGAAGAGCCGGAACCGATATTTCTGACGTCCAGGAAACTGAAGCCGGCGAATCCCAGGCTGGTTGCGACCCCATCCACGACCCTCGCGATCTCCTCTCCGGTCTTGCATGCATCAAGGGATGCAATGTCGTCAAGAAAGCCCACCCGCATTCAATGTGCTCCCTACCAAATCTGCCTGCACGTCGTCCCCCTCGGCACACGCTTGAGGCGGTGAGCCCTACCAAGTCTGGTAGTTGCACGATATTCGAATGTTTTATATGCCGACAAGGAATTACACCTCAAGCGGGAAACTTTCGTGTCGACCAATCAAGAGATCGTTAAAGACCTGGTTATGGGCGATGCCTTTCGCTGGAACAACATCACGGATCCTTCCCATCGACTGAACGTCCATACCGCTCCGGGCACTCCGGTTCTCGTGACATTCAGTTTCATGGAAAGCGTTCCATCGTACATGGGCGCGCTCAATGGCTTCACCCCGCTCGGCGCCGCTGACCGGGACTCCGTGCGGCAAGCGATGCGCAACTGGAACAAAGTCAGCGGCGTGACCTTCATGGAAGTGTCCGACGGTGGTGCCGGCGGCGACATCCGTGTCGGGACCTACGATTTCACCGGCACCGCTTTCCAGAATAATGCCGGCTACGCCTATGGTCCGGGCGCCAACCAGGGTGGCGACATCTTTTTCAAGGCTGGCAAGCCGGTCACCGTTCCAGTCGCGGTTCACGAAGTCGGCCACTCGATCGGGCTGAAGCATCCCTTCGAGGGCGCCGACGTCCTGCCCGCCAGCGAGGACAAGCGTTCCAACACGGTCATGTCGTATAACTACGACGTCGTGAACGATAATCCGGCATCCTACGATACGGTTGCCGCTCAGTATCTGTATGGCCCTGCCACGAGCCCGGATGCGCTGCTGCCGGCCGGCTGGTCTTCGGACGCCTACGTCGCCGCCAACCCGGATCTGCTGGCCGCCTTCGGACGCAACAACCCGACCGCTACGCGTGATCATTACTTGGCCTACGGCCAGCGCGAAGGCCGGTCGGTTCTGGACGGCCTCGCCTATATCGCCTCCCACGCCGATCTGCGCGCCGCCTACGGCAGCAACGAGCAGGCCGGCATCGAGCACTACATCGGGGCGGGCCGCAACGAGGGCCGGACGGTCACCTTCGATCCGCTGGAGTACATGGCGTCCAACCGCGACGTCGCCCTGGCCTTCAGCGGCGACGTGAAGGCAGGAACGCGCCACTACATCGAGGCTGGCGCCAACGAAGGGCGTGCCATCAACACCTTCAACCCGGCCTCGTATCTGCAGGCGAACGCCGATCTGCGCACGGCGTTCGGAAGCGACCTCAAGGCCGCGACCCAGCACTATGTGACGAACGGCATCCGCGAGGGCCGGGCGGTGGCACCGGTGGTCGCGACGTCGACGACCGTCCGAAAGGCCGCCGCCATCGCCACGTCGGACGCCTCGACGCTGGTCGCCTCCGGGGGCAACGATGCGCCCATCGCCATCGACGGTGATCACCGCGATGTATTGTCGCAGTTCCAGGGGGGCGACCAGAGCCTCGCCTTCGTCGACGATTTCCACCACGGCGACTTCGCCGCCTCCGCCTTCCGATGGACCACCGCCCACCCCGCCGATGTTCTGACCTTCTCGACCGCGGGTTCCGGGAACATGGCTGTCAGCCCGATGCTGGCTGGTCTGTTCCAGTCCAACGAGCGCGACAGCATGGGCTACGGCCTGATGGCGGTGGCTTGATTCCCGCTCATGGCCCAGTCATGGCCGGCCCAGGCGACAGCAACGCTTGCCGCCGGTCGGCCGGGTCGGCTTCGCGCCGGAGCCAGCCGCCGTCAATCAGCCGAGCCAGGGCTCGGCTGATCACGCTTTCGCGGGCTTGATCCGGCCGCTCCCCGCCAATGTCGGCAAGTAGCCACGAGACCGCAGACAGATCCCGCCGGCGGACCGGCAGCGACGGCGCCGTCAATACCGCGGCGCCGACAGCAATCCCGTCCGGGCTCAGCCCGCTTCCGGCAAGGCGCTGCAGCGGCTCAATCCCGTGCGATAGGGCGGGGGGCAGCCCAAGCCAGCCCGCCAGCAGGCTCTCGACCTCGTGACGGGCAACCGCCGCCGCTTTGGGATCCTGTGCCGCGAGATCCGCGATCCGTCGTTCAGCGCGGCGCAGGGCGGCTGCCACGGGCTTGAGGACGTCAATGTTGGTGTCGCTGCTGGTCACGATGCCTGCTCTGATGCCGCCATACCCGCTCCTGGGTACAGGTTGCCGAGTGCGCTGGAAACCGGAAAAGCATTCTTGGAGCATTGCGATCATTCCCTCGAGCCTTCGGTGCCACCGGTCGAGTTGGGGATGTGCTGCGACATCGAGCCGACAGTAATCGGCTTCCCATCATCCTTGTCCTTGCCAGAGCGGCCGTACTTGATGCTCTGCGCCGCGTCTGATGCCCGGGTGGCGATCGCCGCCGCGCCGTAGGCGCTCTTCGCGTCCATGGATTCGCCACGAGCATGACCACCGATCCAAGACATGACCTGTTCCGGCACTTGGTTGACGAGGCCGAAAACCAGATAGACAACCGACAACAGGAAGCCGGCGTACGCCAAGGCGAAGCCGACGATGAACAGGATGCCAGTCAGGCTGTCCGGGGCCACGGACTGCATCAGCGACGCCAAGCCAGCAGTTGTGTATTCGACGGCCGGGCGCAGCATGATCAGGCTCGCCATCAGGCCGGCCAGCATCAGGATCGGCCGGCAGGTGATCGTGAGTAGCAGCATGTAGCCGTTGCCACCCCTGCTGCCCTCGATGCCATCGCCTTCGAGGGACAGGTGGGCGAGGGCCCATAGGCTGGCCCCGACTACGGCCTCGATGACGCTCATCAACCAGCCCAGGACACCATACATCCACATGCAGGCGACCATCACTGGCACGACCACGCCAAGTATGATGCCCGCGCTGATCATCAGGAAACCGACCGTGGTGATGCCCCCTGACAAGTAGCCGACCATCCCGCCGATCACCGGGATGCCGGCGACGACGGCCGGAGCCAGCCAGATGCCAGTGCCGACGGCGGTAAGTGACTTGCCGAGCGAGATCAGACGAGCCAGAGGATCGCTCGCCTCCTTGCCGCCGACGTGATCGAGCAGCGACCTGACAGAGCCGCCGATCCAGCCGGCGATCTGCGCCTCAGCCTCGCCGGCGGTCTGCGCCATGTCGCTGTCGCTGCCGCGTTGCCCGATTGGGCCGGATGCGGCGCGCGCCATGATCGACGGGTTGGGCGCTCCGGCACCGGTATGCCCGGCGCGCCACGCCGTATCGGCGATCTCTATGGCACCCTTGACGTAGCCGGCCAGCGGGTCGGGGATGCCGCGCAGTGTCGGCCCGGCGCTCACCTGCGGCTGGCGGTTGGCCAGCGACTGCGATTGCCCGGCCATCGCGCTCATCGCTTGGTAATAGAGTCCGGCGTAGACCCAGCCGCCTCGCTTTGCCTCCTCCTTCCAGGCGACCTTGAGTTCCTTGTCGGCGTTGCCGACCGCCTTGTCGAGTTCGGCGAAATACCGTGCCTTATACCGCTCCACGGCCGACGTGACCTCGGCGGCCGAAGGCTTCCCCGTTTCCGGGACGTTCGGCAAGGCGATCGCGGCGGCGCGCGACCCGATGCGCTCGATGTCCCCGATCAGGGCGCGCATCGCTTTGTCCTGCGCGGCGACCGCAGCCTTGGTCAGGGCGTACTCGGCGCGCTGCTTGCCAGCCTCGCGGGCGGAGGCGTCGTCCTTGACGTTGACCGCCGACACCCAGGAAATCCGCCCGCAGGCATCAATCTCGATGCCGTTGGCCTTCAGCCCGCCCCAGGAGACGGTGGTCGTGGTCTCTTCCGTCACGGAGTTGACGCCAAAGAATCCCTTGCCCTCGACGCGCTTCGTCGTGGTCGTCGTTGCAGAAGAGCGGCCGGCCATATCCTCTTTTTGGAGACCTTGGTTGATCGTCTCAACGCAGGCGGCCGACAGCAGCACCTGCCGGGCCGCGGCATCCGGCGCCGCGATGCTGGAGCCGCCCATGGTTCCATCGCCGTCACCGATCTTGTCGACGGTGATCTCCCAGGCTTTTTCAGCAAGGCCGCTGCCCTGCGTAGCCATCCAAAGCACGGCCAACTGGCTGCTCGAGAGCCCGCCTGCAGCCTGCAGCGGGATCAGCATGGCGATGCCGAGGGGCAGGCGGATCGGCACCCACAGGCTGGAAAAGCGCTTGCCGAGTGGCTCGCCCTCATGAGCGGTCTGGGCCACCGCGACGAAGAGGCCGTACAGCAGCAGGATGCCGCCGATGGCCATCGTCGCCGCATTGATGTGTGCCAGGATCCTCGTCAGTACGGTCGCCGTGCTGTCGCCGGAGACGCCGCCCTGCAACACGCTGACCGGCCCGAACAAATCGCGAAGCCACCGCAGCGCCAGGGCATCCTGCGGCTGGCTGATCAGGCTCGACATCGCGTTCTCGCCGCCGGAATCGAGAGCGGTCGCGGCGAAGGCGACACCGAGCCCAAGGGTCCAGAGGACCGCCAGGGCGACGGCCAGCGTGTAGGCGATGAGAGCGTGCCGACCGCCTGTGTGGCGCTCCAGCGACGGCGCCAGGACGCGCATCACGACGGTCCCGGGCTTGTACGTCGCAGCCGGGAAACCCCAGCGCGCGATCTTCTTCGCAACGCGCCAAGACCCTTGTAATGATCTCATGTTTACCTCCCAGTCTTATCGTCTGGGAAGGAGTTTCTTTGCAAGACTGCTAAGTAAAGATTTCAAACCGAGGATCGGATGGTTCTATTGAGCGACATCGTCGCTCAATGCTGGGCTGCCACTCTCCACTGCTCTGCATTCAGGACTGTGGCCGATCGGCAAGGCGGATCAGCAGCGCCAGGGCGCCGAAGGCAAGACCCACAACCAGCGCGCCTTGGGCGGCATAGGTGTAGTTGCCGGTCGTGAGGCCGGCGACGAGGGCCAGGACGAGACCGAGACCGCCCAGGACAACGACGTAGCGCTGCGCCAGACGAGCCACCAAAAGAATGATCGATTTGACGCTGCCCATGGAGCCCTCCCTGGCCCAACCATTACTCACAGCATTTATGCCATCTTTAACGGGAAATTGCAATGGTTGTTGCTTTCAATCCGAAAAATTAATTTGCTATTCTGCAAATTAAATGGCTCCGTATTGGCCGTACGGATTCCCGCTGTCGATTGCGGGCGGGGACTACGCTTTTTTCATGCTGCAGGGGCATGCTTGATCCGGAAACAGGTGGAGGAGGTAAGAATGATCAAGCCGTCGACGCTTCCGGCGCTGGTTGCCTGCGCCTCAGCGATTGGGATTTCGGGATCAGCCTTGCTCGGGCAGGCCAGCGACAGCGTCACCCTGCTGCTTCGGGGCCTGGAAGGTGACCTTGTCGCGGCTGTTCTTGGCACGGCGGGGCTGGTGATGATCGCCGGCGTCCTGGCTATCGGGAATGCGGTGGTCCGAGTGGCTTTCTGGGAGAGAAAATAATGCTGCTCATCACCTATGTCGGTGGCATCCGAGACATCAATCGCCAACTGCGCGACCTCCTACCGGACATCCCGGCCGCCATGCTGACCGATGCAATGGCAAGCGGTCTCGGTTGGTCTTCGCAGGCGGCGATGCTTTCAGATCTCAAAGCCCAGCACACGCTCCGGGCGGTGGACGATGCGGCCTTCGCGCACCGACTTCTGGATCTGACCGGCCGGATGGTGCCTTCACACACGCTGCTCCAGGCCGCGGTGATCGCGGCACCCGACCATCTCTGCGGCGAGAGCCATCCGGAGGGCATCCTCGCGGCCTTGGCCCTCGAGTCCTCGTGGCGTCGGGGTGTTGTCGATCCTGATGGTGTCGAGGCACTGTCTCTGGACATCGAGCACGTAAGCGGCAATGATTTCGTTGTTGATGTGTGCTTTGGCGTTGATCGGGACATGACGGTCTGGTCGGATGCCGTTACGGGTCGCCGAGTCCTGGCCGGTGATCTTGCTGCGATGTGGGACGTAGCAACAAGGTATGACCGGTGTCTCATCAAACACTACCAGGCGCCGACTCCGAAAATGGGCGATGAGCCGCTGATCCGATCACGCCACGGCTATGACGGGCGGGTCGTGAGCGTCTGGCCCGACGTGGCCGTCGTGCAGGGTCTGCGCGCCGACGGTCGGTTTGTCCAGCACGAGCGACGCATCGACGAGCCGACTTCGCGGGCGCTCGTAGACGCCATGGCGGAGTACGATGGCTATGATCCGCGCCGGACGGCCGTTGCGCTGCAAATCCTCGATCACGGTGCTGCTCACCGTCCGGAAATCGGCTCAACGCCCATGATGTTCTGACCGGATTGACCGTTTCCAGAATTCTGGCTTCACGTGACGCAGTGCCAAACACGGGGCCGCCTTTCGAAGAGGGGGGTCGGAAACGGTTGTGCTTTTCGGGCAGGCCGAAACCTTTTTTCATCGCGCCTCGCGATGCTGGAGATCCTGGAATCTCAGCAGCCGGAGGCCGACATGGCGATCGCGAAACATTCAACTGCTCGACAGGATCCGCGCATGCCGGATCGCGTGATGTTGTCGATGGCCGACATCTTCGTCAGACGCTGCCTGTCCGAGGGACACCCGAGTCTCGACCATGCCGATCATCAAGATACTCGTTGGTCAGCCTACGCCATTGAGTTTCTTGAACATATGCATCAGGTGGCATCCATTTACGATACTACGACGCTCGGGACCGAAGACCGCAGAGGTCTGAAGTATAATGACTGGCTCCACCTGCTGCTGGTCGAGCCGGAGCGGCGCGACCGCATGATCAGGTCGTTTGATCGCATCGCCACTGTCGGCGACACCGGTTTCGGTGCCGGCTTGCGTTATGTGCGGGATGTTCTGCCGCGCGTGCATCCTGAAACGGTCCAGGCGGGGTCAGCCATCGCAGCAGCGATGCTCAAGGCTTTCCAGCATCACGAGGCGACCATCGAACCGGATGCGGCTCCGTCATCGCTCGTGCCTTAAAGGTGGGTGGAGCATGGCCATCATCACCAGAAGGATTCTGTCGTCGATCAGCGCGCTGGCGTCATTGATTGGCATCGGATTGCCCGCCCTTGCTTCGTCGCCCCCACCTTTGCAAGGTGGAGATGCGCGTATTATCATCCCTGTCTGCGCTTACGGTGAGTTGCTATATTGGCGTGGAAACGCTGGCTGGGCTTGCGACGATGTCGAATATAAGGCGGTAAAGCAGGGCTATACCGACGACTTGGCCACTATCACCGCAACCATGAACGCTATCACCGTCCCGCCTCTGCCTTCGGTGCCAGCGGTTGCCGTCCCCACGCTATGGGTTGCGCCGCCCGTGATCGTCGATCCACCGCCGACGAGCGCTCCGCCACCGCAAGCGCCTCCTCCGGTGACCGGCCCCCCAGCGGCACCATGCGGGTGCGTAGCGAGTTGGTCGGAGTTCCAGGCGTCTCGGCAGGGGGGAGGAGAGGCGGGGGAAACGTATACAGCGACGATACCTGCAGATGAGGTAATAATTCCAGAAGGGAAAATCCTTTACTATCTATTTGTGGAAGATCGATCTTCAACTGAAAACGGAGGAACAACTTGGGGGTGGGGAGGGCTTGCATGCAAAGGCGGAAAATTTGTCGACTACAATGATTACCCTATGTCGACGAACTGGGCTTATGCCAATATAAGCGGGTACTTGCCCATGTATTATTCGCGGGCCTATGGTGCGGGTCAGAGCGGGTGGAGCGCGCCATTTACGGAAACGACATTATTGTGTAGCGGAGCGGTGCCATCTCAGTGATTAACGTTGAGGAACATACCCCTCGCTGTCCACCTACCAATCATGAGTCCATCCTACAAGCAAGGCATTGATGAAGTCGAAAGCGAGCGAACCAGGACCCGGCACATCGCTACGCGAGCCCTTCGATTTTGGCCGGAACTGGTGGTCGGCCCTGACGATTGTTGAGACGCGGCTTCGGAACACCGGGCGCATTCAGGCTGCCAATCTACTGTCCATGGCCTTGACAGGCGGCAGCGACGTGGTGTCCATCGACGTGCAGCCGGCGCGCCAGTCTGCCCACAAGCAGGGGTTCGACATCTTCATTGACGCCGACCTCGACATTCTGGAGGCGCTCGGCGGGGCGGACATTGGCGTGGCCCGTACGGCAATCAAGGTGATGGTCGAGGAGACCTGCCACGAGTTCCTCAACTGCCGGCTTCTCGTCGACGTTCATATAGCGCCGTTCTTAGAGGAGCATTCTTTCGCCAACCAAGCGACGATCTGGGATACCGACGCCAAGCCGGTTATGTGGGATCACCTGAAGTTCCGATCGAGGTCGGAGCGAATCATGCACCTAGCCTTGTGCGAGCGTAGGCTGACCTTCTCGCCGCTACCGGCTATCATCCACTCGGCGGAACAGCAGTTTGAGCCCGGCTTCCTGCTGTTCCATGCCGGGCGAGTCGCGGTGATCGAATTGAACGGTTCCAGCCACGGCTCGAAGACGTCGGAACAGAAAAAGAGACGCTTGGCCCCATTCACCGATCAGGGCCTTCTTGTCTATTGCATCGCCCACCGGCGTCGACTCGAGTACGTACAAGCCGTCCGCTTCGTCGAAGAAATTCTGTTCCTTATAGAGCGTGATTCGCCGGAACCGCTGGTCGAGATGGTAATCGACTCATCCGGATCGATCATGCGAGACATCACGGCTTCTGCTTCAAGGGTGATGCAGGGAGAGGTGGTACCTGACCCGCCAGAGGCATTCTTCAAGCCCAAGCCAATGGCCTCTGCAGATGGCGCCTCCGTGGCTTTCATCAAGGACATCCATCTCCGCTACCGGCAAGCCAGCGGGCTGAACGAACGCCGGTTCTTCGACATCGAGCACAGCCTCATCATTCCCAGCGATGTCATGATACTCGGAGCCTATCCCAACGGAAACCCGGGGGAATGGTCACCGAGCCATATGGCGTCCATGGCGCACTATGAGAACGGAGAGCACGAATATGTTGATGGCAATCTTCCGTTGAAAGGTGTAATGCGGCACTTCCTACGGACTACACTTGGAATTGACGATGACGAAGTTCGGAGAATCCCGAAGACGCATCTGGTTTTTAGGAGGGCGACCACGGACACTAGGTTCGAAGCGTGCCAGGGAATTTCTTTGACGGCTGCCGTAAGGGAGGCGCGGCCTTTCGTCGAAGAAATGATTGCAAGGGTAAGCCCTCGCATCATTATTCTGGAGGGGCGCCGGAGCCTTGACATCTTTCGTCCTCTGTACTGCCCTGATGGTTTTACCAAGCCAACGGAAGAACCAATCAAGGCACTGCTCACCGGCAAGGGCTCGGCAAAGCCGACGGAAGAACAGAGGGCACTTACCAACGAGCGGGGCTTTATCGCATTCCGCCCATACGAGATGACAGTTACATGCCTTGGCCAGCCGGTGATGGTCATTGGGCTCGGACATCCGGTATATTTTGGCCGGTTGCCTGAATGGCAGGGCGTTCTTGAAGCCGCGCAACGGGTTATGCGGGGGACGCTGAACATTGTCGAACGTTGAAGGAAGAGTGCAAAGCATTCGCTCCGGCGCGACCTATGAGTGCTGCTCAAACAGCGGAGGTGCCGAAAACGCAGTGGCCAGAATCGACGAAGCGGAGGCCGGGCTGGCAAACGTTGGCCGCCCACGATCCTGCCGACGAGCCCCGGAACCGGCACCGGCGACGTAGTAGGCTGCGTCACACTGTCCAGGCCAGGAGGCGGAAGGTGTTAGTTTTATCACCATTCAGGACCAGACGGTGCTCGAAGTCGCATTGCCGTCGTGCCCAGCCTCCGCGCTTCGTAATCCAGTCATTTGCTTCCTCCAATGGCTTGCCGACGGAATGGATGTAGAGCAATTGCAACCCTTGCCGACGCCCGTTGCAGCCGCGGACCAGCCGATCGTAATCGGTGTCAAGTGACGCTCGGCCAGCATTCGCCGCGCTCAAAGGGGTAAGCAGTTTCGCTTCGATGAACAACTCGGCACCAGTCTTATCCCAGACATAGATGTCCATTTTGCAGCGCTGCATAGCCGCGGGATCCAGGTCATTACGGTCGACAGTCCTGTCGAAATCGAAGGTATAGAACGGCTCGCGGCTGCAGAACAGGTCCGGACGATTTTCCCGAACGGCAAGATAGAGTTCGTGGTTGAGCCAACCTTCCGAGAGCAGATGGTCTTCCGCCTGGATCTCGATCCTGGCTAAGATCCGTTCTAGGTGGCGCGCGGCGGTATCAAGGAAGGTAGCGCTGAATGGTTGCATATGGCGGCAGCATCATAGAGAATTTATCGGAATAATACCACTCAAGCGCGTGTATGAGCAATTGCTATTGGCTGTGGTGGCGACCGGGTTGTGATCGAGATGGTCATGGGTGTCCATAGCGGCACGTGTTCACCTTCCCTTCCTGGAAATTCGATGCCGATGCCCGTGACCTTTCCTGATGCCATTGCACACGATGCCGTGGCCTCTCGTGTTCATCCTCGACGTCGAACCCTGGCCGTCGGAACGGATCAACGCCCTGGCAGTGCGGGTGACCGGTGGAGCGGCAAAGGGGCACATCCAGCGCCTGACGTTAGCGCTGACGTCGCTGTCCCGGTGCCGAAGAGGTTCGTGTCCTTCTGAATCCCCGGCCGCGCCTGCTAACCTCGAACTAAGCGCGTCTTCTCGACGTCGGCGCCCTATCACGGCCGGAAGTTGGCTAGACCATGAGGTGCCTTGAAGTGTTGGCCATCCGTCAGAACGGCTCCAGGCACAGCGGCCAGATACGGCCGCATCGCAGCGCCGGACATTGCCATGGTTGATCATCCTTGTTTGGCTCTGATGTTGACGTGAACACCCTTGTCTTATGATGCGGGTTGGGCAAAAACATCTTTGGCGTGTGTCGATTCTGGAGGGTCATCCTTTGCTGGTCAGGAGGTTCCCCCTACTGCTGCTCTCAGCCATCATTCTGTTTCACGTAACGCTCGTTGAGGCTGCGGAACGTAAGGCGTTGGTCATCGGAAACGCAAAATACGAAACCAATCAGCCGCTTGCCAATCCTGTTCGCGATGCTCACGATGTTGCCGATGTGCTGAAGCGCGTTGGATTCTCGGTAAGGCTTCTTACCGACGCGCGGCTGGTGGACCTCACGGACGCAGTGCAGGCGTTCGGGGAAAGCCTCCGTGAGGGGGACACGGCCCTCCTATACTACTCCGGACATGGCATACAGGCTCAAGGCCGGAATTTCATCATCCCGACGAACGCCAAAATCACCGCGGAGCAGAATGTCCGCCTCCAGGCCATCGACATCGAAGCCATCCTGGACCAGATGGCCTATGCGAAAACTGCCGTGAACATCGTGATCCTGGACGCCTGTCGCAACAACCCCTTCGAGGAACGCTTGCGCGGCGGCACCCAGGGCTTGGCACAGATGACTGCGCCCAAGGGCACCATCATTGCGTACGCGACAGCGCCGGGGAAAACAGCATCCGATGGGCGTCCAGGTGCCAACGGCATCTACACGGCCGCCCTGCTCAAGGCCATCGAGACCCCCGGCCTGACGATCGAGGAAACCCTCAAACGCGTCCGGGTCAGTGTGATGGACGTCAGCAACGGTCATCAGATTCCCTGGGATGCCTCCTCGCTTACCGGCGATTTCCGTTTCATCGATGGACCCTCGGACACCTCTCCTTCCCCGGCTCTTCCCGCTGGGACCAACACTGACATATCGATGCAACAAGACGGGCGGCCGTCAGCCGATGAGGCCGCGCAGACAGCATCCCTACCAGCGGCTCCCGCCACTTCTCCACCGTCGCCCGACGGCATCGCGGTCGAAAACGCGCTGTGGCAGGAGATCAAAGATGCCTACGATTGGGATCAGTACGCCGATTTCCTCCAGCGTTTCCCGGATGGAGCCTTCGCCGGGCTGGCGCGTCAGAGGCAAAAGAAGATGATCGGTGACGTGACGTTGCAGGCTGCGGCGACCCTCTGGATCGGACAGTCGGCCCACGAGCGCTTGGACTCCACGGCGTACCGGCGATCCTCCTGGATCAATGTGTCGGACGTCGCCAGGAAGTGGCTGCCCAAGCACGATTTTCTGCACGTTCCCGCGGTCCGGGCATTGCTGGAACGAGCAGTTGGCGTCGAGAACTACAAGGCTATGCAGGGCTACGTTGTCGGTAGTCCCGTCAAGAACGACCTGAACTTCGTCGTACTCGGTGGGTGCAAGCCATCGGCCTGTGGTGGCGGACAGGACTTCGCCATGGTTATCAGTCTTCGACAGGATGATTACGCGGTCTGCGTTTCACGCCAAGTATCGCCCGGAAAATTTCTGGTCACGACAAACGGGGCCGATGGAAAACGTCAGGAGAAGCGGGTCTCGGGGATGCCGCAGCCGTGTGCCAAAATGGTCGGCTTCTGATCGCGAAGGCTCAACAACATGCCATTCAACTGCTTCGACGCCGACAACGTCATCATCCACGCCGGTCGGTGCACGGAGGGGGAATGGGAGCGCCTGAGGTCGGAGTGGCGCACCCTGGCGCTGCGCATGGCGTGCTGTCCTGCCGCCGCCATTCCGGTTGTGCATGATACCGGCGAGCCTAAGCATTGACACATGTTAACCACGGGTAATTGGTTAGGGAGCGTAGGCGCCCTGGCGTGGCGGTGAGGGCGTTCCAGGCGTCGCAGCAGGCTTGGACGACGGCGTCGTAGTCGTGCAGTAGCCGGTGGGATAGGAAGCGCTCGCGCAGGTACAGCCAGACGCGCTCCACGGGGTTCAACTCGGGACTGTATGGCGGCAGGGGTACCAGCGTGACGTTGTCCGGCACGACCAGCGCCCGTGATCCGTGCCAGCCGGCTTGATCGAGCACGAGCACCGCCTGTACGTCCGGTTCCAGGCTTCGGGAGAAGCCGTCCAGGAACAGGCTCATGGCGATGATGGAGACGGTCGGCATCACCAGCGCGAAGTCGGCGCCGCTGGCCGGGCAGACGGCGGCGTAGAGGTAGACCGAGGTGAAGCGCTTGTCGCACAGCCCGGCGGGACGCTGTCCGCGCTCCCACCAGCGATGCGCGGTGCGGCCCTTCTGGCCGATGCGGGCTTCATCCTGGAACCAGAGTTGGAGGCGTCGCCCAGGGTGCGCGGCCGCAGCAGCCTTCAGCGCTTCGCACAGCCCCTTTTTTGGAACGCGGCTTGTGCCTTGGCGTCGGACTGCGGGTGGCGAGGGCGCGTCTTCTGCTTCGATAGACCCAGCCGGCGCACGATGCGCGACAGGCTGGCCGGATGCAGTGTCTTGGCGAAGCGCTCGGCGATCACCTCGCACAGGATCGGCAGGGTCCACTCCACGCACCCGTGCCGCTTGGGATCGGGGCCGGCGAGGATGATGGCCTTGAGCGTCGCCTGCTCGCCGTCGCTCAGCCATTCTGGCCGGCCAGGGAGCGGGCGGTCGTAAAGCCCGGCCACCCCCTCAGCGTTGTAGCGCACCACCGCATCGCGCAGGGCTTGGCGATCCATACCCGCCAGCCGTGCCGCCTCCGCCCGGCTCACCCCATCGAGGGCATGAGCGATGGCGAACATCCGCGCCGCCACCCGCCCCTTGCCCTCCCGACGCGCCAGGGTGGGGTCACTACACGAAAGTGATCAGATTGTCCGGGATGTAGGAACGAAAATAGAACTTATGCTGCGAGCAGGGACTGCAATCTCCGCAATGGCCTGAGGCCGGCTTCTGGAAGGGGTTCGGCTCCCCAGACATAGTCACCGGTGAGGCCGATATGCTCCCATCCCAGAGGCGCCACATGCCGCATCAACTCGGGGGTTACGCCATGCCCTTGGCTTGCCAGTTCGGCGAAGGCAGCTTCGAGATAGCGTGTGTTCCACAGGATGATAGCGGATAGCAGCAGGTTCAGCCCCGATGCCCGGAAGACCTGGTTTTCGAAGCTGCGATCGCGCATCTCACCCAGGCGATTGAAGAAGATTGCCCTGGCCAGGGCGTTCCGAGCCTCTCCCTTGTTGAGGCCGGCGTTGGCGCGCCGGCGGAGGGCGGGATCACGCAGCCACTGTAAGGTGAACGCGGTCCGCTCGACACGGCCGAGTTCTCGCAGAGCCAGGGCCAAGCCATTCTGGCGCGGGTAAGCCGAGAGCCGCCGCAGCATGGCCGAGGCCGTCGCGGTGCCCGAGCGGATCGAGGTCGCCAGTCGCAACAACTCCGTCCAATTGGCCGTGAGGTGCTCGATGTCGATGGTTCCGCCAACCAAGGGCCGCAGAATGTCGGGTGCTTCCCGACCGGGCAGCAGGTAAAGCCTCCGGTCCTTCAAATCGCGTATGCGCGGGGCGAAACGGAATCCGAGCAGGGCACACAGGCCGAAAACGTGATCGCTTGCGCCTCCGGTGTCCGTGTAGTGCTCCTCGATGTCCAAGCCGCTCTGGTGATGGAGAAGGCCGTCGATGACATGCGGTGCCTCGCTGGCGGTCGCTGCGATCACCTTGGTGTGGAAGGGGCCGTACTGATCGGAGATGTGGGTGTAGAAGGCGATGCCCGGCTCGTTGCCATGATGGGCGTTCACATCGCCGACGGCTTCGCCGCGGCCGCCAGCACGGTAGAATTGCCCATCGGAGGATGACGTGCTGCCGTCACCCCAGACGGCAGCCAACGGCAAGGCTCGATGCGTGTCGATGATGCGGGCGAGCGCCACCATGTAGGTATCGTAGCGGATGTGCCAGTCGTGCATCCAGGCCAGTTGCCGCATGGATGCCCCCCGGCAGGCTTCGGCCATCCGGGACAGCCCGAGGTTGATGCCATCAGCCAGCACAGCGGTCAGCGTTGCCGCCCTGTCGTCGGCGGGACGGCCGCTCCGTTGGTGCGTGAAGCAGCCGGAGAAGTCGGTCCAGCCATCCACTTCCAGCAGAAGATCGGTGATCTTGACCCGTGGCATGAGATCGTAAGCTCGGCGGCCGAGCTCTTCGGCCTCCGGTGGGGTCGTGTCCCGGATCGGCGTGATGCGGAGTTCGCCGTCGGACAGGTCAACGTCTTCAAGCAACCCCTTTTCGGCAAGGCCGGCCACCTCGGCGGCGATCCGGTCGAGTTCCGCGCCTCTTTCAGCAAGGTGACCGTCGGCGTTGCGTGGAACGGCCACGGGCAACGCCCCCTCCTCGTGAAGGATGTCGAAGGTCGGACGCGGCATGAGGCAACTCTCGAAGTCCCGGTACTGGCGGCTCCCCTCCACCCAGACGTCGCCCGCCCGCAACCGGTCACGCAGTTCGGACAGCGCGCAGATTTCGTAAGCTTTCCGGTCGATGCCCTCCTTCTTGATGACGAAGGGGCGCCAGGAGCGTCGGATGAAGCCGGTCGGTGGCTTCTCGGGCAGAGTGCGGCGCCCGGCGGCGTACACGACGCGAATGGTATCGAGCGCCCGCAGCAACGGCGTCACCGATGGACTGCCGAGAAAACTGAAACGGTTGAGGAGAGTGGGGGCAAAGGCTCGAACGGTCGCGTAGCGGCCAAGCATCTCGGTGCGCAGGTCAGCGATCTCCGGCTTCGCAAGGGCTTCGCTGTCGGTGACGCATTTCATGAAGCGGAACCAGCCGACCCCCTGGTCGACGGCCTCGTAGGGATCGGCGCCGGCCTCCCGCGCGCCAATCACCGCCTTGCACGCGGTCAGCAGCACGCGCAGTTGGGTCTGGGTATCGCGAACGGAACGCAGGGTGTTTTCGGCTGTCCGACGCTCGGCCTTCCGCGCCAGACTGCCGATCAGCTTGTCGAACATCGACAGGGTGACATCGGTTAGATCCATCTCCAGGCGGATCGCAGTGGCCGTGAGCACAGCACGCCGGCGCGACGTCGCCAGATCCTGAAGATGCTGCGGCGTCATCCGCAGGCCTTCGGCCGCGAGCCGCTCGAACGCGACCTCCGGCACGCGAGCGCGCAGCGACCGGTCGATGCCGAGTTCCTTCAAGGCAGAAAGGCGCTCAATGACCGCCAGCATGTTGCGGGCGGTTGGAGCCGCCGGCACCCGACGCAACCAAGCGAGCATGGTCGTTTCGGTGTCGGCCTGCAGGGTCAGCAATCGGTCCAGCGCGTCGGTTGTCCGCTGGTCAACACCATCGACAAGGGCACGGTGCAGAATTCGTTCGGCCCGGCCACGAGCCTGATGGAGCATCAGTTCCAGGATCGCCGCAGAAGGGATCAGGATGCGACGGCGGCGGAACTCATCGATCAGGGTGGTCGCCAGAATGATCGGGTCCCGTGCGATCTGTGCTTTGGAGGTCAGCCAAGCGGCAAGATCGCGAAAGAGGGTTCGATCAAAGGCACGGTGGCCGGTCCGTGCCATGATCGCGGCAACCTGCTCGCGCCGGTTCTGGTCACGTCGGCTGTAGGCGATGAAATCGTCAGGCTTGGCGCCCACCTGCCGGGCGACGAACGCCAGCAGCGCGATGGGAGGGCGCTCGTCCGGCCCAGGAATCCGCCCAGGATGATGGAGATAACAGAGCAGAATGGCACAGCCCAGGCGGGTGTGCGCCGTGCGCCGGAGGGTGACGATGTCGAGATCGTCCCTGCTGAGCGTATAGTGGCGCACCATCGCGCGTTCGTCGTCCGGCACTGCCAGGAGCCTTACCCACTGGTCTTCGGTCAGCAACCGCCGACGCGCCATTCTCCAATCTCCCATTGCGTCTTTTTCAGAGGAGAATAGTCATACGACTCCAAGGCTGGGGTACCGCCACAGGAAGGGCGAGAATATACGTTGAGCAGACAAAATCAGAACCCTGTGGGCGATTCGGCGGCCACAGGATCGGCGGTATCACGTTGCGTGGCGATGGGGATGATGGTCATGGCCAGAGTCGGAGTGGCTGTCTCCACACTGTACCACCTCCACCGTGACGTGGCTGAGGCCGTGCAGGTGGGCCAGTCCCTCCTTGTATGCGGCCACCGGCTTGGGGTGATCGGATACCAGGGCGACGATGGCAGCCATATGGCCCGGTCCCACCCGCCAGAGGTGGAGATCGGTCACCCGGTCGCCGTCTGTCTCCAAGGCCGTACGGACAGCCGCAGCCAATTTCGGGTCCGGCACTGTGTCGAGCAGCACCGCCCCGGCGTCGCGGATAAGACCATAGGCCCAGCTGAGGATGACCGCGGTACCGACCAAGCCGACGATCGGGTCCATCCAGGTCCAGCCGAACAGGCCGGCCGCCAGAAGCCCCAGGATGGCGAGGACCGAGGTCGCCGCGTCGGCCAGGACGTGGATGTAGGCCGACCGCATGTTCAGGTCGTGGGCATGATGACCACCATGCCCATGCACATGTCCGTGAACATGATGGTCACCATCATGATCCTCGTGGTGGTCATGATGGTGCTCGTGCCCATGGTGATGGTGCTCGCCGCCCAGCAACCATGCGCTTCCAAGGTTGACCGCAAGGCCCAGAACAGCGATGGCGATGGCCTCGCCGTAGGCAATGGGCACTGGGTTTGCGAGGCGCTCCACGCTCTCGTAACCGATCAATAGGGCGATCATCGCCAGGATGATGGCGGAGGCAAAGGCGGCCAGTTCGCCCAGCTTGCCGGTGCCGAAGGCGAAGCGCACGTTGCGAACATGACGGCGGGCGTAGAGGTAGGCGAGCGCCGAGATGCTGAGCGCGGCCGCGTGGGTGGACATGTGCCAGCCGTCGGCGACCAGGGCCAGTGAGCCGAACACCGTGCCGCCGACGATCTCACCGACCATCATGACCAGAGTCAGCGCGACCACGATCCAGATGCGCCGCTCGTTGCGGCCGTGATGCTCGCCGAGGAACTCATGCTGATGAGTCCACGGGGCAATGGATTGGGAGTGCATGGGGTCGGTCCTAATGAAGCAGGGAAGGACGGGTCCAGAGTTCTACTGTCAATCTGGCTTCGCCTTCCGAAACGTCAGGGTGGTGAAACTGGAAAATAGCCAACCCCGCATCGCGGGCATGGGCCTTCGGTTCGCCACGCCTCACCAACTCGTTAAAAGCGCGTTCAACAGCGGCACGGCAGCACATAGGCAGCCTCCTAGAGATACTTGGCAAGCTCACGAAGCTTGGACAGCCGATCGCGGTCCTCGCGAGGAATGGGGCCGACGATCTCTTCGAGATGATGGTCGATGTGGTCGAGGATCAGGACGCTCTTTGCCTTCTCCAAGGCCTTGATGACCGCTTGAAGCTGCTGGGCGATGTCGATGCCATCCCGTCCCTCCTCAACCATGCGAGTGATGGTGGCGAGATGGCCTTCGGCCCGGCGCAAGCGGTTCTTCAGATCGGGATTGTTAGCATGGCTCATGGTGTTGACCTATCCCCCTGGAGGGGATAAGTCAACCGTGTGTTATTGAAGGCCGGGGAGCAGCGGAGCAGGAAATCGACGTAGGGCCAATCAGGAATCGAAGGCAGCAGCCTTGGGGGTTTGAAGGGCAAACGCTCGGTACAGCGTTGATGCGTGGACGTTGAGAATTCGCGCCGCTTCGCGGGGAGATCGCCCTTCATCGACCAAGCGCCGAGCGAGAGCTATCTGGTAAGCGGTCAACTTCGGCGGCCGGCCGAACCGTAGGTCCAATCAAATGAGCTTGCCTCCAGCATCGCCTCCAATCACGTTGTCGTACTGACAGTCCATGTAGCGCTTTTGATCCCTGGCGTTTTCTCCAGGTTCAGAACAGCGCGGTCAAGCTCGCCGGGATTGGCGGTGGTGGGGACGAGCACGGCCGCCAGTTCCACCTGTTCCTCGCTTTCGGACAGCAGCTCGATGTCGCGGATCGGATAATCGAGAGCCTCCAATTCGCTGGCGAGCGCATCGCGGACATCCGAAAGCCCATCCGGGTCGGCGACGACATGCACCCGGTAGAGCGCCTCGGTCACCCGCTCGTCGATGGGCAGACGGTTGACGTAATTCACCAGCGGCCGCAGCAGCGTGTTGCCGGCCAGCACGAAGAAGGTCAGCATCACCGCCTCAAGCGGCAGGCCACAGCCCGAACAGGCCCCCACCGCCGCCGAACACCACAAGGTCGCCGCGGTGTTCAGGCCCCGGACGTTGGTTCCTTCCTTCATGATGACGCCGGCACCGAGAAAGCCGATGCCGGACACGACATAGGCGACGATCCGCGTCGCCCCCTCAGGCCCCAGCAGCCGCATGCCGATCTCGGCGAAGGCGGCGGCCCCAACGGCGACCAGCACGTTGGTGCGCAACCCGGCGGTCCGCTGCCGGTACTGACGCTCGAAGCCGATCAGCGCCCCCAGAATGAAGGCGAGAGCGAAGCGGATGAAGGTGGTGGCCGCGACGGCGGCGTCGGACAGGTCAAGCTGCATCCGTCGCTCTCCCGCCCCGCGGCTTGTCCACCGCCTGCCCGTCATCGTGATCGGGTTCGGAGTGGCCGATGACCCGAACAATGTCCGGCCAGCGGCTGCGCAGGTCGCGCTCCAGGGTGTCGATTGCGTCATGCACCGCCACGACGGTCGTTCCCGGCGCCACATGGCTGTGGAACGTCACCACCAGACCGGCGGCGCTCCGGCGAACCCGCAGATTGTGGACATCCCGCAGAGGACCGGTCACCGGAAGGGACGCGGAGAGATGCGCCGCGATGGCCCCCAACAGCTTGGGTTCGGCATCCACACCGGTCAGGCCGCTGTCCTGCAACGGCTCGATGTGGCTTTCGACCTCGATGTCCGTTCCCAGTTCATCCCGGATGGAAGCCTCAAGCCGCGAGGACAGCGCATGTGCTGCCTCGATCGGCAGCGAGCCGTCGACTTCCAGGTCGAAGCCCACCGCAAGACGTCCATTCACCCGCTGGACAGTGACGTGGTGAACGGCCAGCCCCAGCCCGGCCGCGCGCACCACCACACGATCCATCACCGTCTCGTCGTCGAGCGCCAGCGGATGCGTGGCGACGGACACCTCGGCCTCCGGCATCTCCGTCCGGACAGCTTGGATTGCCTGCTCGCGAAGTGCCGCTGCGGCATCGAGCGACAGAGTCCGCCCAACCAGAAGGTCGAGGTCGACGAACAGCACACTGCCGGCCGGACGGACCCGCACTCGCTGGACCCCGGCGATGCCCGGCAGGTCCCTCACCACCGCCTCGACCCGCTCCGCCGTGCCGGCCGGCGCCGCATCGATCAGCGTGTCGATGGTCCGCCGGCCAAGCTGGTAGCCGGCATGGCAGACGAACACCGACACGCCGATGGCCGCCAGGGCGTCGCCCTTGGGATAGCCGAGCCACACCAGCCCCAGCCCGACCAGCACCACCGCCGAACTCAGGATGTCGGAGGAAAAATGCAGCGCGTCGGCTTCCAATGCCTGACTGCGGGTATCCTTGGCGACACGCGCCAGTTCGCGGGCGCGGTAAGCGTCGACGGCGATGCAGACTACCACAACCGCGACCGACCACCAGGTCGCCTCGACCTCCACCCCGCCGTCGATCAGCCGGCGGATCGCCTCATAGGCGATCCAGCCGCTGGTCAGGAACAGCAGCCCGGTCTCCGCCAGGGCGGCGACACTCTCGATCTTGCCGTGGCCATAGGGGTGCTCGGCATCCGCCGGCTTGTCGCTGACCCGCACGGCGAACCACGTCATCACCGTCGCGCCAAGGTCGAGCAGGCTGTGCAATCCCTCCGACAGCAAGCCGAGACTGCCGGTGGACAGCCCGACCCCGAACTTGCCCACCGTCATCGCCCCGCTCGCCAGGATGGAGCCGAGCGCCACTGTTTCCTTTTCACTGCTCATTCTTTTCTCCCCCGGCACGGCGGTCAGTCCGCGTCCTCGAACGCGAAGGTCTCGGTTTCGTCGTCGTAGGTGAACAGCTCGGCATAGCGCGCCCAACTGGTGACCGCCTTCAGCGTCTCCTCGGCATAATCCACGCTCATGAAGGGGGTGAGCTCGGCCCGGATGCGGCTGCTCGGCACCCGCTGCACCGCCGATTGCTTTAGCAGGCCGTGGATATGGGCGGCCAGCGGCACGTAGCGGATCAGATGCTCCGCGAACAGCTGCTTGCGATCCTCCAGGCCGGAGTCGGCGAACAGCCGGCCGGGCTCGGTCAGATGGATGTCGCCTTCCGCCACCTCTGCCAGACCGAGCATCTGCAGCGTCTCAGCGATCGGGAACAGGTCGTCGATCTCGTGCTGCAGCGCACCAGCCAGATGCGGCAGGTCGGCCTTGCCGTGATAGGCCGGCGAAGCCAGCGTCTCCAGCAGGCCGGCCAGCAGGTTGGTCGACACATGCTCCAGCGGCACGGCATGAGCCGGAGGCTGCTTCGCCGCCGGCGACGGCGCCACCAGCGGCTTGCGCGCGGTCATCCTGCCATAGATGTCGTCCACCATGGCGCGGAACTGCGGGTCCAAGCGATTGCGCGGGTGGGGGATGTCGACACGGATCTCCGCCGCCACCCGTCCGGGGTTGGAGGAAAAGACCAGGATGCGGTCGCACATCAGCACCGCCTCCTCAATGTTGTGGGTGACCATCAGGATCGACTTGGTCGGCAGCCGCAGCTCCATCCACAGGTCGAGCAGGTCGGTGCGCAGCGTCTCCGCCGTCAGCACGTCCAGCGCCGAGAAGGGCTCGTCCATCAGCAGGATTTCCGGATGGACCACCAGCGCGCGGGCGAAGCCCACCCGCTGGCGCATGCCGCCGGACAGCTCCTTGGGATAGGCGGATTCAAAACCGGACAGGCCGATCAGGTCGATGGCCTCCTCGGTCCGCGCCTCGGCCTCCCGGGCCGGCACGCCCTTGGCCTTCAGGCCGGCCATGACGTTTTCCCAAACCGTCAGCCAGGGAAACAGCGCGAAGGTCTGAAAGACCATCGCCACCCCGTCGGTTGCACCGGTGACCGGCTCGCCATGATGACGGACGGAGCCGCCGGTCGGCTTCACCAGCCCGGCGACGATGCGCAGCAGGGTCGACTTGCCGGAGCCGGAGCGGCCGAGCAGCCCGACGATCTCGCCGTCGCGCAAGCTCAGGTCGACGTTGTCGAGCACGACGTAATCCTGCCCCGACGGCTTGGCATAGGCCTGACGGACGCCGCTCAGTTCGAAGAGGGTGGTGTTGCGGGTGTTCAGCATGGGCGGGGTCCTCCTCAGGCGAGGCGCAGGCGGCGCTCGGCGAACGCATAGAGCGGACGCCACAGCAGGCGGTTGAACAGGATGACGAACAGCGACATGACGGCGATGCCCAGCACGATCCGCGGATAGTCGCCGGCCTCGGTAGCCTGGGCGATGTAGCTGCCCAGCCCGTGGGCGGTCAGCCGGGTGTCGCCCCAGTTCACTGCCTCCGCCACGATACTGGCGTTCCACGAGCCGCCGGACGCGGTGACCGCCCCGGTGACGTAGTAGGGGAAAACGCCCGGCAGCATGACGTCGCGCCACCATTGCCAGCCGCGGATGCGGAAATTGGCCGCCGCCTCCTTCAGGTCGCTGGGGAAGGCGGTGGCCCCGGCGATGACGTTGAACAGGATGTACCACTGGGTGCCGAGGATCATCAGCGGGCTGAGCCAGACATCCGGGTTCAGATCGAAGCGGACGATGACGACCACCGCGACCGGGAACAGCAGGTTGGCCGGGAAGGCGGCGAGGAACTGGGCCGCCGGCTGGACTCTCTCCGCCAGCCGTGGCCGCAGCCCGATCAGGACGCCCAGCGGCACCCAGACCAGCGTCGCCACCGCGATCAGCACGATCACCCGCAGCAGCGTGGCACCGCCGAGCAGCAGCACGGTGCCGACATCACCCCAGCCGACGCCGGACGCGACGAAGGCGATCATCAACCAGCCGGCCCACAGGCCCGTCCCCGCCAGCAGCAGATACCAGACCATGTCGACTGCCCGGGACGGCACGCGGTCGAGCAGGTTGCCGACCGAGCGGAGGCTACCCGCGGCACCACCCGACAGACCGCCGGACGGCAGGCGCAGCCAGACCAGCCGATCGAACAGGCGGTCGAACGGCGCGAAGACGGCGCGGAAGAAGCGGGTGCGCTGGAACAGGGTGAGCAGCCAGGAGTCCGGGACCTCCTGCGCCCCGGTCAGCTCGACCCGGAACTTGTCGGCCCAGGCGACCAGCGGGCGGAACAGCAGCTGGTCATAGGCCAGGATGACCAGCAGCATCGCCAGCACCGCCCAGCCGACGGCGTCCAGACGCTGCCCGTCGATGGCCTTGGCAAGGTAGGAGCCGATACCCGGCAGCGTGATGGTACGGTCGCCGACAGTGATCGCCTCCGACGCGACGACGAAGAACCAGCCGCCGGACATCGACATCATCATGTTCCACACCAGACCTGGGGCGGCATAGGGCGCCTCCAGCGTCCAGAAGCGCTGCCAGCCGGAAAAGCCGAAGCCGGTCGCCGCCTCGTCCAGGTCGCGCGGCACGGTGCGCAGCGACTGGTAGAAGCTGAAGGCCATGTTCCAGGCCTGGCTGGTGAAGATGGCGAAGATCGCCGCGCATTCCGCCCCCAGCACGCTGCCGGGGAACAGCCCCAGGAAGAAGACGACGGTGAAGGAGATGTATCCCAGCACCGGCACCGATTGCAGCACGTCGAGCACCGGGATGAGCAGCATGCCGGCCCGCCGGCTCTTGGCCGCCAGCGTGGCATAGGTGAAGGTGAAGAGCAGCGACGCCGCCATCGCCGCCAGCATCCGCAGGGTCGAACGCAGGGCGTATTCCGGCAGCATCCAGGGGTCGAGCGTGATCGGCACCTCTTCGACGCTGCCCAGCGGCAGGGCCATCTGGTGACCGCCGATTGCGAGCAGCGCCAGCAGGCCGATGACCAGCGGCAGGGCGACGACGTCCCACCGGTTCGGTGCGGCGTCGGCCGCCTTCACCGAGATGTTCGTATTGATCCAGACCATGACACACCATCCCGCGGCCCCCGAACGGGGCCGGCCGGCAGACAAAACGGGTCCGGCGCCGCAAAAGCGCCGGTGGGGATTCAGGCGGAGTGGATGGGGGTCAGCGACTTGGCGGGCGCAGGTCGCCCGTCACGGAAAAGCACCGGCGCCCGGCAGGCTGGCGGTGCACGGAAATCCGACTGGTGAGGAACTTCACCATGGTCTACCTCTGATCGGCCCGACGACGCCGAACCGCGGGCGGACCCATGCGATAGGTCAGCCCGCGATCGACGTCGTCAGGAGTATGTGAGTAGATCGACTACTGGGGCTGTCCATCTCTTGCCTTCTCGGTCCTGCCTCCGGTTCCCAAGGGAAAGCGGAGCGACCGATCATGCGGTGACGATGCCGCCCCTCTACTCCCACCGCTCGGCCGGGTCAAGAGGCATAAGCGCGGCTATGCGGCTCTTCAAAAAAACGTCATGTTTCATTGTTTATGGAGAGATTGAAGAGTCTTCCGCACCACCTCCTCTCCCCTCCCACGCACGTTTCACGACGGCGGCGACGGTGTTCTTGCTGAGGCCCAGTTCCCGGCCGAGCAGACGATAGATGCGCCCTTGGGCGACCAAAGCCAGCACCTTGGGCACCAGCCGATCCGACTTTGGCCGCTGTCCGGGCTGGCGGCCGAGCCGCTTCCCTCTGGCTTTGGCTGCGGCATGACCGGATCTTGGGGGACCGGCAACAGTGGAACAGAAAATCGGCATAGGTATTAGGAACCGGTCAAGGCATCGTTGGGCGACTGTGGGGCAAATGCCCGGTACAGCGTTGATGGGTGGACATTGAGAATTTGGGCCGCTTCGCGGGGCGACCTCCCTTCGTCGACCAGTCGCCGGGCAAGAGCGATCTGGTCGGCGCTCAGCTTCGGCGGCCGGCCGAACCGAACACCGCGCGCTTTGGCCGCAACGCGGCCCGTACCGGTACGCTCGGCAATCAGGGCACGCTCGAACTCGGCGATGCCAGCGAACACAGTCAGAACCATGCGACCGGCCGGCGAGGTTGTGTCGGCCCATGGCTCGGCGAGCGAGCGGAGTCCTGCACTGGCCCTCTCAAGCTGCTCCGCAATATCGAGAAGGTCACGGGTTGACCGGGCCAGCCTGTCGAGGCGCGTGACCGTCACAACATCATTAGCCCGGAGCTGGTCGATCAGCCGGGCAAGCTGTGGCCGGTCGCGCTTCGCACCGGAGACCTTCTCCTCATAGATCCGCTGACAGCCGGCCACCTGTAGTGACGCCCGCTGCTGCGAAAGATCCTGGTCGTCGGTGGAGACACGCGCATAGCCGATGAGCATGGGGCCTCCGTCGCAAAAGGCGTCGCGAAATTGTTTCCTTTCGCGACAGACTTTTGCAACATCAAAATCCCTTGAGTATCCATCCGGCGCCCGGGTGTCGCAAAACTTAGGAGTTTTGCGAGGCAAGTAGCCGGCACAGGAACGCTGCACGGCTCATGTTCTCAAGGCGTTCTTACATCCCGGACAATCTGATCACTTTCGTGTAGTGACCCCAGGGTGCGCAATTCACCGGCACTCAGGTCTTCCCGGATCGGCAACGCCGCTGGCATGCGATTCTCCCCCTCATGGACGGGGAATCGAATCATGGTTCACTCGCCTTGGGAAGCCCCGCAGTGAGTCAGCCCCTCCGCTCGCCGGTATGAGACAGGCACACGATTCTTTCGACATCATCCTGGTCAGGATTGCGGCTCCGAAGGGGAAAGCCTCGAGCACCAGGCGATCAAGGCCGATGCTGCCGTCGCAGCACAGGCGGCCGGATGGAGCGTGGCGATCGAGGGAAAGGGCACCGCGCCGGGTGGCGAGAAGTGGCGGGCCGACGTTCTGTGCACCCGCGGCGAGAGGCAGGTCGCTCTGGAAATCCAGATGTCGCACCAGACCCTGGACGAATACCGGCGGCGCCAGGCTGTCTACGCACGATCCGGGGTCGAAGGGGTCTGGTTCGCCGGCCACAAGGGTGTCCAGCCCCATCGGTCGACAGCCGATCTTCCGATCTTCCCCATCCACCTCAGAGGACTGAACGCGGATGTTGCCGTCGGCCGCGGGCGTAGCCAGGACCCACGGATCCCTGTCGAGCAATTCGTCGGCGAATTCCTGCAGGGCCTTTGGCATTGCCGGGAACCGATCGCCGCTCCGGCGGCCATCATCCCGGAACTCACGGTCTGTCTGGACTGCGGCCGGGAGGTCCTGAACGGAGCCTGTGTGGCGGCCTTCCCCGCGGAGGCGGACCCGGCCTACCCGCCTGGACCGATCTTTGCCGCGCTCTCGTCTCTGGACGTCAAGGACACGGCTACGGCTCTCACGCGTGCAGCCTGGAGCATGCACCGGATCGTCGCTCCACCGGGCAAGGGGATGCGCTGCCCCTATTGTGCCGGTCGGCTGCGCGGATCGGTTTCCTTCACGCCCGAGCGGCTTTGCAAGGCGCGGCACGTCGTCGAGGACAGGCACGGCACCATTCTTCTTTCTGCCGGAGGCTGGTGGAGGCGGGGGCAGCCCTTACTGCCAAACGGATGGCATCGCCCGACGACACCGCCGGAAGCGACCATCCCGCTCTCGGCGATCATCGACCGGAGCCGGAGACGCTTGCTGCAGCCGTTCCTGGAGGTCCGGACTCGACGGCAATCTGCTCTCTCGGCGATCGAGGCCGCGATCTATGGTCAGCCGGGCTGGAAGGCGACTCTGGACGAAATGGGCGAATCCTGGGACGGCGACGATCCCGGCCAATGGATGGCGGACATCGTCCTGCGGCAGGAGGGGCCAGGCGGCCGGCACATCGCCTTTTTCCTGGCGATCGACCATGAAGCGCTGCCGCTCTGCCGCCTTTTCGCACAGCGCGCGATGCGCGAGTTTCCAGATGGCACGGCACTCCTCCTGAGCCCGGTCCTGGATGGCCCAGGCTTCGCCAAACGCGTCCTCGACATGCCCATGACCGGCGGCTCGCAGCCGCTGGTGTCCGTCAAGGGGATCGAGTAGCAGAGGAACGGAAAACCTAGGTAGGCTGAACCGTAGCAGTAGGGCACACAGCGCCGTGGCATCTTCGACGTCGAAGGAAACCGCAGTCTCTTCCGACGCCGAAAAACACCTCAACCATCAAGTGGAGGCAGGCGATGGCTCACTGGGGCCGCGCCCACGGCTTGCGTCGATACGGTTGTAGACGTTCTTCACACCCAACGCGTTCCCGATATCCTTCCCGGTGTACCCCTTGTCGTACAGGTGCTGCATCACCGCGTTCTGATCACGGCGGGGCATCTGCTCGAACATCGCCCGAACCGTCTCATTGTAGATTCCACTGCGTATTTCGGCGAATTCGCCCAGGCGTTTCGGTTGAAAGCGCCCACCGTTTCGGCGAAACCGCCCACCCGAATTG
>NZ_PDKW01000027.1:0-2609 GCF_002573965.1 Azospirillum palustre | reverse complement strand
TGCATATTTCGGCGGAAAGCACCCAGCGGGAACGGCGGAAAGCGCCCGGGCAGAACGGTGAAAGCGCCCAGCCGTTTCGGTGAATTCGCCCACCCGTAGGGGTGGTGGTGTCGGGGTCCGAACCAGCCTTTGGCATCCCCATGATCTTTCCACGGCACAGGCCAAGGAGGATCGGGATGCCCCGAGCGAGGTCGGACATGCGGCGGATCAGAGAAGTCCTTCGTCTGCGCGATGAGTTTGGCGCCAGCCAACGGCAGATTGCCGATGCCTGCCGGCTGCCGCGCAGCACCGTGCGCGATTACCTGGATCGGCTACGGGCCTCCGGGCTGCGGTACGCGGATGTGCTGGGCTGGACGGACGTCGAGTTGGAAGAGCGGCTGTTCCCGCCTCCGGTCACGTCGGCGCGCCCGGTGCCCGACTGGCGACACATCAGCCGTGAACTCAGCCGCCGTGGCGTAACGCTGCGGCTGCTGTGGGAGGAATACCTGGAGGTCTATCCCGGCGGCTATCGCTACACCCAATTCATCCAGCATTTCCGGGCATGGCAGAGTGCCCATGCCGAGCCGCGTCTGCGCCGGGAGCATCGGCCGGGGGCGGCGATCGAGGTCGATTACGCCGGGATGACGCTGAGCGTCGGGCTCGGCGCCGAGGCGCGGCAGGCCCAGGTGTTTGTCGCCTGTCTGCCGTATTCGGGCTACGTCTATGCCGAGGCGACCTGGACCCAGCAGGCCGAGGAGTGGCTGGCCTCCCACGTCCGGCTGTTCGAACATCTGGGCGGCGTGCCGGGCAAGCTGGTGCCGGATAATCTCAAGGTCGGCGTCAGCCACGCCTCCTTCTACGATCCGGCGATCAACCCGGCTTATCACGATCTCGCCCGGCACTACCGTACCGCCGTCTTGCCGGCCCGGGTCCGGCGCCCACGCGATAAGCCCAGCGCCGAGAACGGTGTGCAGCAGGTCGAGCGGCGGGTGCTGGCCCCGTTGCGCGATACGCCCTTCGCCACGTTGGACGCTGCCAACGCAGCCTTGCGCGACAAACTGGCCGCCCTCAACGCCGCTCCCTTGAGCCGCAGGCCACAGGACACGCGCGCCGGCCTGTTCGCCACCGAGGAGAAGCCGACCCTGCGCCCCTTGCCGCCGGAACGCTTCGTGCCCGGCACCTGGGCTCGCCACAAGGTGCCGCCCGACTATCATCTCGCCCTCGACGGCGGCGTCTACTCAGTGCCCCACACGCTGATCGGCAAGACGGTAGACGTACACAGCACTGCCGGCGTGATCAGCGTCTTCCTGCGCGGCAAGCGGATGGCCTGCCATGTCCGGCGGCAGGATGGCGCCACCGTGACGCTGGACGCCCATCGCCCCGCCAACCACCGGGCCGTCGCCCGCTTCACCCCCGACGCCATCCAGGCCGACTTGGCCGCCATCGGCCCGGCCGCCGCGTTGCTGTTCGCGCGCATCCTGGCCGGCGCCGATCATCCCGAACAGGCGGTGCGGGCCGGGATCGGCCTGATCCGCCTGGCGGCCACCCATGGCACCGACCGGCTGGAGCAAGCCTGCCAAGCGGCGCTGGAGGCCAACGTCGGATCCTACCGCTACGTCCAGCGCTGGTTGGCGGCGCCCCCCGCCACGGCGGCGGACACGGCCGGTGCCGGCGAGCACGCCAATCTGCGCGGCCCTTCCTACTATCACTGACGGAGACATGATGATGAAGCACGTCAACCACGAGCGGTTGCGCCAGTTGCGTCTGTACGGCATGGCCAAAGGGCTGGAGGCCCTGGAGCGCCTGCCCGACCGCAGCCAACTGGCCTTTGACGAGCAGTTGGGCACCTTGATCGAACGCGAGGCGGCGGAGCGAGCCAACACCGCGCTTGCCAGCCGGCTGAAACGCGCCCGGCTGCGCCAGACTGCCTGCCTGGAGGACCTCGACCTGCGCACCCCGCGTGGGCTCGATCGCGGTGTTGTGCGCGAGCTGGCCACCGGGCGTTGGGTGAAGGAGAACCGGCCGGTTCTGATCACCGGCCCGACCGGGATCGGCAAGACCTGGCTGGCCTGTGCACTCGGCAACCAGGCGGCGCGGGAAGGCCACAGCGTACTCTACACCCGGCTGACCCGCCTGCTGGACGATCTGGCCACCGCCCGCTTGGACGGTTCGCTCGCCCGGATGCTGCGACGGATCGCCCGGCTCGATCTGCTGATCCTGGATGACTGGGCGATGACCGAGCTGACCGCGGCTCAGCGCCTGGACCTGATGGAGGTGATCGACGACCGCCACGACCGGGCCGCAACCATGCTGGCCACCCAAGTTCCCGTGGCCAACTGGCATCGGCTCATCGGCGATGCCACCTACGCCGACGCCATCCTCGACCGCCTCGTGCATCGGGCCTACCGCATCGACCTGCATGGCGACTCAATGCGCCGCACCAAGGCCGATGCCGCCAGCGAAACCCCCGACACCTAAGGCCGGTGCTTGGCAACCAAACCTACAACCTTCATAACGTAAATCCAGGGTTCGGCCCCGGCACCCACCAGCCTTCAATTCGGGTGGGCGGTTTCGCCGAAACGGTGGGCGCTTTCAACCGAAACGCCTGGGCGAATTCGCCGAAATACGCA
>NZ_PDKW01000022.1:0-1398 GCF_002573965.1 Azospirillum palustre | reverse complement strand
CGAGCTATGCGGGAAATTGGGTGACGGGCGGGTCAGGCGGCGTTCTGTGACGCGGTGTCGGTGACCTCGATGCCGTCGCGGAATGTGACGCCGCGGATCACCTTGGGCAACAGGTTTTCGCCCTGGAGGCGGCGCCAGGTCTTCGCGGCGGCGGTGACCAGCTTGAACACCATCAGCTTTGCGGTGTCCTGCGACAGCGCCCCCTTGGTGCGGAAGGTCCGGTGTCGGACGGTGGCGAAGACGCTCTCGATGGGATTGCTGGTTCGGACATGATCCCAGTGCTCGGCCGGGAAGTCGTAGAAGGCTAGCAGCGCGTCGCGGTCCTTGGTCAGGCACTCCACCGCCTTGGCGTATTTAGTGGCGTACTTCTTCACGAAGACATCCATGGCGACCTGCGCCGATGCTCGGTCCGGCGCCATCCAGATCTCCCGCAAGTCCTGCTTCATCGCCGGCTGCACCGTCTTGGCCACCTTGTTCAGCACGTTGGCGGTCTTGTGCACCCAGCAGCGTTGATGCCGGGTGGTGGGGAAAACCTCCTCCAACGCTTTCCAGAAGCCGAGCGCCCCATCGGCGATGGCGAGTTCCGGGGCGATGGTGAGGCCGCGCGCCTGGATGTCGATCAGCAGTTCGCGCCAGCTTTGCGCGCTCTCGCGCACGCCGACCTGAAAGCCGACCAGTTCTTTCCGGCCCTCCGGCGTGGCGCCGATGATCACCAGCATGCACTCGGCCGCTGGTTCCATGCGCGCCTGGAGGTAGACGCCGTCGGCCCAAATGTAGACGTAGCGCCGCGCCGACAGATCGCGCTTTTGCCAGCGCGCATAGTCGGCCGCCCACTCGTCCTTCAGCCGGCCGATCACCGAGGGCGACAGGTTCGGCGCATCCTTGCCGAGCAGGGCGCTCAGCGCGTCTTGGAAGTCGCCGGTGGAGACGCCGCGCAGGTAGAGCACCGGCAGAAGGGCGTCCAAGCTCTTGGAGCGCCGCGCCCAGCGGGGCAGAATACTCGAAGTGAAGCGGACCCGCTCGCCGGCCGTGTCGCCGCCGCGGTCGCGCACCTTGGCTCGACGCACCTCAACCGGCCCGATACCGGTTTGGATCGTCCGTTCAGGGCCATGGCCGTGCCGTACCACCCGGTCGCGGCCGTCCGGCAGCTTAATATCCTTCATGGAGGCCAGAAAGGCTTCCACCTCCGCCTCGATCGCCTGCTCCAGCAGCCGGCGCGCCCCGGCCCGCAAGATGGCCGTCAACGGGTCGTCGATCTCCTCTGGCTGACGCAGCCGGACAACCTTGCTATCCTCGCTCATGGCGTATCGCTCCCTCGTGGAGGTTCGGGCAGGCTCGTCACCAGCCTCGATACGCCGCCCTCTTCAGACCGTCATCACCCAGTTTCCCGCATAGCTC
>NZ_PDKW01000010.1:0-836 GCF_002573965.1 Azospirillum palustre | reverse complement strand
AGCAGCACGCGTTCCTTCTGAGCCGGCGTCACCCGGCAGAACACGTTGACCTTGGGGAGGCGGGCCCGCAACGCCTCTTCGCTCATCGCCCGCAGATCGTCGCCGGTGATCAGGCCGATGACGGGCAGGCCGAGTTCGGCGCAGACGTGCCGCGTCACCCGCTCGTTGTCGCCGGTCAGAAGGCGCACGGCCACCCCGGCCCCGGTCAGATCGCGGATCGCCGCCATGGCGCTCGCCTTGGGCGGATCGAGGAAAACCGCGTAGCCGGCGAAGGCCAGTTCGCTTTCGTCTCCCAGCGCGGCGGAGGCATGATCCGGTCCCATCGCCTTGGAGGCGATCGCCAACACCCGGAACCCGTCCTCTCCCAGCTTCTGGAACAGGGCATCCAGATCCGCCCGCGCCGCCGGGTCGAGCGGCATCTCGACGCCACCTTCGCCTTCGTAATGGGTGGACTGCCGCAGAACGTCTTCCGGCGCCCCCTTGACCACCAGCAGCCGCTCGGTGCCATCGGTGACGAGAACCGACACGCGCCGCCGTTCGAAATCGAAGGGCACCTCGTCGATCTTCCGCCAGCCGGTCACGTCGAGGCTGCGGAAGGCGATGATGGCCTCGTCGAGCGGGCTCTTGATGCCGCTCTCGAAATGGCTGTTCAGGTAGGCCAGCCGGAAGACGCGTTCGCTCTCCGCGCCACGGAAATCCAGGTGCCTGACCATCCGGATCGTCGCCTCCGTCAGCGTCCCGGTCTTGTCGGTGCACAATACGTCCATGGCGCCGATGTTGTGCATGGCCGCCAGCCGTTTGACGATGACACGGCGCTCCGCCAGCCGCATCGCCCC
>NZ_PDKW01000011.1:0-837 GCF_002573965.1 Azospirillum palustre | reverse complement strand
AGCAGCACGCGTTCCTTCTGAGCCGGCGTCACCCGGCAGAACACGTTGACCTTGGGGAGGCGGGCCCGCAACGCCTCCTCGCTCATCGCCCGCAGATCGTCGCCGGTGATCAGGCCGGTGACGGGCAGGCCGAGCTCGGCGCAGACGTGCCGCGTCACCCGCTCGTTGTCGCCGGTCAGAAGGCGCACGGCCACCCCAGCCCCGGTCAGATCGCGGATCGCCGCCATGGCACTCGCCTTTGGCGGATCGAGGAAGACCGCGTAGCCGGCGAAGGCCAGTTCGCTTTCGTCTCCCAGCGCGGCGGAGGCATGATCCGGCCCCATCGCCTTGGAGGCGATCGCCAGCACCCGGAACCCATCTTCTCCCAGTTTCTGGAACAGGGCATCCAGTTCTGCCCGCGCCGCCGGATCGAGCGGCTTCTCGACGCCACCTTCGCCTTCATAATGGGTAGACTGCCGCAGAACGTCTTCCGGCGCCCCCTTGACCACCAGCAGCCGCTCGGTGCCATCGCTAACGAGAACCGAGACGCGCCGCCGTTCGAAATCGAACGGCACCTCGTCGATCTTCTGCCAGCCGGTCAGGTCGAGGGTGCGGAAGGCGATGATGGCCTCCGTCCAGCGGGCTCTTGATGCCGCTCTCGAAATGGCTGTTCAGGTAGGCCAGCCGGAAGACGCGCTCGCTCTCCGCGCCACGGAAATCCAGGTGCCTGACCATCCGGATCGTCGCCTCCGTCAGAGTCCCGGTCTTGTCGGTGCACAGCACGTCCATGGCGCCGATGTTGTGCATGGCCGCCAGCCGTTTGACGATGACACGGCGCTCCGCCAGCCGCATCGCCCC
>NZ_PDKW01000007.1:0-658 GCF_002573965.1 Azospirillum palustre | reverse complement strand
TATTTCAGCGCCGACGACGGCGTCCATGGGCGTGAATTGTGGTCCACCGACGGAACACCGGGTGGAACCCGCCTGCTGATGGACCTCAATCCAGGCGTCGCATCGTCGGCACCCACGGCCCTGACCATAGCGGACGGCCGCCTTTATTTCGAGGCGGACGACGGCCAGCATGGAGGAGAGCTTTGGGTCAGCGACGGGACGGCGGCCGGGACGCATATGGTAAAGGACGTGAATGCCGGCGGACGGCCGTCCTTTCCCTCCAACCTGACGGCGGTTGGGGACGAGCTGTTCTTCACCGCCAACGACAGCGAGCATGGCAGGGCACTGTGGCGGTCGGATGGCACGGCGGCCGGGACGGAACTGGTCAAGGATTTCTTCCCCGGCAGCTTCGATCCCCCGGTTCCCCTGCCGATCCTGCCCACGCATCTGACGGCGGTCGGCGACCGGCTGTTCCTGACCGCCTGGGACGGGACCGGCGGCTATGGCCAGCTTTGGGTCAGCGACGGGACGGATGAGGGCACGGTCAAGCTGGATGGCAGCATTGGCGAGGACCCAAGGGCCGGGCGCCTGGAGGTCCTGACCGCAGTGGGAGACAGGCTGTTCTATAACCACGGCGAGGATTTGTGGACCAGCGACGGAACCCCGGAAGGCACAATGC
>NZ_PDKW01000028.1:0-2687 GCF_002573965.1 Azospirillum palustre | reverse complement strand
TGATCGCCGGGCTGGAGATCCTCGTCGGCAACTCCGGTTCCGACATCGTCACGTTGAGCGACGGCGGCAACACCACGCTGCTGCGCATGCTGGAGACGCTGACCGGCGGTGCCGGGCTGGACGCCATCACCATCGGCAACCGTGGCTCGACCATGCTGGCGTCGAACCTTGAGACGCTGGTCGGCGGCTTTGCGCTGGACGTGATCGGGCTTGGCACCGGCGGCAACACGCTGCTGGTGTCGCAGCTGGAGACGCTGACCGGCGGGGCCGGGCTTGACATCGTGACGCTCGCCACCGCCGGCTTCGACAGTGCGGCGGACATGAACCGGTTGTCGGGCACCAGCGGCAACACGCTGCTGGTCTCCGGGCTGGAGACGCTGACCGGATCGAGCGGTACGGACGTGGTCTATCTCGGCTCGGCCGGCAACACCCTGCTGGTGTCGGGCTTGGAGATCCTGGTCGGCGGGACAGGCAACGACGCGGTGACGCTGGGCGACGGCGGCAACACCGTGCTGCTGCGCGGCATCGAGACGCTGACCGGCAGTGCCGGCACCGATCTGCTGTTGCTGGGCGACACCGGCAACACGGCGACCGTATCGCTGTTCGAGACCATCCTCGGCGGCACCGGCAATGACCTCATCACCCTCGGGTCGACCGGCAACACGCTGGTTGTGCTGGGTATCGAGACGCTGCTGGGCGGGGCCGGCCTTGACGTGGTGACGCTGGGGTCCGGCGGCAGCAGCTTGGTGGTGGCCCAGCTTGAGACGTTGCGGGGTGGGGCCGGTCTGGACGTGGTGACGCTCGGCACCGGCGGCATGACGCTGACGGTGTCGGCCATCGAAACCATCACCGGCGGTGCGGCGACCGATGCTCTCACCATCGGGTCGGGCGGCATCACGCTACAGGCGACCGCGCTCGAAACCATCATCGGCGGCGACGGTCTGGATTTGGTCTTCCTGGGCGGTGTCGGCAGCACCCTGCTGGCATCGGCGCTCGATATCCTTGTCGGCGGCAGCGGTCGGGATGTCATCGCGCTGGGCTCAGGCGGCAACACGCTGCTGCTGCGCGCGATCGAAACGCTGACCGGCGGGGCGGGCAGCGATGCCGTCACCATCGGCGACACCGGCTCCACCATGCTGGTGGGTGCGGTCGAGACGCTGACCGGCGGGACCGGGCTGGACATCGTCGCATTGGGTTCGAGCGGCAACACGCTGACGGTGTCGCTCCTCGAAACGCTGACCGGTGGGGCAGGCAGCGACGTGGTCGCGGTCGGCACCCTGGGGGTGACCCTGGTGGTCAATGCCCTTGAAACCCTGTTGGGCGGCACGGCATCCGAACTCATCTTCCTCGGTTCGGGCGGATCGACGATCTCGGCGTCGGGCATCGACACCCTGATCGGCGGCGTCGGCACGGATGTCGTGACGCTGGGTTCGGCGGGCAACACCATCCTGCTGCGCGGCATCGAGACCCTGATCGGCAACGGCGGTATCGACGTGCTGACGCTCGGCGATACCGGCAGCAGCTCGACGGTTTCGCTTTTCGAGACGATCGTCGGCGGCCTCGGCAGTGACCTCATCGCCCTCGGCACGGCCGGCAACACGCTGGTGGTCACGGGTGTCGAGACATTGGTCGGCGGGAGCGGCACCGACATCGTGACCATCGGCACCGCCGGCGGCACGCTGCTGGTGTTCGGTATCGAGACGCTGATCGGCGGCACGGGCCGGGAGGTCATCTTCACCGGTTCGGCGGGAGCGGCCCTGACCGTCTCGGGCGCGGACTTCGTGATCGGCAACTCCGGCACCGACGTGCTGACCCTGGGGTCGGCGGGCAACACCACCACCATCCGCGGCATCGAGACGCTGATCGGCGGCACCGGCACCGACCTTGTGTTCCTGGGCGACACCGGCAACACGATGACGCTGGGTTCGGGCGTCGAGATTCTGGTCGGCGGTGCCGGCACCGATGTGCTGACCATCGGCGCGTCGGGTGGCACCCTGCTGACCCGCGGTGTCGAGACGCTGATCGGCGGTGTCGGCACCGACGTCGTCACGCTCGGCGACACGCCGAACACGGTCACCGTCACCGGCATCGACAGCCTGACCGGCGGTGCCGGCACCGACGTCGTCTTCATCGGCCCGGCCGGCGTGACGATGACGGTCTCGGGCGTCGAGTTCCTGATCGGCGGCGCCGGTTCGGACGTCGTCACCCTGGGGGCGGGCGGGGCGACCGCCACCGTCCGCGGCATCGACACCCTGTCTGGTGGTGCCGGCAGCGATCTGGTGATCCTGGGCGACACCGGCGTCACCATGCGGGCCGAGAGCGGGATCGAGATCATCGTCGGCGGTGCCGCCACGGACGTGGTCAGCTTCGGCAACGGCGGTTCGACCGTCCTGCTGCGCGGCATCGAGACGCTGACCGGCGGCACCGGCATCGACACGATCACGTTGGGCGATACGCCGAACACGGTCACGGTCAGCGGCATCGACAGCCTGACCGGCGGTGCCAACACCGACATCGTCCTCACCGGTTCGGCCGGCGTGACGATGACGGCCTCGGGCGTCGAGTTCCTGATCGGCGGCGCCGGTTCGGATGTTGTTACCCTGGGTGCGACGGGCAACACCGTCATCACCCGCGGCATCGACACCATGATCGGCGGTGCCGGCAGCGACCTGGTGATCCTGGGCGAC
>NZ_PDKW01000034.1:0-17851 GCF_002573965.1 Azospirillum palustre | reverse complement strand
ATCAGCGTTTCCACCGCCACCGTCATCAGCGTGCTGCCGCCGGACCCCAGCGTCACCACGTCAAGGCCGGACCCGCCCCACAGCGTCTCAAGCTGCGACACCGCAAGGGTGTTGCCGGCGTTGCCCAAGGCGACGAGATCGTTGCCCGCACTGCCGACGATGGTTTCGAACAGGCCGATCTGCATCGGGCCGCCGTCATTCAGCAGCGTCACCACATCGGTGCCGCTGTTGCCGGTCAGCGTCTCGATGCTGCGGAGAGCCAGCGTGTTGCCGCTGGAGGAGAAGAAGACGGAATCGCTGCCGGCACCGCCCATCAGCGTCTCGATGGAGGACACGAACAGCGTGTTGCCAACGCTCCCCAACGCGGCGATGTCGGTCCCCTGGCCTCCCAGAAGGGTTTCCAGACCCGAAACGACCACCGTGCCGCCGCTCTGCGCCAGCGTGACGACGTCGGTGCCGGCACCGCCGGTCAGCGTCTCGATGGCATTGACCAGCAGAGTGATGCCCGCTGTCCCGAAAGTGAGGACTTCGTTGCCGGCACTGCCGGTCAGCGTCTCCAGCAGATCGATCTTCATGGTGGTGCCGTTGCCGGCCAGCGTCACCACATCCGTACCGGCACCGCCGGTGAGGGTGTCGATGGCGCCGACCCACATCGTGGAGCCGGCACCGGCCAGCACCAGCACATCCGATCCCAATTCGCCGACGATGGTTTCGATGGCGGAGACGAACAGCGTGCTTCCGACGGTGCCCAGCGTCAGCAGGTCGGTGCCCACGGTTCCGACGATGCTCTCGACCAGGGAGAGGAACAGCGTCGAGCCGGCCGTTCCACCCAGCGCGATCACATCGGTGCCGCTTCCGCCGAACAGGCTTTCCACCGCGGTGACGGCCAGGGTGTTGCCGGCGGTGCCGAGCGACACCAGGTCACTGCGGTTGCTGCCGGTCAGCGACTCCAGCGCCGCAACCAGCAGGGTGCCGCCGGCGGTCCCGATGGTGACGATGTCGGTACCGGCCCCGCCCAGCAGCGTTTCCAACCCGCTGACCGACAGGGTGCTGCCGAAGCCGCCGACCAGGGAAACCAGATCGACCGCCATGTTGCCGGTGATGGTCTCGAACAGGCCGACCGCAACGGTGCTGCCGGCGCTGTCCAGCAGCAGGACGTCGTTCCCGGCATCGCCGATCAGCGTTTCGACAGACCGCTGCGTCAGGGTGTTGCCCAGGGTGTTGGCGAACATCACCACATCGATGCCGGTCCCGCCGGTCAGCGTCTCGATGCCGGCGGTGTAAACGGTGCTGCCGGCATCCAGGAGCGTCACCACATCGGTGCCGACGCCGCCCAGAAGCGTCTCCACACCACTCACCATCAGCGTTCCGCCGGCCGTGCCCAGCGCAATCCACTCCTTGCCGGTGCCGCCCAGAAGCGTTTCCACATTGGACAGCAGCAGCGTCGTGCCCACGGTCGCGCCGATGCTGATGACGTCCGAACCATCCGAGGCGGTCAGGGTCTCCAGCGCAGAGATCTCGACCGTGTTGCCGGCCACGCCCAACGTGATGACGTCGGTGCCGGCATTGCCGAGGATGGTGCTGTACTGGGCCAGCGTGATCGTCGTGCCACCGGTGCTGCCGACCGGATAGACCAGGGACGGCGCATTCGCGTTGGTCACCGCGGCATAGGTCAACACCACATTGTTGGTGTTGACGTCGCGGATCGTGCTGGTGTTCAGCGTCAGCCCGTTGGCGACGGCCGTCACGCCGTCCGCATCCTCGTCGCCGGGCTGGACGATGTAGCGATAGATGACATACGTCGTGAACGATTCCACGAAGCTGGCCTGACGCGTGTTGGTCCCAACGGTCAGGGCAAGGGTGGAGTCCGTCCCAGTGTAGACGACGTTGTCGCTGAAGGTGACCTCGATCGAGATCTCGGCCCCCAGCGCGTACGGTCCGTCGCCGATGACCACGCCGGTCACCGTCGGCGGCGTCGCGTTGATGGTGATCACCAGGGCCGTCGACGCGACGGAGGTGTTGCCGACGCTGTTGATCTGCGTGGCCGTCAACGTGTGCTCGCCGTCCGTCAGCGAGGCTCCGGCGGTTATGGTCCACAACCCGTTGGTGTCGGCGGTGGCGGTGCCCAGCGCGGCCGTATCGTCGTAGAGCACCACGGTGGCGTTGGCACCGGCCGTACCGACCAGCGCCGGCTGCCTCACGCCGGTGACCCGGTCGGTGTTGCTCACACCGTTGTCGGAATCCGGGGTGAGCGCCAGACCGGTCGGCGCGCCGGGAGCGGTGGTGTCGATGGTGACGGTCAGGCCGGTCGAGGCCGTAGAGGTATTGCCCGCCACATCCACGGCGACGGCGGTCAGCGTGTGGTCGCCATTGCTCAAGGTCGAACTGGTGATCGACCAGACGCCGGTGCCATTCGCCGTCCCGGTACCGGCAACGGCCGTGCCGTCATAGAGGGTGACGACGCTGTTGGCTTCCGCCGTCCCGGTGAGGGTCGGCGCGACGACGTTGGTCAGACGGTCGCTGTTGCTCGACCCGCCGTCCGCCCCGGAGGCCAGGGCCAAGCCGGTCGGGGCCGCGGTCGTCGTGTCGATGGTGACGGCCAGGCCGGTGGACACCGTGGAGGTATTGCCGGCCAGATCCAACGCTGTCGCGGTCAGCGTGTGATCGCCACCGCTCAGTGTGGTGCTGGTGACCGACCACACGCCGCTGCCGTTGGCGGTCCCGGTGCCGGCGACCGCCGTGCCGTCATAGAGGGTGACGACGCTGTTGGCTTCCGCCGTCCCGGTAAGGGTCGGGACGGCGACGTTGGTCAGGCGGTCGCTGCCGCTCGACCCGCTGTCCGATCCGGAGACCAGCGCCAGACCGGTCGGCACCCCCGGTGCGGTGGTGTCGATGGTGACGGTCAGGCCGGTCGAGGCGGTGGAGGTATTGCCCGCCACATCCACCGCCCGAGCGGTGAGCGTATGCCCGCCGCTGCTCAAGGTGGTGCTGGTGATCGACCAGACACCGCTGCCGTTGGCGGTCCCGGTGCCGGCAACGACGGTCCCGTCATAGAGCGTGACGACGCTGTTGGCCTCCGCCGTCCCGGTGAGGGTCGGGGCGGCGACGTTGGTGATGCGGTCGCTGTTGCTCGCCCCGCTGTCCGCCCCATTCGCCAGTGCCAGACCGGTCGGCGCGGCGGTCGTCGTGTCGATGGTGACGGTCAGGCCGGTCGAGGCCGTAGACGTGTTGCCGGCCGGATCCACCGCGACGGCGGTCAGCGTGTGATCGCCGCCGCTCAGTGTGGTGCTGGTGATCGACCAGACACCACTGCCGTTGGCGGTCCCGGTGCCGGCGACCGTCGTGCCGTCATAGAGGGTGACGACGCTGCTGGCCTCCGCCGTCCCGGTGAGGGTGGGGGCGGCGACGTTGGTCAGGCGGTCGCTGCCGCTCGACCCGCTGTCCGATCCGGCAGCCAGGGCAAGCCCGGCCGGCGCGGCGGTCGTCGTATCGATGGTGACGGTCAGGCCGGTCGAGGCCGTGGAGGTATTGCCGGCCTGATCCAACGCTGTCGCGGTCAGCGTGTGGTCGCCGCTGCTCAAGGTGGTGCTGGTGATCGACCAGACGCCGCTGCCGTCGGCGGTCCCGGTTCCAGCAACGACGGTGCCGTCATAGAGCGTGACGACACTGTTGGCTCCAGCCGTGCCGGTGACGGTCGGAGCGACGATTTTGGTGATGCGGTCGCTGCCGCTCGACCCGCTGTCCGAGCCGGAGGCCAGGGCCAGCCCGGTCGGCGCCGCGCTTGTGGTGTCTATGGTGACGGTCAGGCCGGTGGACGCCGTGGAACTGTTGCCCGCAACGTCCACCGCCTGGGCGGTCAGCGTATGCCCGCCGCTGGCGAGCGTGGTGCTGGTGATCGACCAGACGCCGCTGCCGTTGGCAGTGCCGGTGCCGGCGACCGCAGTCCCGTCATAGAGGGTGACGACGCTGTTGGCCTCCGCCGTGCCGGTCACGGTCGGCGTGGCGACGTTGGTGATGCGGTCGCTGTTGCTCGACCCGCTGTCCGAACCGGCGGCCAGGGCCAAGCCGGTCGGCGCGGCGGTCGTCGTATCGATGGTGACGGTCAGGCCGGAGGATGCCGTGGAGGTGTTGCCCGCCACATCCACCGCTGTCGCGGTCAGCGTGTGATCGCCGCTGCCGAGCGTCGAACTGGTGACCGACCACACGCCGCTGCCGTCGGCGGTGGCGGTGCCGACGGCGGCGGCACCGTCATAGAGGGTGACGACGCTGCCGGCCTCCGCCGTGCCAGTGACGGTCGGGGCGACGACGCTGGTGATGCCGTCGCTGCTGCTCGCCCCGCTGTCGGAGCCGGCGGCAAGCGCCAGACCGGTCGGGGTGTCACTCGTGCTGTCGATGGTGACGGCCAGGCCGCTGGACGCCGTGGAGGTATTCCCCGCCACATCCACCGCGGTTGCGGTCAGCGTGTGGTCGCCGCCACTCAGCGTGGTGCTGGTGATCGACCACACGCCACTGCCGTTTGCGGTGGCGGTGCCGGCGACGGCAGTGCCGTCATAGAGGGTAACGAGGCTGCCGGCCTCCGCCGTCCCGGTGACGGTCGGGGCGGAAACGTTGGTCAGGCGGTCGCTGCCGCTCGACCCGCTGTCCGATCCGACGGCCAGGGCAAGCCCGGTCGGCGCCGCGCTTGTGGTGTCGATGGTGAGGGTCAGGCCGCTGGACGCCGTGGAGGTGTTGCCCGCCACATCCACCACGGTGGCGGTCAGCGTGTGATCGCCGCTGCCGAGCGTCGAACTGGTGACCGACCACACGCCGCTGCCGTCGGCGGTGGCGGTGCCGACGGCGGCGGCACCGTCATAGAGGGTGACGACGCTGCTGGCCTCCGCCGTGCCGGTCACGGTCGGCACGGAAACGTTGGTCAGGCGGTCGCTGCCGCTCGACCCGCTGTCCGATCCGACGGCCAGAGCAAGCCCGGTCGGCGCCGCGGTCGTCGTGTCGATGGTGACGGTCAGGCCGGTGGACGCCGTGGAGGTGTTGCCCGCCACATCCACCGCGGTTGCGGTCAGCGTGTGATCGCCGCCGCTCAGCGTGGCGCTGGTGATCGACCAGACGCCGCTGCCGTCGGCGGTGGCGGTCCCGGCGACCGCCGTCCCGTCATAGAGGGTGACGACGCTGCTGGCCTCCGCCGTCCCGGTGACGGCCGGAGCGACAACATTGGTGATGCGGTCGCTGCTGCTCGATCCGCTGTCCGAACCGGCGGCCAGGGCAAGACCGGTCGGGATGGCACTCGTGCTGTCGATGGTGACGGTCAGGCCGGTCGAGGCGGTGGACGTGTTGCCCGCCTCGTCCACCGCGGTTGCGGTCAGCGTGTGATCGCCGCTGGCCAGCGTGGTGCTGGCAATCGACCAGATACCGCGGGCGCTCGCCGTGCCGGTGCCCACAACGGCAGTGCCGTCGTAGAGGGTGACGACGCTGTTGGCTTCCGCCGTGCCGGTGACGGTCGGCGCGGCGACGTTGGTGATGCGGTCGCTGCCGCTCGACCCGCTGTCCGATCCGGAGACCAGCGCCAGACCGGTCGGACCAGCCGGTGCGGTGGTGTCGATGGTGACGGTCAGGCCGCTGGAGGCGGTGGAGCTGTTGCCGGCCGCGTCCACCGCGACGGCGGTCAGCGTGTGGGTGCCGCTGCCGAGCGTGGTGCTGGCGATCGACCACAGGCCGCTGCCGTCGGCGGTGGCGGTGCCGGCGACCGTAGTCCCGTCATAGAGGGTGACGACGCTGCTGGCCTCCGCCGTCCCGGTGACGGTCGGAGCGGCGACGTTGGTCAGGCGGTCGCTGTTGCTCGACCCGCTGTCCGAGCCGGAGGCCAGGGCAAGCCCGGCCGGCGCACCCGGTGCGGTCACATCGATGGTGACGGTCAGGACGGCGGAGGCCGTGGAGGTGTTGCCGGCCACATCGATTGCCAAAGCGGACAGGCTGTGGGTGCCGTCGCCACGGGCGGAAGCCGTGATGGTCCAGGCACCGGCCGTATCGGCCGTGGTCTGGCCGATCAGGCTGGTTCCTTCGTACAGCAGGACCGTGCTTCCGGCCTCGGCGGTGCCGGTCACGGCCGGCGCCACCACATTGGTGACGCCATCCCCCGACGTTCCGCTGTCGGAGCCCGCCGCCAGAGCGAGTCCGGAGGGAGTGGTGGCGCTGGTGTCGATGGTCAGCACCAGTGCGGTCGACGCTTCGCTGGTGCTGCCGGCCGCATTGATCGCGCGCACGGTCAGCGTATGGGCGCCATCCGGCATCGTGCCGGTGAGGATCGACCACAAGCCCGATGCGTCCGCCGTCACCGTGCCGATGGCGGTGGCGCCGTCGAAGAGCGTGACGACGCCGTTGGCCTGCGCGGTGCCCGACAGCGTCGGCGTGGTGACGCGCGTGATCCCGTCACCCGCCACGCCGCTGTCGGCCGCCACCGCCAGCACCGGGATCGACGGGGTGGTGGGCACCGACGCATCGATGGTGACCGTCAGCGCCGAGGAGGAGCCGAGGAGCGTGCCGCCCGAGACGGCGGTTGCGTAAAGTCTGTGCGCACCGCCGGTCAGCGTCGTCGTGGTCACCGACCACGCTCCCACGGAATCGGCGGTGGCGGATCCGACCAGCGTACCGCTCTCATAGATCGAGATCGTACTGCCCGCCTCAGCCGTGCCGGTGAGCGTCGGCGTCACCACATTGGTGAGGCGGTCGCCCGCGGTGCCACTGTCGGACCCGGCGTCCAGCTGCGGCGTGGACGGGGCACCCTGCAGCGGGTTGCCGATGGTGATCACCAGACTGCCGGACACGGTGCTGGTGTTGCCGGCCAGATCGACGCTCAGCGCGGTGAGGGTGTGGGCCCCCACCCCCAATTCGGACGAGGTGATCGACCAGCTGCCCGCAGTGTCGACGGTCGTGGTGCCGAGCAGGTTGCTTCCGTCGAACAGCGACAGCACCGAGTTCGCCTCGGCCGTGCCGGTGATCGTCGGCGTCCGCACCGTGGTGGTGTTGTCCCCCTGCGCGTCGCTGTCGGACGCCGGGTCCAGCGTCAGATCGGTGGGCGCGTTCGGCGCCGTCGCATCCACCGTCACCGTCAGCGCCGTGGAAGCTGTGGAGGTGTTGCCGGCCACGTCGACCGCCTGCGCGGTCAGGGTATGGACGCCATCGGCCAGGGAGGGGGTGGAGAGCGACCACAGGCCCGCGGCATCCGCCGTCACCGTGCCGACGCCGGTGGCGCCGTCATACAGCGTCACCACACTGTTCGCCTCGGCCGTGCCGTTGACCGTGGGGGTGGGGACCTTCGTGTTGCGGTCGCTGTCGCTCGCCCCGCTGTCCGAGCCCAGCGCAAGCGCCAGACCGCCGGGCGTGGCCGACGTCGTATCGATGGTGATCGCCAGACCGGTGGAGGCTGTCGAGCTGTTCCCCGCCACATCCACCACGCGCGCGCTCAGCGTATGGGCGCCGGCGCCGAGGGTGGTGCTGGTGATCGACCAGACGCCGCTGCCGTTCGCCGTGCCGGTGCCGGCGACCGCGCTGCCGTCATACAGCGTGACGATGCTGCCGGCCTCCGCCGTGCCGGTGACGGTCGGCGCGTCGACGTTGGTGATGCCGTCGCTGCTGCCCGAGCCGCTGCCAGCTCCGCTGTCCGAGCCGGCGGCCAAGGCCAGACCGGTCGGGGCGCCGGGTGCCGTGGTGTCGATGGTGACGGTCAGACCGGTCGACGCCGTGGAGCTGTTGCCGGCCACATCCACCGCCCGGGCGGTCAGGGTATGCCCGCCGCTGCCGAGTGCGGCGCTGGTGATCGACCACACGCCGCTGCCGTTCGCCGTGCCGGCGCCGACGACGACCGTGCCGTCATAGAGGGTGACGACGCTGTCGGCCTCCGCCGTGCCGGTCACCGTCGGCGCGATGATTTTGGTGATGCCGTCGCTGGCGCTCGACCCGCTGTCCGAGCCGGCGGCCAGGGCCAGGCCGGTCGGCGCGGCGGTCGTGCTGTCGATGGTGACGGTCAGGCCGGTGGAGGCGGTGGAGCTGTTGCCCGCCGGATCCACCGCGACGGCGGTCAGCGTGTGGTCGCCGCCGGCGAGCGTGGAACTGGTGATGCTCCAGCTTCCGCTGGCGTTCGCCGTGCCGGTGGCGGCGGCCGTGCCGTTGTCGTAGAGGGTGACCACCGAATTCGCTTCGGCAGCGCCGGTGATGGTGGGTGCAACAACGGTGGTGATGCGGTCGCTGCTGCCCGATCCGCTGTCCGAACCGGCGGCCAGCGACAGGTCCGTCGGGGCCGCGGTCGTGCTGTCGATGGTGACCGTCAGCCCGGCCGACGCCGTGGAGCTGTTGCCGGCCGTGTCCACCGCCCTTGCGGTCAGCGTATGGGCGCCGCTGCCGAGCGTGGCGCTGGTGATCGACCAGACGCCGCTGCCGTTCGCCGTGCCGGTGCCGGCAACCGCAGTCCCGTCATAGAGCGTGACGACGCTGTCGGCCTCCGCCGTGCCGGTGACGGTCGGCGCGATGATTTTGGTGATGCCGTCGCTGGCGCTCGACCCGCTGTCCGAGCCGGCGGCCAAGACCAGACCGGTCGGCGCGGCGGTCGTACGGTCGATGGTGACGGTCAGACCGGTGGAGGCGGTGGAGCTGTTCCCGGCAGTGTCCACCGCGGTGGCGGTGAGTGTGTGGTCGCCGCTGCCGAGCGTGGAACTGGTGATCGACCACACGCCGCTGCCATTGGCGGTGCCGGTCCCGGCGACGACGGTGCCGTCATAGAGAGTGACGAGACTGTTCGCTTCCGCCGTACCGGTGACGGTCGGGGTGATGACGCTGGTCAGGCGGTCGCTGCTGCTCGACCCGCTGTCCGAGCCGGCGGCAAGCACCAGACCGGTCGGGGCCACGGTCGTCGTGTCGATGGTGACGGTCAGGCCGGTGGACGCCGTGGAACTGTTGCCAGCCACATCCACAGCGACGGCGGTCAGCGTATGGTCACCGCTGCCGAGCGTGGAACTGCTGATCGACCAGACGCCGCTGCCGTTCGCCGTCCCGGTGCCGGCGACCGCCGTGCCGTCATAGAGGGTAACGACGCTGTTGGCTTCCGCCGTCCCGGTCACGGTCGGCGCGACGATCCTGGTGATGCGGTCGCTGTTGCTCGACCCGCTGTCCGCCCCGGCGGCAAGCGCCAGACCGGTCGGGGCCGCGGTCGTGCTGTCGATGGTGACGGTCAGGCCGGACGAGGCGGTGGAGCTGTTCCCGGCCGTGTCCACCGCCCTTGCGGTCAGCGTATGGGCACCACTGCTCAGCGTCGCGCTGGTGATCGACCACACGCCGCTGCCGTTCGCCGTGCCGGTTCCAGCGACCGCAGTCCCGTCATAGAGGGTGACGACGCTGTTGGCCTCCGCAGTCCCGGTAAGGGTCGGAGCGACAATGTTGGTCAGGCGGTCGCTGTTGCTCGATCCGCTGTCCGACCCGGCGGCAAGCGCCAGACCGGTCGGCACCCCCGGTGCGGCGGTGTCGATGGTGACGGTCAGGCCGGTGGACGCCGTGGAGGTGTTGCCCGCCACATCCACCGCGGTGGCGGTCAGCGTATGGGTGCCGCTGCCGAGCGTGGAGCTGGTGATCGACCACACGCCGCTGCCGTTCGCCGTGCCGGTCCCGGCGACGGCCGTGCCGTCATACAACGTGACGACGCTGTTGGTCTCCGCCGTGCCGGTGACGGTCGGGGCTACGATCCTGGTGATGCCGTCGCTGCTGCTCGACCCGCTGTCGGAGCCGGCGGTCAGCGCCAAGCCGGTCGGGGTGGCACTTGTGCTGTCGATGGTGACGGTCAGGCCGGTCGAGGCGGTGGAGGTGTTGCCCGCCACATCCACGGCGACGGCGGTCAGCGTGTGGTCGCCGTTGCCGAGCGTGGCGCTGGTGATCGACCAGACGCCGCTGCCGTTCGCCGTCCCGGTGCCGGCGACCCCCGTCCCGTCATAGAGGGTGACGACGCTGTCGGCCTCCGACGTGCCGGTCACTGTCGGCGCGATGATTTTGGTGATGCGGTCGCTGGCGCTCGCTCCGCTGTCCGACCCGGCGGCCAGGGCCAAGCCGGTCGGGGCCGCAGTCGTGCTGTCGATGGTGGCGGTCAGGCCGGTGGAAGCGGTGGAGCTGTTGCCGGCCGCGTCGGCTGCCACCGCGCTCAGCGTATGGGCACCACTGCTCAGCGTCGCGCTGGTGATCGACCACACGCCGCTGCCATTGGCGGTGCCGGTGCCGGCGGCGACGGTGCCGTCATAGAGCGTGACGACGCTGTTGGCCTCCGCCGTGCCGGTCACGGTCGGAGTGACAACGTTGGTCAGGCGGTCGCTGTTGCTCGATCCGCTGTCCGAACCGGCGGCAAGCGCCAGACCGGTCGGCGCCCCCGGTGCGGTGGTGTCGATGGTGACGGTCAGGCCGGCGGACGCCGTGGAGCTGTTGCCCGTCACATCCACCGCGGTTGCGGTCAGCGTGTGAGCGCCGCTGCCGAGCGTGGAACTGGTGATGGACCAGACGCCGCTGCCGTTGGCCGTGCCGGTCCCGGCGACCGCCGTCCCGTCATAGAGGGTGACGACGCTGTTGGCCTCCGCCGTGCCGGTCACGGTCGGGGCGACGACGCTGGTGATGCCGTCGCTGCTGCTCGCCCCGCTGTCGGAGCCGGCGGTCAGCGCCAAGCCGGTCGGCGCGGCGGTCGTCGTGTCGATGGTGACGGTCAGGCCGGTCGAGGCGGTGGAGGTGTTGCCCGCCACATCCACCGCGACGGCGGTCAGCGTGTGGTCGCCGCCGGCAAGCGTGGAACTGGCGATCGACCACACGCCGCTGCCGTTGGCGGTGCCGGTTCCGGCGACCGCCGTGCCGTCATAGAGGGTGACGACGCTGTTGGCCTCCGCCGTACCGGTCACGGTCGGCGCGGCGATATTGGTGATGCGGTCGCCGGCGCTCGCCCCACTGTCCGACCCGGCGGCCAGAGCGAGCCCGGTCGGGGCGACGATCGTGCTGTCGATGGTGACGGTCAATGCCGTCGACGAGGTGGCCGTGTTGCTTGCCGTTGTCACCGCGACCGCGGTCAGGGTGTGCGTCCCCTCGCTCAGCGTGCTGGAGATCGCCCATGCGCCACCCGACGTCGCCGTGCCGGTGGCCAGCACCGTTCCTCCTTCATAGAGGGTGACGACGCTGTTGGCCTCGGCCGCGCCCGTGAAGGTGGGGGCCGTGACGTTGGTGATGCCGTCGCCGACGGTCCCGCCATCCGACGCGGCATCGAGGAAGGGGCCGGTCAGGGAGCTCTGGATCAGCGTGACGCTGTTGCCGGAAACCGAGAAGTTGCCCGGCGTGTACAGGCCGTCCAGCGTGACGATGCGGGTGGCCGCACCGGTGGTGGCCCCGGTGTTGATGTAGAGCGTCGTCACCCCTCCGGAGGAGGAGAGCTGGATCGACCCGGCGGCGACGGCGGTTCCGTTGCCGCTGGTGACCGGACCGGTCAGGGTGGCGCCGATGACGCGGAGGACGTCGTCCTTGCTGAAACCGTTGACAGCGCTGGTGCCGGCGACCGTGGAATCGAAAGCGAACACATCGCTTCCGGCGCCGCCGACCAGCGTTTCGATACCGGTGGCGAGGATCGTGTTGCCGATGGTGCCCAGCGTGACCACGTCCACGCCCGCTCCACCGAGCAGGGTTTCCAGCCCGGACAGGACCAGCGTGTTGCCGCCGTCGGCCAATGCGACGATGTCGAGGCCGATGCCGCCGAACAGAGTTTCCACACCGCCGACCAGCATGCTGTTGCCGGCACTGCCCAGCGTCACGACATCGAGGCCCACGCCGCCGGTCAGCGTCTCCAGCCCGGCGACCAGGACCGTGTTCCCGCCCGACGACAGCTGCACCACATCGCGGCCCGCGCCGCCGATCAGGGTTTCGGCGCCGCCGACCGCAATGCTGTTGCCAGCCGTCCCGGCAAGCGTGATCACATCGGTGGCGGCGCTGCCGACCACACTCTCGACGGCGCTGACCGACAGCGTTCCACCCGAGACGTCGAGCACCAGCACGTCGACGCTGCCGCCGCCAACGACGGTTTCGAGATTGGAGATCGTTACGGTGTTGCCGGCGGACCCCTGGAGAACGATCACGTCGGTGCCGGCGCCGCCGGTCAGCGTCTCGAAGCCGGCCGCCAGCATGGTGTTGCCGCCGCTGCCCAGCGTGACGATGTCCGTCCCGGTGCCGCCGATCAGTGTCTCGATCACCGACGCGAACACCGTGTTGTAGGCGGCGCTCAGCATGACGACGTCGGTGCCGCCGCCCAGGCCCAGGATCGTCTCGATCCCCGCCAGCGATATGGTGTTGCCGCCGCCCAGCAGGCTGACCACATCAGCACCGATGCCGCCCGTCACCGTCTCGACCGCGCCGATGGCGACATTGAGGCTGCTGGCGAAGGACAGCACATCCTTGCCGGTGCCGCCGATGATCGTGTCGACGCCGCTGACCCCCATCGTGTTGCCGGTGCTGCCCAGCATGATGAGGTCCAGACCGCCGCCGCCGAGGAAGGTTTCGATGGCGCTCAGCTGGAGGGTGATGCCGCTGGTGTCGGTGCGGATGATGTCCAGATCGGCGGATCCGGTCAGCGTCTCGATCCCCGACACCCATATGCTTTGGCCGGTGGTGAAGCTGTGGCTGCTGCCGAACATCGTAACGCGGTCCTGCCCCAGGGAGCCAACGAGCGTTTCGATGCCGCTGATCTGCACGGTCGAGCCTTCCGGATCGATCAGCGCGAGAAAGTCGGCACCGTTGGCCGGCAGCGACGGATATTGGGCGCCGTAGACAGTTTCGACGTGCGAGACCGCCAGCGTCAGGGGCAATCCGAACAGATTGGAGCCGCCAGGCTTCGACGGATCGGCGGTGGACTGCTGGTAGTGGCCGAAATTGACCCCCGCCATGACGTCGTTTCCGGACGTTCCGATCAGGGTATCCACGCCCATGGTGCTGACCGTGGCGCCGCCGACGTCGGCGAGGATGTAGACGTCCTTGCCGATGCCGCCGGCCAACTGCTCCACGCCCGAAACCAGAACCGTCGAGCCGTAGCCTTTGACCTGGACGATCATGTCATTGAGAGTGCTGCCAATGATCGTTTCGTAGAGATCGATGCGGATCGTGTTGCCGACCGTGGCGTTGACATTCGTCATCACCATGACGTCGTTACCGGTGTTACCGAACACGGTGTCGAGCATCGAGACTCTGATGGTCGAGCCTTCGGTCTGATCGATGTAGATCGTGTTGACGCCAGTACCGCCCAGCAGCGTTTCCACGCTGGTGACGTGCATGGTACTGGCTACATTACTGCTGAATTTTACAGTTCCGACATCCTTGCTCATATCGACGACGTCGTTGCCGGCCGTGCCGATAAGGGTTTCGACCGCACCGATTATGGTCGTGGTGCCGCCCGTTCCGAGCAATTTGACGTAGTCTTGATAATTGACAAGACCGCCCAGGATGGCATCCACCCCCAAGACGGCCAAGCTGAGCGGACTTGGCATGCCGTTTCCAGTGACCAGATCCAAGCCGCTGTTGCCGATCAGCGTATCGATCAGGGACACGACCATCGTCGTGCCCGCGGTCGAGGAGATCTGGGCGACATCCACGCCTGTGGTACCGATCAGCGTGGACAGATCCTGAATGCTGATCGTGGCGCCGGCGCTGCCGAGGAAAACCACCTCCGCTCCGGAACCGCCGATGATCGTCTCCACCAGCGACACCAGCATGGTGCTGCCGGTGGTGGTGTTGGTCGTGGCGTTGTAGGGGGCGCTGCTGTTGTAGTAGCCGCTTCCGAAATAGACCACGTCCTTCGCCGTGCTGCCGACAAGCGTGTCGATCCAGTCCACCCGGATCGTGTTGCCGCCGGTCCCCACCAGAATGATGTCTTCGGCCGCAGTCTTTGAGGTTCCGGTCAGCGTCTCGATCAGCGAGACCGCCATCGTCGCCCCGTAGGTCGAGCCGTAGACCACGTCGTTGCCCGAACCACCGGTCAGCGTATCCAGCAAGCTCACCATGGTGGTGTTGCCGCCGCTGCCGAAGGTTATGAGGTCGAGGCCGCTGTTGCCGATGAGCGTCTCAAGCGCCCTCACCGTGGTGGTGTTGCCGGTGTTGCCCAGGGTGACGATATCCACCCCCGTGCTGCCGATGATGGTGCTCGGCGACGAGGTCGTGGTGGTGGTTCCTGTGGCGTTGACGGTTCCGGCCATAATTTCCTCACACGCGGCAGCTTGAAAGAGTCGGGAAAGACGATGTCGAGGGTCCTCGGCGGATCACGCCGAGCTTCGGAGTCGGGGCCGATCGATGGGTACCGGTGCCAAACCGTTCACACACGACGACATCAAGAACGGAAAGCAAATAATCGCTTCCGGAAAATCTATTAATTCATTAATGCACTTAACAAACAAATCTCACCCCCTAAAGATTCCAAAAACCAAAGTACGCACACTGTCAGTTTAAGGCTGAAACTTGCTGGATTGTTCTTCTTTCTTTAAAAAGTGCTCGCACCAGTTGTGACGAAGATCGATTGTTAATCATGATAATTCCAATGATATTTTTATATTTCTAGAAACAATTCAAATTCACTTTTCTCGAAGACTTTAAAACACATAACCACGAAAGTATTACTGCTCGGGTTAATATCAAATTATCATGAAAACAGGCGAAATACCTTTTCGAATGCCCTTATGCCACATATCCATAGGTTGCCGCGGGCACGCGACTGCTCTACCGGTCTTTACAGGGCAATCTTCGGGAATGTCGGTTGCGACGGCCGGCCCGGCGTCGGTTCAAAGCAGGACTTCGGCGTCCCAGGGATCGTACGGCACCAGCATGCGCCGATGACGATCCGGGCGGACGAACCGTCGGGCGGTCCGGTTCAGCAGGCCTGCCGTGAAGGAAAAGGTGCTGTTGGAGATCGCCAGCACGTCGGCGACGCACAGGGCATGGAAATCGGTAAAGAACTCGGCACCCGCCAGAGGCGTATCCAGGTCGGTGGCGAGAATGGGGGAAAAGGGAGCGAAGGCTTCGGCCAGTTCCGGCGCGTCGGTTGCCAGATAGAGAACGGGCGAGTCCAGATCGGCCCACAGCTGTTCCAGCCATGTCCGATACCACAGCTCCGGTGCGACCCAGAACCGTCCCCAGCCATAGTCGCCCCGCCGCAGATGCAGGGCGACAACCGTCCGCCCCCGTGCGCGCAGGCGATGTTCGATCGCGTCGGCGCGCGGCCACAGATACCGGCCTGGCATGAAGAGCCTGCGGAAGTCCGTCCGGTACGGCGCCAGTGCCGCGGTATGGCGGCAGAAATAGCCGGTGAGATCGCATTCCGCCCAAACCGGTGCCGCACCGGACAGCGAGGCGAAGAAATCATGGTCCTCCTCCGAAACCCGGGGGAGCGGAGCGCCGGGCAGCGGATCGTCGCAATCGTACAGGTAACGCCCCACCCAGTCCGGCACCTCCAGATCCAGATCGTGGCGGGCGGCATAGAGGCGCAGGAAGCCGTACTGAAGCAGCTGGTTGCCGAAGCGGCCGTTGCGCCCCAGCTCCGTCGCGACGAGGCGCCGTCCGGCACGCCCGGCCGCCAAGCGCGGCGCCGGGGCCTTCCAGCTCTGCCGCAGCAGCAGGACGGCCCGCCGGGTGAAGGCTTCGCCGAATCCCGGATGGCAGCGGATCGCACGCTCATAGGCGGAGAGCGCGGCTGCGGGGCGGCCTTCCGCCTCGGCGGCGGCGGCGAGCGCGAGGTGAACGTCGTAGCGGCCGGGAACCAGGGCCGCGGTCCGCCGCCCCTGGCGGGCGGCATCCTGCCAGCGGCCGCAGTCACGCAGCGCAAGGGCCATTTCCGCCCCGATGTCGGTCGCAGCGGGGGAGGTCGGCGATTCCAGCCGGGCGGCACGGGCCAGCAACCGGCAGGCCGCATCCGCCCGGCCGGTCCGGCCGGCCACCCGGCCAAGCTGAAACAGCGCATAGGCGCGCGCCGGGTCCAGCGCCAGAGCCTGCCGCAAGCTCGTCTCGGCGCTCGGCCAGCGTCCGGAATCGAAGAGAACATTGCCCAGATTGAGGTGGGTGGACGCCGTTTCCGGCAGCAGCAGCCTCACCCGGCGGAAGGCTGCGACCGAAGCCGCCGGCCCCTGCGCCGCATGGATCGCCATGGCAAGCCTGTTCCACCCCTCGATCCGGCCGGGATCGAGCGCCACCGCCGCGCGCAGTGCGGTGACGGCACTGTCCGGCCGGCCGTCATGGGCGTTGTGGGCGTCATGGGTGTTGTGGACGCCGTGCCGTCCGGGCTCCATCGCAGGGGGATCGTCCGCCCGGCTCCTGTCGGGAAGAATGGGCGGCCCATCCCAGGCCATCCCCCGCCTGGCCTCCAGGGCATAGAGCCGGCGGCGGATCAGAAGCTCCGCCGCCAGATGGACCGGTTCCGGCGGCGCCCCCTGTCCCGGCGGCCGGCCGCTCAGCATGTCCGCCTTCAACCTGTCGAACACATTCCCGTCGCCGAGCGTGTAGCAAACCGTCTGTTCCTCGGTCTTCACACCGGCGAACAGCAACTGCAGCGACTTGCTGTAGCAGACATCCTCGGGCCCGGCCGGATTGAACGGCTCCTCGTCGGGAAAGCCGCCGATCAGGTCGTGGCAGACCCGGCGCACAGCCAGGTTGCAGGGATAGGTCGCTTCCGAGGCCGAGCGCCAGACCGGGGTGATATCGCGGTCGATGCTGTCGAACCGGATGCCGGTGCGCACGAAACCGATCTCCGGATGACGGTCGAGCATCGTGGCCGTCACCCAGAGATGGCGGTCGAGAAACCAGTCGTCGGCGTCGAGAAACCACAGGTACGGCCCCATGGCCATGGCTGCCCCAAGGTTGCGCGAACGCCCCGCCCCACCGTTGCCGCTGTTGGCGATCAGCGACAGGCTGTGGTCGGGATGAGCCCGCGACCACGCCCGGACCGCCTCCACCGTGCCGTCCGGCGAAGCATCGTCAACCACGCAGATATGGAAGCGTGCGTCCGGATCGCCGGCCTCCTGCCGGTAATAGCGCACCGCCCGATCCACGCTGTCCAGGGCACGCCCGATGCATCCCTCCACCCGATAGGCCGGGATCACCACACTGCCCACTGCCCGATGGTCCCTGCGCCGCTTCTCAAGCGCATGCAACGCCCGCTCCAGCCCGGCCTCCCGCACCGGCACGGCACCGGCAGCCTCGCCGGCGGCCCCATCGGCATCCCCATCGGCCGCAAGGCTCGACACGCGGGCAAGCAGCTCGCCGGCTTCGGCCTCGCGTCCCTGGATGAAGCGGACCAGCGCCAGGAGGCGCAACAGGGCACGATGCGGCGGCAGCGCCTCCACCAGCCGCTCCAGCGCGACACCGGCCCGATCGGTCGCTCCGTCCTCAAGCCGAACGGACAGCCGATGCGCCGTTATCGAAAGCATGACCTCGCGCAGCCGTTCGAAGGCGGCATCGCCAGCCGGCAGCAACGCAACCCTGGGCAGCCAGCGAACGGTTTTCCCCTCCGTCCCCTCGACCAGCGCCATCAGCAGAACCAATCCGGGATCGGCCGGGGCCATGCACAGCACTTTGGCATAGCCGCGCTTCGCATCGGCAAGGCGCCCGTCCCGATGGGCATCGATCGCCTGGCGAAGAGCACTCTCCGCCCTTGCCTGAACATCCGGGCCTTGGGTGTCCGGACCTTGAGTATCTGGACCTTGGGCGTTTTGAGTCACGCGGGAACTCGACGGTTCGAAACGGCGGTGTGAACCGCACCGGGTTTGTCGGAGGCTCCGTTTCCTGAGAAACTGGGGTCATCATGACGAAACAGGCATCCCCCAAA
>NZ_PDKW01000018.1:0-1112 GCF_002573965.1 Azospirillum palustre | reverse complement strand
GCACTGAACTCGCGGGTCTGGATGCCGTATCCGGATCCGTCCGGTCCGGCCCAGGCGGCGACGAAGCCACCATCGGGACGGGCCGTCAGTGCCGGTTGCACCTGATCGCCGGCCAGGTTCTGTTCCAGCAGGAAGTCCCCGCCGACCTTGCCGCCTGCCGCGTCGTAGCGTTGGGCATACACGCCGTAACCGCTGCCGTCCTGTGCCGCCGACGTCCAGGATACGACGAAGCCGCCATCGGCCAGCGCCGTGACGCTGGGCTGCTGCTGATCGCCGGCGACGTAGCTGTTGACCAGCGTATCCCCCTGCAGCAGCTGACCGCTGGCGCTGTAGCGGCGCAGGAAGATGCCGTTGCCGCTGCTGTCCTGGTCGCCGCTCGACATGTAGGCGACCACGAAACTGCCGTCGGCCAGACCCGCCAGCGCGCTTTGCTGCTGGTTGTAAGGGCCGGCGACCGAGCAGGACAGGATCGGGCCTGTGACGGCCGTGTTGCTGTTCGAATAGACTTGGGTGAACACATCCCAGTAACGGTTGACGACATTGGTGTTCTGCGCCCAGCCGACCGCATAGCCCCCATCGGCCAGTGCCGTGATGCTGGGCAGGGCGACGCCGCCGGTGAGGCTGGCGGCGGTTGCGAGGACGAAGGGGCCGGTCAGGGCGGTGCCGTCGCCACCGAATCTCTGACCGATGAGAAAAGTCTGGGCGACCGAATTGAACTGGGATTGCGCCCAGACCATCATCACGCTGCCGTCGCTCAGCCGTGTGGCCTTGGGAGTATTCACGCCATACTGGGTGGCCAAGGTCATTTCACTGCCGACCGGGTTGCCGACGGCGTCGTAACGCTGGGCGCGGATGGCGGTATAGCGAGCGTCGCTGTCTGCTTTGGTCTGTCCCCAGAAGATCATGAAGCCGCCATTGCCCAGGGGCGCCACGGACGGGGTCTGCTGGTTCATGCTGGTCACCGAATTGACCCGGAACTCCGTTCCCAGCGGCTGCCCGTTGGCATCGAGGCGCCGGGCATAGATCCCATAGCCGTCACCGTCCTGCCCGTTGGACGCCCACACCACCACCTGGGTGCCGTTGTCCAAGACCGTTACCGCAGGCTGCAGCTG
>NZ_PDKW01000031.1:0-3652 GCF_002573965.1 Azospirillum palustre | reverse complement strand
AGAGGAATCCGCTTAGGGCCGCCCCGGTGATCCACCGGCAAACGGCCTGCGGCCTAGGGCACCCCGCCGCCGTTCGCGATGGGGGCGCGTCGGCGGGGTGCCCTTTGCCCGTGGATCACCGGGGCGGCAGCCCCGGAGTTGGAGCGGGGGGACTGGTCACCTCCTCCACGATCCGCCGCAACGTGCCGTCTGGCAGGCGCTCAAAGCGAGTGAGGCGAACGGGCTTTTCCAACTCACCGCGCTGAAAGGCGATTGCTTCCTCCAGTCCGGCCTTGATGGAGGCAAAAACGTCGTCATCCATGGGTAAGATCCTCGATGTCGAGTTGCTCCGGGTCCACATGACGGGCCGGTAATTCTGGCTCCAAGCCAAGGAATGACGGCTGAGAAGGCGGCGGCAAGCCATCGCCGGTTGGAAGCTGCATCTCGCCTCGATAGATCGCAGGCAATTCGTGCAGGCGACCGTTCCCAAGCATCTCAGCCGCATCTTGCTCGGCTTCGGACACAAGAATGGCGGCGCTGAACAAGCTATGGCGCAGTCCTTCACGTGGCCCGAACCACGCGACCTGATCGTTCACCACAATCACTCGGACTGTTCCAGTTGGTCCAAGCCTAAGGATGTTGATCCACTTGCGATCATGCAAAATCTTTATAGACCGCTTAATTGTCGCTAGACTTAAACCAGTCAGGTCACTTAACGCCTGATTACTTGCCACAAATGCGTTGTGATCCCCCATCCTTGCCGTTATCTGCACCAGCAACTTAGCTGCGGAAGCGCTTTCTCCCATCAGTTGGGCCATCGCTTCCATGCTCTTGCGCGGCACCTGCACCCATTGCTGACCGCCAGGGCCGGGACCGGGACCTTTCGACAGAGTGACGTGCGTAGCGGTGTGTCTCGGAGGTTCACGCATGACCCTAGCCCGGCTCATAGTTGACTGGAATTATGACAGCACATGTTCAAAATTCGGTCAACCGTGATCGGATTTCATACAGCAAATGAGCCGGGGGTGGCTCACAGCTGGTGAGCCACCGAGGCTCACAGCTGGTGAGCCACCCCCCCCTCACAAGTCATTGAAATAAAAGGGAAAATTTTTTTCCCTCTCTAATGATCTAAGGTTCTTTTTTTGTTCACTATTAAACAAAAAAAAACTGTTGTTTGTTGGGCGGGTGGGTATGTGGGCGAAGGGGGCGGGTGTGCAGCCGTCCACGGGCCGTAGGCCGGTGGGCGGGTGTGCAGCCGTCCCCGGTGCCGCAGGCATCGTCCACATATCCACGCGCCAGCACTTCCCCAAGGTGCAGGGGGTGGGGGGTGTCGGGGGGAGGGGTGGACTGACGATCAACGCGCCAGGAGCGCGCAGGGGGGCTCTGCGAGTGGCTCCGAAGCGATCAGGCTCCAGACGACCCGGAATCGTCCTCAGGGCCTTCCTGGGGCTTCTGCCGGGCTTCTGCGGCCTCTCCGGTCAGCTTCAGCCGAAGCGCTTCGGACTCGCCTTCCAGCGCGTCGTAGGCGGCCTTCACAGCCGGATCGGCCAGGAGCTTGGATTTCAGCACATCGAACGCTGTCATGGGGCACCGTGATCTGTGGGTGAGGGGTAGCCCGGCGTCAGCGGGGCGATTGCTTGGCGGGTGGTGTCGATCCGGGGACTGGAAGGCGATCGACCAGCCCTCGCGTGGCCGTCGCCCAGGCAGCAGTCGCGGCCTCTAGGCGGTCGAACGAGGCTGTGAGGCGGTCCACCGGCACCATGGCAAGCCACCACATGCCCCCTGCCCCGATCAGCAGACCCGCCAGGAAGGCCGCGCAGCCGGTCCAGCCGATGACGGCCCGCTTGCCTTGCCGCAGAGCTTCGCCCGCGTCAGCGGCCATCCTGGCGGCTTCCAGGGCGGTATCTGCCGCTCTGGTGACTTCGCGAGCGGGTGTGGCTGCGCCCTCCTGCACGGCCTGTAGGACGGCGCCAGGGTTGGCGCCGGCGACGGCCTTGGAGAGTTCGCCCACGCGCTTCGCCAGCTCGTCGACACGGGCGCTGTTCCTGTCGATCACGTCGAGAACCGGATTCCCCGTGCTCATCGGCTGAACCCTTTCCAGTCCCGCGAAAGCGTCTGCTTTCGCGCCCGCTGCTGGGAGTCTTGTCGCTGGCGCAGGGCGTTTTCAGCTTCGCGCCATTGGAGGGCCTGCCCGGCGGCGGCGACCTCCGGCAGATCCAGGAAGCTCTTGGCGGCTTCGGCAAGCTGGCGGGCCTTGCTGCCGATCTCCACCCCGAGTTCCAGGGCCTTGGCCTGGACGGTGCGCAGGGTTTCAGCCAGGCGGTCGCGCCATCCCCGATCCTTGCGGACCTCTGAGGCGTCGCGCCAAGCGTGAGCTTCCTCGCTCCGGCCGGTGCGAACCATCGCCGCGGCGACCGGGCCGATTTTCGGCTCAGGAGCGCGGTCAAGCCGGATCGCCTCGATCTCGTCGCCCCGCTGGAGAGCGGCGATCCGCTGTTTCTCCAGCGAGCGGTGATCCAGCCGCTGTTCCAATCCCGCCCGTTCCAGCGAGCGATTGGCGTGGGTGGCCCAGCGTTCGCGGATGGCTTCGATCCCCTGGGGCTGATCCAGGCTCTTGTCCTTGCCCTTGGCGAAGCCGTCGGCCTCCAAGGCGCGGGTGGCAATCAGGATGTGGGCGTGCGGCTGTTTGCCCCCATCCAAAGCATCCGGGGCGTGGATGGAGACGTCAGCCACCAGCCCCTTGGAGGCGAACTCAGTGCGGGCGAAGTCCCTCACCAGTTCGACCTGTTGGGCCAGGGTCAGTTCGCGGGGCAGCGCAACGAGCACTTCCTTGGCCGTGCGCGCGTCTTTGCGCTTCTCTGCCGCGTCGATCCGGTTCCAGAGCGATTGCCGATCCAGCGCCCAGGATGGAGCGTCATCAGGAGCGACGATCTCAGCATGTTCGACGCCGGTTTTGCGGGCGTAGTCGTGCGTGATTTGCTGGCGTTCGTCCCGCAACTCTGAGGCCGAACGGTAGGCAGCAGCGGCGACGCATGAGCGCCCCTGCCCCCTACTGATGTTCTTGACCTCGCAGCGGTAGATTGCCACAGGGAGCGCGCCCGTTTTTCGGTGATCTAGCGCGCCCACATTAGCGAAAACCACGACCGACCGGAAGGGAGGAAGTGCGCGGTTACGTGTTGCTGCGCAACACCCGCGTTCGTCTCGGGGGAATCCCCCCTGCCCGAAGGGCACCCCCCACGCCAGGGCCAGCCCTGGACCCGACCGGCGGGACTTGTCGTCCCCCGGTGCCCCCAACTAGAGTTTCCCTGTCTCGTTGGACAGGGGGAGCACATGGCGAAGACGGCAGCGGAGAAGCTGGCGGAGTTGGAGAAGCAGGCCGAGGCGATCAAGGCCCGCATGCAAGCGATCAAGGCACGCGAGAAGAACGCGGAGCGCAAGGCCGACACGCGCCGGAAGGTCATTCTCGGCGGCTTGCTTCTGGCGAAGGCTGAGCAGGATGACCGCTTCGCCCGCGTGGTGGAGCAGTTGCTCAAGGCGGTCGAGCGTCCCGCTGACCGTGCGGCCTTCGACGGTTGGGAGCCGCCGAAGGTGAAGACAGAGGAATCCGCTTAGGGCCGCCCCGGTGATCCACCGGCAAACGGCCTGCGGCCTAGGGCACCCCGCCGCCGTTCGC
>NZ_PDKW01000013.1:0-882 GCF_002573965.1 Azospirillum palustre | reverse complement strand
GTCTCCGCCCAGCTCGAAGAAGTTGTCGGTGACGCCGACGCTCTCCAGCCGCAGCAGCTCGCACCACAGCGCCGCCAAAGCCCGTTCGGCCTCGCTGCGCGGTTGAACCTGGACCGACGACGACGCCACTTCCGGCTCGGGCAGCGCCTTGCGGTCCAGCTTGCCGTTGGGCGTCAGCGGCAACCGCTCCAGCACCACCAGATGCGACGGGACCATGTAGTCCGGCAACGCCGCCTTCAGCCCGCCGCGCAGCCGCTCGACGAGGCCATCGCCAGCATCAACGTCGCCGGCAGGCACGACATAGCCGACCAGACGCTTGCCTGACGTGCCGTCACGAGCGACCACCGCCGCCTCGCGCACGCCCTCCTGCGCCCGCAGCCGCGCCTCCACCTCGCCAAGCTCGATGCGGAAGCCGCGGATCTTCACCTGATGATCGATCCGCCCGACATACTCGATCACACCGTCCCCGCGCTGGCGCACAAGGTCGCCGGTGCGGTAGAGCCGCCCGCCGTCGGAAGCGAACGGATCGGCGACGAAACGCTCCGCCGTCAGCCCGGGACGGTTCAGGTAGCCCCGCGCCAAGCCCGCGCCGCCAAGATAAAGCTCCCCGACCACGCCAAGCGGAACAGGGTTCAGGTCGCCGTCCAGGACATGGGTGGTGCGGTCGCCCACCCGCAGGCCGATCGGCGCATAGGCCGCACCGCAGCGGTCCTGCCGGCCCGCCTTCCAGATCAGCGGCGTCACCACCGTCTCGGTCGGGCCGTAGCCGTTGATGATGTGCTCCGGTTGCAGCGCCTCCCTGGCCAGCTCGAAGGCCGCCTCCCCCACCGCGTCGCCGCCGAAGCAGTAGACCCGCACCGGCGGCGGGGCGGTCCCCCGCTC
>NZ_PDKW01000025.1:0-1859 GCF_002573965.1 Azospirillum palustre | reverse complement strand
CGACGCCCAGGTTGGCGTCGCCGGCCACGCTCAGCGTGCCGCCGTCCCGCACCGTCATGGTGCCGGTGAAGCTGCTGTTGTTGGTGCCCGACAGGGTCAGGGTGCCGCTGCCCCGCTTGTAGAAGTCGCCGGAGCCGCTGAGGGTGCCGGAGAAGCCGGTGTTGGAGTTGTTGCTGCCGGTCTCCAGCGTGTTGGCGCCGATCGAGACGCTGCCTTCACCCGCCAGCGACCCCAGCGACAGGGTGGTCGCAGTCGAACTCAGGGTCGCGCCGGAGGCCACCGTCACCGCGCTGCCGCTGCCGACGGTGCCGCTGCCGCTCACCGCCAGCGTGCCGGCGGAAACGGTGGTCGAACCGGTGTAGCTGTTGGCGCCCGTCAGGGTCAGCGTGCCGGTGCCGGTCTTGGTCAGGCCGCTGCTGTTGGTGGAGGAGATCACGCCGGAGAAGGTCGTGTCGCTGTTGGCGCCGCCAACCGTCAGGCGGTAGCTCAGCACCACGTTGCCGGCTCCGGCCAGCGACCCGATGGTCTCGGTGCCGCTGCCCAGCGACAGGGTGGCGCCGGTCGCCACCGTCACCGCGCTGCTGTCGCCGATCGCCGAACCGCCCGCCGCCGCCAGCGTGCCCGCCGACACCGTGACGGCGCCCGTGTGGGTGTTGGTCCCGGACAGGGTCAGGGTGCCGCTGCCCGACTTGGTCAGCGCCCCCGACCCCGACAGCACGCCCGACAGCGTCGCGGCCGCCGAGTTGCTGATCGTCGACCCCGACGACACCGCGATGGCGTTGGCGATGGTGGTGGCGCCGGTGATCGACAGGGTGCCGCCCGACAGGGTCGTCGTGCCGGATCCCAGGCTGGCGGCGTCGGCGACCGACAGCGTGCCGGACGACACCGTGATGCCGGTCATGCTGTTGGTTCCGCCCAGCACCAGCGCGCCGGTCCCGGTGTTCGCCACCGTCAGCGAGCCGTTCGACACCGCGCCGTTCAAGGTCAGGGCCTCGGTGATGGTGTTGTTGACCGTCCGGGTCGTGCCGCCCAGATCCACGGTGCCGGTGAAGGTCAGCGCCGCCGAACCGGACATCGTCATCGTGCCGCCCAGCACGAGATTGTTGGCGAGCGTCCGCGCTGTGGACCCCGACCCGCGCACCTTGCCGCCGTTGATCGTCAGCGTCCCGGTTCCCACCGCGGTGTCGCTGCCGAATTGCAGGATGCCGCTGCCCAGCGTCGTGCCGCCCGTGTAGGTGTTGCTCCCCGAAAGCCCCAGGACATTGCCGGCGGTGGTGCTGGCGATGCTCAGCCCGCCGCTGCCGGAGACGGTGCCGGTCAGCGTGACCGTGCCGGCCGAGACGTCGACGGTGCCGCCGCCGCTGCCGAGCGCGACGGCGATTCCGCTGCTGAGGACCGCCGTCGAGGCCAGCGTGCCGCCGTCCAGCGTCAGCGTCGTCTGGCCCAGGCTGGCGGACGCCCCCACTGCCAGTGTTCCCGTGGTCACCGTGATCCCGCTGACCCCGGAGCCGGAGGTGTTGTTGGTCCCGGACAGCGTCAGCGTCCCGCTGCCCGACTTGGTCAGCGTGCGGGTGTTGCCGGTGATGTTTCCGCTGATCGTGACGGCCGCGTCGGTCTGGACCGTGGCGTCGCCGGTCAGGGCGACCGCGTTGTCGATGGTGGTCGCACCCGTGACCTGCAGCTTGCTTCCGGCCGCCAGGTTGACCGCGCCGGTTCCCAGATTGCCGTCGGCGGCGATGCTGATCGTGCCGGCGGAAACCGTGGTCTGACCGGTGTAGGTGTTGGTGCCCGACAGGGTCAGCGTGCCGCTGCCCGTCTTGGTCAGGCCGTCGCTGCCGCCGATGGCGCCCGACAGCGTC
>NZ_PDKW01000033.1:0-16618 GCF_002573965.1 Azospirillum palustre | reverse complement strand
GACGGCATCGAGGTCACCGACACCGCGTCACAGAACGCCGCCTGACCCGCCCGTCACCCAATTTCCCGCATAGCTCGCCCCTGACCGCCCAAGGCTGCCAGAAGCTGAGCCGCGGTCAGTTGCTGGCCGGTGCCCTGCAAACCCGCGGACTGGTTCGCAAGCGCCGCCTGCATGCCCTGATTGGCGTTCAAGGCGCTCGCGTTCCAATCGTATCCAGCGTTCGTATTGGCCGTATTCCAGTCCATGCCCTGGTTGGCGGCGTCTGCCTGAAGCGCGCGGGTCTGATCGGCGGAAATGGCGGCCTGTGCTTGAGCGAATTTCTGATTGTTGAGCTGCGCCGTGGTGCTGGCGACCTGATCCAGATAGTTCCGGTCGCCTTCCGAATTCATCACAGCCTGACGTGAGCCGCCGAACGCCCCCGCCGCCGCCGCTCTGGCGTTGGACTGGTTCCGGAGAATGTCATTCTGCCGGCTTAGGGTGTTTAGCGTCGTGTCGATGACCGACTGTGTATAGGGGTTCTCGTAGGCGCTCAGATCAGCATCGGTGAACTTGCCGGCGGTGACGTTGCGGATTGCGCCCCGGTCGATCTGCGGCGCTTGAGCGGCCATCGTCGCGCCTTGGCGGTTCTCCGCCATGCCGAACGTATTCCAGTGCTGATTGGCAAGCTCATCAAGGGATTTGCCAGTTGCGGCAGCCTCTCCCTTCGCCCATGCGGCAACGTCGGGGTTTGCCGACAGGTAGCTTTGTGCGTTGAAGGTCTGCGATGGCGCCTGAACCTGCGGTACTGCCTGCTGACCCGATGCGATGCCAGAGGCGGCAGCCGTCGCTGTGTTCATGGTCGGCTGCCAAGAGCCGATGGAGCCACGCAGCATGTTGAAGGCGTTCGTCTGGTCACCCGTCCAGCCGGCAATGCGGGGGCCGGTGTACGGCTGATACTCCATGCCTGTGACGGCGTTGGCGTCGCTCAAGTTCTGTTGGTGTTGGTTCTGCAAATACGCAGGAACCGACTGCTGAACGGTTTGAGTGCTGCCGCCGCCGCCGGACATGTGGCGTCTCCATCGCTGGGAAGGCCGGCGTCGTCCGACGCTGGTTGAGGCGAACACTAGCACAATCTAGAAGTATTTGCTAGCTTTTGATAGTTCTCCAGCAGAAGACGCGCGCTTGGTATCCCTTGTCACGCAAGGTTCTAGCCCAACCATTACGGCCAAAACCCTCCAACCTAGTGCATCCAATTGAATTGGCCCAAGCCTCCGCAGCCGCTTCCATCTGGATAAGCTCTTTCAGGTCGCCATATCCAGCGAACACGCGCACGGCTTTGACTTGTGGGTACTGGACCACTTCCGTGATCATTACAGAGCGCTTGCCCGGCCAAGCCTGCATGTGGCCCGACGCCACCGCCGCCCGCACGTCATCGACCGTGTGCGTGTTGCCGGCGTAGTCCAGGGCTTTTTGAAGCTTGGGGGCGCTCCAATCGATCATCGGCGCGACCCTGTCGGCTGGATGTCTAGCCGCATAGCCCCCAGACGCCAGAACGAAGGGGCAGACGCGCTGTCTAGCTGCAACGCGACCTGACGGGCCGTTACCCTGGTATCGAGTTTGGTCGTTGCGGGGGTCACAGATTGCGCTGCGGTGACGCTCTCCGCCCCCGATGGATAAAGCCGTGACTTCAGGGTGATGTTCACCGCCCCCTGCAAATCTTCGAAGTCCGGAACGATCTGGCTCACGTACATCAGATTATCGCCATCGGCAACGTCAACAGGGGCGCTCTCCAGCGAAGCAACGATAGCGCCGCCATTCGCAGAATGTAGCCGCTCTTGGTAGTAAATCACGCCGTTTTTGTCGACAGAAACAGGATAAGGCATAATGCCTGCGTCATGCCATGCAGTTCTATTCCACGTCCCGACGGTCCAGTGATTTTCAGCGTAGTTGAACGCTACATATCTGCTGACTTCGTTCCCATCCCGAGCGTCAGGATAGAACCACCATATTTCATTGAATGCCGCATTGGCCGACGCATAAATCTTGTCGGCTTGAACGTGCGATAGATTTTCCATGACCCAATTCCGAACAGGGCATGGAATGACGGTAGGAGCCCCGCCGTTGTAGACGTAGAACTGTCCGGACGACGAAAGCCAGAATGCGGCCCCGTCCTTCTCTGCCATGGCGTTGGGACCGATCAGGCCGCAGCCGGAGCCCAGCAGCGTGAAACTGAAGACCAACTGCGCATCGCCAAGGTAGCGCATGCTGTAGAGGGCTGAGTCGGTCCATATGAGGTTCTGTCCGCGCGTCGCAACGCCACGGACGATCCGCGATCCGGCCGACAGGCGATAATCTCCCGCCTGCGTGGTGGCGCTTGATGTCCAGACCGTGTTGTTTTCCTGATCGCTCCACTTCAGCAAAAGCGGATCAACTGCCGTGCCGTCATGGGCGCCATAGGCCACAAGGATGCGCTCCGGCGTGACAAACAGTCCCTGCGCCGATGCCGGGGCGTTCGTAATGAGCGCCGCCGGGCTGGAGGTGTTGAGCGCCCATTCGTAAAGCCCGCCGCCGTGGGGACAGGAAACGAGGTTCTGCCCCCAATTGTCCATCGTCCATGTGCGCGGGTAGAACGTCACGCTCGATGGGCTGCTGTAGGTGCCGACGCCATAGGCGCCCGTCCCAAAGCCTGCGCCACCCGTGCCATCTGCATTCCCGGCAGCAAGCCCCGTTGGCGTGATGTCGTATAGGCCGCCGCCGCGGTAGGCATAGAGCTTCGTGTGGGTGCCGAGACCGACGTTTAGCGCTCCGTCATTGCTTGCCCATGTGCGGAGCCCGCGACAGATGCCATCGACCTGCGTCGTGGTCAGGGTCTCCCAACCGCCGATAACCTGCGCCTTACCTCGGACGAAGCGCACCTTATCCGCATCGATCCACGCGCCCTCTGACGACAGCGGCGTGTCGTCCTTGATGATGCCGGGTTGGAAAGGGATTTTGGACAGCATGCGTCACCGGTCGGGCTGGAGTTTTGTCGCGATTAGGGCTTGGGATGCGCGGCCTTCACCGCCTCGCACGCCTCCACCCAGGCGACGGTGTCGGTCGGCAGGGAGATGCCGGCATTCAGCAGCGCGCGGAAGCCCTTCATGATGGCGTCAAGCTGGTCGCCAGCATCGGGGTATGCCGCCGCGCGAAGGTCGCTGTAGGGGGTCGGCTCCACGTTCCACACCCGCACGATCCGGTCATTTTCCGGGTCTTCCGTATCAGTGTAGGTGGCGGCCTTGCGGTGCGTGGCCCAATCGACACCGGCTGGGTACTTTTGAAACAGCTGCATGATCGACCTCACGGAAGTTGGTTGTAGCCGGGCACAGGCGTGCCGGACCACGACGATTGTGCAAATCGCGTCGTCAGCTGCTTGCTGCTGATGGCCGAGATCGCCGGGTAAAGCGTCGGGCTCCCAGTGATCGTGTGGGCAGGATTTGCCCCGGTGGCAGGATCGCCGCCATTGAGCAACACGCCGTCGATGCTGTACCAGACCTTGATGCTTGCAAGGTTGGTGGCGTCGATATGCACGCCGACCACTTTGGCAGATGCGCCCCATGCCGCAGACCAACTGGATGTACTGGTGCCGTTGTCTGACTTCGTGCCGCTATCCGTCAGCGACCAACAATTTGCGCCATTAAGCGCGAGGCCAACAGCGGTCATCGTGACTGTTGAGCCAACCAGTCCGATATATGCGGTTGCAGGCGTGGTGGTGTTATCCGCCCGCAGTTCGAAATACCACTTGCCCTGGATGATCGGCGCCGTGGCCCGCACGGACGCCCAAGTCCCGGTAGTGCTGGCTGCGGTCAGATTGTTGTTGCTCAGCGTGATGTCAGCGCCCTTTTGGGTCGGGTCCAATGCCGTGGCGCTGGTAAGCGTGGCGCCGATGACTGCCCATCCGTTGGAGCCATTGGACACGCACAGGATGCCGGCCGACGGCGCCACGGTCAGCACAGACCGGTTGGCGACCGTGTCAGAGCCGTTCGGGCTCAGCGTGATCGTGCCGCTTCCGACGTTGCTCACGGCAATCGTAAAGCCGTTGGTAGCAGACGTGGCGCTTGGCATGGTCAGCGTGAAGGTGCCGGTGCAGGCGAACAGTTTGCCGCCATCGCTCGTCGTGACGGTATAGGCTCCTGACTTGGCGGCAACTGGCAGGCTGATCGCGCCCAGCGTGACGACCGATCCGCCGAGAATGCGCCAGCTGGCGCCGTCGTATTGAAACCACACGTCCGAATTGGCCGCCAGTTCGCCGCCGACGAGCGCCGATCCGTTGCGCTGGATCGCCTTGGCCCCAAGACCGTCCACATTCAGCGTGGCCGGGCCAGGATTGGCCGCTCCCCCCATCCTAACCCCGACAACCACCCCAGCGATCAGGCTGGAGAGGCTTATACCCGTCGTGGCAGTCAGCGTCGACACCGTGCCGCCGGCCGTGCCGCCCCAGTAGTCGCCATACAGTTCAACCGAGCGCGGCCCCCAGCCTGCAACGCTGCCGTCCGTTGTCAGCAGTCGGCCGGTATTCCCGGCTTGCCCCGGAAGGTTGCCGCCAGCCGCAGCAAAGGCCGTGTCGTCGACGTACTTCTTGGTTGCGGCATCGCTGGCGTTTGCAGGAGCCGAAAGGTTCACCAGCCGCTGACCATTGATGTCAACCGGGGCGGCAGGCAAGGGCGCCTGATCAAGGCGCGGCTCCCCACGGGCGAAGTCCGTGCCGTCGCAGAACACCTTTTGCGGGCCGGGGCGCAGGGCGTAGCCCGTGCCGGCAGCCGTCTTGATCGTCAGGCTGTAGCTGCCCTGTGTCGTCCGGTTGTCGATCAGGTAAAGCTTCTCGACGGTCGGGGCCGTGATGGTCGTGTTGCCGGTCAGCGTGCCGGTGATAAGCAGGGCGGCGCCGCGGGCTTCATCCGCAACATAGTTCGTGCTGGTCAGGACATAGGCCGTGCCGGTGATGACGATGGGAACAACGTCTGCAATCGCTTCCTCCAGCCGGGTAAGCGCAGCGTTCAGCCGGCCATCCCCCCAGGTATTGAGGTTTTCCCCAAGGGCCTGGAGTTCAGCGCGAAGACGGGGAGTGGGGGTGCTCGGCATGGCGTTACCTCACAATTCGGCTGTCATGCCCACACCACGGCGGGGTGTGGCGGGTTGACGGAATAGGGCTCGCAGGCCGCGACGATGGCCGCCTCGTCCGGGTGGTCGAGCAGGCGCAGGTTGGCGTGCCACCGCTCATCCATGACGGCGGGCACCACGATGGCCCCGGATGCGTCCAGCATGGCCGGCGTGGCAACGACGGGGCCGATGACGCATAGGCCGTGGTAGTGCGATGCGGTCAGCCATTGGCCGTCTTCCCGGAACATCGGCAGCACCGCGGCGGCAGCGGCTTCCGTGTCGAAGCGCAGCATCAAATCAGTCATGCGGTCATTCCTTGCAGCACCGCGTCGGGCTGGCGCCTGCCGTAGAGGCGCAGGCGGCGGATATAGCCGTTGAGAAAATTCGCGCTATCGTACCCAATCCGCAGCGTGGTTGTGGTTGGCATAGCCGCAGTCACGTCTACCACAGCCGGAGCGCCGTTCATGCTCGCCGCACAGTTGTTGAGCGCGTAGGCCGCCGCGACGCTGAAGCGAACATCGGCTGAGATAGTCGACAGGGAGATAAGGCACTGGTTGGCGCCGCTCGCAGTAGACACAGCGCGGACAGTTCCGCTGTTCAGGTCGAGGTAAAGGCGGTTGTTGGCTGAGCCGTCGTCGATCTGGATAATCGGCCGATAGGCGGTTAGCTGACTGCTCGCATCCACCACGATTGTCCCCTCGCTCCCATTCCACCCCGCCACACTCGCCAGCGGCATCGTGCAGATATCGGCGGAACGGGTGGCGGCTGCGGTTGTTGTGGGGATCGGCGATGTGGCGAATGCTCCAGCCTCCGCCTGCGCCTGCCAGAGATACAGGCCGGACACACCGTCTCCGGCAAATGAGACGGCGCCCGAAGAATTAAGCAGGAAGATTTCGGCGGCAAAAGTCGAGAGAGACACTCCCGCTCCGACAGACCAAGTCACAGAGCAGCGATACCACCCCGATCTGATGGGCGTAATACTTCCCGTAGAAGAGACAGCGCCGCCGGCAGTTGCAGACACAGCGGACAGGTCAAATGTCTGAGTGCCGTAGCCTGCTGCCTTGTCCCTGACTTGGATAAGCAGCTTCGTGATTTCCGCAGACTTTGCATATACCGAGACGGTATAAGTCGTGTTATCGGCAGGCGACGATGCGAATTGTTGCGCCAAGTAATGAGACGTGGCGGAGCTTGACGATGCAACGAACTTGTCGGCCGATGCGGTGCCGTCCGGGGCCGTTACCGCATTTGCGGTTACCGACGCGGTCCCCTTCGTCCATGCCGCGTTGTCGAACGCCTGACTGTATGTCAGCAGGTTCGTCCGCTGCTCCTCGATCAGCAGCCCCCGCGGCTGGAGTGTCGCCGGGTCGTAATCGAAGCGCGGAACGTCGATGGCCGCCGTCTGCAACACACCGGCCGCGTCGAAATACGTCCCCGTGCTGGCGCGCGTGAAGGTCAACGCGCTTGCGGCACTCTGCGGCGCATTCAGGAAGTCCAGCGACAGCGCGGCCGGATACCCCCCGATGCGGTTCCGCCCACGCTGGCGTCTCACAGGCCCTGCCCCGGCGTCAGGCGGATGGTCGCCGTCCCGCTGGCGGTGATGGCGGCAAGGTGGGTGGCGCCGGTTGGCACGCGGAAGGACTCCACCGTGCCGGGCGGAAGGTCCATGCCGGCCGCAGTGGTCGCGGTGACGGTGGAGGCGCCGAAGGTGACATAGACAGTCACGCTGCCGGGGTTGGTGATGCGGAGCGAGCCAGGGTCGCCAGTGGGGAGGGCAACGCGGGCGGATGAGGTGGACGCGGCCAGATCGACAGAGCCGCCAACGGGAATAAACGGGTACATCATCCCTCCCTTAAGACACGATGATGCGGTCAGCGACGCGCCGCCAATTGGTTCCGTCGCTGAAGGCAGGGGTTGCCCCACCCGCTTCGTTGGGGACGAAGATCATGCAGCAGGGATACGAGCCCGCCGCCGGCAGATCGGCCTTGCTGAACGACGGCAGCGGCACCGGGGCATTGCGGCGCTGGGATCGCAGCCGCTCAAGCTCCGCGTTGAAGTCATCCCCCATGCGTCGCGCCCATGCAGGCGCAGAGGCTTCGACGCTCACCATTTCGTCACCTGAATGCTGAGAGGGGAGGACGGCCATCGTGCGCGCTCGTCCTGCTGCTGCACGCGGCCAAGCGCGGCGTCGTAAAGCTGTCCCCACACCGTGAGGCGCGCATCTTCCTTGAGGTAGGGCGCGCTCTCCAGCAGCGTGGCATAGATGTACAGGTCCGGGCTGTTGGTCAGAACCCAATTCGTCGGGTTCGCGTCGCTCAGCGGCGGCACCTTCGCCAGATAGGTCAGCTCCACCGAATAGACGGCATCCGGCACCGGGCCGAACTTGATGTTGGACCCGATGACGGTATAGGCCGCCGGCATCCCCGAGTTAGCGCCGTAGAGCGTCGACAGGCTGGCAGGGGTCCGGTATGACAGGTCGGCCGGGGACGCGGTCAGCCGGACCAAGCCGCGGGCCTCAAGATAGTCGTCCGGCAGCGGCACGGTTGCGGTGCCCGCCACGGTCGACAGCGTAACCTGCGTCTCTTGGAACCGGGTGCGCAGTTCGCGGTTTAGGCGCACCTCTGCCAACGCCCGGAAAGTCGGGATGATCGGGGTCAGGTCGGAGCGGTTCAGGTAGTCCGCAGCCGTGGCGTCAAGTTCGGAGACCGTGTTCAACGCCATGTCACACCCGCCCCGGCGCAGTGCGCAGCCAGAGATATTCGTTGCTGTTCAGCTTGCGGCGGATTGCCGGCCAGTGGTCCGGGTTGAAGAAGTTGATACCCTCTTCGTTCAGCCACTTTTCGATGAGCACGTTCGGGATGGAAGCGACACGCCGCAGTTCGCGGGAGGGGCTGTAGCCGTCCCCGTCGTTCTAAAGCGCCTTGTTCGCGTCCAAGATCGGATCGCAGTCTTGGACGCGCTCAAAGGTCAGCGTCCCATCGGCTCCGGTATGCACCCGCGTTGAGACGCCAGCCATGATCGTTATCCCTTGCTGACGATGAGAGCCGCAGCGGCGTCATCGACGCTGCCGGTTTGGGCGAGACGCGCGTTGTGATCGTCCGCGACGACTTGGGCGAACTCCCTGTCGATCAGCAGAGCTGCCACTTCGGCGGAAACCTCCACCACTTCGCCCTTGGCGAGTTCCTTGGTATCGGTCCAGGGCTTGCGGTCGGAGATGCAGCGGATTTTCACGGTCTTGTCGGCCATCGACTTCTTGCTCCATGGAAGGGAGAAGGGCGCCCCGTGTGGAGCGCCCTAGGCGTCATCACGACAGGTCAGCGACGTGACCGTGTGCCTTTTCGTTGCGGACCTTCAGCACGTATTCGACGCTGATCAGCTTCTTGTCGCTGTGGCCGGTCTTGGCGAGGTCGACCTGTTTCATCGGCTGGAGGAAGTCGATGGCCGCCATGTTCGGATCGACGCAGATAACGTCACGCGAACGCATGAGACGGGACGGCACAAACTGGATTTCGCCGAAGTCCGACACATAGACATCGATGGCCGCGGTCAGCTTCTTGTCTTCCGCTTCCTTGAACCGGGTCGCGTTGCCGGTGAAGGTGGACGCCGTCTGCTTCTGCGTGGCGCCCATGAAGGCGAACTTGGCATTGCCGCCGTTGCTCCAAATCGACTGGAGAACAGCCTTCAGCAGCGTTTCCGTGAAGGTGCGCTGCGTCCCATCGGTCGGGGCCGCGTTCGGATAGCCGGCCGTGGTGCCGGACAGCGTCGGGGCGGCACCGCCAGAACCGCGGCTGGCGTTGGTGCGGATGAAGCTGATGAAGGATGCCGAGCGACGGGCCGTGCTGGACGAGCCGGCAGAGGCGGCCTTGTTGGAAAGCATCTGCTTTTCCATGTCCAGCTTCAGCGCCTGCCCCTTGAGGACAACCTGCTGAGCCAGCGTCTGAACGTCACCCACGCCGCTGACGGCGTTGTTGGTGCTCGACACCTGAACCTGCTTGTCGGAAAGCTGGCAGTAATTGCCGAGACGAACCGCGTTGTTTGCCGCATCAACGCCGGGGTCGTCGCCTTCGACCACTTCGTTGCTGTCGGTGGCGGTGTCCAGGGAGACTTCCGACCATTCGTGATAGGTGTTCTCCGCCTTTCCGCTCTTGCCGAGCATGGAATAGAACGGGGTTTCGGTCGGAGAGACCTTGTCGACCACGTCCGAGATGTCTTCACGGATCGTGGTGACGTTGTAGGTCTGAGAGGTGTTAGTCGGAACAGCCATGTTCGTTATCCCTTGCGGACGAGGAGAGCCGCGGCAGCGTCATCAACGCTGCCGGTCTGAGCGAGACGCGCATGAGCCCGCGCCGCCTCCGTCGATCTTGAATTCCCCGTGCGGGCCGTGCCCGGCTGAAGCACCTTTGAAGCCGGGGCGGGCTTGGCCTCGATAGCCGGCCGCTTCGCCATCAGTTCGCGATAGAGCATCGCGTCCCGCATCACGGAAACGGCGCGGCTGTCATAGACCGACTGCAACTCCGCATCCGTGAAGCCGACAGACCGGCCGAACTCAATCAGCTTGGTCTTTTCGGTCTTGGCCGTTTCCGGGTTCTTCCACTCAGGGATGCGCTCAACCAGCGCTTCCGCCTCTTTGGTCAGGTGCTGTTGCAGGCTCTGGACCTGTCCAGCCTGGACCTGTTCGGCAACGCGCTGTTGATGGGCGTTCAGCGCCCGGAGCCGCTGCACTGCCGCCTCATGGGCGGCCTTTTGCTGGACGAACGCCGTGGGGTCGGTCGACGCCAGCGTGTAATCGGGCTCCGGGGGCACCTGCTGCGCCAGCATCTGCTGTGCGAGGTTCAAAATCTGGAGTTCACGGGCTCGTTCAACACGAAGCGTCTCCGTGGTCTGCTCCAGCGTCTTCCGCTGGGTGGCAAGCTCTTGGGTCTTCTTCGTGTAATCGGACTGCATCAGATAGGACTTGGACAGCTCCTCAAGGGTGGCCTCCACGTCGCGTCCATCCGGCAGTTTAAACCGGACTTTCTCGACGCTTGCGGGCTCCTCTTGGCCGCTCTCTTCGGTCGTCTCTTCGCGGGCCGTCTGCCCCGCCTGTTCAGTCGCCGCGGGGGCTTCTTGTTCAGTCGGAGCGGAATTGCCATCCACATGGGCGGATGACTGCGCCTCGCTGGCTTCCTGAGTGTCGGCCGGGCCGGTCAGAAGCGATGCGACGGCATCATCAACAGAAAATCCGGTCCCATTCGGGGTGTCGGACATGGAAAAACTCCATCTAGGGGCTAGGGCGCCTCACGACGCTCAGCATGTTTATGTATCGCACTAACGCGATTACACGTCAAGTCTTACGCTCTTCTCTGCGGCGTGCAAATGCGCCGTCTGTAACAACGCGCTTGAACTCCTCGCGCAAGTTACCGATAGCGCGAAGCATGCGATAGGCGTCCTCTCTCTCTTCCACTTGATGCGGCTCAGAGCTACGCCATTGCTCCATTGCTTTGGCCTCGATTGAGGAAACCATCTCCTTGAACATGTCGTCTTCAAGGATACGTTTGGCCTGTGCCGCGCGTGCGGTCGGATTTTCGCTCATCGCCCGTACCCCGTGCCGCCAGAACTCAGCAAGGCAAGCAGCTGCTGAAGCTGCTGCGGCGTAACACCCTGCGTTGCAGCGCCCGCCGGGGCAGCCGTAGGGGCCGGAGCTGCTGCCGTTGGGCGATAGGCCGACAGGCTGTTGTTGGTGAAGAACCGGTGTTCCCCGCCTTGGCCGTATGTGTAGGGATCGCCTGTGTAGGCTTGGTACTGGCGGCCTGGAGAAGCCGGAGCGGCAGCGGCTGGAGCGGTAGCATTCGCCGCAAACGACATCGCATTTGCCCCGCGATCCGCACCGCCGTAGCCGCCAGCGCCGCCGCCGGGGCCTCCACCTGAAGCGCCGGCTCCAGCCATTCCGCCAGCATCAGCGGAAGTGCCATTGGTGAACCCCATATTGCCGAGAGAGCCGACGACTTGGAAATCATCAGGACGGTATCCGGCCAGCGTTGCCACCAACCCGGCCGGAAGCCCCGTAATCGTCCCAAGGGCGTCAAGCGCGGCCTTCGACGGGCTCCAGCCAAGCGCCGCCTCTCGGGTGTAGGCGCCCGCCAACAGGCCGTCGGGGCTGGCTACCGTGCCGGGCGTCATGCCGAAAACGCCGAACCCAAGCGAATTCGGCGTGAAATCCTGCGTTGACCGGCCGAAACCGCCGAAGGAATAGCCGCCAAGCCCGAGGGCCGACAGATCGGCATCAGAAAGACCCGTGCTGGAACGGTTCCAACCTCCACCGAACCCACCGCCGGGGCCGCCGCCTTCAGACTCACCGCCGCCGCCATCTCCAGCCCCACCGCCGCCGCCGGGGCTGTCTCCGCCGCGCTCCCAAAAGCCCAGCAGCCCGGTATTCGGGTTGACCGTGCCAGGATGGCCCAATGCCTTGGCGATAGCCGGCACCTGATCGGGCTGAACGTGAAGGAGGACGCTATCGTCACCCTGTCCCATCGCCGCAAGCTTCTTCGCGGCCTTGGGAGCGTCCATGCTCAAGAGCCCCTTCATCATCCCACCTCCCCGCCCATCTGGACCGGCTGCATGTTCGTCTTCGTGTGCGCGTCAAGCATCTGCTCCTGTTGCGCAAGTTGAGCTTCCGCGATCATTTGGGACTGACGAAGTCTCAACTCCGCTTGGAATTGCTCACGCTTGAGCATCATTTCCTGATCGACGCGATAGCGCTGCATCGCCATTTCATTTTCTAGGCGAGAGCGCTCCAGTTCCACCGACTGTTGCGCCTTCTGTTGCTCCAGCGCCGCCGATGCCTGCGCTTGCTGCATGGCGATCTGCGCCTTGGTCTGCGCCTCAACGATCTTGGGGTCAGGCGCGGGGGGCTGCTGCGGCATGTTGGCTGGCGGGTCAAGGAAGAACTTCCCGCTGTCCCGATAGCCGGCAATCTCTAGGATTGCGGACAGGGTAGCCTTGTACTGCGGCAGGCTGACCATGGGGTTGGACGGGCCGTATTGCTGGATAATGCCTTCCTGCGTCTGCTTCACCATCATCAGGGCCTGAAGCTTTTCCTCTTCCCGGCCATTGCCCAGCCCGACGTTGACGATGCAGTCCATTTCCGCATTCCAGTGGCGCGGATCGATGGGAACCCACTGGTTCCTCAATCGGATCATGCGCTCACGGTCCTGATGCTTGCAGATAAGGCGGAGCATGCCGCGGAACAGCTTCTTCAGGCCCTGTTCGGCAAACAGGCGGGCCAACATCTCCACCTTGCCCTGTGCGGCGCTGATGGTCGCCGAAACCGCGGCCTTGGTGGTCGACTGGAGGCTGTCCGGATTGAGCCCCATGGAGGCGCGGGATAGTCCCGTGCGGCTCTCCTTGACCGTGTCTAGGTAGTCGAGCACCGGGAAGGACTGAGCCGCGGTGAATGGAACCGCCAGCGGCTGGACTGCGCCGGCCGTCTTCATGCGGTAGATGGCGCCCATCTCAGCGTTGAGCACGTCATCCATGTTGACTTGCCCTTCCACCACCGCCATGCGGGGATGGTTCGCCAGGACAAGGTTATCGAGCGTCTGCCGCATGATGACTGACTTCATGCGCTGGATGTCCATCGTCAGGTCAGCGACACTTCGCCCGAAGAACGTGTGAGGCATCGGAACCGGGCACCAGCACGCGAACGGGACATGGTCTGTCGGTTCGTCACGGAGGATTTTGCAGCCAGGGCCGGCAACGATCAGGCGCCGCAACTCGGGGATACCGTCCCCGTCGCGGTCGATCCTCATCCATGTTTCGTACACCATCACCGGGCGCTGAGCGGGATCAAGCGACGCCGTGCGGTTCACGTCCGTTTCCGTCCGGCGCGCGACTACCTCTTGGTTGGTCTGTAGGTCGGTCGCCTGCCCGCCAGTGCTGAGCCCCTCAAGGTCATCCCAGGTGAACCCCATAGAGATCAACTCACCCACCGGCATTTCCCGGCGGTGGGAGACCAAGACAGCGTTTTCCTCATCTCGGGCGTTGCGGTCGATCAGGAATTCTTCGGGCGGGACCGGAACGATCTTGATCCGGCCGCACTTCGTCCGCCGCTCAACCGTCACGTCATGGAGAGTGACCATCTGCGGCTGTCCGGAAGCCGCGGTCATGGCTACCCCTTGCCCTTCCATGGAAGGGGGCTGTTCGGGGGCTTCTTCCTGATATGACCGGTGTGCGGTGATGGCGGTTGCTTCGTCCCCGTCCACATCAAGCATCAGGGCCATGAGGGTCTGATCGTCCAGACCGGTGTAATCCGACGTTTCAACCTTTTCGGTCTCGTCCCACCAGAATTTGACGATGCCTGTCTTAGACAAAAGGCCGTCTTTTATCCAAGTGTTGAGGATGGAGAAGCCGCCATTGTCGCGATTGAAGACATAATTGCAGTAATCTGACGCTTGCTCAGCAGTAGCAACGTCTTCCGGTCCTTGAGGAATAAACTCAACCGTTCTCTCAGGCGCACAGAAAACTCGCAACAGTGAGGGCATCATGCTTTCGATTGTATCGCTTACTTCGGTAATTACTACCTTTGATCGGCCTTCCTCTTCATCCCCGAAGGGCTTTCCGTTGTAGTATTCCAGCGCCTTCGTACGCTCTGACGAAATCTCGCCATCCACGAAGGAGACAGCATCACGAATGGCCGCGTCGACAATGCCGCGGAACTCGTCATCGTCCATAGGCTCGGGCTTCGACATGCAGTCCCTCAAGGGAGTTGGGCGCCTCACGACGCTCGTAGAAGTCAACGGCATAATATCACAGAAGAGACAGGAAATCTACTTACTGAGTTCGGCGTTATACCACGCCCGACAAGTTACGTCTCAGAGGTTTGTTCCACTTGCGCGGTGTAGAAGCAAAGCGCAGGCACATGAGCGCGTATCGAGTGGCAGACATCAAGTCATCTGCGACCTTCACGATTTTCCCATCCTTGCGATGGTACACGCGAAACTCTTCAAACCAATCCCCGAGATGGGCGAACACTTTCAGACGCCCCGCCTGCATACGCTGTAGCATTTCGAGGATGCCAGCCTCAACGCCAGAGCCGCCATCTTCGAACATCGCGCGTTCCTCCAGCATCTGGAGGCGTTCGTTTCGGTACAGGTCAGCCACTGTCTGCCCTGATGACCTGTCGTGCTGAAGACCGTCATGCGGCCATGCCCACGGGAGCCAGTCACCCCACGGACGGAGGGTCTGAGCAACGGCCGCGGGCGTCGCCTCACTCTGCCTGTGCGTGGCGATGACATAGACAACGTCCGTCTCTCGGTCCCACGCGAGTTTGACGGCAGCCGTGGGATGGTCCCACCCGAAGTCCAGGCCGCCGATCTGCGGCCAGTGCGGCGGAATGGCGAACGGCTCAACCGTGATTGCCGTCTCGGGCAAGGGGAAGACCCGGCCGCTACCCAACATCGGAATGCCCTTGATGCGGGCATCTCGTTCGTGAATGGGGTAACTGGCGATAATCTCCTGACGACGCTCCTCCGTGTAGTGCTCCGCGTCGGAGATAGTCATGTTTGTAATGTGGCGCCCGGCCGACGTTGGATTTGGATAAAAAAGCTGGACGACTTCAGACATTCCCAATAGAGGGGTAAATGTCATCATCGCAAACCCATTGGTCGCATTAGTTCGCGTCAATCCCTCCATATAAATCTCAAGTGGAGGCTCTTCGTCAAACCACACGATATCAAGGGTTTCGCCCTGCCACTTCTCACGGCCCTTCTCGTATGACTTGAAGCCAAGAAGCGATTGGCCGCCGCTCTTGTGATTTACCGTCACCGTATCGAGGGCTTCCGCAATGCCGCGGGCTGAACTGGTCTCGACAATGGCACGCTTGGGGATCATGCCAGTTCCGAACTGCCCAAAGCGCCCCATGAGCACCCGCTGCACAGTGTCCCGGACGGCTTCGCTTGTCACGCCGCCAGCCCACATGGCAATGGGCTTGTCAAAGCGTCGACCGGGCCACCACTCGGGATACTCGCCCGTCAGGTGCATGGCGCACTCAGCGCCGGCACTCCACGTCTTGCCTAGCTGGTTGCCGGCCATCAGCAACCGCTCGCGGAAGGACTTGCCCGCGGTATGAAAGGCAAGCTGTTTCGTGTAGGGGCGGTACAGGTCCAAAGTCCGCTCGTTCAGCAGCCGGGCGGCCTCCTTCTTCAGGGCGTCCGCAACCTCCGGAGTGATGGCGCCTTGTAGCTCAGCGGGGAGGGAAGCCTTGGGGGTGAAGTTGGAGGGGCGGGCCATAGCGGTTACTCCCCGCCCATTGCGCGGGCGGCATCGGGGCCGAACATGTACGGGACAGAGGGCGGCAGGCTTGGCGCGGCCGGCGGGACGAGGCACAGACGGATGGAGCATCCCAGGTGCAGCGGATCGGGGATCGACAGCGACACAGCCTTGCCGTGAGAGATGGACGCTAGGTCATCAGCGGTCAGGCAGACGGTGGATGCAGGCGCGTTCTGTAGGGCGCAACGGAGGTTGTCGGCCGTGAAGGCCAGGACGGCACGCAGGGAGGGGGAGGACATGGGGTTAGGGGCTCCAATCCGGAAATTCTGAGGGCGGGTACTGCCTTTGACAGACCGCCCCCGGCGGGGGCCTAGGGCCGGGGGGGGGGTCTTTTCCCTTCTCCCCCTGACCATTTCACACGGAAATCAAGTAATTCGTAAGCACCATTATGGAAAATGCGAGTTCGTTTCGCATCAATGGCTTAGCTAAACTGGTTGTGCGTTCGCCGTCTCGGAATGGACAAGATCAACCGCAGGCTGATGGGATTGCATTTCCTGCATGGCTTCCGGAGCCGGAATGGTGATGCCAGACGGCTCGGTCAGCGTCGTCAGGAACTCCATAAACGCCTGAAGTTGCGGCGCGTTCAGCGTGTCGAGAGGTGACTTCACGTCCATCTTGCGATCAACGAACATGCCCAACTCTTTGCCGACAAGCTCCAGTGCCCGGTTCACTGCGTTCTGGTTCTTGGCCGTCCTTGCTGCCTCTGCGTTCGCCACCAACTCCCGAAGAACCCATTGACGGTCAACGGCCAGAGCGGCAACGGTTGCCTTCTCTGCCTTCCTCTGAAGCTCTTCAATCCGAGCCCTGATGTCCGGCTTCTTGGCGAGTTCGCAGCCTCTCACATGGGCTGACACGTCGCTGTATCCGGCCTCCAACGCGCTGTTCGTCTGGTTAACGCCGCGGGCCATCGCATTAGCAAATTTCTCCCACATCTCGTTTTTCAGCCGCGCCATCTCTACCCCCTGCAAATCCTAGCTCTGTACGCTCTCTGCGCCTTGGTGACCTGTTAGGCGCTTACTGGCTGTGTGCTGCCCCTAACGCTCTGGCTTACACGCCGTCTGTCTTGGCCCTGAGTTTGGCCTGCGTCTCGTCCCATATCCGCTGAACGTCGGCTTCCGATGCGCCGAGCTATGCGGGAAATTGGGTGACGGGCGGGTCAGGCGGCGTTCTGTGACGCGGTGTCGGTGACCTCGATGCCGTC
>NZ_PDKW01000023.1:0-1643 GCF_002573965.1 Azospirillum palustre | reverse complement strand
CCGGTCTGCGTCACCGCATCGGTCGCCGTGGCCGTCAGGGTGCGGCCCACCGTCGTCGCGCCGAAGCCCAGCGTCCCGCCGCTGCTCACCGTCAGGTCCTGCCCGACCGTGCCGCTCAGCGAGGTCGCCAGCGTGTTGGCCAGCGACACGTCGTTGGTCCCGCTGTTGCTCAGCGTCACCGCCCCCGTCAGCGCATTGCCGGCGTTGCCCAGCGTGATCGCGTTGGCGCCGGCGGTAAATGAGGAGGTTCCGCCAACCGTCAGCGCACCGCTCTGGGTCAGCGCACCGCCGCTGCTCACCGTGAGATTACGACCCACCGTGCCGCTGAACGAGGTCGCCAGTGTATTGGTCAGCGACACGTCGTTGGTCCCGCTGTTGCTCAGCGTCACCGCCCCCGTCAGCGCGTTGCCGGCATTGCCCAGCGTGATCGCGTTCGCACCCGCGGTGAAGGACGAGGTTCCGCCAACCGTCAGAGCACCGCTCTGGGTCAGTGCGCCGCCGCTGGTGATCGACACTGTGCCGGTCGTGCGCAACGCCGCGAGGTCGAGCGCCGTGGCGTCGGTGTAGCTGAGCGCTCCCGCCTCATCGGCGGTGTCGGCGGCGTTGCGCGAGCGCAGGTCCAGCGTGGTGACGTCATTGCCGGCATTGCTCAGCGTGATCGCAGCACCGCCGGTCTTGAGCGTCTTCACCGTCAGGCTGCTGGCGCTGATCGCTCCGGTCTGCGTCACCGCATCGCTCGCCGTGGCCGTCAGGGTACGGCCCACCGTCGTGGTGCCGAAGCCCAGCGTCCCGCCGCTGCTCACCGTCAGGTCCTGCCCGACCGTGCCGCTCAGCGAGGTCGCCAGCGTGTTGGTCAGCGACACGTCGTTGGTCCCGCTGTTGCTCAGCGTCACCGCACCGGTCAGCGCGTTGCCGGCGTTGCCCAGCGTGATCGCGTTCGCACCGGCAGTAAACGAAGAGGTTCCGCCAACCGTCAGAGCACCGCTCTGGGTCAGTGCGCCGCCGCTGGTGATCGACACCGTGCCGGTCGTGCGCAGCGCCGCGAGGTCGAGCGCCGTGGCGTCGGTGTAGCTGAGCGCCCCGGCCTCATCGGCGGTATCGGCGGCGTTGCGCGAGCGCAGGTCCAGCGTGGTGACGTCGTTGCCGGCATTGCCCAGCGTGATCGCAGCCCCGCCGGTCTTGAGCGTCTTCACCGTCAGGCTGGTGGCACTGATCGCCCCGGTCTGCGTCACCGCATCGGTCGCCGTGGCCGTCAGGGTGCGGCCCACCGTCGTCGCGCCGAAGCCCAGCGTCCCGCCGCTGCTCACCGTCAGGTCCTGCCCGACCGTGCCGCTCAGCGAGGTCGCCAGCGTGTTGGCCAGCGACACGTCGTTGGTCCCGCTGTTGCTCAGCGTCACCGCCCCCGTCAGCGCATTGCCGGCGTTGCTCAGCGTGATCGCATTGGCACCGGCGGTGAAGGACGAGGTTCCGCCCACCGTCAGAGCACCGCTCTGGGTCAGTGCGCCGCCGCTGGTGATCGACACCGTGCCGGTCGTGCGCAACGCCGCGAGGTCCAGCGCCGTGGCGTCGGTGTAGCTGAGCGCTCCCGCCTCATCGGCGGTATCGGCGGCATTCCGCGAGCGCAGGTCCAGCGTGGTGACGTC
>NZ_PDKW01000006.1:0-612 GCF_002573965.1 Azospirillum palustre | reverse complement strand
CCGGTAGGCAGCGGGCGCCGACGACAGCAGGCGCTTCGTCCAGCCGGCATCCAGCCGCGTCCGCGCCACGGCGGATGCCGCCACCCTCAGCGCCTCGGGGGAGACCGGCTCCGCCACCCCCGGCAGCCCTGCCGGAGCCCCCGTCAGGCTGTCGCGCCACCAGGACAACTCATCCCTCAGCGCCCCGCTCGCGGCGTGGCGGCGCAGCGCCTCGCCCCAGGACTGGAAGGAGGCGGTCTTGGCCGGCAGCACCACAGCCTCGCCCCGCTCCAGCTGCGTGCAGGCCAGCTGCAGATCCTCCAGCAGAACGCGCCAGGACACGCCGTCCACCACCAGATGGTGGATCGCCAGCAGCAGGCGCTGGGCTCCGTCATCCCCTCGCTGGACCAGCAGGGCGCGCAGCAGCGGGCCATGCGCGAGGTTGAGGCTGCGCTGGGCCTCCTCGCACAGCCGCTCCTGCGCTTGGGCATCGGCGGCAACGCGTTGCCACAGCACCGGCGGCACCGCCTCGGGCGGCAGGTGCCGGGCGCTGCCCTCCATCGCGAAGACCAGCCGCAGGGCGTCGTGATGGGCCAGCAGGGCCGAGAGCGCCCGTTCCAGCAACGCCGGATC
>NZ_PDKW01000030.1:0-3166 GCF_002573965.1 Azospirillum palustre | reverse complement strand
TAGAGCCGCCCGCCGCCCGTCGAGAACGGATCGGCGACGAAGCGCTCCGCCGTCAGGCCGGGACGGTTCAGGTAGCCCCGCGCCAACCCCGCGCCGCCAAGATAAAGCTCCCCGACCGCCCCGAGCGGCAGCGGATTCAGCGAAGCGTCGAGCACCATCGCCCGGCGCTCGCCGATCGCCTGGCCGATGGGAGCGGTTCCGGCTTGCCGTTCATCGGCGGCCTGCCAGACGAGAGGGGTGATCACCGCCTCGGTCGGCCCGTAAGCGTTGAAGATTCGGCCGGTCCAGCCGGCGAGGCGCCCGGTGAGCGACAGATCCCAGGCCTCTCCGCCCAGGATGCAGGCGCGCAGGCGGTGGCCGGGCATGGCATCGGCCAGGGCCTCGGCATGGCGGGCAAGATAGGCCGGCGGCAGGTCAACCACAGTGACGCCGTCGCGCAGAATCAGCGCCGCCAGCCGTTCCGGCGTGGAATCCGCCATGGCGCCCAGGACGACACCGGCCCCCGCCAGCAGGGGCATCAGGATCTGTTCGCTCGCCGCATCGAAGCCGAAGGAGGCGAAATGCAGCAGCCGGTCCCCGGCGGTCATCCCATAAGCCTCGGCCGCCGCCAGACAGTGGCGGGCGAGCGCCCCATGGGAAACCATGACGCCCTTGGGCGTCCCGGTCGATCCGGAGGTGTAGATCAGATAGGCCAGGGCTTCGTCCACCGGAGCCCGGAGATCGCCCTCCGCGTCCGGCTCATCCCCGCCTATCCCGTCCCCACACATTCCGTCGGCGTCCAGCGTCAGGCAGTCCACCCCGGTCGGTATCGAACCGAGCACGCTGTCCTGCCTCAGGATCAGAGCCATGCCGCTGTCGGCGATCATGCCCGCCAACCGGTCATGGGGGAGGCGGCAATCGAGCGGCACATAGCCTCCGCCCGCCTTCAGCACGGCCAGAAGCCCGACGATCATAGCGGGCGATGGCTCGACCGCCAGCCCGACCCGGACATCCGGCCCGACACCCAGCGCACGGAGCCGCCGGGCCAGCCGGTCCGAGCGGTCCTTCAAGGCACCGAAGGTCACCGACCTCCCATCGGCCACCAGGGCGACGGCTTCCGGAGAGTCCGTCGCGCGGGCATCGAACAGCGTCGCGGGCGATGGGGCGGCACCGGAGGCCGTCCTCAGGGGCATGGTGGCGACATCCATGCGGTCGTCGGCCGACAGGCGGATGGACGCGACCGGACCGCCCATCTCCGCGGCGAAAGCGGCAAGGATGCGCCGGTAATCCTCCGCCATCGCGGCGGCCCGCTCCGCCGCAAGGCGGTCGGCGGCATAGCGCAGGTCGCAGCGGATACGCCCACCGTCATCCTCCTCGACCTCGAGCGACAGGTCGAACAGGGCGATGCGGGGGCCGCCCGCCAGCGGTCTGATCGTCAGACCGGCGACCCGGTCCAGCGCCGACAGCCGACGGTGCTGATGGTTGAACATCGCCTGGAACAGCGGATTGCGGTCGAGCCGGCGTTCCGGCCTCAGGGCGTCCACCAGATGCTCGAAGGGCAGATCCTGGTTGGCCTGGGCGTCGACCGACCGGCCGCGAACCTGCGCCAGCACCTCATGCAGACCGAGCCCGCCATGCAGGTCCGCGCCGATGACCTGACTGTTCACGAACAGGCCGATCAGGCGCTCGGTTTCGGCGCGATGACGCCCGGCGACCGGCACCCCCACCCGCACATCCCCCTGCCCGGTGTGACGGTGAAGCAGAAGCAGGAATGCGGCCAACAGAAGATTGGCGACGGTCGCCCCCATCTTGCCGGCCACGGCGCGCAGTTGGGCGCCAAGGGCATCGTCGAGGGCGAACGGGACGCCCGCCTCGCGCCGGTCGCGCTCCTGCCCACCGTCCGCTGCGCTCTCCCCGTCCCGCGGCAGCATCAGCTCCGGCTGCTCATCGCCCAGCACGGCACGCCAATGGTCGAGCTGGCGCGCCCCTTCGCCGCTGCGCAGGAGCCGGTCCTGCCACAGCGCATGGTCGGCATACTGGATCGGCAGCGGGGGCAGCCCGGCGTCCCGCCCCTCCCGCCGGGCGACGTAGAAAGCGGCGAATTCCTCCACCAGCCGGTTCACCGACCAGCCATCGGCGGCGATGTGGTGGAGCGTCAGGAACAGCGCATGCCCGTCCTCCGCCAGCCGCACCAGCCGCAGGCGGACCGGCGGTGCCGCTTCCAGATCGAAGGGGGTTGCCGCCTCCGCGTCGGCCAGGGCCCGCAGCCGGGTTTGCCGTTCCACCGGGACCACGGCCGACAGATCGGTCCAGGCGATGTCCGGGGGAGCGGCGGGATGGATGCGCTGTTCAGCCTCGCCGTCGCACGCCGGGTAGCTGGTCCGCAGCACCTCGTGCCGTGCCAGGATATCGGCGAAGGCAGCGGCAAGCGCCTCCCGGTCAAGGGAACCGGTCAGGCTCAGACCCATCGGAATGTGGTAGGCCCGGCTATGGCGGTCGAGCTGCCAGAGCACCCACAGCCGCCGCTGGGCATGGGACAGCGGCAGCCGGTCCGGCCGGCGACCCGGCAGGATCGGCAGCCGGGCGAAGGAAATTCCTGTCTGGGCCAAACGCCGGAGGAACTCCTCCTGCCGGTCGGCGGGCAACACGTCGAGGCGCCGGGCGATCTGGGCGAGCGCGTCGGCCGGCCGCTCCGCCGGTTCATGCTGGGGCTCATGCTGGACAGGCGTGGTCATTGCGCGACCTCCGACGGCAGGGCTTCAAAATCGGCTTCGAGGTCGGCCAGCAGGGCGTCCATGCGGCCGATCTCCTCCTCCGCGGCGCCGTCCGCCGTCTCCCGGTCGATCCGCGCCGCCAACTCGGCCAGGGTCGATGCCTCGAACAGGGTGCGCAGGGGCAGTTCCACCGCGAGCCGCTCGCGGAGCCGTGCCGCCACCCGTGCCGCCAGAAGCGAATGGCCGCCGAGTGCGAAGAAATTGTCGGCGCCGCCGACACGCTCCACCCCAAGCACCGACCGCCAGATCTCCGCCACTGCATGTTCTGTCGCCGTCGATGGCGGAACATGCTCCACGCCGGCATCCGGCGCAGGCTCGGGCAGGGCCTTGCGGTCAAGCTTGCCGTTCGGCGTCAGCGGCAACCGTTCCAGCACCACCAGATGCGACGGGACCATGTAGTCCGGCAGGTCGCG
>NZ_PDKW01000015.1:0-906 GCF_002573965.1 Azospirillum palustre | reverse complement strand
CGCCGAGCAGGGCAGCGTCGGCGGAGCGCTGTCGCTGACGCCGATCCAGCGCTGGTTCTTCGAGGAGCCGATCCCCAACCGCAGCCACTGGAACCAGTCGGTGCTGCTGCGGCTGCGTCGGTCGGTCGATCCGGCGCTGCTGGAGCGGGCGCTCTCGGCCCTGCTGGCCCATCACGACGCCCTGCGGCTGGTCTTCGCCGGCGACGGGAGCGCCCGGCACCTGCCGCCCGACGCGTTGCCGCCGGTGCTGTGGCACCGCGTTGCCGCCGATGCCGGGGCGCAGGAGCGGCTGTGCGAGGAGGCCCAGCGCAGCCTCGACCTCGAACACGGCCCGCTGCTGCGCGCCCTGCTGGTCGAGCGTAGCGATGATGGGGAGCAGCGCCTGCTTCTGGCGATCCACCATCTTGTGGTGGACGGCGTGTCCTGGCGCGTTCTGCTGGAGGATCTGCAGCTGGCCTGCACGCAGCTGGAGCGGGGCGAAGCGGTGGTGCTGCCGGCCAAGACCGCCTCCTTCCAGTCCTGGGGCGAGGCCCTGCGCCGCCACGCCGCGAGCGGGGCGCTGAGGGATGAGCTGTCCTGGTGGCGCGACAGCCTGACGGGGGCTCCGGCCGGGCTGCCGGGGGTGGCGGAGCCGGTCTCCCCCGAGACGCTGAGGGTGGCGACATCCGCCGTGGCGCGGACGCGGCTGGATGCGGGCTGGACGAAGCGCCTGCTGTCGTCGGCGCCCGCTGCGTACCGGACGCGGGTGAACGATCTGCTGCTGACGGCGCTGTCGCGGGTGCTGTGCCGGTGGAGCGGCGCAGCGTCGGCGCTGGTGCAGCTGGAGGGTCATGGCCGCGAGGAGCTGGTGGGCGGCCTGGACCTCAGCCGCAGCGTCGGCTGGTTCACCACCGCCTATCCGGTGCA
>NZ_PDKW01000019.1:0-1160 GCF_002573965.1 Azospirillum palustre | reverse complement strand
CAGGCCGCTGGCAAACAGCAGGATCAGCACCAGGGGATTGAGGAAGCGGGTCAGGAATTGCAGCCAGAGCGGCCGGCGGCGGCGCGCCAGCGGCTGGTTGAGGCCGTATCTGCGCCGGCGGGCCTCCGTCTCGGTCCGGCTCAGCCCGGCGGGCGTCGCATCCAGGTTTTTGAGCACGACAGAGATCGGTTGTTTCCAGATCCCGTCAGCGATGATGCCTTGGTCCAAAGGTCGTGTCCTCGGCAGTTGCATAAGTGTAGGCTTCGGCCGAGGGAAGAGAAATGACGCTTACGATAGCCCGCAATTTCATGGTTGGGACTTGGCGCCACACGGCTGGATTCGAAAACGGCGACCGCGGACTGACGCTCCGGATTTTCACTGCCGGCACTCTTTCGGTTGGACAATGCTAAAAACATTTCCGCTGGATTGGAGTAGACGGATGGGCCGATAGAGCCCTGGCCCGATGCGTCATTCGCAACAGCAACCTTTAAGAGCATTTCTATCCAGACCCACCGCTACCATCGAAAGGGCGCCGGCATGGGACAGGATCATGAAAAGCATCACGGCACATCCGGGCGGACAATCATGGGCAGCGGGCGCCGCGACTTTCTGTTCGACGGCGAAGGGAACGACATCATCGCCGGCAATCGCGGCAACGATTACATGGAAGGCGGCGGCGGCCGCGACCGTTTCATTCTCAAACCCGGCGACGGTTGGGACTGCATCGGCGACTTCCGGGGCGGAGCCGACGGGGACCTGTTGGACCTGCGGGCCTGGAGTGGGATCGGCAGCCTGGAAGATGTGCTGGTCCGCTCCCACCAGGACAGCGACGGGCTGGTCCTCGATTTTGGACCACGCGACGGCGTGAAGCTGATGGGCCTGTCGCGCGAGGATCTCACTGCCGGCAATCTGCGACTGAAAAATGAGCCGATGAAAGCCAGCGCCGTATTCGCGGCGACGGACAATGCGAGTGGGAACGAGATGTGGGGAACGGACGGGCGCCGGGCCACCCTGCTGCGGGACATCGCTCCGGGTGCGGCCTCATCGGAGCCGCAGGGCTTTATCGAACTCCATGAACGTGTTTATTTCAGCGCCGACGACGGCGTCCATGGGCGTGAATTGTGGTCCACCGACGGAACACCGGGTGGAACCCGCCTGCT
>NZ_PDKW01000012.1:0-871 GCF_002573965.1 Azospirillum palustre | reverse complement strand
TCGCCGTGGCCGTCAGGGTGCGGCCCACCGTCGTCGCGCCGAAGCCCAGCGTCCCGCCGCTGCTCACCGTCAGATCGCGCCCGACCGTGCCACTCAGCGAGGTCGCCAGCGTGTTGGTCAGCGACGCGTCGTTGGTCCCGCTGTTGCTCAGCGTCACTGCACCGGTCAGCGCATTGCCGGCGTTGCCCAGCGTGATCGCGTTGGCACCGGCGGTAAACGAGGAGGTTCCGCCAACCGTCAGTGCACCGCTCTGGGTCAGTGCGCCGCCGCTGCTCACCGTGAGATTGCGACCCACCGTACCGTTCAGCGACGTTGCCAGCGTGTTGGTCAGCGACACGTCGTTGGTCCCGCTGTTGCTCAGCGTCACCGCGCCCGTCAGCGCGTTGCCGGCGTTGGTCAGCGTGATCGCATTGGCACCGGCAGTAAACGAGGAGGTTCCGCCAACTGTCAGCGCACCGCTTTGGCTCAGCGCGCCGCCGCTGCTCACCGTGAGATTACGACCCACCGTGCCGCTGAACGAGGTCGCCAGTGTATTGGTCAGCGACACGTCGTTGGTCCCGCTGTTGCTCAGCGTCACCGCACCGGTCAGCGCGTTGCCGGCGTTGCCCAGCGTGATCGCGTTGGCACCCGCGGTGAAGGACGAGGTTCCGCCAACCGTCAGCGCACCGCTCTGAGTCAGCGCACCGCCGCTGGTGATCGACACCGTACTGGTGGTGCGCAACGCCGCGAGGTCGAGCGCCGTCGCGTCGGTGTAGCTGAGCGCCCCCGCCTCATCGGCGGTGTCGGCAGCATTCCGCGAGCGCAGGTCCAGCGTGGTGACGTCGTTGCCGGCATTGCCCAGCGTGATCGCGGCACCGCCGGTCTTGAGCGT
>NZ_PDKW01000029.1:0-2960 GCF_002573965.1 Azospirillum palustre | reverse complement strand
GGCGGCACCACGCCCAGGTACGCCAGATCGTCCGGCCCGCACTCGAACACGTTGATCGCCGCCGCCCCGCCCTCGGTCAGCACGTGCTTGGGGAACGGCAGGCCGGGAACGTCCCGCAGCAGCGCCGCCAGCCGCAGGAAGGCCGCCCGGTGCTCCTCTGGCACCCAAGCCGCCACCTGCACCACGCCGACGTCCTTGAGCCGCTGGGCGTAGCGCCGCTGGGCGCGTCCGTGGGCGTTCTCCCGCTCGTCCTGCATGGTGCTGCATCCCCGTCATGTCACTACTGACACTGTACCATATTCCTCAAGGGGATGGCCCGTTTCCGTGTTTCATTTTGGGACTGGTTTTGCAGTGTTACTGGTACTGCATTCCGACCCTCGGCCGACGTGCAGGAACCCCCCGCAAGCGGGGTCCCCCCTGCACGCCGGCCCAGAGCCGTCCCAGCCCTCATGAGCACCGCGAACAGGGCCAAGGGACACGGGTCCAGGGGTATCCCCTGGCAAGCGCCCAGAGAGGCACCAGCGCCCCGCGCGGTGGCCTCTGGGCATTGCTTGCTCCCACCCTGCCGCCGCAGTTCTGACACGCTGGACGCAGTTCCGGGCGCGGCTGGGGCTGACACAGGCGGAGCACCTGGAGAGCATCCCTGTGCGGCTCTGGGGCTCGATCGGCGGGAAGGTGATTCCCACCCCTCTGGCGTCATCCCTCCCTGACCATGGTTTGACGCCAGGGGAATGGGGGAGCTTCCCACCCCTCGCCAAGCCCCAGGGAAGCCCGCTGAATGGCCTCTGGCTGACTGCCGCACCATTCCCACCCCGAACCCCTACAGGCCCATCCTGCGCGATCCTACAGGCTCCGGCCTGTGGATGGATTGTGGACAACTTCCAGTTATCCACAGCCGACTACTATTACAACCTAAGAGGATATATTATCTAACCCCTATCTCGTGCGTGCGCTCGCACGCGCGCATAATGCGCGGGGGAGGTTTTTTAGGTTCCATCGGACGGGACCTAGTGGTACCGTGGGGTGGAACCTAATCAGGGAATGTCCACATGGCCGCTACGCTGCACCGGCTGGTCACTCGCCGGGACCGGATCACCGAGCAGGACGGGCAGAAGCTCCGGGAGATGGTCGCGGACTATCCCGGCCTGCCCGACCGCCTCCGCTCCGAACTGATCGCCCAGATCGACCGCCGCACCGCTTCCAAGAACGGGTGGACCTTCGTCATGCTCAGCCCTGCCCAGAACGCCGCCGTCGTCTCGTGGCTCCGCACGAACAGCAAGCGCCCGCTGGTGGCTATCGGCCTGTGGGCCGAACTGTTCACGGCCATGCGCACGGACACCGGCGAGATCACCCTCACCCGTGACGAGCTGGCCGAGCGCGTTGGGGAGACCGTCCAGCACGTCAGCAGCATCATGACCGAGCTTGAGGGGATCGGCGCCATCAGCCGACGGCGCCAGAAGGTGGCCGGGATGCGCGGGCCGGGCATGGTCCGGTACTTCATGAACAGCCGGGTCGCCACGCACCTGACCGGCGCGGCCCGAGACGAGGCACAGAACGCAGCCCCGCCCCTGCTGGTGCTGATGGAGGGGGGCAAGCCGGCGGACTAACGGCGCGGCCCCCGCGGCTTGCTGAAGGTGATTCCCCGGCTCTGGGTCTGCGCCTGGGTCTGCGCCTGGGCCTGGGCCTGGGCCTGGGCCAGCTTCCGGTTTTCGTCGACCATGCGGCGGGCCGTCGCCGCAAGCTGGGCGAACTGGTCCGCCGTCAGTTCCAGGAAGGGCGCGAACTTCTCCCGAAGCTCGCTCAGGGCCTTGGACAGCCTCGCCACCGCCCCAGCCTGCTGGCGCTCTCTGGCCTGGACCTCACGCAGCTTGGTCAGTGCCGGGCGCACGGCCTGGCCAACCTTGCTGGTCACCCGCGCCGCGACCATGCCGGGGTCTTCCTCGCGCCGGAACAGCCCGAGCCGCTCGCTCCAGTCCTGTGCCTCCATGCGCCTGGGGGTGAGGTCCTCGGGCGTGATCGCCGGGACCTCGGCCTGTGCCGCCTGTCCCAACTCGCCATAGAATTCCTTGATAGTCTTATGTGTGGCTTTGCTGCCCTCTATGCCACGCTGTAGGCCGAACTTCTTGCCTACCTTTTCCGCAAAGTCCGTCTGCATCTTGGAGAGGGCTTCTTTCCCGCCAAGCCATTTCTTGGCGTTCAGCTTCTCACCATCGCGCGGCACGACGTAAACGACCATGTGCGGCGTCGTCTCATCTCTGTGAATGTGCGCTGAAATCACGTTTTCTGCGCCGTGACGCTGCCGCAGCCACGCCAAAGCATCATCGAAGTATTTCCCGCCTGTGTTGCCCATTTTAGCCGCTAAAGTCACGTCTTTGAACGCCTCAGGTGAAGCACCGATGAAGTATTCAATGCAGAGCACGGCATCGGAGCGGCGTTTCTCGGGCAGACGGGCGGCGATGCCAGCCTTGACCGCCTCGGGAGTGGCCGGGCCGATGTGCTCGTTCTGGGGGGTCCGCTCCGGGTCGGCGTTGGGGGTGTCGCGGGAGCGGAAGGTGTGGGCGATGGAGCCGCCGATGTTGCCCATCGACTTCAGCTTGGCGGCGCGCAGGATCGCGTAGGCCATGGGGTGCTGGCCCTCTTTGGGGGGTGGGTTCCTCGGTAGAGGTATACTCACTACACCTTGCCTGCGGCAAGGTCGCTCGCCCCCTACGGGGGAGACGGGGGGAGCCTCCCCCCGGACCCCTCTTCAGCCGCACACGATGGTGTGCGGGTCGGTGTGACCAAGTGTGCCCATTCTTGAAAGAATGTTGCGCACCCGGTCACACATGGTCGCACCGCCGCCGGACGGTGCGGAGCACGGGCCGACGCTTCGGCGGCACCTTGGGCGGCACCACGCCCAGGTACGCCAGATCGTCCGGCCCGCACTCGAACACGTTGATCGCCGCCGCCCCGCCCTCGGT
>NZ_PDKW01000004.1:0-572 GCF_002573965.1 Azospirillum palustre | reverse complement strand
CCCGATGGTGGCTTCGTCGCCGCCTGGGCCGGACCGGACGGATCCGGATACGGCATCCAGACCCGCGAGTTCAGTGCAAGCACGGTGGCACCGGTATTCCAGGCCCAGGATCTTTCTCTGCAAGCTGGCCAATCGAGGCTAGCCGTGGCGTTGATGCGCCCCAGCCATAGCCAGAGCGATGCGCTGGCCACCAGCGGCCTGCAGCGGCTCCTGCAGTACGAATTCATAGACACCAACAGTTCAGCCGCGAGCGGGCATTTCGAACTGAACGGTACGCCCCAAGCCGCTGGGCAAAGCATCTCTGTGACAGCGGAGCAACTCGGCAACCTCCGTTTCGTTGGCGGCAGCGCTGCTGTTTCGGACACCGTCCTTTTACGTGTGTCTGACGGTACACACTGGTCGGACTGGGACATCGCCACGGTACAGACACTCCCTCCAGCCTCTTCCTTCACCCCCACCCAGGAAACACTCGCCAGTGCTGCGATCTCCGGCGACCAGCTGCAGCCTGCGGTAACGGTCTTGGACAACGGCACCCAGGTGGTGGTGTGGGCGTCCAACGGGCAGGACGGTGA
>NZ_PDKW01000032.1:0-7101 GCF_002573965.1 Azospirillum palustre | reverse complement strand
AAGGCCCCGGCGGCGACCGGTGCGTTCCAGGCGGCGAAGCGGGCCTGCTCCTGCCCGGTCAGCAGCGGCACCTCGCCGACACGCCGCCCGGCATCTGCTGCAAGACCACACAGAAGCGTCTCGAAGTGGCGGCGCAGCCGGTCGATCCTGTCATGGTCGTAGAGGTCGGTCGCGTAGGTGAAGGAAGCCTCGATCCCGCCGCCCTCTTCTTCCACGGTGTCGAGGGTCAGGTCGTAGCTGGCCACGGCGCTGTCGAGCGCCATCGGCTCCACCCGCAGACCATCCATCGCGGAGGTTGCACGGCCATCGCGGCGCTGGTGGTTGAACATCGCCTGGAACAGCGGGTTGTAGCTGAGGCTGCGCTCCAGCTTCAGCGCCTCCAGCAGATGTTCGAAGGGAAGATCCTGGTGCGCCTGCGCCCCCAGCGCCGCTTCCCTGACCCGGTCGAGCAGGTCGGCGATGCGGTCGCGCCCGTCGATCCGCAGGCGCAGAACCTGGGTGTTGACGAAGAAGCCGACCACGCCCTCGCACTCCGCACGGTTGCGGTTGGCGACCGGCACGCCGATGGCGATATCCCCCTGCCCGCTGTGGCGGTGGAGCAGCATCGTGAAGGCCGTCAGCAGCAGCATGAACAGCGTGACGTCGTTTTCGCGGGCGAAGGCGCGCAACGTCCCGGCCAGTTCCGCATCGAGCGTGAAGCGCAGGATGCCGCCGCGGTGGCTCTGCCGCGCCGGCCGCGGCCGGTCGGCAGGCAATTCCAGCGGTGCCCGCTCTCCCCCCAGACGGTCGAGCCAATAGGCGAGTTGCCGCTCCGCCTCGCCCGCCTCCAGCATGTTCCTCTGCCACAGGGCGTAATCGGCATAGCGGATCGGGGATTGCGGCAGATCGATCCTTCCGTCCCGGCGGATGGCACGGTACAGCTCCGCGAACTCCCGGATCAGCACGGCCATCGACCAGCCATCCGACGCGATGTGGTGCATCGTCACCAGAAGACGGTGGTCCTGCTCCCCCAGCCGGACGAGGCGCGCCCGCAGCAGCGGACCGGCCTCCAGATCGAAGGGAGCCTGGGCCTCCTCCTCGATCAGGCGGCGTGCCGCACGCTCGCGCCCGTCGGCCGGCAGATGGCTCAGGTCTTCGACTGCCAGCCGGAACTCGGTCTCGTCGAGGACGGTCTGCACCGGTTCCCCGTCGCCCTGGCGGAACACAGTCCGCAGAGCGGCATGGCGGCCCAGCAGACGTTCGAAGGCGCGGGACAGCGCGTCGCGGTCGAGTTCCCCGGCGAGGCGCGTCGCGCTGAAGATATTGTTGGCGCCGCTGTCGGGGTCGAGCTTCCACAGCGCCCACATCCGCCGCTGCGCATGGGACAGCGGCGCCTCCGTGGCCGGGGCGAGGTCCGCCGGGATCGGCAGCAGCGAAAGGTCCACGGCCTCGTCGCGCATGGCGCGCCAGAACAGCTTGCGCTTTTCCACCGGCAGACCGATGAAGCGGCGGACCAGGTCCACGGAGTCTTGAGCAACCATCAGGAATTTCCCATCGCCGGCTGGCTTGACGCTGATCCGGCCGCCGGGGTTTCCGGTACGGTCGACCGGGGCGGCCAGACTGTGCGCGGCGCGCCATCAGGCACGACCGCGGTCTCCAGTAGTGACGAAGCAGGGACGGCCGGATTTACCCCGCCGGTTCGGAATCGGCGGCGGCGAGCGGACTGTGCCAGCGGATGGTCGGGGTCAGCGGGCTGAAACGAGGAGTTCGCCGTCCTTGGACGCGAGCGTCACCGGCAGCACCCGCGGAAGGGACGCCGCCACGCGGTCCAGATCGGCGACGTCATACACGCCGCCGATGCGCATCGCCCCCACCTTGCGGTCGGCCAGCCTCAGCGGCTGCGACAGATAGGGGTTCAGCAGGGGCACCGCTTCGGCCAGCGTGATGTTGTCGAACACCAGCCTGCCCTCGCGCCAGGACAGGATCCGCAGCGGATCGACGTGCGCAACGCTGCCGAACCGGCTGTCGCGGGCGAAGCGGCCCTGCATGCCGGGCGTCAGCCGCAAAGGCTCTCCTCCCGCCGCGGTGTCGGCGCTCACGGTGACCGACCCCTCTGCCAGCGTCACGGCGAGATCGCCGTCATTGGCCCAGACATTGAACTTCGTCCCCGTCACCCGGACCCGATGACCGGCGGTGAAGACGGTGAAGGGCAGTCCGGCATCGTGCGCGACCGCGAAATAGGCCTCGCCATGGTCCATCAGGACGCTGCGCCGGTCGCGGAACTGGGCATAGAACAGGTTGGTGTGGACGTTCAGGTCCACGGTGGAACCGTCGGGCAACTCGACCATGCGATGCCGGCCGCCGCCGAGGAAGACATCGACACGCCCTGGCAGCACGCCGAACGACCAGCCCACCGGCCAGCAGGCGGCCAGGGTTGCCGCGATGCAGGCCGCCATCGCCCAGCGCCGCCGCCGCGACGGAACCCCGACGGCGGCGGACCGCGCTGTCCGCCCGCGGCCCGGTGCAGGGTGTGCCGCCGCCGTCTCGGGAACCGCGGTCATCCGCGGGCGCAGACTGGCGGACAGGCCCCAGATCTCCCGCATCGCGTCGAATTCCACCAGGTGGCGCGGGTCCATCAGGCACCAGCGTTCGAAAGCGGCGCGATCGGCGTCGCTGACCTCGGCCGATTGCAGGCGCAGGCACCAGTCCGCAGCCTCTTCGGTCACGCGGTCGTCGTCGGAAGGATGAGACGGAGGCATACGGGCGCGCTCGGCTCCGGAAGGCGTTCGGCAGCTATAGGACAAGCAGGGGATGGATCGCAAGGCGAGCCGGACAGGATGAACTCTACGCGAGGTAATCGAGCAGAGAAACCCCCATGTCCGCGGCGACGGCTGCGACCTTCCGTGGCAGGCAAGGGCACGGGGGTGGGGGAACAGGCGCTGATTGCGGGGGCCGGTTCCGGAAAGCCGGCAGTCGGGAAAATCGGCAGTCGGGAAAACCGGTTCCGGAGGATAACGGTTTCAGTTTTGCCCCGCTCGTTCGTCCTAAGTCAGGACGGCCGCGCGCATCCGCCTCCACGGCGGAGCCTTCGTGCCGGCCGCCTTCGCTCCCGTCCCGCAGGAACCCCGATGCCGACGCCACCCCGCACCAGCCTCGCCGCTCTGCTCCAGCTGCTTCGCCCCTTCTGGCCGATGCTGACCGCCGCCACCCTGCTGGGGGTGCTGGGCGGGCTCAGCGTCACCGGGCTGCTGGCCACCATCAACCGCATCCTGCATGCAGGCGATAGTCCGGGGCCTGGGATCCTGCTCGCCTTCGCCGGCCTGTGCGCAATGGCGCTCGCGGGCTCGGTCCTTTCCGACATCGGCACCAACCGGATCGGGCAGAAGGTCATCGCGCGGCTGCGCAGGGATCTGGGCGACCGCATCCTGACAGCACCCATCGATCAGCTCGAACGCTACCGCAGCCACCGCCTGATCCCCGTGCTGACCCACGACGTCGACACCATCAGCGACTTCGCCTTCGCCTTCGCGCCGCTGGCGGTGTCGCTCAGCGTCACGCTGGGCAGCCTGTGCTACCTGGCGGTGCTGTCCTGGCCGATGTTCCTGGCGACGGCCGCCGCCATCCTGATCGGCAGCGCCGTGCAGTATGTGGCGCGCGTCCGCGGCATCGAAGGCTTCCACGAGGCGCGCGCCCACGAGGACGAGTTGCAGAAGCATTACCGCTCGCTGGCGGAAGGGGCGAAGGAACTGCGCATCAACCGTCCGCGTCGGCTGCGGCTTCAGAGCGAGGCGCTGCGCGGCACCATCGACCGCATCTGCGACATCCAGATCCGGTCGATCAACCTCTTCGTCATCGCCAAGGGATTCGGGTCGACGCTGTTCTTCATCGTCATCGGGGTGGCGCTCGGCGTCGAAGCGCTGTGGCCCAGCACCGACCGCGGGACGCTGAGCGGCTTCATCCTGGTCCTGCTCTACATGAAGGGGCCGCTGGAACATCTGATCGGCACCCTGCCCATCGTCAGCCGCGCCCAGGTCGCCTTCCGCCGCATCGCCGACCTGTCGGCCGAGTTCGCCTCGCCGGAACCGCATCTGCTGATGAAGGACGACACCCGCCCGCCCGCGACCATCGACCGGCTGGAGCTGCGCGACGCCCGCTATGTCTACCCGCCGGCCGGACCCGGCGTGGAGCCCTTCGTGCTCGGTCCCGTCTCGCTGCGGGTCGGCCGCGGCGAGATCCTGTTCATCGTCGGCGAGAACGGCTGCGGCAAGACCACGCTGATCAAGATGCTGCTCGGCCTCTACCCTCCTCACGAAGGCCAGATCCTGCTGGACGGCCGGCCGGTGACACCGGAGACGCGCGACGATTACCGTCAGCTCTTCACCACCATCTTCGCCGACTATTTCCTGTTCGACGACCTGATCCAGGCGAACGACAGCGTGCCGGACGATGCCCAGGCCTATCTGGAACGGCTGGAGATCGCCCATAAGGTCAGCGTCGTCGACGGCGTGTTCAGCACCACCGACCTGTCCACCGGCCAGCGCAAGCGCCTGGCCCTGCTCCAGGCCTGGACCGAGAAGCGGCCGGTGCTGGTGTTCGACGAATGGGCCGCCGATCAGGATCCAACCTTCCGGCGGATCTTCTATACCGAACTGCTGCCGAGCCTGAAGGCGCTGGGCAAGACCATCATCGTCATTTCCCATGACGACCGCTATTTCGACGTGGCCGACCATCTGCTCCGGCTGACCGCCGGCAAGGTCGTGGAGGATCGCCAGCCGGCGCTGTGACGGAACCTGCACGGGAAGCAGCAGTAAAAAGGGGGTGCACCCGGCCGGGTGCGCCCCCTTTTTTCTTGCAGGAACAGGCCGGTCAACCGGCTTCCAGCATGTCCATCAACGCGCTCATCCGCGACAGCCTGGCTGGATCCGGTGCCGCCGGACGCTCGGCGACATGGGCGGCCAGCGCCCGCAGGGTGGCGTTGCCGAAGACCTGTCCCGGCGACAGGCCGATTCCGAAATCGCGGCGCAGACGGGCGATCAGCTGCACCGCAAGCAGCGAATGGCCGCCCAGCTCGAAGAAGTCGTCGTCGAGGCCGACGCGCTCCACCCGCAGCAGGTCTTGCCACAGGGCAGCCAGCCGACACTCCAGATCCGTGACGGGCGGCACATGGGTCCGCTGCCTCGGTTCGGGCTGGGGAAGAGCCCGGCGGTCGAGCTTGCCGCTGGGCGTCAGAGGCAGCCGGTCCAGCCTGACCCAGAGGGTGGGGACCATATGGTCGGGCAGCCGTTCACCCAGCCGCCGGCGCAACGCCGGCCAGAGGACGTCGCCTTGCCGGCCGTCCTGCTCGACGGGAACGATGTAGGCGCAGAGCTGTCCGCCGCCCGGTCCTGCGACAGCGGCGACCGCCGCATTCCGGACCGCCGCATCCGCCTGCAATGCCGCCTCGATCTCGCCGAGTTCGATGCGCAGGCCGCGGATCTTCACCTGCTGGTCGATGCGGCCGAGATACTCGATCACACCGTCCTCGCGGTGACGGGCAAGGTCGCCGCTGCGGTAGAGACGCCCGCCCGGCTCACCGAAGGGATCGGGGATGAAGCGGTCGGCGGTCAGGCCCGGCTGGCGGTGATAGCCGCGCCCGACCCCGATGCCGCCGATGTGCAGCTCGCCCGCCACCCCCGGCGGCATCGGATTGCCGCAGCTGTCCAGTATGTAGAGGCGCAGGCCGGGCACCGGCCGGCCGGTCGGGATTTCGTCGGCGATGCCGTCCCAGCGATGGAAAGCGACGACATCCGCGCATTCGGTGGGGCCGTAGCTGTTGTGGATGCACGGCTTCGGCCCATGCCGCCTCTCCAGCCATGGACGCAGTGCATCGGTTCGGATCGGCTCTCCCCCCAGGATCACGTCGCGCAGAGACTCCAGCTCACCGTTCCGCTCCAGCGCCGCCAGCGGCTGGAAGGTGCTGGGAGTGGCGTTCAGCGCGGTGATGCCGTGCCGGGCGATCCACTCCAGCAACAGTTGCGGGTCATAGCCTTCGCCTGCCATGTGCAGCTGGCCGCCGACCAGGAGCGGTGCGAACAGGTTCTTCTGCGTCAGGTCGAAGGCATGCGAACTCATCAGCAGCAGGCGGCTGCCGGCATCGAAGCCGACATGGTGGCAATACCATCGCATCAGGTTCACGAACCCGGCCTGCGTCACCCCGGCCCCCTTGGGCTGGCCGGTGGAGCCGGAGGTGTAGATCAGGTAGATCAGGGTGTCGGGCCCGCCGGCCGGCGGCAGATCGTCGTCGGCGAACGCCGCCAGACGGTCCCGGTCGGCGTCCAGGCGGACCGTCGGCAGACCGGCCGGCCCGGGCATGCCGCTTTGAAGCGTCTCCGAGGTCAGCAGCAGCGCGGCTCCGCCATCGTCCAGCATGTATGCCAGACGCTGCGGCGGGTAGCTGGGATCGAGCGGCAGATAGGTGGCGCCGGCCTTCAGAACCGCAAGAATGGCAATCAGCAGCTCGGGAGAGCGCTCAAGCGCGATGGCGACCCGGTCGTCCGGCCCAATTCCCTCGGCGCGCAGGAGGCGGGCCAGACGGTTGGCGTGGCCGTTCAGGTCACGATAGCTCAGGCTACCGCCTGGATGAACCAGGGCCGTCGCCTCCGGCTTGCGGCGGACCTGGGCTTCGATCAGCTGATGCAGGCGCGGGGCTGAAGGAGGCGGCGAGCCCGGCTCATCCTGTCCGCTCCAGTCCGCCAACACCTGGCGGCGGCGGTGGTCGCCCTCCAGCAGATCCAATGCCCCGACGAAAGCCCCGGCATTCGACGCCATGCGCTCCACCAGGCCACCGAAGAGCCGGGACAGCTCCTCCACCCGGCCGGAGTCCAACTGCTCGCGCCGGTAGCCGAAGGCCAGATCCAGTTCCTCCCCGGCCCGCACCGTCAGGGTCATGGCGTAATGGGTGTCGTCGACGGTCTCGGCGGCCCCGAATCGGATGGTGTGGTCATTCTGGTTTCTGATGGCCTCGTCGACGGGATAGTTCTCGAAGACGAGGATGCTGTCGAACAGGGCCCGCGCGCCGCCGCTGGTGCCGAGGCTGGAGCCGGCCCAGCGCTGCACCTCGTGCAGCGGCGTATGCTCGTGCTC
>NZ_PDKW01000001.1:0-523 GCF_002573965.1 Azospirillum palustre | reverse complement strand
GCGCACTGACCCAGAGCGGTGCTCTGACGGTTGGCGGAACCTCGTCCTTCACCGCCGGTGCCAACGCGATCACGCTGGGCAACGCCGGCAATGCGCTGACCGGTGCAGTGACGCTGAGCAACAGCGGGACCAACGACGCGTCGCTGACCAACACGCTGGCGACCTCGCTGAGCGGCACGGTCGGGCAGGACCTGACGGTGAGCAGCGGCGGGACGCTGGGCTTCGGCGCGACGACGGTGGGCCGCACCCTGACGGCCACGGCGACCGATGCGGTCACGCAGACCGGAGCGATCAGCGCCAGCAGCCTGACGGTGAAGACGCTCAAGACCGGCGGTGCCGCGATCACGCTGGGCAATGCCGGCAACGACGTCACCACGCTGGACCTGCGCTCGCGCAACGCCGCCGACACCGCCGATGAGGCGGGGGCGCTCAGCTACACCGACGCGACGGCGCTCGACCTCGCGGCGTTGCGCACGACCGGCACAGTGTCGATCACCAGCGGCGGTGCGCTGACCCAGAGCGG
>NZ_PDKW01000020.1:0-1189 GCF_002573965.1 Azospirillum palustre | reverse complement strand
GGGCGCTGGTCGCGCATTGCGAGTCCTCGGCCGGCGGGCTGACGCCGTCGGACGTTCCGCTGGCCGGCCTGACGCAGGGGCAGCTGGACGCGCTGTCGCTGCCGGCGCGCGAGTTGGAGGACCTCTACCCGCTGAGCCCGATGCAGCAGGGCATGCTGTTCCATGCGCTGGAAGGGGCCGCGGAGGGCGAAAGCCCCTATGTGACGCAGCTCGCCGTCGAGGTGGAGGGGCTGGAGGAGGAGCGCTTCGCCGCCGCCTGGGCCTGGGTGACGGCGCGCCATGCCGTGCTGCGCACCGGCTTCCTGTGGGGCGGCGCGCCTGCCGCCCCGTTGGCCGCCCCGTTGCAGGCGGTATGGGAGCGGGTGGCCGACGCGGTGTCGGTGCTGGACTGGCGCGACCGCGGCCTTGCCGGTACCGGGCTGGAGGAGGCGTTGGGGGCCTTGGCGCGGGAGGAGCGTGCCCGCGGCTTCGAGCTTGGCCGTCCGCCGTTGCAGCGGGTGGTTCTGGTGCGGCTGGGGCAGGGGGAACAGGGCCGGGCGCGCCATCGCCTGATCTGGACCAGCCATCATCTGCTGCTGGACGGCTGGAGCAGCGCGCGTCTGGTGGCGGAGGCGCTGGGCCGCTACCGGGGAGCGGATGTCGGCGGTGCGGTCGGCGGCGCGGCGGGCCGCTACCGCGACTACATCGCGTGGCTCGGGCGGCAGGATGGGGCGGCGTCGGAGCGCTTCTGGCGCGGGCGCCTGTCGGGGCTGGAGGCGCCGACGCTGCTGGCGGCCAGCCTGCCCTGCCGGGCTCCGCAGGCGGGGCACGGCGTGGTGCGGCTGCGGCTGGATGGCGGTGCGACGCGGCGGTTGCAGGCCTTCGCGCAGGCGCAGCGGGTGACGCTGAACACGCTGGTGCAGGGGGCGTGGGCGCTTCTTCTGCACCGCTACAGCGGTCAGGAGACGGTGGCGTTCGGCGCGACGGTGTCGGGCCGTCCGGCGGAGCTTGCCGGCGTCGAGGAGACGCTGGGGCTGTTCATCAACACGCTGCCGGTGGTGGAGCGTCCGCCGTCCGGCGAGCGGGTGGGGGAGTGGCTGCGCGGATTGCAGCGGCGGAACCTGGAGATGCGCGAGCACGAGCATACGCCGCTGCACGAGGTGCAGCGCTGGGCCGGCTCCAGCCTCGGCACCAGCGGCGGCGCGCGGGC
>NZ_PDKW01000024.1:0-1776 GCF_002573965.1 Azospirillum palustre | reverse complement strand
AGAGGAATCCGCTTAGGGCCGCCCCGGTGATCCACCGGCAAACGGCCTGCGGCCTAGGGCACCCCGCCGCCGTTCGCTGTGAGGGCGCGTCGGCGGGGTGCCCTTTGCCCGTGGATTACCGGGACGGCAGCGCCGGGCGCCGTTAGGCGTCTTTCCCGCCCTGCATCAGCACCAGCAGGGGCGGAGCTTCCTCCTGCGCCTTATCGCGTGCGCTGCCGGTCAGGTGGGTCGCCACGCGCGGGTTCATGAAGTACCGAACCATCCCAGGGCCTCGCATACCGGCGACGCGCTGGCGGCGACGGATGATCGCTCCCATGCCCTCTAGCTCCGACATGATTTCGCTGACGTTCTGGGGGGTCGTCCCGATCCTCTCGGCCAGCTCGTCACGGCTGCGCATGATCTCCCCGGTATCCATGCGCAGCACGGTGAAGCACTCGGCCCAAAGCCGCGCAGCGTGCTGCGGACGCTTGCTGTGCTCCACGATCCATCCGACTACGGCGGCGTTCTGTTCGGGGCTGAGCATGACGAAGCTCCATCCGTTTTTGCTGGCTGTGCGGCGGTCGATCTCTGCGATCAACTCGCCGCGGAGGCGGTCAGACAGGCCGGGAAAGTCAGCTACCAGCCGACGCAATTCCTCGGCATCCGCCTGAGTAATCCTGTCCCGTTTGGTGACGAGTCGGGCGATGCTCGCGGACACGTTGCCAACCCCTTTTACGTCTCATCTGGTGAGACCATAACGTCTCACGTGGTGAGATGTAAAGGGGGGGGCTACGCGCGCGCGCGCGAGAAAGGCTTAGACACAGGGGGATTCCCCCTCTCCCCCCCCTTTATCCCAAAAACCAAAAATCTCTGGACTGTTGGGCGGGTGGGTATGTGGGCGAAGGGGGCGGGTGTGCAGCCGTCCACGGGCCGTAGGCCGGTGGGCGGGTGCGCAGCCGTCCCCGGTGCCGCAGGCATCGTCCACATATCCACGCGCCAGCACTCCCCCAAGGTGCAGGGGGTGGGGGGTGTCGGGGGGAGGGGGTGGGCTGACGATCAACGCGCCAGGAGCGCGCAGGGAGGCTCTACGAGTGGCTCTGAGGCGATCAGGCTCCAGGCGACCCGGAATCGTCCTCAGGGCCTTCCTGGGGCTTCTGGCGGGCTTCAGCGGCCTCTCCGGTCAGCTTCAGCCGAAGCGCCTCATACTCGCCTTCCAGGGCGTCGTAGGCGGTCTTCACAGCCGGATCGGCCAGGAGCTTGGATTTCAGCACATCGAACGCTGTCATGGGGCACCGTGATCTGTGGGTGAGGGGTAGCCCGGCGTCAGCGGGGCGATTGCTTGGCGGGTGGTGTCGATCCGGGGACTGGGAGCCGCTCCGACAGCCCTTGCGTTGCCCTGGCCCACCCAGCGGCGGCAGCTTCCAGGCGGTCGAACGAGGCTGTCAGACGATCCACCGGCACCATCGCCAGCCACCACATGCCCCCCGCTCCGATCGCGAGACCCGCCAGGAAGGCCGCGCAGCCGGTCCAGCCGATGACGGCCCTTCTCCCTTGCCGCAGAGCATCACCCGCTTCAGCGGCCATCCTGGCGGCTTCCAGCGCGGTGTCTGCCGCTCTGGTGACTTCGCGAGCGGGGGCGGCAGTGCCGTTCTGCACGGCCTGTAGGACGGCGCCAGGGTTGGCGCCGGCGACGGCCTTGGAGAGTTCGCCCACGCGCTTCGCCAGCTCGTCGACACGGGCGCTGTTCCTGTCGATCACGTCGAGAACCGGATTCCCCGTGCTCATCGGCTGAACCCT
>NZ_PDKW01000016.1:0-961 GCF_002573965.1 Azospirillum palustre | reverse complement strand
CGCGCCGGCCGGAAGCGGGTTCAGGCACTCGTCCAGCACATGCAGCCGCAGATTGTCGATGGCCACGCCGATCGGCACACCGCCGCCCGCACCGCCCTCCCCGGCCCGGCAGGTCCAGTGGCTGACGTCGATCGCCGCCTCCGTCGGGCCGTAGAGGTTGTACAGGCCGACCTGCGGCAGACGGGCGAACAGCCGGTCCTGCAACGCCGCCGGCAGGGCCTCGCCGCTGCACACCACCCGGCGCAGGCTGGTGCACTGCTCCACCCCCGGCTCCTCCAGGAAGGCCTGCAGCATGGAGGGCACGAAATGCAGCGTGTCGATGCCCTCCCCGCGGATCAGCGCCACCAGCCGGGCCGCGTCGCGGTGCTCGCCAGGCGCCGCCACCACCAGATGCGCCCCCACCATCAGCGGCCAGAAGAACTCCCAGACCGAGACGTCGAAGCCGAAGGGCGTCTTCTGCAACACCCGCTCGCCCGGAGACAGCCGGTAGGCCTTCTGCATCCAGGCCAGCCGGTTCAACAGGGCGCCATGGCTGTTGCCGGCCCCCTTGGGCGTACCGGTGGAGCCGGAGGTGTAGATCAGGTAGGCGAGGTTCTCCGGCCGCAGCCCGGCCGCGGGCGGCGTGTCCGGCAGTCCCCCGCTGTTCTCGGCGCCGGTGTTCTCGAGGTCGGTGTCCTCGGCGTCGAGCAGCAGCAGGCGGACAGCCTCGGGCAGCGCCTCGCCGCCCAGCCTGCCGGCAAGATGGGACTGGGTGAGCAGCAGGGTGATGCCGCCGTCCGCGGCCATGGCGGCAAGGCGGGCGGGCGGCAGCTCCGGGTCGAGGGGCAGATAGGCGCCGCCCGCCTTCATCACCGCCAGCAGGCCGACGACCAGCTCCAGCGAGCGCTCGGCGGCGACGCCGACCGTCACCTCCGGGCCGACGCCCAACGCCCGCAACCGGTGGGCCAGCCGGTTCGCCTGC
>NZ_PDKW01000021.1:0-1242 GCF_002573965.1 Azospirillum palustre | reverse complement strand
CAGGCCGCTGGCAAACAGCAGGATCAGCACCAGGGGATTGAGGAAGCGGGTCAGGAATTGCAGCCAGAGCGGCCGGCAGCGGCGCGCCAGCGGCTGGTTGAGGCCGTATCTGTGCAGGCGGGCCTCCGCCTCGGTCCAGCTCAGCCCGGCGGGGGTCGCATCCAGGTTTTTAAGCACGACTGAGATCGGTTGTTTCCAGATCCCGTCAGCGATGGTGCCTTGGTCCAAGGGTCGTGTCCTCGGCAGTTGCATAAGTGTAGGCTTCGGCCGAGGGAAGAGAAATGACGCTTACGATAGCCCGTAATTTCATGGTTGGGACTTGGCATCACACGGCTGGATTCGAAAACGGCGACCGCGGACTGACGCTCCGGATTTTCACTGCCGGCACTCTTTCGGTTGGACAATGCTAAGAGTGCTGATCAGAACCGGTCTGACGTTGAGGGAAATCAACGCCTTCAGCGCGTCAGACCGGGGTTTTGATAGACACTCTAAAAACATTTCCGCTGGATTGGAGTAGACGGATGGGCCGATAGAGCCCTGGCCCGATGCGTCATTCGAAACAGCAGCCTTTAAGAGCATTTCTATCCAGACCCACCGCTACCATCGAAAGGGCGCCGGCATGGGACAGGATCATGAAAAGCATCACGGCACGTCCGGGCGGACAATCATGGGCAGCGGGCGCCGCGACTTTCTGTTCCGCGGCGAAGGGAACGACATCATCGCCGGCAATCGCGGCAACGATTACATGGAAGGCGGCGGCGGCCGCGACCGCTTCATTCTCAAACCCGGCGACGGTTGGGACTGCATCGGCGACTTCCAGGGCGGAGCCGACGGGGACTCGTTGGACCTGCGGGCCTGGAGTGGGATCGGCAGCCTGGAGGATGTGCTGGCCCGCTCCCATCAGGACAGCGACGGGCTGGTCCTCGATTTTGGACCACGTGACGGCGTGAAGCTGATGGGCCTGTCGCGGGAGGATCTCACTGCCGGCAATCTCCGACTGAAAAACGAGCCGATGAAAGCCAGCGCCGTATTCGCGGCGACGGACAATGCGAGTGGGAACGAGCTGTGGGGAACGGACGGGCGCCGGGCCACCCTGTTGCGGGACATCGCTCAGGGGACGGCCTCATCGGAGCCGCAGGGCTTTATCGAACTCCATGGGCATGTCTATTTCAGCGCCGACGACGGCGTCCATGGGCGTGAATTGTGGTCCACCGACGGAACACCGGGTGGAACCCGCCTGCT
>NZ_PDKW01000009.1:0-832 GCF_002573965.1 Azospirillum palustre | reverse complement strand
CCTTTGCGGCGTGCTTCGGGCGGTTTCTGGACGAACTGGGGGCGGCAGGCGCGGGCGTGCTCGCCATCGATGGCAAGACGCTACGCCGCTCCTTCGACGACGCGGGGCGCGCCAACCCGCTGGCGGTGGTCACGGCGTTCGCCTCGGCCACGCGCGTGGTGGTGGGCCAGCAGAGCTTCCGGGTGGCCGAGGGCGACAGCGAGATCGTGGCGGCGCGGGCCTTGCTGGGATGCATGGACCTGACGGGATGGCTGGTGACCGCCGACGCCATCCATTGCCAAATGGACACCGCGCGCATCATTCGCGACCAAGGGGGCGACTACCTTCTGCGGCTCAAGGCCAACCACCCCGCCCTGCATGGCATGGTGGTGGACTATTTCGCCGATCCGCTGACGCTGGCCGAATTGAATACGTACGAAACCACCGATGCCGATCACGGTCGTATCGAGACCCGCCGGGCTTGGGTCAGCCACGACCTGAGTTGGCTGCGCGGTCCCAAGTCGGCTTGCTCGGAGCCGGTTCTGCTCCCCGACATGGCCTGCCTGGGCATGATCGAGGCCACCGTCGAACGCAACGGCAAAACCACTGTCACCCGCCACTATCACCTCGCCTCGCGACCGCTTGGCGCCGAAGAGTACCTCAACGCCGCTCGGGCACATTGGTCGGTGGAGAACGGCCTCCACTGGGTTCTCGACGTTACATTCGACGAGGATCGCGCCAGAAACCGCAAGGATCACGGCCCGGAAAACCTCGCAACCCTGCGCAAGCTCGCCCTCAACGTCCTCAACCGCGCCCGACCTGACGTCTCCGTCCGCCGTAAGCGAAAACGCTC
>NZ_PDKW01000005.1:0-601 GCF_002573965.1 Azospirillum palustre | reverse complement strand
CCTCGGCCGGCGGGCTGACGCCGTCGGACGTTCCGCTGGCCGGCCTGACGCAGCGGCAGCTGGACGCGCTGCCGCTGCCGGCGCGCGAACTGGAGGACCTCTACCCGCTGACGCCGATGCAGCAGGGCATGCTGTTCCATGCGCTCTACGAGCCGGGTGGCGACGCCTACATCAACCAGATGCGGGTGGATGTGGACGGGCTGGACGTGGCGCGCTTCCATGCGGCCTGGCAGGGGGCGGTCGATGCGCATGACAGCCTGCGGGCGGGCTTCCTGTGGGACGGCCTGGAGCAGCCGTTGCAGGCGATCCGGCGCAAGGTTGCGGTGCCGCTGCGGCTGGAGGACTGGCGCGGCGAGGCGGAACAGGCGGCACGGCTGGACGGGCTCGCTGCGGCGGAGCGGCAGGCCGGCTTCGACCTTGCGGCACCGCCTCTGCTGCGGCTGGCGGTGGTGCGCACGGGTGGGGAACGCCATCATGTGATCCTGACCAGCCACCACATCCTGCTGGACGGCTGGAGCAGCTCGCAGCTTCTGGGCGAAGTGCTGCAACGCTATGCCGGCGTCGTGCCGGCGGCGGACGGCGGCCGCTTCCGCGACCATGT
>NZ_PDKW01000008.1:0-733 GCF_002573965.1 Azospirillum palustre | reverse complement strand
TGGGTGTCGGCGTTGGTGATCGGCCGGCGGATGGCGGCGTAGCGCATGCCGAATTCGGTCTGCTGGACCTGGAGACGCGGCGCCTTGTCGGTCGAAGGGCGCGACATCACCTTGTTGTCCGCCGTGGTCTGGGCGACCTTGGCGGGGCGGATGTTGGAGGAATGCAGGCTGGAGGAATGGGCGGAATCGATGGCGCCTTCCAGCACCTGCGCCCAGTTTGCCGCGACGTGCATCTTGGCGATGCCGACCCGGGTCGTCGCCGATTTGGCCCAGGGCGGCGGGCGGAACTCCGGCACCGCGGCCCCGTCCCCGATCCGGGCGTCCATGTAGACCCAGACGAAGCCGCCGGCCTCGCGCGTCGGGTAGGCGGTGTGGCGCACCCGCTCCTTCAGTTTGCTGTCCGGCGGCTCGGACGGCATGTCGGTGACCTTGCCCTCCACGTCGAACTTCCAGCCATGGTAGAGGCAGCGCAGCCCGCACTCCTCATTGCGGGCGAACACCAGCGAGGCGCGGCGGTGCGGGCAGTACTCTCCGATCACCCCCAGCCGGCCCTTGCTGTCGCGGAAGGCGATCAGGTCCTCGCCCAGCAGGCGCAGGCGCACCGGATCGCCGTCCGGCTCCGCCACCTCCTCCGACATGCAGGCCGGGATCCAGTGGCGCCGCATCATTCGGCCCATCGGGGCGTCGCCCTCGACGCGGCACAGAAGATCGTTCTCTTCGGCGGTCAGCATGA
>NZ_PDKW01000014.1:0-906 GCF_002573965.1 Azospirillum palustre | reverse complement strand
TGCACCGGATAGGCGGTGGTGAACCAGCCGACGCTGCGGCTGAGGTCCAGGCCGCCCACCAGCTCCTCGCGGCCATGCCCCTCCAGCTGCACCAGCGCCGACGCTGCGCCGCTCCACCGGCACAGCACCCGCGACAGCGCCGTCAGCAGCAGGTCGTTCACCCGCGTCCGGTAGGCAGCGGGCGCCGACGACAGCAGGCGCTTCGTCCAGCCGGCATCCAGCCGCGTCCGCGCCACGGCGGATGTCGCCACCCTCAGCACCCCGGGGGAGACCGGCTCCGCCACCCCCGGCAGCCCGGCTGGAGCCCCCGTCAGGCTGTCGCGCCACCAAGACAACTCATCCCTCAGCGCCCCGCTCGCGGCGTGGCGGCGCAACGCCTCGCCCCAGGACTGGAAGGAGGCGGTCTTGGCCGACAGCATCACCGCCTCGCCCCGCTCCAGCTGCGTGCAGGCCAGTTGCAGATCCTCCAGCAGCACGCGCCAGGACACGCCGTCCACCACAAGATGGTGGATCGCCAGCAGCAGGCGCTGGCCGTCTTCATCCTCCCGCTCCACCAGCAGGGCGCGCAGCAACGGGCCATGGTCGAGGTCGAGGCTGCGCTGGGCCTCCTCGCACAGCCGCTCCTGCGCCTCGGCATCGGCGGCGGCGCGGTGCCACAGCACCGGCGGCACCGCCTCGGGCGGCAGGTGCCGGGCGCTGCCATCCATCGCGAAGACCAGCCGCAGGGCGTCGTGATGGGCCAGCAGGGCCGAGAGCGCCCGTTCCAGCAACGCCGGATCGACCGGCCGGCGCAGCCGCAGCAGCACCGACTGGTTCCAGTGGCTGCGGCTGGGGATCGGCTCCTCGAAGAACCAGCGCTGGATCGGCGTCAGCGACAGCGCTCCGCCGACGCTGCCCTGCTCGGCG
>NZ_PDKW01000017.1:0-1090 GCF_002573965.1 Azospirillum palustre | reverse complement strand
CAGCTTCTGGGCGAAGTGCTGCAACGCTATGCCGGCGTCGTGCCGGCGGCGGACGGCGGCCGCTTCCGCGACCATGTGGCCTGGCTGCAAGGGCGCGACGGGGCGGCGTCCGAAGCCTTCTGGCGCAACCGCACCGCCGAACTCGAACAGCCAACCAGGATCGCGACGGCCAGCGGGCAACCGGATATCGACCAAGGGCATGGAGCCCTCGAGCTTGCCTTCGACGAACGGGAGACCGCGCTTCTCGTCCGCTTCGCCCGTCAGAGCCAAGTGACGCTCAACACGTTGGTTCAGGCCGCCTGGCTGCTGCTTCTGCACCGGCGGACCGGACAGAAGGCGGTGGCGGCCGGTGTGACGGTCTCGGGCCGGCCGGCCGAACTGCCGGGCATCGAAAAGCAGATCGGCCTGTTCATCAACACGCTGCCGCTGGTCGGAACGCCGCATCCGGCCCAGACCGTGTCGGAGTGGCTGACCGATCTCCAAACCAGCAATCTCGAAATGCGGGAGCACGAACACACGCCGCTGGCCGACATCCAGCGCTGGTCTGGCCATGGCGGCGAGATGCTGTTCGACAGTCTGCTGGTGTTCGAGAACTATCCCCTGTCCGACACGCTTGGCCGCGGAGAAACCGGCGGCCTGTGCTTCGGCGCCCCACAGAATCATGAGCTTACCTCCGTCCCGTTGACCCTGCTGATGGGTGCCGGAAAGCAACTGACGTTGACCTTCAGCCATTGGCGCGATCGCATCGGCGACGAGGAGATCCGCCGTTTCGCCGCGCAGACCCGACGGCTTCTGCTGGCCCTGGTCGAGGATGCCGGGCGCCGGTTGGGTGAGATCGGGTTGCTCGACGAGGAGGGATGGCGGAGCTTCGCCGGCTGGAATGCGACCCGCGATGAAACGCTGACCGACGGTCCACTGGTGCCGGAGCTCATCTCGGAGCAGGCCGGTCTGCATGGCGGGCGTCCTGCGGTGAGCTTCGGTGGCCGGACGCTGAGCTATGCCGAGCTGGAGGTGCAGGCGAACCGGCTGGCCCACCGGTTGCGGGCGTTGGGCGTCGGCCCGGAGGTGACGGTCGGCGTCGCCGCCGAGC
>NZ_PDKW01000003.1:0-549 GCF_002573965.1 Azospirillum palustre | reverse complement strand
CGTGGTGTTGCCGCCGTCGCTCAACGTGACGATGTCGGAACCGGAGTTGCCGACGAGGATCTCCAGCCCGGCGATCAACAGGGTCGAGCCGCCGCCAAGCTCGCCGACCACCGCCACGTCGCTGCCGGAACTGCCGACCAGCGTTTCCAGCAAATTGACGACGAAGGTGCCGCCGCCGTCGGACAGCTGGACGACATCGCGCCCGCTGTTGCCGGTGACGGACTCGATGCCGACGATCCGCACGGTCGTGCCGCCGGTGCCCAGCGTCACCACGTCAAGGCCGCTGCCGCCGATCAGCGTTTCCACCGCCACCGTCATCAGCGTGCTGCCGCCGGACCCCAGCGTCACAACATCCAGGCCGGACCCGCCCAGCAGCGTCTCAAGCTGCGACACCGCAAGGGTGTTGCCGTTCGACCCGAGGGTGATGAGGTCATTGCCGGTGCCGCCGAGGATGGTCTCGAACAGCGATACGGTCGCCGTGTTGCCGGTGTCGCCCAGCAACAGCAGATCGGTGCCGGCACTGCCGGTCAGCGTCTCGATGCCGCGCAG
>NZ_PDKW01000037.1:439801-443493 GCF_002573965.1 Azospirillum palustre | reverse complement strand
GCGCCGCATCATTCGGCCCATCGGGGCGTCGCCCTCGACGCGGCACAGAAGATCGTTCTCTTCGGCGGTCAGCATGATCGTGGCTCCAAGAATTAGATATCTAAGTTATGTGGTTGGGGATGGGCGCAAGCTGCAAGCCCCTCAGTCCCGATGATGCAGGCGGCGGTCGATCCACAGCAGGCCCGAACTCAGCACGGTCGCGGCCAGGATCAGGATCAGCGTGACCGCAGCGATGGCCGGGAAATCGGCCAGCCCGATCGCGCCCATCAGCATCGAGCCCATACCCAGGCGCGACGCGAACATCTCGCCCAGCACGACGCCCAGCAACGTCACCGACAGCCCGACGCGGATGCCCGAGAAGATCTCCGGGAAGGCGGCCGGCAGCAGCAGATGGAAGAAGCGGGCACGCGGCGACAGGTTGTGCATCTCGCCGACCCGCAGATAGATCGGCTGGATGTTGCGGACGGCGCCCATGGTGAACAGGGTGATGGGGACGATGCCGTGGATGACCCCGAAGGCCACCTTGGCCGACAGGCCGAGACCGCAGATGGTCAGGATGATCGGGTAGAGCGTCACCTTGGGCAACGAGGCGATGGAGGCCAGCATCGGCTCCGTCGTTTCGAAGGCGGCGCGGTTGGTGCCCAGCCACACCCCGGCCAGCAGACCCAGCACAATGGTGATCGCGCTGGCGTAGGCGAAGGCCAGAGCGGTGGCGTTGACGTGTGCCCAGAAGCTGGGCCGGTGGAACAGCACGCCGATCTCCCGCAGCGTTTCCAGCGGCGGCACGACCAGCCGGCCGCCCACCACGAGGCTGACACATTGCCAGGCGACCAGCAGCCCGGCGATCAGCAGGAGGAAGTCGGAGGCGTCGCGGATCTGTTTCATTCGGCCCTCCGTCCCAGCGCCCGCGCCGCGAACCAGCGTTCCGGAACGCTCAGCAGGGAATTGATGACGACGACCACGACAATGACCAGCAACATCAACCCGTACATGCGAGGAACGTTGAAATTGTCGTAGGCGTAGGAAATCTTGTAGCCGACCCCGGCCGCCGCCATCAGGAACTCGCTGCCGATGACGCCGATGAAGGAATAGGCGACCACCAACTTGATCCCCGGCAGCAAATTCGAGGCGATGGCCGGCAATTGCAGATGGATCACCCGCTGCCACCACGAGAAATGATGCATATGAGCGAGCTTCAGTAGTACGCGGGGAAAACGGTCGAGGGCGTCCATGGTGGCGATGATCATGCTGACGACGGCGTTGAAGATCGCCGTGATGATGATCGGCCCCGGCCCCAGCCCCATAACCGCCGCCAACCCCGGATAGAAGGCGAAGACCGGGATGGCGTAATAGCTGGTCAGGATCGGCGCCACCGCGCGGCGTAATCGCGGAAAGGAATGGATGAGGATGCCGAGCAGGAACCCGGCGACCGTCGCCACCACCACCGAAACGCCGACCGCGAAGAAGGTCTGCGCCATGTCGGTGTAGATGGCTTCCTCCCGCAGCAGGGCGGCCAGGGCAACCACCATGCTGCTGGGCGGGACCATCGTGTTGGGATCGATCAGACCGACCCTGCAGGCCGCTTCCAGCAGCGCGACCACGGTGGCCACCAGCAGGATGCGCCGGCGCCGCACGGTGTTCCTGACCGGCCTTCGGACAAGACCTCGACTCATAGCGAGGGAACCCATGGTCTCATTCCTTCTCGGTGCCGAGCGAGTGGTCGAGCGCCTTCATCGATTCCTTGCGCAGGACGCTCCACAGGCGGCTGGACAGCGCGCCATAACCGGGGTCGGACACGATGGTGCTGTCGCGGTCGCGCGACCATCCGGTCTCGATCAGTTCGATGAAGCGGCCGGGGCGGGCCGACATGGCGCCGACGCGGTCGGACAGCATAGCGGCCTCGTCCAGCGCGTGGGTGATCAGGACCACCGTCGCGTTGGTCTCCCGCCACAGCCGCAGCAGCTCGTCGCCCATCAGCAGACGGGTCTGCGCGTCGAGCGCGGCAAAGGGTTCGTCCAGCAGGATCAGGCGCGGCTTCATCACCAGCGTGCGGGCGATGCAGGTGCGCTGACGCATGCCGCCCGACAGCTGGTTGGGGTAGGCATGGGCGAAGGGAGTCAGCCCCATGAAGCCCAGCGCATAATCGACCAGCCGCTTGATCTCCACCGGGTCGGTGCCGCGTCGGCGCAGGCCGAAGGCGATGTTCTCCCACACGCTGAGCCAGGGCAGCGAGGCGTCCTGCTGGAACACCGCTCCGATCCCGTCGGGCACCGTGCCGCCGACCACCGGCTTGTCCTCGAACCGAACGGTTCCGCCGGTCGGCGTGGTCAGCCCGGCCAGTACGTCCATGAAGGTGGATTTGCCGCAGCCGGACGGGCCGATGACGGAAAAGAACTCGCCCCGCCGGATCGACAGGCTGATCGGACCGAGGACCGGCAGTTCACCGGTCCCGTTGACGGCGGGGAAGCTGCGCGTCAGCGCGGCGCATTCCACATGGGCTTCGGCCGTCGCCGTTTCCGCGACCATCTGGGAGGCTGTGGCCAGACGCATCGTCACTGTCCTTTCAAGCTGGGCCGGGAAGCGCGTCCGCGCGCGGTTCCTGGGGTGGTGATGGTCCATCCGGTCGCCACGGCGGTGGCTGAAGCGGCCGGAATGGCAATGGCTATCCGCTTCATGCGATCCCTTCCCTTGTCGTCTTTCCAGTGCGGTGGCACCGCGTCCGCGGAGGCCGGTCGTCGCGTCGTTCGCCGCATCGCAGATATCTAAGATCAAGCGTAAGACGGTGAATTGTCCGTGTCTACAGCAATTTTTTGAAATCTTGAAATATCAAAGAAGACAAAAGACCATTTTTTATTTGGTTACTTACGGAAGATAGGAGAAATGGCGTAGATTTTAAAAATAGAACTGTTGCGCCGCAACAATGCGTCGGCCGTTTGAAAATCCCTCTCCTGGAGCAGGAGAGGGACGGGTCGAGAGGGACGGGTCACTCCGCCGCTTGGGACGCCGGCCCCTCATCGGGTCGGGCGAGGTCGCGCCAGTCGGTGGATTTGGGCACGATGTCCTCGAAGGCGCGGATGCTTGTGCGCGGCACGGCGTCGGCGGAGCCGATGGGGGGATCGCCGTCGCGGAAGGCGCGGTGAACCGCGCCGGGTTTGTCGGAGGCCGGATTGGTTGAGTCACGCCGCCATGGCGACGTCCTCGGTTTGGGCATAATAGCGTGCTTCGGCCTCGGCGGGAGGAATGTTGCCGATGGGTTCGAGGAGGCGCCGGTGGTTGAACCAGTCGACCCACTCCAAGGTGGCGAACTCGACAGCCTCCAAGGTGCGCCATGGCCCACGGCGCCGGATCACTTCGGTCTTGTAGAGACCGTTGATGGTCTCGGCCAACGCGTTATCGTAGGAATCGCCAACGCTGCCTACGGAGGGCTCGACGCCGGCTTCGGTGAGACGCTCGGTGTAGCGGATCGCAACATATTGCGATCCACGGTCGCTATGGTGGATGAGGCCGCTGCCCTTGGCGGGCCGGCGGTCGTGGAGTGCCTGTTCGAGCGCATCCAGAACGAAGTGGGCATGGGCTGTGCTGGATACCCGCCAGCCCACGATGCGGCGCGCGAAGGCGTCGATGACGAAGGCCACGTAGACGAAGCCCTGCCATGTCGATACGTACGTGAAATCGGCCAACCACAAGGCGTT
>NZ_PDKW01000037.1:367004-439701 GCF_002573965.1 Azospirillum palustre | reverse complement strand
GCTCGGCGGCGACGCCGACCGTCACCTCCGGGCCGACGCCCAACGCCCGCAACCGGTGGGCCAGCCGGTTCGCCTGCGCCTCCAGCTCGGCATAGCTCAGCGACCGCCCGCCGAAGCTCACCGCAGGACACCCGCCATACAGACCGGCCTGCTCCGAGATAAGCTCCGGCACCAGTGGACCGGCCGGATGGCTGGGGCTGGGCAGCACCTCCGGCCAGTCCGCGGCGTCGAGGATCGGCAGATAGCCGAGCGTGACCGTGGGCGCCTGCGCCACCCCGTGGAGGATACGGTCCAAATGGCTGCGGAAGCGCTGGACCTTGTCCTCGTCGAACAGGTCGGTGGCGTAGATCAGGGTGGCGCGCAACGAGCCGTCAGCCTGCTCCTCGCTGTGCAGCGACAGGTCGAACTGGGCAGCGTGGTGCAGCCGCGGATGCTCGGCGATGTCCAGGCCGGGCAGGCGGCGCAGCGCGTCGGAGCGCGGACGGCTGTGGCTGGCCATCACCTGGAACAGCGGGTTGCGGTCGAGGCTGCGGTCGGGCTGCAAGGCCTCCACCAGGGCGTCGAAAGGCAGTTCCTGGTTGCCCTGGGCGGCCAGAACCTCGTCACGCACCCGCGCCAGGAAGCGGTCGAAGGGCAGACGCCCATCGGGTTCGATGCGCAGGACCTGGGTGTTGGCGAAGAAACCGATCAACCCCTCCAGCTCGACCCGGCCGCGGTTGGCGGTCGGCACGCCGATGCGCAGGTCCCGCTGACCGCTGTGCCGGTGCAGCAGGGCGGCGAAGGCGGCGAGCAGGACCATGAACAGGCTGGCCCCCTGCTCCCGCCCGACGGCAGCCAGCCCGGCGACCAGCGATGCGTCCAGCTCGAACTCCACCGCCGCACCGCGATGGCTCTGCATCGGCGGGCGCGGACGGTCGGCCGGCAGGTCGAGCGCCGGCTGCTCGCCCCCCAGGCGCCCCTTCCAATGGTCGAGCTGCCGACGCGCCTCGGCCGACTCCATCCATCGCTCCTGCCATGCGGCATAGTCCGCATACTGGAGCGGCAGCGGCGGCAGTGCAGCCGGCAGACCGGCCGACAACAGCGCATAGACATGGGCGATCTCGTCCACCAGGACGTTCATCGACCAGCCGTCGGAGATGATGTGGTGCATCGCCAGGGAAAGCGCGTGCTCGCTCCCGCCGGGCCCGTCCGGCAGACGGAACAGGCGAAGGCGCAGCAGCGGCCCCCGTTCCAGGTCGAAGGGGCGGGCGGCCTCGTCGCGCAACCGGCCATCCAGCAGACCGGCATGCTCCAGCGTCTCGACCGTCCAATCGACGACGGCATCGGCGTCGATGACCTGCCGGGGTTCGCCGCCCCGCTCGACGAAGCGGGTGCGCAGGGTTTCGTGCCGCCCGGACACCAGCGCGAAGGCCCGCCGCAGGCTTTCGGAATCGAGCCGGCCGCGCAAGCGGAGCGCCGTGGCGATGGTATAGGCCGTGCTGGCGGGATCGAGGCGCCACAGGAACCACAGGCGGCGCTGGGTGGAGGACAAGGGCAGGCTCTCGCCGCGCGGCACCGCGGGAATCGCCGCCTCCTCCGGTCCGGCCTGTCGCTTCGCCGCCGATGCCGGGACCGGCGACAGGACCGGAGCGTTTCCTTGCAGCCGGGCATCCAGCAGAGCGGCGAGCGCGCGGATGCTCTGCGCCTCGAACAACTGCTTCGGGGTGAATTTCAGCCCCTGCTTGCGGGCGCGGGCGATCAGTTGGAGGCTGAGGATCGAATCCCCGCCCATGGCGAAGAAGCTGGCGCCGGCATCCACCGTCTCGCGCTTCAGGACCTCGGCCCAGATTTGGGCGAGCCGTTGCTCCGTCTCCGTCATCGCCGTCTGGGATGCCGGTTCGGCGGCGGACGGCACCGGCAGCGCCTTGCGGTCCGGCTTGCCGTTGGCGGTCAGCGGCAGCCGGTCCAGCACCAGCCAATGAGCCGGAACCATATGATCCGGCAGCAGGCCGGCGGCGGCCTCGCGCAGGGCCGCGATATCGGGCTCGCCGGCGGACGGCACGCAGTAGGCGATCAGCTGCCCGGCCGCCGGACCATGAACGGCCGTGCCGGCGATCACCAGCACATCCGCCAGTCCGGGCAGGGATTTGAGGACGCGGGCGACCTCTCCCGGCTCGACGCGATGGCCGCGGATCTTCACCTGATCGTCGAGGCGACCGACGAACTCCAGCACCCCGTCCCGGCGCAGACGGACCCGGTCGCCGGTGCGGTAGAGCCGGTCGCCCGGCCGGCGCGGCTGCGGATCGGGAACAAAGCGGGCCGCCGTCAACGCCGGCTGGCCGAGATAGCCGTCGGCCAGGCTGTCGCCACCGACGTAAAGCTCGCCGACGGCACCGGCGAGCGCCGGCTCGAGATCCGGGTCGAGCACGCAGGCCCGCACGTTGGCCAGGGGGGAGCCGAGCGGAATGACGGCGGGGACCCCGGGCGAACCCTCAGGGGCGGCAGGAACCTCATGGGTGAGAACGCCGACCGTCGTCTCGGTCGGACCATAATGGTTGAGCACGCGCAGACCCGGCCGCAGCCGCCGCAGCCGCTCCACCAGCCCGCCGTCGCAGGCCTCGCCGCCCAGGACCAGCAGGTCCCGCGGCAGCACATCGGCGGCGCGGGCGGCATGAAGCAGGCCGCGCAAATGGCTCGGCACGATCTTCAGCACCCCGGCGCCGCAGCCCGCCATCCAGGCGGTGAAGCGGTCGGGATCGCGCGCGGTGGCATCGTCGGCCAGATGCAGGGCGCCGCCATGGCAGAGCGCGCCGAACAGCACCGTATGCCCGAGGTCGGCGGCAACGGTCGAGACCATCGCCATCGAAGTGCCCTTCGGCACCGCCAACCGCTCCAGAACGCCGCGCAGATAGCTGCCGAGCGCGCCATGGCTGACGACGACGCCCTTGGGTTCGCCGGTGGAGCCGGAGGTGTAGATGACATAGGCCGGAAGCGCCCCGGCCGGGATCGGACCATCGAAGCTGGCCGGCTGGGACGCCACATGCGGACCGTCGAGGTCGAGGCAGGACAACCCGCTGGCCCCGGCTGCGGCCAGCGTCGCGCCCGCCGCCACGGTACAGCGGGCGCCACTCGAAAGGGCGAGGCGGCGCAACCGCTCCGCCGGCTGGGACGGATCGAGCGGCACATAGGCGGCGCCGGCCTTCATGACGCCGAGCAGCGCCGCGATCAGGCCGCAGGATCGCTCGAAGCACAGCAGGACCCGGTCGCCGGGCCCGATCCCGGCTTCGCGAAGGGCATTCGCCAGCCGGTTCGCCAACCCGTCCAGCGCACGGACGGTGAGCGTTCGTTCGCCGCCGCACACCGCGACAGCCTCCGGATCGGCTTCGACACGAGCGTTCCACAGCTCCAGAACGCCCGGCGCCGGATCGCGCCAGCCGCCGCTTTCGCCGGCCGGTATCGAACCCGAAGGACGCAGGCGCCAGAGCGGGGCGTCGGGCTGGCGCAGGACGGCGTCCAGCAGACCGCAATAGTCGGCGACCAGCCCCTCGACGCTGGCGGCATCGAACAGGTCGCGGGCATAGGTCATCGAGCCGTGCAACTCATCCGGAGCGTCGGCGACGTCCAGTGCCAGGTCGAAATGGGCGCCCAGGAACTCGTTCGGCTCGGGCGCCAGCCGCAGCCCCTCCGGAGCCGGCAGGGTGGAGGTGTCGAAGCCGTAGTTGAACTTCACCTGGAACAGCGGGTTGTGGCTCAGGCTGCGTTCGGGCTGGAGCGCCTCGACCAGCTGTTCGAAGGGAAGATCCTGGTGGGCCTGGGCCTCCAGCGCGGTGTCGCGCAGCCGGCCCAGCAGGGTGCCGAAGCTCTCGCGGCTGTCCAGCCTGCTGCGCAGGACCAGGGTGTTGACGAAGAAGCCGACCACCCCTTCCGTCTCGATGCGATTGCGGTTGGCGAAGGGCACGCCGACCCGCAGGTCGGTCTCGCCGCTGTGCTTCATCAACAGCAGCTTGAAGGCGGCCAGGAGAAGCACGAAGGGCGTGACGCCGCGGCTCTGGGCCAGCGCCTTCAGGTCGCGGCTGCGCTGCCCGCCGAGCCGGAAGGCCACCGTGCCGCCATGGGCGCCCAACACCGCCGGCCGGGGCCGGTCGAGCGGCAGCCGCAGCACCGGGTGATCGGCGCCGAGCCGGTCGCACCAGTAGGCGAGCTGCCGGTCGCGCTCCCCGGCCTCCAGCCAGTCGCGCTGCCACTGGGCGTAATCGGCGTACTGGATCGGCAGCGCCGGCAGGTCCGGCTGGCGACCGGCCCGCAGAGCGTCGTAGCTGCGGGCGAATTCCGCCAGGAAGCGCTCCACCGACCAGCCGTCGGCGACGATGTGGTGCAGGGTGACCAGCAGCAGATGCTCCTCCGCCGCCAGCCGTACCAGCGTCAGCCGCATCAGCGGACCGTTGCCGAGATCGAAGGGTGCCAGAGCGTCCGCGCGCGCCAGATCCTGCGCGCGGGCCTCGCGTTCGGCGGGGCCAAGCGCCGAAAGGTCGATGCTGGCGAGCGCCGGCGCCAGCCGGGGGTGGATGATCTGGACGGGCTGGCCGTCGCGCTCGGCGAAACTGGTGCGCAGCGCCTCGTGCCGGTCGGTCAAATGGGCGAAGGCCGCCTCCAGCAGGGCGGGGTCGAGCGGGCCGGTCACCCGGATGGCGCCGGGAATGTTGTAGGCCGCCCCGCCGGGATCCATCCGCCAGAGGAACCACAGACGCTGCTGCGCATAGGAGAGCGGCAGCGGCTGCGAACGGTCAGCGCGGGGGATCGGGAACCGGGCATGGATGTCGATGCCCTTGGCAGCCAGGACGGCGGCGAGCGCCCGGCGCTGGCTGCGCGACAGACCGTCGAGCGAGGACGGCAGGGAGGGAGTGAACGGGCTGCTGGTCATCGGGCGATCCCCGTGTTTGCACTGTCTGTTCTGGCGCCGCCGGTCTGGGCACCACCGGTCTGGGCACCACCGGTCTGGGCGGTATCCGCGAGCGCGTTCAGTTCGGCCTCCGACAGGCCTTCGATGGCCTTCAGCGCGGCGGCCAGTTCGTCTTCGATGGCGGATGCGGCAGCGGGCTCGGTGGCGGCGCGCCGCTCCTCCACCCGCCGGGCGAGGCTGCGCAGGCCCGTCGCCTCGAACAGGGTGCGGATATCCAGCGTCACCCCCAGATCGGCCGCGATGCGCGAGGCCACCTGGGTCGCCAGCAGCGAATGGCCCCCCAGTTCGAAGAAGTCGTCGTCCAGGCCGACGCGGGTGACACCCAGCACCTCGGCCCAGATGGCAGCCAACGCCTGCTCCACCGGGCTTTCCGGCGGGACATGGGCAGCGGCGGTCACCTGCATGGGCTGGTCGTGGTCGGCCAGCCGGTCGCGGTCCAGCTTGCCGTTGACGGTCAGCGGCAGCCGGTCGACGCGCAGCATCTGGGAAGGCACCATATGTGCCGGCAGGCTGCCGCGCAGGGCCGACAGCAGATGCGGCGCGAACTGGCGCCGCTGCCGGGCGAGCAGCGGGTCGCTGCACCGGGTGCGCCAGCCATCGGGATCCACCGGTTCCGGCCCGATGGGGTGGCGCTCCAGCCGGGCCGGATCGAAGATCTCCACGTCGAAGCGGCCTTCCGCATCGCCGGCACCGCCCGGACCGACATTCCAGCCGACGCGGGCGCGGTAGCCGTGCGCCTCGGCGAGCGCCCGGTAGGCGTCGGGATCGGCACCAACGGGGTCCAGCCGGTCGATCCGCTCCCGCAATGCACCCGCCGCGGGCGAGGAGGCGCCGGACATCGCCGTCCAGGCGGCAAGGTCGCGGGCAAGCCGGCGGTTGGCGATCCCGGCGATCCGCAGGCCGGCGGGCCGCTCCTCCGCCAGCAGGCGGTCGAGGCGGGCCAAATCCTCCCCAGCCTCACGCCAGCCGCCGGCCGGACGCAGATCCTCCGCACCGACATGCAGGACCGCGTCGAAGCGGTAGCGGGTCAGCTCATTGTCGGCCCGGCCGCAACGCAGATCGAGGTCGATGCGGCCGATCTCCGGAATCCGGCCGTGCAGCGCCTGGAAGAAGCCGGGCGCGAACAGCAGTTCGCCATCCTCGGCCATGGCGCGGGCAACGCGGGCGCGCAGCTGGGCGGGGCTCGCCTGCGCCTCCGCCCGCCGGAGCGCCACCGACGCATGGAACAGCGGCTGGAGATGCAGCGGCCGCAGATCACCCAGGAAGATGCGCCCGCCCGGCCGCAGGGCCCGCACCGCACCCTCCAGAACGCGCAGCAGATAGTCGCCGTCGGGGAAATACTGGGCGACGGAGTTGATGACGACGGTGTCGTAGCCGCCCTCCTCCACTCCACCTTCGCCCATCCCGCCCTCACCCATCCCGCCGAAATCGGTGGCCTCGCGCCGGCTGAGCCGGATATGAGCCAGTTCCGGCTTCCCGGCCGCCCAGGCGCCGAGATCGGCGATGGCCTGTGCCGAAAAGTCGGTCCCGTGATAGACGGCGCAGCGTGGCGCCACCGCCTGGGTCAGCAGACCGACGCCGCAGCCGATCTCAAGCAGCCGTTCCGGCTTCAAGGCCAGGATGCGCGCGACGGTGGCATCCAGCCACTCCCGCATCTGCGGCTCGGGGATCGCCCGGTCGTCGTAGCTGTCGTTCCAGCCGGTGAAGCTCGGCCCCGTCGCCGCTTCGGCGCGGGAATAGGTGCCGTCGAACACCGTGTTCCACTGCCCGACAAGATCGCCCCGCTGCTCTTCGGGCCGGACGCGCAACGCCTCCTCGTCGGCGACGGCATAGGCGACGAGCCGGCGGTCGCCGGCGTCGCCGCGCAGCAGCACGGCGGCATCGGCGACGCCGGGCTGGCGGCGGACCGCCGCCTCGATCTCGCCCGGCTCGATGCGGAAGCCACGCAGCTTGATCTGCTGGTCGGCGCGGCCAAGATACTCGACCCGGCCATCCGGCCAATAGCGCGCGAGATCGCCGCTGCGGTACAGGCGCCCACCCGGATCGCCACCCCCTGGATCGCCATGGGATCCGCCGAAGGGATCGGCGACGAAGCGCCCGGCGGTCAGGGCGGGACGGTTCAGGTAGGCCCGCGCCAGCCCGGCTCCGCCGACATGGATCTCACCCGCCACGCCGGGCGGGACCGGCTGGAGATGCCGGTCGAGGAAGTACCAGCGCAGGTCGCCGAGCGGCATGCCGACCGGGGCGCCGGCCTCCGGCTGGTCCGTTGCCTGCCCGGACTTCGGCAGGTCGGCCATGGTCAGCAGGCGGTGGGTGACATGGACGGTGGTCTCGGTGATGCCGTACATGTTGACCAGCCGCGGACGGCTGTCGCCGAAATGCTCGAACCAGCCGCGCAGGCTCTCCATCTCCAGCGCTTCGCCACCGAACACGACCAGCCGGAGCGACAGGGCATCGCGCGGCGAACCCAGCGCCACCGGCACCAGCTGCCGGAAGGCGGAGGGCGTCTGGTTGAGGACGGTCACTCCCTCGTCCCGCAGCAGGGCGAAGCAGTCGGCCGGCGACCGGCTGGTGTAGTAGGGCACCACCACCAGCCGCCCGCCATGCAGCAGGGCGCCGAAGATTTCCCAGACCGAGAAGTCGAAGGCATAGGAGTGGAACAGCGCCCAGACATCGCCCCCGTCGGAGCGGAGGTCTGGCGGGCAGGATTCGAACAGCCGCAGCACATTGGCGTGGGTGATCGCCACGCCCTTCGGCTGGCCGGTCGATCCCGAGGTGTAGATGCAGTAGGCCAGCGATCCGGCCCGGCCCAGGTCGGGCGGCGGCCCCTCCGGCGCGTCGGGCTCCTCGCCGACGCAGATCGCCCGCACGCCGTCGGCAAGCGGCAGCGCATCGCGCAGATGGGTCTGGGTGACGACCAGCCCGATGCCGCTGTCGGCCTGCATGTAGAGCAGACGGTCGGCGGGATAGGAGGGGTCGAGCGGCAGATAGCCGCCGCCCGCCTTCAGGATGCCGAGCAAGCCGACGATCAGCTCGAAGGAACGGTCGGCCGCCAGCCCGACCAGCCGGTCCGGCCCGACGCCGAGCGAGCGCAGCCGCCACGCCAGCCGGTCGCTGCGGCGGTCGAGTTCGCCATAGCTCAGGGTCCGGCCATCGCAGGTCACGGCCGGGGCATCGGGGTGCCGGCGCGCTTGGGCCGCGATGCGGGCATGAAGGCCGGGGGCGTCGGCCGGAAGCGGTGCCGGCGGATGAGCGAGGTTGCGGGCGGGATCGTTCCAGCCGGCGACCAGCGCCGCCGTCTCCGCCTCGTCCATCAGCGGCAGACGGGTGACCGGCAGCGCCGGATCGGCGACGATGCCGCGAAGCAGGGTCAGCCAGTGCCGCGCCATCCGCTCGACGCTCTCCGGCTCGAACAGGTCGAGACTGTAGGTGAAGAAGGCGCCGAGAGGACCGCTTCCGCCCGGACCGGCCCGCTCGGTGGTGTGCAGGATCAGGTCGAACTGCGTCGCGAGCTGGAGATGCTCGACGGCCTCCACCCGCAGACCCGGCAAACGGTCGAGGCCGTCCAGCCGCTGCCACTGATGGTCGTAGGCGGCCTGGAACAGCGGATGATGGGCAAGATCACGCTGGGGTTGCAGTTCCTCGACCAGCCGGTCGAAGGGCAGATCCTGGTTGGCCTGGGCGTCGAGTGCCGCCTCGCCGACCCGGCGAAGCAGCGCGTCGAAGGCCGGATCGTCCGACAGGTCGGCGCACAGCACCGCCATGTTGACGAAGAAGCCGATCAGCCTTTCGCTGTCCACGCTGCGCCTGTTGGCCAGCGTGCAGCCGACGCGGATGTCGTCCTGGCCGGAATAGCGGTGCAGCAGAGCCGTGTAGCTGGCGAGCAGCAGGGTCGGCAGCGTCACCCCCATCCGCCGCGCCAGCCCACGCAAGGCCGTGGCGAGCCCGTCGTCGATGGCGCACTGGACGGCCGCCCCGCGCTGGCTGCCACCGGCGGACCGCGGGCGGTCGGCGGGCAGGTCCAGCACTGGATGGCGGTCGCCCAGCCGGCCAGCCCAATAGGCAAGCTGGCGAGCGCCCTCCCCCGCTTCCAGCAGGTCGCGCTGCCATTGGGCGACGTCGGCATACTGGACGGTCAGCGCCGGCAGCTCGGGCGCCCTGCCGCCACAGCAGGCGGCATAGGCCTCGCCGAACTCGTCGAGCAGGACAGTCATCGACCAGCCGTCGGCGATGGCGTGATGCAGGCTGACCTGCAGATGATGATCGTCGTCGGCACAGGCGATCAATTGCACCCGCATCAGCGGGCCTTCCACCAGATCGAAGGGGGTGCGGACCTCCTCCTCCAGCAGGCGGCGCAACGCACAGTCCCGGCCGGCGTCGCCGGAGAGATCGGCGAGACGGACGGCGACGGGCAAAGTCCCGGCGGGGCGGACCACCTGCACCGGGCGGCCGGCCTCCTCGCGGAAGACGGTGCGGAGACTCTCGTGGCGCCCGACCAGCAGGTCCACCGCCGCCTGGACGGCATCGCGGCGCAGCGGCCCGCGCAATTGGATCCGCCCGGAAATGGTGTAGCCGCAATCCCGCGGGTCGAGCTTCCAGTTGAACCACATGCGGGCCTGGGCCGCCGACGGTTCGGCGATGCGCTCCTCCCCGCCTCTCTGGGGAGCCCTCGCCCGGATCGTCGCGGGCCCCGCCTCGGACAGCCGGGCGGCGAAGTCCGACAGGGTGGGATGACGGAACAGGTCGGCGACCTCGGCCGCCAGTCCGCACCGTTCGCGCAGCCGGGCGACCACCTGCACCACCGACACCGAATTGCCGCCCAGCGCGAAGAAATGGGCACCGGCATCGGTGACGGCGGTTCCCAGAACCTCCGACCAGACCGTGGCGACTTCGCTCTCCCGTCCGGTCAGGCTGCGGGCGGCCCGCAGATTGACCGGGGTGTCCGTCGCCGCAACGGCGTCTCCCCGGCGCTGGACGAGGAAAGCCGGCAGTTCACCGGCGTCGAGCAGGGACCGGCAGGCGGAGCGCTGCAGCTTGCCGCTGGACGTCTTGGGCAGGGCGCCCGGCTCCAGCAGGGCGACCAGCACCGGCGCCTCCTGGCAGGCATCGGCCACCGCGGCGGCGATGGCGCCGCACAGCGCTTCCGGCGTCACCAGCTTCAGCACCGTCCGGCCGATCTCGGCGGCGATGCCGATCCCCTCACGGCCATCCTGTTCGACGGCAAAGGCGGCAACCCGCCCCTTGCGGACGACCTCCACCTCCTCCTCGACGCTGCGCTCCAGATCCTGCGGATAGACGTTCTGGCCGCGCACGATCAGCATGTCCTTGAGCCGGCCGGTTACGAACAGCTCGCCATCCTTCAGGAAACCCAGGTCGCCGGTGCGCAGCCAGAACGTGCCGTCGCGCTCGACGAAGCTGCGGGCCGTCGCCTCCGCGTTGCGCCAATAGCCGTCGGCGATGCTGGGTCCGCCGGCCCAGATCTCGCCGACCGTCCCCTCGCCGACCTCCGAGCCGCTGGCCGGATCGACCAGCCGCACGGGATGATCGGGCTGCACGTGGCCGCAGCCGGCCAGCACGGTCGCCGACGCGGCCTCACCCGGGGGCAAGGCCCGGTTGGCGGCCAGTTCCGGCCCATCGAACGGCGCCAGGATGATGCCCTGCCCGCGCCGGCCGCCGGTGACGAACAGCGTCGCCTCGGCCAGCCCGTAACAGGCGAAGTAGGACCGGCGGTCGAAACCCACCGGGGCGAAGCGCTCGGCGAAACGGGCCAGCGTGTCGGGACGGATCGGTTCGGAACCGGAGAAGGCAAGGCGCCAGGACCGCAGGTCCAGCCCTTCCAGTGCCGTATCGGCGATGCGCTCGCAGCACAGGCGGAAGGCGAAATCCGGCCCGCCGCTGATGGTGCCGCCATAGCGGCCGATCGCTTCCAGCCAGCGCCGCGGCCGTTCCAGGAAATAGCGCGGCGACATCAGGACGCAGGGAATGCCGGCGTGGATCGGTTGCAGCAGACCGCCGATCAGGCCCATGTCATGGAACAGCGGCAGCCAGCTGACGATGCAGTCGTCGGGCCCGATGCCGAAACCGCCGCGGATCAGCCGCTCGTTGGCGATCAGGTTGCCGTGGCTGACCCGCACCCCCTTGGGCGCGGAGGTCGAGCCGGAGGTGTATTGCAGGAAGGCGATATCGTCGCCGGACAGCGGCGGCATCGACCAGTCGCCGGCAAGCCCGCCGTCCACCCTGTCCACGGCCAGCAGTTCGGGCATCCGCTCACCGCCCGTCATGGCCCGGCAAGCCTCCAGCAACGTGTCGTAAAGGGCCGAATCCGTCAGGATGAAGCGCGGCTGCGCATCGGCAAGGATGCCCTGGAGCCGGGCCAGATGCTGCGGCCTCACCGATTCCGGCGGGTAGGCCGGCACGGCGATCACCCCGGCATAGAGGCAGCCGAAGAAGGCCGCGACATAGTCCGGGCCGCTCGGCAGCAGCAGAACGGCGCGGTCGCCCAGCCCGGCCCGCGCGCGCAGGCGGACGGCGATGGCCCTGGCCCGCCGGTCGAGGTCCGCATAGCTGAGCGGATCGTCCGTCCCCTCGGCGATGAAGCGCAGGGCGATGCCGCCGGGCGTCTCTGCGGCCCGCCCGACCAGTGTGCCGACCAGCGTCTCGACCGACGTCTCGACCGGCGCCCCTGCGGGCTTGCGCACGGCAGAGACCGTCGAAAGGGGGGCGGCATCGGAACGGTTGTCCATGGGATCACCTGTGCAGGCAGAAGGGCACGCCCCCGGCCAGGCCATGGGGCGGAACGGTCGATGGCTGTGATTGCCGGCCGGGCGAAACATCGGTCCCGGAACACCGGTCCCGCCCCTGCCGGCGATGCCGCTAATCGGCGGAATGGGGTTCGGCCATGGCAACCACGACCTTGCGCGGCCCGCTGAAGGGCGTGCGGGCATGGGCGGCCAGCATGTTGTCGAGCATCATCACGTCCCCGGTCTCCCACGGGAACAGCACCGTCTCGTCGGCCAGGACCGCGCGGATGGCGGCAAGGTCGGCCGGATCGATGGGGCCGCCGTCGGCGTGGTAGACGTTGCGCGGCAAATCCTCCTCGTCGAGGATGTCGAGCAGTGCCGTCCGCACCTCCTCCGGCAGGTTGGAGACGTGGAAGAGGTGGGCCTGGTTGAACCACACCGGCTCCCCGGTCACCGGATGGCGGGCGGTCGCCTGACAGATCTGGCGCGTGCGCAGTTCGCCATCGTCCTTCCAGTCGCAGAGGATGCGGTGATCGCGGCAATAAGCCTCCACCGTCGCGCGGTCCTCCGTGTTGAAGACCTTCTGCCACGGCACGTCCAGCCCGTTGCCGTAGTTGCGGACATACATCAGGCCACGCCGTTCGAACCGCTCGCGGATGTCGGCGGGAATCCGGCGGTGGATCGCCCGGCTGTCGGCGATCGGTGTCTCGCCGCCGACCGGCGCCGCCTGGACGCAGCAGAACCAGATGCGCATCGGCCAGTCGCGGGTGTAGGCCTGCTCGTTGTGCAGGGGAATGTGCTGGTCGGCCGGATATTCGGTGGAGGTGTAGACGCCCGACGTCACGTTGGTCCGCGGGGTCGAGCCGAACTCGTAGCTCAGAAGCGGATGGCCGAAGGCGGCGGCGAAGGCGCGGAAGCGCTCTACCGAATCCGCGGCCGGACCCAGCGCGAAGCCGCGGAAGAGGATGCCGGCACAGCGCGGCAGCCAGTCGTGCACCAGCGGCTCCACGTCGGCGAAGGCGTCGAGCAGATCCACCTGCGGATCGCGCGCCCGCACCAGCAGCGGCAGGCCGCCACGCGCATGGGAAAAATCTTCGATCGTGAAACTAGGCTCGGCCATGGGACCCTCATGAATTCAGGCGGTCGCGGCGATCCCGCCCAAGCCTTCCGCCAGCCGGTCGAGGAGCGGACGCTCGTGGGCGCGCAGGAAGAAATGGTCGCCGTCGAACATCTCCAGGGTGAAGCCCCCCCGCGTCTCCACCGACCACGCCCGCAGCCGGTCGGCGGCGATGTCGTCCTGCGTGCCGCCGAACACCCGGATCGGGCAGTCCAGCGGCGGCCGGGGACGGTAGGCGTAACGGCCGCACAGCAGGAAGTCGGCGCGCAGGACCGGAAGGGCCATCTCCAGCAGGTCGCGATTGCCGAAAACCTCCTCGGCCGTGCCGCTGAGGCGGCGCATCTCGGCGATCAGCCCGTCATCGTCCAGCGGCTCGGCCCAACGCCCGTCCTCGCGCCGGCTGGGAGCGGCGGCGGCCGACGCGAACAGCGCCCGCGGCTGCCCCCGCCCCCGCCCGCGCAGGGCATGCGCCAGTTCGAAGGCGAGGAGACCGCCCAGGCTGTGTCCGAACAGGGCGAAGGGGCCCTGCGCTTGCGGAGCCAGCTCGTCCGCCAGTTCGGCGGCCAGCGCCGTCAGGTCGGTCCTGGGGGGTTCGTCCATCCGCCGGCCGCGGCCCGGCAATTCGACCGGCACCACCTCCAGCCAGGAGGGCACGAGGCGTTTCCAGCGCGCATAGATCATTGCGCTGGCGCCGGAATAGGGAAGGCAGAACAGCCGCATCGCCGGTGGTGCAGCGCGACCGGGGACGGGGGCGGTCACGGACGTCATCGCGCGGCGGCTTCGTCCATCTGGCGGCGCAGGCTGAGCGGCCGCATGTCGGTCCACACCTGCTCGACGTAGGCGAGGCAGTCGGCCTTGGGACCGCTCTTGCCCGCCTCGCGCCAGCCGGCCGGAACCGCCTTGTAGTCCGGCCAGATGGAATATTGTTCCTCGTGGTTGACCAGCACCTTGAAGGTGATGTCCTCGCGGTCGAACGCCATCGCTGTCCTCGTTCACTGTCGGGAGTGGAGCGGCATTCCGGTCCGGCCGCTCATGCGGTCCGCGCCCGGCGCCCTCCTGCCCTAATGGACGAAGCAGCGCGGCGAATCGTTAGGAGGATTTTGCGATTCCCTCGCAACAACAGATGCGAGGGGTGCTGCGGCGGTCAGCGGACCAGCCCGACGGGCTCCCCGGACTCCGGATGGGGGATCACCGCCATCGGCAGGCCGTAGATGGCGCCCAGCCGGGCGGAGGTCATGATCTCGGCCGGCGTGCCGCGGTCGATCAGCCGCCCGCCGTGCAGGGCGACGATGTCGTCGCAGAACCGTGCGGCCATGTTCACGTCGTGCAGCACCGCGATCACCCCGATGCCACGCTCCCGCGACAGCCGGCGGACCAGCGCCAGCACCTCCACCTGATGGGCGACGTCGAGCGCCGAGATCGGCTCGTCCAGCAGCAGGCACCCGGCATCCTGCGCGATCAGCATGGCCAGCCAAACCCGCTGCCGCTCGCCGCCCGACAGGCTGTCCACCAGACGGTCCGCGAACCGCGCGGTGTCGGTCAGCACCAGCGCCTCCTCCACCTTGCGGGCATCCTCCGCCCGGAAGGCGCCGAGAGCGCCATGCCAGGGATAGCGGCCGAGCGCCACCAGCTCCCGCACCAAGAGCCCGGAGGCCGGCGGCATGTGCTGCGGCAGGTAACCGATCCGGCGCGCGAGCGCCCGCTGTTTCCAGCGGTCCAGCGGCTGGCCGTCGAACAGCACCCGCCCCCCGCTGGGGTGTTGCTGACGGGCGAGGATCTTCAGCAGGGTCGATTTGCCGGAGCCGTTGTGGCCGATCAGTGCGGTCACCCGGCGGGGAAGCAGGTCGCAGGACGGCAGGTCGAGCAGGAGGCGACCGGGCAAGGCGAAGCTCACCCCTTCCAGCCGGAACATCGGCGCATCTAACGAGGTCATGCGGAGATCCTGCGGTCTGATGGTGCGTCCGGAGGCATGCGCCGCCAGTAGGCGACGGTCAGCAGGCGGTCGCGGTCGATGCCGCGCCCACGCAGATGGTCGCGCAGGAGGGCGAGATCGTCGAACTCGCAGGCTACCCAGGCGAACAGCGCGGCCGGGCCGGACGGCAATGTCAGCGCGCGCACCGCCTCCACCAACCGCCCCGGCGATCCGGCACCGCGGCGGTGCAGCCAGTGGACGGAGACACCGGCGGGTGCCCGCAGCGGCAGCTCGTCCGCCGCATCCTCCACCTCGATCAGGGCGGTGCCGTGGGCGTCGGCCGGCAGTTCCTCCAGGATGCGGGCGATGGCGGGAAGCGCCGTTTCGTCGCCGGCCAGCAGGTACCAGGGCGCCGGACGGATGCCGAGCCCGCAGGGACCGGACATGCCGCAGAGGTCGCCGGGCCGTACCTCCATGGCGAAGGAGGTGCCGGGTCCACCGTCGGCATGGAGAACGAAATCGATGTCCAGTTGGCCCGCCTCGGCATCGATGCGCCGCAGCGTGTAGTAGCGGACCGCCGGACGCCGGTCCGGCTCGGGCCAGAGCGGCCGTCCGTCGGGGCCGGGGCGCGGCCAGGACGGCGTCTCCAATCTGGCCGGCGGCAGATAGAGCCGGACGTGCAGGTTGTCCGCCGTGGCGAAGCGGCCGAGGTCACGGCCACGGAAGGTGACGCGGCGCAGGCGCGGCGTCAGGTCCCGAACGGCGGCGACACGGATCTCGCGGAAGTCGGCGAAGAGCGGTCCGGTCTCCACATCGCCGGTCCAGACGATGGCGACATCCTCCCCCAGCAGACCGACCAGCTGTTCACCGACGGAAGCGCGCAGCCGCTCCAGAAGGCCGCGGTCGTCCGCCTCCGCCCGCAGATGCAGGGCGTCGGCCCCGACGGTCAGAGCCAGCCGCCCGAACGCGCCGCTCGCCACCAGGGTTTCGCCCTCGCGGGTGAAGGTCAGGCCATAGGGCTCGGCGGCGGCGACCAGCCGGCCGGCGGCAGCGGAGGGGCGGTCGTGAGGAATCGCGGTATCGCAGGAGAAGCGGGGCATCAGCGCCGTCCCAGCAGCCAGAGAAGGAAGGGTCCGCCGATCATCGAGGCGAGCAGCCCGGCCGGCACCTGATAGGGAAAGATCACGCTGCGGCCGAGCCAGTCGGCTATCAGCATGATCAGGCCGCCGAGCATGGCGGAACCGGCGAGATGGGCCGCCGCCCGCTGCAGGCCGAGCATGCGGGCCAGATGCGGTCCCATCAGCCCGACGAAGCTCAGCGGACCGACGATCAGCGTGGCCGCCGCGGTCAGCAGGGCCGAAAGGCTGAACAGCGCGATTCGGCTGAGCGACGGGCTGACCCCAAGCGCGGCGGCCACCCCGCCACCGAGCGGCAGCAGATCGAGCCAGCGGGCGACGAAGGGAATGGCGCCGATGGCGAGCAGCGCCAGCAGAACCGCTGCCAGCCCGTCGGTCCACCCCACCATGTAGGTCGAACCGGACAGCCAGGTGACGAGCGTTTGCAGGCGCGGATCCTGCCCTGCCATCAGGACGGCGACGACGACGCCGGAGATGGAGCTGGTGGCGATTCCGGCCAGCAGCAACCGGTCGGGCGAGAAGCCGTCCTTGCGGCCGAGCGCCAGCATCGCCGCCAGCACCGCGACCGCCCCCGCCCCGCCGGCCGCGATCTGCGCGCCACGCTCCGGCGCATCCGCCGAGAACATCAGCACGATCACGCCGAGGATCGCGCCGGAGGACACGCCGAGGATTTCCGGCGCCGCCAGCGGATTGCCGGTCATCCGCTGCAGCATGGCACCCGCGACCGCAAGCATGGCCCCGCCGGACAGCGCCGCCAGCGCCCGCGGCAGCCGCCAGGGCCACAACGCGGCAAGATCGCCACCGGAACTCCAGCCCCAGCCATCCGGACCGGGACCGAAGGCGACCGCCATCCACAGGGCCAGGGGCAGCAGCAGGGCAGCGCCGGCAAGCACCAGGGCGGGCCGGGAGGCGCGCGGCGGCTGGGCGGCGGCGGACATCACCGGCGGCGCGGAGGTCCGCAGCCGCGGCAGAAGCCACAGCAGCATCGGCACGCCCAGGACAGCCGTGACGGCACCGGTCGGCAATTCGCGGTAGGTGACCGGCGCCATCAGCACCAGGGCGTCGGTCGCCCACAGCAGGGCGGCACCGCAGAGCGGCGCCCACAGCATCCGCTGCCCCAGCCGGCGGGCGCCGGCCATGCCGACGATGGTCGGGGCGGCCAGCCCGACGAAACTGACCACGCCGACGGCGGCGACGGTGAGGGCGGCCAGCATCACCGCGATCAGCAATCCGGCCAGACGGGCGCCCACAACCGACAGCCCCAGGCTGCGCGCCCCGCCCTCCCCCAGGCCGAGCAGGACCAGCGGGCGCAGGACCAGCGCCGCGGCGACGGCCAGCACCGCCAGCCGGGGCGCCAGAAAGGCGGCCATGCCCCAATCCTGCTGGTCGAGGAAGCCGGCGCCCCACAGGAAGAGGCCGATCAGCAGGTCGTGGTTGAACAGCACCATCACGCCGCTGACCGATCCGGCATAGAGGCTGAGGACGAGGCCGGCCAGCACGACGGTGACCGGCGACAGCCCCTTGCGCCAGGACAGCGCCAGCAGCGCCGCCGCCGACAGTCCGGCACCGGCCAGCGCGACCCATTCCCGGCCCAGCGCCAGCGCTTCGGGCAGCCACAGGGTGGCGACGGCGAGCGACAGGTGCGCGCCGGCGGAAATGCCGAGCGTGGCGGGTTCGGCCAGCGGGTTGCGCAGAACCTGCTGCAGGATGGTGCCGGCAAGCCCCAGCGCCGCCCCGACCATCAGGGCGACGGCGAAACGGGGAAACAGCACGTAATGGGCGGCGAGCTGATCGAGCCGCGCCGGATCGGGATCGACCAGCGCCCTCCACCACAGCTCCGGCGGCAGTTGCCGGCCGAGCACCAGGAAAGATGCCAGCCCGGCCAGCAGGAACAGGCCGGTCACCGGCCAGGCGGGACCGAACCGGCGGGACGGGGTCGGGATCGCGGTGTCAGCCATGGCGTTAGGCAAGCCTTTCGCCGAGCAGGCGGACGAAACGCTCCGCCGCCGGGACGCCGCCATAAAACAGGATGGGCGGCAGGATGGTGACGCGGCCTTCACGCAGGAAGGGCAGCCCGGCGAACAGCGGCAGGTCGGCCAGCGCCTCCAGCGCCCGCTGGCCTTCGCTGCCGATGTTGACCAGTTCGGCATCGGGACGGCCGGTCAGACGGTCCATGGTCACGGTGGCGTGGCCGTAGGGGCCGCTGGGACCGGTCCAGGCATTCTCGATTCCCAGCCGGTCGAGGAGATCCTGATACAGGCTGTTGCGCCCGTGGATGAGAACGCGGCGCCCGTCGAGGACGCTGAGAACATAGAGAGGGCGCAAGGGCACGCCGGACAGGCGCGCCCGCGCCTCGTCCAGCGCCCGCTCGAACCGCGCGACCGCAAGCTCCGCCGCCTCCGACACACCCAGTTCGCCGGCCAACCGGCGCAGGGAGGCGACGGCGAAGGCAAGTTGGCCGCTCCCCCCATTTTCCGTCCCCTGCCCTTCCCCCGATCCCGTGTCGAAAGACTGATAGAGGGTCAGCGGCGCGATCCGCTCCAGCCGGCCGCGCACCGCCGACAGCATGCCATCGGTGACGAAGCGTGCCGGCGCCAGCCGGTCGAGCAGCTCCAGGTTCGGCTCCGCCCTGGCACCGATGTCCGGAACGCTCGAAGGCACCGCCGGCTCGATCACGGAGCGGCGGTAGCGGTCGATCTCTGGCAAGCCATGCGGAACGATGCCCAGGGAAAGCAGCGCCTGCGCACTCGTCCAATCGAGCGCGCAAACCCCGCCGTCCGCCCTCGGCTCCGCCGACCGTGCACCGCCGGCCAGAAGACCGAGCGGCAGCGCGGCGGCGGCATGGAGGAACCGGCGCCGGTCGACGGCGCCGGTCATATCGGGCATCGGGGACAACGGTCCCGCCTTACCAGCTGTACTTCAGCGTCGCCAGGACCTGGCGGCGGTTGCCGTACAGCACCGTGTTGTCGTAGAAGCCCGCCGAATAATACTTCTTGTCGGTCAGGTTGCTGACGTTGAGCGCCACGCTGGCCCCCTGCAGTTCGGACCGCAGGGCCCCCAGGTCGTAGCGGACGGCGGCGTCGGCCAGCGTGTAATCCGGGATGGTCTCGGTGTTGCCGGCATTCTTGGACGAGCCGACATAGCGCGCGCCAACCCCGAAGCCGAGGCCGGTGAGCGGACCGGACTTGAAGGTGTAGTCGCCCCAGGCCGAGGCCATGTGGCGCGGAATCCCCTTCGGACGCAGCCCGACCGAGCTGGCGCTGGAACCGACGGCCGGATTGTCCTTGGTAATCTCGGCATCGACGAAGGCGTAGGAGGCGATCAGGCTGAGCTCCTCCGTCAACTCCATCTTGCCTTCCAGCTCGATGCCGCGGCTGCGGATCTCGCCGTCCTGCACCGCGAAGCCGCTGTAGACCGGGTCGTTGGTGACCACGTTCTGCTGGGTGATGTGGTAGAGCGACGCCGAGATGAAGCTGTTCCAGCCGTTCGGCTGGTACTTCACGCCGACCTCGTACTGGGTGCCGGTCGTCGGCTTGAAGGTGCCGCCGCCGCGCTGCGGCGCGTAGGTGCCGGTGGTCGGCTGGAAGGAGGTCGCATAGCTGGCATAGGGCGCGATGCCATTGTCGAAGACATAGCCCAGCCCGACACGGCCGGTGAAATGATGGTCGCGCGCGGTCTGGGAGCTGCTGGACAGGTTGTCCGTCTCCTTGTCGACCACCCAATCCTGGCGGCCGCTGAGGGTCAGGATCCAGTTGTCGTAGCGCAGCTGGTCCTGGAGGTAGGCGCCGATCTGGGTCAGGTTGCTCTTGCCGTCCACCCAGGGGTTTCCATAGAGGAAATCGGTCCCCGGATAGCTCGGGTTGAGAACGTCGATCACCAGCTCGTTCAGCGAGTTGCGCCGCGTCTCCCGCCCGATGTAATAGCCGTAGTCGACGCCGGCCAGGATGGTGTGCGACACAGCACCGGTCTGCACCTTGCCTTGGACGTTGCTGTCGAGCAGGTAGGTCTCGGTCGTCTTCGGACGGTCCTGCACCCCGACCGGATAATCGCGCCCGTTCACCAGCTCCACCGGCCAGGCGGTGCTGAAGGCGCTGACGAAGTTGACCTTCGAATGCATGTAGCGGGCATTCTGGTGGAAGGTCCAGTTCGGGCTGATCTCATGCTCCAGCTCATAGCCGACGGTCGTGTTCTGCACCTTCCAGTCGGAATAGCCGGGGATGCCGAAGAAGAGATCGGTGCCGATCCGGTCCATCGCATCGCGGGGAATGCTCTGTTCCGCTCCGCTCATCTTCAGCTTCTGATAGCTGGCGAGCAGGGTCATCTTGGTCTTGTCGGTCGGCTTGAAGGTTACGGCCGGCGCGATGTAGAAGCGGTCGTCGGGCGCATGGTCGACCTGGGTGTCGGACAGGCGGCCGAGGCCGGTCAGGCGGTACAGGACCTTGCCGTCGCCATCCACCGGCCCGCCAAAATCGAAGGCGGCCTGACGGCGGTCATGGCTGCCGGTTTGCAGTTCGATCTCGTGCAGCGGCTTGTCGGTCGGCCGCTTGGTGGTGAGATTCACCACGCCGCCGGGCGAGGTCTGGCCGAACAGGACCGACGACGGGCCCTTCACGACATCCACGCGCTCCAGCCCGTAGGGCTCGAAATTGGTGTCGTAGTTGTTGAAGCCGGCACGCAGGCCGTCGCGGTAGATGCCGAACAGGTTGAAATCGCGGAAGCCCCGCATCGAGAAATCAGGGGCGCCGGGGCCGCCCGGATAATCGACCACGGCGATGCCGGGCGAGTATGCGACCGCACCCGCGAAATCCTGCACCGCGCGCTGGTCCAGCTCCTTGCGGGTCACGACGGAGATCGTCTGGGGGATTTCGACCAGCGGCGTCTCGACCTTGGTGCCGACGGCGCTGCGGGTGGCGACATAACCCTCCGTGCCACCGACGACTCCCTGAACGGAAATCGGGTCGAGAACAATGCCGGTGCCCGTGGCGGCCTCTCCGCTGGTGGCCTGCCCGCTGCCCTGGCCGGACTGGCCGCCGTTCGTCGCCTGCTGCGCCAGACCGGCCGGCTGGTTCGCCAGCAGCGCCAGACCGGCCATCGTCGTCGCCAGCAGGAAGGATTTCAAACGCCCGTGCCTGCCCGTCGCCAGACGACCGGCCGATCCGGCCGCGCCAACCTCAATCTCCATCACAGTTCCCCCAACTGAAGCTCCATCCGACGGATTCCGCTCTCTCGCGAAATCCGTCTCCCGGCTCTAAGACGAAGGGGGTAGGCGAATATTAAGGAGAATCTTTCATACGTACGAATTTTCGTGCGCGGCGGCCATCGTCGACGGCTCCGACAGGCCGGGGCAGCGGTCGAAGAAGTCACGGCGGTCGAGCACCATCAGCGCGGCACGCTTGTGCGGGAAGTCGAACTCTCGTTCGCGCAGGAACCCCAGGGACTGCATGTGCCCGATCATGCGGGCGTTGTCGGCCCGCGGCTCCGACACCACGCGGCCGGTGCGGGCATCGTCCAGGAACATCCAGTGCACCAGCGCCGAAAGCCACGACCGGACCTTGTGCGGCCCGCGGTGATGCTCCTCCCCCACCAGCATATGGATGCCACGGTCATGGTCGCCCGGCGCACAGAAGGGAGCGATGCGGTCCTCCTTCGCCCAATAGGCCTCGAAATAGGCGAAGGGTTCATCGTCGAAGCAGCCGATCAGTGTCTGGACATGCGGGTCCGCCGCCAGCCCCTCCAGATAGGCGCGGTGTCGCAGGAAGTCGCCGCCCTCCTGCCAGAAGGCGAGGACCCGGGGGGTGTTCTGCCAACGGTTGAAGCGCTCCAGATCGTCGTCGATGTCGAGGCTGCGCAGCGAAATCCAGAGGCCGAGCGCCGGATCGAACCGGCGGTACAACTCCCCCGCCGGCTTCGGCGGCCGGTGGAGATGCACTCCATCACCCCGCGCAATGGCCGGATAGCCGGTGATGCCCGGACAGCGCAGCCAGGGGCCGGGCAGTTGCCAGAAGGCGTCGCGCCGGCTGATGGCGTCCCCTTCACCATCGGCGAGCAGCAGGCCGGATCGCAGCGATGCCGGGTCGGGCTCGATGCCACGCCAGACAAGACGGCGGCAGGCCGGGTCGCCGGTGAACAGCCAGCACGCCGCCGCCCAGGCGGCATCCATGGCAAGCGGAGCGGGACGTTCGCCGACGAGATCGGGCGCAAGGACGAGGCCGCCCTCGATCGGCTCGCAGGCGGCCGACAGCAGCGGACGGCCGTCGATGGACAGGCGCAGACCGCCGGACCCGGTCTCGGCGGTCAGCCGGCGGCCATCGGGCAAAGGCAGGGTATGGGATGATGTCATGGTGGCGGATTCCAGTTCTTGGCGCCCGCTGCCGCCGTCCCGTCACCGGGCGAGGGCGAGCAGCCGGTCGCGGGTCGCCCCGAAGCACAGATAGACGGCGGCGCTGGTGTGGACCGACACCCCATCCACCTCGGCCGGGATGCGGTCATCCATGTCCAGAACCTCGACAGCCGCCCCGCGGCCGGTGAAGAGCCGCTTGGCGGCAAGGGTGTTGGCGAAGGGCACCACGGCATCCCGCCCGGCTCCGCACAGGACCATCGGCGCGCGCGGTGTCCAGTCCAGCAGGTCGTTGCCGGCGAGGGCGCGGCGGAACGGAGCCTGCGGATCGTCGAAGGAGCGTGTGAAGCCGTCCTGGCGAAGCCGCGCGATCTCCGGTCCCGGCGGCAGCATTCCCTGCCGGAGCACATCGAAGATGTCGAGGCGGCCCGGCATGAATTCCTCGACCGTGGCGTCGAAGGGCGACCGGAACACGTCGGCGGGCGACGCATAGATGTTGCCGTAGACGCGCTGCATCGCCACCACGGCATAGGCGAACAGCGCCGTCGCCAGACCGTTGGGCCCCGCCGGCCCGGTCGCCGACCAGCCGTCGATGAAGGTTTGCTCCAGCGCATAGGGACCGGACATCGGTGCCGTTCCGGCAAGGTGGAACTCGCCGGCATGGTCACGCTCGATGGTGCGCTGGGCCGCCATCGACGCATGCCCTCCCTGGGAATAGCCGGCCAGCAGCACCTTCCCGGACAGCGGGATCCGCGCCTCCCCCGCCACTCTGCGCGCGGCGCGCAACGCATCGACGATGGCGGATGCCTCGCTCTCCGCATGCAGATAGGGATGGAACGGATAGTCCGAGCGGCCGAGCCCGAGATAGTCGGTGGCGGCGACCGCGACGCCGCGGGCGGCGTAGAAGGTCAGCAGCGGGCTGTCCCCCGCCGCCAGCGTATCGTCGGCCTGACTGGCATCCCGCCGCGTCTGGGTGCCCTGTGCCCAGCCCAGCAATTCATGCGGCTCTCCGCAATCCGGACCGCCGGGCAACAGCAGCATGGCCGAGGCGGTCGCCGGTTCGCCATGCACCCCGATGGTGGCATAGGTCACCCGCGACAGGGTGACGTCGCAGCGCGGCCGGCCGATGAAGCCGGCGCGCGATCCGAGCCCGGCCTCGATCGCATCCCGCCGGTAGGTCGCCAGCGTCGCCACCTCAAGCACCGAGCCCCGTGCGAAGGCATGGGCAGCCAGACCGGAGGCCTTCGCCGCGGCATCGTCCGCCGCAGCGGCTGCCGACCCGGCCGCGCAGACGGCGGACAGGATGCACAGCAGCCACAGCCCGGCGCGTCGGCCCCGCATCATCCCGCCCATCAGCGGTTCAACGCGCCGGCAACCAGTCCGGTCGGCCCCGACTGACGCCGGGACCGGCCGTCGGCCGGCGCCAGATCGCGGTAGAGGGCGGCGGCGATCTCCGCCGCCCGGACCGGCAGGACCGACAGCAACGTGTCGCTCAGCCCATGGGTCTCCTCGCAGAAGCCCTGGATGAAGACCGGTGCCGTCAGCTTGGGGTCGGTACTGACGCGATAATCGCGATCGACCCGCAGATCGCCCGTCAGGTCGCCCAGCGGCTCCAGCAGCCGACGGTGGGAGTTGCGCTCGTACCCGGTCGCCAGGACCACCGCGTCATAGCGGATTTCCTCCAGGACACCGTTGGACAGGTCGCGCAGGGTGAGCGCGATGCCGGCTCCGTCGGACGCGACCGCTTCGATCTGCCGCCGGCACAGGAAGCCATGGCGCTGCACGCCGGACACCTTCTGGCGGTAGAGGATGCCGTAGATGCGGTCGATCAACTCGGCATCGACCACCGAATAGTTGGTGTTGTGGTAGTCGCGGATCAGTTGCGCCCGTTCGTCCTCCGGCAGGTTGAACATCACATCGGTGTAGGCCGGCGCGAAGATCTCGTTGACGAAGGGCGTGTCGTCGGCCGGACGCAGGACCGCAGAGCGCAGGATCATGTCGGCCCGCACCGACGGGAAGCTGTCGTTGAGGTCGATGAAGGCCTCGGCGGCACTCTGCCCGCCACCGACCAGGGCGATCCGCATCGGCGTTCCGGCGGCGCAGGGCTGGGTGGCGATCCGCCGCACATAGTCGGCATGATGGAACACACGGGGATCGTCCTTCAGCCCGGCGAACAGCGCCGGAATGCGCGGCGTTCCGCCGGTGCCGACCACCAGCGAGCGGGTCCGGCGCACGCGTTCGATACCGTCGGGGCCGCGGGTGACGACATCCAGCATGCTGATGACGCCGGACCTGTCGGCGACCGGTTCGACGCGCACCACCTCCGTGCCGTAGCGGCAGGCATCGGAGAAGTGGGACGCCACCCAGCAGAGATAGTCGTTGAACTCCATCCGGCAGGGATAGAAGGTGCCGATGTTGATGAAATCGATCAGCCGCTCCTTGCGGTGCAGATAGTTCACGAAGCTGTAGGGGCTCTGCGGATTGCGCAGGGTCACCAGATCCTTGAGGAAGGAGATCTGCAGGTCGCTCTGCTGGACCAGCGTGCCGCCATGCCAGCTGTAGGAGACCTGCCGGTCGAAATAGGCCGTGTCCAGCGCCCGTCCGGAACGCTCCGCCTGTTCTTCGAGGGCGATCGCCAGCCCGATGTTGGAAGGCCCGAACCCGATCCCGGCAAGGTCCAGGGGCTTTTCGGAGAGGCTGAACTGAGTCATGGAATTGTCGTCCGCTGTTGAGAATCCCAAAAACGCCGCCACGGCTGCCGGACGCATGGGCCGGTCCTGCTCCTGCCTGTGCCGGTCGTGCCGGTCGATGGCGTGGCGGGGCTCCAGCCGGATGCCGACCGACCTCAGCCGACCGCCGCCTCCTTCCGGATTCTTGAAAGATGACGAACGCACCCCGCGGAAATTTAGGCCCTTTCGCATCCGAGCCGCTTTGGTGGACAAATCGGCATGGTGACGGCGTCCACCGCGGGGGGCAGCAGCTCCGGGAAACGCCTGGCAAAGATTCGGCACGGACAGGCCGGATTGCGACATTGGAAGCGGCGAACGAGAAGACTGACGTAAACGTCATTCTTCGAACGACCGGCTGTGCCCGCTGATCGAACGGGTGACGATTCGCTTCCGCGCTGCCGGGACCGGCGTCGAGATCGGGTTGGAGGGCGCGATCTGGAGGCGCTGCTCAGCCTCGGGCTGAGCCCAAACGCAGCGAAGGCCGGCGCTGCGGGGGCGGCCGGCCTTCGCGAACAGGTGCGTTCGGTAATGGTGGTTGCGGGGGCACGCGCCCACTGAGAATTGACTCTGCCGCCGGTAGATGTTTAATGCCGTCGGTCGAGCGATGCATTGCCTATAAATTTTGAAGACGACCGCTGAGCTGCCCCCGATATTCAGGTCAGCTCAGCCGATTATGCTGCGCCCGTACGGCCGCCAGGTCCTTCCGAAGCCCGGACGCGAAGCCTTCCAGCGACGTTCCGGCGGGCGGCAGCCAGCCAGTCATCGAGGGTGCTCGTCCCTTGTTTGCGCACCAGCGCGGGGATATCGGCCAGCAGCGTGTCCAGGGACGTCCTGCGCCGGCTCGTAGGCTACAAGTCGCACATCAACATCGACCGCCGGTTCCGCCTGATCCGGCGCTTCCTGGTCACCGACGCGGCACGGCACGATGGCGCGCAGTTGCCGGGCCTGCTCAACCCGGACGCCATCGACAGCCGGGTGTGGGCGGACAGCGCCTACCGTTCAGAGGCCAACAAAGCGGCCATCGCGGCGGCGGGACGCCGCAGCATGGTGCATTTCCAAAAAGCCGAAGGGGCGGCCGACACCGGGGCCGCACCATCGGCCTCGCTCGCGCGACGGTGGAGTTCGGGATCGCCAACCTCGCGTACAATTTTCCGAGATCGTGTCCCCGGCCGTGGTGTAGGAGCGGAAAGGCGCTCATGGTCTCTGGCTGGTCTCGCCGGGATTGTCAGGTGGCCACAGCGCGTAGGTTGACGAGGGGATCATCGCCGAGCGGAGCGGAGGTTTCCAGCGTCATATAGCGCGCCCGCTGAACGGCCCACTCGTCATTCTGCTCCAAGAGGATGGCGCCGATGAGACGTGTAATCGCTTCCTCGTTGGGAAATATACCGACAACCTCGGTGCGTCGCTTGATCTCGCCGTTGAGGCGTTCAATCGGGTTGGTCGATTGGAACTTGGACCGATGCTCTTTGGGAAAGGTCATGTAGGCCAGGACGTCTTCTTCCGCCTCATCCATCAGGGCGGCCAGCTTCGGCAGCTTGACTCGGACCTGATCAGCAACTTGCCGCCACTGCGTGCGTGCGGATGCCGCATCATCCTGCGCGAAGGCGGTGGCGATGAAGGCCGCCACGACACGGCGCCCGCTCTTGCCGGCATGGGCAAGCGCGGGCCTGGAAAAATGCACCCGGCACCTTTGCCACGTCGCCTGGAAGACCCGGGTGACCGCCGCCTTGATGCCGCCATGGGCGTCGGAGATCACCAGCTTAACGCCGTTCAACCCCCGGCGCTTGAGCTTGCGCAGGAACTCGATCCAGAAGGTCTCGGCCTCGGACGGGCCGATGTCCATCCCCAACACTTCGCGACGGCCGTCGGTGTTGACCTCCACGGCGATGGTGACGGCCACCGAGACGATGCGCCCGTTCTGGCGCACCTTCACATACGTGGCAGTCAGCCACAGCCGGCCCGGGTCTCCCAGTCGCGATCCCGATAGCCGTTGCGCTGGACCAGCCGTTCGGCCGACCGTTCACCATGACCGGCGCCGGTCAAACCCTGAACTTCCAGTTCCATCAGCCGCTCGGCGGCGAAGTCGATCATCTCGCGCAGAACATCGGCATCCGCACCCTTCTCAAGCATCGTGCGAAGCGCCATCATCTCATCGGTCATCGTGGTCACCCTCGGTCAAGGTTTTGTTGTGGTGACCAGACTCTACCGAAGCCGCGATGACCGCCCTTCTGTGGATAACCGGCCCGCCTACGCTAGCAATGGAAGGGCACTGCGGCGGGCCGGTTCCCCACAGCTCCTACACCACCCCGTGGGACACGACCATTTCCCATTTCCGTCTGATCTGGCTTGAGAAGCGAACTACGCACTTATATCACCAATAACGCCGCATATTTTCGCCATTTTTTGGACTAAAATCGGGAGTTCAGTCTTCAAAGAACGCTTCTTTTCCACGAGTGCGGGTCTTTCGCTGCCCTCAACGCGCGTGCAGAGGTGGTTTATCGAGATGTTCAGTTGACAGGGTTCCAAATCCGGACGGATGAGGTAGGACCCTGATTTGCTTGACCAGCCTTGGCAGAGGAACCGGGTAGAGGATCAGGCGGTTCCCGGCTCCAAGGACTGGTCCGTCAGGGCGTGTCGTATGGCAGTCAGCAGCGGCTCCGGGCTCAGCGGCTTGTGCAGCAACAGGAAGCCGCTGGCGCTCGCCTCCCGGATGCGCGCGGGCGAGGTGTCGCCGGTCAGAAGAATTCCGGGCAGCCGGGCGGCAAAATGCCGCTCCAGCCGTCGGATTGCCTCCGATCCGGTTTCCGTGCCCTTGAGCCGGAAATCGGCGATGACCAAGTCCGGCACCCGGCTCCCCAACCGCTCCACCGCCGTGTCGCCATCGGATGCCGCCACCACATCATAGCCCAATTCGTGGAGGAAGGCGGCGACCCCGTCGAGAACGGCCGTGTCGTCGTCGATCACCACCACCCGCTCGCCGTTGCCGCCGTCGGATACGACCATCTCCTCGTTCTTCGGAAGGGAATCGTCCGGACCGGCCAACGGAACCAGGATCTCGAACATAGATCCCTGCCCTGGTGCCGATTGGACCCGGATCGGGTGATGGAGCAGCGCGGCGAGGCGCTCCACGATGGAGAGCCCCAGCCCCAACCCCTGCCGCCGGTCACGCTCCGGATTGTCGACCTGATGGAACTCCTCGAAGATCGACGTCAACTGGTTCGACGGAATGCCGCGCCCGGTGTCCCAGACCTGAATGCGCAGGTTCGGCCCGGCACGGCGGCAACCCACCAGGATGCGGCCCTGGTCGGTGTATTTGACCGCGTTGGCGATGAAGTTCCGCAGGATACGCTCCAGCAGCTTGGGGTCGCTCTGCACCGACAGGCTGGTCCGAACGCTGTGCAATGTCAGTTCGGCCGCCTCGGCCAAGGGCGATAGCTCGGCGCACAGCGAATCGATCATCGTCTGGACCGGACATGACCGGAGCGTCACCTGGATGATGCCGGCGTCGAGACGCGACACATCCAGGATGTCGTCGAGCATGGCGGTCATGGCGCCCAGCGCGTTGCCCATGCTGACCAGCAGCTTGGCCGCCGCCTCTCCCTGCGGCTGCATCGCCACCAGATGATGGAACATCAGCAGGGCCTGCACCGGCTGACGCAGGTCGTGGCTGGCAGCGGCGAGAAATCGGGTTTTGCTGGCGCTTGCCAGTTCGGCGGCAGCCTTGGCGGCGGCAAGGGCTTCGCGCACGCGCACCTGCTCCGTTACGTCTTCCATCGCCAACAGGATCAGTTGGCCCGCCTGATTGAGCCGGCGGGCGTTCAGCAGCAGGGTGCGGCGTCCCTCGGCACCCTGCTCGCCGACACCCTGACCGATGGTCAGTTCCAGCGCATCGATGACCGTGCCGTCGGGTACGATCCGTTCCAGCGCCCGGTGCAGGGCGGGATCGCCCAGCAGGCCGCCGGCCGTCTCGGCCAGTTGGACGCCGAGCACGCCGTCCGGCGTGGTGGCGAAGGATCGGTGGAAGGCCGCACTCGCGCCGACCACCCGCAGTGTCTCGTCCAGCACCAGCAGCGGTTCGCGGACAGTGTCGACGATGGCCTGGGCGAAATCGCGCTCGGCCCGCGCCGTGCGCAGCACCCCTGCCCGTTCGATGACCAGCCCCAGCACGCTGGCGATGGCCTGGACGAATTCCAGGTCGGCATTGCTGAACCGTCCGGCCTTGCGGCTCAGAACCGCGAGAATGGATGGTCCGCGTGCCTCGCCGCCGAAGGGAACCGCCAGACCGCTGACGAAGTGGCTGCCCGATAGCGCCATGGAGGAGCGGACACGTTGATCGGTGGCGAAATCCTCGACGATCGACGGCTGCCGGGACCGGAACACCCGTCCGACCAGTGTCGACATGTCGCTGGGAATCCTGACGGCAGGCTCCTGTGGAACGGAGAGGCCGGCACTGCCGATCAGGATCAGATCGTCAGCGTCCCCGGTGCGCCGGCCCGACGGATCCTCGCCGGGACCGAGGATGGCGACGCCGTCCGCTCCCAGCCCTTCGGCAATCAGACGGGCCGCTTCCGCCAGTGTCTCCGGCCCTTCCGCTCCGACGAGGTCCTTGTGTCCGAGATCGGCGATCAGCTTGTACTGGCGGGCCTGCAGAGCCATGGCCAGGCTGGTGCGCTTCAGCGGCGTCACGTCGCTGAAGGTGATCACGACCCCCTCCCCCCGGCCATGCTGCGTCCGATAGGGCTGGATGCGGCGAAGGAAGGTCGCATCGTCGTCCGTCGACACTTCGCGTTCCGACGGCATCAGGGATGACAGCACCGACCGGATGTCGGGCAGCAGGCAAGGATCGGAGAAATGTCGGGAGATGTCTGTGACCAGGCGTCCGGCGTCCTGCGGCAGCAGAGCGAACAGCCGGGTCGCCGACGGCGTGAAACGCTTGATCCGCAGCTCCGACGACAGGAAGACCGTGGCGATGTCGGTGCTGCTCAGCAGATTGCTCAGATCGTTGGTGGTCGCCTCCAACTCGTCGACCTTTTCATGCAGCTGGGAGTTCAGCGTGCTGAGTTCCTCGTTGAGGGATTGCAGCTCTTCCTTGGATGTCTCCAACTCCTCGGTGGTCGACTGGTACTCCTCGCCGATCGACAGGACCTCCTCGTTGGCGATCCGCAGCGCCTCGCTGGTGGCGCTGAGTTCTTCGATGGTGTCGTTCAACTCCTCGCGGGTCATGCGCAGTTCGTTTTCGAGCTGTTCGACGCCGTCGATCTCCATCGGCAGCGGCGCGGTCTCGGCGACCGGCGTGCTTGTTGGTACAGCACGGTCCGCCGTGAATGTCACCAGAAGCAAGTCACTGCCGGCCCGCGGGAAACGCACCGGGATAACCAGAACGGTCACCGGCACCACGACGCCGTGACGCTTGTGCCGAATTCCTGAGATTTGAACCCGGCCATGCAAGGCGAGCGCCTGCGTGACGGCGCGGCGGAGCTGCAGGCGCAATTCCCCGCGTGTCATCGCCGTCAGATCCCAGGGCGGTTCTCCCGTCGGCAGGTCGAGGAAATCGCCGGTCGGACCGAAGAGATATTGGATGCGATGAAGCCCGTCGATCAGAACTGCCGGTGGCGCGTATTCAAGCAGCAGGGCCTGTCGGATGATGTCCGCTGGGCTGGTGCCGCGCAAGGGCGTGGGCGGTGTCGGCACCGGGACCACGGACCGCCCGCCTGTCGGCGGGACCGCCATCGCGCTGCTGCGCGTCGCACCGATCTTGCGGTAAAGGCGCCATTTTTTTGAAAGAGGTGCGAACAGGTCGGAGAGCGTGTCGAGGTTCTCCGCCGTACCGAGGAACAGGCCGCCATTATCCAACAAGGCGAAGTGGAACAGGGCGAAGATGGCCTTCTGCACGTCCGGCTCGATATAGATCAGCATGTTGCGGCAACTGATCAGGTCGAGCTTGGAAAAAGGCGGATCGCTGAGCAGATCGTGCTGGGCGAAGGAAACCACATCGCGCAATGGCTTGACGACCTTGTATCCACCTTCGACCTTGGTGAAGAAGCGGCCCAGCCGTTCGACCGACACGTCGACCGTGATGGTTTCGGGATACAGACCGGTGCGGGCGACGGTCAGCGCCCGATTGTCCACGTCGGTTGCGAAGACCCGGAAGCCGGGGGATAAGCCGCTCCGTGCGCAGGCCTCCATCAACAGGATTGCGATGGAGTAAGCCTCTTCACCGGTGGCGCAGGCCGGGACCCAGACGCGGATCGGCTTGCCCGCCGGCTGGTTCCGCACCAGTGGGACGAGGTAGTCTCCGGCCAGGATGTCGAACGCCGGACCATCGCGGAAAAAGCGTGTCACGCTGATCAGGATGTCGCGGGACAGCAGTTCGATTTCGGCCGGGTGGGTGCCCAGAAAGGCCCGGTATTCCGTCATATCGGCGATATGGTGAATCCCCATGCGCCGTTCGATGCGGCGGATCAGCGACCGCGGCTTGTAAGCCTTGTGATCGCGCTTGGTGTGCGCACTCAGCAGATCGAGGATGCCGTCCAGTGCGCCGTCCGGCGCATCGGCTTTCTGAACCGTTGCCGGGCCGATGTAGGGTTGGTGGACGAAATCGACGATGGCACCGGGCATGCGCTCCGGCGGCAGGATATAGTCGGCCATGCCGGTGGCGATGGCGCTGCCCGGCATGCCGTCGAAGTCGGCGGTCGTCGGATCCTGCACGACCACCAGTCCACCGCATTCCTTGATCGAACGCAGTCCATTGGTGCCGTCGGCGCCGGTACCGGACAGCACGACGCAGATCGCCTTCTCCTGCTGGTCGGTCGCCAGTGTGCGGAAGAAGATGTCGATGGGCAGGGTCGCGTCGACAGACTGCCGCGATTCGCGGATGCGCAGTTGGCCGGCCTCCATGGTCGGCAACCGACCCGCCGGAGCGATGTAGATGTGATCGGCCTCCAGCGGAATCCCGTCATGGGCCGTAAGGACCGGCAGCACCGTCACATTTTTCAACAGATCGGCAAGCAATCGTTCATTGTTCGGGATCCGGTGCTGAATCACCACAAAGGCCAAGCCGCTGTCAGCCGGTACCCCTCTAAGCAGGGCCGTTATGGCTTTGAGACCGCCAGCCGAGGCACCGATACCGACGATCGCCAAAGGGCCGGGCCGTATGCGCGTCTGTTCATCCTGATCCATACCGGGAATGTCCTGACAATGACGATCCGTGCCTTCATCCGCCGACATCATGATCGCCTCCTGCCAATAGATGATCCCAGCCAGCGAAACTTTTAACCAAGCCTCGCCGCGGCGGGGTTCATGGCAGGAGAGCATGGGGCTGGCGTACAGACACTAAACAATTAGAGTACTTATAAATTTACCGCATGATCTCAAATAGACAAAAAGTTAAAATAATCACACCCACAACTTCGCGGTAGTTTCGGGCAAATCGCACAATAATCCAAAAGTTAATACGCAAATTATGGCCTGTCAATCAATAATTTTCATAACTTAGTTATTTTTGATATATGTGAGGTTACACAAAAATAGATGTGTTATTCTGCCAAAAAGCGCTACTCGGAACGGGAAAATATTGATTGCGCATCGACGCGATGCAGCGAAGATGTGGCTCATCCACATCTTCTATAACAACAGGTTGGCAGAACCTGTGCCTGGACTTGCGGGATAGCCGGCTGATCTGTCCGGTTGCGGCCAACCGCTTCGCAATGGGCCGGAGGACGTCAAGTCCCGTGCGGTGCGTGTCACGTCGCCGGCTTCACGCGTCCGTCCATGGCCGGCAGGGCGGCAATCCCAACATGCCGTCGGAGAAAATCAGGTCACTCTGCATCCGCAAAGCCGTTGTTGAGGCCCCAGAGGGCGGCCTGCGTGCGGTTCGAGACTTCGATCTTGCGCAGCAAGCTCTTGAGGTGAATCTTGACGGTCGCCTCGGTGATCCGGAGGTGGTTGGCGATCGTCTTGTTGGAGCTGCCATTCTGCAGGCAGCGCAGAACCTGAGCCTCACGCTTGGAAACACCTTTGTGCGGTACCGCCAGATCGGCGGCACCGTTCAGGCGACCGCCGATCAGCAGTGCGGCCAAGGCGCTGGGGAAGACCGTTTCACCGATCATGACAAGCCGCAACGACTGCGCCAGCGCCTCCATGGACATGTCCTTCATCAAGAACCCGTCCGCACCGGCCTGGATGGCCTTCGTCATGATTTCCGCGTCCAGCGTGCCGGTAAGCACCACCACATGCGTGTCCGGACAGGCCTCCTTCAACGACCGGACAAGATCCGCGAAGTCGCCGATGCCGACGGGGTCGATCAGAATGACCTGCGAAGCGTCGCCCTCCTGGACAATCTGAAGCGCCGCCTTGAGAGACGATGTCTCTTTGGCGATGTGAAAGCCCTGCTCCGCGAACATGGCTTTCAAGCCCTGGCGAAACAGATTGTTCGCATCTATCAAGGATACGGAAACAAAAGACATTACCAGATACTCCAAGTTTCTAGGATGATCTGGCAGTCTTGCGCTCAAAATATTGGAATAGCGACCCGCTCTTCGGAGAAGATTTCAGTTCTTGATAAGAGAGAATTTTGAAATTCGTGCTTGAACAAACGAGGAAAGTCCTGGCCCGTCCGGTCACGCCCGGCCAGCGGGCACGGAGTCCGGGATCATGGCGTGCAGAGCTGTCCCCGATGGAATGGAGAAGGGGCGTCATGGACGTCCCTCCGATACGGACCCCGGCGTCAGGGTGTCAGCCATCGCCGGAATTACCGGATATGGAGGCTCCATAACCGCCTGTGCCGCTCCGTCATTGCCGGCACAGGACCAGCGGACATGGCAGGGTTCCCCTGCCGCCGATTGCGCCAGCACGACGCTGGCGAAGCCCAACCGTTCCGCCGCTTGCGCTTCCCGAATGGCTTTGGTGAGCGCATCGATCTGGTCGGCGCAGGGCGGATAAACGAAGCCGTCCGCCCGGACGATCCATCCGGCGTGAGTTTTAAGAATGAAGAAGGCCAGCCTTGTCCGGGAATTCATAAAGCGTCTCCGATGTGGGCCGGTTTGTCGGCAATGGCGGCAGCCATGCCATCCGGATCGAGTCACGCCAGAAAACACCTCGGATTCGCGATCCTCGGCAAAAATGAGCAGGCCTGGGGTGACTTTGGAATAGTTAAAGTGGGGTTCCCAAAGATTTCCACAATGGGATATCCCCGAAATGCGTCAGTGGACATTCAAGATCTTAAGATCGGTTTTGTGTTTCTATTGAGAGAAATCTACCGATAAACGACAATTGAAGCTGTGAGTTTTTTCGAAAGACCTTCAACAGCTCCGCCGCAGGTTATGTCCGCTGCGGCGGGAGGCGGCCGAACGGCCGCCCCGTCATGGTGTGCACGTTTCAGATCAGCGCTTGTTGCCGGGCTTGTTGCCGACGGGCTCCACCTTGACGTCGCTGCGGCGGGCGACGGTTCCCACGGTCTTTTCCTGTTCGGAAGCGGTCTTGGACAGCACGACCTCCCCGACCACGCGGGCTTCCTTGGTAATTTCCGGCGTTTCGGAGGTCGCCGTCAGCTCGACGGTCTTCTCGCCGAACGCAGCCTTCTCCTCGTCGGGGCGGAGAGGACGGTCAACCTTGCGATGTTCCACGCCCACCGCCTCGTCGCGCAGCGTTACGGTCTCCCGAATTGGGGTTTCCGTGATCTCCGACACGGCTTTCAATCCGCCTTTGGCGACCCGGCGCTTGCCGATCTCGACCTCCTCCTTCACCGACTGGAGGGTTTCCTGCTCGACGGTGGCGCCATTGCCCGCCTTCTGGGCCGGCTTCTGCGCTGCCGCAACGGCAGGCAGGGTGTCAGGCAGGTCGATGGCTCCATTCTCGTCGAGGATCGCCTCCGCCGCATCGGCGTCCCGGTCGGCGATGTCGGCAGCGACCAGGATGTGGCCGTGCCGGACGGCCATGCCGTATTGATCGGCCAAGTCCTTTTCAAATCCATGTCCCAGCAGTCCCTGGGCTGCCTCGTCGGCGCTGTCGGCACCGTCGAAGGTCTCGATGTCGACCTCCTGGCAACCTGCCGCGACCAACGCCTGGAACGCATTCCTGGCCGAACCGCTTTCCTTGTAAAGTCCGATGACGATCGTGCTCATGATGGTCTCCAATGGAATTTCGGGTGTTTCGGGTAGTTTGTGTATTTGTTTGTGTAGTTCCGGGCGGGTCAGACCTCGGAGTCCTCTTCCAACGCCGGATCCCGGTCGATCACCACTTCCTGACGGCGCAGCGTGACGGTGTCGGACATCCTGCCGACCGTGGTGCGGCGGGTGATCCGGACCTCCTCCACCAGCTTCAGGCGAACCTCCACCGTCGCCACCTCCTCGATCACCGAGATGACGGTGGTGTCGCCGTCCTGACGGTCGGGGATCGGGCCGTCGACGAACCGTCCGATGGGAACCCGCTCGACCTCCAGTGTTTCCATCGACAGGTCGGCTTCTACCGACTGTTCCCGCTCATGGCTGAAGGTGCTGGCGCGGACGGTCCCGGTGACCTGTCGGCGTTTGCGGACGCCCACCTGCTCTTCGACGGTGAGAAGCGTCTGCGTCTCCTTTTCCGAACCGGTCAACGGAGATCCTCCCGAGATACTGTCATGCGGTTTTGGAGAGTGCCGGCGGCGTCAGGCGCCAGGCCGGGGCGGGCTGTACGCGGTGTCTTGCGACATCCGGGACGCGGCCTGGGCGACGCGGACATTGACCTCGAAGAAGGCCAGCCATCCGCCGAGCAGGTAGCGTTGTCCCGCCGTCATGATGTCCTGCGGGCCGCGGGCCTGGAGCATGCTGCCCAACAGCTCGTTCTGGCGTTCCGCGGCTTGGCCCATGAAGGAGACCGCTTCTGACATGGCCGTTCCGTAGCCTGCCATCAGGGCGCCGCCGAGTGCCGTGGCCCGACCGCCACTCTCGTCGAGCCCGTCTTTGACAGCACGGTCAAATCTTTGTCCGGCGGTCCGGACGGTTTCCGGAAAGCCCTGGTTGCCTGAAGCGCCGGGCAGCTTCGGCGGCCAGGGCCTCGGCTGCTGACCAAGCTCACGGGCAGGTTTCGCTGTGTGCTCCTCGCTGGCGCTGCGGATGCCGGCCTCCTTCGGCGCGTCGTTGCCCGCCGCGGCTTCGTCGCTGGCACTGCGAATGGTGGGGCGATTGGTCGGGCGAATTGTGGATGTGGGATGAGTGCCGTCGTCCATGACGTCTCCATGACTGTTTGGGGTGCGAGAGCTGAAAGGGAGCGCTGTGCTCTACCTCGATGACTTAATCCTATATTATACCGCACCGCAAAATATCAATGCCTTCTAAAATAGAATCTGAAATTAAGAACTATAAATTGCTAAATATAAAGGATATGTTCTTTTGGTATCGCGAAGCTATATTTTACATACGCAAGAATGCCAGGAGATTTTTTGCTATGGATCAATCGTTATGTTTTGCCATTCGGGGCCAATCTGGCGAACGGGCTCTGCCACTTCTTCGCCTGGGAAGACTGCATTTAGCGGCTATATCCTTTTCGAACAATGGATCGGACGAAGGAGCGCTGCATGACCGATAATCCCCGCGACCAACAGGACGCAGAGAGAATGGTCAGGATTGAGGCAGCGCGCGGTGGCCGCTTTGTGGTGGCCGCGGAAACGACCCTGATGCCCATGCTGATCGCCGATCCCACCTCTCGTACGAAGTTCTGCGCATGAGCATCGGTGACGATGGCATCGGCATGGCCGACGAACGACGCACGGGGTCGCTCGGCCTCACCTTGATGGAGTTGCTGGCCGAGCAGGTCAAAGGCGGTCTGGCCGTCGGGTCCGGCGCCGGCACGACCGTTACGGTGTCGATCCCGGCATGACACATCGCTGTCGCCCCACCGAAACGGCCGGAGCGATGCGGTCATGACCTCGGTCTTGCCCCCACATGTCCCGACATCCGAGGTTTTGCGTGGCCTGCTCGCCGAAGCTCCGGCCGAGGGCGTTACATTCGGCTGGCTGCTGGACAGGCTGCACAAGCGCTCCTTCGGCGTCGTTCTTCTGTTGCTGGCACTGATCGGGCTGACTCCGGGAACATCGCCGGTCGTCGGGCTGCTGCTGACCATTCCCGCCCTCCAGATGATCCTCGCGCGGGAGACTCCGGCCTTTCCCAGGACGATCATGTCGCGGCGTTTCTCGACACAGCGCCTGGTCCGTATGGTCGATCGTACCGTGCCGGTGCTGAGGCGCATGGAGACGGTCATACGCCCACGCTGGAAGTTGCCGTTCGAGACGACGACGCGCGTGGTCGGATTGGTCGTCCTCGTGCTGGCAGGCGTCTTCTTCGTTCCCATTCCGCTGAGCAATGTCGTCCCGGCGGTGACGATCATGCTGATCGCCTTGGCCTATCTGGAAGAGGACGGGGTGTTGCTGGCAGTGTCGTTGGCGATGGCCGCCGCCGTTCTCATCGCCACGGCGATCACCGTCTGGCAGTCGGTCGAGGCGGTCCGGTCCATGTTTTTTTGAGCCGTGGCTCACATCGGTCAGGGCCGCGTATGGCTCTGCGGGGGGAAGACCATCCGTCCGGACATGATCGACAATGCTGTTGGACGGGCGTCCCATCCGGCAAAGCGGCGTATGGCAGGTTCTTGCCGCGGGCTTTGGCATGCAAGCCGTTGCTCAATCGCGCCAAATGGAGAGAAGGCAGCCATAAGGGATGCTCAAGAATCATTCAGGTAGAGGGTCCTGTCCAGCGGAGTCAGTCGGCAGCACGACTCAAATAAGCATCAATGTAATTATTTGCTCTTCCCCATTGTAATAAAATTTGCCGACGCCATATTTCGAACCAAATATCCGGAAGGAGATCGCCATGTCGCTCACGCACGGGACGTTGTCGGAGTGGATGGTTTCAGAGCGTGCCGCCTGGGCTTTGTCCGCGCCGAAATGGAAGAACATGGCTTATCTGACACTTGGCGTCTCAGTCGGCTTTCTTGCCGGGTTGCTGTTCTCCAGTTCGGGCGGATAGACAGCTGCTTTCAAGGAAATCCGCCGGACATGAATGGGAGCACCCTCCGATGACCAACGCATTCACCCGCACCACCAGCAGGACCGTAACGTTCGCCCATCCTTTTGCCTTGAGCGGCGTCGACGGGGTGCAACCGGCGGGAAGCTACATCGTGGAGACCGACGAGGAGTTGATCGACTCGCTCTCCTTCCCTGTGTATCGGCGCAGCGCGACCTGGATCCGTCTTCCGCAGTCCAATCGCGGAATGGCCATGGAGCAGACGGTGCTCATCGACCCCGATGAACTGGGCCGGCTCCTGGAGCCGGCGGACAACGGAAATCCCCTGCCCGGATGAACCCCGTTGCGAGGCCCGGGCAAAGCAATGTTCCGCCCATCGCAAAAAGCCGCTCCGCACCGAAGTTTACCGCAGAGGAGATGTCGTCATGCAAACCGTGCAACTGAAACATCGTTCGTCGTCAGTCCATTTCCTGAACGGGAAAATGTTCATTCAGACCGCGTCCGTGCCTTCGGTGCCCCTGAAGATCGGCGATGAGCGTCTACGCCAGCGGGAGCGCGGCACTCCGCTACGCAACTGGGACGATGACGGTGGTGCGCAACCAAAGCAGGGTGCTAAAGAGTGAGTTGACCGTCTGCGTCGGAATTTGGCATCGACTGTGAGGAAGAACGCCACCAGGGACGGCCGGCCATCGTCCCGCGGGGGTGCTCCAGTTGAAATGTAGAAAAGCTCATGGCCGACAAGAGCGCCATCCCCGGCATCCTCAAACGACATCGATCCGGATCGTCAGGATCTGTGGAAGGGCAGCAGCATGAGCGACAAGGCATCCTTCCCAATCGTCGGGATCGGCGCATCCGCTGGCGGGGTGGAGGCCTTGGAGGGGCTGTTCGGTGCCGTTCCCGCCGACAGCGGCATGGCCTTCGTGGTCGTGACGCATCTGTCACCGGAACACGAAAGCCTGCTGGCCGACATCATCGGCCGATGCACGCCCACGCCGGCGCATCAGGCCTGCGACGGGGATTTGGTCGAGGCGAACCGCATCTACACCCTGCAGCCCGGAACCCTGCTGACCATCGACAGCGGCCGGCTGCATGTCCGGCCGGACAGCGCCTCCCGCCGCGAGCGCAACCCGATCGACCTCTTCCTCAGCTCGCTCGCCAGCGACTGCGGTGAAAGAGCGGTCGGCATCATCCTGTCGGGTGGCGGCAGCGACGGCACCCTGGGCGTCAAGGCGATCAAGGAACGGGGCGGCTTCACCATCGCCCAGGGGCATGACGGAATTCCCCGCCATGACGGCATGCCGAACAGCGCCATCGCCACCGGCGTCGTCGACCTTGTCGCGCCGGTGGAAACGATTGCGGCGACGCTGGTGGACTACGCGCGAACCGCCACGTCGCTGGGCGATCTGACGGGTGAGAAGGATGTTCAAGAGGATGCGCGGCTGGAAGCGGCACGCAGGAGCATCACCACCATTCTGCGCAATCAGATCGGGCACGATTTCCAGGGCTACAAGCACAACACTTTCCTCCGCCGTGTCCAACGCAGGATGCAGGCCCTGCGGCTGACGGACATCGACAGCTATGTCGAACACCTGCGTCAGGACCGCACGGAAGCCGCGGCACTGTTTCGCGATCTGCTGATCGGCGTCACCACCTTCTTCCGCGACGGCGAGACCTTCCAGGCGCTGGAGGACCTCGTCATCCCGCATCTGTTCACCGGGAAAAGCGCCGGCGATGCGGTGCGCGTCTGGGTTCCGGGATGCGCCACCGGCGAGGAGGTGTACTCCATCGCCATGCTGCTGTCCGAACATGCGGAAACCCTCCACAGCGTGCCGAAGATCCAGGTCTTCGCCACCGACATCGACGAGCATGCCCTGGAGGTGGCACGCACCGGGCGCTATCCCGCCAATCTGGTGCGGGATGTGCCGGCAGACCGGCTTAAACGCCATTTCACTGAGGACGGCACCAGCTATCTCGTTCGCAAGGAGGTGCGCGACCTGTGCATCTTCTCGGCGCACAGCGTCGTCCGTGACCCGCCCTTTTCACGCATCGACCTGATTTCGTGCCGCAATCTGCTCATTTACCTGGGGATGGGACTTCAGGATCAGGTCATCCCGATGTTCCACTATGCATTGCGCCCCGGCGGCTATCTTTTCCTCGGCGTGGCCGAGACGATCGGGCAGCATCAGACGCTGTTCGTGCCCATGGACAAAAAGCATCGCCTGTTCCGCCGACAGGATGCGGTTTCCGTCACCATTCCCTTCGCCATGGCGGAGCATGGCGGCCGCACCACCCGCGGATCGGCCGAGAACCCCCGTTCGATCCAGTCCAATGCCGCCAATCTGCGTGGGCATGTGGAGGCGCGCGTGCTGGAGCGTTTCGCTCCGGCCCATGTCGTCGTCAACCAGAACGGCGAGGTGGTCTATTATTCCGCCAACACCGGCAAGTATCTTCAGGCGCCTCCCGGCGCTCCGAACCGCCAGCTTCTGGCGATGGCCCGCAAGGGACTGCGGCTCGATCTTCGCGGCGCCCTGCACGAGGCGATGCAGACCCACAAGCCGGTAACCCGCAAACACCTGGCGGTGGAGGTGGACGATCGTGTCCAAGTGCTCGATCTGACGATCGAGCCGTTCGACCGCGAAGGGGAACCCTTTTCCCTGGTCCTGTTTTCCGATGTCGGAGGCCCAAGTCCCGCGGAGGAGATCTACGGCAAGGAGCGTCACTGGGGCCAGGATCCCGTTGCGGTGGAGCAGCTGGAACGTGAACTGCGCGATACCAAGGAGCGTCTCCAGAGCACGATCGAAGAGTATGAAACCTCATTGGAGGAACTGAAGTCCGCCAACGAGGAACTCATCTCGGTCAACGAGGAACTGCAATCGACCAATGAAGAGCTGGAAACGGCCAAGGAGGAAACGCAGTCGGTCAATGAAGAGCTTCACGCCGTCAACATCGAACTCAACGGCAAGGTCGAGGAACTCGATCAGTCCAACAACGATCTCCAGAATCTGTTCAACAGCACCCAGATCGGGATCATTTTCCTGGACCGATCCCTGCTGATCCGGAGTTTCACGCCGGCGGTCACCCGGATTTTCAATCTGATCGCGAGCGACCGCGGCCGTCCGCTGACCGATATCGTCAGCCATCTCGATCAGGTCGATCTGGATCGGGATCTGAGACATGCGCTTACCGACCCGGCGACCGTGGAAAAGGCGGTTCGGTCCAGGGACGGGACCAGGCACTACATGATGCGCATCCTGCCTTACCGGAAAGCCCGCAACGATCTGGAAGGCTTGTTGTTGACCTTCGTGGACGTGACGTCGCTCAAGGAGGCCGAGGAGCAGCAGCGCCAGCTCATCGGTGAACTTGACCACCGCGTCAAGAACATGCTGGCCGTCGTCACCGCCTTGGCCCAGCAGACGCTGAAGGCGATTGCCGAGGCACCGGAATGCACGGCGTTTCTCGGCCGCCTGCAGGCGATCGCCAGCACCTACGATCTGCTGACCCGTGACGGTTGGGGGAATATCCCCCTCAGCGACGTCGTGCTCAATGAAGTGAAGCCTTATGCCACCAGCGAAGGACGCTTCGCCGTTGACGGACCTGCCGTTCAACTCCGGCCCAAGGCCGCGTTGGCGCTCGGCATGGTGATCCACGAGTTGGTGACCAACGCGCTGAAATACGGCGCATTGTCCGTGGCGGACGGGCGCGTCGCCGTGACCTGGGAATTCGGGCAAAGGGATGCCGATGCGGTGCTGCTTGTCCATTGGCGCGAGACGGACGGTCCCCCGGTGTCGCCTCCCACCCATCACGGCTTCGGCTCCAAACTGATCACCCAGCAAATCCGCTACGAACTGCGTGGCGATGTCATGGTGGATTACGCTCCGGCTGGCCTCCAGGCGACGTTCACCGTACCGGTCGCCCAGACGAGGAGCGACGACGAAAGCCCCGCCTCCCTTGAGAATACCCGATGACCGGAAAGCATCTGGAAGGCTGCCGGATCATGATCGTCGAGGACGAATTGTTGATCGCCATGGCATTGGAGGAGATCCTGCAGGATGCGGGAGCGACCATCGTCGGCATGGCCAGCTGCGTGGCGGATGCCTTGGCGCTGATCGAACGGGAAGATTTCGATGCCGCCATCCTGGATGTCCGGCTCGACGATGAGCGGGTGACCGCCGTCGCCGACGCGCTCGAAGCCGGCGCGAAGCCTTTTGTCTTCCACTCGGGATACGGGCCGGAGCTGCTTCCGCAACGACACCGGCACAGACCGCTGCTCCGGAAGCTCTGCGCCCCCGCTGCCATCGTTCGCATGTTGTGCACTGCCATGGCCTGAGCGGGCACCGACGAGCCCATCAAAGTGGAAAATTATAAAAGGCACGGCGCCGGATGGCCGCGTCCACCGTCGATCCAACGATGATGAGGGACAGAACCGACCCATAAGAGGCCGGCAGAGAGTCGGCGTCTTTTGCTGCAATGGGCCTTCCGCCCGGTTCCAGTTATTTCATCGCCTCGTACAGTGCATGGACGACACTGGATGAAAGCGATGGCTTGCGGAGCAGGGGGCGATGACGATGGCTGCTTGGAAGATGTTCCGGACCATATCCCGAATGGAAAACGAATGGAATGCCTCGTTTTTCCAAAGCTTCGGCAACGTCATCGACCGGCTCTTCATCCAATCGGGCGTCCAGAAGCGCAACATCGAAGGGGGCGGCTTCAATCAGCGCAAGAGCGTCCACGGTCGAAGCGGCAAGCCGAACCACACTGGCGCCTGCCTCCAAGACTGCCGCCTCCAATACGACGGTGACGAGGAATTCGTCCTCCACGATGAGGACACGACGGTCGTTCAGCAGCTTTTCGGACATCCGCCGCTCCCTTTAATCAGGCGTCCCGTAGACCATATGCCTTTGGCCTTCGCTGTACAGTTGGACAAAAGCAATGGCTATGCACGCTGATGGGAGTCGGCTTTCTCATAATGGTGGCGTAAACATATGAAAATGCTATAAAAAGTGGTATCCCCGATTTGGGAAAGGAAAAATATCCCAGCTCCTGCAATTTGGCGTTGGCCCACGTGCCGGTTCCGAAGAAAGTTTGGCCCTGCCATTCCAACCCAGCAATGATTGGATGGACTTGCCCGGAGAAAATGAAGGGCCTCCATCTATAGCCCGAGGGACTGGGAGGTTTGGCATGGGTAACGGTCAACGGCGCAAGGGGACCAAAGAGTTCAAGCAAGAAGCCGTTCGGCTGATCGCGACGAGTTGTCAGACCCTCCCAACTCAGAACGTCGAGGCCCGCGTCGGCTGCAAGGTCTTCAACATCATGACCGGCCTCGGGATGCCAGTTTCCCGCAGGGTCGCCTGAACGCCAACTTCCCAGGATGGAGCCCGTCGACGCCCTGAGTGCCGCATCACCGTCGTGGAGCGATGTAGTGGAAGAACACCCGTTTGACGATCTCCACGAGGACCAGATAGGTGACGACGGCGGCCACCAGGAACAGGTAGAAGGAGGCTGGAGGAACCACGAAGCCGAAGAAGGATGCCAGCGCCGTCAGCGGCAGCAGCGCGCCGACGGCGGCAGCTCCCAGCGACAACCCGGCCAGGATTGCGTTGGGTCGGCTGAGCCAGGGGCTGCGGCGGGTGCGGATCACGAAGATGACCAGCACCTGGGTGGCAAGGCTCTCGACGAACCATCCGGTCTGGAAGAGCGCCTCATCGGCGTTGAACAGGTGAAGCAAGGCGTAGAAGGTCAGGAAATCGAACAGAGAGCTGACTGGACCCAGCACCAGCATGAAGCGCTGGATCAGCCGCAGATCCCACTGCACCGGCAGGGCCAACGCCTCCGTCTCCACGGTGTCGAGCGGAACGCCGGCCTCCGACGCATCGTAGAGCAGGTTGTTGAGCAGCACCTGGGTCGGCAGCATCGGCAGGCCTGCCGATGCTGCCGACCCAGGTGCTGCTCAACAACCTGCTCTACGATGCGTCGGAGGCCGGCGTTCCGCTCGACAACGTGGAGGCGGAGGCGTTGGCCCTGCCGGTGCAGTGGGATCTGCGGCTGATCCAGCGCTTCATGCTGGTGTTGGGTCCAGTCAGCTCGCTGTTCGACTTCCTGACCTTTTACGCCTTGCTTCACCTGTTCAACGCCGATGAGGCGCTCTTCCAGACCGGATGGTTCGTGGAGAGTCTTGCCACCCAGGTGCTGGTCATCTTCGTGATCCGCACCCGCCGCAGCCCATGGCTCAGCCGACCCAACGCAATACTGGCCGGGTTGTCGCTGGGAGCTGCCGCCGTCGGCGCGCTGCTGCCGCTGACCCCGCTGGCATCCTTCTTCGGCTTCGTGGTGCCGCCGACATCCTTCTATCTGTTCTTGGTAGCCGCCGTCGTCACCTATCTCGTCCTCGTGGAGATCATCAAGCAGGTGTTCTTCCGTTATGTCGCTCCACGACAGTGATGTGGAACTCAGGGCGTCGAGAAGGGCTCCATCCTGAAAAGTCGGCGTTCAGACGACCCTGCGCGAGACTGGCATCCCGAGGCCGGTCATGATGTTGAAAACCTTGCCGCTGCGGGCCTCGACCTTCTGTGTCGGGAGGGTTCGGCCACTCGTCGCGATCAGTCGAACGGCTTATCGCTTGAACTTTTCCGTCACCTTACGCCGTTGACCGTTACCCGTGCCAAAACTCCTAGCCCCTCAGGCTAAAGATGGAGGCCCTTCATTTTCTCCGGGCAAGTCCATCCAATCATGGCTGGGTTGGAATGGCAGGGCCAAACTTTCGTCGGAACCGGCACACCGGACAACGCAAAATTGTCGGCTTTGAAATATTTTTCTTTTCTCAGATCGAAAGCGCCACCAATTATAGTGCTGGCAGTTATTATTGCCAATATCAGAAAAGAGATCTCCATCGGCGCGCGGGTCCATAGCTTTTGCCCGGCAACACATCGGCGACCACTGGCATATCTTCTGGAGAAACCCCAAAACAGGAGGGCTGCGGATGTCTGGAAGGCTGCTGAACGACCGTCGTGTCCTCATCGTTGAGGACGAGTTCCTCGTTACCGTCGTATTGGAGGCGGCAGTCTTGGAGGCAGGCGCCAGTGTGGTTCGGCTTGCCGCTTCGACCGTGGACGCTCTCGCTCTGATCGAAGCCGAAACCTTCCATGTTGCGCTTCTGGATGCCAGATTGGACGAAGAACCGGTCACCTCCGTTGCCGAGGCTCTGGACGCACGGGGCATCCCCTTTGTTTTTCACTCGGGATATGGCCCCGAGCATCTGCCAAGCTCCCACTGTCATCGCCCCCTGCTCCGTAAGCCGTCGCTTTCGTCCACTGTCGTACAAGCGCTGCATGAGGCGATGAAATGATTGGAACCGAAGGATCGTCCACAATGCAGCGAAAGCTGCCGAGTTCCTCAGACAGTCACCGTTGCCTGACGCGATTGGCTACATCCCTTCGGCCAAATCGACCAGAAGTGAAGGCATATCGTCGATGTGGAGGATGTGGTCCGGGTGATCGTCACGCAGGGCGCTGAGCGGCATCGAGGGTGCTTCGGCTTCGTGAGGTTGCTGAACGATGATAAGGCCGCCCTGCGCCTTGATGGCTCTGGCGCCTGCCGTTGCGTCGAAATCCCCGCCGGTCAGCACGACCCCGACCGTTCTCGCCCCGTATGTCGCTGCCGCAGACTCGAAAAGCGGGTCCGCTGCCGGGCGGGTGTGGCGGACCTTAGGGCCGCGATCAAGGTGAATGGCCCCCGGCTGCAGCCGCATGTGGAGATCGGGCGGCGCAACGTAGATCCGACCGCGTTCGATGGGCTGGCCATGAACGGGATGATAGGCAGGGATGGGGCCGGCTCGGCTCAGGAGATGAGGCAGAAGACTGGGACGGTTGGTACCGATGTGGACGACGACAAAAAGGGTCGCTGCCAAGTCGGCAGGAAGTTGGCTGACCAGTCGCTGGAGCGCCTGAACGCCACCAGCGGACGCCGCAACGACAACAATGTCCCGAGACTGCCGATCCATGCCGGACTCTTATCGTTCAGTTCTGTCCATCACCGCCGGATCAACAGCGGACGCGACCATCCGGCACCATCGCCTTCAGAAATTTCCCACCTTGCCCGGTTCACCGCTCCCCGTTCAGCCGATGGCAGCGTACAGCATGCGGACGATGGCAGCGGGATTGGACGGCTTGCGAAGCAACGGCCGGTGACGGTGCCGTGACGGCAGATGCTCCGGTCCATATCCCGAGTGGAAGACGAAGGGCTTTGCGCCGGCTTCGAGCGCGTCGGCGATGGCGGTCACCCGCTCATCATCGAGGCGGGCATCCAGCACGGCGGCGTCGAAGTCTTCCCGCTCGATCAGCGCCAGAGCATCCGCCACGCAGCCGGCCATGCCGACTATCGTGGCTCCCGCGTCCTGCAGAATTTCCTCCAGCATCATGGCGATCAGCAGTTCGTCCTCGACGATCACGATCCGGCAGCCGTCCAGACGCTTTGCAGTCACCGGGCGCTCTCAGGGAAGTCGGGAGCGTCGTCGTCGCTCCTCAGTTGGGCAATCGGTACGGTGAAGGTCGCCTCAAGGCCGGTCGGACGGTAATCGACCGTGGCGTCGCCACGCAGTTCGTAGCGGATCTGCTGGGTGATCAGCTTGGAGCCGAAGCCATGATGGGAGGGCGGCGACAGCACCGGGCCGTCCGTCTCGCGCCAATGGACAAGCAGTGCCGCATCGGCATCCTTCTCCCCGATCTCCCAGGTCACGACGACGCGACCCTCGGCCACCGACAATGCGCCGTATTTGACGGCGTTGGTCACCAGCTCGTGGATCACCATACCGAGCGCCAGAGCGGCCTTGGGCCGGAGCTGAACGGCGGGTCCTTCAACGACGAACCGTCCTTCGCTGCCGGCATAGGGTTTCGCCTCGTTGAGCACGATGTCATTCAGGGGAATATTCCCCCAACGGTCACGGGTCAGCAGATCGTAGGTGCTGGCAACCGCCTGCAGGCGCCCGAGAAACGCGGTACATTCCGGAGCCTTGGCGATCGTCTTCAGCGTCTGCTGGGCCAAGGCGATCACAACGGCGAGCATGTTCTTGACCCGATGGTCGAGTTCGCCGATCAGCTGGCGCTGCTGCTCCTCGGCCTCCTTGAGTGACGTTACGTCCACAAAGGTCAACAACAGGCCTTCCAGATCGTTGCGGGCGTTCCGGTACGGCAGGATGCGCATGATGTAGTGCTTGGTGCCGTCCCGGGAGCGGACCGCCTTTTCCACCGGCTCCGTCCCCGCAAGGGCTTGGCCGAGGTCGTGGTCAAGATCCAATTGATCGAGATGACTGACGATATCGGTCAGCGGGCGGCCGCGGTCGCTCGCGATCAAATTGAAAATCCGGGTGACCGCCGGCGTGAAGCTCCGGATCAGCAGGCAGCGGTCCAGGAAGACGATCCCGATCTGGGTGCTGTTGAACAGATTCTGGAGGTCGTTGTTGGACTGATCCAGCTCCTCGACCTTGCTGTTGAGCTCGATGTTGACGGCGTGGAGCTCTTCGTTGACGGACTGCGTTTCCTCCTTGGCCGTTTCCAGCTCTTCGTTGGTCGATTGCAGCTCCTCATTGACCGAGATGAGCTCCTCGTTGGCGGACTTCAACTCCTCCAGGGAGGTCTCGTATTCTTCAATCGTGCTCTGAAGACGTTCCTTGGTGTCGCGAAGTTCACGCTCCAACTGCTCGACCACAACGGGATCCTGACCCCACTGACTTTCCTTGCCGTAAATCTCCTCCGGCGGACTGGGGCGGCCGACGTCGGAAAACAGAACCAGGAAGAAGGCCTCCCCCTCTCGGTCGAACGGTTCGATCGTCAGATCCAGCACTTGGACGCGATCGTCCACCTCCACCGCAAGGTGCTTGCGGGTCACCGGCTTGTGGGTCTGCATCGCCTCGTGCACGGCGCCGCGCAGATCCAGCCGCAGCCCCTTACGGGCCATCGCCAGAAGCTGGCGGTTCGGGGCGCCGGGAGGCGCCTGAAGGTACTTGCCGGTGTTGGCGGAATAATAGACCACCTCACCGTTCTGGTTGACGACGATGTGGGCCGGGGCGAAACGCTCCAGAACGCGCGCCTCCACATGCCCGCGCAGGTTGGCGGCATTGGACTGGATGGAGCGGGGCGTCTCAGCCCCTCCACGAACCGAGCGGCCGCCATGCTCCGCCAAGGCGAAGGGGATTGTCACCGAAGCGGTGTCCTGCCGGCGGAACAGACGGTGCTTCTTGTCGATGGGCACAAACAGGGCCTGATGCTGCCCGATCGTCTCGGCCACGCCGAGGAACAGATAGCTGCTGGGTCGCAACGCATAGTGGAACATGGGGATGACCTGATCCTGAAGCTCCACCCCCAGGTAGATGAGCAGGTTGCGGCAGGAAATTAGGTCGATGCGCGAAAACGGCGGGTCGCGGACAAGGCTGTGCGCCGAGAAGATGCACAGGTCGCGCACCTCCTTGCGGACGACATAGCTGGTGCCGTCTTCGATGAAATGGCGTTTGAGCCGGTCAGCCGGGACATCCCGCACCAGACTGGCGGGATAGCGCCCGGTACGGGCCACCTCGAGGGCATGCTCGTCGATGTCGGTGGCAAAGACCTGGATCTTCGGTACGGAGTGGAGGGATTCCGCATATTCCGACAGCAGCATGGCGATGGAATACACCTCCTCGCCGGTGGCGCAGCCGGGAACCCAGACGCGCACTGCATCGCCGGTGCTCTTCCCGGCGAACAGATGCGGGATGACGAGCTCCTCCAGCGCCTGGAAGGTCTCGCCATCGCGGAAGAAGGTGGTGACGCCGATCAACAGGTCGCGAAACAGCGCCGCGGCTTCGGTGCGATCCTCGCGCAGATAGCCGACATAGCTGTCGATGTCCGTCAGCCGCAGGGCCTGCATCCTGCGTTGGACCCGGCGCAGAAAGGTGTTGTGCTTGTAGCCGCGGAAGTCGTGTCCGACTTGGTTGCGCAGGATCGTGGTGATGCTTCGGCGCGCCGCCTCCAGCCGCGCATCCTCACGCACCTCCTTCTCGCTCGTCAGGTCGCCCAGCGGCGTGGCGGTTCGCGTGTAGTCCACCAGCGTCGCCGCCATCGTCTCCACCGGCGCGACAAGGTCGACGACGCCGGTGGCGATGGCGCTGTTCGGCATTCCGTCATGGCGGTGGATGCCGTCATGGCCCTGCGCAATGGTGAAGCCGCCCCGCTCCTTGATCGCCTTGACGCCCAGGGTGCCGTCGCTGCCGCTGCCCGACAGGATGATGCCGACGGCCCTTTCACCCCGGTCGCTGGCTAGGGAATTGAGGAAGAGGTCGATCGGGTTGCGGTCGCGATGGGCGGCATTGTCCGGCCGGACACGCAACCGGCCGCCTTCGATCGTCAGCAGGGTTCCGGATTGCAGGGTGTAGATGTGGTCGGGTTCGACCAAATCCCCGTCAACGGCTTGGCGTGCCGGTGTGGGGGTACACCGACCGATGATGTCCGCCAGAAGGCTTTCATGCTGCGGCGCCAGATGGGTGACGACCACGAAGGCCATGCCGCTGTCGGCGGGCAAGGTACGGAACAGTCCCTCCAAGGCCTCCACCCCTCCAGCGGACGCGCCGATTCCGACGATCGGGAAGGATGCCTTGTCGTTCATGCTGCTGCCCTTCCGCGGCTCCCGAAGGACCGAACCGAATTCATTTGAGGATACCGCTGATGGCGTATTCGCTGACAGTGCATTTCTCGATATTTCAACTGAGACGATCCACGGTTCGGCAACCCGGCGTCCCCGTCGGCGTTCCATTCTACCGTCGATGCCAAATTTTTACGCCAACGGTCAACTCACTCTTTAGCATCCTCTCGCGGTCGTGCACCACCAGCGTCGTCCCAGTTGCGGAATTGGGAGCCGCGCTCCCGCTGGTATTGACGTTGGCCGGGAACCGTCACGGCTATCGGAAGCACACACTCGGTTTGGATGAACATTTTCCCGTGTAGAAAATGGACAGACGATGTGCTGTTGCTTTGATTTTCGTGTAGTGCCCGCCTGAGGATGCGGCACATGGTGCTTTCCGCATCCACCGGCAAACTCTGCAATGGAACCATCGGCCCTCTCGTCCTCAACCTCATCCTCAGGCGCTTCCCGGCTTCAATGGTTGGGTTGTGAGGGACCGTCTTATGGCGGTCAGCAGAGGCTCCGGGCTGAGCGGCTTGTGCAGCAGCAGGAAGCCGCTGGCACTCGCTTCCCGGATGCGCGCGGGCGAGGTATCACCTGTCAGGAGGATCCCGGGCAGCCGGGTGGCGAAGTGCCGCTCCAGCCGCCGGATTGCTTCAGATCCGGTTTCCGTGCCCCTGAGCCGGAAATCGGCGATGACCAGGTCCGGCGCCCGGCTCTCCAGTCGCTCCACCGCCATGTCGCCGTCGGATGCCGCCACCACATCATAATTCAATTCATGGAGGAAGGCGGCAACCCCGTCGAGAACCGCCGGGTCGTCGTCGATCACCACCACCCGCTCGCCGTTGCCGCCATCGGGTATCGCCGTCTCCTCCTCTTTCGGAACGGGATCCTCCGGACTGGCCAACGGAACCAGGATCTCGAACATCGATCCCCGCCCTGGTGTCGATTGGACCTGGATCGGGTGCTGAAGCAGCGTGGCAAGGCGTTCCACGATGGCAAGCCCCAGCCCGAGCCCCTGCCGCCGGTCGCGCTCCGGATTGTCGACCTGATGGAATTCCTCGAAGATCGACGCCAGCTGGTTCGGCGGAATGCCGCGCCCGGTGTCCCAAACCTGGATACGCAGGTTCGGGCCGGCGCGGCGGCACCCCACCAGGATGTGGCCCTGGTCGGTGTATTTGATCGCGTTGGCAATGAAGTTCCGCAGGATGCGTTCCAGCAGCTTGGGATCGCTCCGCACCGTCAGGCCGGTCCGGACGCCGTGCAGCGTCAGCTCGGCGGCTTCGGCCAGCGGCGAAAGCTCGGCGTGCAGCGCGGCGATCATCGCCTGGATCGGGAATGACCGAAGCGTCACGTCGATGACGCCGGCGTCCAGGCGCGACACATCCAGGATATCGTCCAGCATGGCGGTCATGGCGCCCAACGCGTTGCCCATACTCACCAGCAGCTTGCCCGCCGCCTCGCCTTGTGGCTGCATTGCCACCAGATGATGGAACATGATCAGTGCCTGGACCGGCTGACGCAGATCGTGGCTGGCGGCGGCGAGAAAGCGGGTCTTGCTGGCGCTTGCCTGTTCGGCGGCCGCCTTGGCGGCGGCGAGGGCTTCGCGGACTCGCACCTGCTCGGTGACGTCCTCCAGGGCCAACAAGATCAGCCCGCCAGCCTTGTTCAAGCGGCGGGCATTCAGCAGCAGCGTGCGGCGTCGGGCGAAATACCGGTCATCGGTGTCTTGGCCGCCGGACCCTTGGCTGCCGGACTTTTGACCGCCCGGCTCTCGACCGACAGTCAGCTCCAGCGCCTCGATGACCGTGCCGTCGGGTATAATCCGTTCCAGCGCCTGGTGAAGGGCGGGATCGGCCAGCAGACCGCCGGCCATCTCCGCCAGATCGATACCGAGCACGCCATCCGGCGTGGTGGCGAAGGATTGGTGGAAGGCAGCACTGGCGCCGACCACCCGCAACGTCTCGTCCAGCACCAGAAGCGGTTCGCGAACCGTATCGACGATGGCCTGGGCGAAGTCGCGCTCCGCCCGCGCCGCGCGCAGCACCCCGGCCCGTTCGATGACCAGCCCCAGCACGCTGGCGATGGCCTGGACGAATTCCAGGTCGGCATCGCTGAACCGCCCGGCGGTGTGGCTGAGCACCGCAAGGACGGATGGTCCCCGTGCCTCGCTGCCGAAGGGGACTGCCAGACCGCTGGCAGTCCGGCAGCCGGGCAGCGCCACGGGGGAGCGGACGCGCCGATCGGTGGCGAAATCCTCGACGATCAGCGGCTGCCGGGACCGGAACACCCGTCCGATCAGCGTCGCCATGTCGCTGGGGATCCTGACCTCGGAATCCTGCGGAAGGGAGAAGCCGACACTGCCGAGCAGGATCAGATCCTCGGCGTCCCCGGTGCGCCGGCCGGAGGGATCCTCGCCGGGGCCGAGGATGGCGACGCCGTCCACGTCAAGCCCCTCGGCGATGAGGTGGGCCGCTTCCACCAGCGTATCCGGCCCCTCCACTCCGATGGGGTCCTTGCGCCCGAGATCGGCGATCAGCTTGTACTGGCGCGCGCGCAGGGCCATGGCCAGACTGGTGCGCTTCAGCGGCGTCACGTCGCTGAAGGTGATGACGACCCCCTCCACCCGAGCGTGCTGCGTGCGATAGGGCTGGATACGGCGCAGGTAGGTGGTGTCGCCGTCCATCGACACCTCCCGTTCCGAAGGCGTCACTGACGACAACACCGACCGGATGTCGGCCAGCAGGTATGGGTCGGAGAAATGGCGGGCGATGTCGGTGATCGGGCGTCCGGTATCCTGCGGCAGCAGAGCGAACAGCCGGGTCGCCGTCGGAGTGAAACGCTTGATCCGCAGGTCCGACGACAGGAAGATCGTGGCGATGTCGGTGCTGCTCAGCAGATTGCCGAGGTCGTTGGTGGTCGCCTCCAACTCGTCGACCTTTTCATGGAGCTGGGCGTTCAGCGTGCTGAGTTCCTCGTTGAGGGATTGCAGCTCTTCCTTGGAGGTCTCCAGCTCCTCGGTGGTCGACTGGTACTCCTCCCCGATCGACAGGATCTCCTCGTTGGCGGCCCGCAACGCCGCGCTGGTGGCGCTGAGTTCTTCGATGGTGTCGTTCAACTCTTCACGGGTCATGCGCAGCTCGCTTTCGAGCTGTTCGACGCCGTCCATATCGGCCGGCGGCGGCGCGGCCTCGCCGGCCGGCATGCTTGGCGCCGTGTCGCCGGCCGTGAAGGTGACCAGGAGCAGATCGTTGCCGGCCCGGGGGAAGCGCACCGGGATCACCAGAATGGTCACCGATACCACGACGCCCTGGCGGTTGTGCCTGATCCCGGAAATCTGGATACGGCCGTGCGAGGCGATCGCCTGGGCGACGGCGCGGCGCAGTTGCAGGCGCAACTCCCCGCGCGTCATCGCCGTCAGATCCCAGGGCGGCTCCCCCGTCGGCAGGTCGAGAAACTCGCCGGTCGGACCGAACAGGTATTGGACGCGATGCAGCCCGTCGATCAGAACCGCCGCCGGGGCGTATTCGAGCAACAGGGCCTGTCGGATGATGTCGGCCGGGCTGGTCCCACGCAAGGAGGTGGGCGGAGCCGGCACCGTGATCGCAGACCGCCCGCTCGTCGGCGGGACCGTCACCGCGCTGCCGCGTGTCGTGCCGATTTTCCGGTAAAGGCGCCATTTCTTCGATAATGGTGCGAACAGGTCGGAGCGCGCGTCAATGGATTCCGCGGTGCCGAGGAGCAGGCCGCCATTCTCGACCAGAGCGAAATTGAACAGCGCGAAGATGGACTTCTGCACGTCCGGCTCGATGTAGATCAGCATGTTGCGGCAGCTGATCAGATCGAGCTTCGAAAAGGGCGGGTCGCTGAGCAGGTCGTGCTGGGCGAAGGATACCGCGTCGCGCAACGGCTTGGCCACCTTGTAGCCGCCCTCGGCCTTGGTGAAATAGCGGTCGAGCCGTTCGACCGACACGTCGACGGCGATGGTTTCCGGATACAGACCGGTGCGGGCGATGGTCAGCGCCCGGCTGTCCACATCGGTGGCGAACACCCGGAAGTCGGGGGATGATCCGCTCTGCGCGCAGGCTTCCATCAGCAGGATGGCGATGGAGTATGCCTCTTCCCCGGTGGCGCAGGCCGGGACCCAGACGCGGATCGGCTTCCCCGCCGGCCGATTCCGCACCAGCGGGGCGATGAAATCGCCGGCCAAGACCTCGAAAGCCGGATCGTCGCGGAAAAAGCGGGTCACGCTGATCAGAATGTCGCGCGACAGCAGTTCGATCTCTGCCGGGTGCGTGCCCAGAAAGGATCGATATTCCGGCATGTCGGCGATGTGGTGAATCCCCATGCGCCGTTCGATGCGGCGGGCCAGCGATCGCGGCTTGTATGCCCGGTGGTCGCGCTTGGTCTGTGCGTTCAACAGGTCGAGGATGGCGCTCAGTGCGGCGTTCGGTACGTCCGGCTGCTCTGCCGCCACGGGGCCGAGATAGGGCTGGTGAACGAAATCGACGATGACGCCGGGCATACGTTCCGGCGCCAGGATGTAATCGGCCATGCCGGTGGCGATGGCGCTGCCCGGCATGCCGTCGAAATCGGCGGTTGTCGGGTCCTGCACGACCACCAGCCCGCCGCATTCTTTGATCGAGCGCAGACCATTGGTGCCGTCCGCACCGGTGCCGGACAGCACGACGCAGATCGCCTTCTCCTGTTGGTCGGTCGCCAACGTGCGGAAGAAGATGTCGATGGGCAGGGTCGCGTCAGTCGACAGCTGCGATTCGCGAATGCGCAGCTGGCCGGCCTCCATGGTCGGCAACCAGCCTGCCGGAGCGATGTAGACGTGATCTGCCTCCAGCGGAATCCCGTCATGGGCCGTATGGACCGACAGCGGCGTCACTTTTGCCAGGAGGTCGGACAGCAGCCTTTCATTGTTCGGAATCCGATGCTGGATCACCACGAAGGCAAGGCGGCTGGCCGCCGGCACGGCGCTGAGCAGCGCGGTGATGGCCTTGAGGCCGCCAGCCGAGGCGCCGATTCCAACAATTGCCAAAGGGCCGGACCGCGTGTCCCGCCCTTCAGCCGGAGCCATGGACGGTGTGTCCTGGCAATGCCGATCCCTGCTTTCATCCGATGACATCTTGTCCGCCTCCAGCCCCATACCACGACCCCCACTCGGTCTTTGCCGACATCCACTGTTCTGGTCCACCAAATCGCTATGGTGGGAGGGTATTAGGCCGGTACGCGGATATTCACCAATTCAGATGCTTAGAAGCTTACGACACATTGGCGATCGGAGGAAAAAATTAAAAGAAGCCGCTGTGGATATTCATATGCACACTTCTGCAATTGAATTTATATTTCCGAATTCCAGAGCGTGAACTGTTTGTAATCAATGGATTGCGCCTGAAGTTACGCCCGGCCGGCCGCTGTGGCGTTCGGGGTCATGTGGTCCAGGACTCTGGAGGGCGGTTGCGCCGGCCACGGCGCAGGCCATGGTGAGACGGGCCAGCACGGCCCCCCGCATCAGGCTGGCTTGTCCCGGCGGCGCTCGGCTTTCGTCCAGCGCAGTTGTTCGCGCAGCACGTCGGCACCATGGGGGTATTGCCCGTCGTTGGAGTGGAACAGCGTGGTCATGGGCGTTCCTCCGGTCGGTGTGCGGATGACGGGATGCCCGCCATGGGCGGAATTGCCGAATGCGGAGTCTCGGTGGCTGCCCTTGGAACTCCGGCGGCGCCGGAACAGGACCAGCGGACAGTACAGGGTTCCCCCGCCGCTGATTGTGCCAGCACGGCGCTGGCGAAGCCGAGGCGTTCCGTTGCTCTGGCTTCGCGAACGGCTTGCGGTGCCCAGCTGACGCATTCGCTGCTCGCCTTCGCCCGGCGTCAGATGCTCACGCCGAAGCCGGCACACATGCTTCCCCTTATCGCGGGCATGCGGCCCTTGCTGGAACGCACGCTGGGCGGCCTGATCCGTTTCGACATCGATGTTCCACCGGGCACGGCGCCGGTGATGGTCGATCCGGCGCGGCTGGAATCGGCGATCCTCAATCTGGCGATCAATGCAAGGGATGCGATGCCCCAAGGCGGGGTTCTGACCTTGCGTGCCGACAACATCGCCATCAGGCGGCAGGGCGAACCGGGATGCCCGGCGGAGTTGGCACCCGGCGACTATGTCGCGATCAGCCTGACCGATACCGGCATCGGCATGGAGGAGGCGACGCTGGCCAGGGCCTTCGAACCCTTCTTCACCACCAAGGGTGTCGGTGGGGGCTCGGGCCCCGGCCTGTCGATGGTCTATGGCATGGTTGCCCAATCCGGCGGCGGCGTGACGATCGCCAGCAAGGTCGGCAAGGGGACCTCGGTGACCATCTTCATCCCGCGCGCGTCGGAGGCGCGGGCTTTGACCCAGGAGCCGCCGTCCGAGACGATTCCGGGGGACGGTGCCGTAGTGCTGCTGGTCGATGACGACCTGCTGGTCCGGGCCGGTGCGGCGGCCGTCCTGAAGATGCTTGGGTACCAGGTGATTGCCGCCACGAGTGGATTGGAGGCATTGAAGGTTCTTCAGGAGCGGATGCCGGTCGATGTCATGATCACCGACTATGCCATGCCGGGCATGAGCGGCGTCGCCCTGATCCAGGAGACCCGGCGTCTTGCGCCGTCGCTGCCCGTTCTGCTCATCACCGGCTATACCGACAGACCGGAAGGGATCGAGCGCTGCGCGGTTCTCCATAAACCCTTCAAACCACAGGCTCTGGCGGAGCAGATCGCGACCCTTCTGAGGGTGAGTTGACCGGCACCCAAGGGGGGAGGCCGATCCCTAAGCTGGAACGGCACGGTATCAGGCAACGCATTGTGATGATGCGACTGCGCGTAAAGCAGGATCACTCATGACTGTGCGTTATTCCGACGCTGACGCTCCTGCTGGTGGTGGCGCCTGTTTACGATGCTGTCAACCGCCGAACCAGGATGGATAACCACCAGAATCTCATCTTTCGAATGCTCCTCGATGTCCCCAAAAAGATGGCTTGAATGATCCTTCTTCAGCCAATAATCCGGATATGGCTCCCAAAACTCGAAACCGTTCGCACGCAGGAAATGAACGGCATTTGCCCGGCTGTCGAAAAGATGGGTTTCCATGATGACCTCACAATGAAGGTTCCCACATTATATATGCACTTTTACTAGTACTTATGAGGTGTAAGATCAGATATTTTAGGGGGCGAGGTCGGTTTGTTTGCAAAATTCACCTATTTTTTAATATATCTGGAGTCTGCTTGGGCCCTTCTGCGTGGTGCGAGACGGTAAACCGCCCGATGCATCGGAGTTGGCGGGAGTGTCCGACGGACAATGGCCATTCCGACAAATTGTCCGGTCAATTGAAGTCGATGTTCGACAGCGCATCCGGGCACTTGACTGCCAGCATGGCGAATGCCCGGTCATGCCGCTGCGTCAAAAGGGAGAGCTGGACGATATCCTGCTTGGTCGCCGGCTGTTCGCTATGCTGTTTAAAATCCTGGACGGCTTGCTCGAACAACTTCTTCGTGTTGATGACTTCATCCACCAGCTGGTCGCAGGTCGCGTTTCCATAGGTGAGCGCAGAGGCTCCACCGGAGATGACGGAGATCAAGGCGGTGAAAACAACGGCTTGGGCCTTAAACATGCTTTCCTCCCATGGTCGTGATGGCCGCTTTATTGGCGACAGGAAGACACCTCCCGTTGCGGGTCTGAGCCCCCCGTCACCGGCGCTCCAGCGTGCCTTGCCGGCGGCCGTCGCTATCCCGGATGACCAGTTCATTCTTATTGAAGCCGGGCACGACATTGCCGCTCCGGCGCCCATTGCTGTCACGCAGCACATGGCTGCCGCCAACCTCCTCCTCGATCCGCCCGATGGGCCGGCCCTCACGGCTGCGCACGACACCGGCGCCGTCGACGTAATTGCCCGGATCGAAGAGAATCGTCGGGTTGCGTTCGTCGGCGGAAGCCGCAGACGCGCCACCCACGAGCGTCAGGAGCAAAAGGACAGCGGCGGCTTTCATTTCGAAAAGGTCCTTGTCAGCCCGGTTGATGTCAGCCCGGCTGGGCAACGATCCTCCTGTATGTGGCGATCGTCAGGGATGAGCTGTGAGGTTCCGGCATGTCCTCCTTTGCCGGCTTCCCGGCGGTCGCCTCTTGTGAACTCTGTCATCGCGTCCCGATGGGGACTTGCGACCGAAGGGGAATGCCGGGGACGAGCCGCGGCATGGCGATCACGGACGGGTCCGCAGCATTATCCAGCGCATCATTGCACTGGCCGGATACATCAAGGCGAAGCAGAGCGTCGACCAGGGGATCTCCACTGCCAGGGGGGAGGTGCCTGGCTTCACCCGGATCTCCGCCTCAAGCAGACCAACGATGCTGACAAGCAAGTATGTGCAAGCGCAAAACCAGACAAGCGACATAATCCCTCCACAAGGAGACACCATGTCGCTTCACCATTAACGAAACGCCAACGTTAAACCCGCTATCCCGAATCAATGGCGTCGATCCGCGGCGTCAATCGGCAATTGCCGAATGCTCATGCCGCTGGGTGCCCAGGCGGCCGCCGACCGCGGCGGCCACGGCGCCCAGCAGCAGGGCGATGGTGCCCCAGATGCCCGCGGCGGACAGGGTGTTGCTGGTTGCCTCCGCCGCGTTGGTCGCCGTCTCGGTGGCCTGCTGCTTGGCTGCGCCGAACTGCTGCTCGACCTGCTGAAGCCGCTGACGCGCCTGATCCTCGGGGACCCCGGCCTGTTGCGCAATGATGGAAACCGCCTGCTGACGCGCCTGATCCGCCTGCGGCCCGCCGGTCGCCATCGTGGTCAGGGCGCTGAGCAACTGGGTGCGGGCATCGTTGCCGCTGCGCTGTTGATCGGCCGGGCGCAACAGGTCCTCGGCCCGCCCCCGCAACTCCTCGGCGGACAGTCCCGATGCGCGAACGACCTCCGGAACAGCCTGTTGCACCGTCTGCGCCACGCCCGAGGTTGCGCTGCCCAGCGCACTGAACGCCCCACCTGTGATGCCACCCAGCGTGGTGGTCACGAGATAGGCGCTGATCAGCAGCGCGAAAGCCCAGGTCAGCAGACCATGGATCAGGCCATCGCCATGGACCGCCACCCCGGCAAGCCGGGCCGCCACATAGCCGCCGATGCCAAGCGCCACCATGTAGCTTATCGTCCACCACAGTCCCGCGCCGATCCCGAAGGAACTCGCCTGTGGCAAACCTTCACGGCCCGCGGCGGGATCGATGGCCGTCATTCCGATGCCGAGCCCGAGCATGCTCAGCAGCAGCTGGATCGCCAGGGCGAGCACGACGCCCGCAAAGACGCCCGCCCACGATACGCGGCGATGAACACCCGGCCTCACCTCCACGTCCGAACCGGTCAGAATTGTGCGGTGCGGTGCCGCGTCGGGCGCCGTGTAGACGCCTTGCTTCGTGATCATGGTCGTGGTCCTTGGGCCTGGGGGGATGCAAAAGTCTGGCGTCTCCGTCGGCCAGGACGGCAAATGGCCGGATGGAGAAGCATGAGGCGTCGGACACTCTTCAACCACTCAACATCAGAAGTGTGATGATGGTTCCCTGTGATGATGGCAAGTGGACATTGTCGTCTCATGCGTTTTCATTACAATTTATCCTTATAATTTGTTTATCTCGAATCAATTTCATGAGCTTTATTCATATGTGAAATATGACAACGTCGACGGCCTGTAGTCACGATCGCTCGATGATATAAGATCGGAATGGCACATATAATGGATGAAAACTCTTTCACGGGGAGGCTGACATGCCATTGCGCGCCGAATACACCCTGCACCAGTCCAACTTGGGCGATTTCCTCTCTGCTCCAGTTTGGATGGAAAAGAATGGAACGCCGCTCAGCGTCCTCTCGGCACTGGCTCGGCTTGACCTCGATCCCTGGGCCGAAGGATCTCGCCTGGCGGCGTTATCAAAGGATGCGGCGACGTCACGGCTTGCCGCCATCCTTCGTCAGCTTCCTGAGAAACAGCCTGGGACAACGGACACCGACAGGATCGCGGATCGTCTCGTGGCGCTTTTGCCCAAAGAGGGATCTGCCGCAACCACCACTGCCATGCCGACCAACGACATCGCCGGTCGGATGGGCGGTGCAATTGGCGGCAACCGTTGGATCATCCTTGCCTTGGCGGCGCTCCTTGCCGCCCTGGTGACGAACGGGCTGTGGTTCTGATCCGGGCGGCTCTGAGACAGGCGGCCGAAGGAGCCATCACGGCCGCTTGTCCGTCAGCGCCGTCTGTCGCCTTGCGGAGGTCAACCAGGTCAGCGCCAAGAGGCCGCATCCTGCCGAGACGATGGAGGCGGCCAGGATGCCGAGCTTGGCGGCACCGATCAGGGACGGGTCGAACGCCAGCTCGGCAATGAACAGCGCCATCGTAAAGCCGATGCCCGTCAGCAGCGAACCGGCAGCGAGAAGGCCCCAGGACAGCTCCGCCGGGAGAATGGCCAGGCGCAGCGTCACGGCCACAACGCTGAAGGTCACCACCCCGACAGGCTTGCCAAAGACGAAAGCCAGCAGAATTGCCAGAGTCAGGGGGGCGTCGATCCCTTCGGCCGACAGCGGCAGACCGGCATTCGCCAAGGCGAAGAGGGGCATGATCAGGAAGGCGATCCAGGGATGCAGCAGGATCTCCAGGCGTTCGATTGGAGACAGCGCCTCACGGGTCGCGACGCCGGCCCGGCGCAGGTCGTGACGGTCGGCCGTGTCGCCGCTCCAATGCTCCCCCGGCGGGTAGGCGGTAACGCGCCCCAGGATGCTGCGCAGGCGGTGATCGCTCACCCAGCTGCGCGCCGGCGTCATCAGGCCGAGAAGGACACCGGCCAGCGTCGGATGGACGCCCGAAACGTCCAGAGCCAACCAGATCGCTCCGCCCAGCGCGAAATAGGCCGGGAGGTTGCGGACGCCTGCGCGGGCGATGCCCGCCACGACGCCAACCCCCAGCCCGGCCAGTCCGAGGGCCGCCGGATCGAGCGCGCTGCCATAGCCGATCGCGATCACGAGGATCGCGCCGATGTCGTCGAAGATCGCCAGCGACAGCAGGAATAGCCGAAGGCTGTGGGGGATGCGCGTCCCGAGGACTGCCAGGCAGCCGATCACGAAGGCAGTATCGGTCGCTGTGACCGCCCCCCAGCCATGAACGCTGTCCCCGTCACCCACCACCAGGAGGAAAAGGGCGGCGGGCACGATCATTCCACCCAATGCCGCGGCGATCGAAAGCGCGGCCATCCGCGGACTGCGGAGCTCGCCCAACACCATTTCCCGTTTCAGTTCAAGCGCGGCGACGAAGAAGAACAGCGTCATCAGTCCGTCGTTGATCCAGTGCTTCAACGACCGGGAGAACTCGATGGCGCCCAGATGAAGTCCGGCCTGGGTCTCCCAGATGGCCAGGAACGGTGCGGACCATGGGGAGTTGGACAGAAGCAGGGTCAGGGCGGTGCACAGCAACAGGGCGCCGCCGGCCGCCGCCTCGATCCGCAGGAAACGTGCGAGTGGCCTGGTGATGCGATCCACCGGCTCTTTCGGCAGCCTCCCGGCCTCCTCGCTCATGTCTTTCGATCTTGCATCGGGGGTGCCGGATGCCGGACGGCCACCCCGGCTTATGTCCGGGATGGCCGTCGGAGGCGGGCGGTTCACGTCCGCCCTGCCACGCCTTGTGTGCTTCGGGTCAGCGCTTGTTGCCGGACTTGCCGCCGACCAGCTCTACCTTGACGTCGGTGCGGCGGGCGACGGCCTCCACGGTCTTTTCCCGTTCCGACGCCGTCTTGGACAGCACGACCTCCTCGACGACGCGGGCCTCCTTGGTGATCTCCGGCATTTCGGAGGTCGCCGTCAGTTCGACGGTCTTCTCGCCGAAGGCGGCCTTCTCCTCGTCGGGGCTCAGGGGGCGGTCAATCTTGCGGTGTTCCACATCCACCGTCTCGTCGCGCACCGTGACGGTGTCCTTGACCGGCGTCTCGGTGACCTCGGAGGTGAGCTTCATCCCACCCTTGGAAACCCGGCGCTTGCCGATCTCAACCTCCTCCTTCACCGATTGGAGGGTCTCCTGCTCGACAGTGCCGCCATTGCGCGCCTTTTGGGCCGGCTTATGCGCTGCGGGTGCGTCGGGCAGGTCGATGGTCCCATTCTCGTCGAGAATTGCCTCCGCCGCATCGGCATCCTGATCGGCGATATCGGCCGCAACCAGAGTGTGGCCCTGACGGAGGGCAGCGCCATACTGGTCCGCCAGTTCCTTCTCGAAGCCGTGCCCCAGCAGGCTCTGGGCGGCCTTGTCGGCGCTGTCGGCGCCGCCGAAGGTTTCGATGTCCGTTTCCTGGCAGCCCGCCGCGATCAGGGCCTGGAAGGCCTTCTTGGCGGAACCGGTTTCCTTGTAAAGTCCAACGACGATCGTGCTCATGATGGTCTCCGATAGGATTTCGACTGTTTGGGATTTTTGAAGCGGTCCGCGCCGGTCAGGCCTCTGGGTCGTCCGGCGCGGGATCCTGGTCGATCGCCACATCCTGACGGCGCAGCGTGACGTGGTCGGTCATCCTGCGGCTTTCCGTGCGGCGGGTGATCCGGACCTCTTCCACCAGCTTCAGGCGGACCTCCACGACCGCGACCTCCTCGATCACCGAGATGACGGTGGTGTCGCCGTCCTGGCGGTCGGGGATCGGACCATCGACGAAGCGCCCGATGGGCACCCGCTCGACCTCCAGCGTCTCCACCGACAGATCGGCTTCGACCGGCTGTTCCCGCTCATGGCTGAGGGTGCGGGCGCGGACGGTCCCGGTGACCTGCCGGCGCTTGGCGACGCCCACCTGCTCTTCGACGGCGAGAAGCGTCTGCGTCTCGTTTTCCGAACTGGTCAACGGAGGTCCTCCTGCGGTTTTTTGGCGGGTCGGCGGCGTCAGGCGTCGGGATGCGGCGCGTTGTGCTTGGCATCCTGGGTCAGACGGGACGCGGCCTGAGCGACGCGGACATTGACCTCGAAGAAGGCCAGCCAGCCGCCGAGCAGGTAGCGGTGCCCCGCCGTCACGATGTCCTGCGGGCCACGAGCCTTGAGCATGCTGCCCATCATCTCGTTCTGACGCTCGACGGCCTGGTTCATGAAGGAGACGGCTTCCGAAAAGGCCGTTCCATAGCCTGCCATCAGGGCGCCGCCGAGTGCCGTCGCCTGACCGCTCCCGCTATCGAGGCCCTGGTTGAATGCGCGATTGAACCTTTGGCCGGCAGCCTGGACGGTTTCAGGAAATCCCTGGTTGCCCGACGTGCCGGGCAGCGTCGGCGGCCAGGGCCTCGGCTGCTGTCCGAAGCCACGGCCGGCTTTCGGCGCATGCTCCTCGCTGGCGCTTCGGATGGTGGCGCCCTTTGACGCATCCTTGCCCGCCGGGATTTCGTCGCTTGCGCTGCGAATGGTCGGGCGAGTGGTGGGGGTGGGTTGCGTGCCGTCGTCCATATCAAAACCATATCTGTTCGGGTGGGGTGTCGGGGAGCGCTGTGCTCGACCTGAATGACTTAGTCTTATATTATGCTGCACTGCAAAAATACAACGTCGCAAGAAATATAATTTGAAAAAACACGCGATTAATCGCAAAATAATAAGGAGGTATTCTTTTGATGATTTGGGAGTTTATCTTGTACGTATGCAGAAAGCTTATGAAAATTCTGCAGGAGGCAATTGATATATTTTTCTATATAATGGACAGGGCCGTGAAGGGCCTCTGCCACTTATTCGTCTGAGAACGCTGCACCGTGCAGCGATACTCTTTCAGTAGAAGCGAATGGACCAGGGAGCGTTGCATGCCCGGTAATTCCCGCGACCAGAAGGACGCAGAGAAGATGGTCAATGAGGAGGAGGCGCGTGGCGGTCCCTTCGTGGTGGCGGCGGAAACGACCCTGATGCCGATGCTGATCGCCGATCCGACCCTGCCGGACGTGCCGATCGTCTTCGTCAATGACGCGTTCATCAGGCTCGGCGGCTACGCACGGGAGGAGGTGCTGGGCAGGAGCTATCACCTTCTGTCCGGCTCCGACACCGATCCGGAGGTGGCGCGCGCCATCGACCTGGCCCTGCGCGCCGGGGAAGCCATCGTGCGCCCGGTGCAGCTCTACCGGAAGGACGGCAAGGAACTGTGGGTGCTTCAGCATGTCGCTCCCGTCTTCGAGGACGACCGGATCCGCTACCACTTCGCGTCCTTTGTCGACATCACCGCGCGCAAGGCGGCGGAAAATGAACTGCGGCAACTCAACGAGGAGCTGGATCGCCGCGTCTCGTTGCGCACCGGCCGGCTGGACGAGCTGAACCGCCAACTCGCCGTCGAAGTGGAGCGTCGCACCGAGGTGGAGCGGGTGCTGCGCAACACGTTGCACGACAAGGACATGCTGCTGCGCGACAAGGACGACCTGATGCGGGAGGTGAACCATCGGGTCAAGAACACCTTGCAGATGGCGTCATCCTTCCTGCGCATCCAGCTGGACGCAACCCGGAATCAGGAGCCGGCCGTGCAGGATGCGCTGCACAGCGCTGTGGAGCGGCTGGACCGCATGGCCGAGATTCACGAGAAGCTTTACCGGGCACAGGGGCTGCAGGAGATCGAATTCGGCGGCTATCTGGGGATGCTGTGCCGTGACCTGCTGGCATCTTTCGAAACCGAACAAGGCCAGCAGGTGGTCCTGGATGTCGATGCCGACGAAGCGTTTCTGAAGCCGGACCAGGCTATCCCGCTCGCCCTGATCGCCAACGAGGCGATGATCAACGCGTTGAAATACGCCTTCCCGGGCGGGCGGTCCGGCCGCATCGCCGTCTCGTTCCGCCATACCTCGCGCAACCTTCTGCGGATGACCGTCAGCGACGACGGCGTCGGCATGCCCGAGACCCGGCGCTCCGGTTCGCTCGGCCTGACCTTGATGGAGTTGCTGGCCGAGCAGATCGACGGCGGCGTGACCGTCAAATCCGACAGAGGCACGGCCGTCACGGTGTCGATCCCGGCATGACCGGCCCTGCGCCGGTTGCCGGAAGGGGGAGGAGCGATGCCGCCATGGACCCGGTCATAAACCCGCATATCCCGACATCCGAGGTTCTGCGTGGCTTGCTGGCCGAGGCTCCGGCCGACTGCGTGTCGTTCGGCTGGCTGCTGGACAAACTCCACAAGCGCTCCTTCGGCATCGTTCTGCTGCTGCTGGCGCTGATCGGGCTGGCTCCGGGAACGTCACCGGTCGTCGGCCTGCTGCTGACGATTCCGGCGATCCAGATGATCCTGGCGCGCGCGAGTCCAGCCTTCCCCCGGATCATCGCTTCCCGGCGCTTTTCGACACAGCGCCTGGTCCGGCTGGTCGATCGTGCCGTGCCTGTGTTGAGGCCCATGGAGACGGTCATACGCCCGCGCTGGAAGACGCCGTTCGACGCGACGACGCGCGTGGTCGGGCTGGTCGTTCTCGCGCTGACAAGCGTCTTCTTCGTCCCGATTCCCCTGAGCAACATCGTGCCGGCGGTGACGATCATGCTGATCGCCCTGGCTTATCTCGAGGAGGACGGGGTGTTGCTGGCGTTGTCCCTGGCCGCCGCCGCCGCCGTTCTCTTCGTTGCGACTTTCACCATCTGGCAATCGGTCGAGGCGGTCCGGTTCATGGCGTCTTGAGCCGGGCATCGCAACGGCGTCGCCGCGACCTGCCCCGATGGAGCGGGGGAAATGATCGCACTCCAAATTGAGGTGGAAAATCGTATATTGATTAAGACAATCAAAGTGTATGTGATTTCATATCAAATGAGCTTCGGTGTAAATATTTGGAGACGATTATTGTTATGTAAATTATTGACACCATATTGATTATGAAGACCGTAACGGGGAGGCTGCGATGACGCTCAGGAATACGACGCTATCAGAGTGGACCGCTTCAGAGCGTGCAGCCTGGGCTTCGTCCGCGCCGAAATGGAAAATCATGGCCTATCTGACACTTGGCATGTCAGTCGGCTTTCTCGCAGGGTTGGCGTTCTCGGGCTTCAGCGGATAGCGTGTCTGCTGCAAGATGAACGTCCTGCAAAGAGGACGGCTGCGCTCGACCACCCGGAGATCCTCTGCAGGACGCCATCCGCCGCAAGCCCGTCACTTCGAACGGGCACATCGCTCGCCATCAAAATGCGATTACCAAGTCATTCGTCCAACCGGCGACCTGACCTGGAGAGCACCTTCTGAAACCGCCGGACACGCACGGGAGCACCGTTCGATGAGCACCGCATTCACCCGCACAACCACCAGGACCGTGACGTTCACCCGTCCCTTCGAATTGAACGGCATGGACGGAATGCAGCCGGCGGGAAGCTACGTCGTGGAAACCGACGAGGAACTGATCGACTCGCTCTCTTTCCCTGTGTACCGGCGCACTGCGACCTGGATCCATCTGCCGCATGCCGATGGACGCTCCAATGGAGGGATGGGTATGGCGCAGACAGCGCTCATCGATCCGGATGAACTGGACAAGATCCTGGCATCGGCGGAAGCGGAACCCCGATACGGTTCGTAGGGGTACGGTTCGCAGGGGCATGGTTCGCAGGGCACGTGAAATCGGGTCAGGACCGGTTGGGTGCCTTCATGCCGGGATGACTGTCACGGCGAGGAACACACGAGAGCGGTGCAGTCAGTCCAGGTCTTATTGGACCGCACCGGAGAGGAGAGGCCGTCATGCAAGCCACCCACCCGAGCAAACACCCGAGCAAGCATTTGTCGTCGGTCCATTTTCTGCACGGGAAAATGTTCATTCAGACCGCTTCGGCGCTCCCGGTTGCCGTGAACATTGCCGATGAGCGGCAACGCCGGCTGGAGCGTGGTGCCCGGCTTCGTGGCTGGGACGACGACGGTGGTGCGCAGCCGCAGGAGCACGCCAAGGAGTGACGCGCTGTTCAATCGAATTTCAAGTCCGATCGCCCAAGCCCGATCGTCAATGATCCCGGATCGTTACAGCGGCTTCCTCCCATCCTTTCCACGCCGCACCCGCGCCACCGCCCCGCGTGTCGCCCGCAAGCGCTCGGTGTAGCGGGCCGGCATCACCGGCGAGGACCAGCGCCCCGCCTGCATCAGCCCGGGCAGGTCGACGCCGGCGGCCAGCAGGTCCTGGGCGGCGCCGACGCGCAAGCTGTGGCCGCTGAAGCCGACGGCAAGCGGGTCCGCTTCGCCGGTCCGCCGCTCCACCACGCGGCGCACCGCCGCCGGGCTCATCCGTTCGCCGGCGCCGCTGCGCGACAGATGGCAGAACAGGAATGCGCCTTCCCGGGTGTGCGGCTCCTCATCTCCCGGTTCGGCCGGCCACCGCGGCGCCACCGCCCGCCAGGCCGTGAGCGCCGCGACGGTTTCGGCCGAGAGCCAGGCCTCGGCCCCGTGCCCCTCCTGATCGGTCTTGGAGCGACGGATGCGGATGGTCGCCTCGCCCGGCTGCGCGTCCGGGGTCAAGGCCAAGTCGACCGGATGGAGGTCGTCCCAGCGCAGCGCCACCAGCTCGTCGGCGCGGGCCAGGGTGTCGCGCCCGACCAGCAACAGCGCGCGGTCGCGCAGGTCGATCGGCTTCAGCGGTTTCGACCGGTCCGGCTGCTCCTGATCGAGCCGGTCGAGGATCGGCGCCAGCACCGCATCGGTCAAGGCGGCCGCCTGCCGCCGCTGGCCATGCGGCAAGCGGGCATGGCCACGGCGTTCCAAGTCGACACGCCAGTGCCGGCACGGGTTCTCGTGGCCGGCGGCCCGGTGCAGCAAGGCGATCGACGCGAGGTAACGCGCCACGGTCGTCGGCTTGCGGGCCTTGCCGATCTCCCGGATGTAGCGCCGCACCGTTTCCGGATCGGCCGGCAGCCAGGACAGCCGTTGCTGCCCGCACCAGGCTGCGAACCGGCGGGCGTCGGCTTCGGTGGCGCGCAGCGTCGCGGGGGCGTAACCGCGCTGGGCAACGTCCATGAAGGCAAGCAGCGCGGCCATGGCGGCATCGGTGAGGGTGGGCGCGGGCACCGGCACCGCCACGGCCGACCCGGCGCACGGATTGGCGAAGCCGCCGGCGGCGTGCCACCACGCGAGCGAACTGCGGTAGCGCCGCAGGGTGGCGGTCGACCGGCCATCGGCCGCAGCCGCGGCAAGGAAAGCGTCCACCGTCTCGCGGCTGGCCGGCATGGCTTGGCGCTTGGTCTGTCCGCACCAGCTCACGAACAGACGCCCGTCGCCGAGCAGGGCGCGTCGGGTGGACGCCGCCATCGTCCGGGTGGTGAAGGCGGCGCGGAGGCGATCAACGTCATCGGCTGACAGGACGGGCTCAAACGCGAAGGGAATGGCGGCGTCCGTGGCCGTCAGCGTGCGGTCTGTGGGCATGGCGCCATCCTAGCGGCGCCGAGCGCCGGGGTCTATGGCCTAATAACGCCTTGATAACTGTCATTATCGAATCGTTATCGGTAACCAGTTATCCCTGCTTCCCGATGTTGGTGCAGTTAACAAAGATCACTGCATTCAGCTATCCTGGCGCGGCTTTCCCGGAGCCGCGATGACCGTCCTCTCCCTTCTCCCCGCCCTGCTCGCCGCCGAACGCGCGCTCGGCCGCCTCGACCAGGCCCTCGCCGATCCGGCGCGGCGCCGGCGCCTCGCCGCCGATGCCGCCCGCCGCTCGGCTGCCGCGGTGATCCGGCTCGACGGCCACCGCCTCGACGCCCACGACTTCCAGCGCGCCCTCGCTGTCGCTTTCTCCTGAGATTTTTCATTGAAAAATTTGAGCGTTAAATAACCCAGATCACATAGCGCAAGAGGGGCTGAGCCCTTTATTAAAACCAATGAAAACAGTTTTATAGCTTCTAGGAAAGATTTGAATTGCAAACTTTGCCGTAGTCACTCCGCCTTGTGGTGTGGAAACCAACGGCATATGCGCAGCAGGCAGAAAGGAAGATTTTCTCACCCGTATGGGTTGACAAATGTCGGTTACGCATATAGAAATCGACCGTAATATGAGATATGATGCTATCCTAAGAAAAGTTACTTTCTGTGATAATGATTAATTGGTCCTGCTTCTTGGTCGCGCCGCTCTTCCTTACCAGAGAAGACAGGGCGCGTGCGCAGCATTCACAATCCTGGAAAAGCTGGGTCCTGCGGTTGATCGAGCCTGATCGGGAGGCCTTAGAGGAAGCAAGTCGGTTCTTTCTTCCCGGCTGCCGTGACTTCTTCATGCCTAGGGCACGCGAACTCAAAAATTCATCACGATGGACCTTCTTGCCTGACATGTTGCCGGAGCTGGTTGGACCAGAGGGCCTTCCTTGGGCGCAGATTGAGTGGGTGGACCTGCTCTGGACGGATGTCCATCCTCTTCTGCTAATTAAGGTCAGCGGAAACAGGCCCTTCAATCCTGACGATGCGAAATGGACTGCAACTGCAGCCGCCTCTTGGCACCCGGCACATCCTGGGGCGAGTCCTGCCATCTGGCGGGTTGGCGGACGTGAACTCCACCTCCGGCAATGGATCCTGGGCGACGTTCTGGCTTTGCCGTCCGAACGCTGGGATGAAGTCGATGGACGTGTCCACTGGTTTGGCCAGGACCTGCCGAACTTCAATCTCTGCCATGCCGAAGGGGGATGGCCCGAAGATCAAGTGCGAGACGATCTTGTGCTGCATTTTGCGCTCGGGATGTCGTCGTGGAAGGAGGAGTTCGGTCCAGACACCACGACCCAGCAGGCCATTCTTGCTCATCACCTGCAAGAATGGGCGAACTGGCGGCTCTACGAGTGGCGCAACAGGCTGACACTGTTTCTGGCGGGTGCAGCCACCCATGGTCAACCGCGGAACACGGAAACCTATTACAGTTTGCTGTTTGCGACTGTTTGCTACCAAAGAGTCCGGTTGACCGATTTCCTTGATCAAGCAACTGGCCCGGACGCCGGGATCGCAAGGCTGCGCCACAGCTTCGCTGCATTTCGCCGGCAGTACCTGCCCCATCGCGTGACGACATACGTGATGGGTGACCGGATCTACGACTTCCTGCGTGCGGCGAACCACCTTCCCGAGATCCAGAAGGAGATCGAGGAGCAGATCCGTTTGGCGGACGAGGCGGAGCGGTTGGATCTCGGGCGTCAGGAGAATCTGACCATGATTGTCCTGACCACGGTGGCAGCACTGTTCCTGCCGGCTTCGCTGCTGACTGGTGCGTTCGGGATGAACAAGATGAGCGACCTCACGCTCGAACCCGTCTTCTGGTGGGGACTGCTGGCAGCCTACGTCCTGGGGGCGCTCTTGGTAGGCGGGTTGACCGTCGCGTTCGGCCGCTACCGGCTACTGCCGAAACTCTCTGCGCTCCTACTCGGCCGCAATTAAGAAAGGTTCACCGTGACCTCAGTTGAAACGCCGGTGAGGCCCAAGGAAGCCGCCACGCTCACCGCACGGGAGTTTCTGGAGGCTGTCGTCGCCGGCTGGCCGGTGCAATTGGCTAACGGCGACACCTTCCATCTGGAAGATTCGCAGCAGCGCCATGCCCTGCAGTTTTTCCTAGACCACCGGGTTGGCCAGGATATCTTCGCAAAGCCATTTGGCAGGGGCACTGAAGATCTTGCCAAGGCGATCATGGATTGGCTGGACCAACCATTCCAGCCGCCAGCCGTAACAGACCGCGTGCGCTTCGGTGCCAAACCGCGCTGGACCGTCATTAAGATCGAGATCACGCAATTCGGCGGCCTCCATCCCTACTGCCTGGCCGACGGCTGCACCCCTCCGCCGCTGGTCATTGAGGTGGAACGGGACGTGGTGTTGATCCGCGGCCAGAACGGCGCGGGGAAGAGTTCCATCGCCAAAGCGCTGACTTTCGCGCTGACCGGGCACATTCCCTGCGCCTCCAGCGAACCTCAGCCGTTCGAGACGCTGGTCAACACATACGCCTTGCCCAACGGCGACGAGATCCTGTTGCCGACCGTCGTCCCCATGCCGACTGCCGAGCAATGGCGCGCACGGAGCCAAGCCGGCGGAGCGATAATCGAGACCAGGGTCGAGGTCACGCTGACCAATGCGATGGGACAGGTTGTGGTCGTCCGCCGCGAGGTCGCGCCACTGGTCAAGGGCCGCTTCACCAGCCGCTTGTTGGTCAACGGGAAGCTAACCCAAGCTCTGGAAGACGCCCTTGAGGTGTCCCGCCTGGGGTTAGAACTCAGCGTCCTGCATATGGCGCGTCTTCCCTACATTGTGCTTGGTCGTCCGGAGAGCTTGGGCAAGGGCGTCCAGGAACTGACCGAGTTCCGCCCCATCAACGATCTTGCGGAAGTGTCCGTTGCCAAGTTCGCAAGCTTCCTGAAGGGCACATTCACGACCAACCGCCGGAACGACCAAAAGGTGACGGTGAGTGATTTTGCGGACAAAGCCGGCGCCTTGACGATGCTGTTCGAGAAGAGCCCGTCGAAGCCGCCGGCCGCTGCTTCTCCAACATCGGGAGACAAATGCAAGGTCAGCCTTGACGCCATCGACAACGACCTGCGCCGGAGAACGGCCTCGGTTGTCGCCGAGGTCGCCAAGGCTGCGGGCGTCCCGGAAACAGGCGTCGCTCTAGATGGGCTCGATGAGAAACTGGTCCGTACCCGCACGACCCTGACCGGCGGTACGCCGCCACGGGACTCCCTCGCGGCAGTGGTCGGCAGGCTGGCCACAATCGATGCGGCGACGGTCGAGGAGGTTCGCAAGCAGGTGCAGGCACTGGCGGATCGCGCCAACGAGTTTGCCCGGCAGCACGCGGAGAAGACCGCCTTCGTTCGCCGTCGCCTGTACGCCCGCGTCGCCGCTTGGCTGAAGGAGCAGGGCCGGGAAGGAGAACCGGATGCCTGCCCCGTTTGCCTTCGCTCCCTTACCGAAGCGGACCACGACCACGATCTGGGAATGCCCATCGCCACGGCATTGGCCCAGGCGCAAGAAGATCTCGCCGACCTGCAGTTCACACTCGATCAATTCATCGAGCAGGCGGCAAATGATTTCAAGAAAGACTTGCCGGAGGCCGTCGCAAGTGAGTTGAAGCACATCCGGATGCTGGGGCCGACTTCGCTCCGCGCCGACTGGGCGAAGAGTACCGCCGGCGACATAGCGGCCCGGCTCAAGGATGTTCCCACTTTGGCAGCTCTGGTCGGGCGGGCGGAGGAAGCCCTTGCAGCCGGTGCGGTCGGTCTGCCTGATCCGACGTTGTCGGTCTTGCCGAGCCTGCATCCCGATCTGGCTGGATCGCGGGTTGAAAAGGCTGTCCAAGTGACGACCACTCTGCTGGATGCGGCGACATGGGCCGCAGACACGGCGGAACGGCGCTCCACGGTGGTATCGGCAGCCTACGGAGTGGGGCTGGCCGAGGGTGAGGATTTGCCGGGGGGATGCTTGCTCGCAGCCATCGATGGCTTGCGCACCCTGTTGCACGATCACGTGCCCGTGGCAGCGGCGCAGGTCCACTTGCGCGAGTTGCGCATGCTCCTGACGCGTTGGGTCGACGAGGAAACCCGGATCGCCAAGGCCACCAGAGCCGCGGACGCTCTCGAAGGCCTCAAGGTGCTGAAGCAAGCGGTCGACGTCCAAGTGGGCGGTCTGCTGGCCACCCTGAACAAGGAGACCAGCACGTTTCTGAATCTGGTTTACCGGGCGTCCAGCAACGTTGGCCCCACCCTTGTGGCGCTTGGTCACGACGGTTCCGCCCTTGTATCGCGCGCCGAGCAAGGCGACGTAGTGGGTGATGCCGCCCAGATCACGAACAGCTCGCGCCAGAGGGCGCAGCTCTTCTCGTTCGTGCTGGCGCTCACCCAATATGTCTGGGAGCGCGATGGCGGCTTGCAGTTTGTGCTCCTCGACGACCCGCAAAGCTTGTTCGATGAGGACAACCAGCGGACTCTAGCAAAGGGCCTTGTGGCGTGCACGCGCCAGGAGTTCAAGCCGTTCGTCCTCACCTTCGACCGTGTCTTTTCAGCCAGGGTGGCGCGTGCCGGAGACCTCCGTATTGGCGCGGCGGTGAGCGAGAAGGTTTCCCGATGGGATCTCGTGGCTCGGCCGGACGAATACGACATCGTGAGGCTCGATCCCCACCAGGATGCATATTTCGGCGGAAAGCACCCAGCGGGAACGGCGGAAAGCGCCCGGGCAGAACGGTGAAAGCGCCCAGCCGTTT
>NZ_PDKW01000037.1:270597-366904 GCF_002573965.1 Azospirillum palustre | reverse complement strand
CAATTCGGGTGGGCGGTTTCGCCGAAACGGTGGGCGCTTTCAACCGAAACGCCTGGGCGAATTCGCCGAAATACGCAACCAGGATCAGATCATCCTTAAACGGCAGGCGTGGCGGGACAGGAAATCCACTGATTCCACCATCCAGGATTTTTGCCGGGAAGCCCGCGCCTTTGTTGAAAGGACGTTGGTCAAGTTCCTGAACGAGGGGGAAACCCCCGTCCATGATCACCCGACCTTACAGCCTTTGGGCAAGCGGTTGCGCACGTTGACCGGAGACGCGGTGCTGCCACACTCGCGCGAACCGTTCAAAGCTATCCTTTCCCTGTTGCCCGACGGAGCGCCCGATAAGGAGGTTCTTGGCGAGGCTTTGAATTGGTCCGTCCATTTCCAATCTGAGGACATGCGCCAGAACCATGCGCAGGTGGTGGACGACATGCTTGATGCATTCCTCGAACGCCGGGAACAATGCCTTGCCATCCTGCATCACTGGCCCGAAGAGGCGCCGAAGAAGGACGCCAGGGTCGTTCCATTCCCGAATGCCCGTGCCCCGGCACGCTCTATCCAAATCGTGGGACAACTTGCCGCAAGCGATGGAGAGGGTGCCCCAGCGGACGAGCCGCCTCCCGACGCCGAACTGCTGAGGATCGAACCGGATCGGCACTCCATATTCTCAGTCGGTGCAGCGGCGAAATGGCTGCCCTCGCCAATCGATGCAGGCACCCTGCTGATTGTGGAACCGCTGACCGGCAAGCCGCGTGCCCATGATCTGGTGTTGGCCTGGGACACGGTGGCGGGCAAAGCCTTGGTCGGCTGGTGCGAGCTGGAAACTGAGGCTGAGCGGATCGTCCTGTCTGGCTACGCCGGTCACTTGCACAAGGTGTATCCGCGGGAGGGTGTAGAACTGCGCCGCGTCGTGTGTGGTCTGTTCGGCGCCTTACCCCAGGCCAGAAAGCCATGCGAGCCCGTAGATATGACGGACGGGCTGCTGCCCTTGCTCCGTGCGTTGGAAATCTCCCAGGGCGACAGTGCGGAACCCTTGTTGCGCAAAGGCGACAAGGCCCTGGTCGGGCGGAGTGTTCGGCTCGATGAGTTGGACAGCCATCCTGCGCCCGCCTTCGCCTTTCGCTTGAGTGATGATACCCAGGTGCTGAAGCGCCTGGATCGCCATTGCTCCATCCCTGGTCACCGACAGCTTCTGCCGGTCGGAGACAAGGGCAGCGGCCACGTCGTGGCATCCACCCCAGGAGGGGCAAGTGGTGCTCCGCACATCGTGTGCGCCTTTCCGCTGATTGGCTTCTGGCGCAATTGAATGCGGCTCATTGCCACTGCGCGGGAGTGCCGGCCAAGGGACTTTGCGGGTCCAACTCCTCCTGCTCCATCGGCACAAAGGCAGGGTCGGCAAGATGCCGGCAAAGCTCGTCGACGGCTGCGTCGCTCCAGGCATCCACTCCCATCAGGTGCGGACGCAGCGGGCGGTCGATGGAGCGGGCGATGTGTTGAAGGATCCGCACGCCGTCCGCATCAATGTCGCCCCAATGGAAGAACGGCACATCGGCGGGCAGCAGCGCATCCATGCGCCGGATGGCCTTCAGCGTCGCAAGGGCAGGAAAGCCGCCAGAGTACAGGACGATGCTGGAATCCTCCACCTCTCGCACATGCCGGTTGAAGGACGCCAGATTCTCGATCACGAGGAAATATTCTGGTCGTCCGGCGACCGCCAGGGTTTCCAGCCATTCCGGCGGCACTCCGACATAGGGCCGTCCATCCAGCAGCTTCCCGCCGGGCAGGCACAGCGATCCGCGCAACAGCACCGGCTGGGGAAATTTCTCGAGGCCGAAAGCGGCGAGAGCTTCGCGCGGGGGAGCGTTGGGAAGGTCGAAACGCTTGCGCAGGGCGCGTGCTAGGCGCGGCGGGAGAAGGTCCGCATGTCGACCCATTCACACCGAACTGAGCTGGTCCCCGTTTCCCGGACAGTTTGGCGGCTGGAATAAGCTTGGTTCAGGTTCGTGTCACGCCGCCAATCTGATCCGGTCCAGTGTGCCCTCGTAGGCCTCTGCCGGGGTTCTGCCGCCGAGCGCTGAGTGCGGGCGTTCGGCGTTGTAGTAATCGATCCAGCGGCCGATCCCGGCTCTGGCCTCGCTGCCCGTTTCGAAGGCGTGGAGGTAGACGCATTCGTATTTCATCGATCGCCACAGCCGTTCGATGAAGACGTTGTCCATCCAGCGGCCGCGCCCGTCCATCGACACCCGAATGCCGGCCGCGGTCAAGAGGCCGGTGAGGCGCGGGCTGGTAAACTGGCTGCCCTGATCGGTGTTGAAGATGTCCGGCCGGCCGTAGCGTGCCATCGCCTCCTCCACGGCCTCGATGCAGAACGCGACGTCCATGGTGTTCGACAGCCGCCAGCTCAGGACCTTGCGTGTCGCCCAGTCCATCACCGCCACCAAGTACAGAAAGCCGCGGCGCATGGGAATGTAGGTGATGTCGCTGCACCACACCTGATCGGGGCGGTCGATGGTCAGGTCGCGCAGCAGGTACGGCCAGATCTTGTGTTCGGGATGCGGCACGGTCGTCTTCGGGCGCTGGTAAACCGCCTGCAAGCCCATCCGCACCATCAGGCGGCGAACCCGCTTGCGGTTGACCTGATGGCCGTGCCGGCGCAGATGCCGGGTCATCTGCCGGCTGCCGTACCAGGGCGTTTCCAGGAACTGCTCGTCGATCAGCCGCATCAGCTCCAGGTTCGCGGCCGGCTCGCCTTTGGCCGGTCCGTAGTAGCTGGACCGGCTGATCGAAACCAGCTCGCACTGTCGGGTGATCGACAGACGTGGATGATCCGCCTCAACCAGCTCCCGCCTCCGACCGATGCTCATCGACCGGAGGCCTTGCGCAAAAAATCCCGCTCCACGACCAACTGGCCGATCATCGCGTGCAGCTTCTCCACCTCGCCCTGATGGCTGGATTCAGCGGCTTCCGCCTTGCTGGAGAACACACCCGCCATCCCCTCCATCGCCTGCTTCTTCCAAGCGTTGATCAGCGTCTGGTGCACGCCGTGCTTGGCCACCAGTTGCGACACCGTCAACTCGCCTCGGATCGCCTCCAGCGCCACCTTCGCCTTGAACTCCGCCGAATACCGCTTCCGCTTCCCCGTCATCGGGTCCGTCCTTCTTCCTGGGCGAACCAAGCTTATCCGAATGTCCGGGAAATGGGGACCAGCTCAGCTGAAGATGATCAAGCAGTTCAACGTGATATTATGCAGTGATGCAAACAAAAAACATTTTGACAACGCCGATCTTATGCCTCTTGGCATCGCATTTTCGACTGATCCCGCTCGGAATTGGGTCTTCCGGTTAAAAGATGGTCAAGACCCCGGTATTTGTTTGCCGGTCTCTTTACTTTTTTATTTGTCGTGGGGCAGGTCGTGGGGCCATGATTTTCTCACCACCGCCGGGCAGTCCGGTGGGCAGCAGCGGGGGGCCGTCTCCAAACCACCCCCCGCCGCGAGCACTGAAACCAAACAGGACACATACCGATGAGCACGACGTTGAGAACCCTCTACCGCCGCCTGATCCGCCACCGCCGCCGCCTGACCTGGTTTGCCCAGGGCCTGCGGTTCGTCGGGTCGATCATCTTCTTCATCCGCAGCGTGACCTGATCGGCTGACCGCCGCCGGCCGGGTCTGGAACACCCGGTCGGCGGTGGGGTCAGTATGCGGTGCCCGACGGTCTCCCGCAAGGGAGGCGCCGGTTCGGCGTCCGGATTGACCGTCAGGGGTATTGAGTGGCGAGCCGGAACAGGCCTTCTGCCCAACGGCCGCCGACAGGCAGATTGATCGAGTCCCGGAGCTTGATCCACTCGTCGCGGTCGCGGTCTGGCACCGTTTTCGCTGCATAGGGGTCACTACACGAAATGCGCAGATTGTCCGGGAGCTGAGAACACGGTGAGAACGCAGGTGCACCCGCACTGACCGAGGTTCGCTTTGCCGGGTCCAGCCCGGTCAAGCCGGGTTTCAACCTCTGGGGGCTGGCTGCGAGGCGGTCACCCACAAGATGTTGACCGGAGGCGGTTAGGAAGGCCCGACAGCGGTCCCGCTCCGCTTGCACCCATGCCAGATATTCTGGCATGCCCCAACCGGGCCAAGGGGCCGGCGCGATGTGAGCGCCCTTGCCATGCCTTCAGCCTTTCCGCGGCTTGGCCAGCTTGGCCCACATTTGGCGGGTTCTGGCGCGGGCGATCGTTCCGCCCAGGATCATGTCGCGGCCGCGGGTGAAGATCTGGCCTTCCAGCGTGTTGATGTTCTCCCGCTCGGCGCGGTCGTTGAGGCTGGTCATCACCGCGTCGGCCAGGGCCTCGATTTCGGAGCTGGCCTCCATCACGTCCTCGACGGCCGTCGCCAGGGCTTGGTTGTTGATGGCGTCGATCCGCTTGGCCTCGTCGGCGATCCGTTCGAAGGCGGCGAGGTGGCGCTGGGCGGCGCCGGCGATGCCATCGCCGAGGTAGCCCTGCAGGCGGGTGATGTGCCGGTCGGTGGCGTCCAGGCATTGGGCGACGGTTGCGGGGGAGACGGGGACCTGGCCGGTGGCGAGCTTTTCGACCAGCGACAGGGACAGGCCGGTGCGGTCGGCGGCAACGGGGCGGCTCCAGCCGGTTTCAGCGAGCCACGCTTTGAAGTCGAATGGGGCAGTCACGGGACAGGTACTCCAACAGGGGCGGCGACGCCGCGATGGCACTGGATCCACCTTGCTGCATTTCCATCATAACGGCAAGATAATTTGCGGCTATCACATCATTTGCGAGGCGTGTCTTGCCAGGATCACGCTGGTAAGGATCGTCCACGTCGCTGCCGGATCCTAGTGCCGTTCGCGCCGTTGCGCGGAATGTCGCTGTTGGCGTCGTTGGCGTCGTTGTCGCCGTTGTTGACGATAACGCCGTAAAGTACGCGTGCGGCATCATCGTGTTGTTATGCCACGATGCAAACTTACAAAACATTTTGACTTCGCCGTTACCCGCTGGTTCGCGCGTCGTTCTTGATGCGTTAGATGTGTGTCCGCGATACGGCCCCAGAAATCCCACGAATGCACGTCACGTCTTGTAAGAGGACGGTTTTTTATTATTGCGGGCGGGCTGGGGACTTCGCCATCATGGGGTCAGCTCACCGGATCGACCGGGGGCGGCCGCGGGGGAAGGTTTGGACGCCACACCCCCCGCGGCCAGACCGAAAACCACTAGGAGACCACAATGAAAACGAAGCTCTTCATCATCTACCGGCGGCTGGGCCGCCACCGCCGCCGCATCGCCTGGATCGCTCTGGGCCTGCGGCTGATTGCGAGCATCATCATCTTCATCCCAGCCTGGCCTAGCTGGCGGCCACCGGCCGGGGGGTGACGCCCCCGGCCGGTGGTTCTCCACAGTATGGGGGCGGCTGGGGGCATTCGGCAAGGGAGCTGGCCGGCCCCGCCCGGCTGGATCTGGAAACACCAAGGGGCGCCCGGAGGCGCCCCTGTGGGTGGGACCTTTAAGATGGCGGCGGAGCCATTTTAAACTCTGGCCGTCCCTGGGCCGTGGGCTGACCTTGGACGCAGGTTGCATCCTGCCGCAAGCCCTTTCCCGTCATGCGGGTGGCTTTCGGGCAGGCGGTGGCGGTCAGTCGCGGCCCCAGGCCCAGCCGGCCACGGTCGCGACGGCGCAGAGCGCCAGGCCGCCCCACTGCCCGGGGTCGGTGGCGTACCAGGGTAGATTGGTCTCGTCGATCACAGAACCGGTATAGGACAGCACGGACGGGACGGTGGCGGCGGCTTGGCCCCAGACGTCGAGCCAGGGCCAGATGACGAACCACACGATGCCGGCGACGGCGGGCAGCAGGGCGGCCAGGGTTTGGGCGCTGGTGCGTTCGGCCAGGAGCCACCAACTGGCGCCGGTGACAAGGAGGATGGGCAGCACGGCGCGGCGGGCCATGTCGAGGACCAGCCAGCCGTCGAGCCCGGCCCCGCCGGACAGGAAGGCGATGGCGAGCCAGGCAGTGCCCACCAGGAGGGTGACTTTGCGAAGAAGCGAGAACAGATCGTCCATTCAATCCTCTGTGAGGGGGGATGAGGGCACCGCCTGGGAGGGGGAACGGTGACGGCCGATGACCGGGGCGTGCTTGTCCGTGCCCGATCACCCGCCGCGCCTTCAGGATCGTCCGAACCTGCTTAAAAATGCGTGCTGCCGGAGCGCCGTTCGCGCATGGCTGGCAGTCGCCGGCCTCGGCCGGTGGGTCCGTTTCGACCCCGTCGGCGGAGCGGGCGGATTCAACCGGGGGACGCCGGGATTTGCGCCCTGCCCTACCACATCTTGATTCCGGCCCGACCGGGGCGGATTTCATAATTTCCCGCATCCCGCGAAGGCGTGGCGGACCAAGGGCTTACCGCCCCACAACCGGGGCGCCGAAGTAGCGTTATGACAAACCGGCCGATACAACCGCCCACCGCCAGGACCGCCCCGCCCTCGCGCGCGCGAGGGGCAGAAACGGGGGCGCGGTCCAGCCACGCCGAACGGACGTTATGGTAAGCGGAGATCTACAACTGCGCATCCTGCCCTCGCGCGCGAGGGGACGGGAACACCGATGTCAGCCATCGAAGCATAACTAGGAGTCAGCGAGCCCAGAACAGTTCGCCATCCAGAAAAGGCACAGCCTCATGACCATCGACGCCAACCCGCCGCCTGACCACCACAGCTGCGGCGATCAGGCGGACCTTCACCGCTTACGACCAGATCGACAAGCCCGCCGCCTGAACAACCATAGCCGCGGCGGCCCACCAATCGCTCGGAAGGGAGATTCGGACGAGTTTGTCCGATTACCTCTTGACGGTCGGACAAGTTTGTCCGAATGTCCCCCCATTAACAACGGAGATGGGGGCATGAACTCAGACCAGTTCGCGCGGTGGCTCAAGAGGCAGGGGGTGGAAGTGACCGCCAAGAAGGCCGGTGATGGACACCGAGCCCTCTACAATCCAGCCACCGAGATGATCTCGCAGCTTCCTGTGCACGGCGGATCGAAGCAGCTTCGAACCAGCGTCATGGAGAAGATCAAGAAGGAGTTGGGGCTCAAGTAAGCCCCAACTACCCTTGAAGGACCGGGAGCTGAAAGGCTTCCGGTCCCACCGAGCGGTTAAGGGGGACTATGTGTACCCATATAGGGTAAGACCTATTGAAAAGGCTCCTTGGGTTACTGCCGTCGCCAACTGGTTTGAGATCATAGGTTAAGCTACCTCGCGACCTTGTCTGAGTTCATGCTCCTATCTCTGTTGTTACTACGGTTGTCATGTCTTCACGCTCTATCCTCTCGGAGGATTTTCTATGCTTGCCTATCCTTTAGACTTCGAGGTGCACGACGACGGCATCATCGCCACATTCCCCGATATTCCTGGCTCACTCACCGATGGTGACACTCACGAGGAGGCACTCAGCAACGCTCAGGACGCTCTCGTCTCCATCCTCGGTGAGTACATGGCCCGCCGGAGGGATATCCCTCTACCCTCCGCCGCCGCTGGACGGCCCGTGGTGATGCTGCCAACCCGTGTCGGCCTCAAAGTCGCCCTTTACCGCACCATGCGTGCTGCGGGCGTGACCAACACCGAACTCGGCAGCCGCATCGGCCTGGACGAGCGTCAGGTCCGCCGCATGCTCGACCTACGTCAACGCAGCCTCAGCCCGGACGCGTTCGATCGCGCCTTCGAAGCTCTGGGCAAGGTGGTGAGTGTCGACATCCAGGACGCCGCCTAGCCCCACCCGAACGGCCCGGCCCCTCGCCGGGCCGTTTTGGTTTCGGCGCAGCGTGCGTGAAAGTGGTTACCTGAGACCGGAGAATTCCTCCAAGAATGGGTAGAGTCCGCCATCGAGAGGAGACGGACGCATGAGACGCAGCCGGTTCAGCGAGGAGCAGATCATAGGCATTCTGAAGGAGCAGGAGGCCGGCTGGAAGGAGGACTACAACCACGTCCGGCCGCACTCCGGTCTCGGCGGTGCCACGCCCACCGAGGTCGCCGCGGTCGCAACGCAAGCCGGGCCGGGGCATACCCCCGCCCGGCTTGCCATCACCACCCGCTTTGGGCATCACAACTCAGAGAAACTCTACCCATTCTTGGAGGAATTTCCCGGTCTCAGGTCAAGACGAATTGGGCTTGCGTCAGACGAATCCGGAGAACGGGTGCCGTGAGTTACTGCTTGCTTGCGGGAGCGTCTTTGTCAGTGTTCGACGCCTTGACCGTCTCAGAGACTTGGGCAACGTACTCTTCAAAGTTTCTCACTCTGGTCCAAGCGGCCAAAACGGGTCGACAGGTATTGACGACCAGCAGTGACCCGATGAATGGAACTGCCGCAACCAAAATTCCGCCCAATGGTATGTAAGTCGGGGAGTCTGGGTTTAGGTTAAAAGCCCATCTGTCTAGCGACCAAGATACAAGGTTAGCTAAGAATGCTAACATAGACGTTATTGAAGCAATAAGGGTCGCTTTGATGGACGTTACGAGCATAAGGTGGGTAAGGTCGTTGGGATTATGCTTGTATCTGACAATTTGCTCAAATTCCGCTTTCGTTTTTCTCGATCGGTGAATTGTCCTGAACTTCACCCAAGAATCCAGTTTCTTCTGAAACCACGGAGTCACCATGGCCGTACCGATGCCAACAGGGATCGATACCAAAGCCCCGAGCCACAAATCCCAACTCATATCGCCCTCATAATCGGATTTCGCAGCCAAATTTCTAGGCCGGTTTCATGCCGCCAGAAAACCAATTACCGAAAATTGAACAACGGGAAAACCTTTGTTTCCAGAATGTTATGCAGGCCTTCTTCCAGACTCGTCAGTCACAGCCCATTTCAGAAGTCAGGTGACGGCAGGCGCCTGCGGTTTGGGTGTGCGCTTGCTGGTGTTGCTGGTCTCTGCCGGCCGCTTGGTCGTCACGGCGACTGGCCCCGGCCGCGATGCACTGCGGCAGGAACTCGCCGCATTCGTCGCAAAGGCCCGCCGGTCCGGCTTCGCCGTCGAGGCCGGCCACGGGCACGACGATCTCGTTATGGCACTGGCATTAGCGGCTGCGGGCGTTGTCTCCCCCCTGCGGCCTATCGCTTCAATGGGCCGGCGTTTTGGCGGAAGTTGCACTCGTAGCATTGGGGTTTGATGTTGGCTATGTCGTTGGTGCCACCGTGGTAAACTGGGACGATGTGGCCCTTCGTGATCACTGAGTTGTAGCGCGCCACAGTCGGAAACGGGATGTCCGACCACGCTCGACCGCAGTCTGGGCAGGCGGTGATCGAAGCCTTCAGGGCTTCCCACTCCTTCCGGGTGTGGCTGCCGCCGTTCGCCTTGATCCGAGCGGCTCGCACCTTCGCCCGCGCGTTTCGGCAATCCATGCAGGCGTTATGATTATTGAAGCGGGTTCCACTGCATTTCTTGCAGATGCGTGTGGCCATCCTGATCGTCCCCTCTTGCAGCCCCGGACGTGGCAATCGGCCGTACACTGATCACGATGTTCGACGCAATGAGGTTGCGCTGGTCGAGCATGCTTTCGTTGATCGTTCGCCAGCCCACCATGCGCAAGATGGGGTGATGCCATAGAATGGGCGGAAGTATACGCTAAGGCGCTTTCAGGGGCGTCGGGGTATGGGGAGCAACGGACATGTTGGCGAGTTCGGCAACCCGGTCCCAAGGCGGCTCCAAGCATGGCTTTGGGCCTTGGTTTGAGGCGGGATTTCCCGCGGGTGGCAACAAGCCCGCCGCCGCTCCGGAATTCGCCAACAGTGTCCGCTGCTATTCGGACACTTAAAGGCGGTTTCCAGAATCCTCATCCGATGATCACCCCTGCGGAAACCCGCTGATCTGCTGTCGGTTTTCTGTGCCAAAAGCACCCTTTCTGGACGATTATTCTATGCGATCGTCATCGCGCGGTGCGTTTCCGGCGCCGGACCGGCTCAGGATGTCCTTGGCGCGTCCAGGGGTCGCGCGAGCCGCCCGAGCGGCGAAGTAGCGCGTCGCCTCCGCTTGCGCATCAACGCGCGACGCCAGGGCCGCCTCGTCCTTCAGATCGTCGGGCATGCGGAGGGGAAAGCTGGCCATCATGATCTCCTGAGAGGGTCCACCGGCCGTTCGGTGGCGATTCCGAAAGACCGGCCGCCAGCCGCGAGGTCGGTGATGTTGAAACTTGCGATCATATCGGCCACGCCGTCGATCGTAGTTTCGAGAACATGATCGTCGTCCGGATCGTTCGCCACCGGCTGTCAGCGGTAGTCGAAAGCCACGGGCACGCACAGCGCCGCCAGCGGCATTTGATCATAGACGTGCTGGTCAGCGTCCTTTGCCGCTGTGCGCACCAGATCGGGGGCATACTTGATCACCTCGATCTCATCCTGCTTCAGCGACACCTTCGCCATGAGAGGTTCCTTTTCGCGACACTCTGATCCCTCAGGACCAGATTGTCCATTTTGCCACCGGTTGTACAACTTCGCGGGAGGTGAGTTTCAGCGTGTCGGCTACGCCGACCAGCCGACGCTCTTCTGCGCTACCACAGCGGCCACTAGTTCCGGCTCTCGCTCAATCACCAGAAGCAAAATCTGAGTGGAGGCGTCGGGCTGGGTCCGTCCCTGTTCCCAATCGCGCAGGTGATTGACCGAAAATCCGAAGCGGCCGGCGAATTCTTCCTGGGTCAGGTCAAGCTTGGCGCGGATTCCGCGAACGTTGACACCGCCAGGGGGGTGGATGACGCGCACCAGTTCGGGTGGGGCGTCGGATAGATCAGGGGGAGCGTCAGGGTCCTCAGCGATTTGGCGGGCAATGTCCTCGTCAGTCATGGCATCGATAGCTTCCCAGTCAATATCAGCGAGGGCCGCGGCAATCTGTTCAGGGGTGACGGGTAGATTGATCATCGCGTCTTTACCTCTTGTAATTCGAGGCGAAGTCATTCCCTTTTCCTTCTTGCGATGGATCATGTTGTCGGTATGATCACAGCAATATACTCCAGCCCCTGTTGTTATGAACGCAATATGGACTGCGTATACTAACATCAAGGGAAACTACAGGCATCCCGTATTAAGTGGGATGCAGGTTATTCCATGTGATGGCGCACGCAATCTATCCGCAGGCAAGAATATTTACATAATAAAATTACCATAACGGATAAAAACACGATAATGAAAATGTGAAATCCCCATATCATAGAATGAAAAAATCAATCTACTTTATATACTCTTCAATAAAATGGATGGCTTCATGCGGGTTGAGTCCCAGTGCTTTGCTAAGAGAAAGGAACTCTATCACATCGAGACGTCTCTCTCGGTTCTCGTACTTCGCCACAAACGATTGAGGCCTGCCCAAGCGCTTTGCCAACTGATCCTGTGTCAATCCGGCGTTGTGTCTGGCGCCCACCAGAATCGTGATCAGAGCACGGTAAGCAGGGGTGTGGATGGACTTCACGAGCGGGCGCCGAAGGAGAAAAAGCCGGCACCTCCGCTAAACCCATTTCCGGATTATCCCAAAATCGGATATTGCTCTCTTCCCTTTCCGTGGCTCATGACCACCCCGCTATGACCATGCCATTGCAATCAGATGCCTCACATGTGACCTCAGCTACGAGCAGGGACAATGTTCTCGCTGTTCTTGACGCCAAGCATGCGGAGTTGGACGCACATCGTCGGAAGCTCATGGAGCAATTGGCCAACACCGAGAAAGAGATGGAATTGCTTCAGGGCACCATCCAGTTGCTTTCAAAAGTCATGGTAGCTCCTAGCCCGCCTCATTTCTTTTCATCACCTCTTCGTATGCTTCCAGATTTTCGACGTGGTGAAATCAGGGATTCGGCATTGAGAGTGTTGAGAGAGAAATCCCATCCGTTATCCACGCAGGAAATTGGGAAAATTATATGCTTGCAGAAATCTCTGGATATGAACAAAAGATATTTTAAGACGTTTTGCCTTAGAATAAGCGGCAGCCTGCGCAATGCTGAAAAGGAACGTCTGGTTCATGCTGTGGGGCGAACTGAAACCGGCGCAATTCTTTGGTTTGCACCTGCAGCGGAATGAGCATCGTAGCATGACGAAACCGTCATACTGCTTTCGCTATTGCTCAAGCATCAGGTTAAAATTCGGCAGGAAATATGTAAATAGACCACCACATTAGAATTGGCTTACTCTATGGCGCGAGTTGAAAAAGAGCATGCATCATGACCACTGTGAGTCTCTCCGATGCCAAGGCGCACCTATCGCAGCTCTTGGAGCGTGCTGCAGCAGGCGAGGAAATCATCATTTCCAAAGCTGGCCGTCCGATGGCACGGCTGGTCGCGTTACGCCGTCGCACCACACCCCGACCGCTGGGTCTCCTTCATGGCCAAGTAAGCATGGGCGATGACTTCGACGCGCCTTTATCATGCGAAATGATGTGCTCGTTCCTAGGCAAGACTCCGTGAACTCGGCGAGCGGCGCCATAGCTTGATCGCTCTGTCCCCGGAGGAGCGCATTGTCTGCATGCAGGGGGGCGCCTTTTCCCTGATACCCGTGCTGTCGGTGCGTCCTCGCTCTTATGCTCGAATAGCTTGAGCAACCGGTCGACAATCTTTGCAATAGCTCTGACCTACATTGACATCGCCTGAATGCATTTCCCAGGTGAGTTGTTTTCTTTAGTTTGCCCTCCTGTTCGCACACTCGCTCATCGTTGCAGCCATGGCGGCAAAGCAGTTGGCCGATTCTGATAGGCGCTTTGTCCGGAATTGCCCGCTGCCACATGTTGAGTCAGCGGAAGGTATGCGGTGCAATGTATACCACGGGACGCCGAAGCAGATCGGCCAATCCCCTTGGCACGCTGCAAAGCCAAGGCCGCCCTCCGCAACCTGAAGCAACGGAGCATCGCCATGCGACCGATTCCGGTGACCGTGCTGACCGGATTTCTCGGAGCCGGCAAGACGACCCTGCTCAACCGCATCCTGGCCGAACACGGGGGAGAGCGAACCGCCGTTATCGTCAACGAATACGGAGAACTCGGCATCGATGGACTGCTGGTGACAGCGATAAGCGAGACGGTTGTTGAGCTTAACAATGGCTGCGTTTGCTGCATCGTCCGCGGCGATCTGATCGAAGCGCTGATGAGGTTGGTCGAGGATGAGTGCGGGTTCGATCGGGTGGTGATCGAGACGAGCGGTCTCGCCGATCCGGCGCCCGTCATCCAGTCCTTCGTACTGGATGACGGGCTGCGCCGCCGCTTCGCCCTCGATGCCATCGTCACCGTGGCGGATGCCCGTCACCTGCCCTTGCAACTCGGCCACGACGAGGCACGCGAACAGATTGCCTTCGCCGACGTGATCCTGCTGAACAAGATCGACCTGGAACCCGCCGGTAAACTCGACGCCGTCGAGCGCCACATCCGCCGGCTCAACCCCTTAGCCCGCATCCACCGGACCGAAGCCTGCGTCCTGCCTCTCTCCGAGATCCTTGGGATCGGTGCCTTCGATCTTGCGAACATCCTGCGTCTCGACCCCGATATCCTCGAGGAGCATGAGCACGAGCATGACGCCGGCATCGGCTGCGTGGCCTTGCGCGAGGCCGGGAGGCTCGATCCGGCGGCGGTCGACCGCTGGCTCAATCAGCTCGTGCAGGACAAGGGGCGCGACCTGCTACGCGCCAAGGGCGTGCTGAATCTCGACAGACAAGGGCGCCGCTTTGTCTTCCACAGCGTCCACATGACGTTGGACGGCCGGCCGAGCCGGCCGTGGACGCCCAGCGAGGAACGGCTGAACCAACTCGTCTTCATCGGCCGCCACCTTGATGCCGGAGCGCTTCTGGAGGGACTCCGCGGCTGCAAGGTCCAGGCGGACGATCCTGTTCTCTGACGTTTCCGATTCCGTTCCCCATCTCAGGAACAGTCCAATGAAGCTGCAACATTATCTCGGGGGCCTGGAAGGCTTGGGCCCCATCACGGTCGAAAAGCGCGTGTTCGTGGAAGAGTGGGAAACGCGCATCTTCGGCATTCACACGGCCATGATGGCGCTCAGCCCGCAGTTGCCCTTCCACACCACACCGAGCGCTTTTCACACCGTTTGGACCTGGGCTCATCTGCGCACCGGCGCGGAAGGCCTGAACCCCTTCGATTACTTCAAGTACCGGTACTACGAGAAGTGGCTTGGCGGCATCTGCGGCTACCTGATCGACAACGGCTACATCACGGGGGAGGAGCTGGACGCCCGCACGGCGGAGTATCTCGCCGATCCGGACAAGCCGCTGCCGCAGGGCGGCGCGCCGGAGATCGACCGGCGCGTCGAGCGCTACCTGGCGACAGGGGATTCGCCAAAGCGCGACGTCGCGGTCCGGCCCGACTTCCAGGAAGGCGATACCGTCACGGTCAGGAACGTGCCGACGGTCGACCACACCCGCCTTCCCGGCTTCCTGCGAAACCACAGCGGCGTGGTCGAGACGGTCTATCCGGGGGCCTACGGCTATCTGACCGACACCGGGACCGACGGCATCGGCGCACCGATGCCCGTCTATTGCGTGCGCTTCGAGGCCGAGGAGCTGTGGCCCGGCAACACGGAGCCGAACGTCACGCTCTACGCCGATCTCTATGCCGCCTATGTCGGCAAGCCCGCCGCCTGACAGGAGTTCCCGACCATGACCGATCGCTTTCATCATCCCGATGACCGCGAAACCCGGAGCGCCGCGCGTGTGCGCGCCCTGGAGGCGCTGCTCATCGAAAAGGGCATCATTACCAGCAGGACCGTAGACACGGTGCTGGACGTCTTCGAAACCAAAATGGGTCCGTTCAACGGCGCCAGGATCGTCGCCCACGCCTGGGTCGACCCGGCCTTCAAGACGCGGCTGATCGAGGATGCGCCGGCCGCCATCGCCGAGATGACGGACCTGCCGGAAGGCATGGCCGGTGCCGAGGGCGAACACATGCGCGCCGTGGCGAATGGCGAGGGCGTCCACAATCTGGTCATCTGCACGCTCTGCTCCTGCTATCCCTGGCCGGTGCTGGGGCTGCCACCCTACTGGTACAAGGACCCGACCTTCCGCAGCCGCGCCGCCCGCGAGCCGCGTGCCGTGCTGAAGGAATTCGGGCTGACGGTGCCCGACAGCACCGAGGTCAAGGTCTGGGACAGCAGCGCACAGATCCGCTGGTTCGTCGTTCCCGAACGCCCCGCCGGGACCGAAGGCATGAGCGAAAGCGAACTCGCTGCCCTGGTCACGCCGGAATCCATGATGGGCGTGGCGGTGGCGGCGTCCCCCTGAACCGGCAGGAGAAACGGGCATGCTGACCCGCTTCGAACATTTCGCCCTGACCAGCATGGCCGGGGCCGAGGATTCCCCGCCCCGCGCCAACGGCTCTCTCTGCTTTGCGGAGGAGTGGGAGCGGTCGGTCTTTGGGGTGGCGCTCGCCCTGGCGCGGGAAGGTCATTTCGAATGGGAGGATTTCCGCCGGAACCTGATCGCCGCCATCGGCAACTGGGAGCGGGCTCAGACCCCCGGCGACCCCTCGTGGAACTACTACGAACAGTGGTTGAGCGCCCTGGAGGCGACGATCCTCCAATCCGGTCTCGCGACGTCCGACGAACTGTCGGCACGCATAGCCGCCGCCACTGCGCTCGCCGACACGCAATCGGCCTGATTCCATAGTCAAACATCGGGAGACGTCCATGCACATCGAACCCGGCATGCTGTCCGCCGCCAAGATCGTCGGCGCCGATGCCGCCGTACTCAGCCTTCTCGCCACGCATGTTCCGGCCTTCCTGCGCCGACCGCAGGAATGGATCAAAGCACTCCTGGCGGCCGCCTTCTTCTCGGTCCTCATGGAGGTCTGGCATCAGCCGGTCGGTCCATCGGAGCTGCACTTCATCGGCGCCTCCGCCATCTATTTCGTCTTCGGCTTCCGGGCGACGCTGTTCGGGTTCGGCATCGGCCTTGCGCTGCAGGGACTGCTTTTCGAACCCCAGGATCTTGTGCATCTCGCCGTGAACTCGCTGTCGCTGATGGTGCCGCTGGTCGCCGCTCACACTATGGGCGGAAAGCGCCTGCTGGAGTCCGGCGGGCTGGCCTCGATCCGCTGGGCGTCGGTCCTGCGTTTCGACGCCGTCTATTACAGCGGTGTGGTCGCCATGGTCGGCCTCTGGCTGATGCTGGGCGAACGGGCAACGCCGTTCACGGATTGGGTGGTCTTCGCCGCCGCCTATCTGCCGGTCGTGCTGTGCGAGCCGGCAATCAGTTGTGGACTGCTTCGGGCGCTGGGCCGGTTGGACGCCGGTAATCCGCTGCTTCGCGTTACCACGCTCCGCGGTCCGGCCCTTGTCTGACGATCGACGTGCCGAATAGGATCGGGCGGCCGGGGCAGTTCGGCCGCCCGACTGCAGGAAGAGCGTTTCCCATGCGGATTGTGCTTCTCGCCCCTCCCGGGGTTCAGGCGTTGGATGTGGTGGGGCCGGCGGAGGTGTTCTGGGAAGCGGCGCGCCGTCTCGGCGACCCGAAGGCCTACGAGGTGCAGGTGATGGGCACCGCGGAGGGGCCGGTCTGCGGGACCGGCAGCCTGCGGTTCCTGGCCGATCGTTCCATCCACGATCCGGACCAGCCGATCGACACGCTGCTGATCGCCGGCGACCCGTCGTTCAAGGCCGTCGATCCGGCGGTGATCGACTGGCTCAGGCGTCGCGCGCCGCAAGCCCGCCGCTACGGCTCGATCTGCACGGGGGTGTTCCTTCTGGCGGCGACCGGGCTGCTGGACGGCCGTCGCGTCACCACCCATTGGGAATGCGCCGACAAGCTTCGCGCCGATTTTCCGGCCCTGACCGTCGATCCGGACCAGCTCTTCATTCGCGACGGCAAGGTCTGTACCGCCGCCGGCGTCACGTCTGGCATCGACCTGGCGCTGTCCCTCCTGGAGGAGGATCACGGGCGGGAGCTGGCGCTGCTGGTCGCCCGCTACATGGTGATGTTCCTGAAGCGGCCCGGCGGGCAGTCGCAATTCAGCGCCCATCTCGCCGCACAGGCATCGAGCCGGACCGGAATCCAGAAGATCCAGGAGCATGTGCTGGACAACCTTTCCGCCGATTTGTCCGTCGATGCCTTGGCCGCCCACGCCGGCATGAGTCCGCGGAATTTTGCCCGGGTGTTCAAGCGCGACGTCGGCCACCCGCCTGCTGAGTTCGTTGAAGCCGCGCGGCTCGACGCGGCACGCCGGATGCTGGTCGATTCCTCCACGCCGCTCCAGCGGATCGCCTATATCTGCGGTTTCGGTGACGCCGGCACCATGAGGCGCGCATTCGTCCGCACTCTCGGCACCACTCCGGCCGACTACCGGAAGCGCTTCCGCACGACGACAGCCTCCTGATCCATGGGATGATGGGGCGAGGCGGCCATCCTGGATGCCGCGGCGACAGGGGCGGAACCCCTTATCCTCCCCGGCGAAAGCTTGCCCGGTATTGGGCGGGCGATACCCCAAGCTTTTCGCTGAACACGATGCGCATCCGGTCAGTCGTGCCGAAGCCGCAGTCGTGCGCCACAGTCTTGAGCGGGCGCTCGGTTGCCTCAAGCAGCATGCGGGCGGCGTCGATCCGGGCGCCCTGGACGAAGTCGTGCGGCGTGATGCCGGTTTCCTGCACGAAGTGGCGGGCAAGATTGCGGGAACTCATGCCCACCTTGTCGGCGAGCGACCGAAGCGTATGAGGCTTCTCCAGGTTGGCCATGACATGGTCCCGGATGCGCGCGCTGACCGACGCCGGGTCGGCCGGCACAGTCAGATAGGGGCTGAACTGCGACTGCCCTCCTTGGCGTTGGGCCACCACCACCAACCGTTTCGCGACCGTTAGGGCAACGCCGGCCCCGTGGCGCTGGGCTACGAGCGCCAGTGCGAGATCGATGCCTGCGGTCACGCCTGCGGATGTGACCAGCCGCCCATCACGAACATAAATGCGGTCCGGCTCCACCTTGGCGTCTGGAAAGCGCGCAGCGAGGGCCTGTGCGTTCTGCCAATGGGTGGTCACCGTGTGCCCATCGAGCAGCCCGGCACCGCCGAGCGCGAAGGCTCCCGTGCAGATGGAGCCGTAGACCTCCGCGCGTTCCGGAGCCGACCGCAGCCAGTCGGTAAGCCGCGTGTCCGGACCGGCGTCGGGCAAATGGGGACCGCCGGCGACCAGCAGGATGCCGAAGTCCCCGGATGCGTCCTCGAAGCTCACATCCGCAATCATCTGCATCCGGTTCGACGCGCGCAATGGCCTCCGGTCGGCGGCGATGAGGACCGTTTCGTAGCGGTCCTCCGCCGGGACGTAAGTGTTGGCTTCAGCGAAAACGTCGACGGGTCCGGCGACGTCCAGCGCCTGGACGCCCTCATGGATCACGATCGCAACCTTTTGAACAGCCACCGCCGCTCCATTCGGTGCTGGCACGAACCGACGTGCCATTGTCCTGATCTATAGGTCAGCCGGCATTGCGGTGTCGAGCCATGATTTGTCAGAAATAGATCGGCGGTCGCGCCGTGGACCGTATTCTCATTCAGCATGAACCGCCATCTCGACCGTAATGGGGAAATCCTCAGCATGTGAATACACAGCGAGGAAACCTGAATTTCTTTCATGGAGTGCAATCATGTCCGAAGTCATCGCCGGAATCACCATTCCCGACAGTGAGATTGCCCGCGCGGCGACCCAGCTTGTCCGCGATACGGAGGATGACCTGCTGTACAATCACAGCCGGCGGGTGTTCCTCTGGGGCGCGCTCACCGGCAATCGCCGTGGACTCGCCTACGACGCCGAACTGCTCTATGTGGGCGCGATGTTCCACGATATGGGGCTGACCGACCGCCATTCGAGCGCGGATCTCCGGTTCGAGGTCGACGGCGCGAATGCAGCCCGCGAATTCCTCAAGGGGTACGGCGTCGCCGAACGCGACATCGAGGATGTCTGGACCGCGATCGCGCTCCACACCACGCCGGGCATCCCCGAGCACATGCGGCCCACGGTCGCCCTGGTGACGGCCGGTGTGGAGATGGACGTGCTGGGGATCGCCTATCACGATTTCACGCATGAGCAGCGCTATCACGTCTGCGCCCATCATCCGCGCGAGGCCGACTTCAAGGAAAACATCATCGACCACTTCGCCCAGGGCATCACCAGGAAGCCTCAGACCACTTTCGGCAACGTCAAGGCGGATGTTCTCGCGCTGAAGAAGCCGGGGTTCCAGCGGACGAACTTCTGTTCAATCATCCTCAATTCGGCGTGGCCGACCTGACCGGCTTTCCGAACCCCGCCAAGGCCATCCACCTGAACGGCGGCGTTGGTCCCCTTCTCACTGGAACCGCCGGATCGTTTCCAGGAGTCGGTCGCAGGATCGCGCAAGATTCCTGGTCGGCGCCGTCGCGACGCCCAGCAGAAGCCCGGACTCGGCGTCGTCCGGCGGCGCATACCAGGGCGAAAGCGGTGCCGGAAACATGCCGAACGTCAAGGCTTCGCGCGCGATGGCGACATCCGGCGTTCCCTTCGGCAATCTGAGCAGCACCGCCAAACCGGGAGCGGCAACAAGCTCCGCGCCGACGGAGGCGTGAAGACAATCCAGCACCGCCTGCCGCTTGGCCGCATAGGCGCGCTTGGTGCGCCGGAGGTGGCGCATGTAGTGCCCCTCGCGGATGAACTCCGCGGTCGCGATCTGCACCGCGGGTCCAGGCGGTGGTGCCAGACATGCCGCCACCTCGGCGAAGCGGGAGACCAACGCGACCGGGGTGACCACGAAGCCCAATCGAAGGGTCGGGCTGATCGTCTTGCTGAACGAGCCGATGTGGATGACGCGTCCGCCCCGATCGAGCGAGGCGAGCGCCGGCGCGGCCCTTCCCGCCAGTTGCAATTCGCTCAGATAATCGTCTTCGATCACCCAGACCCGGTTCACTTCCGCCCATTCAAGAAGACGAAGGCGCCGCTCCAGCGACAAGGTCGGCCCGAGCGGCGCCTGCTGTCCAGGGGTCACGACGACGAGCTTCGCGTCAGGATGATGGCGCAGCCCATGATCGACATCGATGCCATCCGCATCGACGGGAACCGGGGCCACCGCCAAACCTGCGAGTTCAAGCCCTTTCCTCGTCCACGGAAAGCCCGGGTTCTCGAACCAGACCGACTGCCCGCCCAAGCCGAGAACGCTGAGCGCCAGACCGAGTCCTGCCCCGAACCCCCCGGTGACGACGACCTGCGACGGCGAGCAGCTTATGCCGCGGGCGACAGCCAGATAGGCCGCAATCTCCCGCCTCAACTCATGCTCGCCGCGGGGGTCGGGATATGACGGGGGAACGCTCGACTCGGCGCGGACGGCATTCGCGCGAATGCGCGCGAACAAGGTTGCCGGGAAAGTCTCCGCCGCCGGCACGCCCATCTGAAAGAACGCAGGCCCCCGCGTCATTTCCAGGTAGGTCTCCAGGAACGACCCTGCGTCCGGCGGCGGTTCGCTCTTTGTGGCGGTGCGCGGGCGTTGGGCGACGCGCGTGCCCCTGGCGCGCGAGGCCTCGATCAACTGGGCGGCCGCGAGATTTTCATAGGCGGTCCGCACCGTTCCGCGCGCGACGCCGAGTTGGGCCGCAAGATCCTGCCAGGACGGCAGCCGTGCGCCGGGTTCCAGCACGCCGTCTTCGATGGCTTTGGCGACGCCCCTCCGGATCTGCTCCGACAGGGAAGCCTTGGCCGAACGGTCGAGGGTCAGGTCGAGCGGCTTGTTCATGCCGTCATGGTACATGATTTCATCGCATTCTTGGGCCTTTTTCATGGCTCAGAAAACCCGCATTTTCAGAGCGTCACAGGAGAAAAAGCCATGAAGAACCGCATCATTGCTCCAGCCGTCATGGCCGTGCTCGTTGCGACCTTCGCCGGTCCTGCCCCGGCTCATGACGGTGCGACTGAAACGGTGACGGCCAAGTTCAATCAGGCGATCGCCAACATCCCGGGCAAGTCGCTCCGCGTGGTCGAAGTGGACTATGCGCCTGGCGCCTCCTCCCTGCCGCACACCCATGCAAAGTCCGCCTTCATCTACGCCTATGTGCTGTCCGGTGAGATCGAGTCGAGGGTGAACGACGGTGAAACCCGCCTCTACAAGGCGGGTGAGGGCTGGTCCGAAGCGCCGGGCGCGGTCCATTCCGTCAGCCGCAATGCCAGCAAGACCACGCCTGCGAAGCTGCTTGCCGTCTTTGTCGTCGACTCCGACGAGACCAAGCTCACCTTCCCTGTCAAATGAAAGAAGGACTCTGACCGATGACCAACAGGCTCGACTACAATCAAATCGCTCCCAACGGCGCCAAGGCGCTCGGCGGCGTCTATGGCTATGTCATGCAGAGCGGTCTGCCCGGAGAACTGGTGGATCTCGTCTACCTGCGGGTTTCACAGATCAACAACTGTGCCTTCTGTCTCGACATGCACACGCGCGAACTCATCAAAAGAGGCGTGAAGGTCGAGAAGCTTGCGCTGGTGCAGGCCTGGAAGGAAGGCGGTCCTCTCTTCAGCCGGACCGAGCGCGCCGCGCTTGCCTGGGCCGAGACCGTGACGCTTGTTGCCGAGACCGGTGTTCCGGACGACGCCTACAACGCTGCACGAGAGGTGTTTGACGAGAAGCAACTCGTCGACCTCACGATCGCGATCAGCCTGATGAACAGCTACAATCGCATGGCCATCAGCTTCCGCAACACGCCGCAGGCCGTTCTGGAGAGCTGAACACGCCACGACTCCGATGCAAGGCCCAGCTTGGGAAGGAGTACAGACCATGGTGGCCAATGACATTTCGGATGTGAGAATTCCCGACAGCAAACTGGCCCGTGAGGTGACCCGGTTCATCCGGGACACCGAGAGCGATCTGCTCTTCCATCATTCGGTCCGGGTTTATTTCTGGGGGGCCATAGCGGGAACGCGACGGCGCATGAGCTTCGATCCGGAGCTGCTCTATACGGCCTCCATGTTTCACGACGTCGGCCTCACCGCGACCTACAAGAACAGCCAGCTGCGGTTTGAAGTGGACGGCGCCAACGCCGCGCGGGATTTCCTGCGGGCGCAGGGCATTTCGGAGGGTGACATCGAAACGGTTTGGAACGCCGTTGCTCTTCACACGACGCCCGGCATCCCGGAATTCATGCGTCCGGAGATCGCGCTGGTGCAGGCGGGCGCCGGTATGGACGTGGCTGGCCGCGGCTATGACCAGTTTACGGATGGCGAACGTGACGCCGTCATCGCAGCCTTCCCCCGCGAAGCCGACTTCAAGCACGGGATCATCGATGCGTTCTATGAGGGTATGAAGCACCGCCCCAACAGCACCTTCGGTACCTTCAACGACGATTTCCTGGCAGCAAAGGATCCGGCGTTCCAGCGGGTGGATATGTGCAGCGTCATCCTCGCATCACCCTGGACGCGCTGACCGAAGCAAGAAGCCGCGGAACGCGGGCGTCCCGGAAAAGAACAGAACTCCGGTCAGGCAGCCCTCCCAGGGCCACCTGTTGAAGCCCATGCCGTGACCGCCACGGACAGGGCATCCACCAACCTGAAAGCAACCCTTGGCGGCGAATTCCCGCCCGCTCTCGGGTCACGCCACGGACCGTGAAGGCGCGCGCCGTGGCGACACAGCATGAAAGATCGAGCACCATGATTCAGCGGACCTTTCTCGTCACCGGCGCCACCAAGGGCATTGGGCGGGCTCTGGCCACACGCCTTGCCGCCAACGGGCATCGGGTCGTCGGCATCGCCCGGGGCAGCGACCCGAGCTTTCCCGGAACGCTGGTGTCCATCGACCTCAGCGACAGCCAACGGGCGGCCGCGGCGCTCGCCGAACTGGCAGAGCGCTTTTCATTCGACGGCGTGGTCAACAACGTTGGCTTGGTCCGGCTGCACCAGCTCGGTTCCATCGAACTGGCCGATGTGGATGAGATCCTGCGCGTCAACCTGCACCCGACGCTCCTGACCGTGCAGGCGCTGCTGCCGACGCTGCGCGCCAAAGGCTGGGGCCGCATCGTCAACCTGTCCAGCCTGACCGTGCTCGGCCTCGCCCAGCGCACCGCGTACGCCGCGGCAAAGGCGGCGGTCGGCAGCTTCACCCGCACCTGGGCGCTGGAACTGGCGGAGACCGGCATCACCGTCAACGCGGTGGCGCCCGGCCCGACCGAGACCGAGCTTTTCCGCCAGAACACCCCGGCCGGCAGCGAAGCGGAGCGCCGCTTCCTCTCGCTCATTCCCATGAAGCGCCTCGGCCAGCCGGACGAGATCGCCGCGGCGATCGCTTTTCTCCTCTCCGAAGAGGCCAGCTATATCACCGGGCAGACACTGTTTGTCGACGGTGGCGGCTCGATCGGTAAAGCGCTACCCTGACCCAAGTGCCTGTGTCCAGATCGCCTTGATTCCGTCATGTCGGGGGCAGGAGACTCTATGGATTGGCCAAGTGTCAGGTCTGGTCATCGGTAGGGTGAAGCAAGCCCTGCTCTCGGGCTCGGTCGAGGAGGGCTTTGACGCTTGATGGCGCCCAAGTCCGGGCGCCGGTTTTAGTTGGGATGCCCTGACGCTCCAACTGGCGGCCGATGCGGGCGAGGGTCGGCTTCTCTCCATCGGCCGCGTTGTGGATGGTGGCGACCAGCTCCACCAGCCGCCTGTCCTGCGCCACGGCGTTCTTGGAGCGCCGTGGTGCGGGCTTCAACAGGCCAGGATCAGCAAGGCCATCGCCGACCAGGCGGCGGACGGCCCGGATCAGCGCGTCGCGCGTCCAGGGTGCCGGGTTGTCGCCCGGGCGCTTTTTCACCGCGTTGTTAAGCACGTCGACGACACGGTCCCACGGGTGCGCCGGCCGCAGCCGTTTGACGACTGGGAGAAACTCCCCGGCGCCAGCAGCGACCCGCTCGCTGAGGCGGTCGTCCCGGGCGCGGACCACCCGGCGCCGGGCGAGCGGGTCCTTGGCGACCAATCCCGGGTTGCCCGGCTGCTTGCCGATCGCCTTGGCGGCCCGCACACCGGCCTTCGTCCGCTCGCGGATCAGCGAGCGCTCGAACTCGGCCACAGCCCCGAGGATCTGCAGGGTGAACTTGCCCTGCGGGCTGCCGGTGTCGATCGGGTCACCGAGCGACTTGAAGGCCGCGCCCTTTCGCTCCAGGCCGTCGATCACATCGAGAAGATGAGAAAGCGAGCGTGCCAGACGGTCGATGCGCACCACCACCAGCGTGTCGCCCTTCCGCACCCGGTTCAACACTGCCTTGAGCTGCGGTCGCTCGCGGTCGGCGCCTGAGGCGTTCTCCCGGAAGATCTCGGTGCAGCCGAATGCCTTCAGGTCGAGGAACTGCGCCTCGGTCGACTGGTCCTCGGTGGAGACTCGTGCGTAGCCGATGAGGGCCATGGGCGCCTATTTCCTGTGTGCGATTGCTTTCCAGCCAGCAAGGCAAGGCACCCAGCCGGCCGGCTGCGGCCAACCTACCCTATTTTCAGAGCATGCGCTTGCTGATAACCGGACGGTTGAAACTCAGCGGAAAAGATTTGACCGCCACGCCTGCCCTACTCCTCTCCGCAGGCAGCGAGACAAGACGCCAAACCAGACGGTCGTCCGGTAAACGCCGGCCGAGATGGTCGGACGCGCACCACCTTGCTGGGCACGTCTCGAACGCTTGGGCGAAGCTATTGCTTTTCAATGGGTTGAGCCGAATGCAGAGGGGCTTCGCTCAGCTTTTTGCATGAACCGGTTTGCAAAACCGAGGCACCGGAAGCCCCCGCCCCCTCAGGATCCGGCTTTTTGCATCAACTGCCTGACAACGACAGCGATCCTGGGCCGAAACCCGGCCGTTTTCCGCGATGTCAGGCTTCAGTCCAGCGATCCCAGAAAACCACAGGAATATTAGACAGGTTGCCATTTTTTGTATATCAAATTAACCTAAGCATTTGATATATATAAATATGGCAAATTTACGTGTCTTCGACCCTCTCCCCCTCCTCGGCCCATTGGAGCAAGCCGCCAAGGCTGTTGGGCGGCTGGCCCAAGCAACCACCGGCAGTCCGGTTCTTGCGGCTTGGCTACATCGGTCGCGGGTCGAGGCTGTTGCTGAGATTGCCGACATTCAGGGCCGTCGCGTTGACCCCAACCGTCTGCGCACTCTGCTGGCCCAGGTGCCGACACGGACCCTGCGCGACTGGGGAGCCACCATGTTGGCACTCGACGTGATGCGGCAGATGCTCACCGATCCCAACTCGGCCGCATTTGCTCCGACCAGCATGGACGAGGCACTCGCCCGGATGGACGAGGCCCATATCACGGATAGGTTGACGGTATTGATCGCTTGCGGAGTTGGTTTCTTCGCCCACCTGGAAGCTGGTGGTGACCGCAGCGGCGCCTGTCTGGCTGTGTCCCGTTTCCTCGCCGCCCAGGGGATGACGCCGCTGCCGCTGCCCTGCTTGAACGGGGTCGAGGGAATCCGCCGCGCCGAGCCGGACGGGATATGGCTGGTTGCCTTTCTCGATGGCATGGCCCGACAAGCGGAAGAGGGGGAGGATAGTCTCATCGCTCTGCTGCATCGCTGGCGCGGTTGGCGCCGGCGCGTTGGCGACCGGCGCAGCGACGCCCGTATTCGCCGGGCCGTCGATGCGGTAGCGGCAGAAGGGGTGATCAGCCCTGCCCGTCTGGCAGCGCGGCTGCGCTGTGCCACCAGTGCCGCCACTGACCTGCTGGAGGAGCTGCAGCGGCTGGAGGTCGCTGTGGAGATTACAAGACGGCGCACCCACCGTGTCTTCGTGGCGGAGGATCTGGCGGCGATGTTGGGGGAGGTGGCACCGCGATCTGCAACGGCTATCACCGCCGGAGCCGGCCCTGTGATCACGCCTGTGGCTCCCGTCGAACTGGACCAGTGGGTGGAACCGGCTGAAGGTGTCGATGATGCGCTTGCGAACCTGGAGCGCATCTTGAAACGGCAAGACCCATTGCTGGCTCGCTATGGGCGATCCACAGGGGCGTCAGGCGAGGAATAGGAGGTGCGGTTATTCACCCTGAGCGGCGAAGACAACGATAGATGCCAACGGGCGGAAGGTGTCGCACGATTCGGACGATTCCACCCCGCCAATTCAAAGAGTAAACCATCTGTTCGGCTCACCTCGGCTTCAACATGGCTTAATCCAAGCCTCGCTGAGTGTTCGACAATGCCGCGCAGCAGAGCTGGGAAAAAATGTATTTCGTTGGTGGGATCGATGAAGATCTCCACCAGCCGCTCAGCCCACACCATCGCTACACCAACAACGGCGTCGTCAGAAACTCCAACAACGATTGGGTTTCTTCCTTCAAAGACGCTTTTCCAACGAAAATCTATAAGACTTTCCACGCTGTCCCAATAATTACTATTGGCCCTTGGAGAATGATTTTCGAAATGACACGAAAGGTGATTAGAGAAAAACTTTCGAATTAAAGGGATGTCGGCCTGAATTGCTGGGCGAACACAGCGAACGTTCTTTAGAAGATCAAGCAAAAACGCTGTTGGTGGCATCATCACGATCGCGACAGCCTCTCCCCGTTCTGGACTATAGATTTTCTCATCAATTGTATCTGCTGAGGTGTGCAGCGGAACTCCATCTACATCAACCTTGAATGGGTGCCCGATCCCACAATAACGGTGGAGGAGTTGTTGCCGTGCTTTCCCCGGTGAAAGTGTGTCCAGCAATGTGTATAGCCCAGCCGGCGACCCATCGATGGTTTGTGGGCGTTCCCCTATCCCTTTCTGTATTAACGAGAAGCGTTCTTCCTGCCTCTGAGAAGATTGTAGATTTCTACCTATGCTTAGTATAGTAGCGGAAATATTATTAAATTCATCCTCCCCCTCGCTGGCGCAGAGTATATCAAGCAAATCTCCAACAAGAGATTGAACACAAACGGCGTCTGAAGAAGCGTATGCCGCTTCTGATTTACGCAAATCATAATTGCATATTGCACACTGATATAAAGGCCTTCTACGCTTCCCACTCAGGATAGAGATGCTAGACAGACATTTTGGACAGCGATGACATAGCCATAGCTCATGCCGTTGGCAGAGTCGTACCGGTGCTGCTCGCCAGTGCCATCGTGCATAGGGAGCCGCATCCTCTTTCCAGCAGTGTGGACAGAAGCGCAGCGGACAAAGGAAGCCTGTCAGAAGCGGCTTGTCAGAACCAAACCAGCGCAGCTGTTTCAGGCGCTGTCTCGGCAAACCCGTGCGCTGCGACAAGGCATCGAGAAGCCGGTCAGGACCATTCTGATCCAGGTCTCCTCCGCTTTGCCCAATGGCCGAACGCAGATTGGAAAGGAATGCATCCGGACCCATGGCATTTGCCCAAGCCTGACGGCTGAGCCAACTGGAGAGCAACTCATCTTCGAATGGGGCTGGGTCGGATGCCCATCCGTCGCTTCTTGCCTCCGGGCGGCCCCGTTCCAAACGTTCCACCGGAAAAACACCGTCCGGCGGCTGTAAGAACGGAGAGTTGGTCATCAGGCCAACCCACGCAACTCGCTGGGCGAGAACCGTTTCGATGGTGGCTCAAATGCCATCGAGTCGAACAAGGTGAGGGTGATGCGCTCGTCACCGCTACGGACCGCTTGCGCAGCCGTGGCGGTGACAGTCTGTACGATGTCGCCGATCAGTCCTTCGGATGTTTGGAAGATGCGCTTTGCCAAGGCATCGTCCGTCAACTCGGATCGGTGACGCAGTGGCAATGCCTGGACGAGACTGTTCAGAAGACGTGCATAATTGGTGTCGTACTGCCAGCGGGGAAGTGGTCGGCTGTTCAGCCGTGTTCGCAATTCCCCGTCGTTATGGATTGCCTCTGCCAACGACCTGTCGCCGATCAATACAGGGGACATGTCCCAGCGATGACCCATGATCCGCAAGAGTGTATGGAAGTCCTTTCGGGCGTGGCCTTTGAAACCATGATGAGCATCATCGAATATGAATACTCTTGGTTCGTATTCATCAAGGAGCTCTTCCAACTGTTGGCGACGCCCATCAATACTCCGTTGTGTCGGATCAGGAACCCGCCCCATTGCCCGGATCATTCCGGTCATAAATTCTAAGCGGGAGGCCTCGGTCGGCATCTGGTAATAGTAGGTGGGCCGCACCTGTATGCTGTCCAATTTGAGAAACTTGTCGGCGATCATGGTCTTTCCGTTGCGGAATGGACCGCAGATTGCGACACCCACTGTTCGGGTCGACTTCGGCCGATCCCGCAGTTTTACCAACTCCGCCAAAGCCTGAGTGGCTCCTGGATAGCCGATCCATCGGTACTCTTCCATGACCGCACAACGCTCTTCGTCGGAGAGCGTATCGAGCTGTCGGCGGGCTTCATCGTTCAGGTGTTCGGTCATGACCGTCCCCAATGTTCGACGTCGAAGCTTTCATCAGTTGCGGGTAACCGACCCAGACCATCTCCAGTGGTCTTGAGACGGTTGATTTCCATGTCAGCCGCATAGGGCTTGGGAGCTTCACTGGCAACACGCGCCGCCAATGCGTCGCTGGCTGCCTTCCGGCTGACCCGCATCTTGCGAGACCGTGGTGTTGGAGACAGCGCTTCGTCCACCATTTCGCGTGATTTTCCTCGCTCCGCCCAGGAGGTGCCTGCCTCCTTGCGCTCTCGGCCGTTTTGAGCGTCCAGCTCCCAGTCCGTCATGGGGGTCAGCACACCATCTGCGCGGGGGACTGTGAGCCACTGCTTCAGCGTCGGATGCCACAGGTAGATGTGACTGATGTCATTTCGGTTGATCTTGATCCGAAGCTTCTCGCGACCGCGGTTGGCGTAAAGCTCTGCCAGCCGCTCATCATCCTGCTTCCAGTAAAAGAGACCGAAGGCTTGGATCCCTTTGCTGGACAAGCTGCCTGTGCGCTCCGGCAAGAAGGCAAGTTGCACCTCTTCCCAGTCGATATTCAGGAGATGCTCGGGAATGCGGGAGGCATGTTTGTTCCATTCAAGGTCGGGACGCTTACGGGTTTTCTCATCCATTTCCCCGTTGCAGATTCGGAACACGGTGATGGCCGTTGCTTTTTCGATCTGCTCATAGGTGAGGCAGGCCCGCTCCTCGGCGGGATAGTCGCCTCGGTCGGCGACGGACCGGCCGGTCTGCCCGCGAGCCTTGCGGAGCTGCTGGTTGATCGATCCCTGCAGGCGCTCGACCACGTTGCGGATATGCGGCTCGCCATGCCGGGGATCCACCGTGATGCGGAGATCCTCCAGGCCGCGGTGGCCTTTCAGAGCCTTGTACCAGGCCGCCCGATCCGAAATGATGCGCTCCGGCCGGCCGAAGACATCCGTGGCTTCGATGCCGAACTTTTGAAAGTACGCTCCCTTCGGGCGGATGGCGTGCTGAAGGCACAGCCCGATCGCCTCCCGGTTGGCCGACCGCGGCCACAGCCAGAAGCCCAGAATCATGTGGGTCAGCACATCGACCAGAACGATGAGCCAAAGCCGCTTCAGCAGATGGCCCGCGTCGTCAACAACGAACACGTCGATTTCCGTCTCATCGATCTGACAGATTTGCAGCGGATAATCCGGAACCAGGGAACCGCCCCGGTGCCGATGCTTGCGCACCCTGACGGTCTCGCCACGCCGACGTGCCACCTCTTCGGCCGTCCAATGCTTCCAGAGACGGCTCTTCACCGTGTTGAACGAAACCGACTTCAGCCCAGCGCCTTCCAGGCGCCCGTTGATCACGATGGTGGCCTCGTTCAGGGAGCACCCTTCAGGGGTCAGATACTTGTTGTCGAGGACGGTCCGGACGATGGCCTCGGCTTCTGACAGCAGCCTGGGACTGCGCCCCGAATCGTCACGCAGCAGGTCGCGGACCAGACGGCGCCGGCCGTATTTGCGCAGGTGGTTGCGGATCGTCTGAGGCGTCCGTTTGAGGCGGGCAGCAAGATCATTGATGGCGGCAGCACGTGCCTCGCTCTTCAGAGAGGTGCTGTCCAGAATGCGGTCGAGCTGTGTGGCCAAACGCTCGGCCTCGGACCAGCGTGGGTCATCGGGTGGATCGTCGGATCGCCGTCCCATACCCCAGACGCCCTCCCGCGAAAGCGTTCGGCTGCAAGAAAATTTTCAGCCGCAAGCTTTGCATAGAAGCCCTTGATCCGTCGATATATTCTTGCTCAGACCCCATGAAAATTTTCAGGAGAAAGCGACACAGGCCCTCGCCGACCCGGCGCGGCGCCGACGCCTCGCCGCCGATGCCGCCCGCCGCTCGGCCGCCGCGGTGATCCGCCTCGACGGCCACCGCCTCGACGCCCACGACTTCCAGCGCGCCCTCGCCGCGCCGGAGCACGCCCAGGGCGAGGCTGCCCGCGCCGCCCTGCTGGTGCCGCTGTTCGCCCAGCTGCCGGCTGGCCTGACCGCCGCCCTGCCGCCGGAGCGCACCTCCGTCCGGCCCGCAGCGGTCCCGGCCAGGGAGGTAGACCCAGGGGACGTCGTGGCCGCGGTGCGCGCCTCGATTGCCGCCTTGGAGGCGATCGACCTCGGGAGCGGCGAAGACCTGGACGACGGGGAAGGCGATGCGGCCGGTACTACCCCGCCGCTGACGCCCTGGACCCGGCCCTGGCTGGACGAGCTGCACCGGCGCTGGAGTGTTGCCCAGGGCGGCCGTCCGGTCGGCCTCGGCGCGGCCCGCGCCGCCGATGCCGGTCCGGCGCTGGAGGCGGTGGCGGAAGCCATGGAGGCCGCTCCCGGCCTGCTCGGGGCGGCGGCGGCGATCCGCGCCCTGGCGCTGCGCCCCGACCCGGGAGCGCCGGAGCGCCAGGGTGCGGACGACGATGCCGAGAGCGCCGCCCTGCGCGCCGCGGTCGCGGTGGAGCGGCCGCCGACCTCCTGGTGGAGCGTGGTGGTCTGGCTCGCCGCCCCTGCGCTGGTCCGCGAGGCCTGCCGGCTGCATCATGCCGGACCGCCGCTGACGGCGGCGCTCGCCCGCGACGTCACCGGTTACCGCCTCGCCCTGGCTGGGACCGAGGGCGCCTGGACGCGCTGGGTCCTCGACAGCATTCCCGACCTGGTGGCGCATGAGCTGGAACGGCTGCGCCAGCTCGATCTGATGCAGGAGCATTGGGAGGCCCGGCTGGCCGCCACGCCGCGGCGCAGCAGCTCGCGCCTGCCCGACGTGCTCGACTGGCTGCACGACCGCCCGGCCTTCACCATCAGCCGAGTGGCGGGCGAATTGAAGGGGCGTTGCGGGTTATCGCTGCGCGGGGTGCATCTGCTGGTGGAGCAGCTCGCCAAGGCCGGTGTGGTGCGTGATATCGCCGACCGCGGCGGCGAGCGGGTCTGGGCCTGCGACCTCAGCTTCCTGCCTCCCGGCCGCTGAGCGGCTGGGCCTCCTTCCAAAAGGCCGTGGCGCATGTGGACCGGCGGACCGTGATGCGGCGCCATGAGTAGATCGCAGGCAAAGCAGTAGGCCGCCTGTCCATGACGCCGCCAGCCGGCGGCTTCGAACAGGACCACCCGGTTCGGCGAGACCCCGGTATCCATGGCTTGGGCGCCCGCCAGAAGGCACCGTCGATGGACCGCCTGTCGGAGCACCCGCAGAAAGGTGGGGAGCTGATCCTCCAACGCCGCCTCCACCACCAGAACGGTGAGGATGGCGTCGACGAACAGGGCCAGTTGCACGACCCGGGTGTCGATGGTGCCGATGGTGAGGTGGGTCCGGGGAGAAGTCAGCCACCCGTTTATGACCCCCATCCAGCTTTTGATTTCGGAGCCAGCTGCGGACCGTCGGTCGAGCAACTGGGCCGCGGCTTTCACGTCCGCAACCGTCGCGCTCCGCACCTCGGTCACGGGTGCGGAGCGGACGTCGCTGGTCAGGCCGATGGCCAGGGCGCGGGCGGGGGTTATCCGGCTCCAGACCTGGGCATAGGCGCCCACCAGAGCGGAACGGTCGGCTCCGACCGGCCGCCGCCGCTGTTGCGGTGGCCGCATGGCCTCCTCAATGGACGGCCAGCAGCGGGCCGGCAGCAGAACCGTCGTGTCGAGAGCATCCAGCGATCCCCCCGTCAGGAGCCGCAGAAGGAGGGTGCGGGTGGCGCCTGTCGCCGACGCCGCCAACACTCCATGAGCGGCGGCCAGGGAGGCGCCCACCGCGTGCAATCGCTGCCGAAGGATCCAGGCCGGGTCGTCCGGCTTGCCGTTCAAAGCCCGGAACGCGGTCAGCGCATGCTCGATCAGCTCCGGCCGGTCGATGTCTTCGGCCAGAACTGTCAGATCCTCGAGCAGTTGTTGTCCCCGGACCACGGTGCGCGGAGCCTTCGCGGCCGGGACGGTGCGAAGATCGCTGCCGCAGCCATGGCAGCGCCACAATGGACGACGTGCCGAACCGTGGAGCGGCACCAGTTCAGCAAGGCACCGCGGGCAACGGTCGTGGAGGAACCGGTTGTGCCGGACGCACACCGCCGCCACGTCAACCCGCCAGAGCCAGGGCAGGTAGGGGCTGGCATCCTCGCGCCAGCACAGCGGACAGAAGCGGGGGGCGACAACCGCGCCGGCCCAAGGCCGGCCAATCGGATGGGCAAACCGTTGCAGCGGGCCAATCCGGCCGCGATGGCCGGTTTGGCGTTCCAGGTAGGCGATCAGGCGCGGCGCCTGTTCACGATCCGGATCAGTGAGCGCTATCCGGCTTTTCAGTCGCAGATGGGTCAGGAAGCTGTCCGGCCCCATCGCGTTGGCGTGGGCCATCCGGGCCAGCCAGCTGCTGAACAGTTCGTCTGGAAACGGGACGGGATCGGTGGCCCAGCGCTCCCCCGTCGGACGGCCCCGCTCCAACCGCTCAACCGGGAAAGGTCCGGTGTCCGGGAGGGAGGGCGACGGTGCCATCACCCCAGCCCCAGCAAATCCTGGGCGGAAAACCGTTTGGAGGGCGGGCGGAACTTCATGTCGTCGAACAGCGCCACGGTGATCCGTTCCTCGCCGCGGCGCACAGCTTCGACCGCGGTCGCCGTGACGGTCTGCACGATGTCGCCGATCAACCCTTCGGATGTCAGAAAGATGCGCTTGGCCAGCGTGTCCTCCGTCAAGTCCGATTTCCGGCGCAGTGGCAGGCTGAGGACCAGGCTGTTCAGGAGGCGGGCATAATCGGCATCGTATTGCAAGCGGGGCAGTGGGGCGCTTGTCAGGCGGGTGCGCAGTTCCCCGTCGTTGTGGATCACCTCCGCCAGCGACCGGTCACCGATCAGCACGGGTGAAATATCCCACTCATGCCCCATCACACGCAGCAGAGTGTGAAATTCCTTGGCACCGCTGCCGCGGAAGCCGTGGTGCGCGTCATCGAAGATGATGACGCGGGGTTCGTATTCTCCGAACAGGTCCATCATCTGCTGGCGCCGGCCATCGATCGTGCGGTTGGTCGGGTCCGGCACGCGGCCCATCGCCCGGATGAGGCTGGACAGGAACTCTGTGCGGGAGGGTTCGCTGGGCATCTGGTAGTAGTAGATGGGGCGCATTTGGACCGACGGCGTTTTCAGGAAGCGATCGGCAACCATGGTCTTGCCGTTGCGAAACGGGCCGCACACCGCGACCCCTGTGGTTCGGATGGATTTCGGTCGCTCCCGGAGTCTCAGGAGGTCCCTCAGGGCTTTCACGGCGGCCGGATAGCCAATCCACCGCGTTTCCCCCAGGTACAGGCAGCGCTCCTCATCGCTGAGGGTTTCAAGCCGCTGTCGTGCGTCCTCGTTCAGATGGTCGGTCATGACGCCCCCCAGTGCTCGACCTCGAAACTGTCATCCGTCGACGGCAAGACTCCCAGACCGTCTCCGGTGGTCTTGAGACGGTTGATCTCCATATCCGCCGCATAGGGTTTGGGGGCCTCACTGGCGACGCGCGCCGCCAAGGCGTCGCTGGCCGCCTTCCGGCTGACCCGCGCTTTGCGAGGCCGTGGGGGCGGAGTCAGCGCCTCGTCCACCATTTCGCGTGATTTCCCTCGCTCCGCCCAGGAGGTGCCCGCCTCCTGGCGCTCCCGGCCATTTTGGGCGTCCAGTTCCCAGGCCGTCATGGGGGTCAGCACGCCGTCGGCGCGGGGGACCGTGAGCCATTGCATCAGCGTCGGGTGCCACAGGTAGATGTGGCTGACGTCATTGCGGTTGACCTTGATCCGTAGCTTTTCGCGTCCGCGGTTGGCGTAAAGCTCGGCCAGCCGGACATCGTCCGGCTTCCAGTAAAAGAGGCCGAAGGCCGCAATGCCTTTGCTGGACAAGCTGCATGTGCTTTCCGGCAAAAAGGCGAGTTGCACCTCCTCCCAGTCGACGGTCAGGAGATGCTCGGGAATCCGGGAGGCGTGCTTGCTCCATTCAAGGTCGGGACGCTTGCGGGTTTTCTCATCCATTTCCCCGTTGCAGATGCGGAACGCGGTGATGGCCGCCGCCTTCTCGATCTGCTCATAGGTGAGGCAGGCGCGGTCCTCGGCGGGATAGTCGCCTCTGTCGGCGACGGACCGGCCGGTCTGCCCGCGGGCCTTGCGGAGCTGCTGGTTGATCGATCCCTGCAGGCGTTCGACCACGTTGCGGATATGCGGCTCGCCATGCCGGGGATCCACCGTGATGCGGAGATCCTCCAGGCCACGGTGGCCTTTCAGAGCCTTGTACCAGGCCGCCCGATCCGAAATGATGCGCTCCGGTCGGCCGAAGACATCCGTGGCTTCGAGGCCGAACTTCTGAAAGTACGCTCCCTTCGGGCGGATGGCGTGCTGAAGGCACAGTCCGATCGCCTCCCGGTTGGCCGACCGCGGCCACAGCCAGAAGCCCAGGATCATGTGGGTCAGCACGTCGACCAGAACGATGAGCCAAAGCCGCTTCAGCAGGTGCCCCGCGTCGTCAACAGCGAGAACGTCGATTTCCGTCTCGTCGATCTGGCAGATTTGCAGAGGATAGTCCGGCACCAGCGAACCGCCCCGGTGCCGATGCTTGCGCACTCTGACGGTCTCGCCACGCCGACGTGCCACCTCTTCGGCCGTCCAATGCTTCCAGAGACGGCTCTTCACCGTGTTGAACGAGACCGACTTCAGCCCAACGCCTTCCAGGCGCCCATTGATCACGATGGTCGCTTCGTTCAGGGAGCATCCTTCAGGGGTCAGATACTTGTCGTCGAGGACGGTCCGGACGATGGTCTCGGCTTCCGACGGCAGCCTGGGGCCGCGTCCCGAATCGTCGCGCAGAAGGTCGCGGACCAAGCGGCGCCGGCCGTATTTGCGCAGATGGCTGCGGATCGTCTGAGGCGTCCGTTTGAGGCGGGCGGCAAGATCATTGACGGCGGCGGCCCGTGCTTCGCTCTTCGGAGAGGTGCGGTCCAGGATGCGGTCGAGCTGTGTGGCCAAGCGCTCGGCCTCGGACCAGCGCGGGTCATCGGGTGGATCGTCGGATCGCCGTCCCATGCCCCAGAGGCCCTCCCGCGAAAGCGTTCGGCAGCAAGAAGCTTTTCAGCCGCAAATTCTGCATGGAGCCTGTTGATTCGTCGATACGACCTTGGTCAGGCAGCGTGAAGATTTTCAGGAGAAAGCGACACCCTGGATGGCGCGCCCGGCCTGCTCGGGGCGGCGGCGGCGATCCGGACCCTGGCGTTGCGGCCCGATCCGGGGGCGCCGCAACGCCGCGGTCCGGACGACGATGCCGAGAGCGCCGCCCTGCGCGCCACGGTCGCGGCGGAGCGGCCGCCGACCTCCTGGTGGAGTGTGGTGGTGTGGCTCGCCGCCCCCGCCCTGGTCCGCGAGGCCTGCCGGCTGCATCATGCGTGGCCGCCGCTGACGGCGGCCCTCGCCCGCGACGTCACCGGCTACCGCCTCGCCCTGGCCGGGACCGAGGGCGCCTGGACGCGCTGGGTCCTCGACAGCATGCCCGACCTGGTGGCGCATGAGCTGGAACGGCTGCGTCAGCTCGATCTGGTGCAGGAACACTGGGAGGCGCGGCTGGCCGCCACGCCGCGACGCAGCAGCTCGCGGCTGCCCGACGTGCTCGACTGGCTGCACGACCGTCCGGCCTTCACCATCAGCCGGGTGGCGGGCGAGCTGAAGGGGCGTTGCGGGTTGTCGCTGCGCGGGGTGCATCTGCTGGTGGAGCAGCTCGCCAAGGCCGGCGTGGTGCGCGATATCGCCGACCGTGGCGGCGAGCGGGTCTGGGCCTGCGACCTCAGCTTCCTGCCCCCCGGCCGCTGAGCGGCTGAGCCTCATCCAACAGGCCGTGGCGCATGTGGACCGGTGGACCGTGACGCGGGGCCATGAGAAAATCGCAGGCAAACCGGTAAGGCGCCTGTCCATGACGCCGCCAGCCGGCGGCTTCGAACAGGACCACCCGGTTCGGCGAGATCCCAGCATCCATGGCTTGGGCGCCCGCCAGAAGACACCGTCGATGGACCGCCTGTCGGAGCGCCCGCAGAAAGGTGGGGAGCTGATCCTCCAACGCCGCCTCCACCACCAGAACGGTGAGGATGGCGTCGACGAACAGGGCCAGCTGCACGACCCGGGTGTCGATGGTGCCGAGAGCGCGTTCAGCGCGTCCTCGAAATCCGATGACAGCAGCGATCGGCGGGCCTCGGTCGTAGACGTGCAGACGACCACTCCCCCCTGGGTATTGCCCGCTTGGCTGCCGACCTGTTACTGTCGGTGACGACAAGGAGCACAAGAATGGACCTGCCGCAGGAAATCGAACGGATGGCGGCTCGCCGCGCTGCCGAAGCCGGCTACCGCGACGCGGCGGACTATGTGGCGCAGTTGGTCGCCGCCGATATCCGTGATGCCTCCGACGCTGCCCTTGAGGGTAATCTTCTGGAGGGGCTCGACGGCGACGGAGAGGAATGGAACCTGGAAGCGATGCGAGCCGAGTGCCATGCATCCCTCAAGGCCGCCAGGGGCGCCTGACCGCCTTGCGCGTCATCCAGAGTCCGCGTGCCAAGAGGGACGTGATCGACCATTACACCCGCATCGGCCTGCGGAACGAGGACGCCGCCGAACATTTCCTCATGGCCGTGGCCCGGGCCGTCAGTCGGATCGCCGAGCGCCCCGACATCGGATCGACCCGGTTGTGGCGGAATCCGGCGCTGCGGGGCGTGCGGGCATGGCCCGTGATCGGCTTCGAGCGCTACATCGTCTACTATCGCCGCCAGACGCCCGACAGCCTGCGGATCCTCCGCCTGTTGCACGGTGCTGTCCTGCCCGAAGGCGCGCTGCGGACGCCGGACTGACGCCGGCCGCCACCATCTGAGGGGGCACGGCGGCCTTCATCCAAGACCGCCCGAGCGACCGTGCCGAACTGAGGGTGCCCTCCGGTGCACAGGCATGCGTCAGCCGTAGAGCACGCCGACCGACTTTGTTGCGCAAATCGGCGTGACGGGGGAGTCCACCTTGGGGCAGTGATGAGCAGGCGACCTTGCGGGTGGTCGGCATGCCCAAGCTGGTCATGATGTTCATGACCTTGCAAGCGACAGCAGCCTCGGCCTTCTGCGTGGGCAGACTCCGGGCGCGGAGGCTACGGCCGATCAGTTGCTTGTAGTGCATCATCGCCACCTCGCCCAAGGAGCGGCGGCCGTACCGGACGTCCCGCTGCCAGCCGCGCCGTCCACGCTCGACGATCCTCTGAATGTAACGGTCGCATTGGCTGGGAGCGCTTCCGGCCGTGTCGCTCGGCACCGCAGTCGCGCGCGGCGGGATGATCACCTCCGCCGCGGGGCTGTGGGCGGCCACGGAGCGGTAGACGGGCTCGCCGTCGTAGGCGCCGTCGGCCAACACTGTGCCGATTGGGCGCGCGATCTGATCGAGCAACGGACCGACCAGCGAGGCATCGCCCTCCTCGTTGGACGTCAATTCCAAGGCGAGGATCACGCCGCTGTCCGGATCGACGGCCAAGTGCAGCTTTCGCCACGTCCGGCGCGCTTGGTTGCCGTGCTTTTCCAAGTGCCACTCGCCCTCGCCGAACACCTTCAGCCCAGTGGAATCGATGACCACCGTCACCGGCCCGTTCGTCGTGGCCAACGCCGACGCGACCTCCAGGTCGGCGCTGCGCCGGGAGAACGTCGTGTGATCCGGAACCGGCAGGACCAAGCCGAGCAGGCGCATCAGCGAGCCCAGCAAGCCTTCGGTCTGCCGCCAAGTGCAGATTCCGACTGAAAGCGGCCACGGTTTCCGACGCCAAAGCGGCCAGTGTTCCGATCGCAAGCCGGCCGGCATTCCGATTTGAAGGCGGCCACCGTTCCGACATGAAGCCGGCCCCCCTTCCACCGTGAAGGCGGCCGGCATCATCGTCGGCATGATGATGGTGTCTTCCCTGCGAGGAGAGCTTCCATCAAGCACCGCCTCCTGATCCAACCGACAGGAGGAGCGGATGCCAGCCTTGAGGCTTTCCATGCGGCAAATCCGTGAATTGTTTCGCCTGAAGTTCGGCAGCCTGCTGCCGACCAGCGATCGCCAGATCGCAGCCCAGCTCGGTGTCGCGCGCAGCACCGTGGCGGAGTACCTGGAGCGCGCCCATGTCGCAGGCCTGTCCTGGCCACTGCCCCCCGACCTCAGCGATGCCGAGCTGGAGGAGCGGCTGTTCGCCCGTCCGAACATTCGCCCCGGCGCCCGCCGGCGTCCGGAACCCGACTGGGCGGCTATGCACCGCGAACTCAAACGCCCGGGCGTCACGCTGATGATCCTGTGGGAGGAGTACCGCGCCGCTCATCCCGACGGCTACGGCTACAGCCGCTTCTGCGAGTTGTACCGGGAGTTCGAGGCGCGGCTCGCCCCCAGCATGCGTCAGCCCCACCTGGCCGGCGACAAGGTCTTCGTCGACTACTCCGGCAAGACGCTGCCCATCCGCGATCCCGCCACCGGCGCCGTGCGGCCCGCCCAGCTCTTCATCGCCGTGCTGGGCGCCTCCAACTACACCTACGCCGAGGCGACCTGGACGCAGACGCTGCCCGACTGGATCGGGGCGCATGTCCGCATGCTGGAAGCGTTTCAGGGCTGCCCGCGTCTGATCGTGCCGGACAACCTGAAAAGCGGCGTCCTCAAGGCTTCCTTTTACGACCCGGAGCTCAACCGCAGTTATGCCCACATGGCGCACGCCTACAGCGTCGGCATCCTGCCGGCGCGTCCGCGTCGCCCGCGTGACAAGGCCAAGGTGGAAGCCGGTGTGCGCATTGCGCAATACTTCATCCTCGGCCGGCTGCGCAATCTGCCGTTCTTCTCCCTGGCCGAAGCCAATGGCGCGATCGACCGGGTGCTGGAAGACCTCAACACACGACCCCAGCGTCGCCTTGGGCTCAGCCGCAGGGAGCTGTTCGAACAGCTTGATCGGCCGGCGCTGCGGCCGCTACCCGACACGCCCTACGAATACGCGGAGTGGAAGCTCGTGCGCGTCGGCCCCGACTACCATGTCGAGGTCGCCGGCTTCTACTACTCGGTACCGGCGGCGCTGATCCGCCAACAGATCGACGCACGCCTCACCGCCACCACGGTGGAGTTCTTCCACCGCGGCCAGCGGGTCGCCGCCCATGCCCGCCGACACGGCGGCGAGCGCCACAGCACCGTGCCCGAGCACATGCCGGCGGCACACCGCCGATACGCCGAGTGGAGCCCTGAACGTTTCGAGCGGGACGCCGGCGACCTCGGCCCCAACACTGTGGCGTTGATCCGCGCCATCCTCGCCAGCCGGCCGCACCCGGAACAGGGCTTCCGCACCTGCCGTGGCGTGCTGAAGCTGTTTCGCGGCCCCAACCGGGCCCGTGCCGAGGCGGTGAGTGCCCGGGCGCTGGAGATCGGCGCCACCACCGCCGACAGCATCGCCTCGATCCTACGCAACAACCTGGACCGGGTTCGCTCCACCGCCCGCCCTGAGGCGCCGGCGCTGGACCACGCCAACATCCGCGGCTCGCGGTACTTTCATTAGGAGCCCACCATGCTTTCCCATCCCACCTTCGACCAGCTCAGCGACCTGGGGCTGCACGGCATGGCCAAGGCGTTGCGCGAGATGCAGACCAACCGCGAGGCCGGCACCCTCAGCCATGAGGAATGGCTGGGTGTGCTGCTCGATCACGAGGTGACGCTGCGGCGGCAGAAACGTTTCGAAGCGCGCGCCAAGAGCGCCCGGCTGCGCCATCCCGCCGTGATCGAGGATGTTGATTTCCGGGCGCCGCGTGGGCTGGACCGCGCGCTGTTCCAGAAGCTGGCGACCTGCCGATGGATCCACGACCACCAGAACGTGATCATCACCGGGCCGACCGGCATCGGCAAATCCTGGCTGGCCTGCGCGCTTGGCCACCGTGCCTGCCGCGAAAACCTATCGGTACTCTACCAGCGGATGCCCCGGCTGTTCGAGACCCTGGCCCTGGCACATGGCGACGGCCGTTACGCCCGCCTGATGCGTGGCTTCGCCCGCGTGCGACTTCTCATCTTGGACGACTGGGGACCAGAGCCGCTGAACGCAGAGCAGCGCCGCGACCTGCTCGAGATCGTAGAGGACCGCTACAACGCCGGCTCTCTGCTGATCACCAGCCAAATCCCCACGGACCGCTGGCACGAACTCATTGGGGATCCGACTCTCGGGGACGCGATCTTGGACCGCATTCTTCACAACGCCTACCGCATCGACCTCACCGGAGACTCAATGCGCAAGCCGCGACGCCAGCCAGCCCTGTCCGACGGAGAGTGACGAGACCGCCGGGCGCCCCCGGAGCTCCACAGGCACCTCCCAGGCAAGCCGGCCGCTCTCCAGCGTGATGAGGCGCGCTCGCGACCGGCTTGCCCGGGGCCCTCCTATGGATTCCGGGGACGCCCTCCACCTCGACATGATCATGGCGGCTTGACCCGACGCCATGCTCATGCGACACGAAAAACGCCTCGCGGGGATACGCCACCCCGGCCGCTTTCCTTCGGAACGCTGGCCGGCTTCAGTTCGGAACAGTGGCCGCTTTCAAATCGGAATACCCGGCCGGCTTCATCGGAATCTGCAGCCAAGGCCGCCCGAAGGCGAAGCGCAGCATCAGCCCCGTCTCGATGGCGATGGCCGAGTAATGCAAAGGCCGACCGCGCCGCCCCGTATTGGCCGGCGTCCAGGCGGCGATCGCCTCACGCGTCACTCAGATCGTCAGGTCGCCGCGCCGGCGTAGCGCAGCGTCGTAGGCCGCCCAGTTCGCAACCCGATAGCGGGCCTTCGGAATCTTGTGGCGGCGGGACTCGTTGGCCTTGTACGGCATCGGGGTCTCGGCTGACTGTGCTATCGAAATCCGGCCCACCGTGCTGATGAAATTTGGCCCCCTGTCCCGATCGTGCACCGTTCCTTTCCAGCGACAGCTGGAGGGGCGACATGGACAGGAGACGGAAGGTGGAGCTCTTCGAACAGCTACGGCGTGAATACGAGTTTGGCGTCGGTACGGTCAAAGGCGTGGCCCGGAAATTTGGCGTCCACCGACGTATGGTGAGACAGGCTCTGGCGAGCGCGATCCCGCCGGAGCGCACCTATAAGGAACGCGTCAAGCCGGTGCTGGGGCCGGTCGCCACGTTCATCGACAGCATCCTGGAGGCTGATCGCCGCGCTCCGCGCAAGCAGCGTCACACGGCGCGTCGGATCTGGAAACGGATCCGCCAGGAGATGCCGGAGGTGGCCGCTGCGGAGAGCACGGTGCGCAACTACGTGCACGAGCGCAAACGCGCGTTGGGTCTGATCAGTCGGGAGACCTTCGTGCCGCAGTCCTATGATTGGGGACAGGAGGGCCAGGTGGACTGGTATGAGGCCTACGCTGATCTCGACGGCGAGCGCCTCAAACTGCAGGTCTTCTGCATGCGGGCGATGGCCAGCGGTGGCGCCTTTCACCGCGCCTACCGACATGCCACCCAGCAGGCCTTCCTGGAGGCGCACGAGCATGCCTTCCATTACTTCGGCGGGGTGTTCAGAGTGCTGCGCTACGACAATCTCGGCAGCGCGGTGCGCAAGGTGCTGCGCGGGCGGCTGCGTGAGGAGACGGAGAGGTTCATTGCCTTCCGCTCACATTGGCGCTTCGAAGCGCAGTTCTGCATGCCGCAAGCCGGGCACGAGAAAGGCGGGGTTGAGGGCGAGAACGGACAATTTCGGCGCAATCATTGGGTTCCGGTGCCGTGCGCCGGCGATCTCGCCGTGCTCAACGAGGTGCTGCTGCTGGGCTGTCGAGAGGATGAGCGGCGCGTCATTGACGGCCGCCAGCACAGCGTCGGAGAGGCGATGGCTATCGAACGCGAGCACTTGATCGACTTGCCCGAGAATGGCTTTGATCTCGCCGACATCAGCTTCCCACGGGTCGACAGCGCCGGCTGCGTGCTGGTCAAGACCAACGCTTATTCGGTCCCGGTACGCGTCGGCACGCGTGTGCACGCCAAGCTTTATCCGGCGCATCTGGAGGTCTGGCACGAGGGGCGGATGGTTGCCCGCCATGAGCGTTGTTACAGACGGCGCCAGCAGATCCTCGATCTTGAACATTACCTGGAGGTGTTGGAGCACAAACCCGGAGCCTTGGCCGGTTCCAAGCCGCTGGAGCAGTGGCGTCAGCGTGGCCGCTGGCCGGCTGCTTATGACGCCTACTGGCAGCGCCTGATCGAACGCCATGGCCGTCAGCACGGCACCCGCGCCATGGTAGCGGTGCTGGGGTTCGGTAAGATATTCGGTTATGAGCGCTTGCAGGAGGCGGTGGCCGCGGCTCTACAGATGGGCTGCTCGGATGCCGAAGCTGTTCGCTATCTGCTGACCGCCGACCGATTGCAGCGTCCACCCCTGGACAGCGTTGAGGTTGGGGCACTCGCCCGGTTCGACCGGCCGGCGCCCTCGCTGGACAGCTATGATCAGCTGCTAAGCCAAGAGGTCGCGCCATGAACCGGACCACAGCCACCTTGGCGGCCAGCACCACGCTGATCGAGCAGTCCATTCGCCAGTATTGTCGTCTTCTGAAGATGCCCACGCTGGCGGCACAGTTTGACCGTCTGGCGCAGACAGCGCTGCGCGAGGGGCACAGCCACGTCCAATACGTAGAGGCCTTGCTGGCAGCGGAGGTCGAGGAGCGCGAGCGCAAGGCGGTGCTACGCCGCATCCAGGAAGCCCGCTTGCCACGCGTGAAGACCCTGGAGGAGTTCGAGTTCAGCCAATCGCCACTGCAGGCCAGCCGTCTGGCCGATTTGGCGGGTGGCGGCTACATCGAGCGTGCTGAGCCGATCGTGCTGATCGGGGAAGCGGGTACCGGCAAGACGCATGTCGCAATCAGCCTGTGCGTGGCCGCCTGCCGACAACGGCGGCGGGTACGCTTCACGACGGCAGCGGCGCTGATCAATGAGCTGGTCGAAGCGCGGGCGGAGAACCAGTTGAGCCGCGCTCTAGGGCGCTGGGAGCGGGTGGAGGTGGTGTGCATCGACGAGTTGGGCTACGTGCCGCTCGCCGATGTCGGGGCCGAACTGATGTTTCAAGTTATCGCTGACCGAGCGGAGAAGGCGGCGCTGATCGTGACGACGAACCTGCCGTTTTCCGAATGGGGCCAAGTGTTCCCCAATCCTCGGCTGTGCAAGGCGGTGCTCGACCGTGTCACCGATCGCGCGCACATCCTCGAAAGCGGCGATACGTCCTATCGCTTCCGCCGCACCCTGGCCAAACGCGGGCAGAAACATGAATGAAATCTTGCGATCGACGCTCGCCCCGGCGGGTCCACAGGCAAGGCGGGGGCCGCCACCCAGCGCAATGAAAACGCGGCGGCGGCCCCCGTTGCCTATGGACTGCCGGGACGAGCTGCTGCGCACAGCCAAGAGGTCGGTTATCGGCCATTCAGCTGCCAACCCATGGGAGGTGGGCCAGATTTCATCAGCAAAGTGGGCCATGGTTCGTTGACACAGCCATCGGCGTCAGCGGGCCGCCTCTATACCCGTTTGCACCCCCCCACCGCCACCAGCCGGGCACTTTTGCACCAACGTCCCTCACCATAACCTCCCTGAGGAGCATGATAGTATACGCGGTGTCCACGCATTCGGCCCTCCATCAATCCTGTGCCGTTTATGCGCTGCCCCGGCCCCAACCACATTTGGAAGTGTCACCTACTGCGCTGACGCCGCTTGCGACCGAGGAGTCAGCTGCGGATAATGCGCCACCTTCTGTCATTGCAGGTCGCCCGTTCCAACCACATCTGGACACGTGCGAGGAGACATAGCGCGTGTTTGCCCCCTCCGACCTTCGCCGCTTTGTCGATGCTGGCTCGCTTGAACGGGGGCGGCAATATTGGGCAGATGGCCGCGTTCAGACCATTGAGGTGCAGCAGCGGCGGGGAGATAGCTGGAGCGTGTTGTCGACTGTCAGGGGCTCGGGTCGCGCGCTTTACGCCCAGGACATAACGGTGAAGATCGTCAATGGCGCGCTGCGGCAGGTTGAAGGCGAGTGCGACTGTCCGGTGGGGTACAATTGCAAGCATGTCGCCGCAGCGCTGCTGGCCTGGATAGAACGCGCCGCCAGCACCTCCGCGACCGGCCGGCGGTCTGAACAGCCATTCTCCGGTCTGTCCAGCCCATCATTGCCGGCACCGGCGACGGCTGCCAATCGAGAACAGATGGCTCCCGCGGAACCCGGCCTCTCCTTTCCGGTGAGGGACCTGCTGGCGCGGCTCAATGCGGCGGCGCTCCGTGAAACCGCAGAGCAGTATGCCGATACCGTCCGCAAGCGGCTGCTCTATGTCCTGTGCTTGGATGACACCCCCTCCGGCGAGCGGACGCTGTTGCTCCGTGTCATCTCCGCCACCCTGCGCAAAGACGGCCAGTTCGCCAACGACGACAAGGCGTATGACGCCTATCAGTTTGGTACCCTGAGTTCGGCGAAGTTCGTCACCCCGGCCGATCACGCGCTGCTGAATGCCGTGTCGCGCAACGCACAGGCCGGTTCGTACGGCTTCCTGCTGCCGGCCGATATGGCACCCTGGTTGATCGAGCGCATGCTGCGCACCGGCCGGCTGTATTGGCGGGACTTCCGCACCGGCAGTCCGCTGCACTCAGGCCCGCCGCTGATCGGGACGCCACGTTGGGAGGCCGATGGCGCCGGCCGTCAGCGTTTCACCATCGCGCTTCAGCCGCACTCCACCGACATGGCGCCAGCGATCGTGCTGCCGACGGTGCCGCTGCTCTATGTCGATCCCACAAACGCCACCTGCGGCCCTGTCGACGCCACAACGGTGTCCCCGCAGATCGCCGTCACCCTGCTGACGGCCCCGCCGCTGCCGCCGGGCGAGGTGGCCGCCTTCCGGGCCGAGGCGGAACGGCTCGGCGACCGGCTGCCGGTGCTGCCGGACGCCCCGACACGGACCGAACACCGCCGTATTGTGCCGCGGCCGGTCTTGCGGCTGGGCGTGGCCCGACTGGCGGGAATGTCTTCCTTGTACCCGTCAGCCTATGGGATGACGGAAATGCCCGAACTCCCGGTCGCCGACCTGCACTTCGACTATGCCGGCACCCGCCTGCATTGGAAACGGCGAGGGCCGCCGCTGCAATGGATGGAGGACGGTGTCCTCGTCACCGCCGAACCTCAGCCAAAAGAGGAGAGGAAGGCGATCAAGCGGCTGGAGGAGGCTGGCCTCGCCGTCCCGCCACTGCCGCTCAGCGTCGGTGGCGTCTCGCCGGTCCGTGAGGAGCTGTTCGCCGCCCCCGGCGACGACCTTGATGTGCGCTCGATCTGGTTGAACTTCTGCCATTCAGGGCTCCCCGGACTGCGGGCCTCCGGCTGGAGCGTCGAGATCGCTCCCGATTTCCCCTTCGAGGTTCTGGAGGCGCCGAAGGATTGGGCCTTCGAGGTCGAGGACGGCTCCGGGATCGACTGGTTCGGCCTGTCGCTCGGCGTCGACATTGGCGGTGAGCGCATCGACCTGCTGCCGGTGCTGCGCGAGGTCATCGATGCGCTCGCCCGGATTGGTCCGGACCTGCTCGACGACGGCATGTTTGAGGATGACTTCTTCGTCGATGAGGAGAACACCGCCGGTAGGGCAGGCAGGCTGTCGCCGGGACTGGAGGCAGTGCTGGAGCAGCTGGCGCCTTCCGGAACAATGTTCGTGCGGATCGGCTCCACCCGCTACCTCCCGCTGGAGGTGGAGCGGGTGGCGCCGATGATCGGCGTGCTGATGGAACTGTTCGGCCTTCAGCCGGGCGGTGGGCAACTGCGGATCGGCCGCTCCCATCTGGGCGACCTCTCGGCGCTGGAAGAAGCCGCATCGGCTGCCGGCATCCCACTGCTCGGCGCTGATGCCGTGCGTAGCATGGCCAAGGCCCTGCGCAAGGCGGGAGGCGTTCCGGCGGTGGCCCCGCCGCAGGGGCTGCGCGCCACCTTGCGCCCTTACCAGCAGATTGGGCTTGATTGGTTGCAGTTTCTGAGCACCCACGGCTTCGGCGGCATCCTGGCCGACGACATGGGGCTGGGGAAGACCGTGCAGGCGCTGGCCCACCTGCTGGCAGAAAAGGAGGCCGGCCGGCTTGACCGCCCGAGCCTGCTGATCGCCCCGACCAGCGTGCTTGGCAACTGGCGGGCGGAGGTGCAGCGTTTCTCTCCCGGCCTGCGCACGCTGGTTCTGCATGGTCCCCGGCGCAAGGCGGCGCAGGGTTCGCTGGCCGAGTTCGATCTGGTGGTGACCTCCTATGCGCTGCTGCCGCGCGATCGCGACGTCCTGACGGCCCAAGCTTGGCATCTGGCGATCTTCGACGAAGCACAGTGTCTCAAGAACCCCACCGGCCAAGCAAGCAAGGCGGCACAAGCTCTGCAGGCGCGCCAGCGCCTGTGTCTGACCGGCACCCCGGTGGAGAACACATTGGACGAGCTGTGGGCGCTGTTCGCGGTCAGCGTGCCGTCGCTGTTCGGTGACCGCACCGGCTACCGCCGCACCTTCCGCACCCCCATCGAAAAGCATAGCGACGCCGAGCGCCAACGCGTGCTGGCTCGCCGCGTTCGCCCCTTCCTGTTGCGTCGCACGAAAGAGGAAGTCGCGACGGAGCTGCCGCCCAAGACGGAGATTATGGAGGCGGTGGAGCCCGACAGCGGCCAGCGCGACCTCTACGAGACCATCCGCCTGACGATGGATCAGCGCGTGCGCGACGAGGTGGCGCGCAGGGGGCTGGCGCGCAGCCGCATCACCATCCTAGATGCGCTGTTGAAACTGCGGCAGGTCTGCTGCGATCCGCGGCTGGTGAAACTGGAGAGTGCGCGCAAGCGGGCGGCCAAGGGAGCTGCGTCGGCCAAGTTGGTCCGACTGCTGGAGATGCTGCCGGAGCTGCTTGCCGATGGCCGGCGTATCCTGCTGTTCTCGCAGTTCACCTCAATGTTCGACCTGATCCGGCCGGAACTCGACCGGCTCGCCATCCCTTTCGTTGAACTGACCGGCGACACCAGGGACCGTGAGACGCCGGTCAGGCGGTTCCAGGCAGGCGAGGTGCCGCTGTTCCTCATCAGCCTGAAGGCAGGCGGCACCGGGCTGAACCTAACCGCCGCCGACACGGTGATCCACTATGACCCGTGGTGGAACCCGGCGGTCGAAGACCAAGCGACCGACCGTGCCCACCGCATCGGCCAGGACAAGCCGGTCTTCGTCTACAAGCTGGTCACCAGTGGCACGGTGGAAGAGCGCATGGTGCAGCTTCAAGAGCGCAAGCGCCGGCTGTGCGACGCGGTCTACGAGCAGGGGCAGACGGCGGAGGATCTGCTCACCGCAGACGACCTTGATTTCCTGCTGGCTCCCATCGATGGGTGACATCGGCCGGGCGGATGAGGCTCTCACCAGACCACGCTCCGGTTTGACCGTCCCCTCTCAGCCCAGTTTGATGTTATTGTTCTCAGTGGGAGGGGGCATAACAGCAATGGCAGAGAGCAGCTGACGTCCTTTTGTGCCCATGCCGCACGTCAATCCGCTTCCCCTGAGGAGGATCGCGAGCCGCTCTCCGGCGTGGTCGAGCGCGTAATGATCCGGGCGCGGGCGGACATCTCTTACGCTCTGCTGGACGCGGTATCCGATAGACACCGCGGCCTGCCCGAAGACGACGACCTTGGACTGACGGCACCGTGCTGCAACACGGTGGTCTCCTTCATCCGCTCTGCTCGCCGCAGGCTTCCATGGCGCAGGAAGAGAAAGTCCAAGGTGGGTGGGCTCTTGTTCTCTGATGCTGGGCGGTCGCAGCACGCTCCGTGGAGCGTTCGACATAGCCACTATCGAAACGCGGATAGGGGTCCGTCCTACCCCTCGCGGCTGCCGGGCGCTTCGATCAGGACGCGTTGCGCAACCACAGTGTCAGGATGCCTCTGCATCGCCGCAGCATCCACCATGCTCCAGCAGTCAAGCCCCTCCAGCCTGATGACACAGGCGATCGCCGCCGCGCGGGTCAGGAATTCACGGGGCAGCCGCTGCCCGGTGGGCAGATGCGTCACCACCCACACCATCACGTCATCTGCTGCCGCACGTTGGTCAATGCCGAAGGCGCCGCACACCTCGCCTTCAAGCGCAATGGTGATCACGGCCCCGGTGCCACCATGCTCAGCCGCGACCGCCTCAAAGGTTGCTGGCGTCCAATCCTTCCTGTCGAGCAAGGTGGCATTCCGCCCCGTCGTTTCGAACACCGAACTGTTGTCGTGCCCCGTGTCGATCGGCCCGATGCTGGCACTCGTCTGCTTCGAGCCGGCATCCTCCCGTTTATGCCCGCGGACCTGCAATGGAGGCTCTGATCGCCATTGCATGATTGCTCGGACGGCCGCTAAGGCATCCTCGTTGCGCTGAAGCGGAAAATGCCGGCGCAGCTCGGCCACGGCAGCCCACTCACCGCCGGCCTCGAACACCTGACGGATGGCAGCCCGCTCCTCCTCACTCACCACGAACATGCGCTCATCCTTGCCGCATGGGGGCATTCACCGTCAGAACAGGCTGTATCATGCGAGAAGCCCAGGGCCAGAACCACCTTGTGACGCGTTGTCTTGATCTGCCGCTTGGACAAGGCCGAGCTCTTCAAGCAGATGGCAATACTCGCCCGGAGGAAGGGCGCGCTGATCCTTAGCTATCTGCCGCAGAGCAGCAAGACCGGCCGTGGTGAACCGGGCCCGCAGCCAATGGGCCCCGTCATCCCGCAGCTCCAGCAGACCGCGATCAAGCATCCCTTGAATGACAGCCCCAGGCTTTGGTTTGCCCTTGTTCGGACCGGTCGCCCACCGCTTCACCAGGATGCCGGCGTCCAGCCGCGGCGCTTGGCCGAAGCGGACCATGAACTCGTTGCGGATCAGGGCTCGCTCCTGTGCGCTTAGGACGCTGTCGGTCATGGCATCATCTCCCTTAGTCCTGCCCTCGTGACACGCGGAACCAGTGCTCGGCGTACTGACGGCAGAGTTCGGCCTCCACGCTGTCACCGCTGCGCTCGGCATCGGTTGCTCGAGCAAGCCATTGAGTCTGCTTTTGAAGGGCTGTGCCGTCGACGCGCGCCGGCGCTGGGCGAACACCGGCTGGGCCTGCGCCAGAAGTCCGCGCCTTGCTGAAGCTCGGTCGCGGTGGATGGCCGCCTCGGGGGGTGGGGGGTGCCATACAACCTTTCGGGTTTGTTCGAGAATGGGATGAACGCTTCAAGGGGGGCCTGAGAGCAAACCTTTGTCATCGTGGATTGACCATCTTACGCTTCGCGGCAGACACCAGCGTCGATGCAGGCCGCCAACACAATATCTGTCAGCGGCTGATGAAGCTCCACGGGGAAGGTGATGGTTGGGCTCCACTGCCCGTCGGTGTCCCGATGGAGCGGTGAGGTAACGGACGTCGCGTGATTGCCATCCATGATTTCCCGCGAGACGTGAAGCCCGCGGACCTTGAACTCGATGCCGTGAATGGCAATAGTAACATCGACCAACGCCAGAAGCTTTCCACCAACAGGTGCCTTTCGGACTGCGATGACTTCAGCAGTGACGGTTTCAGTCTCGCTCATCATAGTCTCAGAATGCTGTCGACAAGCCAGTTTTGCGGAAGAGTAGCGTTTCGGTCAACGCTTTCATTTTCAATGTGTGAGTAGGACTAACCTGCCTGAACTCCGCCGACTGTTGGTCAACTCATCCACACTGCAGAGGTGGGGCAAGCGCTGCAGTGCATCACCCCTAACTGGGCCGTTTGGTTAACGCGGTCGATCTGCGGGAACGGGATGCCTCTGTCCGTACATTGAGAGGATGGTTCCTCAAAAAGCCGGCGTGGCTTGGAAACCTTACGGTGTGAGCCGCCCGTCACAGCATGACGGGCGGCATTTTCTAAACCACGGTTTAGACTTTCACGATAGCTCGCGTCCGAGCAATGCCTGCAGTTCGGCCAGCCTCTTACGATCACGTTCCATGCGGGTCAGGAGCTGAGCGAGTTCCCTGCGTGCGGCCGCTCGCTCGTCGACCTCGCCACCGCCCTTACGAAGCCTTCTCTTAAATTCGGCAATCTCACGGCGCGTCACGTTGGGTCGGACGAGTCCCTCCTCCAGCGCCTTCGGGCGCTCGTCATCCTTCAATGTGACCAGCGCGTGAGCAACCGACCAGTTGGGCGGGAGGACAGTCTCCGGATAGATGCCATCATCGACAGCCCTCGCGATCGCCATAAGCCGCTCGGCAATATCGATCGAAAAGGGGAGACGCTGCTGAGCCAACTCCATGAACTCGCCATGGACGAGGGTCGCCTTCGCTTGGTTGATGCGTCGCCCAACTTGGACGAAGGTGCGGCTAGCCTCCCCCCACAGCCGGCCAACCTCATAAGCATATTCGTCTACTGTGCTCAGGGTCGCGTAATCGGCCTCGATCACGTCAGACGCCGGCATCCGGGTAGCCGGCAGTGTCTTGGCAAGAGGTTGCAGAACGGTTTGAACATCCGTCGCTGAAATCGCCTGCAGTTTGTTCCGGCGGCCGCGCGGCTTTGACACAGTCGTGGCGCCAATCTCTGGATTTGGTGCATTTGATTCCCGGTCAACCATGAGCTTCCTCCAGCTTCCGGGTGATCTCTACAGCCATGGCCTCCACGTCGGCGCGAATATGTTGGTCAGCCAGGGGCGAAGCGCCTGCGAAGGAAGACTGACTATAGGCGGTGCGCGATGGAAGATCGGCACCGAGCGCTGACAGGCCGAGGGATTCGAGTTGGCTGCGGCTGTGTTCCGTCACCACGGCGCGACGATTAACTTGTGTCAGGACAGCGAAGTGAGGCGTTCGGAAGTCTGGGATCCGGCGGCGCATCATCTGTTCGGCGTTCTTGACGAATTGCTGCGTCCGGATCGCTTCCATAATGTCCTTGAAGTCTGGCCGTGTGGGAATTAGCACTAGGTCAGCCACACCGGCAGCGTAGACAAGCGCCTGCCCCTGGCTGCCGGCGACATCGATAATGACAACGTCGAACGCTTCGCTGGCTGACTCTGCTTCCTGCACCACATCGTCGTCGCCAACGACCGCACAGGGGAAGGGCTGTCCAGCCCGGCCGAGCCACTGGGAAAGGTTTTTGTTGGGATCTGCGTCTATACACTTCACCGAAACGCCGGCGTCGTGCCAGTAGCTGGCAAGGCACATCGCGAGCGTAGTCTTGCCTGGGCCTCCCTTTGTGGAGGCCGAGACGATGATGCTCATTGGGGTCTCCGTCGGCGCAAGCAATAAAGCTGGCCGGAGAATAGCAGTGACCGTGTAAAGTGCGCACGCTTTCTGGCTGCAGACTGGCACCTAACGGTGTGGCGTGGCGAAAAGGCCGCAGCCGGCCTACAAAATCCCAAGCCTGTCGCGAGACTTAGCGATTGGCGGTGCGCTTGGGTACAAGGTGATGCTGGTAGATTCCACCTGCACTTTGGCATCTGGGTAGGCTGCCAATGCCATGCGAAGCGCCTCAGTGAAGGCTGGCTTGAAATTGCGCATCGCGTTGAACCCAGCACCGAACTGAGCCATTAGCGCCGGCCAAGAAACCGGTGTAGGTTTGCTGAGACTGTGAAGGCGGTAGGCGAGCCAGACATAGATGTCGATCGCCATGGACTTGTTGCCGATCTCTCGGAGCGCCGTTTCGCTCACTGGTACGGGATGGTCGATCAAGGAGCGGTAGAAGGCGTCGTTTAGGGTTACCTTGTCTTGCCACAGGGTCGGCTGGTTGTCATCGTTCAGCATACCGGCCAAGTCGAAGTATTCTTCGACAAACGCACCCTTGGCGACCCGGTCTGCGTGGCCGTGATCCGTAAAGAAGGTCAAGCGGCATGCGGAGATGCGACGAGCCTGCTCGGTAACCATCTTATAGGTGGCTCCGCCGATGGATGCCATTCCCATGTTCTTCATCCAGCCCTTGAGAGATCCGCCGAGTTCAACTTCGCGGCATCGAGTGCGGACGGCCTGGGTTTGAAGGTAGATGAGGATCATTCGGGCTTTTGAACCGTATGGGATACCTACTACATTGCCTTGACGGTCACGGCCTGATTCGACCATCAAGGTAATTCGATGACCCTCACGGCGCCAGAAAGGCTCTATAATGTCTTTGTGAGGTAGCGAAGTCAGAGCAAAACCGGCATGACAAATGCCGAGGGTCTCGCTTTCTTCTGCCAGAACAGCAGCGGCAATCTCCAACTGACGCCGCTCGGCTTTGTCGACGACAAGCTCACGAGCGGCATCAAGGCCATGATCGATCAGCAGCTTATGAATGTTCCTCATGTGGCCTATTTCCTCATTGAGCTGAGAAATCGTCAACGGTGGAATCTACCAGCGCAGGCTATTTGGAGCTATTTGGTTCAACCTATTTGCTTGTCTGGCAGATTCCACTGAGCGACTCGGCTGCCTGCTGGTAAATTCCACCCGACTGGCTTCCAGACTCCACTGAACAACTTTTTCCGCCTGCCAGAGCGATAGATGTCCAGTGGAATCTACCAGCGTGATTGGCCGAATCGGGGACTTTTGAGTGGTGGAATTTACCAGCGTACGCGACTCGGAGGTTGGCTCTTGTACCTAAGCCGGCGGTGGATTCTACCAGCAGAACGGCAACGGCAATGTCAGTGGAATCTACCAGCTTCGGTTCACTTGTCCGGGCGCATGGGTGGAATCTACCAGCAAGGCTGTGGGTCGCACTGTTGGGCTTACCGTAGCCAGGGCTGCATGACCATGTCCTTGCTGACCATGATGTTGAAACGGTAGCCAGGACGGATTTCCAGCGTCGGAGCGACGTTCAGGCCTTTGCGGGCGTACTCCGCACCGAGTTGGCCCATCTGCTGGCCGAGGCTGCCGGCGATGATCTGCTGCGCGTCGTAACCGCCGCGGGTGTCGCCGCGCTGCTGCGGCTGGGAGAGCTGGACGCCGGCCGAGAAGATCGATAGCAGCAGGGCGTTGCCGAAGGTCCGGACATAGTGGTTGTTCACCTGATCGGAGAAGCCGGCATAGCCACCCTGATCGGCGCCGGGCATGCTGCCGAGATCCAGCGACGAGGCGTCGGGATAGATGATCCGGTTCCAGGCGATCAGCACCCGCTCCTGCCCCATCTCCACCCCGTTGTCGTAGCTGCCGATCAGCATGGAATCCTTGGGGATCAGCAGGTATTGCCCGGTGGCGGTGTCGTAGACGTTCTCGCGCACCCGCGCCTTGATGATGCCCGGCAGGTCCGAGTTGATGCCGCTTTCCATGACACCAGGGATGATGGCGCCGGCCTTCACCTCATAGGGCGACAGTGCCGCCTCGCGGGTGCCGGCGAGATAATGCGAGCCACGCGCCGGCTGCTGATTGAGAAAGTTGTGCTTGGCATCCGGGCCGGTGCCCTGGCCCCCGCGCCCTTGGCCGCTGCCATAGCCGCCGGCACCGCCACCAGTGCCACCGGCGGCGCCCAGGCCGCCGCTCGTGCCTGAGCTGCCGAATCCGTTGGCGAATTGGGCAAGTGCTTGCGAGTTGGTGCTGGGGCCGCCCGGACTGGCCGCGGCCGGCTGCTGCATCTGCCCGGGCTGGGTGCGGTTGCCGGGAACGGTGGTCGGCGCTTCCAGAGCCGCCTTGAGGGCTGCCCGGCGTTGCTCCTCGATCCGCCGCACCTCGGCGTCATACTGCTGCCATGCCCGCATCCGGGCATCGTCCTCCGGCGTCCGCCCGCCGTAGGCGCCGGAGGGCCGCCCCATCGGATCCGATGGGGCCCCCGGCATGGTGGCGGGAGTGATCGGTGGCGCCGCCGGGGTGGTCGGGGTCGGAGTTGCCCGCCGCGCTTCGATGATGCCGGCATTCTGCGCCGCGCCGAACAGCGGCTTGGCGTCCACCGGCTCCGGCGCCGCCACCACCTCGCTGTTGCCGGCGCCGGCCGCCCGGCGCTTGGCTCGCTCATTCATCGTGTAGGCGATGGCGATGGCCACGAGGGCGGAAATGCCAATCAGGATGTAAATCGGCACCCGGGTCAGGCGCCGGCCACCGGTCTGGCGCAGGATCGGACCAGCGAGGAAGTCGGGCGAGCGGTCGGGGCCATCAGCCGGTTGTTGCGTCTGATCGGTCATTCTGCGGCGTCCTCCCGCACGGTGAAGGGGGAGCCGGCCTGGAGGGTGCCGGCACTGTTGCGCAGCCACAGGCGCGAGGCCGTGGTCCGGTCGACCTGGAGACGCACGAGCACCCCGGCATCGAGCGGCGTCACCAGATAGCGCAAGGGGTGGGCGCCTGGTGCTTTTTGACCGGCGTCCGCCACCCCGAAGCCGATCCGCCGCAACTCGCCGCGCAGGACCGGCGTCAGGCTGTCGCTGGCCAGCTCGCCGGCCGGCGCATCAAGCGCCATGGTGGTGGCCGCCGCCGGCAGGCGCTCCGCCACGAAGCGGGCGATGTCGGCCGCCAGCACCGGGGCGTCTGCCGGCGTCACCGCCTCGACGTAGGAGGACCGCGGGCCGACGCCGGCACAGCCACCGAGCAGCAGCATCGCGCCGATCGCCGCGGCATGCAGGGGGTGCCGCATGGCTCAGTTCCTTTCGCGCAGGATCTCGACCTTGGTCTGGTCACTGCCGACACCGGAAATCAGCGCTGCATGGCGCAGCACCTTGTCGACCACATAGCGGTCGCCGCTGGCTCGGTAGTTGACGAGCTGTTCCTTGTCATCCGCGCCGATCGCCACCAGGGCGGGGGACTCGTCATAGCGCATCTCGCCGGGAAACTGGATGTAGGTCTTGCGCCCGTCTGTGTAGACCCGCACCGGCCGCCAGGATGGGCTGTCGCCGCGGATCGCGAAATTGAAATCGAGGTTGGCGGCATTGAGGCCATCGGAGAGGGTGGTGGCTTGCTGGCGCCGGTTCACCGCCGCCCGGTAAGCGTCCCAGTCCTGCTGAACGTCCTCCGGATAGACGAAGGATACCAGCGGCATCCAGTCCTTAGTCCGGCTGACGAGCTGGACCACATACATCCGCCGGTCGGTGGCGACGGTCATAGTGGTGGTCAGGCCGCTGTCGCTCGCCTTGATGACGATGACGCTGGTCTGGTTAGCGCCGGTTCCGTAGACGGTCGGCGTGGCCTTCCAACGGGCAATGTCGCCGAGGTCGATCTGCTGGACCACCTCGCCCGGCTGGAGTTCGAGGTTGCAGACCCGCAGAGGCGCGCAGACGACGGAGGGCAGGGTGGAGCCGTAGGTGAAGGTGACGCGGCCAGCCTGCCCGCGCGCCGGGCGGTCCTTGCCGCCGCGCCACTCGCCGGAGAGCGCGATACCGCGCTGTTCCTTGGCGTTCAATTCGGCCTCCTTGCCCGACATCAGGTTGACCGGCGGTGGGGTGCCGGTGCGGCGGGTCAGGACGGCCGGAGGATCGCCGGCCGGCGGTGTGGCGCCGGGCGCTTCCGTCTGCGCCGTCTGGATGGCCGGAACCTGTTGGGCAAGCGCCGGTCCCGCGACGGTCACCGCCAGGGCGGTCAGGATGAAGGTTTCCTTGAGCATGGGGGCACCTGTCAGATGAGCCGCTGGGACCAGGAGTAGCTGTTCACGTAGACCCCCATGGGGTTCATGAGGATCGCCTGTTCGGTGGCCGGCGGGGCGATGCTGATCGTCACCGTGGCCTGCCAGGAGACCGGCGGTTGTTTGGCCGAGCCGTCCCGGTTCATCACGCTTTCCCGCCATTCGATTCGCCACGTGTCCTGACTAATCGGCAGCACCGATTGCACCTCGACGGTCACGGTTTCGGTTTCCGCGCGCTTGAAGGGATCGTTGGACCGGAAGTGTTCGAGGATTTGCGGATAGGCAGCGCCGCGCTTGTTGAGCATGGCGAAGGCTTCGTCGATCAGCGCCCGCTCCGCCGCGGCATCGACATAGACGGAGCGGATGTTGCTGACCCAGCGGGCGAGCTGGGAGCGGATGACCCGCTCGTTGGGCACATAGATCTGATCGGCCCGCCGCACCCCCACCGCATCGCCGAGCTTGTTGGTTTCCACGACATAAGGGACGAGGCGGTTTTGGCTGCCGATCCAGACCACGCCCCCGACCGCCAGGGCAGCGATGGCGAGGCTGGACAGCGCCGTCAGGCGCCAGGCATTGGCGCGGGCAATGTAGGAACCATACCGCTCATTCCACTCGCGCCGGGCCGAGAGGTAGGGGGTCTCGGTCGGCGGTTTTGCCGGAGCTTTCGGCTTGCGAAGGGCGCGGGTCTTCATAGTCGATTGCCTATAGAGCGAAGGACTCCATCCCCTTGGCGTTCAAAACCGAACGCCTATTCGGGGCGGATCACGTTGTCGGATTGGGCCGGCGGCTGTGCCTGCTGGGGGGCTTGCGGAGCCTGTGGCTTTTCGGCAGCGGCCCGCAGCTCGCGGGCCTTGTGGATCATGCTCTCGCCCATGCGCCCGCCCATGGTGCCGTGGTGGCGGCCGGACAGGCGGCGGCCCACGTCCTGCACCGCCGCTTGGCCGAGATTGCCGGCGGCGCGGGCGGCCATACGGGCGGCAAACGCCGGCGGAGGGGACGAGGACAGGCCAGAGCTGGCGAGCTGGGCACTGGCAAGCTTGGAGGCGCCGCCGACCGCCATCCCGGCGCCGGCCGCACCTGCTGCTACACCAGCCACTGCGCCGCCAACAGCGGCGGTAGCTCCAATCAAGGCCCCGCCACCGCTGGGGGCAGTGCCGTTCACGAGGCTCTGCACCATGTCCGGCACCACCTTGGTGATTGCCAGCATGACGACGCCGGAGCCGACGATGACAAAGATGTCGGAGGTGGTGTTGACGAGCCGGGCTTCCCAGCTCTGAATCAACGCTTGCCCAAGTCCGACGAGCAATTGCAGGACAAAGAGTTTGGCGCCGACCGCCACGGCGTAGACCATGATCTTGACGGCATAATCCTTGGTCCAGCGGGAGCCACCGAAACCCATTAGCAAAACACCGGCAGATATGACGATGTAGCTTTCCACCAGGGCCAAGATCAGGAAGGCAGCGATTAGCGCAAAGCAGATGAGAACGATCAGCGCAGCCAGGACATATCCAGCGCTATCCCCAGGAGAGAAAAGCGAAACTTGGTCAACAATACGAGTGGCTAATCTCAGGCCCACATCAAAGATGTTCGAAGGCGTAATCTGCTGCATACCGCCACCGGCCGCACTCGCCTGATTGGCGGCTTGCCGGAAGCTATCGACGATAGCTTGGGCATAGTCGGCCGAGTTGAGCAACAGGGTCAGGAAGAAGCCGATGAAAAGGACTTGGTTGACGACCTCTGTCACCCACTCGCCAAAGTCGGCGCCTCGCAGCACAAGACGGATAGCGGCCCAGGTGAACTCAATCGCTGCCAACAGCCAGAAGAGATTGAGAGCAGCATTCCGCAAGGTTGCCTGCCAAGCAGCCGACCTCTCCTGATACAGCGTTGTGATTTCATCAAGGGAGTTGTTGGTCACCTGTGCGAGAGCATCGCCCGCAGTCAGGATGACTGCACAGAAGGATAAGATAACAAGATATTGAAAAACTGCTCTCATCCGCATCATACCCTCCCTTTTAGAATGCCTTGCCATCCCTAGTGTTTACCGTTGGGCCTGGACCAATCGGTAACCGCCCCAGTGGAACCGGCTCAGCGGTGGCGCAGGAAACGCTCACACTGTAGCGAGTTACGATGTGTGTGATGACCGCAGATCCGGCGATTGAACTCACGAGAATGAGAATAGCGACAGACGTCTTTACTTGGAGCATTCCATTTTCCCTTTAGAAGGCTTTACCGTCCCCGGTTGGTACAGTGGCGGGAGCGGTGAAGCGGCGCAGAAGTTCGGTTTGAGCGTCAGAGCGTGTTTGCGCCGCCGCCGCCGCACTCGCGGTGACCCGGCCGGTGGTCGCCATGGTCATGGTCATGTCGCCGAGCTGGGTCGCCAGCAGGGCCAGCATTTCGTTCGTCGCCTGGAGCTGGCGCACCTCGCCGTCCGAGGATCGCGCGTCGGCCAGGATGCCTTGCGCGGCCGAGACGTTGCGCTGGACGTTGCGCACCACGCCCTGGCTGTCCATCGCCGTGCGCGAGGCGTCCTGCAATTGGCTGGACCAGCGCTGGTAATAGGGCGCTACGTCCTCGGTCGGCACCGATTGCCAGTTCGTTCCCGGCGGGAAGAGCTGGTTGAATTCCTGTTCGATGCCGCCGAGCTGGTAGCCGATCCCCTGAACCCGGCTCATCACCGCGTTGAGCTGGCCCACCTGCTGGCTGAGGTTGCCGTTCAACTCACCGAAGCTGCCGCCGCCCAGCATCTGGAGCGTGCGGGCTTGGTTCTCGATCATCTGAACCTGATTGCTGATCTGCTCCATCTGGTTGGCGACCTGGGTGATCATCTGCGCGATGGCCGAGACGTCGATCACCGGGATGCCTTGCGCGTGCGCCGGCAAGGTCTGGAACACCAGGATGGACAGCAGGATGGCGGAGAGGGGCTTGCGCATCGGGGCACCTATTGCATGCGGACGCGGTGAAAGAGCCGGGAGTCGATGTAGACGTCGAAGGCTTGCGGCGACTTCGGTTGCAGCCATTGCACGGCGTCGTAGATGGAGACGGTGATCCGCTCATCGTCCGAGCCGCCTTGGACGGTGGTGCCCAGCAGGGAGCCGACACAGGCACGCGGCCCCAGGCGGCCGCCGTGGTCGCTGGTGATCGACGCTTCTGACTGGGCCGGCCGGGCGGTTTGCCACTCGGCTGGCAAGCCCCCAAGCGGTAAGAGTCCAAGCAGCGAGCGGCTGCCGACCCACTGGCCGGCCGGCGCCGGCTGGAGACCGGCTGGGCAGAGGTCGTAGGGGTCAAACACCTGCTGGACGTAAGAGCCGCCGCTCTCCGGCGAGCCGGCCATGTCGCAGGTCGGGAAGCTGCCGCCGCGGCGCAGATGCCGCCACAGCCGCTCGATCGGCGGAACGCATTCCGAAAACTGGGTCGGGCCGCCGGGGTTGCTCATGCAGAGCAGGACCTGACAGCCCCAGTCATCCGCCCGAGCCGGCGCCGGCAGCAGGGCGAGGCCGGCCAGCAGCGCGCCGGCCGAGGTGACGGCATTACAGAAGGTGGTCATAGCGCACCCCTTTCTTCTGGAGCCACTGGAAGGGCCAGTTGGCGCCATGGCTGGCGGCCAGCTCGCGCACCTGCACCACGCTTTCCTTGTCGGAGACGCCGACGAAGGCGAGGGCCACCGGCCCGAGAGCGAGCGAGAACAGCCGGCGGCCGTCCGGCGACAGGTAGTAGTAGTCGCGCTTCTTGGCCGCGGTCTTGAGGATGCCGATCTGCACCTCGTTCAGCCCGATGGCGCTGTAGAGGTCGCGCGGCCCGGGAACCTGCGGGGTGCCACCCTTGTTGGCTTCCTCGTTGGGCAGCAGCAGCTTGGTGGGACAAGACTCCAACAGCACGTCGAGCAGGCCCGAGCGCACCGCATCCGACAGGCTTTGCGTGGCGAGCACGACGGCGCAGTTGGCCTTGCGCAGCACCTTCAGCCATTCCCGGATTTTCTCGCGGAACACCGGGTGCCCGAGCATGACCCAGGCCTCGTCCAACAGCAGAAGCGCCGGCTGGCCGTGCAGGGACTTCTCAAACCGGCGGAACAGGTAGAGCAGGACTGGGATGAGGCTCTTCTCGCCCATGCCCATCAGCTCCTCGATCTCAAAGACGGTGAAGGCGTCCTCGCCCAGCCCGTCGCGGGTGCTGTCGAGCAGATGGCCGAGGGGGCCGCTGATCGTGTAGGGCGTCAGGGCCGAGCGCAGCTTTTCGTCCTGCACCGTCAGCAGGAAGTCGGTCAGGGAGCGTTCCTCCGGGCCCTTTTCCTGGCTCAGCAGCCGCATGGCGCGGTGGATTTCCTCGCGCTGGGCTGGGGTCGGCGGCATGCCGCTCTGGAGCTGGTAGCAGGACTCGATCCAGTCTTCCGCCCAGGCGAGATCCCCGGCGGTGTCGAGCGCGGCGAGCGGGGCGAAAGAGAGCCGGCTGGCCTCGCCGGCGATGTCGTGGTGAGCGCCGCCGCAGGCGAGCGCCAGGGCCTGCATGGAGCGGCCCTTGTCGAAGGCCACCACGGTGGCGCCGGGATATCGGCGGAATTGGGCCGCCACCGTGCCCAGCAGGGTGGATTTGCCGGCGCCGGTCGGGCCGAATACCAGAGTATGCCCAACGTCGCCAACGTGCAGATTGAGCCGAAATGGGGTCGATCCGGGGGCAGAGCCATACAAAAGCGGCGGTGACGCCTCCGGATAGAAGGGGCAGGGGGCGGCATCCAGCCCAGCCCACACGCTGGCGAGCGGCAGCAGATCGGCGAGGTTCAGCGTATGGATCAGCGGCCGGCGGACGTTGGGGTTGGGATGGCCGGGGAGGGTGCCCAGCCATGCTTCCACAGCGTTGATCGTTTCCAGCCGGCAGGCGAAGCCGAGGCGCTGCACCTCGCGCGACACCAGCCGGGCGCTGTCGAGCAGTTGGCCGCGGTCCTCGCCCATCAGCACGATGACCGGGGTGTAGTAGCCGAAGGTCACCAGAGCCGAACTGGCGTCGGTGATCGCCGCTTCGGCTTCGCCGGCCATCAGCAGGGCATCCTCATTGATGACGCCGCCTTGGGTGCGGAAGACCTGGGACCAGAAGCCGCGCACCTTCTGCTTCCATTTGCGGCGGTAGCGGTGGAGGTGGGACACCGCCTCGTGCTGGTCGAGATGGATGAAGCGCGAGGACCAGCGATAGGCCACCGGCAGATGTTCCAGCACGTCGAGGACGTTGGGATGGGAGGCGCCGGGGAAGCCTTCGAGCGAGACACAGGCGATGTAGCGGTCGCCGATGCGCGGGGTGTCGCCGGTCCACAGCTCGCGCCCGCCAATCACCGCGTCGAGATACATCCCGTCCGGCGGGATGTTGAGCGGGGTGTCGTCGCCGGTCAGGCAGAAATGCAGATAGTCGACCAGCTCGTCGCGCAGGTGCTCGCGGTCCTGGGCGCAGACATGGGTGTAGCTGGTCATGCGGCGCACCGTCAGCACGGTGCCGAGCGCGTCTTCCAGATCGTCGAGCGCCTTCCGGAAAGCGGCCAGCGTCTGATCGGCTGGCGACAGCGGCGCCGCGGTCGGATCCTCATCCCACAGGTAATCCTGGATCTTGGTGTTGCGCCGCAGCGGCGGGGTGTATTGCACCACCAGGGCATAGTCGGACTCGTAGTGCGCGCCATGGGTGGTGAACTGGCGGCGGCGCTCCGCCTCGATCAGGCGGCTGACCGGATCGGGGAACGCCGACGCCTCGGCAGACGGATAGCCGGCCGAGGGCAGGCGGGCGGCCTCGAACCAGCTCGCCCAGCCGCTTCCCAGCCGGGCGAGGGCGGCGTTGACCCGCTCCGTCACATAGTTGCGCTCATCGGCGGTCGAGGAGGCGGTATCCGGTCCCCGGTAATAAAAGCCGGCGAGCATGGCGCCGCTCTTGCCGAGAACGATCCCGTCATCGACCAGGGCAGCCCAGTCGAGCAGATCGGGCACGCCCCTGGCCTTGTCGCGATAGGTCTTGAGAGCCAGCATGCCGCCTCCTTATCGGTCGCGGGAGGGCCGCGACCGGGCCGGGTAGTAGGCTTGGTATTGGAGATGGCGGGTGTAGACATGGCTGAGGCGGGGATCGGCTTTGGCCATCGTCCGCAGGAAGCCGATCAGGCCGAACCAGACGCTGAAACCGACCGCCGTGGCGATCCAGTTCTGCGCCGTCAGGATCAGGCCGCCGGCCACGAGCGCGGTGAACATCACCAACTCGCGCTCGCCGCCCATCAGCAGGTTGGCGCGGTGCAGCGCCCGGCGGAACTCCGTCCGCCGCAGGCCGCTGACGCCGCCGCTCACGCCAGCACCACTCCGGCGCCGGCCGCGGCGATCACCGCGCCGACACCGAAAAGCTGGGTCAGGATGTTGGTGGCGAAGACCAGCAGGGCGACCACCAGCACCAGCATGACGAAGCGGCGGGCGAACTCGTTGATTTCACCGCCCCAGATCAACATGGCGCCGCAGACGACGATGCCGAGCAGCGAGATGGCAAAGGCGACCGGCCCGGTCAGCGAGTTGACGAAGGTCTGGAGCGGCGCTTCCCAGGGAAGCCCGCCGCCACCACCGCCAGCAGCGAGCGCCGGTTGGGGAGCAGTCAGCAGAACCGTGAGGGCAGCCGTCAGGGTGGCGGCTGAGACGCCGCGTAAGAGGGGATTGCGCATGGGGGCTTTATCCGAGTTGTGACAGGACGTAATTGCTGCCGTCGAACCCCTCGACGGCGAGAACGGCGGCGATGCGCCGGCCGGGGCTAGACGAGGTCTTTTCGATGTTCACCACCAGGTTGACCGCCTCGGCGATCAGCGTGTGCATCGGCGTCGGGGTTGCTTCGGCAATCAGGCTTTCCAGGCGGACCAGGCCGGCGGTGCCGACGCTGTCGCTGGTGTTGGAGTGGACGGTGGCGACGCCGCCGGGATGGCCGGTGTTCCAGGCTTTCAGAAGGGCCAGGGCCTCCGGACCGCGGGTCTCACCGACCAGAATGCGATCGGGACGCAACCGCATGGTGGCCTTGAGAAGGCGCAGCATGCTGACATGCTCGGTGGCGCGCAGCGGCACCGCGTTGGGCGCGCTGCATTGAAGCTCCACCGTGTCCTCGATGATGATCAGCCGGTGGTGCGGGGTGGCAAGTTCGATTTCCTTGATGAGGGCGTTGGTCAGCGTCGTCTTGCCGGTGCCGGTGCCGCCGACCACCAGGATGTTGCGGCGGGAAGCGACGGCCTCCACCAGCACCGCCCGCTGGCACTCGGTCATGATGCTGCGCTCGACATACTCGTCGAGCGTGAAGACGCGCGACGCCTTGCGGCGAATGGCGAAGGTGGGAGCGGCAGCGACTGGTGGAATAAGGGCCTCGAACCGGGAGCCGTCAAAGGGCAGCTCGCATTCGAGAATAGGATTGTCGCGGGTGATGGTGGTGCGCAAAGCTGCGGCCACCGTGGTCATCAGGGATTCCGCCTGGCTGGCCGACATGGTGCCAACCGGCATCATCTCCTGCCCCAGGCGCTCGACCCACAGCCGGCCGTCCGGGTTCAGCGTGATTTCCACGACATCCGGTTCGGCCAGAAAACCGCACACCAGAGGGCCAAGCTCACGGCGTAGCTTCTCTTGCACGCGACGGTCGTGTTCCTGTTGGAACGAGGCGGCAGTGGTCACACTCATTGGCACCTCATGGTGTCGCCGTTTCGTTCTCTCCTGCGGCAGCCACTATAGCCCCGACATAATCATCTAAGAACGGCTAAAAGGGCATAGGAAGACCCATCAATGGTCGTGGTAAGGTTGTACCGTCAAAAGGACAGGACCGCCACAGAGGAGTCCGCACACGCATTGTTTCACAAAATGCGCGCATATTTGGGTATGCCGTTTGAGTATACGGGTTTAAGCGCAAGCGGCTTGAATTCCAAAATTGCCACAGTACTGTGGAAGCGAGAACACGGCAGTGTAGCTAATTGGGCAGGGAGTGGGACGTGACGTTCCTAACAAACAGGCCGCAATATTGGGGTTTTGTGCAGTTACGCGTCTTACAACGTTCATCGAAAGTTTGAGTGAACGAGCTTCTCAAGCCGGTTGTGATACAGAACTACCTGCTCAGCCAGCTTGTTGTGATGCTCACCGTGACAGAATAGTAGGCGCGGGCAAAAGACTTGACCGGACCAGAAGAAAAGCCAGAGCCAGCTCTTCCCAAACGTCGGATGTCCCACAAAGACAAACCGGTGGAGCTGTTGATCTTTGCTCATAATTTTAAACAGGCCCGCCTCGCTGCAGGACTGACACAAACCGACATCACCAAAAGAATCGGCATTTCCCAGGCTTATGTTTCGGAAGTGGAGCGTGCGGTTGTTGACCCGAGCTTGACCCACATGGCTTTGCTGGCACGTGTGGTGGGCAGACCTCTGCACGAGCTTCTCAAGCCTTCACCAACGAAGTGATGGTCGTCAAGCTGTGACGGAAGAAGGCAAAAAGTCCCGTACCCCGCGCAAAACTCATAAGCAGCGCGTCACTGAAGAGACTGCGCCGCCAGAGCTCCTAACATTCGCAAGAAATTTCAAGAAAGCCCGGCTGGAGGCAGGCCTTTCTCAGTATGATATCATGAGGTTGACAGGTATAAGCCAGACCTACCTCAGCTTTCTCGAAAGATCACTGCACTCGCCAAGTTTGAGCTATATGTCTTTGCTGGCGCGGGTCGTTGGAAAGCCATTACACGAGCTGCTAGAACCATAATTCATTGTGCCCTGGCGTTAGACCGATCGGTGAGCGTCGGGTGAAACATTCGGAGACAGATTCGCTAAAAGGCGATGGCTCCCACCAGAAGGCCGAAGAGGCAACACACGGCCCCCACAGCCACCAAGGCGGCGTAGAGAGCCGTCCGGCGGGCCATGGCCGCCTGCTCGGCAGCTTCCTGTGCTGCCTGCACCTGCCGGCCGAGTGAGGCGAGAAGCTGCGCCTGGACGGCCTTCCCGGCTTCCTCAACCTGCCCGGCCACGTAGCCTCCAGTTTCGGTGACCAGCTTGCCTGCCAACTCACGAGCTGCGGCGATCTGCTGAGCCGATCCCGCAGCCGTCCGATCCTCAGCCTGCTCTAATACCGCATTCAGCCGCTCTACGTAGCTGGATAACACCAGCTCGTTGAGGGTGAGTGTGACGAGGATCGGGTCAGAGGGGCCGAGCAGTACGTTGTGCCGCTTGGCAACCTCCCCGATTAAGCGTTGGACGTCCATGGCGGTCAGACGACAAGAGCGATCTGATTGAAAATATCACGTTTCATCATCGTCAGACGTTGCTTTGCCATCAGGCCAAAATCGGGGCTGCTGACTGCCTCATCAAATGTGAGCTTGCGATCCAGCATCATCTCCATGTCCTTGCCGAAGGTCTCTCCGGTGTAGCGTTTGATCTTTACCAGCCCTTTTACCAGATGCTTGTTGAACTGGTATGTCTTCATTTCTTCGAAGTTCTTTCCGTCGGCGACGATGTCGCCGAAATACTCGTTGAGCCACACCACCATCTGGGCGCTTTCGGGAAGCTGGCGGGCGAGCTGATCAAAGCCGGTAAGGGTATCCATGATGGCCTGACCGCCAGTGACGACGGTATGGATGACGAGCTGCCTTCTTGAAGCGGCCAGGAGGTCGGCAACGCCGTTCTCGAGCATATAGCTGGTGAGGGGCAGAAAGGAGGCGGCACCATTGTCGACCACGACGCTGGCGTCCTCTGACACCAGCAGCTCGATCATGGTGTCGAAGTTACGGGTGTTGATCTGATTGCCCTGGAGGAGGTCGAGGCGGTGGGCGTTGAGGGCTCCGTAGCCCGAGAGAGTGTCGTTGACGGGATCGGTGTCGATGCAGGTGACGGGCCGGTTATGGGTGATGAGGTATTGTGCTAGGAAGGACGAGACCATTGACTTTCCGACACCCCCTTTTCCCTGGAGTGTCATGTGAATTTGGGAAGGCGATTGGGGTAACGCTGCGAGCTCATCAGTGGCCTGTTTGACCTTTGTCGTCATCGGTGACTCCTTAAATCAGGTCCTCGGGGTTTTTCGCGCGAGGATTGTATGTAAAATGACGGATCATGGGACCGGCGTTCGGATCGGAGGGCGGCCGCGGCGTAGGGGACGCGGGTAGGTCGGCCTTATTGGGAGGAGCGGTCACGTCCCTGTCGCTCTTTCGTCGCCGACTTTCTGCAGTGTCCACCTCAGTGATGTAGCGTTGCACATAGCGGGCGAAGCTTGAGTAGCTGACACCCAGACTGGCGGCGTAACGCTGGTGGATCACCGTCAGCGGGTAACCCTGGGTCACGTCCTTGCGAACGGGTTCAAGGATGGTCAGGAAGGCGATTCGGCCGGCGCCCCAGTGGCGCGCAGGGCCGGCACTGTCCGGCTTGTCCATCATCGGCTCTCTCAGCGGCTACTGAGGCCCGAGTCTCGCAAAGTTTCGAAGAGTTCCGCAAACTCTCCGACGGTATAGACTGCGAAACTCTGCGAACCATTGCGAAGGTTTTAGAGGCTCTGCAAATCTTTGCGATTGAGACTCAGGTGGGATAGACCGTCGCAGAGACTTGCAGACTATTGCAGAGTTTCGCAGAGTTTTGGTTGGCAAGATATGTGGTGTAGGCCTACACGGCAAAGCCGTGCAGGCCTACACCACCCGCGCTTACTCGCCCTTTGGGCTCGACGCTGATCTTGCTCTGCGAGGCATACGGCGGCTGCCGCCGCTTTGAACGCCAGGAGAGAAACCCCCATGACAGCACTGACTGCGGGTGAGACCCGCGACCGGCAGCGGCCATTGAAGGTATGGGTGAATGCGGCCGAGCGGGTGCGGATTGAGGCGCAGGCTGAAGCGGCCGGATTGTCGGTGTCGGCCTATCTGCGCAGTGTCGGGCTGGGGCACCAGCCGCGTAGCGTGGTGGACCTCGATGCAGTGGAGCGGCTGATAAAAGTGAACGCCGACTTGGGGCGGTTGGGCGGCCTCTTAAAGTTGTGGCTGACCGACACACCAGGGCGGGGGGCCGCGGTTGCCGACGTGCGCGAGCTGCTGGGACACATCAAGGATACCCAGGACGAGCTTCGCCATGCGGTGACGCGATTATGATCGCCAAGCGGGTCAAGCGCACCAAGGCGACGTCCGATTTTGCAAGACTGGGTCGTTATATTCTGGCGGCCAAGACCGAGGCGGCGGCGCAGTTATGGACACGGACGGCGGACTACATTCTGGACGTCGAGGGCGGCGGGGAAAAGCTGGCGTGGTCGCGCATCACCAACTGCACCAGTGACGAACCGGGGTGGGCGATCCGCGAGATCCTGGTGACACAGGAGCGCAACAAGCGGGCGAAGGGCGACAAGACCTATCACCTGATCGTCAGCTTCCCCGAGGGGGAGGTGCCAACCAGGGCCCTGCTGGAGGACATCGAGGACACGTTGTGCGCCGGCATCGGTTATGCCGAGCATCAGCGGATCAGCGCCGCCCACAGCAACACCCAGCACTTCCACATTCACATCGCGATCAACCGGGTGCATCCCCGCACTCTGCGGTGCGTCGAGCCGTTCTACGACCACCCGACTCTGTTCCGGCTGTGCCGGGCGCTGGAGCAAAAGCATGGCCTTCAGCTCCATCCAATGGATGGCTCGACGCTGCCCGGCCGGCCGGGCGACATGGAGGCGCATTCCGGTGTGGCGTCGTTCCTGCGGTGGGTGAAAGAGACCGCCGGCGCCGAGCTGGTGGAGGGGGCAGCCAAGGCGGCGAGCTGGGGCGAGCTGCACGCGGTGCTGGAGCGCTACGGGCTGGCGATCCGTCCCAAGGGTGCCGGTCTGGCCATCGTGCAGGAGGCAACAGGGCTCGGCGTGAAGGCGAGCAGTGTCGACCGCAGCCTGTCGGCCAAATCGTTGACCAGGCGGCTGGGCGCTTACGAGCCGCCCCCAATGGCGGCCCAGCGCCGGCCGAACGGTGCCAGTTTGCAAGGAGGCGCGGACGCCGCCCGTTTTATCACATCGGCGCCGGCGGGCGATTCCGCGCACCCAGGGCGCGGCTACCAGAGAGTGCCGCTGCACCGCCATGGCAACAGTGAAGCGCTGTACCAAGAGTACCAGGCACAGAGGGAGGCGCTGCTCAAGGCACGGGCCGCTCAGCGGGCGGCCCTTCGGCAAGCTCAGGCGGACCACGCCAAGGAGCTGGCGGCGTGGTATGCGGCACGGCGGGCGGAGATCAAGCGCAGTCCGGTGCTGACGGCGGCCGAGCGCCGCCATGCCTACGCGATGCTGGCGCATCAGCGCCGGGCCGATGCGGCTGCGTGGCGGCAGGAGCGAAGCCGGCAGCGCCAGGGTGCGGCAGAGCAGGGTTTGCCGACGTGGCAGGAGTTCCTGACGGCAGAAGCCAGCCGGGGCAATGAGGGCGCGGTGGCGGTGCTGCGCAGCCGGTCCCGCCGGCAGCGCCGCATGGCGGAGACCCTGCTGACCGCTGCCGACGCCGATGTGGCCCGGCACATCGTCTATGAACGGCTGCGCCCGAAGGCCGGCAAGGACGGCGCGCTGGTCTACCGGGTCGAGGATGGCGGGGTGGTCAGCGACGAGGCAGCCCAGGTGCGGGTGACCGAGGTCACCGCCGGGGCGGCCTTCCTCGCCCTGTCGCTGGCCGACGATCGCTTCCGCGGCCAAGCCCTGGTGGTCGAAGGCACCGACGCCTTTAAGACGCAGGTGGCGCAGCTCGCGGCGGTGAAGGGGTTGGAAGTGCGCTTTGCCGATCCTGAGCTCGAGCGGGAGCGCACTCGAATGGCTCAGCCTATGACCCAGGCCGAAGGATCTACATCCGTTACCGACTTCATCTCCCGCCGGAACAATAGGAGGGAGAGCGTAACGTCGATAGACTATACGCGCCTGTGGACGGCGAAGGACGCCGGCCCGGTGGTCTACCAAGGCCGCCGTAGGTTGCAAGACGGTGCCGAGGTGGTGCTGCTGCATCGAGGCGGCGAGACGCTGGTCAAGCCGGTCACCCCCGCCCAAGCCGCCAAGGCGAGCACATGGCAGCTGGGGCAGACGGTCGAGCTGGACAGCCGGGGCCGCTTCCTATCCCCATCGAGAGGGCGCAAGCGATGACGACGGCCGGTCCCTTAAGTCCGACCCTCCAGCCCAAGCGCAAGCGATCATGGGTGCGGCTGTTCGGGCCGCTGCTGCTGGCCGGGACGGCGGTCGGGCTGTCGAGCGTCTGCACCCAATATGTGGCGCAGAGTCTCGGCTATCACCCGGCGCTGGGGGAGCCAGTGATTGGGGTGGTCTATCCGCCATGGGCGTGGTTCCGCTGGCAGATGGACTGGTACTGGAACGCCAAGGAGGTGTTCGACACAGCCAATCTAGGCTTTCTCGGCGGCTTGGGCGCCAGCATCCTGACCACTGTGCTGGCCGTTGGTTTCGCGACGCGCAGCGCCACCCGGCATGAGGGCGTGCATGGCACCGCCCATTGGGCGGGCCGCAGCGAGGTGGAGCGCAGCGGGCTGTTGCCGGCGGCGGACAAGCCGGGTGCCGGCGTCTATGTCGGCGGCTGGACTGATCCGGCGACCGGCCGGCTGCATTACCTGCGGCACAACGGGCCGGAGCACATCGCCGCCATCGCGCCACCGCGATCCGGCAAGGGCGTCGGGCTGGTGGTCCCCACCCTGCTGTCCTGGCCGCACAGCGTCGTGGCCCACGACATGAAGGGCGAGCTGTGGGCGATGTCGGCGGGCTGGCGCAAGGCGCAGGGCCATGTGGTGATGAAGTTCGATCCGGCGGCGGCCGAGGGCAGCGTTGCCTTCAACCCGCTGGCGGAAATCCGCTTCGGCACGCTCTACGAGGTGGGCGACGTGCAGAACGTCGTCACCATCATGGTTGACCCCCAGGGCACCGGGCAGTTGGACCACTGGGCGGCATCGGCGCATGCGCTGCTGACCGGGGTCATCATTCATCTCAGCTACAAGGAAGCCAAGGACGGGCGGGCGGTCACCCTGCCGGCGGTGGCGCAGGCCCTGTCCGATCCAGAGCGGCCGGTGATCGAGCTGTACGAGGAGATGCTGGAGAACCGGCATCTGTGGAAGGCGGGGGCCAGCGAGGCGGTGGCCCATCCGGTGGTGGCGGCAGCGGCCCGCGACATGCTGAACACCGAGGACGAGGAACGCGCCTCGATCCTCTCGACCGCACGGCGTTTCTTGAGCCTCTACCGCGATCCGCTGGTGGAGCAGAATACCGGGCGCAGTGATTTCATGGTCGGCGATCTGATGGACCATGAGCGGCCGGTGTCGCTCTACCTGGTTGTCCGCCCCGCCGACAAGGACCGGCTGAAACCGCTGATGCGGCTGGTCATCAACCAGATCGTCCGGGTGCTGGTGCGCGACGAAATGACCTTCGTCGACGGCCAGGAGCAGGCGCTTCATAAGCACCGTTTGCTGCTGCTGCTGGACGAGTTCGCCAGCTTCGGCAAGCTGGAGGTCTTCCAAGAGGCGCTGTCCTTCATCACCGGCTACGGCATCAAGGCGTATGTGATCGTTCAGGACGTGGCGCAGCTGTGGAGCCTCTACGGCAAAGACGAGAGCATTCTGTCCAGTTGCCATGTCCGGGTGGCCTACGCGCCGAACAAGGTCGAGACGGCCGAATGGCTGTCGAAGATGACCGGCACCACGACGATTGTGAAAGAAGACATCTCCACCAGCGGGTCGCGCTTCGGCGCCGTCTTGCAGACCGTGACACGCTCCTATCACGAGGTGAGCCGGCCGCTGCTGACGCCCGACGAGGTGATGCGGCTGAAAGCCCCGGTGAAGGACGAGACCGGCCGGATCAGCGAGCCGGGCGACGTGCTGGTGTTCACCGCCGGCCATGCCCCGGTCTATGGTACGCAGAGTCTCTACTTCCGCGATCCGGTCTTCGCCGACCGGGCCAAGGTCCCAGCTCCGCCGACCGACCGATTGCGCGGCCCGGCACCGGGCAAGGCGTTCGTGCTGTGAGCCGGCGCTTTGCCATGGGAGTATGGTGCGCCGCCATCCTGACCACGGTGGCGACCACCACCGCCGGCACGGCCGGCTGGCGGATCAACGCCACGCCATCCCTGCCGGTCGGGCTGTGGCGGGTCGATGCGGCCGGCGCCGTGACTCTCAGCGTGGTGGTCGAGTTCTGCCCGCCCAACAGCGAACCATTCCGGCTGGCGCGCGAGCGCGGCTATGTGCCGGCGGGGTCCTGCCCCGGCGGCTATCAACCGCTGTTCAAGCCTATCGTCGCCCAGGCCGGCGACGAGGTAGTGCTGACAGCCGAGGGGGTGCGGGTGAACGGCGTGCTGCTGGTGAACAGCCGGCCGCTCGCCACAGACGGCGCCGGCCGGCCGATGCCGGTGCTACCGCCCGGCCGCTACCGGGTCGAGGCCGGCACCGTGTGGGTGGTGTCCTCCCATCACCCGGCTTCCTTCGACAGCCGCTATTTCGGGGCGCTGCCGCTGGAGAGCATCCAGGGCACCGCGCGGCCCATCCTTGTGCAGGGGGCGTCATGATCGACCTCATTCTTGCCTGCGCGCCGGACGTGGCGCCGCAGACCGTGCAGGAGATCATCCGGGTGGAGAGCGGGGGCAATCCCCTGGCAATCAACATCAACGGCGCCACGCTGGCGCGGCCGGCCATCGATGTGGCCGACGCGGTGAAGTTGGCCAGTTCGGCACTGGCCGCCGGCCACACGGTCGATCTCGGCCTTATGCAGGTGAACTCGGCCAACCTGCCGAGGCTCGGCTACACGGTCGAGCAGATGTTCGACCCCTGCACCAACCTGAAAGCCGGGGCGGCGATCCTGACCGCCAACTATGGGCGGGCGATCGAGCGCCACGGCCCCGGCCAGGAGGCGTTGAAGGCCGCGCTCAGCGCCTACAACACCGGCAGTTTCGAGCGCGGGTTCCGCAACGGCTATGTCGCCCGCTACTACGGCGGGGGCGTGACGCTTGCGGCCGGTGCAGCTTCGGGCGACGCGGCAGCGCCGCGCCAGCCCTTCCCCCAGCCGGCGCCCAAGGCGGTGCCGGCCGATCCGTATCACGTCGAAACCACGGCTTACCGGAGGACGACCAATGTCCAACAGCAGCTTGACCGCCGGGGCTCTGCCCCCGGCCGCCAATGACGCCGAACAGGCACCGACCCGCATCCAGCAGGACGCGATCCTCTCCACCAGCCTGTCGGACTTCGGCACGCCAGGGGTGGTGGTCGAGGTCGATCCCGACGAGGCCGAGGCGCTGGGCGCGTTCGAGGAAACCGCGCTGACCGAGGCGGCCGCTTGGGAGTCGAACGCCGACTTAGGCGACGCGCTGGAGGGCCACGGCCATGGCGTCGAATGAGTTCGTCCAGACTGTCGCAGACACCATCATCAACCAGCTCAAGGAGGGAACGGCGCCCTGGATCAAGCCGTGGAAGCCGGGCGAGCGGCACCTGCCCTACAACCCAACCACCGGCAACGACTATCGCGGCGCCAACACCCTGTGGCTGATGGCGGTGGGGCAGGCCAGGGGCTACGGCGATCCGCGCTGGATGACCTACAACCAAGCCCAAAGCTTTGATGGCCAGGTGCGTAAGGGGGAGACGGGCACCCGCGTCCAGTATTGGAAATGGCAGGGCCTGGAGCCGGTGCTGGGGCAGGACGGCAAGCCGGTAACCGGCGAGGACGGCCAGCCGCTCAAGCAGATGGTGCGCTATGAGCGGCCCCGCGTTCTCTCCGCCGTGGTGTTCAATGCAGCTCAGGTTGACGGGCTGCCGGCGGCTGAGGCGAAGCCGGCGCTGCCGGAGTGGCAGCGGCAGGAGCAAGCGGAGCGCCTGCTGTCGGCCGGCGATCCGAAGATCCTCCATGAAGGCGGCAACCGCGCCTTCTACAGTCCAGTATGGGACCACATCGTGCTGCCGGAGCGCTCGCAGTTTCCGAGCGCCGACGGCTTCTATGCGACGGCGCTCCACGAGAAGGGGCATTGGACCGGACACAGCTCCCGCCTGGACCGCGACCTGTCGCACCCGTTCGGCTCGGCGGGATACGCGAGGGAGGAATTGCGGGCGGAAATCGCCTCGATGGTGCTGGGGCAGCAGCTTGAAATCGGCCACGACCCCGGCCAGCACGTCGCCTACATCGGCTCGTGGATCGAAGCCCTGCAGGAGGACCCGCGTGAGATTTTCCGCGCGGCGGCCGACGCCGAGAAGATCGTGAAGCACCTCAACGGGCTGGGGCAGCAACTTAGCCAGGATCAGGGCCCCGACCAAACCTCGGTGCCGGCGCAGGGCCAGGACGAGGGGGTGCAGGTCAAGATGCCGGTGCTCATCACAGAGACGCAGGCTGTGGCAATGCAGACGGCCGACGAGCGGGTCTATCTGGCGGTGCCCTATGCGGAAAAGGACGAGGCGAAGGGGCTGGGCGCACGGTGGGACCGCGAGCAGAAGGCGTGGTATGCGCCGCCCGGTGTCGATCTGGCGCCGCTGGAGAAATGGCGGCCGGGGCATACCGATCTGCATGTGGACGCCGGCTGCGATCCCCGCGCCGAGTTCGCCGCCGCCTTGCGGGAGGCGGGCTTGCGCCTGGACGGGCCGCCGGAGATGGATGGGCAGATGCGGCGGGTGAAGGTGGAGGGCGACAAGCCAGGCGAGCGCAGCGGCGCCTATGTCGGCCACACCGATGGGCATCCGGCCGGCTACATCAAGAACCACAAGACGGGGATGGAGCGGAATTGGAAGGCGCCAGGCCGGGTGCAGGCCGCCACAGCGGTGGACCGGGCCCGGCTGACGGCGGAGGCGGCCCAGCGCCGGCAGACCCGCGCGCAGGAGCGCGAGCTGGTGCAGGAGCGGGCGGCCAACGCCGCCGAGGCACGGCTTGCCCAGGCCGAGCCGGCGACTGACGATCATCCCTATCTGCGGTCCAAGGATGTGCCGTCCTACGGGTTGCGCCAGGACCGCGAGGGGAACCTGCTGGTGCCGATCCGGGACATGGATGGCAAGGTGATGTCGGTGCAGGCGATCACCGCCGAGGGGCGCAAGAGCTTTCAGAAGGAGGCACGCACCCAAGGCGGGCACTTCCTGATCGGGGATGCCGCGACCTCAAAGTCGGTGCTGGTGGCGGAGGGCTATGCCACCGCGGCGACGCTGCACCGGGAAACCGGGTTGGCCGTGGCGGTGGCCTTCAACGCCGGCAATCTTGGGCCGGTGGCCGAGGCGCTGCGCCAGCGTTATCCGGACAAGCCGCTGGTGATCGCCGGCGACAACGACCACGTCAAGGAGCGCCAGGGCAAGCCGAACGTCGGGCGGGAGAAGGCCGAGGACGCGGCGGCCAGGGTTGGAGGGACGATGTTGCTGCCGACCTTCCGACCGAATGACCGCGGCACCGACTGGAACGATCTGGCACGCTCGCAGGGTAGGGGAGAGCTGGTCGAACAGGTGTCGGCCGGACTGGCGCGGGGCGAGCGGCAGCGCATGGCAGCCGACCTGGCGCAGGCGCGCGGCACCCAGGCGCAGGTCGATGAGCGAGGTTTGCGCCAAGGAGACGGCAGGCGGCTGACCCAGGTTGAGTATGACGCCCAACGCCGTAAAGCACGGAGCAGCAGGAGATGATGCCGAAACGCTGGATTTGATTGCTCGGCTGGATGGTGCAATGCGGATCCGTTTGATCTGCTGCCAACGCGACCAAAGTAGATTTCTCAGCAACATCAACGTAATAGGGCGCAAAGCAATGCCCCAGACTTGGATTTTGGTTCACACCATCCGGCCTCTACCCTGCACATTGGCGGGATAGCAGGGCACGCTCCACATAACCGACCACCTCTTGAATGTCAGGAAAAAATAGCCTATTTTCTGACATATGAAAGCTACAGCCACATCGGTTCCTGATCGGATCATGAAACGCGCCCGTGCCCGCGGGCGTGGTGGCGTTTTCACGCCGAGCGACTTCTTGGACGTGGCAGGACGGTCGGCGATCGATCAGGCGCTTTCGCGGCTGGCCAAGAGCGGTCAGCTTCGTCGTCTGGCGCGGGGGCTATACGACTTTCCCAAGATTCATCCGAAGCTCGGCCCTCTTTCACCGGCACCGGATGATGTGGCCCACGCATTGGCGCGGGAGACGGGTTCGCAAGTGCAGGTCGCTGGTGCTCGTGCAGCCAATGAGCTCGGTCTGTCGACGCAGGTTCCGGCAAAGAGTACCTACCTCACTAATGGCCCCTCCCGTCGGGTTGTGCTGGGCAAGCGCGTCGTCGATCTTCGGCACGCTTCGCCCAAGCACCTCATCGCGCCGGGAAGTGCGGCCGGCACCGTGGTCCAAGCCTTGCGTCATGTCGGGGTCTTCCGTGCCGCCGACGTTGAGCAGGTTGCGGCTCGTCACCTTTCTGCCAAGGATAAGAAGACGCTTGCGTCTACAGCCGTTCAGGCGCCTGCATGGATGCGGCCGACGCTCGTGTCTATCGCAAACACCGTGTCGTCAGGTGAGGCTGATGGATAAGGTCGCTCTACTTCCCGCCCAAGATCGTGCCGCCCTATTCGGGGAGACCGGCGCGTCTCGCGGCGTCGCGGATACCATCATTGAGAAAGATTTCTGGGTCTGCTGGACACTGCGCCGTCTCTTTGAGCAACCGGCCGATACCGCGGCGCTCGTGTTCAAGGGCGGCACCTCTCTCTCCAAGGCCTTCAACGCCATCCGTCGCTTCTCGGAAGATATCGACCTGTCTTTCGATCGGGCCGATCTCGGCTACACCGGGGACCGAGATCCGGAGAAAGAAGGCCTAAGTAGAAAGAAGGCGGGGCAGCTCATCGACAAGCTAACTCACGACGTCGAGTTGTACATCGCTGAAAATCTTCTTCCTGCGCTTCGTATTGCAATCATCAAACAGCTTGGCGAACCGACCAATGACGAATGGGCATTGGAGATCGATGCCGCCGACGCTCAAACATTGAACTTCCACTATCCTACCGCGCTCACAGCGACGGAATACAGGAGCATGGGGTACATCACTCCCCGCGTGAAGCTCGAATTCGGCGCTCGCGGCGACCCCTGGCCAACTGAAGAGCGGATCATCCGGCCCTATGCAGCGGACGATTTTCCTGACTTCTTCGAAGACTCGGACAGCACTGTCGTCGTCCTATCCGCTCGACGCACCTTTTGGGAGAAAGCGACGGCGTTGCATGCCGAGGCTCACAGGCCCGCTGGATCGCCGACACCACAATATTTTTCACGGCACTATTACGATCTCGCCATGCTCCTCGATACCAGCGACGGAAAAATCGCCGCTGGGGACTTTGAGCTTCTCGCGCAGGTCGCCAGGCACAAAGCCACGTTCTTCCGCTCCGGCTGGGCCAATTACGATACCGCTCGCCCAGGAACGCTGCAGCTCTTGCCGCACGAGACGAGGATCAAGGACCTTCGCGCCGACTACAGAGCAATGGCACCCATGATGTTCGATGAAAAGCCTCCGTCTTTTGATGACATACTTGCGAAAATCAAGACGCTTCAAGAAACAATAAACAAATAGCGGGATTAAGCTGGAGCAGTACTTGTGCTCTGATGCAGCGCAGACAACGGAGGTTGCCGTCGGCATCACGGTACTTGACCGCACGATCGATCTTGGGCGCTCGAACTCCGTCCGATTCTCATGGCCGACGGTGGGGCCGGAGTGATCTCCAGCCCTTGTGTCTTTGAATTTTGCTAGAGAAGAAGCCCTGGGGGGTGGGGCATGCCCCACCCCCCAGGGTGGAGCGGCACCCGCTAAACCCTTGGCCCTGGCCGGCCGCGGATGAGCTTGGGACCGCTCCGCCGTCTTCCACGCCCGAACAGTTGCCTGGCACGACCGCCGAACAGGCAAGGAAGGGATCCGAAGAATGGCACTTCTTCTCATATTTGTCGGCATTGATGTAAGCAAAGACGCTCTCGATGTCCATCTCCTGCCCGGCAACGCTTCCTGGCGCGCGGACAACACCGAGCAGGGCTGGAAACAACTGATGGCGTGGCTGCAACGCCACGGCGAGCCGGCCCAGATCACCATCGCCCTGGAGGCCAGCGGTGGCTTCGAGAAGGGCTGCGCCCGCAAGTTCGCCGAGGCGGGCTATACCGTCTCCATCCTCGATCCGGTACGCGTGCGCCGCTTCGCCGAGGCCGCCGGTCAGTTCGCCAAGACCGACGCCATCGACGCCCGCGTCATCGCCCGCTTCGCCCAGACCTTCACCACCACCCCGGCGGTCTTCGACCAAGCCACCGAGCGGCTGGCTGAGACTGTGCGCTGGCGCCGCCAGCTGATCGAGCAGAAGACCGCGCTGGACAATCAACTGCGTGGCTTGACCAGCACCTCCCTGCGCCGTGCCACGCGCGGCCTGCTGACCCGGCTCGAAACGCTGATCGAGCGGATCAGCGACGAGATCGCCAAGCAGATCCAGGCCAATCCGGCCTGGACCGCCGTGACCAAGCCGATCCACTCGATCAAGGGAGTCGGCCCGGTCACGGTCGCCACCCTGCTGGCCGAGTTGCCTGAACTGGGCAGGCTCGACCGGCGAAAGATCGCCGCATTGGTTGGGGTGTGCCCTTACACCCGCCAAAGCGGCAAGAGCGACGCCAAGCGCATGATCCGCGGTGGGCGCCTTGGACTGCGCAACGCACTCTACATGGCCGCACTAACCGCCATGCGATATGATCCAACCCTCAAAGCCTTCTCCGAGCGCCTCAGAGCCGCCGGAAAGCCGGGAAAGGTCGCTGTCGTCGCTGTCATCCACAAAATGCTGACAATTCTCAACGCTCGGGTCCGTGACGCACTGGCAGCCATTCCCACCAACACATGAACAAGACAGTTGCTCATCACTTCCGTGCAACATGGTCCCATGATGTTGAGATGATGTTGAGGTCACTTGATAATCATCAACTTTGACGAACGCTTCCCTTGGCCTGATTGTCAATGATCCAGGACGTGAAACTTTTGCGTTTTTAGACCTATGCGATATCGCATGATCGGATTCTATTTCCATAACACAGATTATGTGCGTTTTATCTTGTAAGCGCGGTAGGTTCTATTCTGAAGTGCAACTTTCTTGTAATCACAGGGCTTTACGGGTCGTGAGCGCTGATGGGTGAGCATTATTCGCAGATCGATTTCGCCGAGCGCCGCCGCATCCAGGATATGCGCGACGCCAAGATGCCGGTGACGGCGATCGCCGAGGCTTTGGGCCGTCACCGGTCGACCATTCACCGGGAAATCCGGCGCAACTTCTATCACGCGCGATGCCAAGGCGGCCAAGCGCCTGCTCCGCAAGCTGCTGAAGAAGCAGGGTTCGGCCCCGCGGGTGATGGTGACGGATAAGCTGAAGTCCTATGCGGCCGCCAAGCGGACGATCATGCCGGGAGTGGAACACCGCCAGCATAAGGGCCTCAACAACCGTGCCGAAAACTCCCACCAACCGACCCGACGACGCGAGAGGCAGATGAAACGCTTCAAGTCAGCCCGCCATGTTCAGCGTTTCCTGTCCATCCACGACCCGATCGCCAACCTCTTCCACCTTCGCCGCGACCACCGCCCTGCTGCCGACTATCGGAAGGCTCGCACCCAGGCGTTCCAGGTCTGGGCCGCAGTCGCCGGCGCGCCGCTGTTCGCGTAATCAGCAGACCGCTGCTGTCCGCCGTGCCTTCACTCTGCCTAGTCGTCGACAAATTGACGGTGCCATCTCGCGCGTTGACACCACAGGGCTCAGTCCAAGGCGGAACTGCGAATGAAGAATGTGCGCATCGCCGGGAAGATTCTCGGCATCGTCATTGTCCTGGGAACGGTCTCGGTACTGACCACCTTGGTGGGCGGCTATGGCCTGTCGAAGCTTGGCGGCGAATTGCGCCGGGTCGAGTATGCCGGCCATGAAGCGGCACAGGGTGCCCGGCTCTACCGCTACTTGGTCGAGCTAAGCCGGGCCGAATACCAGATGGGCGCCAACCCGACGAGCGTGGCGACGATCGAAGTGGTCGTCGCCGACCGCAAGGCTGAGGTGCGCGCACATCTGGATCAGGCGCAGACCAGGGGATCGTCAAGCCCATCGGCACGGCGGTGGCCTGCCTGCGCCGCTTGGCCGACGGCGACCTCTCGGTCGACATTACCGGCGCCGACCGCCGGGATGAGGTGGGCGACATCGCCCGCGCCTTGGCGGTGTTCAAGGAGAACGCCCTCGACCGGCAACGCATCCAGGCCGAACAGGAAGCGGAGGCCGAGCGCAAACTGGCCCGGGCCGACAAGGTCAGCGAGACCATCCGCCTGTTCGACCGCGAGGTCAATGACGCCCTGACTGTCATGAGCGCCGCCTCTGCCGCGCTGGAGACGACGGCCCACTCCCTGTCAGCCACGGCGGAGGAGGCGTCGGGACAGATGGCCGCCGTCGGCAGCGCCGCGAGGCAGACTGCCTCGAACGTGCAGACGGTTGCCGCGGCGACCGAGGAGTTGACCTCAACCGTGCAGGAAGTCTCGCGTCAGATGAACGAGGCGCGCAATTTCGCCAGCGAGGCGGCGCGGCAGGCAGAGCAGGCGCAGGGCCAGGTTGGCGCGTTGACCGAGTCGGGCCAGCGGATCAACGACGTGATTGATCTCATCCAGGGCATCGCCAGCCAGACCAACCTGCTTGCCCTGAACGCCACCATCGAGGCGGCACGCGCCGGCGAGGCCGGCAAGGGCTTCGCCGTAGTGGCGTCCGAGGTCAAGCAGTTGGCCACCCAGACCTCGCAGGCGACCGACGAGATCCGCAGCCAAGTCAGCGCGATGCAGACTACCATCGGCGGAGCGGTTTCGGGCATCCAGTCGATTGCGGCGGTGATCTACCGCCTCAACGAAATGGCGACCATGGTGGCCGCCGCCGTCGAGCAACAGGGAGCGGCCACCGCTGAAATCGGCCGCAATGCCGTCGAGGCCGCGCAAGGTACCGCCGAAGTGACCCTCAACATCGGCAGGCTGAAATTCGCTTCGGAATCGACCGCAACGGGATCGAACCAGGTCCTGCAATCCGCTCAGCGAGTGGCAGAGCGGGCCGTCGCGTTGAAGGCCGGCATTCACGCCTTTATCACGGAGGTGAAGGAGGCGTGATGGGGGATGCCATCGTGTGAAGTCGCGCGACTTTGGCGCACAACGGGCTATTGCACGGATAGGGCTGATGCCGTAGGCCATGGCTCCGCCTCCGTTCAGGTTCCTGGCCGTGCCCTACAAAGCGAACGCTGCCCGCCGTCACCACATCACACGGCCGAAGCGGCGCGTGACCAATTGGGCCGCTTATGACGAGGCCTTGCGTCAGCGCGGCAGCCTCACCGTCTGGGTGAGCGACGAGGCGGTCGCGCAGTGGAAGGCGGCGCCCCGGACCACACCGGGTGGTCAGCCCCACTACTCGGACTTGGCGATCACCACGGCCTTGATGCTGAGGGCAGTGTTCCGTCTGGCGCTGCGCCAGACCGAGGGGCTGATCGGTTCCGTCTTGCACCTGCTCGGGCTTGATCTGCCGGTGCAGGATCACTCCACCATCGCGCGCCGGGCCCGGACGGTGACGCTGCCCTCAGCACCGCGCTCGAGCGGCGCGCCCATCCACCTGCTGGTGGACAGCACCGGGCTGAAGCTGTGTGGGCCGGGCGAATGGCTGATCGAGAAGCATGGTACCAAGAAGCGGCGCTCCTGGCACGCCTTGCACATCGGCATGGACGCGGGCAGCGGCCGGATTGTCGCCGCCACGCTGACCGACCGCGGCGTCGATGACGCCTCGCAAGTCGGCCCCTTGCTCGATCAGATCGCCAGACCGGTGGCCTCGCTGACCGGGGACGGCGCGTATGACCGGAGCGGCGTCTACGCGGCCGTGCACGAGCGCCATCCCGAGGCGGCCGTGGTGGCACCACCGCGCAGCGATGCCGTGCTCGGCGACACCGCCCAGACCGTGCCCAGCCAGCGTGACCGCCACATCCAGATAATCGCGCAGCAGGGCCGAATGGCGTGGCAGCGGGCCAGCGGCTACAACAAGCGGGCGGGCGTGGAAAGCCAAATGGCGCGCTGGAAGGGTGTCCTTGGCGAGGCGCTGCGCTTCCACTGTGACGCGGCGCAGGCCACCGAGGTGGCCATCGGCGTCGCGGTCCTCAACCGCATGCTCGACCTTGGACGCCCGAACTCGGTCCGCGTCGTCTGATTATCAACGGGGCTCGGGCAATCTCTTGCTCAGCTCACCTCGCTGCAACACGCCGATCGGGGCGCGTCGTCATGCCGTCCCATACCCCGCACGGCCCGCCCCGGCAACTGGGTGGTTAACAAGTTGACGGTACCGGATCTCCATATCCGTTGAGAGCCGATCCCCTTCAGGTGGTGTCACTCACCAGAAACAGGGGCGTCCATCCCATCAGAACCAACGCTGCTCTGAGCGGTACCGGTCAGCGCATGGCCGTGACCAATACGGAGACGATCCCGGGAAAGGCGAGCACGACCCCGACCGCCAGCAGTTCCAGGACGACGTAGGGACCGCAGATCCGGTAGATTTCGCCCATGCTGATGTCCGGCGGCGCCACCGCCTTCAGCGCGAACAGGTTGAGGCCGAAGGGTGGCGTGATGCCGCCGATGCCAACGATCATCGAGAACAGCACACCGAACCACACCGGCTCGACCCCCAGGGTCTGGATGGCGTTGATCACCAAGGGAATGGTGACGAAGATGACGGAAGTCTGATCCATGAAACAGCCCAGTACCAACGCGATCAGCAGAACGATCAGCACCGCGACGGTGGGGGAACTGGTCACGCCCGCCAGAAACTCGGCGAAACCCGGTGCGATCCCGGTGATCGCCAGGATCTGGCTGTAGGCCTTGGAACCGGCGACGATCAGCATGATCATCGCCGCGATCTCCAGGGCGTCCATCAGGCTTTCGTTGAAGACACGCCAGTTCATCCGGCCATAGGCGGCGGCGACGACAAAGGTCGCGAACGCCCCGGTCGCCGACGCCTCGGTCGGAGTCGCCACCCCCAGATAGATCACCCCGGTGACGAAGAACACCGGCACGATCATCGGCAGCAGCAGCAGCACCCCGCCGAGCCGTACGCGCAGAGTCGCCGGCACCTCCGCCAGCACGCCAGTAAAGCGGCGCGCCTTGATGGCAATGTAGCTGCAGAACAGCAGGATGACGACGATGGCCGGACCGACTCCGGCAATCAGCAGGTCGGCGATGGGAATGCCGGCGAGGCTGCCGATCAGCACGGCCCCGAGGCTCGGCGGGATCAGGTTGGCCAGCGTGCCCGATCCGATGATCGGTCCCATGGCCAGCGTGTTGTCATAGCCGCGCCGCCGCAGGTCGCCGACCATGGTCGCTCCCATCACCGCGGTGGAGGCGACGCTCGCCCCCATCAGCGCACCGTAAAGCGCCCCGCTGCCGATCGCGACGTAGCAACCCGATGCCCGCACGCCGGACAGGATGCGATCGACCGCGTCCAGCACGACGCTGCTCAGCCCGGTGCGGACGAAGATCGTCCCCATCAGCAGGAAGAAGGGGATCGCCGTCAGATGGATGCTGGCGACGCTGGAGAAGGAGGCATGGACGACGAAGGACAGCGCCTCCACCGATCCGAACAGGAAATAGGCGGCGACGATATTGATGATACCGAAGGCGAAAGCGACGGGGATGTTGCTGGCCATCGCCAAGACAAGGCCGCCGGCAAGCAGCAGAAACGCGGTGTACCATTCCATGACCGATCCCTCCCCTTCACTCGGCCGCCACGCGCGGGGCCGGCACGCCGCGCAGGTAGGCGCGCAGATCCTCGATGCCGTTCAGCGCGAACTCCAGGGCCATCAGGCCGCTGCCGACCGGCAGCACCCAGTAGATCGTCCATTGCGGAACCAGGATGGCGTCGGAGAACTGCGAATCACGGGCCAGGATGCGGGCCAATTCGCTCCACGCCAGCCATGTGAAGCCGGCGTTATAGAGGAAGCCGACCAGCCCCAGCACGGCGCCCAACAAGGGGCGGGTCTGCGGGCCGAGGGATTCCTGCAGCAGATCGACAGCGATGTGCCGCCGTCGCGCCAGCACCCAGGGCGCCGCCAGGAAGGTGATGTAGACCATGCCGTAACCGGTGATCTGGTCGGCCCAGACGACCGGTGAGTCGAAGACGTAGCGCAGCACGACGTTGGTGCAGACCAGCCCGACCAGCGCCACGAGGACGACGCGGCTGAACAGCTCCAGCGCCTTGGAGATGGGACGGACCATGATGGCTCCGTTGCGTGTGGAACGATGCAGGACGCCGAGGTCGCGCTCCGGCGCGCCGTTGGCTCATCGGATCAGTTCACGGCCGATCTCAGCTCGAACTTCTCGATGATCTCGTCCTTGTATTTGGAATTGCCGACCAGCCCGGTCAGAATCTCCTTGGGGATCGTCTGGTTCAGGATGGTCTTCAGTTCAGGGGACGACGGCACGACCTGCACGCCGTAGCGCGTCTTCATCTTGTCCATCGCCGCCGCAACGCGGTTCTTCATCCAGGCGAAGCCCTCGACCTCGGTTTCCCGCGCCGTCTCGTCCAGCATCCGCCGGAGGTCCTCCGGCAGCGCATCCCAGCTCTTGGCCGAGATGTAGGTCTCGGTCTCGATGTCGGCGACGTTGGCTTCGGTGACGAATTTCAGCAACTCGCCTTCGTTCAGCAGGTCGATCGACAGCGGATCGCGCAACGCGCCGTCGAGCAGGCCGGTACGCAGAGCCGAATAGACCTCGTTGCTGGCGATGCTGGTGGGCACGATGTCGAGATGACGGACCAGCGGTGCAGTGGTGTCGCCGAAGGTGCGGATCTTCTGACCGCGCGCGTCTTCCGGCTTGGCGATGGGCCGGTTCTTGGTCCACAGGTAGAAGGACAGGCCGGGGCTGGAATATTGCAGGAAGACGACGTCGGCCTTCTCCCGCGAAATCCTCTGGAGCAACGGCGCCGCCTGCTTGGCAGTGCGAATGTGCTCATCGAAGGGCAGATAGTGGAAGAACTGGAGGTCGCGCAACTCGTTGAAGTAGAGCGACGTCGCGACCATCATATCGAACTGGCCGGTCTGCAACGCCTTCAACTGGTCGAACGGCGCCACGATCTCCGGCCCGCCGATGACGCGGATGCGCGCCTTGCCGGTTGCCTTCTTATTGAAGCGTTCGATGAACAGCTTCACCACATGCATCTTGTCGCCCGCCGGGCCGTCGAGCGGGAAGGAGCTGATGAGGGTGAGCGTCCTTTCGGCCGCGGCGGCCTGCGTGACGGGGAACAGCGCAGCCCCCGCCGCCAGCAGGACCGAAAGCGCCGCGACCAGCCGCCCGCGGGAATCGCCCTGGATGGACCGGCGCCGGAACAATGGAATGGCCATGTCTTTTCCTCCGTGTTCGTTTTTCGTCGTCGCCTCGGACGTCCGCCGTCACGCCACCCGTTGCGGAACGGCGGCGCGGTAGCGGCCCCCCGGCAAGGGGGTCAGCACGATCCCGTAATCGGCCGCCGCCCGCTCCGGGGTGACGTAGCCGTCCTCGACATCGGCCAGCACCGCGTCGGGCGACCGCTCCCTCGGGTCGCCCCAGCCGCCGCCGCCCGCCTGCTCGATCGCCACGCGGGTGCCGGCGGACAGCGACATCTGGACCAGACCGGGCAGCGACCGTTCGTCCGGCCCGCCCGGATTGATCAGCGTGTGCGAGATCGCCGCCGGCCCGCCGCCGTTGATGCCGCGCGCCCCGAAGGTGCGCTGCGCCAGCCGCGAGATGAACTCGGCGTCCTGCAACAGCTCGAACTCCCGCCGGTAGCCGAGACCGCCGCGATGCTTGCCCGCCCCCGCCCCGTCGGGCCGGATCGAGAAATCGCGGACCAGGACCGGGAATTCGCGCTCGACGATCTCGATCGGCTGGATCGTCTCGAAGATCATGATCGGGTGGATGATGCCGCAGCCGTCGCCGTGCGCGGTGGCGCCCAGGCCGGTTTCCACGATCTCGTAATGGACGTAGTTGTCGCCGGTCCCGCTGGCCTTGTAGCCGAAGGCGAGCGCGCCGACGCCCAGTCCGGAATCCGCCACCGCCTTGTCCGGCGCCAGCTTGCCCAACGCCTCCATCACGCCATTGAACACCAGATGCGTGGTCGGCATGTAGGAGTTGACCGCCGCCGGGAAGCGCGGGTTGACCACCTTGCCCTCTGGACAGACGAAGCGGATCGGCCGGCGCACCCCGTCGTTGTTGGCGATGGAGTGGTCGACGATCGACAGCACGGCGCCGATTGCCGCCGCCTGCACCACCTGGAAGACGGCGTTGGCCGGGCCGGCGCTCTGATCGGCGCTGCCGGTGAAGTCGATGGTCAGCTCGTCACCCTGCTTGGTCAGCGCGATGTGGACGCGGATCGGATCCTTGGACACGCCGTCGCCGTCGTGCCAGTTCTCGGCCTCCGCCCGGCCGTCCGGCAGGGCGGACAGCGCCGCGCGCAGCCGTTTTTCCGACGCGTCGAGAAGCTGGTCGATGGCGCCCAGCACGCCGGCGGTGCCGAACCGGGCGCACAGCTCGCGCATCAGCTCCGCCCCGATGCGGGTGCAGCCGATCTGGCCCCGGATGTCGCCGATCAGCAGGCGCGGCGTGCGCGAGTTGTTCTCCAGAATGCGGAAGACGCTACGGCTGGGCACCCCCGCCTCGACGATCTTCACCGGCGGGATCAGCATCCCTTCATGAAAGACCGAGCGCGAGGCCGGGCTGCCCGATCCCGGCGACAGGCCGCCGACATCGGGCTTGTGGCCGAAGCTGGTGCAGAAGGCGATCAGTTCGCCGTCCACGAAGACCGGCGTCGCCACCGCCACGTCCGGCGTGTGCGAGACGCCGCCGCGGAAGGGGTCGTTCGACACGAAGGCGTCGCCCTCGCGGATCTCCTCCACCGGGTAGGCGGCCAGGATGCCCTCGACCAGCTTGGCGTAGGGGATGGTGTGAGTGGTCATGCCCGACGCGCCGACGATGCGGCCCCGGCGGTCGGTGATGCCGGCGCTGCCGTCGAAGGATTCGCGCAGGATGGTGGAATAGCCGGTGCGGAACAGCCGGTGCTTCATGATCCGCTGGATTTCATCCAGCCGGTTGGCGATCACTTCCAGCGTGATGGGATCGACAGTCATGGACGCTTCCTTGGCAAGCGGCAAAGGTCAGGCGGCGAAGGTCAGGATCAGATTGCCGTGGCGATCGATCTCCGCCCGCTGGCCGGGAATGACGACGGTGGTGGTGTCGGCCTGCTCGACGATGGCCGGGCCGTCGAACCGGTCGCCCGCCCGTAGGTTCGGCCGCCAATAGACCGGCGTGTCGATCCGCTTGTTGGTGCCGTCGAAGCAGACCGGGCGGCGGCGGGCAATGGCGCGGTCGGGGCTGCCGCCGTCGGCCGGCGGGCAATCCGGCAGCCGCAGCTTGGGCAGCACCGCCAGCGAATCGACGCGGAAATTGACGATCTCGACCGCCGTCTCCTGGGCGCAATGTCCATAGGTGCGTTCGTGCAGGCGATGGAAGGCGGCGCGGATCGCCGGCTTGTCGGCGTCCTCCAGGCGGTCGCCCCCGCAGGGCACCGGCAATTCATAGCCCTGGCCGGCGTAGCGGATTTCCAGGATGCGGGTGATGGCCAGCGCGTCGGCGTCGGTGCCCTCCCGCCGCGCCTCGTCCCGCGCGCGCTCCTCCAGCCCGTCGAACAGCGCGTTCATCGCGTCGCAGTCGTAGCCGTCGAGCAGGCCGGGGTTCGATTGCAGGTAGGTGTGGCGGATGTCAGTCAGCAGCAGCCCCATCGCCGACCCCAGCCCCGGATAGGGCGGCACCACCACGGTGCCGATGCCCATGCTGGCGGCGACCATGCTGGCGTGCACCGGCCCGGCGCCGCCGATGGCGACCAGCGCGAAGTCGCGCGGGTTCAGGCCGCGCGCCATCAGGTTCAGCCGCAGTTCGCTTTCCATGTTGCTGTTGACGATCTTGACGATGCCGAAGGCCGCCTCGGCGACCGTCAGCTTCAGCGGCCCGGCGAGGCGGTCGGCGATGGCCCTGGTCGCCCCGTCGAGGTCGAGCGCCAGCCGGCCCTCCAGGAAGCGCGCCGGGTCGAGGAAACCCAGCACCAGATCGGCGTCGGTGACGGTCGGCTCCTCGCCGCCGCGCCGGTAGCAGACCGGACCGGGAACCGCGCCGGCGCTGTCCGGCCCGACATGCAGGCGGCCGTCGGCGCCGATGCGGGCAATGGTGCCGCCGCCGGCGCCGATGGTGCCGATCTCGTTCATCGGCACCGAGCTGTCATGGCCGGCGACCGTGCCTTCGGTGGTCTCGGTGATCTCGCCGTTGACGATGGTGGCGATGTCGGTGCTGGTGCCGCCGACGTCGAAGGTCACGATATTGGGCAGCCCCAGCAGCTCCGACAGGTAGCGGCCGGAGATGACGCCGGCCGCCGGTCCCGACAGCAGGGTCTGCACCGGGTTGGCGCTCGCCACGTCGATGCTCATCAGGCCGCCGTTGGACTGCATGATGAAGACCTGCGGCGTCGTCACCCCGCGCGCCGTCAGCCCGTCGCCCAACCGCCGCAGATAGCGGTCGAGCGTCGGCCCGACATAGGCGTCGAGCACCGTGGTGGACAGCCGCCGGTACTCGCGCACGATGGGCAGGATGTCGCTGGACAGCGAGACGCGGACGTCGGGGAACGCCTTGCGGATCAGGTCGCGCGTCGCCCGCTCGTGCGCCGGATCCATGAAGGAGAACAGGTAGCACACGGCGATGGAGGTGACGCCGTGCGCCTCCGTCAGTTCCTTCACCGCCCGCACTACCTCGCCGGGGTCGAGCGGCGACAGCACCGACCCGTCGTGGGTCAGGCGTTCGCCGATCTCGCGGGTCTGGCGGGCGGGGATCAGCAGGGCCGGCTTGCGGAACTCCGGGTTCAGCATGTCGGTGGCCGAGGGCTGGCGCGACATGCGCGCCACGTAGACGGCGTTGGTCCCCTTGGTGATGAGCAGGCCGGTGCGCACGCCCTTGCGCTCGATCACCGCGTTGGTGGCGACCGTGGTGCCGTGGGCCAGGAAGCCGATGTCGCCCGACTCGACGTCCGGCTCCATCTCCAGGAAGGCGGCGATGCCGTTCAGCACCGCTTCCGACGGGTCGTGCGGCATGGACGGGGTCTTGATGGTGCGCAGCCGGCCGGTCGCCCGGTCCAGTGCGATGACGTCGGTGAAGGTGCCGCCGGTGTCGATGCCGATCATCCAGGACATCGTGGTCCTCATGTCATGGGGGGCTTGTTGGGGGAACGGGACGGGTCGGCGCGCGCGCCCTACCCCGCCCGGCGGACGACCGATGCCAGATCGCGGAAACCGGCCCTCTCCTCCGCGCCGACCGCGAAGTCGCGCCAGGAGGCCGTCTTGTCGATGATGCCCTCGAAGGACCGGATGGCGGTCTGCGGCAGGCGCGGTTCGTCGGTGCCCAGCGCCGGCGCGCCCTCCAGGAAGGCCTTCACCCCGGTCAGCATCATCTGGCGGAAGCGGACGATGGCGACGTCGCTGGCTCCCAAATTCTCCCGCGTGCGGTCGACGATGGAGCCCATCGTCTCCTGCATCGCCATGTCCTGGTTGGGAATGCCCTCGATCCCGGTGAAATCGCCCAGCTTCATCAGCAGGCGGTTTTGCAGGTAATCGTTCTCGCGGTTGCGCAGCTTGCGGAAATCCTGGTCCAGGTCGATGCCGGGGCGTGCGTGGTTGTCGCGGCGCCAGCGCTCGGTGTCCAGCGTGATGCGGTCGCTCCAGGCGACGAAGTAGAACATCGTGTTGTGGTCGTCGACCGGCACGAAGACCTGCCCCGACCGCCAGGTGTCGTGCGGCGGGATCAAGGTGGTGAAGGGCGCGATGTAGACGGTGACGCGGACATAGTCGGTGGTGTCCGCGTTGTTGATCGGCGTGCGGATCGCCGCATAGCGGAAACCGTACTGCGTGTGCTGCACCTGGATGCGCGGCGCCTTGTCGACCGATGGACGGACCAGCAGCAGTCGTTCCGTGCCGCCCCGGTCGGTCGACCCGGTGACCGTCGCGTCGCTGCGGATGCTCGACGAATGCAGGGTGGAGGAATGGGCGGAATCGATCGATCCCTCGACGCTCTGGACCCAGTTCGCCGCCTCATGGATCTTGGCGATGGCGATGCTGTTGTCGGGTTTGTCGGCCCAGGGCGGCGGCTGGAACCCGGGCATCGTCGCCTTGTCGCCCATGTAGGCCCAGACGAAGCCGCCGGACTCAACCGTCGGGTAGGCGACGTGCTTGACCTTGGTCCTGAAGGCGCTGCCCGGCGGTTCCGACGGCATCTCGGCAATGTTGCCCTCCAGATCGACGGCCCAGCCGTGATAGAGGCAACGCAGCGTGCAGTTCTCGTTCCGCCCCAGCGCCAGCGATGCGCGGCGGTGCGGGCACAGCTCGTCCATCAAACCGACGCGCCCGTCGTCGGCGCGGAACGCCACCAGATTCTCGCCGAACAGGCGCAACCGCTTGGGCTTGCCGCCGGGTTCGGGCAATTCCTCCGACATGCAGGCCGGCACCCAATGGTGCCGCAGCATCCGTCCCATCGGCGCGTCGCCCTCGACGCGGCACAGCAGTTCGTTGTCCTCTCTGGACAGCATGAACGTCCTCCCCGATCGCGTTCGGTCTTTTCGTTGTGGGTGGTGGTCGGCAATCGTTTGCCGTCGCGGGTCGATGACCGGCGTGATGCGAGGCCGGCGCGACCCGGATGCCAGTGGAAGTTTCGGCAGGACGCCGACAACGTAGATATCTAAGTATTATCGTACGTGAACCAAACAATCATGTCCAGCAGCAATGTCTGAGAGCTCTAAGTATTTTCTGCCGTGGTGCCCGTCGGGCGGCGCAGCAGGCTGGCGACGCAGGCGACGGCGGCAAGCGCGCTGGCGAGGCCGACGGTGATCCCCGTCCCCGGCGCGCCGACCGCGCCGGCCAGTCCGAAGACGACGGCCGCCAGCGCGGCGCCGGTGGTCTGACCCAGCAGGCGGGCGGTCGCCTGGATGCCGCTGGCGCCGCCGCTGCGTTCGCGCGGGGCGCTGGTCGCCATCACCCGGTTGTTGGGCGATTGGAACAGGCCGAACCCCAACCCGCACAACACCATCCGCCACGCGATGTCGGCGACCGTCGGCTGGTCGGGCAGCAGCGCGACCGCCGCCAGTCCGGCGGAGAACAGCGCCAGACCGATGCCGCCCAGCACCCCGGCGTCGTGGCGGTCGGCCAACCGGCCGGCGAAGGGTGCCACCAGGGCCACCGCCGCCGGCCATGGCGTGATCAGCAGCCCGCTTTCCATCGCCGTCCGCCCTAGCCCGTGTTGCAGGTAGAAGGGCAGCGACACGAAGGCGAGGCTCTGCGCGGCGAAGGAGCAGACCGATGCCGTTACCGACAACGCGAAGATCGGCAGGCGCAGCAGATCGACCGGCAGCATCGGCGCCGCCCGCGCGCGCTGGCGCCGCACCAGCAGGGCGCCGCACAACAACGCCGCCGCCACCTCCAGCAACGGCCGCGCGGCGCCGTGGTCGCCGAGATCCTTCAGCCCGTCGATCAGCAGCCCGAAGGTCAGGACGTTCAGCCCGGCGCTGACCAGATCGTACGGCCGCGACGCGCGCGGCGTGTCGGGCAGCGAGCGTGCGGCGATCAGCGCGGTCAGCCCCAGCGGGACATTGATGGCGAACAGCCAGTGCCACGACGCCAGCGACAGCACGAAGGCCCCGGCGGTCGGCCCGGCGGCGGACGCGGTGGCGACGATCAGCGCGTAGAACCCGACCCCCCGTCCCAGCCGCTCGGGCGGGAAGATGTAGCGCAGGAAGGCCAGATTGACGCTCATCGTGCCGGCGGCGCCGAAACCCTGGAACACGCGCGCGACGGTCAGCGTGGTCAGCGAATCCGCCGTGGCGCAGGCCAGCGAGGCCAGCGTGAAGACCGCCAGCCCGCCCAAGTAGACCCGGCGGCAGCCGACGATCTCGGCGAGTGACGACAAGGGGAACAGCAGCACCACAACCGCCAACAGGTAGGCGTTGACGACCCGGATCGAGTCGGCCGCGCCGATCCCGAAATCATGCGCGATGGTCGGCAGCGCCACGTTGACGGCGGCGCCATCCAGCACCGCCAGCAGCAGCGACACCGCCATCGTGAACATGGCCCAATAGCGCCGGGGGGCCGACAGGCCCTTCTCGTCCATGCAAGCGTCCGTCGTTCCGGTGAAGGAAGAGTGAGAGTCGTCAGGGAGCCTTGGACACGCGGGGCGCGCCGGCAGCCTTGGTGCCGTTGCGCCGCCGCTCGGACCGGTCGATGATGCGCGACACCTGCCGGGTGGACGGCATGCGGCGCTGCTCCTTCAACCCGTCCGCCTCGTCGGCGATCAGGTTCTGCACCATGGCGACCAGCGTGCGCCGCGTCGCCGCGATGTCGGCGGGATCGACGCCGCGCACCGCGATGGCGTTGACCTCCTCGGCCAGCGGCACGAGCGTGTCCTTCAGCGCGTGGCCTTCCGGCGTCAGGAAGACATGCACCTTCTTGCGGTTTTCCGGCAGATGGCGGCGGATGACGTAGCCCAGTTTCTCCATCGCCACCAGCGCGGAGAAGGTGGTCGATTCCATCAGCCCGGCGTGGTCGCTCAGCTCGCGCTGGGTCAGCCCGTCGTGCTCCCACAGGATGCGCAGGAAGGTCCAATGGCCGAAGGACACGTCATGCTCGGTCAGCCGCATCTGCAACCCGCGCGACAACCCCCGCAAGGCGTCCTTGACCAAATGGGCCAGACGGTCGTTGGGCACCGCCTCGCGCCATTCCTGGCCGGCGACGCTGGTCGGCGGATCGATGCCCAGCGCCGGGTCGGGGTCACCGCCAACCCTCACTATCTTGTCTTCGGAGCGTGTCACACAGCCACCCATCGCGTTACGGGAACAGACCAACGAGCCGATGCGGCAACGCCACCGGCCTTCAAGCTAACCCACCGCTTCACCGGCTGCCAAGCTCCGGCGATGCGGCCATGCCGGGAACGCCGTCGGGCCGGCCGCGACTGAAGATAGGCGCGTTGCCGGGAACCGCAACCTGGCGGCTCAACGTTACCTCGCGCCCCTCGCGCGCCGACCGCAGCATGGCCAGACAGACCTCCAGCGTCGCCAAACCCCAGGCGCCGCCGTGGACCGGCGGGCGGCCGTCCAGGACGGCGGCGCACAGCTCGTCCAGCACCTCGGCACGCGGCACCGTCGGCGGGGGCAGCGGGTCGAGATGGCGGTCGGCGTCGCCGTAGACCAAGACGCCGCGCGGCGTCGGGCGCAGGTCGGCGCGGTCGCAGGACACCACCACCACGCCAAAATGCTGATGAAAGGGCGGGTCATCGGGAAAGGCGCCCGGCGGTTCGTCGGCGCCGCCATAGATGCGGGTGCTCTTGAAGGCCGCCTCGTCGTCGGGACCGGCGACGCGGCCCAGCAGCCGGCGGGCCTGCCCATAGCGCTCGGGATCCTTGGGCTGGCCGCTCTCGCCGACCCAGCCGCAGAACTCGTCGCTGTCGAAATGGGCGTAGCCGCTGTAGGTCAGGGTCGCGACGGCACCGTTCTCGAAGGTCAGCAGGGCGCTGTAGGCGCCCTCGGTCGGGCGGGCCTGGTCCCAGGCGCCGGTGACCGCGCGCACGCTGCGCACCAGCCCGCCGCCCAGCAGCCGCACGACGTCGACCTGATGGGGCGCCTGGTTGAACATCACGCCGCCGCCCCGCTCCGTCGCCAGCTCCTCCGGCCGGCGGGGCCGGTAGAGGAAGTCGGTGTAGTCCATCGCGGTGATCATGCGGACCGCGCCATACTCCCCGCCGGCGATCAGGTCGCGGGCGCGCAGGATCGGCGCGTCGAAGCCGTGGGTGTGGCCGACGATCAGATGGACACCCGCCGCGTCGGCCGCCGCGATCATCGCCCCGGCCTCCTCCAGCGTCAGCGCCATCGGCTTCTCGACCAGGATGTGCTTGCCCGCCGCCGCCGCCAGCGCGACATGGGCGGCGTGGAACTGGTGCGGAGTCGCGACATAGACGGCGTCCAGCGTCGGGTCGGCGCAGAGCTCCTCCACCGTCGCGTGGGCCGGGGCGCCGCAATCGGCGGCGAAGCGGCGGCGCGCCTCCTCGCGCGGGTCGGCGGCTCCGGCCAGGACGACGCGAGGGTGCCGGGACAGGGTCGCCCGCATCGCCATGAAGCCGCGCCCCAATCCGGCGATGCCGAGCCTCAACCGCCTGTCCGCCGTGCCGTGGTCGGCCATGGGGGTCTCTCCCTTCCGTGGATGGTTCAGAACAGCGCCGATTTGACCAGCAGGCTGAGGCCGCTGATCATCAGGACGCCGGTGATGACGCGGCGGAACTGGCGTTCGTTCAACGCCTGGCGCAGCCTCTGCCCGATCAGCAACCCGCCATAGGCGGGTGCGCCGAGCGCCAGCGAGCCGAGCAGGACCGGCCAGCCCACCGCGTCGCTGGCGATCAGGCTGATGTAGAGCGGAATCGCCCCGCAGACGTAGAACAGCGAGATCGTCACCACGAAGGCGTGGCTGGACAGGTTCAGCCGCAGCAGATAGGCGACCAGCGGCGGCCCCGAGAAGGACGAGATCCCACCCAGCAACCCGGCCACCAGCCCGACCAGCGGCGACAGCAGCCGCTCGTGCCGCACCGGGCGGCGTTCCGCCGCGCCGCGCCGCATCTGCATCAGCGCCATCGCCACGGTGACCAGCCCCAGCCCGATGTTCATCGCGCGCGGCGAGGCCGCCACCAGCGCGTTCGCCCCGATCACCGTGGCCGCCAGCAGCGCCAGGATCAGTCCCCAGAATCGCGCCACCGCGCCGGCCAGCAGGTCGCGGTCGTCCAGTTGCAGCAGGTTGCTCGCCAGCACCGGCACCGCCATCAGCGTGATCGCCAGCGGGGCGGACACCACCTGCAGCATGAGCGGGACGGCGATCATCGGCAGGCCGACCCCGGTCGCCCCCTTCACCACCCCGCCGGACAGCACTGCGACCGTGCAGGCCAGCGCGACGGACAGCGTTCCGCCATCGAAACTCAGCGCGGGATTCATCGTCGGGGTTGGCCTTTCGGGACGTGGCTGTCGCGGCGGACGACGGCGCGGAAAAGACGGCGCGGAAAAACCGGCCGCCGGAAAACCGAGAGGGACCGTCGGATTTAACTTGAACAGGCTATCTTAGACGTCTAAGTTTTGTCAATAGTTGGCGTGCCTAACAAACTTGCAAATCGCCGCGGGCTCCGGACCCACCGTCCGACGATGCCCGCGACGACGACGCCGCCCTTCCAATCCAAGGACCGAAAGCATGGCCGAAGACATCGCCGGCACCGACATGACGACGCTGCGCGTGCGGGACATCGCGCGGCTGGCCGACGACATCGTCGCGTTCGAGCTGGTGTCCCCTGACGGTGCCGAGCTGCCGCCCTTCACGGCGGGTGCCCACCTGTCGGTGCGGGTGCCGAACGGGGCGATCCGCCGCTATTCCCTGTGCAACGACCCGGCCGAACGCGACCGCTACGTCATCGCCGTCAAGCGCGACGCGCAGGGGCGTGGCGGCTCAATCAGCCTGATCGACGACACCCGCGTCGGCGACCGGCTGACGGTGTCGGCGCCGCGCAACGACTTCCCGCTGGACGAGGACGCCGCCCACCACATCTTCATCGCCGGCGGCATCGGCATCACGCCGATCCTGTCGATGATCCGCCGGCTGCGCGCAATCGGTGGGTCCTTTTCGCTGTATTACTGCACGCGAACGCCGGAAATGACCGCCTTCCGCGCGGAGCTGTCGATCCCGGAGCTGGCCGATCAGGTCGTGCTGCACCATGACGGGGGCGACCCGGCCTGCGCGCTGGACCTCTGGCCGGTGCTGGAGACGCGGCCGCGCGGCGCGCATCTCTATTGCTGCGGACCGCGTCCATTGATGCAGGCGGTGCGCGACATGACCGGCCATTGGCCGCCCTCGGCCGTGCATTTCGAAGATTTCGGCACCACCACGACGGTGGATGCGGCGGAGGACCGGCCCTTCACCGTCCGCCTCGCCCACGGCGGCGACACGGTGGAGGTGCCGGCCGGGGTCAGCATCCTGGAGGCGTTGCGCGGTCGCGGCCTGAACCTGCCCAGTTCGTGCGAAAGCGGATCCTGCGGGTCCTGCCTGACCGGGCTGGTCGACGGCGACGTGGATCACCGCGACCTTGTGCTAACCCCGGAGGAACGCAAACGGCACATCATCATCTGCGTGTCGCGCGCGAAATCGGGAACGCTGACCCTCGACCTTTGAGAAGGCGGATTCACGGTTTTGCTTGTGGACAAGAATGTTTGGCATGCTAACCTTATTCTTAGATATCTACGATAAAATGCGGGCCGCAAGGCTTTGCGAAAAAAGCGGGCGACACGCCCGGCGGCGCCGAAAACCGGCGTTCGCGACAGGAAGACGGCCGCCAGTCCACAGGGGACGCCCCCAGGGGCTGCGGAACGGCCGCACCGTCCAACAATCCGCCCATCATTGACCTGATGCGCCGTACGGGAGGAAAGAGACGATGAGAAAGATCGCGCTGCTGTTGGTGGCCCTGTGGACGGCGCCATCCCTGCCGGCCGCCGCCGAGCAGATCAACGTCACCCATTGGGGTGAGATCATGCTCGGCGTGCCCTACGCCGTGGCCTTGGAAAAGGGATACTTCAAGGAGGCCGGCGTCGACATCACCGGCATCATCAGCGCCAAGGGCGGCGGCACCACCGTCCGCAACATCATGGCGAGCGAGTTGCCCTATGGCGAGGTGGCGCCATCCGCCGCCATCGCGGCCATCAAATCCGGCTTGCCGATCAAGATCGTGAACGGCAGCGTCCGCACCATCTCAGACTTCGTGCTGGTGGTGCGCCCGGACAGCGACATCAAGTCTTTGAAGGACGTCGTCGGTAAGAAATGGGGGCTGACCAGCGCCAAGTCGAACACCGACATCCTGTCGGCCATGATGCTGGAAAGGGCCGGCATCCCGCGCGACTCCGTGCAGCGCCCGGCCATCGGCAACCAGGCCGCCGTGCTCCAGGCCATCGAGAACGATTCCGTGCAGATCGGCTTCATCCTGGAACCGATGTGGACCAAGGTCAGCAGCCGGATGCGCAGCATCGGCCGCGCCTCCGACGTGTTGCCGCCGATGCTCCAGACCGTCGGCATCGCGTCGACCGACGTCATCAAGGCGCAGCCCGCCAAGATCCGGGCGATCATTGCCGGCCGCCGCAAGGGCGTCGAGTTTGCCCTGAAGAACCCGACGGAGGCCGCCGACATCCTCGTCAAATACTACGAGGGGCTCGATCCCAAGATCGCCCGCGAGGTGGTCGCCGCGCTCGCCAAGGAGAATTACTGGAGCCCCGGCGACATCGAGATGACCGCTCTGCAACAGACCGTCCACGGCCTGGAACTGGTCGGCGAGGTGGAGAAGGGGTTCGACCTCGCGCCCATCATCGACACGTCGATGCTGCCGACCGATCTCCAAGCGAAGTCCAACTGAGACAGCTGCGGAAGACGATGTCATGCTGACCGCCGAAGAGAACGATCTTCTGTGCCGCGTCGAGGGCGACGCCCCGATGGGCCGAATGATGCGGCGC
>NZ_PDKW01000037.1:246379-270497 GCF_002573965.1 Azospirillum palustre | reverse complement strand
CGCAGTGGGAGACAGGCTGTTCTATAACCACGGCGAGGATTTGTGGACCAGCGACGGAACCCCGGAAGGCACAATGCCGGTGAAGAATTTTCCGCCGGTCGGCCTCTCCCTGCCCAACCAGTATGTCGCCTTCGACGACCGGATTGCCTTTGTGGCCGGGGATGGGGAGCACGGCTTCGAGCTCTGGACGTCGGACGGGACGGAGCAGGGAACGCGCATGGTGAAGGATATCGCCCCTGGCAGCGCCGGGGCCAACATCGGGGACTTCGCCGTTCTGGACGACAGGGTGTTCTTCACCGCGGACGACGGAGTGCACGGACGCAGTCTGTGGATGAGCGACGGTACCGAGGCTGGCACGCGCATGGTGGCGGACAGGTTCCAAGACACGATCTGGACGGCGCCCGGCAACCTCCACTCGGTCGGCGACAGCCTCTATTTCAGCGGGATCGACGCCGGGCAAGGCGGCGCGCTGTTCCGATTGGATTCCGACGGGGAAGCGGTGACGAAGCTCGCCACCTCCCACCTCCTCAGCCTGCTTTATGGCACGCTGGAGATCGCCGGGATTTGATGCCACCCATTTCAGGCTGGTGCCGACCGCCACGAGCGCCCCCTGAACCGCGTCGGTATTTCTACCTGACCAATTCACCAGAGCCAGGTCGGCGGGCGCGGGGTTAAGCCACAGACTTCGTACATGCTTCTTGTGATGAAGCAGTCTGATCTTGCCCTGGTTCGGTGGTTCTTGCGCACTTTGCGTGGATCACGTGGCCAGGAGGGTTGAACCGCGCCGGGTTTTCCGGAGGCTGTTTTATTTGAGTCACGCCGCCATGGCGACGTGCTCGGTTTGAGCATAGTAGCGCGCATCGGCCTCGGCGGGAGGAATGTTGCCGATGGGCTCGAGGAGGCGCCGGTGGTTGAACCAGTCGACCCACTCCAGGGTGGCGAACTTCGACAGCCTCCAGAGTGCGCCATGGCCCACGGGGCCGGATTACCTCGGTCTTGTAGAGACCGTTGATGGTCTCGGCCAAGGCGTTATCGTAGGAATCGCCGACGCTACCGACGGAGGGCTCGACACTGGCATCGGTCAGGCGCTCGGTGTACCGAATAGCGACATATTGCGCCCCACGATCCGAGTGGTGGATGAGGCCGCTGCCTTTAGCCGGTCGGCGGTCGTGAAGTGCCTGCTCCAGAGCGTCCAGCACAAAATCAGCATGGGCTTTGGCCGACACCCGCCAGCCCACGATGCGGCGGGCGAAGGCGTCGATGACGAAGGCCACGTAGACGAAGCCCTGCCATGTCGATACGTACGTGAAATCGCGTCGATGACGAAGGCCACGTAGACGAAGCCCTGCCATGTCGATACGTACGTGAAATCGGCCAACCACAAGGCGTTTGGACGTGGCGCCTGGAATTGGCGGTTCACCCGGTCGGCCGGCTCTCGCGGTTCCGTTCCGGAACCGCTGCCGCCGCAAGGGGGGCATGGCGCTGCCCGGTCGCTGATCGTGGTGCGGACCGCCTTGCCGCGTGTCGCGCCCTTCAGGCCCATTTGGCGCATCAGCCGGGCCACCGTGCAGCGTGCCACATCGATGCCCTCCCGCCGCAAACTGCCGCCAGACTTTGCGAACCCCATAGACCTGGAAGTTCGCGTCCCAGACCTGCCGGATAGCAACACTCAGCTCCGCGTCGCTTCGCAAGCGGGCCAGCGCCTTGGACGGATCGGCCCGCCGGGCGGCATGGGCGTGGTAAGTCGACGGGGCGATCGGCAGCACTCGGCAGATCGGCTGACCCCGTGAACGGCGCGGTGCGCGTCGATGAAGGCGATCATTTCTTGAACGGGCGGTCGAACTCCGCCTGAGCGAAATACGCCGACGCCTTGCGTAGGATCTCGTTCGCCTGGCGCAGTTCCCGCACCTCTCGCTCCAGCGCCTTGATCCGCTCCTGTTCGTCCGTCGTCGGACCGGGGCGGTTGCCCTGGTCACGCTCGGCCTGCCGGACCTAGCCCCGCAGCGTCTCGGGATTGCAGCCGATCTTCGCCGCGATCGAGCTGATCGCCGCCCACTGCGAGGCATGCTCGTCTTCGTGCTCGAACACCATCCGAACCGCGCGCTCGCGCAACTCAGGGGCGTATTTGGGCGATGCCTGTTTCGTCATGATGACCCCAGTTTCTCAGAAGATGGGGCCTCCGTGAAACCCGGCGCGGTTCACACCCTGAAGATCGCACAAATGGTTTGGGGAATGAAGCGAAACTCGGGTTCTCCCGTGCGTATGATGATCCAGCCGACTCAAGGCCTTGCAGCCAGTTCTGGGGCACGTCTGCCTTTGGGCCAGTACCTCCACCGATCCTCCAATGGTTTCATCCGATGCTGGTGGACTCTGCCTCGCCGATCCGGGGAGGCACATGTTCACGAAGAGACCAAGGATGAGCCAAGCCTCTCACGTCGGTCGGGTTCCGTGGAATAAAGCCCGGCTGATCGGACCGAAGCCCCGCTCAAGCCGAAGCATGTCTGGGGGATCCGCATTCGCCTTCAACTGACGGACGCGACGCGCGACTTGGCGATGTTTGATCTGGCCATCGACAGCAAGCTGCGTGGGTGCGATCTCGTCCGTCTCAAGATCGGCGATGTCGCCCTGAACGGCTCGGTGCGCTCTCGCGCGACCGTGGTGCAGCAGAAGACCGGCCCCATCCGGTCCAGTTCGAGATCACTGAGCAGACCTCGGAGTCGGTTGCCCGATGGATTCGTCTGAGGAGTGGCCTCAGCAGTGATTAGCTGTTTCCGAGCCGTGTGCGGCCGGGTCAAGGCATGCACCATCTACGTTTCAGCCATCACAAATACGCGATCCTGGCCGCCGAAACTATCCGGGAGTTTCCGCCCTGGTGCTTCCACGACGCTGCCACGGAGGGGTTTTTCAGGCGGAATGCGGACAGCAAAAAGCCGCTGATTTTTTTGGAAATCAGCGGCTTGATGGTGGTTGCGGGGGCGCGCAACCACCGAGAGTTGAGGCTGCCACCCATAGCCGTTTGACGCCGTCGCCCTTCACGTGGGGGCGACCCTCCACCGTCCGCATAGGCATCGACCAGGGCAAATTTCGATCCACGCCTCCGCGTAGGGGGCGACCGACCCTGGAACTCCTGGACCAGATGACCGGCAAGGTTTCGATCCACGCCCCCGCGTAGGGGGCGACCCAATTGCGTCATGGTCTGCGCCGATTGCAACAGTTTCGATCCACGCTCCCGCGCGGGGAGCGACTTGCCCAGGAAGAGTGGTTCGACGCTATGGTGCTGTTTCGATCCACGCCCCCGCGTGGGGAGCGACAGCCGCTGCGGCACCCGCTACCTACCGATGCGCCTGTTTCGATCCACGCCCCCGCGGGGGCGACCTGCCTCGATCAGGTGCCGGTCACCCTGACGCATGTTTCGATCCGCGCCCCCGCGTAGGGGGCGACACGGGAGCCTGCTGATGGCAGTGGTCATTGCCGTGTTTCGATCCACGCTCCCGCGCGGGGAGCGACCTGGCTTAGGCGGCGGCCGATGTGGACCGCTATGTGTTTCGATCCACGCCCCCGCGCGGGGGGCGACGTCCGGCCGCAGCGTCGCCCGCACCGTACTGCAGTTTCGATCCACGCCCCCGCGTAGGGGGCGACTTCAGCAGGCCCGCCCGCTTGGCCATCTCGACCGTGTTTCGATCCATGTCCCCGCGTGGAGGGCGACTCCTAGACCTGACCAACGAGACCCTTCGTCGGCTGTTTCGATCCACGCCCCCGCATGGGGGGCGACCGGCGAGGGCGTCGAAGTCCTTGCCGATCGGCGAGTTTCGATCCACGCCCCCGCGTGGGGGCGACGCGCAGCGGCGCGCACCCAACGGGCGCAGGCGTCCGTTTCGATCCACGCCCTCGTATGGGGGCGACCATCGGCGGTGCCGTTGCCGCCATCACCAACGCGGTTTCGATCCAAGCCCTTGCGCAGGCGGCGACTAGACATTGACCGCACCGGCCGCGCCCGGCTGTGGTTTCGACCCACGCCCCCGCGGGGAGCGACTAGCTGGTGATCCCGCACCAGGCGTTGAGCCAGTCGTTTCGACCCACGCCCCGCGCGGGGGCGTCGCCTGTTCGGCGGCTCGTCCTCTGCCGCCAACCAGTTTCGATCCACGCCCCTGCGTGGGGGGCGACATCTGCAAATCCAGGCCTACGGCGATTATTGGGAGTTTCGATCCACGCCCCGCGCGGGGGGCGACCATTTCCTCGCCGTCATCGCCGAGCAGCGCAGCCGTTTCGCCCCACGCCCCCGCATGGGGGGCGACCCGGGACAATCGCGCCCGCTGCCCCTCGCACCTGTTTCGACCCCCGCCTCCGCGTGGGGGGCGACATCAGCGACGGGCCTTCGCGCTCCAGCATCAGGGCGTTTCGATCCACGCCCCCATGCGAGGGGCGACCTCCAGGTCGCGGCGGAGCGTTGCAGGTCCGTGCCGTTTCGATCCACGCCCCCGCATGGGGGGCGACCGTCAGTTCGCCGCCGCCGTTCCAGCCATAGGTGTTTCAATCCGCGCGCCCGCGCGGGGGGCGACCGCCCGCCCGCGTGACCGTCGTCGTCACCTACCAGTTTCGATCCACGCCCCCGCGCAGGGGGCGACAGCACGAATCTCCGCATCTGACTGTGGGCGCATGCCGTTTCGATCCACGCTCCCGCGCGGGGGGCGACCCGATGACGCAGGCGGTCGAGGACATCGCCACGCTGAAGTTTCGATCCACACCCCCGCGCGGGGGGCGACTGCCGCTCAGGCCGATGTGGTCAAGGCACCTGCCTGTTTCGATCCACGCCCCCGCCTGGGGGGCGACTATTCGTCAACTCGACATAGCCATAACGGGTCATGTTTCGATCCACGCCCCCCGCGGGGGGCGACTTCACAGCGTCGACCATGGCGCTTGTGATCGCCTTGTTTCGATCCACGCCCCCGCATGGGGGGCGACCCGAAGACGTTACCCCCACCCGCACAATCAACCGGTTTCGATCCACGCCCCCCACGGGGGGCGACCCGCCGCGATCTGGCCATGCGCGCGCCAGTCGGGGTTTCAATCCACGCCCCCGCGCGGGTGGCGACGGTTATAGGTACGTCGGGTGACCACCTGGGCACGGTTTCGATCCACGCTCCCGCGCGGGGAGCGACGCCATGCTTTGCGGCGCCCCGCCGGTCCACATGTAGTTTCGATCCACGCTCCCGCGCGGGGAGCGACTCTCATGCACCAAGACATGCGACAGGCTGTCATTGTTTCGATCCACGTTCCCGCGCGGGGAGCGACCGAGGTCGGCGCGATGATCGGTTGCGCTGAGGCTGTTTCGATCCACGCTCCCGCGCGGGGAGCGACCAGATCTCCGCCGTCTGCGTCGCGCGTCGAATGATGTTTCGATCCACGCTCCCGCGCGGGGAGCGACGCGCGCAATTCGCCAAGCACGGGCCTCGCTATGGAGTTTCGATCCACGCTCCCGCGCGGGGAGCGACTGGCGGTCACTCCGCGGCCGGGGTGGTAGATGCGCGTTTCGATCCACGCTCCCGCGCGGGGAGCGACCCGGAGGCGCGGTCCTTGGCCGAGATGACGATCTGGTTTCGATCCAGGCTCCCGCGCGGGGAGCGACAGGCGGACCAGAGGCTTGCCGATGAGGTGTCGCAGTTTCGATCCACGCTCCCGCGCGGGGAGCGACCATGGCTTGAAGGTCACGGTCACGTATGAGATGCGTTTCGATCCACGCTCCCGCGCGGGGAGCGACACAAGACCTGTGTGTGCCACCGCTGTCGCCCTGGTGTTTCGATCCACGCTCCCGCGCGGGGAGCGACATGCTGGCGCCGCTGCTGAGTTCGACAAGTGGGTGTTTCGATCCACGCTCCCGCGCGGGGAGCGACTGCCGCGGCATCGGCAGCCCGACACGATGCCTAGTTTCGATCCACGCTCCCGCGCGGGGAGCGACTCTCGGTCGTCCGCCCTCGCCTGCTGGATGTCCGAGTTTCGATCCACGCTCCCGCGCGGGGAGCGACCTGTGAGGGCCATGGCTTGTTCCTGTATTTTGGGGTTTCGATCCACGCTCCCGCGCGGGGAGCGACCGGCGGTGTGCTGGTCCTCCAGCCGCTGGCTGGTGTTTCGATCCACGCTCCCGCGCGGGGAGCGACCGGTCGGCAAGCGGACACTTGCCCGGCCGAAACCGTTTCGATCCACGCTCCCGCGCGGGGAGCGACACCGTCGGATCGTCGGAAGGGTCGTAAACCAAGAGGTTTCGATCCACGCTCCCGCGCGGGGAGCGACACATGGACCGTGATCGTCTGTCGAATTGGCGGGCGTTTCGATCCACGCTCCCGCGCGGGGAGCGACCGGCATGAATGGCGGCGTTGGTGGTGCAGGGCGAGTTTCGATCCACGCTCCCGCGCGGGGAGCGACTGGCGGCCCAGGCGGCTACGCCTATGGCAAATTCGTTTCGATCCACGCTCCCGCGCGGGGAGCGACGGACAAGCGCCATTCGTTCACCGCAGTGACCGTGTTTCGATCCACGCTCCCGCGCGGGGAGCGACCATGCACAGGGCCGCGACGCCTTCGCCGCATGGTGGTTTCGATCCACGCTCCCGCGCGGGGAGCGACAGGCGACCGTGTATTCCGGCGGCAGGAGCTGGACGTTTCGATCCACGCTCCCGCGCGGGGAGCGACTGGCAGTCAATATCCACTTGTCCAAGCACCCAAAATCTCCGGTCGAGCGCGAATCAGTTCGCGCGCGCCGTTCTGTCGGGCGTCAATCACAATGCCATCGAAGCTAACCCATTGAAAGCGTTCCGCTGCGAACCTCCCAGGAGTTTCCTGTCCGCTTCAGGTTCGCGCACGCTCAGAACACCAGCGTTCCGTCTAGGTCCAATGCGGGTTTGGCACCGACATGTTCAATGCGACGGCTAGCATTGGCGCCAAGATGGTAGAAGCGCAGGCTGTCTGTGCTCTGGTCGATTTCACCGAGCAGCCGGGCACGCAATGCGGTCCATTGCGCCGGATCGACCTCGCATTCGAATACGGAAAACTGAACGCGCTGACCGAAATCCCGGCAGGCCTTCGCAACCCGGCGCAATCGGCGGCGGCCGGCCGCGTCCTGGGTGTTTACGTCGTAGGTGATCAGCATCAGCATGGCCGGTCATTTCCATAGAAACGGCGGGTAGCCGTCAAGGTCACCGCGCAGATGGCGGGCCAGCAGTTGCGCCTGGATGTGCGGGACCAAGCCAAGGCTGACTTTCTCGTTCAGGAACGGATGGGTGATCTCATCCTTCTTGCGTTCCTGATAGGCGGCAAGGACGGCCTTGCGGGAGTCGTCGCGCAGCAGGACGGCACCGCCTTCAATGAAGGTAAAATCCTTCGGTCCGATCTGCTGCCGGTTGATCAGCGTCAGAACCACCCGGTCAGCCAGCACAGGGCGGAACTCCTCCATCAGGTCGAGGGCGAGGCCGGCACGGCCGGGACGGTCGCGATGCAGGAAGCCGACCTGCGGATCCAGACCAACGGATTCCAGCGCCGAGCGGCAGTCGTGCCCGACCATAGCGTATAAAAAGGACAGCAGGGCGTTGCAGGCGTCCAGCGGCGGACGGCGGCTGCGACCGCGGAACCGGAAGGCGTCGTTGTCGCGACGGATCAAATGGTCGAATGAGCCGAAATAGGCGTTCGCGGCGTCCCCCTCGTGTCCACGCGCGATGTCGATATTCCCCGCCTCCATCACCCGACGCGCCACATCTCCCAGGCGGCGCTGAGCGTCGTCCAATCCCGCGCGGCCGGACTCCACCATCGAAGACCCATGGTCCCGCAGCGCGCGACGCAGCACCGCACGCTGGTTCGCCGCCTTAGCCGTCACGATGGCGCGGACGATGACGAGCCCGGCGTCCGGATCGTCGGCCACCCGATACTGACGGCGGCGCAGCAACACATTGCCACTGCACGGCCCCTCCACCCGCGCCAGGAATTTGCCATGCTCGGTCAGGAAGGAGACCGTCACTCCGGCTTCGGCGCAGGCCCCCATCAGCGGCGGCGACATGCCGACCCGTCCGAAGCAGACGATACCGCCCATCATGTGCATGGGCACGCGGCCGATTTCCCGCCGCTCCACCTCCACCACGATGTTGGCGCCATCCTTGGACAGCCACGCGCCTTCGGTGGTGACGAACATCGTATTCAAATGCTGGCGCATGGGATCAGGAGTCTCCCCGGTCGGTTTCTCCACGGTCATCGGGTGGCATTGCGTCCTCGCCGTCTTCCAAGTGCCGGGCGAGCCAGTCGGCCACCGGCGGCGGACGGCCCAGCCGGCGCGGCCGGCAAAGCTCGATCATCGAACAGTTGCGGCATTTGGCCGCCTCGTACACCGGCGGCGGAGTGCGGCCGGACTCCATCATGGCGCGAACGGCGGTCGCCGTCCGTTCGGTCAACCCCCGCAACTCGTCATCGAGCCGGACCACGACACGCCGCCGGTTCTCTCCATAGAAGAGAGCCCCCTCGGCAATGTTCGTGTGGAACATCTCTTCCAGACAGATGGCCTGGGCGCAGAGCTGGACCTCGTCCGCCCGGTGGGCCTTGGGCCGGCCGCGCTTGTACTCGACCGGGTAAGGCCGCTGCTCGGGACCATGCAACTCGACCAGATCGGCAACACCGGCAAGACCGAGTCGCCGCGACCGCAACGGCATCGACCGCACCGTGCGGACGGTGCCGCGCCTGTCCCGGCCCCCCGCATCCACCGCGTCATGAAGCAGCCGGCCTTCGATGGTCAAGGCGTTCTCCTGCCACTGCCGCTCGACATGAATCAGGGCGCATTGGCGGGGACCGAACAGTTGGTGCTGCAACGCCGACAGGGGAAGAAGATCATCGTCGTCCATACCGCGCCTCCTTCCCCGGCTGGCTGCCCGTTTCGTTCAGAACTTCTCGATCATCGTGACCCCGGTCGGCACGCGGGCCGCATCCAGGGCGATCCGGTAATCGGCGAAGCGCCGGGCTGGCGGCAGGTTGCCGGTGCCGGGGCCGTCCAGCTCGTAATCCTCGCCTTGGAAGTGCCGCTTCACGCTGACCAAGTCGAATAGGCGGTGGGCGGGAGCGTTGCCGAGCGCGCTGTCATGGCGGAACAGGACCAGCTTGCGGCCGGCCATCTCGCCGCGGGCGGCCGAGCGGTCATGGTCGAACATCCCCTCCAGCGCGGTCCACAGAAGGTCCAGGTCATCCTCGTCGAAGCCGGTCCCCTCCGCCAGCTTGGCGGAGATGTAGCCATGGCAGCGATACAGGCCGTAGGGGACGACATGCTTGCGCCCCATGGTGCGGTTGTCGCGGCGCCCGTCGTCCGCCGGATCCCCGTCCTTGCGCTCCTTCGCCTCCTTTTCCGAAGTGGCGGCCATCCGGGTGATCGAAATCTCCAGCGGCAGGATCGGCTCCACCGAATGGGCAAAGGACAGCTGAACCGGCCCACGCACCTGCCCGCAGTTGATGCTGGTGCTCATCACCGCGCCGAAACTGCGGACGTCGAAGAAGTTGTCGCACATGAACTGCCGGACGGCCTTTTCCTCCGACTCCTTGGGCGACAGCTTCTTCGCGCTCTCGACATCCTTGTCGTCCGGACGGACGGCCCGGTAGGCGGCGCGGTGCTTTTCGTTCAGGATCGCCCCTTCCTGGACATAGATGCCGAAGCGCGGCTCGCCGTCACGGCTGAGTGCGGCGAAGTTGCGGATCTTCCGCTTCAGGCAGACGTCGGTCACCAGACCCTTGTTGGTTTCCGGGTCGAGCCGCGGCAGGTTGCCGGCGTCGGGATCGCCGTTCGGGTTGCCGTTGGTGACATCGAACAGATAGACGAACTCATAGCGGTTCTGGATCGCGGACATGGCTCAATCCTCGGAAACGGTCTGTTCAGTAGCGCCGGGGCGGTCGGTGGAAGCGGCGGCCTTGCCAGAATAGCGCTGGTGGTAATAGCCAATGGCGAAACGCCCCTGATCCTCAATGCGCAGCGAGCGTGGGAAGCCGCTGTCCAGCCCCCCGAGGATCTGGCCGATTTCCCCCTCGAACCAGCCGCCGAGCCGGGGCTTGTCGCCTTTGCGCAGCACCGCCAGATGATGGTTGCTGTTGCGCAGCAGCATGGGGAAGACACTGGCCGGGGTGGCCGACGCGGCGCCGAAATAGCGGTCGCGGATGCTGGCGTTCACATCCCCCAGGGCCGCCCGCTGGGCACCCTCCAGCACGGCGAACAGGCGGCCCAGCCGGTAGGCCGGGTTCGCCTCGTCTCGGTTCAGGCTCACGGGTATCTCCTCCGTCTTCTTCGTTCCCAGGCGGGAGTCGCGGTTCAGGCAGGCCCGGCAGATCGCGGCCTTGACGCCGTTCACCGGATCGCCGGCCCGTATGCGGGTGATGACCGCCGCCAGCAGGCTGCGGGGATAGCGACCGCCGGTCAGGATGGCGCGCATCACCTCCCCGGCCAGTTGCGGCGCGATGTTCTCGGTCTTGCCAAGCGGGGCGGTCTCGCGCAGCAGCATCCAGACCGCCGGTGCGGTGCGCCAGGGCGAAGGGTCGATCCGCAGATCCTCCCAATGGCGGCCGACACGTTCGGCGATGGCCGAGAAACTGTCCTCCAGCCAGAAACGCACTGACAGCCGGGCGATGTTGGGCGACAGGCCGAGCACGTAGAAGCGCGTCCGTTCGTCCAGTTCCGGCGCAATCTCCCGCACCGGTCGCCCCTGGCTGACCGGAAGCAGGGCGTTGCGGATCGCCTGCGCTTCGTCGGCGTCCTCGGCCGGCGGCGGACTGAGCAAGTCGTGGAAGAGTACCTCCGCCTTCTTGGCGGACTCCTCGCCGCCGGAGGCATCTGCCCAGAACACCGTGGTCGCATCGCCGATTACCAGCCGGTTGCCGCTGCCCCTTGCCAGCAGCGCGTTCAGGGCAGCGCCGTACCCGAAGGCTGCCGCCTCCGATACCGGTGCGTTCAGCCCCTGCTCCTTGCCGTAAGAGGTGAAGGCGTCGTTGTTGAAGGAGACGATGGAGGCTCCGGAACTCTGCGCGCCCATCACCCCCTTGATCGCCGGGTGCAGGCGGGCGATCGGCTGGCGCGTTCCCGTTACCAAGCAGATTCCTTCGCCCCCAGCACCCTCGGCCACCGCGCGCTCCCAGATGCGCCGGGCGGCGGGACGGTCGTGCAGGAAGCGTGGCTCCCCCCGATCATTCCGGTCGCCGTCAAGCATGAACATGAAGTTCTGGTCGAGCATGGCGTCGGTAAAGCCGCAGGCGTCGAAGTGATCCGCTGCCCAGACATCGAGGAAACGCAGCAGGGCGACCAACCCGGCATCCTCGGTTCCGGCCAGCAACCGGCGGTGCAACTCCTGAAAGGCCGCATGGTTTGCCGGATGGGCCACCCGCTGCCGCGTCGCCTTGTCCAGCCCGAGGCCGAGCACGAACTTCCCATTGTCCCACAGGAAGAAGGAGCGCGGCGTGGTCCCCGGACGCTTGAAGGATTGTGGCACCGCAGCCGGGCGCGGCTCCGCCTTCTTCCCCGACAGGCTCTGCCAGGGCAGGATCTCCACCGGCTCGCCATCGGGCGACAACACGATGATGTGGGCGATCCGCTCGGTCGAATAGCCGAAGGGCGGCACCTCGCCGCGGTCGGCCAGCCGATCATAATAGCCATTGAGCGCGGCGAGGACGGTCATGACCGCACCTCCACCGAATTCAGTGGCGGCACCACCATCATGCCGTCGCGCAGCGCTGCCCGGAAGAACAGCGAGGTCATGTCGTTCGCATGGTCGATGTCGAGCAGCATCCAGCCGAGGTCGCGGTCACGCTGGTCCGGCGGCAATTCCGACACCGGTGCGGCGCCATCCTCCAGAAGGGCGAAATTCGCCGGAAACTCCCGCACGCCCAGGCAGGGCTGCTGAAAGCATTGACCGCCTGCCGCCCGGCGATTGAACATCGACAGATGCTTGGCTTCGCTGTCGCCCGGTCCGGCGCGCTCTGTCAGTTCGAAATGGGCGTGGATGACATAGGCGACGTCGACCAGCAGGGTGGCGGCGCGCTGCTGCCGGTTCTCCTCCGCCACCATGCGCAGGTCCTGCACCTCGCCGGCCTTCATCGCCTTGCGCACCGCTACGGTCGGCACACGCGACCCGACCTCGTTGCGGCGGATCGACTGGAAGCGGATCGGCTTCAGCACCTCGATGGCGTCGATGGCCCAACGGATTGCCGGCTTCCAATGGATCGCCTCCAGGATGCCGCGCGCCGCCGACGGCGTCATGACGTCGTAGGACACCCGCTCGACCTTCATTTCTGGCCGGGTGAAGCAAGCGCGGTCGCCCCACACGTGAAGTTTCACGCCGTAGGCCATGGGCTTTGCCTTTTGAAAATCTGGATTGGAGTTTCACGCTTAAGGACGTGAACTAGGGCATGGGCCGAGGCAAAAAGCCACCGCCCATGCCATTGACGGCACACCCAAACCAAGACTCTTGGCTTTCAGGCGCGCCTGTATCATCTTCTCCGGAAGGCTTGCCACACCCTGCACCTCCTTTCCTAGCGGCTGGAGAGACGGGAGAGCCTAACAGGCACGTCCGCGTTGCAGCGCTGACGTGCCATACTCTTTTCTAGAATCTCTTGCGGGTCAAGAAAAAGTTCATCGTTTGAACGATGTAACGATCAACGTACGATGAAAGAGCGTTGGAGGCTTGCACCCTCCAGAGCAGTTTGCATACTATCAACTCGTCGGCAGGCCGATGCAGTGGTTTTGCCGTGGATCGAAATATCGTACGTTGTTCGCCAACATCTGTCCACCCGATGAATGGGCGAGTTCCAAGGAGCTCGCCCACTTTCAGGCGAACAAAGGCACCCTTTATCAGCTAAAAAAATCAAATCGCCGGAAGGTCGGATCCTCCCAATCCAGCCCGACATCGGGGCGGTAGAGGTCGTCGTTGACCAGCGCGACGAACTGATCGCCGAATTCGCCACTCCGGATGCACTCCGCCGCCCCGGCCTTCAGCAGGCCGGCACGGGCCGAACGGGGAACCTGGACCAGATAGGGCTGCAAAGCGCGGGCAATCCCCCCGGTCTTATCCGCCGGAGCGTGGCGCAGGGCGTCGAGCAGGCGCGGGACGGCGTCCGGCTCACCAGCAGGACGATAGGGTACGATCACCGGCACCAGCGGCGACTCGATGATCCGGAACGCCTTCGCAATGTCGGCAAAGGGGAAGTCGTGCCTACGCCGATGGAGGCGCAAAGCGTTTAGGATGCCGCGGATCGCGGCCGTTCCCTCCCCCACCATGGCGGAGTCCAGATCCTCGCCACCGCGCAGCCAATAAACCTGCTGGAAATAGGCACGCAGGGTATCAAGAGCGAGCGGGTCGTCGTGGGCGCGAAGAACGCTGGCGGCGGTTCGGGCGAACAGGGCCAACTCCGCCGGGGGCCGGTGACCTTCGTTCTCAGGGCTATCGAAGACGAAGACTCGGCCCAATTCCGGCAACTCGCCGTTCCGGTTGCAGCGGCCTGCTGCCTGCGCGATGGAATCGAGCCCGGCCATCGCCCGGTAGACTGCGGGAAAGCTGAAATCCACCCCAGCCTCTACCAGGGACGTCGAAACCAGCCGGACGGTCTTGCCGTCCTTGATGTCCTGGCGGATGGCCGTCAACTCCGCCCGCCGGTGTTTGGCACACAGGCAGGTGGACAGATGTCGCGCGCCCTCGGTCACCGCGATCCGCCTGTGAAGGTCGCGCGCGTGCCGGCGGCTGTTGACGATGCACAAGGCTTGTGGCTCGCTCAGCAGCCGGTCGGCAAGCGCCTCTTCGGACAGCGGTTCGGCGATGGTGCTGACCGTCACCCGTTTCAGGCGGCGGTATAACGTTGGCGGATCGGGAGCCAGTTCCCGCACCTTGTCCAGGCCGCCCCTGAAGCCGGCTTCCGTCGTCACCGCCGGCTGGGTCGCTGTGCACAGCACCACCGAACTGCGATAGCCGCGCGCCAGTTCGCGCAACGCCTCCAGGCATGGCCGCAGCAGCTTCAGCGGCAAGGTCTGCGCCTCGTCGAGGATCACGACCGATCCGGCGATGGCATGCAGCTTCCGGCAAGCCGACGGGCGATTGGAGAACAGGCTTTCGAAGAACTGCACCGCGGTGGTGACGACCACCGGCCGGTCCCAGTTTTCAGCGGCCAGCCTCAGCTTGCGCGCACCATCCCGGCCTTCTTCGTCGGGCGCGCCGCTGTCCGCCGGTCCAAAATCGAAACCGCTGTGATGTTCGAGCACGGCGTCGTCGCTGCCCAGGGCGTCGCGGAAGACCGCTGCCGTCTGTTCGACCACGGAGGTGAAGGGGATCACATAGATGACACGCCGCAGCCCGTGCCGAACCGCATGGTCCAGGGCGAAGGCCAGCGACGACAGGGTCTTGCCGCCGCCGGTTGGCACCGTCAGCGAGAATAATCCCGGCTCGTCGTCCGCTCTCGCCCGAACCGCTGCCAGCACCTCCGCCCGCAAACTGTCGACCGCACCGGTCCGCCCGTCGAATTGGGCCAGATGCGCGTTCAGCCGGTCACGAAGATCGGCGACGGTGAGCGGGCATCCCCGCTCGACCGGCTCTTCATGCAGATCGGCATAGAATCGCTCCGTCTCCAACCGATCCGCATCGACGAGACAGGAAAAAAGCATACGAGTGAGGAAAGCGGCAGAGAACTCGTGCGTGAACCCCTCGGACAGCACCGGCGCGGCCAGAGCGACCTCCGGCGGTGCAATATCAAGGTAGGGTGTCAGACAACTCTCCGGCAGGGGGGTAGCGGCCCCGGCTGCTAGCCGATCTTTCAGCGACGACAACCCACCGCCAGCAATGTCCCCGTTCGCCAGTCCGGCATGATGGCCGGCGATCCCATAGGCCATCATTCGGCCGAACGGCAATGGGTATTTGCGCTCGCCGATGACAGCACCGGCGGTCGAATGGTCGACGCTCGGCCCTTGACCGCGGATATAGGATTGAAAAGCATCCCGCGCCTTGCCGATGTCGTGGAGCCCCCCCATGGCCCGTGCAAGCTCTTGGCCACCGAACGCGGCTGCAAGCCTCCCCGCCCGATCGGCGACATTGGTCAGGTGAGCCGCCAAGGGCTCCCACAGCTTTTCATCCCTTCCGGAAACAGAGTGCGCATAGATCATTGCACTCATAACGTCATTCGCGATCCATTTCCCCGTCAGGGTTGTCATTGTGCGATACAAAATATGCTCTGGCAATGCCTACGGCGAAGCGCCTCCCTTTTTGAGAAAGTTGCTAATTGCTTTGCACATTTAGATCGCTGCCATTTGGAAGGGCAAGCGATGGGTCAGTTCCGACCATCTCACCGATAACCAATCGGGCACAACCGGTACCCAGCGCCAAGAATAGGCACCTTAATGCACCTAGGAGCCCACCGTGTCCGCCATCAGCTTGCTCGACAAACACCTCCTTCTGGAAGCAGTAGCCTGCGATCCTGCCCGCAGCCGTATCGAAATTGGCATTGTCGCCTGCATTCTCCATTGCCTCGATAATAATACTGGCCTCGCTCGCGTTGGATTCGAGCGCCTTTCCGAACGAACTGGCGCCAGCAGGAGCGGTGTCCAGCGAGGAGTCAAAAACTTGGAGCGCGCTGGTGTCTTGCCGGTTCACAGGCGCGGTGGATCGAACAAGGAGGGCGATCGCATGGCGAATGTTTACCACCCGAATTTGTCCTATCGCCCTGCCCATCTTCAAAGCACGACCGGTGTGAATGAGGTTATTGGCCGCATCGGCAGCACGGACGCGACCAGTAGCGCGGACGCCTTCGACCAGGAGCGCCGGCGCGTTGGACTGGTAGCGTCCACGCTCCCCTTTCCCTCTTCTCTCCCCGGGTTTAACCCCGGGGGAGAGGAAGAAGGGGTTACCCCACCGCCGCCCGGCGCCGTCACCGCCGTTGGCGGCGCCGTCGACGGCGGGGTAACGATCAAGGTCCAAGATCACGCAGACCGCTTTGACGAGTTCTGGTCAGTCTGTCCCAAGCGGGAAAAGCGGCAGGAAACCATAGAAGTTTACCGCGAGGTCTTGGCTTCTGGTGCCGCGACGCCGTGTGTGTTGATCGCCGCCATGCAGCGATATGCGGTCGCCAAGGCCCACCTTACCGACTCGAAGTACCTCAAGTTCCCGCACAACTGGCTGCGCGGGGAATGCTGGCTTGAGGATCCTCAGCCGCCGAAGGCAAAGCCAGTGAAATCACGCCGGTCGTCAACTGAGAAGCAGACCGAGTGTGTCCGCAAGGTGGCTATCTCGGAAGATAAAAAGCAGCCCATTAAGAAGAAGCCCAACAATCCCGAAGCGACAAGGAGGCGCCCGCCCGTAAATAGCCAAAACTCCGATCAAATCGTGAATGCCTCTGCGCCCCTGAAGCCGAAAGCTCACAAACGTATCCATCAACCTGGAAATATCATGGAGCACCATACCTTCGGCCCTGTTGAGGTTCTCGATGGCTGGACGGAAGACGGGTATGTAGAAGTCAAAGTACTAAAAACAAACATAACCCGAATGGTTTTTCATGGTTACCTTGGAAAAATTATCAGGCCAAGCTGGGCAAAGTAGAGCTAATGTTCATAAAACATGTAATTATTGGAAATACAAAAATCTAAGAACAGTTCTTTCTGATTTCAACGACAACTGCGAGTTGCTTTACAGCAATTTCAAGATCCTCGTTCGACAATTGTCGAACGAGGATCTTGAGGTTGCCTTCCAGGACAAACCGCCTGTCGCTTACCTTTTGCTCAACATCTTCAAAGAATTGCTGTATCGGGACGTCAAGATGCCGACCGAGTTGCTCCAGCGTGTCGATCGTCGGAAAGGTGCGGCCTCGTTCGATGTTGGACACAGCCTCGACCGTCCGGCCGACCAGATCCGCCAATGCCTCTTGGGTGAGGCCGCGGGCCACCGGCGCCTCCTTGACCCTCAACCCGACACGCTGCTTCAAGCTCAATGACATGAGCCGGATCATTACGCCGTTATAGCGCCTTGACCACGATCCACCAGATCGGTATTCGTCGATCAGAACGAACCAGTGGACCGGCATGAGCCCATGCGAGCCGACAAACACAGCAGCAGCGGACATATCCCCGTCAGCAGAGTCCCCATCAGCGGCGGTGCCGGGTCCGGCCAGCGGCCCTGTCGGTTACGTCGCCTACCTTGCCAGTCCTCAATGGCGCGCTCTGCGGCGTGATGCGTTCGCCCGCGATGGCGGACGGTGCGTCCTGTGCAACGCGACAGACCAGCTGGAAGGGCACCACCGCGTTTACCCGCCCCGCGGCGATTGGACTCAGGACAGCCTGGAAGCTGTGACGACGCTGTGCGCGCCCTGCCACGCGATGGTGACCGGCATGCTGCGCGGCCGCCGTTACGCCGCGGCCACGGTCAACCTCCCCGACACCCAGCCAAGCCGCCCCCGTCCGCGGCTGGAGGCCCCCGATGTATCAACCCCTGAGCTTCCAGATCACCGGCGTCTCACCCCTTCTCATGCACAACGGCCGGCTGGCCGATCCGCTCGACCCGCTGGTGAAGGACATCAAGAAGCTGAGCAGCAAGCGGCCAAAGACCGAGGCCGATTTGGAGCGGATGGCCAAGCTTGAGTTCCTCGGTTCGCTGTACCTGCAAGGCGGCGAACCCTGTCTCCCCGGCGAGTTGATTGAGGCGGCGCTGATCGACGGCGCTAAGCGCAAACGCCGCGGGCCGCTGGCCAAAGCGGGCATCCTGTGTGACGGCAACATCCCGCTTCAGTATGACGGCCCCCGCGAGCCGGAGGCGTTGTGGGATGATGGCCGCTTCCGCTTTCGCACCGGCGTCCGGGTCGAACGCCTGCGGGTGATGCGGGTCCGGCCACGCTTCGACGACTGGAGCGCTGCGGTCACCATCCAGTACATGCCGTCGCTGCTGAGCGAGGATGACGTCCGGGACATCATCCGCACCACCGGCGAGGTGGTCGGCCTTGGAGATTGGCGCCCCAAATTCGGGCGCTTCACGGTGCATTGAGGGGCCGACCGGCGCGCCTCGATGCGACCTTGGCCTGGCAGGGATCGGCGTGCCATGGCAAGGCTGGGCATGTCAGGGGAAGGGCGGCGTCAGCCGCCCTTCATGCCGCGGGATGGTCCCGGTATGATCCAACGCGGTACCTCGGCACTATCCCCCTTCGACATCACACCGAGCCATCATGACGGAACAGGCACCTCCGCCGACGGAAATGCAGGATGAGCCATGGCGGCCGTTGTTCGATGCTGTCGTCGATCGGCTGCAGTTGTCTGATCCCAGCAGGATTGCGGCATGGCGCCTCTACGTCGAGCAACTTCCGGCCTTGGCAGCGTCCCAGGCGGCCATCGACCAGACGCCCGCTCCCAGTGCCACCCGCGACCGGATGAAGCGCATCATGACGGCCTGCAACGCCCTGTTGGATGCCATCCAGGACGACACACCGCAGGATGGACGCCTCCGTCCTGTCCCGCAGCTCCTGTGGGGCTTGGCCGCGCAATTGACGCCGGACGATCCCAACGCCGCCATCATCGATGGGCAGGCAGATCACGCGCTTGAAGATGCCTTCAGCGGCGTGCTGATGCTGCGCTCTGCGGCTGAACTGGTGCGGGATGCCGAAGCGTACCGTGTCGCCTCCGGCGTCGGTGGAACGCGCCACAAGGCCGCGGCCGGCTACCACATGACTTTCGACTTCCTGCTGGACGTCTATGAGGCGATCAGCGACCGTCCGCCCGGCACCTCCTGGGACGACATGAGCGGGGCCGCCGGCGGGCCGCTGGTGGACTTCCTCCAGCTCTGCCTGGAGGCGCTGGGCTACACGCCGACCAAGAACGCCCTGCGCACCGCAGCGAAGCGCGCCATCAACGGCCGGCGAACCGACCCGAACAAATCAGCTGCGCCGCAAAGCTGATCTGGCCCTTTCGGCACAAGAGTCCAGCTTTGGCACGAAGAGGGGATGACCCACCATGTCCTCTCCCCCGACACCGCCGCCCCCTGCATCCCTCCCGAATCCGAGGCTGCGGTCGAGCGCCTGCGTGCGCTGGCGCGCCTGCTGGGCCGCATGGCGGCGCGGGAATACCTGGCGGCTTCGGGCGAGGCGACGCAGCCCCCGAAGCCGGAATGAGCAAGCCCCCTTCCCGTCCCGCCGCCCTGCTGACCATCCCTGACGTCGCCGAGCGCCTGCAGGTTAGCATCAAGACCATCCGTCGCTGGATCGCGTCGGGCGACCTCCCCACCGTCCGCCTCGGCAGTCAGATCCGCATCCAGCCGAAGGACCTCGACATCTTCCTGCGGCAGCGCTGGATCAGCTGACCACCTCTGTCCTTTATTGTCCAGTAGTGGCAAGAACTTAGACGATCATCGGGAAGAGGTCACCCTCGTATCTTCGAACAAAAAACGTGCTACGTCTTCCCGATCTGGACTTCCTGTCCACTCCTGTCTTCCCGAGGCCATGGATGAGCACTTCCACTACTTCCCAGCCTCAGCGCAGCTCGCCTGCGGTGCTTGATATGCCGCCGATGCGCTCCCTGGCCGACCTGCTGACGCGCGTCCTGGCCGACCCCGCCCTGCCGCCGCAGCGCGCTCGGGACCATGCCTCCTCCCTGCGCCGCTTCGGCGGCATCGTCGGACGCGACCTCGCCGCCATCCCCGCCAGCTTCGATACGCTGCGCCCGCTGATCGCCTCCGTCCATCCGGCGGCCCACGGCCTGTCGCTCAAGCGCTGGCAGAACATCCGTTCCGCCGTCAGCACCCTGCTGCGCCATTACGGCGCCACGGCAACCCATCGGCGCCTCGCCTGCCACCTGCCGGAGCCCTGGTACAGCCTCCGCGCGGCGGTCACCGACCCGGCGATGCAGCGCGGTCTCGCCCGCTTCCTGCGGTATTGCGCCGACCACAACATCGCGCCGGACGCCGTGTCGGACGCCACCTTCACCGCCTTCGCCGCTTCGCTGGCGACCGGCACGCTGGTCGCCAAGCCGCAGCGGGTCGAGCGGATGGCCCGCCAGCAGTGGAACCGCGCCGTCGCCGCCGCCCTGCCCGACTGGCAGATCACGCCAGTGCCGGTCACCAGCAACCGGGACGACTACCAGCTACCGTTGGACCGCCTCCCGCCGTCCTTTGCCACCGATCTGGCGGCATGGATGCGGCGGCTGTCCGGCGCCGACCCGCTGGACGAGTTCGGCCCAGCCCGCCCGTTGCGCCCCAGCTCGCTGAAGACCGCCCGCGGCCATGTGCTGCGTTTCGCTGCCGCCGTCGTCCATGCCGGCGAAGACCCCCAGGCGTTGAACACGCTGGCGGCGCTGGTGGTGCCGGAGCGCTTTAAGGGCGCCCTGCTGTGGCTGATGACCCGCCGGGGCGGCGCCAGCCCCGGCCTGATCGAACAAGCGAAGTGCCTGCTCTCCGTCGCCCGCCACTGGGTTCAGGCGCCGAAGGCCGACCTGGAGCGGCTGGACAAGCTGGTCGCCAAGCTCGGCAGCCGGCGCAAGGGCATGACCGACAAGAACCGCGCCCGCCTGCGCGCTTTCGACGATCCCAAGCACCTGCTGGCCCTGCTCACCCTGCCGGAGCGGTTGATGGACAAGGCCGACCGCGTGGCGGCGCCCAGCCGCCGGGAAGCCTTGATGGCGCAGACCGCGGTGGCCGTGCAGATTTTGCTGCTGGTCCCGTTGCGCCGCCTCAACCTGCTGCGGCTGGACGTCCATCGCCATCTCTGCCGCAGCCGCTGCGGCCGTCACGCCGTCGTCCATCTCGTCATCCCGGCCGAGGAGACCAAGACCAGCCAGCCGATCGAGGCGGTGCTGCCGGAGCCGCTGGTGCGGATGATCGACCACTTCATGACGCGCTACCGTCCGCTGCTGACGCCGGACACGGGCGGCCTGCTGTTCCCCGGACGCGATGGTGGCTGCAAGCACATCACCGCTTTGACGGCGCAGATCGAGCGGGCGGTCCGCGACCATACCGGCCTTGTGGTCAATCCCCACCTGTTCCGCCACCTCGCCGGCAAGCTCAGCCAGCAGTTCGATCCCGGCAATTACGAGCTGTCGCGCCAGCTCCTCGGCCATCGCTCCACCGACACGACGGTGACCTACTACACCGGCCAGGACACCGCCGCCGCGGTCGCCCGCTATGACGCCAACATCCTGGAACGCGCCCGCACGCTTCGCAGCCACGTCGTGGGGCGCTGAGGCGATGAGCAAGACCTCCGTGACGATCAACCGCCGCAGTCTACCGGTCAGCGCGTGGCCCGAGCAGGACCGCAGCTTGTGGCAAGCCGCCTGCGAAGCCGGCGGGCCGCTGGATGACGCCGGTGCCGCCACCGACTGGGCACCGGCCACCCGTCGCAGCCGCGCCGCCAACTACGGCCGCTGGCTCACCTTCCTCGACCAGCAGGGACTGCTGACGCCGGGTGCCGCCCCTGGCGACCGCGTGACGCCGGACATGGTGCGCAGCTACATCGACCTGTTGCGTCCGATTCTGGCGCCGCTGTCCTTGTGGACCACCATCGACCAGCTCGCCGCCATCATGCCGGCCGTGGCGCCCGACGCCGATTGGGGGTGGCTGCGCCGCACCGCCGGCCGCCTGAAGCGCGGCGCTGCCAACCGGCGTCCGATTGCGCCGCGCATCCGCAACGCTGCCGACCTTTACCAGCGCGCCCTCGCCGCCCTTGCCGGAATCGACGGCAAGCCCGAAACCCGGCCGTTCGCCCATGCCACCGGCTTCCGCGACGCTCTGATGTTCGCCCTCACCATTTCACGGCCGATCCGCCGCCGCACGTTGGCAGGTTTGCGGGTGGGGCAGCATCTTCGGCCGACCTCCGATGGCTTCCTGATCCAGCTTGAACGCGAAGACCTCAAGTGCGGCGGTCCGATGAGCTTCCCGCTGCCGGCCAGCTTGGTGCCCCACATGGCGCGCTATCTCGACCTGCACCGGCCGCGGCTGCTGCAAGGCCACGCCCATGATGCCCTGTGGATCACCCGCAAGGGGCTGCCGATGACCCTCAACGGCGTCTCCAGCTGCTTCGAGCGCGCCACCCCGGCCGTCCTCGGCGAGCGGATCAACCCGCACCTGCTGCGCCACTGCGCTGCGACCAGCATCGCCCTCGACGACCCGCAGGGTGCCCGGCTGACGGCGGCGTTGCTCGGCCACAGCACCCTGCGGACCAGCGAGCGCCACTACACGATGGCCAAGGGGCTGGAAGCCAGCCGCCGCTATCAGGCGACCCTCACCGACCACATCACCCGCCTGCGCCGCGTCGTCCGCGGCGAGCGCCCTTAGGAGCCCGTTATGCGCGCCGTCATCTACGCCCGCTATTCCAGCGACCAGCAACGCGAAGCCTCCATCGCCGACCAGATCGAGGTGTGTCGGCGTTATGCCGAGCGCCAGGGCTGGACTGTCGTCGACCACTACAGCGATGCCGCCCTCAGCGGCGCCAGCCGTCATCGTCCGGCCTTCCAGAAGCTGCTGCGCGAGGCGGGACAGCGCCGCTTCGACATCGTCCTGTGCGAGGCGATCGACCGTCTCGGCCGCCGGCTCGCCGACACCGCCGACCTTCAGGACCGCCTCGCCTTCCACGGCGTGCGGCTGTTCACCCCGCAGCTCGGCGAAATCACCACCATTCATGTCGCCGTCATGGGCATAATGGCGCAGGTCGCCTTGAAAGACCTGGCGGACAAGACCCGCCGCGGTCAGCTCGGACGCGCGATGGCCGGCCGGATGCCGGGCGGCAAGGCCTTTGGCTATGACGTGCTGGAGGGTGACGCCGACGGTCGCGGCAAGCGGCGGATCAACCCGGCAGAAGCCGAGGTCGTCCAGCGCATCTTCCGCCTGTTCGCCGACGGTGCCAGCCCGCGCGCCATCGCCAAGCGCCTCAACGCCGACGGTGTGCCCGGTCCGGAGGGCCGGCTCTGGCAGGACACCACCATCCGCGGTCAGGTCGAGCGCGGGACCGGCATCCTCAACAACGCGATTTATGCCGGCCGGCTGGAATGGAACCGCTGCTCCTACGTCAAGGATCCGGAAACCGGCAAGCGGGTCGCGCGGCCCAACCCGCCGGAGGCATGGGAGGAGGTGGAGGTGCCGGAGCTGCGCATCGTAGATGCCGCATTGTGGGAGCGGGTGAAGGACCGGCAGGCGTCGATCAGCTTCGAAATCGGTCGCGATGACCAGGGCAACGCGCTGAACCGGGCGCACCGCCGCAAGTTCCTGCTGTCGGGGCTGCTGACCTGCGGGTGCTGCGGCGGCACCTACGCCATCATGGCCAAGGACCGCTATGGCTGCGCCGCCCACCGCAGCAAGGGGACCTGCACCAACGACCGCACGATCACCCGCTTCGACATCGAGCGGCGGGTCCTCATCGGGCTCAAGGAGCGCCTGCTGGCGCCCGAGCTGGTCCAGGAGTTCGTCGAAAGCTTCCGTGCCGGCGTCGAAGCGGCAACGGCCGACCGCGAAGCCAACCGCCGCACGCGCGAGCGCGAACTGGCGGCGGTCGAGCGCAAGATCGCCGGTATCCTCAAGGCGATCGAGGACGGGCTGTACCACGAGTCGATGAAGGAGCGCCTGACCATCCTGGAGGCGGACAAGGGCCGGCTACTCGCCGAGGCCGGGGAGCCCGATGCGGACCTGCCGTCGGTCCTGCTGCACCCCCAGCTGCCGGATCTTTACCGCCGCAAGGTGGAAGCGCTGGAGGCTGCTCTCGCTGGCGGCGAGGACAGCGCCGAGGCGATGGAGATGGTGCGGATCATGATCGACCGCGTCGTTCTGACGCCCTCCCCTGCCGGTGGGGGGTTGGACGCCGACCTGCACGGTGAGCTGGCCGGCGTGCTGGCGGTCTGCGAGGGCGCCGTTCAGCTGCGCAACGCCCAGACACACGAACGCCCCGGCTCTTTCGAACCGGGGCGTCAAGTATCGGTGGTTGCGGGGGCAGGATTTGAACCTGCGGCCTTCAGGTTATGAGCCTGACGAGCTACCGGGCTGCTCCACCCCGCGGATGTCTGTCATGTGGGAGGATGGATTTCGTGAAGATGCAAGCATGCATGCTTTGGATTGAAGCGTCTCCTGTGCCTGAGCGACCTGGCGGCGACCTACTCTCCCACGTCTTAAGACGCAGTACCATTGGCGCG
>NZ_PDKW01000037.1:0-246279 GCF_002573965.1 Azospirillum palustre | reverse complement strand
ATCACCAAGTCACATTCCCAGTGCCCGAAACTCTGCCGGGTCTCCACCTCGGCCGGACGATTGGCGATCGAGCGCTCAGCGGGGATCGGACTGTTGCGTGGCTTGCGCACCATGCGTTTGCGACGCCGACGCCGGGCGACGGCCAAGAGCGCATAGAGATTAAGGGTTCGGCCATCTGGACCGTAGATGAAGCGGTAGATCGTCTCGTGAGACACTGTCGCGCCATCAGAAGCATCCAGTTTGAGGCGGCCGGCAATCTGTTGTGGCGACCAGCCCTCGTGCAGCTTGGCGATAACGTGATCGCGCAGAGCTGGCTTGAGCGCCAGCTTCAGTCGACGCCGTGCACGTCGATCCCGCGCATACTTCTGGGCGCTGGTGCAGAAGTAACCCTTGTACTCCTTGCCCCAGCGATCCCGGAACGGGTCGTGATAGAAGTTGCGCCGGAGTTCCCGGTGGATGGTCGAGCGGTGACGACCCAGAGCCGCCGCGATCGCTGTCACCGGCATCTTGGCGTCGTGCATGTCCTGGATACGGCGCCGCTCGGCAAAATCGATCTGCGAATACTGCTCACCCATCAGCGCTCACCACCCGTAAACCCCTGTGCTTACAAGAAAGTTGCACTTCAGAATAGAACCTACCCGCTCACGAATAAAAAACACATAAGATTTATTATGGAAATTTAATGCATTCATCTTAAATCGCTCAATGGTTCCGTCAGCCCCCGCGCCAGGACTGGAGAATTGGCGCGGGAGCCGACAGCGGCGGATGAAGCGCGTCACGTCGGCCCGGCGGCAGGTCGATGCCACCGCCCGGGCCGGCTTCTCAGGCAAGCCCCAGCAGGCGGCGGGCGTTGCCGCCGAGGATCTCCGCGCAGTCCGTGTCGGTCAGGTCGGAGGCCAGGATCTCCAGCAGGGGGAAAGGAACGCTGAACAGCTTGGGCGAGGAGTAGAAATCCGTGCCCAGCAGCAGCCGGTGCGCGCCGGCCTCGCGCACGAAACGCTCGATCATGTGGGAAACCGTAACCATCACCCCGGTGTCGAACAGGATGTTCGGATGACGCCGCGCGATGTGCGGCATCCAATGCGCAAAATCGGGGGACGAGAAGGCGTCCAGTGCTACGAACTGCACGTCGCGGAAGCGTTCGGCCAGCACCTCCAGCTTCCATGGCGATTCCAGTTTCGAATCGCCGATGATGTGGATGAAGGCCGGCACGCCGTGATGGCGCACGCGCTCCAGCAGCGCGTCCATGCGCGGATGGTCGATGGCGCAGCCCTGGAAGCGGTGGTGCCAGACGATGCCCTTCATCCCGAGGACCTGGATGCAACGGTCGATCTCGTCCAGCGCCGCATCCCCTTCGAGTGGGGATACGGTGGCGAGCGCTGCCGGGAAACGGTCGCTCCAGCGGTCGCGGTATTCGGCGACGGAATCGTTGACCCGGCGGGTGTCGGCGATGCCGTTCGGCGCCTGATAGCCGTTCGACGGCATCAGCAGGGCCTGGGCGATGCCGTAGCGGTCCATGAAGGCGATCCGCTGTTCGGCATCTGCAGTCACGCCGCCCGAAGCTCCGCCGCCGACAATGTCGAGCGAGCCGACATGATGATGCAGGTCGAAGACCTGGAAGGATTTGGCGTCACGCATCCGATGTCCTCCAGAATTCGCTGTAATCGGGCCGCCGCCGGTCGCGGAAGGCGCCCAGCCCTTCCGCCCATTCGCCGGGGGGCAGCTCGGCCAGCATCGTGCGCACCGCCGTCCAGTCGAGGGGCGCGGCGCGGCGCACGGCGCGCTTGACCGTGGCGATGGCCCCCGGCGGCGCCCCGTCGGTGATGGCGCGCGCCAGTTCCACCGCGGCGTCCACGGCGCTTCCGGGCGGGACGACGCGGGAGACCAGCCCCAATGCCGCCGCCTCCTCCGCCCCGATGCGGCGGCGGGTCAGGATCAGGTCCAGGGCGTGGCGCGGGCCGGCGATCTGCGCCAGCCGCGCCAGCCCGGTGTTGGGCACCACCCCCAGCCCCAGTTCGGGCAGCGCGAAGACGGCGTCCGCCGCCGCGACCACCAGATCGCAGCACAACGACAGCTCGAACCCGCCGCCGAGCGCCCGGCCATGGACGGCGGCAATGGTCGGGCGGGGATGGCCGTCCAGCCGCTCGAACACATCCATCGGCGTCGGTCCGGCAGGCGCTGGCGTCATCCAGCCGGCGTCCAGCAGGTCGCCGATGTCTGCCCCGGCGCAGAAGGACGGGCCGTCGCCGGCAATGACCAGCGCGGCGGCCTGACGCGCCTCGGGCCGGTCGAGCGTGGCGAGCAGGCCGGCCACCAGATCGGCGGCCAGCGCATTGTGGCGGTCGGGCTTCGCGAGCGTGATCAGCCCGACCGTTCCGCGCCGTTCGAAGCGGACCGTCATCTCACGGTGCCGGATAGACGAGCTTGCCGCTTGCCTTGGCCGCCGGATAGACGATCTCCTCGCCCTCCTTGCGATGCTGGACGATGACCATCGTCTCGTCCGACAGAAGCTGGTGCAGCCCGCCGCCCTCCGACGGCCGGTAGCCGATCTTGCCGTAGGGGGTGTCGAAGGTGGCGGTGGAAAGCGCCTGGCGCACCTTGTCCTGATCCAGCGTTCCGGCGCTTTCGATGGACTTGGCCAAGGTCATCATGCCGACATAGCCCTGGGGGAAGACGGGGGCGATGGTCTGGCCCTTGGCCTCCACCTTGCGGATCAGCTCGGCGGCGGCCGGGGTGCGGTCGGCGGTGGACCATTCGGTGATCATGGTCAGCCCCTCGCTCATGTCGCCATAGTCGGCGCGGCGGTCGCCGGCCGAGACCACCATGGTCAGCTTCGGCTTGATCCCCAGGCTCTTCATCTGGCGGACGAGCTGGAGGTTGTCGCCCGAATAGCCTACGGAGAAGAAGGCATCCGCGTTCAGCGACTTGACACGGGTCAGGACCGGCGAGAAGTCGGGCGAGCCGGATTTGAACGGTTCCTTCATCACCAGCTTGATCCCGGCCTTCGTCAGATATTCCTCGGCATATTTGGCCGCATCGGCGCCGTAGAGCCCGTCCTCATAGGCCAGAGCCACCGTCTTGACCTTGGGATCGATGGAGGCGAGGAAGCTCGAAGCCGCCTTCTGGCGGTGATAATCCCAGATGTAGACGTGATAATACCAGTCCTCCGTGCCGAAGGTCTTTTCCAGCCGGACGGACGAGGACCCGGTGTGGATGAACAGCGGCTTGTAGCGCTTGACGCTGGAGAGCAGCGCGAAGTCCGCCGTGCTGCCGTATCCGCCGACGAAGGCGTAGACCTTGTCCTCGGTCACCATCTTGGAGGCGATGGTGGCGGCGGTGTTGGGCTCGCTCTTGGTGTCCTCGATCAGCAGGGAGACCGGACGGCCCAGCAGGCCGCCGGCCGCGTTGATCTCGTCCGCCGCGAACTGCACGCCGGCCAGGATGGTCTGGCCGCCCACCGCCAGCACGCCGGTCAGCGGCAGCGGCACGCCGATCCGGATCGGCTCCGCCGTCTGGGCGGCGGCCGGGGTCGGGCCGGTCATCGCCAGTGCTGCGATGCCCAATGCTGCGGCGCCGGCCGCCAGCCGTTTCACGAAGCGCATGGTTTCCTCCTGTTTTTATGGTCGTTGTCCGCGGGTGGTCTCCGCCGGTTCAGCCGGCGGCGGCGCGTTCGAAGAAGGGGTATCGGCGCTCGCCGATCTGGGGAAAGACGACGGACACGGGATCGCCGCTCCGCACGGCCGCGGCATCGCCGCCGATCAGCCGGCTGAGCATCCGCGGGCCTTCGGCCAGATCGACCAGCACCACCGTGTAGGGAAGCTGGCCGTCCCACGCCCCGCCCTGGAAGGCGACATGGACATGGCTGTGCGAGAAGACGGTGCCCCGGCCCGACATCCGCTGCCAGCCGAGGCCGGGGTCGCCGCAGAGCGGACAGTGCCGGCGCGGGTAGTAGAAGAGATGGCCGCAGCGTCCGCATTTGGGGAACAGCAGCTCTCCCCGGTCGCAGGCGTCCCAGAAGGGGGCGCTGGCCCCCGTCGGGTTCGGCGGGGTGGCGAGCAGATCCAGCATCAGGGTTTCTCCAGAATCATGGCGCCGCAGACCGAGAAGATGCCGCCGTTGCCGCTGACCAGCGCCCGGCGCGCGCCCTCCACCTGCCGCCGCCCGGCCTCGCCGCGCAGCTGGCGCACCGCCTCGGTGATGTGGAGCATCCCGCCGATGTGGGCCTGGGACAGCAGGCCGCCATGCGGGTTCAGCGGCCACCTGCCGCCGAGATCCATGGCGCCCGACCGGACCAGCGCCCCGCCCTCCCCCGGCCGGGCGAATCCCAGCGCCTCAAGCGACACCAGGACCGAGATGGTGAAGGCGTCGTGCAGGTTGGCGATCTGGATGTCCTCCGGCCCCATCCCCGCCGCCTCATAGGCGTCGGCACCGGCGGCGGCCATCCCCAGTCCGGGAATGTCCGGCATCAGGGCCACCGAGTTGTGGGTGGTCTTCATGCCGATGGCGCGGATGGCGACGCCACGGCCGCGGCCCTGCGGCGCCCGTCCGGCCCGCGTCAGAACCAGCGCGCCGCCGCCGTCCGACACCAGCGAACAGTCGAACAGGCGCAGCGGGCTGCTGATGAGGCGGCTGGCCCGGTAATCCTCCAGCGTCATCGGCTTGCGCATCTGCGCGTTGTCGTTGAGCAGGGCGTGGCGGCGCGTGACCAGAGCGACCGCCGCCAGATCCGCGTCGGTGGCGCCGTAGAGGTCGAGATAACGCTGGGCCAGCAGGGCATAGGGGATGACCATGCCGTGCAGGCCGAACGGCTCTTCCCACTCTTCCCCGCCCAGCAGATTGTGCATGTGCAGGCCCTGGGCGCCGGCGGGGCGGCCGGTCAGGGCGTTCTCGCCATAGACGCAGGCGGCCACGTCGCAATAGCCGCTTTCGATGGCCCAGACCGCCTGTTGCAGCATGGTCATGCCGGTGACGGTGCCGCCGACGTCGACCGTGCAGGCGAAGCGGGGCGCCACGCCCAGATGCTCGGCCAGCGTGGACGAGAACATGCTGTTCGGGGTGGCGTAGGGATCGAGGTTGATCAGTCCGTCGAGATCGGACAGGGCGAAGCCCGCGTCGCGCAGCGCCGCGAGAACGGCCGCCGCCTGGATTTCGACCGGCGACCAGCCGGGCAGGCGACCGACGGGGGTTTCGCCGATGCCCGCGATGACGACGTCGGAACCGACTGCCGGCATGGGGTATCCTCCGTTTCCGCTGCGTCAGATGCCCAGATAGGCGCTGCGCAGCTTTTCATGGGTGACGACTTCTGCCATCGGTCCGGAGAGGGCGGTCCGCCCCTCCTCCAGCACGACGCAATGGTCGGCGATGTGGGTGGCGTAGCCGACATTCTGTTCGGCCATGACGATGGCGCAGCCGGTCTCGCGCTTGATCTTGGCAAGCGTCACGAACAGCTCCTCGACGATGATCGGGGCCAGCCCGGCCGAGGGCTCGTCCAGGATCAGGGCCGACGGCTCGGCCATCAGGGCGCGGCCGATCGCCAGCATCTGGCGCTGGCCGCCGCTCATGGTTCCGGCGATCTGGCGGCTGCGGTCGCGCAGGATCGGGAAATAGCCGCACACCATGTCGCGCAGCTGCCCGTAGGGCGCCTGCCGCCGCCGACCCGCCGCGGCGCCATGGGCGCCCAGCAGATTGTCCTCGACGCTCAGGTTCGGGAAGCAGCGCGCCCCGTCCGGGACCAGCACCACGCCATGGGCCGGAAGCTGCCAGGGCGCGCAGCCGCTCAAATCCTCGCCGTCCAGCGCCAGATGGCGGCCGCTGGTGGCGACGGTGCCGGCGAGCGCCCGCAGCGCCGTGGTCTTGCCGGCGCCGTTGGAACCGAGGATCACGAGCATGTGTCCGCTCTCCACCGCGATGTCGAGCTGGTGGAGGACGCGCAGGCGGTCGTAGGAGGCGCCGCCGATCCGTCCGACGAAGCGGCTCATGAGGCGAACCCCTTGCCCAGATAGGCTTCCCGCACCGCCTGGTCGGCCAGCACCGTGGCCGGCGCCCCTTCGGCGAGCAGGCGGCCATTGTTCAGCACCACGACCCGGTGGCACAGGGTGGTGATGACGCGCATCAGATGCTCGATGATCACGATGCTGATCCCCTGTTCGTGGACATTGCGGATGAGGCCCATGACCTCCACCGAATCCTCGTGCGACAGGCCGGCCATCGCCTCGTCCAGCAGCAAGAGGTCGGGCGCGCAGGCCAGCGCGCGGGCGATCTCCAGCCGCCGGAGATCGGTCACCGACAGGTCGCCGCAGTGACGGCGGAACAGCGGACCCAGCCCGCAGAAGGCGGCGATGGCGGCGGCGTCGCCCAGCCCCGGCAGCCGGTGGCGGTCGCGCCCGGCATAGAGCAGCGGAACCGACAGCACCTCCTCGACGGTCAGGGTGGGGGGAACGCGCGGGATCTGGTAGGTGCGGGCCATCCCGGCGCGGACGATCCGGTCGGGACGCCGCCCGGTCACGTCGCCGCCATGCAGGCGGATGCGTCCGCCGCGGACGGGAAGCTGGCCCGAGACGGTGTTGACCAGCGTGCTCTTGCCCGAGCCGTTGGGGCCGATCAGGCCGGTGATCTCGCCCGCCGCGATGGACAGCGACACCCCGTCGAGCGCCTTCAGGCCGCCGAAGGCCACGGTCAGATCCTCGACCGCCAGAATGGCACCGCCGGATGGCTGTGCAGACCGCCGAGCGGGATCTGGCCGGGTGGGATCGGGCCGGGTAATGTCGGGAGAGGCTGTGTCAGGCATGGCGTTCCCGCTCCTTCTTCTTCTCGCCGGCCGCGGTCCGCCGTCCGGCCAGCGTTCCGGCCTTGCGCAGCAGGCCGACGATCCCCTGCGGCATGCCGATGACGAACAGGATGATCACGGCGCCGTAGACCACCTGATAGCCGGTGCCGCCGATCACCGAGCGGGCCACCTCCTCCAGCGCCTTCAGCGCGATGGCGCCCAGCAGCGGGCCGACGGTGGTGTCCATGCCGCCCAGCGTGGCGATGGCCAGCGGCAGCACGCTCCAGTTGGTCGTGAAGACGTCGGTCGGCACGACATAGCCGTAGAGACCGCCATAGCAGGCGCCGGCCAGACCGATCAGCACGCCCGAGACGATGAAGGCGAAGATCTTCATGCGGACCACCGGCACGCCGCTGGCCGCGGCCAGTTCCGGCTTGGTGCGGATCATGAAGAAGGCCGGGCGGAAGCGCAGGCCGAGCAGCGCGTCCGACAGGGCCACCGCCGCCAGCAGCAGAAGCCCGATCAGCGCGAGCTGCCAGCGCGGGTCGCCGTCCGCCAGCACCGGCGGGGCGATGCCGCCCGAGCCGCCGGTCCAGTCGGGGAAGACCACGACCAGCACCTGCATCGACAGGGCGAATCCCAGCGTGGCGATGGCGAAATACATCCGGCGCAGCCGCAGGGTCAGCAGGCCGAGCAGAGTCGCCGCCAGCGCGCAGACCACCACGACCGCGATCCAGGCCAGCGTCAGCCCGATCAGCGGCTCGAAGATCGCCAGCGTGTAGGACCCGACGCCGAAGAAAGCCGCCGACCCCAGCGACACCTGGCCGGTGCGCGACAGGATGTCCCAGGCAAGCGCCGTGATCGCGGTGATGGCGACGCCGATGGCGAGCTGGATCCAGAAGGGCTTGTCGATCCAGACCAGCGCCAGCGTGACCAGGAGGATGAGGATATAGGGGAGGAGCCGCGTCAATCCGGTCTTCATGCGCGCCGCTCCGATCCGAACAGGCCGGTGGGCCGGACGACCAGCACCAGGACGATGATGACGAAGGCGACGCCGTAGCCCCAGCTTCCGCCGCCCGGCACGAAGGTGGCGGTCAGGTTCTCGGCCGCCGACAGCAGCACCGCGCCGATCAGCGCGCCGCCGATGCTGCCCAGCCCGCCCAGCGCCACGATGGCGAAGGCGCGCATCACCAGATCGACGCCGACCAGCGGCTGGACATAGAGGATCAGCGCCACCAGACCGCCGCTGACGCCGGCCGTCAGCCCGCCGATCAGGAAGGACAGGCGGAACATCCGCGTCACGTCCACCCCGGCCAGAACCGCCAGCTGCGGGTCGTCGGCGGCCAGACGCAGCAGCAGCCCCTGGCGGGTGTGCCGCATGAACCAGATCATCCCGGCATAAAGCGCGATGCCGACCAGCAGCACGACCAGATTGTTGCCGGGAACGATGACGTCGCCGAGATGCAACGCCGGCAGCAGGGGCGGGGCGTGCATCACCCGGGCGTCCGGTGTCCAGGCGATCATCGCCAGATTGATCAACAGGATCGACAGCCCGATGGTGGCGAGGATCTGGTTGTGCTCGTCCTGTTTCAGCACCCTCGACAGGAAGCCGTCGAAGACCAGCCAGGACAGCGCCGTCATCGCCAGACCGGCGAGCAGCATGCCGGCCAGCGGCGGCACGCCCGCCGCCTCGTACAGGAAATAGGTCAGGAAGGCGCCCAGCATGACGAACTCGCCATGGGCGAAGTTGATGATGCCGGTGACGCCGAATTCCAGGGTAAGGCCGGAGGCGATGGCGGCGTAGAGCCCGGCGGTGGTCAGGGCCAGTAGCAGGGATTGGGCCAGAAGCGTGGTTTCCATCCGCGATTGTCCTCACATCCGGTCGATCAGGCTGCGCGCGATCTGGAGCCGCTGCATCTCCGAGGTGCCCTCGCCGATGCGGAAGCCGCGCGCGTCGCGATAGATGCGCTCCACCGGCAGGTCGGCCATGAAGCCGGCCCCGCCGAAGATCTGGAGGACCCGGTCGGCCACCCGCCCGACCATCTCGGTGCAGTAGAGCTTGGCGCGCGAGGCGGCGATGCGGGCGTCGGGATGTTGCTGGTCCGACAGGCGCGCCGCCTTGGCGCACAGCAGCCGGCCGGCATCGATCTCCACGTCGCAGTCCGCCAGCATGAAGGCGATGGCCTGATGGTCGGCCAGCCTTTTGCCGAAGGTGGTGCGGTCGCGGGCGTGCGGCACCGCCAGGTCGATCAGCCGCTGGGCCATGCCGACGCAGCGGCAGGACACGAACAGCCGGTCGTTGTTGATGGTCGCCATCATCACGCCGAAGCCGGCGCCGGGCGCGCCCAGCACATGGTCGTCCGGCACGAAGCAGTCGTCGAAGCTGAGCGCCGAGAGGTGGTAGCCGTGCCAGCCCAGCTTGCGGAACCGGCGCTCGATGGTGAAGCCCTGCGCCCCGCGCGGCACGATCAAGGTGGTCAGCCGCCCCTTCAGCGGCGCGTCGCGGTCGGTCACCGCCAGCACGATGGTGTGGTCGGCGGTCTCCGCATGCGAGATGAAGGTCTTGGCGCCCGACAGCAGCCAGCCGCCATCGGTCCGCCGCGCCCGCGTCCTGAGCGCGTTCAGGTCGGACCCGGCGTCCGGCTCGGTCAGGGCATAGGCGACGGTGCGTTCGCCGCGCATCAGCGGCCCGACGAACCAGTCGCGCTGGGCGGCGTCGGCGAACAGCAGCGATCCCGGCAGATGGCCGCAGGCCTCGGCCAGCGGCATGCTGGTGTGGCCGGTCGCCTCGTCGATGGCCGAGATGGCGACCCGGCTCAACCCCGGCCCGCCGATGTCCTCCGGCATGTTGTAGCCGTAGATGCCGAGATCGGCGGCCGACCGGCGCAGGTCGCGCATCAGGCCGGGATCGACATCGTCGGCGCGGTCCACCGCCTCCTCGTGCGGCCGCAGGGAGGTCTGGACGAAGCCGCTCACGGTGCGGACCAGCGCGTCGAGTTCGGCGGCATCGTCGCCGGTGGCGGCGGCGGCATAGGTGGACAGGCTGTCGCTCATGATGGCTCCACCGTCTGGCTATCGGCCCAGCTTTCGACCCAGCTTTCGATGGCGCCGCGCTGCACCTTGCCGGTGGTGGAGCGGACGATGCGCTCGGGCGGCACGAAGTGGATGGCCTTGGGCTGCTTGAATCCGGCCAGCTCCCGCCGGCACAGGGCGGACAGTTCGGCGGCCTCCAGGCGGGGGTTGGCGGACACCACCACCGCCACCGGGATTTCGCCCCAGCGGGCGTCCTTCCGGCGCACGACCACGGCATCGCGCACGTCGGGATGGCCGACCAGAACGCGCTCGATCTCCGCCGGGTAGATGTTCTCGCCGCCCGACTTGATCAGGTACTTGGCGCGGTCGACGAAATCGTAGAGTCCGTCCGGCCGGCGGCGGAGCAGGTCGCCCATGTGGAACCAGCCGTTGCGGAAGTCCTGCCGGGTCGCCGCCTCGTTGTTCCAATAGCCGCTGAACAGCGTCGGGCCGCGCATGGCGAGTTCTCCGATGCCGCCGTCGGGAACGTCATTGTCGTCCGGGTCGACCAGCCGGATTTCCGCGCCGACGCTCGGTGCCTTGCCGAGGTCGCCGGTGGCGCCGCGGGGAAGCTGGCGGCCGGACAGCGGCGGGGTGCCGGTCTCGGTCGATCCGAAGCAGTTGAGGAAGTCGGCGCCCAGCAGTTCGCTCAGCCGCGCCACCTCGGCGGGCGGCGACAGGTCGGCCATCACGCCGCAGGTGCGCAGGCCGAGCGGCCTGACGCCGCGCCGTTCCAGCACTTCGATCATCCGGCCCAGCGTGCCCGGCATGATCGACACCCATTCGAACCGCTCGGTCTCGATCTTGTCGGCGATCCGGTCGGGATCGAAGGCATCGAGCACGATCACCCGCCCGCCGGTCAGCAGGGCATAGTGCGCCGGCTCGGTGCCGCCCATGTGGTAGAGCGGCGGCCAGCACAGGTTGGTGTTGCCCGGCCGCACCCCCAAATCGAACGGCGCCGCCGTCATGCGGGCCAGCTGGCTGCGATGGGTCAGCACCGCCCCCTTGGGCAGGCCGGTGGTGCCGCTGGTGTAGAGGATCAGCAGGGGATCCTCCGGCTCGGCGACGTCCGGCAACGTGTCGGCGGAGGCGGCGGCAAGGCGGCGCTCCCACTCCGCGCCGAACTGGATCACCGGAATGCCGGCGGTGGCGGTGTCCGACAGGATGCCCGTATGGCGGGGCGAGACCAGGATCGCCGTCGGCGCGACGAGGCCGATGCAGTGCTCCAGCTCGCGCGGGCTGAGACGCCAGTTCTGGCAGGCGGTGATCGCTCCCAGCAGGGCGCAGGCGAGCTGTGTCTCGATGTATTCCAGCCGGTTCTCGGACAGCACGGCGACGCGGGCGCCGCGCGTCACCCCCAGCGCCGCCAGCGCCGAGGCGCTGCGGTTCACCCGTTCGGCCAGCTGGGTGAAGGTCAGGATGCGGGCCTTGTCCTGGCCGTCATCCTCGATGGCGATGCGGTGCGGATAGAGCCGCGCGGTGGAAAGGAACAGGCTTCCCACGGTGGAGGCGGCTGCCCGCGCCACCAGTGCGGCGGCCGGTCGGTCCATGCCGGTTGTCAAACTCATGACCAAGCTCCTCCCTGCTTTTCATTGGATCGTTGAGGACTTTATTCCCTTTTGCGTCTTAATTATTGGCAGTCCAAATGATGTCGAATATTCCGGTATGCACTCAACGGGGATCTCCGGAGGCCTGCGCGTGGCTGCGTCTCAGCCAGGGCATGGCCCGCCCGCCGAGAGGCCGGCCCAGCAGGCGTCCGGCGACATCGACCGCGTCGATCAGGGTGGGCAGATCGACGCCGGTGGCGAGGCCTGATTTCTCGGCCAGCAGCACGACATCCTCGGTGGCGAGGTTGCCGGCGGCGCCGGGGGCGAAGGGGCAGCCGCCGATCCCGCCGGCGCTGGCGTCGAACCGGCGGATGCCCGCCTCGATGGCGGCATGGGCGTTGGCGATGCCGAAGCCGCGCGTGTCGTGGAAATGCATGCCGATCCGCTCGGCCGGCAGGCTGGGAAGCAGCGCCCGCAGCAGGGCGGACACCTGGCCGGGAGCGGCGGCGCCGATGGTGTCGGCGATCACCACCTCGCCGGCCCCGATGGCGGCGAAGCGCTCCGCCAGCCGGACGACGGCAGCCGGCTCCACCGGCCCCTCGAACGGGCATTCGAAGGCGACGGCGACATAGGCGCGCACGGCGATGCCCGCCTCCAGGGCGCGGCCGATCACCTCCTCGGCGGCGGCGGTCGCCCTTTCCAGCGTCATGTTGATGTTGCGCCGGTTCATCCCCTCCGTCGCCGCCACCACCGTGGCGATCTGCGGCGTTCCGCAGGCCAGCGCCCGGTCCAGTCCCCGTCCGTTCATGGCAAGGGCGGAAACCTCGACCCCCGGCAGGGAGCGGGTTCCGGCGACGATCTCCTCGGCATCGGCCATCTGCGGCACCGCCTTGGGCGAGGCGAAGCTGGCGGCCTCGATCCGCGTCAGCCCGGCCTCGGCCAGCCGCCGGATAAGCTCAAGCTTGCCCGCGGTGGGAACGAGGGTCGGCTGGTTCTGCAGTCCGTCGCGCGGGGCGACCTCGGTCAACAGCAGGCGGTCCATGGCTCACCCCACCCGTCCGGCGCGGCGCAGTTCGCCGATGCGCTCGGGCCCGTAGCCCAGCAGCGTTTCCAGAACCTCGTCGGTGTCGTGGCCCAGCTCCGGCGGCGCGGCGAAGCGGTCGGGCTTGCGACCGGACTGTTTGCCTCCCGACAGCTTGATCGGGTTGCCCGGCATCCGCACCGTGCCGCCCTGCGACAGTGGCACCTCGACCACCATGTCGCGGGCGACCACCTGTGGATCGGACATCGCCTGGGCGAAGTCGTTGACCGGACCGCAGGGCACCCGCGCCTCGCGCAGCCGGGCGAGCCAGTTGGCGGAGCTGTCCTTGACCAGCTCCTCCCCGACGATCCGCTCGATCCGCTCCTTGTCGGCGTAGCGGGCGGGTTGCAGGCGGTAGTCCGGCGCCTCCAGCTCCGGCCGTCCGATGACCGGCAGCAGCCGCTCGAAGAAGGCGTCGCCGATGCAGGCGATGATGATGTGGCCGTCGGCGGTCTTGAAGGTGTTGTAGGGAACATGGACGAAATGGCCGTTGCCCAGCCGTTCCGGCACATGGCCGGACATCAGATGCATCGTGCCCATGTAGTTCAGCAGCGAGATCTGCACGTCCAACATCGACACGTCGACATGGCGGCCGACGCCGGTCCGCTCCCGCTCCTGCAACGCGGCGAGCACGCCCAGCGCGCCGAACAGCCCGCCGCCCAGGTCCCCGATGGGGATGCCGGAGCGCAGCGGCGGCCCGTCGGGCAGGCCGGTGATGCTCATGCCGCCGCCCATCGCCTGCACCACCTGATCGAAGGCGGGCCGGTTCGGATCGGGACCGTCGCCGCCGAAGCCGGTGACCGAGCAGGTGACGATGCGCGGGTTGACTGCCGACAGCGACGCGAAATCGATGCCCAGCCGCTCCGTCACCCCGGCGCTGAAATTGTCGAACACCACGTCGCTCTTGCGGACCAGATCGAGGAAGACCGCCCGCCCCTCCTCGCTTTTCAGGTCGATGCAGACGCTGCGCTTGCCCCGGTTGAGCGTGAGGAAATAGGCCCCCATGCCATGCCGGGAATAGTCGGGATCGCCGGCCAGCAGCTGCCGCGTCCCTTCGCCCCGGCCCGGCGGTTCGACCTTGATCGTCTCGGCCCCCAGATCGGTCAGCAGCATGGTGCCGTAGGGACCGGACAACATGTGCGTCAGGTCGATCAGCCGGATGCCGTTCAATGGTGCCATGCCCCTCGCCCCAGATGCTTCGTTTGCGGAATGTTTGTTCGCTTATCAAACAGCAAGCGCCGTGCCAGTCCGGTGCCGGATGAGCTTCTTATTCTGTTTCAATGGTTTGGCGAATTGCCGGACCGGAAAGGGCGTTTCATGAAACAACTGGCCTGTTGCGATGAAACCTGTCATGAAACGTTCGTTTGCAACACGGATGAAACGCGACGGTCCCGGCGCGACGCCGCCGGCCCCTTCGAGGGGCGATGGCCGGAAGGAAGGAACCATGCCGATGGCGCTGGGCTATCCGAACACCGGGCGGTTGCGGCTGTGCTTCCTCAGCTACCGCCACCTCACCCGGCTGGCGCGTGCGGTTCTGGACGAATACGCCCAGCGTGCCGAGATCGAGGTGATCGACCAGGCTTATGAAGCGGCGTTGGCGGTGGCGCGGGAGCGCGAGGCGTCGGGCGCGGTGGATGCCTTCGTCAGCGCCGGTGCCAATGCCAGCTACCTGCGCAGCACCGTGAAGTCGCCGGTCGCCACCATCAAGGTCGGCGGCTACGACATCCTGCTGGCGCTGCTGAAGGCGCGGGAGCGGTCGAACCGGGTCGGCATCGTCATGCACCGCCGCATCATCCCGGAACTGGACGCCATCAAGGGGCTGCTGCGGACCGAGGTGGAGCAGGGCTGCTACGAGACCCCTGACGAGGCCGTCGCCTGCGTCAAGGGCATGGCGGAGCGCGGCTTTCCCGTCATCATCGGGTCGAGCGTGGTGGTCGAGGCGACCGAACGGCTGGGGATGGAGGGCATCCTGGCCTATTCGGTGGCGGGCGTGCGCCAGGGGCTGGACGACGCGCTGGAAATGGCCCGCATCGCCCGGCTGGAAAACGCCCGCTACAGCCAGTTGAACGGCGTGCTCCGGAATGTCCAGGAGGCGGTGCTGGCCGTCGATCCGGCCGACCGGGTGACGGCGGTCAATCCGGCGATGGAGGCCCTGCTGGGCTTTCCCCCGAATGCCATTCTCGGCCGGGTGGCGGCGGAGGTGGCGCCGGAACTGTCCCTGCGCGGGGTGCTGGGCAGCGGCGAGGCGGAAAAGGGCCGCGTCCTGACCTTCCGCCGCCGCGACTGGATCGCCAACCGCATCCCGATCCGCGAGCATGGGCAGGTCACCGGCGCCATGATCACCGTCTATGATGCCCGCGCCATCAGCGAGGCGGACGTCAGCCTGCGCTCCCAGACCCGGCGCCGCTCCAACCGGACGACCCGCTACACGCTCGACGACATCCGTGGCGGCAGTCCGGCCATCGAGCAGGCGCGCGCCACCGCGCGGCGCTTCGCGGCGAGCGACCTGACGGTGCTGATTTCCGGCGACAGCGGGACGGGGAAGGAGCTGTTCGCCCAGGCCATCCACAATCTCGGCCCGCGCGCCGGCCGCCCCTTCGTGGCGATCAACTGCTCGGCCTTTCCCGAATCCCTGCTGGAATCGGAGCTGTTCGGCCACGAGGAGGGGGCCTTCACCGGCGCGCGCAAGGGCGGCAAGGTCGGGCTGTTCGAGGCGGCGCACACCGGCACGCTGTTCCTCGACGAGATCGGCGACATGCCGCTGGCCCTGCAGACCCGGCTGCTGCGCGTGCTCCAGGAGCGCGAGATCGTGCGTCTGGGCAGCGTCATGCCGGTGCCGGTCGATCTCAGGGTGATTGCGGCCACCCATCAGCCGCTGGAGGAGCTGGTGCCGCAGCGCGCGTTCCGGGCCGACCTGCTGTACCGGCTGAACACGCTGCGCCTGCGCCTGCCGCCGCTGTGCGACCGGGTGGAGGATGTGCCGGTGCTGGCCGAGGGCTTCGTCGCCGCCTGCCTGGAGCGCACCGGGCTGCGGCTGGCGCCTTCGGTCGTCGTCGAGCCTTTGAAATTTCGGCTCGCCACCTACCGGTGGCCGGGCAACGTGCGCGAATTGGAGAACATCTGCGAGCGCCTGACCATGCTTGTGCTGCAATTCGGGACCGTCGAGGACATTCCCGCCGGGATCCTGCGCCATGACTGCCCGGAGCTGTTTCTCGAACCGCTCGCACAGGACAGGCCGACCGGTCGGGACAGCCACGGGGCAGCCGGCGGGGACGGCAACGACGCACGGGCTGTCATCGAAAGCGCCCTGTCCCGCACCCACGGCAATCGGGCGGACGCGGCGCGCCAACTGGGCATCAGCCGCGCGACGCTGTGGCGGCGCATGCGCCAGCTCGGGCTCGGTGCTTCCTCCACCGACGGCGACGACGCCACGCGGGACTAGCCGGCACGGACGACGGGACGCAGTCAGAAAATCGAAAAGCCCTGAAGTCCGCCCGCCTCAAGTGCCGGTGAAGTTCGGCGGACGCTTGCCCAGCAGCGCGGCGATGGCTTCCTTGTGGTCTGCGGTCGCATGCGCCAGCGCCTGCATGGCGGCGGACATCTCCAGCAGCGTGTCGAGCTTGACCGTCCAGCCTTCGCGCAGCAGGCGCCTCGTCATGCGCACCACATGCGGCGGATTGACGGCGATCCGCGCGGCCATCGCCCGCGCCTGGGGCAGCAGCTCCGCATCGGGAACGACGCGCGACACCAGACCGCAGGCGAGCGCCTCCGCCGCGTCGATGGCGTCGCCGGTCAACGCCATCTCGCAGGCCTTGGAAAAGCCGACGACCCGCGGCAGCAGCCAAGCGCCGCCGTCGCCGGGGACGATCCCGACCTTGACGAAGCTCTCGGCGAAGCGTGCGCTCTCGCCAGCGATGCGTATGTCGCACATGCAGGCGAGGTCGCAGCCGGCACCGATGGCCGGACCGTTCACCGCCGCGATCACCGGAACCTCCATCGCCTCCAGCAGCAGCGGGATGCGCTGGATGCCCAGCTTGTAGTTCCGGCGCGTCTGGGCGGCGACCTTGTCGTTGAGGCCGCCGCTTTCCCCCATCTTCTTCACGTTCCCGCCGGACGAAAACGCGCCGCCGGCCCCCGTTATGATGATCACCCGGGTCGCCATGTCGGCGTCGAGACCGCTCAGCGTCTCCACCAGCGCCTCGATCATCTCCGGATCGGAGATCGGGTTGCGCTGCTCCGGCAGGTTCAGGGTGAGCGTGACGATACCGTCGTCGTTGTCCACCAGCACGAGAGTCGTCATCGCGCCTTCCTTTCGTGTTTCGATGTCGATAAGCGGGTTCCGGCCGCCGGTCAGCGGAGGCCGAGGCCGCGGGCGATGATGCCCCGCAGGATCTCGCGGGTTCCCCCGCGCAGGGAGAAGGACGGCACGTTGAGGATCGTGTGGGCCAGCACCGCGGAGAAATCCCGCGTGGATTGCTGCGACGGCTCCGCATCGACCAGCTGGCGGGCGATGTCCGGGATCTCCTGTTCGAAGATCGCGCCCAGATCCTTGACCAGCGACGCCTGCAATGCCGGATTCTCCCCCATCTGCAACATGCCGGCGACCGAGCGCGACAGGCGCCGCAGCACCAGGAGATGGGCGGTCAGGCGGCCGACCGCCGCCGCCGCATGGTCCGACGGGCTGGGGCCGAGCGCCCGCACCAGTTCGACCAGCAGCGTGAAGGAGGACAGGAAACGCTCCGGCCCGCTGCGCTCGAACGCCAGTTCCCCGACGACCTGGTTCCAGCCGTCTCCGAGCTGGCCCAGAAGGGCTGTCGCGGGCAGGAAGGCGTCCTCGAACACCACCTCGTTGAAATGATGCTCGCCGGCCAGATCGGCGATGGGGCGGATGGCGATGCCCGGCGTCTTCAGATCGACCAGGAACTGGCTGGTGCCGCCATGCCGGTCGTCGGCACTGCCGGTCCGGCAGAACAGGATCATGTAGTCGGCATGGTGGGCGTAGGTCGTCCACAGCTTGGTGCCGTTGACGACGAAGCCTCCGTCGACCGGCACCGCGCGCGTCCGCACCGCGGCGAGGTCGGAACCGGAATCCGGCTCGCTCATGCCGATGCAGAAGAAGCACTCGCCGGCGGTGATGCGCGGCAGGATGGCTTGGCGCTGCTCCTCGGTGCCGACCTTCAGCAGCAGCGGTCCGCTCTGGCGGTCGGCAAACCAGTGGGCCGCCACCGGCGCCCCGGCGGCCAGCATCTCCTCCAGCACGACATAGCGTTCCAGAGCGCTGCGCTCATGCCCGCCATAGCGCTTCGGCCATGTCATGCCGATCCAGCCGCGCTGCCCGACCCTGCGGCTGAAGTCGGCGTCGAAGCCGCTCCAGGAGCGCGAGCGGTCCTGCGGGCGGCGGGTGGCCAGCTCCTCCGCCAGAAAGGCGCGGACCTCGGCGCGCAGACCCTCGACATCCGTGTCGGGAGGGGGCGGAAAGGCGATCAGATCCATGGTCAATTCCTCGATGGCACCGGTGGGATCAGGCGGCGGTGACGAGCGGCCAGAGCCCGTCCGCTCCGGCGCGCGCCACCTCCCGCCCGATCAGGCGGCCCCACTCCCCGTCCCCGCCGAACTCGTCGCGCCAGGACCACAGGCGTTTGGTGAAGAAATGCAGGCTGTGCTCATGGGTGAAGCCCATGGCGCCATGCACCTGATGCGCGATGGCCGCCGCGACGCCGGCCGCCTCGCCGCAGCGGAGCTTGGCCGCCGCAATCGGCAGCAGGGACCCGCCCTGCGCCACCGCCTCGGCGGCGATGTCGCCGGCCGCACGGGCGGCGGCGGCCTGCCCGGCCAGCACGGCGAGATGCTGCTGGATGGCCTGGAACTTGCCGATGGGCCGGCCGAACTGGCTGCGCTCGTTGGCATAGGCGGTGGTCATCGCCAGGACGCGGCCCAGCGCCCCGGCCATCGCGATGCTGCGGACCGCGGCGCCCAGCGCGTGCAGCTCCGCCGGCGCGATGCCCGGCGAGGGGGCGACGCTCTCCGCCGGCAGCAGCGTCTCGAAGCGCAGGCTGTCGCGTGGCTCCTTCGCCAGATTGACGTCCGGCGCGGTGTCGGCCTGCCCGGCGGGCACCAGAGCCGCGAAGCTCTGTCCGTCCTGGCCGGCATCGCCGCAGGGGTCTTCGCAGCGGGCCAGCACGACGGTGGCGGCGACGCGGCCCCAGGGCACCCGGTGCGCCGTTCCCGACAACAGCCAGCCGCCGTCCCGCCGCGCCAGGGTCAGCCGGTCGTCCGGACGCACCGGCGCCAGGGTCAGCGGTCCGCCGGGAAGCTCCAGCCCGGCATTCGCCAGGATGCGGTTCGCCAGCATGGTTTCGGCCAGCGGCAGCGGCACCGCGAAGGCGCCGGCAAGGCGGATCAGATCCAGCGCCTCCACCACCGGCAGGCCGAAGCCGCCGGCCTCCTCCGGCACCAGGGCGAGCGGAAGCCCCATATCCTCGACCGCCTGCCACTGCGCGTCGAGCCACTGGCCGGATTCGGCCGCCACGCGCTGCCTGGCGGTGAACTGTTCTTCGAAAAGCCTGGTCGCCGTATCGACCAGGATCTGGCTGGTGTCGCTCACCATGTGTCTCCCTGTTGCCGGCCCCCGATGTCCAACTGCGGACTTTGTGGAGGTCAGAGGTCGAGCCGGTAGCGGCGGAGGATGTCCGGGTCCGGATCGGCGCCCAGTCCGGGGCCGTCGGGAATGGCGATGGTGCCGTCGGGGCGCGGGAGGCCGACCTCGCCGAACACCGGGGCGTCCAGATCGATGTAGAGCCGCTCGATGGCGCCGATCCCGCCGAAGACCGCGGTCATGTGCAGGGTCGCCAGGAAGCCGGGACCGGAATAGGGCGAGTGCGGGGCGAGCGTCCGGCCGTTCAGCTCGGCAAGCATGCCGACGCGCAGGAACTCGGTGATGCCGCCGACCTTGGTGACGCTGGGCTGGAGATAGTCGATCCCCTCGCAGGCGGCGAGCGGCTTGAACGCCCAGGCGTTCGCCGTGTTCTCGCCGGTGGCGATAGGAACCGGCGCGGCACGGCGCGTCCTGACCAGCCCGTCCAGATCCTCGGGCGGCCAGACCGGCTCCTCCAGCCATTTCAGGCGGTGGGGGGCCAGCCCCTGCGCCATCTCGACCGCCGTCCCGACATCCCAGGCGCAGTTGACGTCCAGCATCAGCTCGACGCCGTCGCCGACGGTGCGGCGGGCGGCGGCAACCGCCTCGACCGTCTTCTCGTGCAGCTTGATCTCGCGATAGCCGCGCTCCAGCGCCTGGGTGCAGGAGGCGGCGACGATGTCCGGCTCGGTCAGCCGCATCAGGCTGGCATAGACCGGCACCTGCCCCCGCGCATGGCCGCCGGCCAGCTTCCAGACCGGCTGCCCGGCCCGCTTGCCGGCGAGATCCCACAGCGCGATGTCGAGGCCGCTCAGCGCATATTGGGTGACGCCGCCGCGTCCGAAGATGTGGAGCGTCTTCTTCAGATCCTCCATCAGCCCGGCAATGTCGGTCGCGTCGCGGCCGATGGCGAGCGGCGCCAGGGTCCGTTCGATGAAGGTCTTGGTCACCGGGATGACGTTGTAGCCGAAGGCCTCGCCGTAGCCGGTCAGCCCCTCGTCGGTCTCGACGCGCAGGATCAGGTAGTTGGCGGTGGTCCACAGCGCGCCGCCGAAGCCGGTGACCGGACCGTTGTGCCGGTAGGGGATGGCAATCGGAATTGCCTCGATGGCGGTGATCTTCATGATGGTCTCTCGCTGGCAAGGGGGCGGCGTCGCGGGGCCAGAATCCCGGGGACGAAATCTTGGTGACAGGGGCGTCGGCCCCACCGCGTTCCCCGGATCAGTGCGCCCCGCCGAGATAGACGCGCTGCAACAGGTCGCTGCTCTGGATTTCGGACGGCGTGCCCGCCCCGACGATCCGCCCGGTTTCCGTGAGGTAGCAGTAGTCGGCGTGGCGCAGCGCCTTCTCCACCAGCTGTTCGACCAGCAGGATCGCCATGCCGCCCTTGCAGAGGTCGCTGGCGACGTCGAGGATGCGGTCGATGACGATGGGCGCCAGCCCGCCCGACGGCTCGTCCAGGATCAGCAGCCTGGGATCGCCGATCACCCCCTGCCCGACCGCCAGGATCTGCTGCTGGCCGCCGCTGAGGCGCGACGCCTGCTGGGTCCGGCGTTCCGCCAGTTCCGGGAACAGGGCGTAGATGCGGTCGAGCTTGGAACGGTCGCCGCGCGATGCCCGCGCGTAGGTGCCGAGGAGCAGGTTGTCCTCCACCGACAGGCCGCCGAACACCCGGTGCCCCTCCAGCACCTGGACGACGCCGGAGCGCACGATGTCGCGCGGCGTCGCCGCACCGATCTCCGCCCCCGCCATGGTGACGCGCCCGGCCTTCTTCGGGATCAGGCCGGAGATGGCGTGCAGCATCGTGCTCTTGCCGGCGCCGTTGCGGCCGAGCAGGACGACGAACTCGCCGCCATGCACCCGGAAGGAGGCGCCGTGCACCACCTCGGCCTTGCCGTAGGCGACATGCAGGTCCGCCACGTCGAGCAGGATCTGATTGGGTCGATTGACTGTGCCCATGTGCATCTCACGCTCCCAGATAGACGCGGATGACTTCGGGATCGCTGCGCACCTCGGCCGGCGTGGCGTGCTTGATCATGCGCCCCAGATTCAGCGTGGTGACGCGGTCGCACACGCTGAACACGAAGTCGGTGTGGTGCTCGACGAGCAGGACGCCGATCCCGGCGTCGCGCAGCGCGGTGACGATGCTGGCGAGATGCTCGATCTCCCCCTCCGTCAGGCCGCCGGCCGGCTCGTCGAGCAGGATGAAGCGGGCGCGCATGACCAGCCCGCGGGCGATCTCCAGGAAACGCTGCTCGGCATGGTCGAGCAGGCTCGCCCGGCGATGGATGGCATAGCCGAGCCCGACGCCGTGCAGCAGTTCCTCCGCCCGGTCGCGCAGAGCGCGCTCCTCGCGGCGGGCGCGCGGCAGCGCCAGGGCGGTCTCCAGAAAGCCGGCGCGGGTCTCGCACCAGCCGCCCAGCATCGCGTTGTCGAGCACGCTGAGGCTGCCGAGCAGGCGCGGCTTCTGGAAGGTGCGGGCGATGCCGACGCGCGGGCGCTGCTGCACCGGCGAGCGGGCCAGCGGCTCCCCGTCCAGCCGGATGTCGCCCTCGTCGACCTGATAATAGCCGGTCAGCAGGTTGAGCAGGGTCGTCTTGCCGCTGCCGTTCGGGCCGATCAGGCCGTGGATTTCGCCTTCCCGCAATTCGAGCGACACGTTGCTGAGCGCCGTCACGCCGCCGAAGCGCTTGCTCACTGTGTCGGCAACCAGCGTGCTCATGATGCGTGCCCCCGTTGGATGTCCCGCTGCATGTCCTGTTCCATGCCCCGGCGAACGGCGGCGGCCAGGCGGCCGATGTCGGGCTGGAGGCCCTTCGGTTCCGGGCCTTTCTTCTGCAAGCGGGCCATGACCGACTTGATGACGTGGCCGATGCCCTCCGGCACCACCAGCACCACCGCCAGCAGCAGCAGCCCGTAGAAGAAGTTGCCGAGCTTGGCGAGCGGCGCCACCATCTCCGGCAGGGCGGTCAGGACCACCGTCCCGACGAAGGGGCCGAGAATGCTGCCGCGGCCGCCGATGATGATGCAGACGAAGAAGAACAGCCCCAGCTCGAAGACGAAGGTCTCCGGCGTGATGTAGCTCTGCAACGAGGCGAACAGCGCGCCGCCGATCCCGGCGGTGACCCCGCTGAAGGTGAAGACGGTGAGCTTCAGCCGGAAGATCGGCACCCCCACCGCGGCGGCGGCCACCTCGCTGTCGCGCAGCGCGATCAGCCCCCTGCCCCACATCAGCCGGGCGACGTTCCACGTCATCCAGGTGATCAGCGCCGCGACCAGCAGGACCAGCCAGTAGAAGCCGGTCGGCGTGTCGAAGGGCGCCTCGAAGCCCGGCACCGGCAGCCCGGCGCCGCCGCCGGTCAGGCCGCCCTGGGCCAGCGACAGCTCCGCCATGATCAGGGCGAAGGCCATCGTCGCCATGGCGAAGTAGAAGCCGGGAAGGCGCAGCGACGGCAGGCCCAGCAGGAAGCCGCAGAGCCCGCCCAAACCCCCGGCCAGCGCCAGCGTCAGCAGCGGATCGACGCCGTAGCGCCCGACGAGGATGGCGAAGGCGTAGGAGCCGATGGACAGCAGCCCGACATGGCCGATGGACAGCTGGCCGGTGTAGCCGACGACCAGATTGAGGCCGGCGATCAGCACCCAATAGACGCCGATCAGCGCCGCGAGGTGGAGCTGGTAGAAGTCGCCGACCCAGAATGGCAGGGTCACCGCCAGGATGCCGCCGACGGCGAGCGTCCCGAGCCGCGGAAGGGAGGATGTCGTCATACCGGGCGGACCTTCTTGGAGCCGAAGAGACCTTCGGGTTTGACCAGGAGCACGACCATCAGCAGGCCGACCGCAATCGTCTGCTGGTACTCGCCGCCGAACAGGTAGGTCGCGAGCGTCTGGAACAGGCCCAGCGCGACGCCGCCGACGAGCGCGCCGACATTGCTGCCCAGCCCGCCGACCGCCAGCGCGATGAAGCCGTAGAGCGTAAGGGTGAGGCCGAGGGCGAAGAAGGCGAAGGTCAGCTGCCCTGCCGCGAAGCCGGCCAGCCCGCCGAGCGCACCGGCGATGGCGAAGGACAGGGCGCGGGTGCGGTCGGTGGCGATGCCGCGGGCGCGGGCGGCGAAGGCGTCCTCCGACACGGCCTGGAACACCTTGCCGTACATCGTCCGCCGGTAGAAGAATTCGAGCCCGAGCGCCATGGCGACCACCGCCGCGATCGGCAGCCAGTATTTCTGGTCCAGCACGCCGGCCGTGAAATCCTGGTCGGCCAGCCGCGGGAACGGGCGGGGCTCGGTGCCCCACCAGAGGCCGACCGCCTGCTGCACCATGGTCGCCAGCGCCAGCGTGCTGAGCAGCCAGAGATGCTCGTCGGAGCGGGCGAGGACGCGGCGGATGGCGATGACCTCGGTCAGCAGGCCGAAGGCCGCCCCGACCAGCACCGCGCCGACCAGCGCCACCGGCGCCGGAAGCCCGAGGTCGAGCATGAAATAGGCGCCGAAGACACCGCCAAGCATGCAGATGTGGCCGGTCGTCACGCTCAGGACCTTGGAGGTCGAGAACATGATGTTGTAGGCGAGGCCCGTCGCCGCATAGAGCGCGCCGATCGCCAGCCCCGACACCAGAACGGTAAGCATGCTGCCCATCCGTTTGTGAATTGCTGCGGAATTGCAAGACGGCGCGAAGGCAGACCCTGCGGCCCGATGCGGACCGCCGGTCGCAGGCCCGCGCCGGGGCCGTGAAGCCTGACTCCGATGCCGGCGACCCGGCTCGGGCCGGCTCAGTGCGGGGCGGCCTCGAAGCTGCCGTCCTTGAAGGTGTTGGCCTTGTTGATCACGATGCCGGAGTCGGGGAAGCCGTTGCGCTGCTTCGGGCCCCAGCTGTAATCGGCATAGGTGCCCTTGAGGCTCTGGGTGTTTTCCAGCGCCTTCTGGACGGCGGCCTTGTCGGTCGAGCCCGCCGTCTTCACCGCATGCTCGATGATCTTGACGGTGTCGTAGCCCAGCGTGACCCACCAGAAGGTGAAGTTGATGGTGCCGCCGAACTCCGGCCGCATCTTGTCCATCAACGCGGTCGTCGGGCCGGGCAGCTTGCCGTCGGCACCGTAGGTCGTGCTGCTGTAACCGGCGGCATAGGTCTGCTCCCAATATTCCGGCTTGTTCAGCAGATCCTTGATCGGGAGCCCCATGATGGCCGGATGGCCGACGACCGGCACGTCCCACTGCATGTTGCCCCGCGCGTTCAGCACGCGGGCGAGCAGGCCGGTGGCGGCCGACCACGGCATGACGACGTCGGCCCCGGCGGCCCGCGCCTTGGTCATCTCGTCGGTCAGGTCGGTCTTGTTGGCGTCGATCAGCACGCTGTAGACCGGCTTGATCCCGGCATCGGCCAGCAGCGCCTCGGCCTTCTTGGCGCTGGAGGTGCCGTAGCCGGTGGTGTCGCCGATGATCGCCACCTTGCTGCGCTTCAGCGTCTTGATGGCGTAGTCGTTGGCGCTGCCGATCCACTGCTCGTTGGTGGCGATGGCCCGGAAGGCGCGCGGGTATTTCTGCGGATCGGTCAGCTCGTCCACCGTGCCGATGATGATGTTCGGCACGCCGGCACGGGCGAGGATGGGAACGGTGGCGAGCGATTCGCCGGAATTCACCGGACCGATGACGAAGTCCACTTTCTCGCTGAGCACGAGCTGCTGCGCGAAGTTGACCGCCTTGGTCGGATCGCCGGCGGTGTCGCGGGTGATCAGCTCGATCTTCCGCCCGTCGATGCCGCCGGCCTTGTTGATCTCGTCCACGGCGAACTTGACGCCCTGGTTCTCGGCGACGGCCGCCGACGACAGCGGGCCGGTCAGCGACGACAGCCAGCCGATCTTCACCGGCGTCGTGTCGGCCCCGGCGGTGCCGGCGAACAGGCCGACCGCCAGGGCGAGGCCCGCGGCGCTCAAGCCTGCGGGGCCGGAATGCATCCTGGCGGGAATCCGGTCGGTGGTCATGGTTCCTCCCTTCTTATGTATCGTGCTTTGGACCGATCATCTCTGACACGAACATTATTTCGCAAGACATTTTTCATTCTGTGCTATTTTTTTGTCGAAAGATGTCGAGATGGCAGAAGCCCCCATTCGCGGTTGTGGCCGAGGGCCAAGCACCGCCTTCTTGCCGGCTGAGCGGAAATCCGTGCGGACTTTCGCCCTTCCCAGCCGTGGAAAAGTCGATCCGACGGGCCGAACATAATGGCCGGGGAACGGTTCCCATCGATGGACAGGCCGGAATGAACGGGGTGGATCGCGTATTTTGATATGAACTATGCACTAAATGAAAAAACTGTTGCAACTAACGCCGTCAGGCGCAACGATGCGCCTCAAGAACAATCACCATCGTGAACTGTCTGCGCCCTTCTCATAAGAACGGGGGCCGCGGCAGCCGGGAGGCAGGGCTTTGCGCATCACCGACATCGAACTGGCCGCGGTCGACCTGCAACTGGACCGGCCGCTGCGCACCGCGATCCACGAGATCAGCACGGTGTCGTGCCTGCTGCTGACCGTCAGGACCGACGAAGGGGTGTCGGGCGAGGGCTATGGCTTCTGCTTCGGCATCGACCGCCTGCGCTCCATCGCCCAGCTGGCGGCCAGCCTGAAGCCGAAGCTGATCGGCCGCGATCCCTTCCAGGTCGAGGCCCTGTGGTCCGACCTGTTCCGCCATCTGAATTTCTGCGGGCAGGCCGGGCTCGCCCTGCATGCCATGACGCCCATCGACGTCGCCTGCTGGGACATCATCGGCAAGGTGGCGAACCAGCCGCTCTACCGGCTGTTCGGCGCCCACCGCGACCGCGTGCCGGTCTATGCCAGCGGCGGCCTGTGGCTGTCCTCCGGCCTGGACGAACTCCGGCAGGAGGCGCGGGCCTTCGTCGGCCAGGGCTTCAAGGCGATGAAGCTGCGCCTCGGCTCGCCGCGCTGGCAGGACGACATCGCCCGCATCGAGGCGGTGCGCGACGCCATCGGGCCGGACATCGCCCTGATGGTGGACGCCAACCAGGGCCTCACCCCGGCCCATGCCCTGCGGCTCGGCCGCGCGCTGGAGGCGTTCGAGCTGGTGTGGTTCGAGGAGCCCGTCCCGACCTGGAACGACGAGGGAAGCGCCGCCCTGGCCGCGGCGCTCGACACCCCGATCGCCAGCGGCGAGACCGAATACACGCGCTACGGCCTGAAACGGCAGATCCAGGCCCGTGCCGCCGACATCCTGATGCCCGACCTGCAACGCATGGGCGGCTACACCGAGTTCCGCAAGGCAATCGGGCTGATGGCGGCGCACGACGTGCCCTTCTCGCCCCACATCTTCACCGAACACAGCCTGCATCTGGTGGCGTCGTCGGCCGGCGCCATCCATGCCGAACACATGCCGTGGTTCGGTCCGCTGTTCCGCGAGGCGATGGCCGTCGAGACGGACGGCACCATCCTGGTGCCGGATCGTCCCGGCGTCGGCTTCACCTTCGATTGGGACCGCCTGGACCCGATGCGCGCCGCGCTCTGATGGCAGCCCCTGGGCAGCGCAACCGGGCCACGGCAGGCCACGGCCACAGACGATTATGGATCGAAGAAATGACAGTGTTCGATGGCGGCGCGGCGCCGGATGCGGCCCGCTCCCCGGGCCCCCTCCACGGCATCCGCGTCCTCGACCTCTCCCGTGTCCTGGCCGGTCCCTGGTGCACCCAGTGCCTGGCCGACCTCGGCGCGCAGGTCCTGAAGATCGAGAGCCCCGGCGACGGCGACGAGACCCGGAGCTGGGGTCCGCCCTACATGGGCGATCTGGCCGCCTACTACACCTGCGCCAACCGGTCGAAGCACAGCCTGACCGTCGACCTCAAGAGCGCCGAGGGCCAGCGCCTCATCCGCGATCTGGCCGCCGAGGCCGATGTCCTGATCGAGAATTTCAAGCTCGGCACCCTCGACCGCTTCGGGCTCGGCTATGACGACCTAAAGCCGGTCAATCCCGCCCTGATCTACTGCTCGGTCTCCGGCTATGGCCGGACGGGGCCGGAAGCGGCCCGCGCCGGCTATGACTTCGTCATCCAGGGCGAGACCGGCCTGATGTCGGTGACCGGATTTCCCGACGGGCCGCCGACCAAGGTCGGCGTCGCCGTCTCCGATCTCTTCTCGGGCCTCTATGCCTCGCAGGCGATCCTGGCCGCCCTGCTCGGCCGCCAGCGGACCGGGCGCGGACAGTTCCTCGACGTCGCGCTGTTCGACTGCCAGCTGGCGGCGATGGCCAATGTCGCCGCCGGAGCCCTCGCCACCGGGGCGGAATCCCGGCGCTACGGCAATGCCCATCCCAACGTCGTGCCCTACGAGGTGTTCGAGACGTCCGACGGGCCGTTCGTGCTCGCCATCGGCAACGACCGGCAGTTCCGCACCCTGTGCGAATCCGTGCTCGAGGACCTCGCGATGCGCGACGATCCGGCCTTCCGCACCAATGCCGACCGCGTCGCCAACCGCGTCCTGCTCAGCCAGCGGCTCGCCGCCCGGTTCCGCGAGCGGCCCCGCGCCCATTGGATGGAGCGGCTCGCCGCCCGCAGCCTGCCCGCCGGTGCGGTGCGCTCCGTCGTCCAGGCGCTCGCCTCCGATCAGGTCGCGGGCCGCAACCTGCTCCACAGCTTCGAGACCGCGAGCGGCGGACCGATTCGCGTCGTCGGCTATCCGGTGAAGTTCGAAGACGGCCTGCCGCCGCCCGCCCGTCCCCCCGCCCAGGGGGAAGGCGGCGGGGAGATCGCAAAGCAGTGGCTGGGGCACCGGCCAGGAGCCGGCCGGACCCCATGACACGCAAAAACCTTGACACATCTTCCGGGAGAGCACAGGTCCGACGGCTGGGCCGGCCTGCCGCCCACTCTCCCGGCAGGACAACGACACAGGGCACAGCCATGGTGAAAAGCGCGGACGAGGAACGGACCAAGGCCGGCAACGACGGCGAGCGCGAAGGACCGGCCGGCACGCTCGCCCGCGGGCTGGCGATCCTCGACGCCATCGTCGATGCACCGCAGCCGCTGATGCTGGGCGAGGTCGCGGCGCTGACCCGTCTGGACCAGAGCACGACGCTGCGCCTGCTGCGCACGCTGGAGGACAGCGGCTACGTCGTCCGTCTGGCCGATTCCAAGCGCTATGCGCCGTCGCCCAAGGGCCTGCTGCCGCTGCCGCTGATGCATCCCATCAACCAGCTTCGGCGGGAATCGCACTCCGTGCTGATCGAGCTGGCGCGCAACCTGCGGGAAACCGTGGTGCTCGTCCTCTATCTCAGCACCGAGCGGATGGTGACCGACATCGCCCAGGCTCCGGGATCGCTGTCGCCCTACTACAACACCTGGCTCCAGGGCCCGCTGCACGGCTCCGGCTCTGGCAAGGCGCTGCTGCTCAGCCTCGATCCGGAGCAGCGTGCCGCCGTCCTCGGGCCGGAGCCTTACAAGGTCTACACCCCGCAGACCATCGTCGACCGCGCCGAGCTGGACGAGGATCTGCGCGTCTCCGCCCTGCGGGGCTATGTGGTGGCGCATGACGAACACCATGTCGGCCTGACCGCCATCGCGGCCAACATCCCCACCTGGAACAACGGCCATGTCGGCTGCCTGGTGGTGACCGGGCATTCCCGCGACATGGACGAGGCCAGGATCGCCGGCATCGGCGAGGAGCTGGTCCGGGTGGCGAAGCTGATGCCCTACCAGCTCGGCAGCCTCCGCTCCGTCGCGCATGTCGTGGGGAAATGAGCGTCTCGACACTGACAATCGATCCGAAGGGAGAGGACCCATGCCTATCGTCAACATCACCCTGATCAAGGGCCGGTCGCAGGAAAAGAAGGCCGCCATGTACCGCGAGGTCACGGAGGCGATCCATCGCACCCTCGGCGCGCCGCGCGAAAGCGTGCGCATCATGGTGAACGAGATCGAGCCCGAGCATTTCGCCGTCGCCGGAGAGGCCAAGACCGGCCCGTCGTCGTAACGCGCCGGCCTTAATCCAGCGCACATCGCTGACGTGAAGCGACGCTTCGGCAGACCGCCGGAGCGACGGGAGTCGTGCGTCCGCAAGGCAAGGCGATGGACCGCCGCCTTGCCGACGCATTGGAAAGGATGATCTCGATGAACAACGGATCCGCCCCGGCCACCGCCCCGGCCACCGGTGGGCGCCTTCTGGTCGACATGCTGCGCCTGAACGGGGTCGACCGGGTTTTCTGCGTGCCGGGCGAAAGCTACCTCGCCGTGCTCGATGCGCTGGTCGATGCCCCGGAGATCGCGGTCACCATCTGCCGGCACGAGGGCGGAGCGGCGATGATGGCCGAGGCCTACGGCAAATGCACCGGCCGCCCCGGCATCTGCTTCGTCACCCGCGGACCGGGCGCCACCAACGCCAGCCACGGCGTCCACATCGCGCACCAGGATTCCACGCCGATGATCCTCTTCATCGGCCAGATCGAGCGGAGCGCGCAGGAGCGCGAAGCCTTCCAGGAGGTCGATTACCGCCGCATGTACGGCCCGCTCAGCAAATGGGTGGCGCAGATCGACGAGGCCGGCCGCATCCCCGAGATGGTCGGCCGCGCCTTCTACACGGCGACGTCCGGCCGTCCGGGACCGGTGGTGCTCGCCCTTCCGGAAGACATGCTTGTCGAACGGGCGGCCCCCCGCCCGGCCGAACCGTACCGCGCGGTAGAGCCCGGCCTACGGCCGGAGGATCTGGCGGAGCTGGAGCGGCTGCTGGGCACGGCCGAGAGGCCGCTCCTGCTGGTCGGCGGCGGCGGCTGGACGGCGGAGGCCTGCGACGACATCCGCCGCTTCGCCGAGGCGTGGGACCTGCCGGTCGGCGTGTCCTTCCGCTCGCAGGATCTGTTCGACAACGCCCATCCCAACTATGCCGGCGATCTCGGCCTCGGCGTCAACCCCGCCCTGGCCAGGACCGTCCAAGAGACCGACCTGCTGCTCGTCGTCGGCCCGCGTCTGGGAGAGGCGACGACCGGCGGCTACACGCTGCTCGACATCCCGTGTCCGCGACAGACCCTGGTGCATGTCCATGCCGGGGTCGAGGAGCTGGGCCGCGTCTACCAGCCGGCGCTCGCCATCAACGCCGGCATGCGCACGACCGCCAGGGCGCTCGCCGCGCTGGCGCCGCCGGCCTCCCGCCGGAACGCGGAACGGATCCGGGAACGCACCAAGGCCATCCACGACGCCTATCTCGCCTGGACCGATCCGCCGTCCATTCCCGGCCCGTTGCAGATGGGCGAGATCATGGGCTGGCTGCGCGAGACCCTGCCGCCGGACACCATCGTCACCAACGGGGCCGGCAATTTCGCCATCTGGCCGAACCGCTTCCACCGCTACCGCCGGTTCCGCACCATGCTGGCGCCGACCTCCGGCTCGATGGGCTATGGCATCCCGGCGGCAATCGCGGCGAAGCTTCTGCATCCGGAGCGGCCGGTGGTGGCCTTCGCCGGCGACGGCTGCTTCATGATGAGCGTGCAGGAACTCGCGACCGCCGCGCAGTACGAGGCGGCAATCGTGGTGGTGCTGGTCAACAACGGCATGTTCGGGACCATCCGCATGCACCAGGAGCGCGAGTATCCCCGGCGCGTCATCGGCACCGAGCTGAAGAATCCCGACTTCGTCACCCTGGCGCAGAGCTTCGGCGCCCATGCCGAACGCATCACCCGGACCGGGGAGTTCATGCCGGCCTTCGAGCGCGCCATGGCGGCAGGACGCCTCGCCCTGCTGGAACTGGTCATCGACCCGGAAGCCATCAGCCCGACGCACACGGTGACGAGCCTGCGCGAACAGGCGGACCGGGCCCGCAGCGCCTGACCGCCGGCCGACATTTTGCAGGATTTATTTCCTTTATATTGACAATATGCCTGAAGAACGGCAGTGTCGTGTCGCCAGCGCGCCAGCTGCGCCTGTAAAGTCCCCGACCCCTCCCCTGCCCGCCCCAGGAGTTCGTGTGCCATGAGCCTTGCCGCCATGGGCGACGCCGCGTGCATTGCCGTCGCCGCCATCGCCGTGCCCGACAGCCATGCCCGCCGCCGCATCGACGACGACGGGCTGGATTCGCTCGCCCGATCCATCGAGGAGGTCGGGCTGTTGCAGCCCATCATGGTCCGTCCGCTGGGGAATGGGCGTTACGAGCTGCTGGCCGGCGCAAGGCGGCTGCGCGCGATGCAGGCGCTGGGCCGGGCCGGTGTGCCGGCGGTGCCGGTGACCAACGAAGGCGCCGCGGTGCTGTCGCTGGTGGAGAACATGCAGCGCCAGGGGCTGGACGCGCTGGAACTGGCCGAAGCGCTCCAGCGGCTGGTGGAGCGGGGCTGGGGACGCGAGGCGCTGGCCCGGCTGGTCGGGCGCAGCACGAGCTGGATCGGCGACATGCTGGGCCTGAACCGGCTGCCGGACTGGATCAAAGCGGAATACCCGCAGGCGCGGCGGCTGGTGTCGCGCTCGCTGCTGGTGGAGATCGTGCGGGTCCGCGACGCGTCGGCGCAGGCGGAGCTGTGGCGGCAGGCGGCAGGCGGAGCGCTCACCGTGCGGCAGGCACGGCGGATGCGGCGCGAGGCGCTGCCGGCCGTCCCGCGCGCCTTGTCGGCGGTGCGGCGCTGCGTTCGCCAGTTGGACCGGATCGACACGGCGCCGGATCTGGCGGAGAAGGACCGCTCGGCGCTGCTGGCCCTGCGCGACAGGATCGACCTGCTGCTCGGAGGCGGGGACGGGAACGGGGCCGAGAGCAGGGATGAGGCCCGCGGCTTTCCCGTTGACCCTCTCCAGGCGGGTGGTGGTGTTCCGGTCGCGGATGCCCGGTGAAAGGCCCGACCGCCGCGGCGGTCAGGCCTTTTCGGTCCGGTCGGGGCTCCGTTCAGCGCACGGCCTCGCCCAGGCTCAGCATCAGGCGGTTGGCCCAGGCGAAGATCGCGACCGCCAGGACGAGATCCAGGATCTCGCCGTCCTCCACTCCGGCCCGGCGAAGCGCTGCGGCATCCTCCGCCGTCAGGGCGGCCGGCGTGGCGGTCAGGCGGGCGGCGGCCTGGGCGATGGCTTGGCGGCGCGGATCGTCCTGGCCGGAAATCCCCTGCGCGAACAGCAGATCGACCGCATCCCTGCCGCCGGTCAGCTCGACGAAGCGGCGGGCATGGACGGAGGCGCAGTAGACACAGCCGTTCAGCACCGATTCCACGGCGGTCGCGAACTCGCGCTCGGCGCGGGGCAGGCCGCGCGGGGCGTACATGATGCCGTTGAACAGCGGCGTGCGGTGCAGAAGCGATTCCGGCTCATGCGCCAGCACCAGCGAATAGGCGCCGATGGCGATGTTGGACGGCGTCACCGCCAGAGCGAGCCGCTGCTCCTCCGTCGCATCCTCCAACACCACGGGGGGCAGCCAGGGCTTCCAGTCCAGCACGTCGGTGGTGAAGCCGATGTCCGCATCGACCGGCACCGGCGCCCCGGTGGGCAGCGGGCCGGACGACGCTTCCGCCGCATCCCCAGCCGCCTGCCCCGCCAGCGCATGCAGTCCGGCCAGCAGGCGCACCTGATAGTTCACCAGTGCGATCAACTGCGACAGCGCGACGATGCCGTGCGCATCCAGCCCCGCCGCCTCCAGCGCGCCCAGATGCTCCGGCCGGGACTCGCGCGGGGACCGGGTGACCCGCTCCGCATGGGCGACCAGGGCCGGGCGGGCCCCGGCGCCGGCGGCAAGCCCGCGGTAATGGGCGGCGAGCGCATCGTTTCCGGCCAGCGCCGCGATGCGTTCCGCCACCGCGGCGCGCTCGGCGGCCGGAAACAGGCCGGGCCGCCGCGGCGCCAGCAGGGCGTCGTGCGCCGCCTGGGTGCGGGTGCGGATCTCCGCCCGGCGGGCGCGCAGGGCCAGCAGTGGAGAGGCGTCGGACAGGCCGGCCAGCCGGTCGATCAGGTCGGGGGCGATGTGGGCCGCCCCGTCGGCAGTGGCGCTGCTGGTGGCGCTCATTGGAAATCCTCCGCTTCGGTCCATTCGTCGCCCAGCAGTTCCGGCGTCTCGAACCCGATCAGCCGCTGCCAGTGCTCATCGTAATCCTCGGTGAACAGCGCCGCCGTGATGCTGTCGGCCAGACGCTCCGCCCCGGCGCTGATGCCGGGGATGTCGCCGGTCACCTTGCCGTGGCTCAGCACCGCGGCGTAGTTGAAGGCATGGATGCGGTTCAGCCAGGGCGCCTCGCCGGGGGTGCGCTCAAGGAACTCGAAATCGGCGCCGAGATAGGGATGCTGGGCGAACTCGCCGGCCTCATGGCCGGGAAGGACATAGCGGTCGCGCCACAGCAGGGTGTGGCGGGCGATTTCCGCCAGTTCCGGCCGCTGTTCCCAATCCAGCGCGAAGCCGGTGGCGAGGATGACGTGGTCGACCGTCACCGTGCCGCGTCCGGTGCGCAGGACCAGACGGCCGCCCTCCGCCTCCGCCGCCTCGACGGCGCAGCCGGTCAGCAGCGAGAAGTTGGGATGGCGCGAGCAGCGCAGCATGGAATTGTGCGGGGCCGGCAAGCCGGTGTCGGCGATGTACTGGTTGTAGGCCCAGCGCCGCTCGTCCGACAGGGTGTGGAAGCCGAGGACGATGCCGGGATGGCCGGCGCCCAGGCTCTTGTTGATGCGCGGCAGCTCCGCCCGGCGGATCAGCATGTAGACCTTGGCGGCGCCCCGCTCCAGCGCCTCCGCCGCATTGTCCACCGCCCCGGCGCCGGCACCGAGCACCGCCACCGTCCTGCCCTTCAGGCCGTCGAAGTCGATGGGTTCATGGGCATGGCTCCAGAACCGCTTGTCCACCGCCTTCCAGAAGGCCGGGACGAAGGGGCCGCCCAGGCCGTCGCGCCCGTTCGCCAGGATCACCCGGCGCGCCCGCACCCGCTGCCGCCCCTCCGGACCGTCGAGGTCGAGGGTCACGCCGTCTGCGTCGCCGGAGATCGCCGTCAGGGCGGTGTCGTTCCGCACCGGCGCGCCGGTGACGCGGCGGTACCAGGTCAGGTAGTCCAGCCATTGCAGACGCGGAATGCGGAACAGCGCGTCCCAGGCGGCGCGGCCGAACTGCGCCTCGAACCAGGCGCGGAAGGTCAGGTTGGCGAAGCCCAGCGCCGGACCGGTCAGCGTCTTGGGCGACCGCAGGGTCTCCATGCGGGCATAGGTCCCCCACGGCCCCTCGCGGCCGGCAGGCGCCCGGTCGAACAGCCGGATGTTGGAGATGCCGACCTTGCGCAGGGCGAAGGCGGCGGTCAGCCCGGCCATGCCGGCCCCGACGATGGCGACGTCGAGAACGCCGTCCCGCGCCGGCACCCAGTCGGCCGGCGGCAGGGTGAGCAGGTCGAGGTCGCGGGCGAGCCGCGCCTCCAGCTCCTCCAGCGAGCGGGGGCCGGGGTCTGTAACGGTGGAAGGCACGGCGGAGTTGTCCTTGGTCATCGGAAGGGGGTCCTGTCGGAAATGCTGCGTCGGGCGGACGGCGTCAGGCGGCCTGGGCACCGCCCAGATAGGCGTCGCGAATCTGCGGGTCGCGGGCGAGGTCGGCGGCCGGGCCGGACAGCACGATGCGTCCGGTTTGCAGCACATAGCCGCGATGGGCGATCTGCAAGGCGAGGCTGGCGTTCTGTTCCACCATGAAGATGCTCACGCCCTGCCGGTTGATGGTCTGGATCATCTCCAGCACGCGGTCGACATGCAAGGGCGACAGGCCCATCGTCGGCTCGTCCATCACGATCAGCCGCGGACGCCCCATCAGGGCGCGGGCCATCGCCACCATCTGCTGCTCCCCGCCCGACAGGGTGCCCGCCTGCTGGGCATGGCGTTCGCGCAGCTTGGGGAACAGGTCGAGGACGCCCTCGTAATCCTCCGCCACCCTGTGCGCGTCGCTGCGGGTGTAGGCGCCCATCAGCACATTCTCGCGCACCGTCATGGTGCCGAACAGGCGGCGGGATTCGGGCACCGAGCCGATTCCGCGCCGGACGATCTGCGGCGTGGTCAGGCCGGTCAGCGGCTGCCCGTCGAAGACCACCTGCCCGGAGCGCGGCTTCAGCAGCCCCAGGATGATCTTCATCGAGGTGGATTTGCCGCTGGCGTTGCCGCCCAGCAGGCAGACGATCTGCCCGCGCGGCACCTCCAGCGACAGGTCGAAATGGACCTGCACCGGCCCGTAGAAGCTGTTCACGCGGTCGAGCCGCAGCAAGGCGTCGGTCATTCCGCCGGTCCCCCTCAATGCGCGATCCGAACCGGGACGGCGGCGTTCGCGTCCTGGCCCGTATCCTGATTCGCGGCACCCACCGCCTTGTGGCCGAGATAGGCCTCGATCACCGCCGGATCGCCGGCGACCGCAGCGGGCGGCCCCTCGGCGATGCGGGCGCCATGGTCCATCACCACCACCCGGTCGGACAGCTGCATCACCAGATCCAGCTTGTGCTCGATCAGCAGGATCGTCAGTCCGCGCGCCTTCAGGCCGCGGATGATCTCCAGCATCTCCGCCGTCTCGGTCGGGTTCATGCCGGCGGTCGGCTCGTCCAGCAGCAGCAGGCGGGGATGCAGGGCCAGCGCGCGGGCGATCTCCACCCGGCGGCGGTTGGCGTAGGACAGGCTGTGCGCCGGCTTGTCGAGGCGCGGGGTCAGCCGCTCGCCGAACATCCGGACGATCTCCGTCGCCTCGGCGCGCAGCCGCTCCTCCTCCGCCCGGACCGAAGGCGGGCGGATCAGCGCCAGCGCCAGCTCGACCAGCGGCCCCACCAGCGGAATTTGCGGCTTCACCGCGCGCAGCCGGGTGTGGGCGCCGACCAGCACATTGTCGAGCACGCTGAGGTTGCCGAACACCCGGCCATGCTGGAAGCTGCGGGCCAGCCCGAGGGCGGCCAGCCGTTCGGCGGAAAGGCCGGTCACGTCGCGGCCCTCGAAGGTGACGAAGCCAGCATCCGGCGCGTCGAGCCCGGAGATCAGGTTGAACAGGGTGGTCTTGCCGGCGCCGTTCGGGCCGATGATGCTGACCAGCTCGCCCTGCCCCACCGTCAGCGACAGGCCGTTGACCGCGGTCAGCCCGCCGAAGCGGCGGGTCAGGCCGGCGATCTCGAGAAGGGGCGTTGTCGATTGCGTCGCCATGGCGTCCTCACACCGTTCCCAGAAGGCCCTGCGGGCGGAAGCGGATCAGCAGCAGCAGGACGACGCCGTAGATCAGCATGCGGTATTCGGCCGCCGCGCGGAACAGCTCCGGCAGCCCGACCAGCACCGCCGCCCCCAGCACGGCCCCGGCGACGTTGCCGAGCCCGCCGAGGATGACCATGGTCAGCGCCAGCATCGACACCGGCGCCGGGAAGGTCTCATGGTTGATGTAGGAGTAGAAATGCGCCATCAGCGCGCCGCCCACCCCGGCGATGAATCCCGCCACCGCGAAGGCCAGACCCTTGTAGCGGTTGAGATCGACGCCGTAGGAGCGCGCCGCCACGTCGTCCTCGCGGATCGCCCGCAGCGTGCGGCCGAGATGGGAGTTCAGCAGGCGCGATTGCAGGGCGGCGAAGGCCAGCAGGACGGCCAGCGGCACCCAATAGACCCATTGTCCGCTGACCAGCGGCTTGCCCGCCACCGACAAAGGCGGGATGCCGGTGACGCCGATCGGGCCGCGGGTCAGGCTTTCCCAATTGAGGATGACCAGCGTCACGATCTCGCCCACCGCCAGCGTGGCGATGGAGACGTAATGGCCGCGCAGCCGGAAGGCGGGATAGACCAGTGCCGTGCCCAGCGCCGCCGCCACCAGACCGGCCAGCGGCACCGCCAGCAGCACCGGCACCCCGGCATCGAGCGCCAGCAGCGAGGACGCATAGGCGCCGATGGCGAGCAGCCCGGCATGGCCGAGCGACACCTGCCCGACCGTGCCGGCGACCAGCGTCAGGCTGAGCGCCAGCAGGGCGTAAAGCCAGGCATTGCCCAGCGTCTGTAACAGATAGGGCTGCTGCACGACCAGCGGCAGGGCGAGTGCGGCGGCGGCCAGCGCCCACACCGCCCCTTTCGGCAGGACCAGCGGCCGGCTGGGGGCGATGAAGGTGCCGGTCAGCGGCTCCGGCGGCAGGCGGCGGGCACGGGCGAACAGGCCGTTCGGCCGCAGCACCAGGATCAGGATCAGCGCGACGAAGGCGAACAGGTTGCGGTAGCTGGTGCCGAACAGGGCGATGCCGTAGCTCTCGATCAGGCCGAGCAGCAGGCTGCCGGCGATGGCGCCCGGCACGTTGCCGACGCCGCCGATCAGCTGGGCGACGATGCCCTTCAGCCCGGCCTGGAAGCCCATGTTGGGGTCGATGGTGTTGTAATACATCCCGACCAGCAGGCCGCTGACCCCGCCCAGCGCCGAGGCGATGGCGAACACCGTGCGGTTCACCTTGTCGACGTCGACGCCGCACTGCTGCGCCGCGTCACGGTCGAGCGCCGTCGCCCGCACCGCCCAGCCCAGCTTGGTGAAGCGCAGGAAGCCGTAGAGCAGGGCGGCGCTGCCGATGCCCACCCCGGCGATCAGCAGGTCGAGCGCGCCGATGCTGCCGCCGCCGATGGCGACCCGCCAGGTCGGCAGCTGGGTCGGCAGCGCGCGCGGGTCGGGGCTGAACAGCAGCTGGGCCGACTGGTCGAGCACCACCGACAGGCCGATGGTGGCGAGCAGCGGGGCGATGCGCGGGGCGTTGCGCAGCGGGCGCAGGCCGACCCGCTCGATCACAGCCCCCAAGAGCCCGCAGCCGGCCGCCACCGTGACGAATGTCACCGGCAGCGGCAGATTGAGCTTGGTCACGCACAGCCAGCCGATATAGGCGCCGACCATGTAAACCGAGCCATGGGCGAAGTTGATCAGGTGCGAGACGCCGAAGATCAGCGCCAGACCGACGGCCAGCAGCGCATAGATGTTGCCGATGACCAGCCCGTTGATGGTGTAGTCGAGCCACGGGCCGAGAGTGGTGGGAAGCACGATGGTCGGTCCTTCCGGCGTCAGTTCGCGGCCTTGGCCGTAGCCGGGTCCCGCCCCGCCTGCTCCCACAGGGCGAAGCCGCCGTTCTTCACGACGAGCCGCGTGCTCAGCGGCTTGTCGACACGGCGGGTCTGCGGATCGAAGCGGACGGTGCCGTAGACGACGCTCGGCGCATCCTTGACGGTGGCGAGCCCGTCGCGGACGGCGGTGCGGTCGGTGCCGCTCTGCCGGATCACGGTGGCCAGCAGCAGAAGCGCGTCGTAGGCGCGGCTGGAATAGGCATCCGGCTCCAACCCGTATTTGGCGCTGTAGGCCTTGACGAAGGTCTGGACCTCCGGCCGCGGGTCGCCGGGGAAGAAGGGGGTGGTGGTGTGGACGCCCTCGACCGCCGCCCCGCCCAGCTCAAGGAACTTGGGCGAATAGACCGACCCGGCTGCCACCACCGGCTGGGTCAGCCCGGCCTCGCGCAGCTGGCGGGTGATCTGGGCGCCGTCGGCATAGTAGGAGACCAGCACGATGCCGTCCGGCTTCGTGTCGCGCACCCGGACCAGGGCGGAGCGGAAATCCTTCTCGTCGGCCAGATAGCCCTCGGCACCGACCACCTCCGCCCCGCGCTCCTTCGCCGCCTTGGCGAACAGGTCCTTGCTGGTGCGGCCCCAGTCGTTGTTGATGAACAGCAGGGCGACGCGCTTCAGACCCAGCGCCGTCACCGCGTAATCGGCCAGGACCGGCATCTCCTCCGCCTGGTTGAGCGCGTTGCTCCAGACGAAATCGCCGCCCCTGGTGAAATCCGGGTGCGAATTGGTGAAGCCGAACTGCACCAGCCCGCCATTCTGATAGATGGGCGAGGCCGCCATCGACGCCGCGCTGGTGAAGTCGCCCAGCTCGGCGACGATGCGGCCGTCGGCGACGAACTTGCGGGCGATGGCGACGGTCTGCTTGGGATCGCTCTGGCTGTCCTCGAACTGGACGCGCAGCGGGCGGCCCTGGATGCCGCCGCCGGCATTCACCTGCTCCAGCGCCAGATCGAAGCCGCGCTGCCACTGCGCGCCATACTGCGCATATTGGCCGGTCAGCGGCCCGCTGACGCCGAGCACCACAGGATCCTTCGCCGGATCGGCCGGCTGCGAGAAGGCCGGCTGGACGACGCCGAGCGCGGTCAGCAGCGACAGGGTGCCGGCGACCAGCGCGGTGGAGCGGAGAAACAGATCGAGCATCGGAATCGCTTTCAAACTACAAGAAATCGGATCAGTTGGTGGCGGCGGGGAGGCTGCCGTCCCACAGGGCGAAGGCGCCGTCCCTGACCACCAGCTTGACGTTGCGCACGCCGGACACGCGGCGCGTCTCCGGATCGAAGGTCGCCTTGCCGAAGATGACGCTGGGGATGTCCTTCACGCGGGGAAAGGCGTCGCGGATCGCGGTGCGGTCGGTGCCGCCGGCCTCGATCACCCGCTGCGCCACCAGCACCGCGTCATAGGCGTAAGCGGAAAAAGCGTCCGGCTCCTCCTGGTACTTCGCACGGTAGGCGGCGACGAAGCCCTGCACCTCCGGACGAGGTTCCGCTGGAAAGAAGTTGGCGCGGGTGTGGACACCGTTGACCGCCTCGCCACCCAGTTCGAGAAACTTGGGCGAATAGACGGACCCCACCGCGACCACCGGCTGGTTGAGACCGACCGGCTTCAGCTGCCGGGCGATGGCCGCGCCGTCGGCATAGTAGGAGATCAGGACGATGCCGTCGGGATTGGCCTCGCGCACCCGCACCAGGGTGGAGCGGAAGTCCTTCTCGTCGGGCAGGTAGCCCTCGGTGGCGACGACCTCCGCCCCGCGCTCCCTTGCCGCCTTGACGAAGATGTCCTTGCTGGTGCGGCCCCAGTCGGTGTTGAGGTGCAGCACCGCCAGCCGCTTGAGCTTCAGCGAGGTGACCGCGAAATCGGCGACGTTCGGCTGCTCCTCCGCCTGGCTGATGGAATTGCTCCAGACGAAGTCGCCGCCCCTGGTGAAGTCGGGGTGGGAGTTGGTGAAGCCGAACTGCACCAGCCCGGCCCGCTGGTAGATCGGCGAGGCGGCCATCGACGCCGGGCTGGAGAAGTCGCCCAGCTCGATCAGGATCTTCGGGTCGGCGACGAATTTCTGGGCGATGGCGATGGACTGGCGCGGATCGTTCTGGCTGTCCTCGAACACGTAGCGCAGCGGACGGCCCTTCACCCCGCCGGCAGCGTTGATCCGGTCGAGCGCCAGGTCGAAGCCCTTCTTCCACTGCGCGCCATACTGCGCGCTGGGACCGGTCAGCGGCCCGCTGACGCCGAACCACAGCGGCTCGCCGGCAGCCGCGTTCGCCGGCCCGCCGGACATCGCGATGCAGGCGAGCGCCAAACCTCCGGCCAGGGTGTGGAAAAGCACTGAACGTCGGGAAAGCGCAGGCTGGGGCATGGCGTCGTCTCCAAAAGGCTTTCGGCACGCATTCGAAAAAAGGCCGCCGCCCGGCACCGGGGCGTGGACCCGCTGACGGGCGGCGGCTTCAGGCACGGGAGGACGGGACGCGGGCGGGGCGGAGCGCCGGAAGGACAAGGGTCGCTCCGCCCGCCTGCGTCCTGGCGGTCGCGATCAGAAATCGTAACCGCCGCCGGCCCCGGCCGATGCCGCCGGGGACTTCGGTTCCGGACGCTCGACGATCAGCGCCTCGGTGGTGATCAGCAGGCCGGCGACCGACGCCGCGTCCTGCAAGGCGATGCGCACGACCTTGGCCGGATCGATGATGCCGGCCTTCAGCAGGTCGGTGAACTCGCCGGTCTGCGCGTCGTAGCCGAAGGCGGTGTCGCCCCCCTCCAGCAGCTTGCCGACGATGACCGACCCGTCGGCCCCGGCATTCTCGGCGATCTGGCGCACCGGCGCCTGAAGCGCGCGCCGCACGATGTCGATGCCGACGCGCTCGTCGTCGTTGACCGGCACCACCGCATCGATGGCGCGGGTGGCATAGAGCAGGGTGACGCCGCCGCCGGGCACGATGCCCTCGGCGATGGCGGCGCGGGTGGCGTGGACGGCATCGTCCACGCGGTCCTTGCGCTCCTTCACCTCGACCTCGGTCGAGCCGCCGACGCGGATCACCGCGACGCCGCCCGACAGCTTGGCCAGCCGCTCCTGCAACTTCTCGCGGTCGTAGTCCGAGGTGGTTTCCTCGATCTGGGCGCGGATCTGAGCGATGCGGGCGTCGATGGCCTCGCGGCCGCCGGCCCCGTCGATGACCGTGGTCTCCTCCTTGGCGATCACCACCCGCTTGGCGGTGCCGAGATCGGCCAGCGTGACGGTCTCCAGCTTGAGGCCGATGTCCTCGCTGATCACCTGCCCGTTGGTGAGGACGGCGATGTCCTCCAGGATCGCCTTGCGGCGGTCGCCGAAGCCCGGCGCCTTCACCGCGGCGATCTTCAGCCCGCCGCGCAGCTTGTTGACCACCAGCGTCGCCAGCGCCTCGCCCTCGACATCCTCAGCGACGATCAGCAGCGGGCGGGAGGACTGCACCACCGCCTCCAGCACCGGCAGCAGCGGCTGCAGGCTGGACAGCTTCTTGTCGTGGATCAGGATGTAGGGGTTGTCGAAATCGACGACCAGCTTCTCGGCGTTGGTGACGAAGTAGGGCGAGAGATAGCCGCGGTCGAACTGAAGCCCTTCGACCACGTTCAGCTCGGTCTCCAGGCTCTTGGCCTCCTCCACCGTGATGACGCCGTCGTTGCCGACCTTGGACACCGCCTCGGCGATGATGGCGCCGATGGCGCGCTCGCCGTTGGCGGAGATGGTGCCGACCTGCGCCACCTCGTCGTTGGTGGCGATGGTCTTGGCCCGCTCCTTCACGTCGGCGATCACCGCGGCGACGGCGCGGTCGATGCCGCGCTTGAGGTCCAGCGGGTTCAGCCCGGCGGCGACTGCCTTGGCGCCCTCGCGGACGATGGCCTGGGCCAGCACGGTGGCGGTGGTGGTGCCGTCGCCGGCCAGATCGGCGGTCTTCGACGCCACCTCGCGCACCAGTTGGGCACCGAGATTCTCGAAGCGGTCGGCCAGTTCGATCTCCTTGGCGACCGTCACGCCGTCCTTGGTGATGCGGGGGGCGCCGAAGGATTTCTCGATCACGACGTTGCGGCCCTTCGGGCCCAGCGTGACCTTCACGGCATTGGCGAGGGTATCGACGCCGCGCAGGATGCGGTCGCGGGCATCGGCGGAGAATTTGACGTCCTTGGCGGCCATGGCGATGTCCTTTTTATCGAAGTCTTTTTTGGGTGGGTTCCAGCGGAAACGGGCGGTTCTGCCTGGGCGGAGGCGTCAGGCGGGCTCGACCACGCCGACGATGTCGGATTCCTTGATGACCAGCAGATCCTCGCCCTGCACCTTGATCTCGGTGCCCGACCATTTGCCGAAGACCACCCGGTCGCCGATTTTCACGTCGAGCGGGTGGATGCGGCCCTGGTCGTCGCGCACGCCGGGACCGACGGCGATCACCTCGGCCTCCTGCGGCTTCTCCTTGGCGGTGTCGGGGATGATGATCCCGCCCTTCGACTTTTCCTCCTGCGCCACACGGCGGACGACGACGCGGTCGTGCAACGGACGGAACGGCATGCCTGGTGTCTCCTGGTTCGGGCCTCGTTCGGGCCCCTCTGGGGGTCATGTGCGGCGCCCCGCATTCACCGTAGGGACAGAGCTTAATCACTGTTTATTCCTACTGTAAAGATAGTGTTTTGTGTTTTTCTTATACATTTTTATGGTGTTATTATTGATCCCGCCAGGGCCGCCGGCATCCGACTCATTTGAGAAACTCAATGAAATCATGAGCATTCCAAAATTGACGGGGTGCCGCCGCGGTATTGTAAGAAACAACACACAGATGCATCGAAGCGGCGGAGTTTCACAGAAATGCCGAACATCCAGGGATCGACCACTCCGCCCATCGCGGAATTGCCGGCCATCGCCGCCGACGTGCTGGTGATCGGCGGCGGCCTGTCGGGGACCTGGGCGGCGCTGGCGGCGGCACAGGCCGGGGCCAGGGTGGTGCTGGCCGACAAGGGCTATTGCGGCGCCAGCGGGGTCGCCGCCACCTCTGGTCCCGGCCACTGGTGGGTGCCCCCCGATCCAGACGCGCGGGCCGAGGCGATCCGCCAGCGCATGGCGATTGCCGGCGGCATCGCCGACCCGGCCTGGATGGAGCGGATCCTCGACATCACCTGGACCACCCTGCCGACCATCGCCGATGTCTACGACTTCTCCACCGACGAGGCCGGAACGGTGCAGTACCGCGGCCTGCGCGGGCCGGAATATCTGCGGGCGATGCGCCGGAAGATCCACAGGCTCGGCGTCCGCATCCTCGACCAGAGTCCGGCGCTGGAACTGCTGGCCGACTCCGATGGGACCATCGTCGGCGCGCGCGGCCTGCGCCGCCAGCGGGGCGAGGCCTGGACCGTGCGCGCCGGGGCGGTGATCCTGGCGACCGGCGGGTGCGCCTTCAAGTCGCGGCTTCTCGGCAGCCACACCAACACCGGCGACGGCCACCTGATGGCGGCGGAGGCCGGGGTGGATTTCTCCGGCATGGAGTTCTCCACCTACCACACGGTGTCGCCGGCCCATTCGACCATGACCCGGTCGATGTCCTTCGCCTTCGCCACCTATTACGACGGCGAGGGACGGGAGATCGCCGTGCCGCCCGGCGACACCACCCGGACGCTGGCCCGCGCCATGCTGGAAGGGCCGGTGCTGTGCAGCCTGCACCGCATGCCGGCGGACATCCGCGAGCGGCTGCGCCGGGTGCAGCCCAACATGATGCTGCCCTTCGACCGCAGTGGCGCAGGTGTTGGTGGTGGCGGGGGCGGCGTCGATCCCTTCACCCAACGCTTTCCCGTGCTGTTGCGGCCGGAGGGCACCATCCGCGGGTCCGGCGGCATCCGGCTGGCGGACGACGACTGCGGCACCGCCGCCGACGGGCTGTTCGTCGTCGGCGATGCCGCAACGCGCGAGCCGGTGGCGGGGGCGGTGTCGGGCGGCGGCGCCATCCTGGCCGCCTGGGCGCTGTCGTCGGGCGTGATCGCCGGACGCGCCGCCGCGGCGCGGGCGGCCCGCCACGGCCGGCGCACCGACACTCCCGCCCGTCCGCTGGGACAGGCCGGACTGCGCCCGGCGCGCCACGCCGCGGCGGTCGATCCGCGCGCCGTCACCGCCGCCGTCCAGGCCGAGATGCTGCCCTACGACAAGACCATCTTCCGCCGCGGCCCAGCGCTGGCCCGCTCGCTGTCGCGGCTGGAGGGGGTGTGGAGCGACCTGCGCGACCATCTGGACGGCGACGGGGCGGCCACGGCGGGGGAAACGGTGCAGGCGCGCGAGAGCGCCGCCCTGACCGCCGTCGCCCGCTGGTGCACCCGCGCAGCACTCGTCCGGCCGGAAAGCCGCGGCATGCATCTGCGCGTCGATGCCCCGGCCAGCCACCCGGCTCTGGCCCGGCGCCTGACCGTCGGCGGGCTGGACCGGCTGTGGTCCCGCTTCGAGGGCCCGGCCCCCCAGCCTCTCGACCATCCCGCCACACCCCAGGCAGGTGCCGCATGATCAGCCTCGTCATCGCCGACCGCTGCACCGGATGCCAGGTCTGCGTCCGCGTCTGCCCGACCAACGTCTTCGACGCCGTCCGCGGCGGGCCGCCGGTGATCGCCCGGCAGCAGGACTGCCAGACCTGCTTCCTGTGCGAACTCTACTGCCAGCCCGACGCGCTCTATGTCGATCCCGACTGCGAGACGCCGGCCACGGTGAGCGCCGAAGAGGTCGAACGCTCCGGCCAGCGCGGCAGCTACCGCCGCGACTCCGGCTGGGACGAATGGGCCGGCGACCCGCGCTATGCCAACGAACATTGGCGGATGGACCAGATCTTCGCCCGTGCCCGGGCCCTGTCCTGACTCCGCCACCGCTTTCCCCGAACTGGATTTTCAAAGATGACCGAGCACCGTCCGTTCCCCCTGTCGCGCCGCCGCCTGCTGAGCGGAGCCGGCAAAGCCGCCGCCGCCGGACTGCTGGCCCCCGCCCTGGCGGCCCCGCTGCTGTCCCGCCCAGCCTTCTCCGCCGCCACCGCCGCCACCGCCGGAGACATCCTCAAGGTCGGCGACCAGCGGTCCACCATCCGCTCGCTGCTGGAAGCCTCCGGCCAGTTGAAGGACATCCCCTATACACTGGAGTTCGCCGATTTCCCGGCGGCAGCACCGGTGCTGGAGGCGCTGAACGCCGGCGCCATCGATGCGGGCTTCGCCGGCGACGCCGCCCATGCCTTCGCCCTGTCCAACGGGCTGCCGGCCAGGATCATCTCCGCCGCCCGCTCCGATCCCGGCTGCATCGGCCTGCTGGTGCGCAAGGACTCGCCGATCCGCACCGTGGCCGACCTGAAGGGGCGGACGATCACCGCGGTGCGCGGCTCCATCGGCCATTATCTGGTGGTCGCCGCGTTGAAGGCGAACGGCCTGTCGGTGAGCGACGCCACGCTGGCCTTCCTGCAACCGACCGAAGCGAAATCGGCCTTTTCCAGCGGCACGGTGGATGCCTGGGCGATCTGGACGCTCTATGTCGCGCAGGAGGTGGTCGCCGGCACCGGCAGGGTTCTGGTCGATGGCCGCGGCCTGCTGAACAACAACGCCTTCATCAGCGCCACCGATGTCGCCATCGCACAGAAGCGCCCGCTGTTGCAGGACTATGTCGCCCGCGTCGCCGCCGCCCGCATCTGGGCGCTCGGCAATGTCGAGCAGTATGCCCGCATCTGGGGCGATCTGGTGAAGGTGACGCCGGAGATCGCCGTCGCCGCCTTCACGCTGGAGCGTTTCCGCCCGGTGGCGGTGGATGACGGCATCGTCGCCGACCTGCAGACCACCGCCGATTTCTACACCGGCATCGGCGTGATCCAGAAGCCCTTCACCGCGGCGGCCCATGCCGACCGCAGCTTCGCCCTCGACGCGGGCCTGCTGGCGCAATCGGCCCGCGCCGGCTGAACCGGGCCGCCCTTCCCTTTCCGACCGCTTTCCCTTTTCCGACCGACGAGACCACGATGCATCTGGCTCTGTTCTGCACCGAGGCCGGGATGCACGCCGGCGGCTGGCGTCACCCCGACGCCGGCACCGTGCGCCCGTTCGACCTCGGCTTCTACCGCGAGCTGGCGCAGAAGGCCGAAGCCGCCAAGCTCGACATGCTGTTTGTCGCCGACAAGCTCGGCCTCGACGATCTCTATGGCGGCGGGGTGGCGGCCACCGTCGCCCGCCGGCCCAACGCGCGGCCCGAACCGCTGACGCTGATCGCGGCGCTGGCCGGCGCCACCGGCCGGATCGGCCTGGGCGCCACGGTGTCGACCAGCTATGCCGAGCCCTATCACGTCGCCCGCATGGTCGCGACCATCGACCATCTCAGCGGCGGACGGGCGGCGTGGAACGCCGTCACCTCGGTCAGCGACAGCGAGGCCCGCAACTTCGGGCGCACCGCCCATCTCGACCATGCCAGCCGCTATGAGCGGGCCGACGAGTTCATCGACGTGGTGCGCAAGCTGTGGGACAGCTGGGAGGAGGACGCGATCCAGCCGGACAAGGCGTCCGGCCGCTTCGCCGACGACCGCCGCGTCCATTACATCGACCATGAGGGGCGGCATTTCCGCGTCCGCGGCCCGCTGAACGTCGAACGGCCGCCGCAGGGCCATCCCGTCGTCATCCAGGCCGGCGTGTCCGGCACCTTCCAGGACATCGCCACCCGGCAGGCCGATCTGGTCTTCACCGTGCAGCCCGACCTCGACGGCGCCAAGCGGGCCTATGCCGCCTTCAAGGCCCAGGTCGCCGCCAACGGGCGCCCGCCCGGCAGCGTCAAGGTGCTGCCCGGTATCATGCCCATCGTCGGGCGCAGCGATGCCGAGGCCGAGGACATCCGCGCCGAGCTGCGCGCGCTGATCGACCCGGTGGCCGGTCTGACCTTCATGTCCGGCAGCATGAACTACGACCTGTCGCGCCATCCGCTGGACGGCCCCTTCCCCGATCTGCGCGACGTCATCACCGGCAGCCGCGGGCGCTTCCAGCGGGTGATCGCCGACGCGCTGGAGCGCGGCGCCACCGTCGCCGAGGTCGGCGCCGCCTATGTCGAGAGCCTGTCCTTCGCCGTCGCCGCCGGATCGCCGAAGACGGTCGCCGACATTTTGGAACAATGGGTCACCGAACAGGCGGCCGACGGCTTCGTCCTGATGCCGCCCTATCTGCCGGGCGGCGTCGACGGCTTCCTGACGCTGGTGGTGCCCGAATTGCAGCGGCGCGGCCTGTTCCGGCGCGAATACGGCGGGGCCACGCTGCGCGACCATCTCGGGCTGGACCGGCCGGCGTCACGCTATGCGTGACGCTGCCGCTGAGGGTGACAAAATATACAAACATGATAGGTGTTATAAATTTTATTTGTTGACTGATTTAGTAGATTAAATCAGGCTGGGATCGGTTGATTGCCCCGCCTGTCCGGCGCGCCGCCTTCCCGCCCGGCCATGCCATCTGCCGCCGCGACCGGCGCCAAATCGACTCCCCATTCCTCGACAAGCCGTCCTGCCCAGCCGTGGAGATCCCGCATGAGCAGCCTCGACAGCAGTTTCGGCGTCCGCCGCGCCGCCACCCCGCAAGCCCCGGCCGCGGCGAAACGGGTGCGCCGCCCGATCTCCGACGGACAGCACCGGATCGGAACGAGAGCCCATGTCGCCCTGTCCTGGATCGCACCGGTCCTGCTGATCGCGGTGTGGGAGTGGCTGGCCCGCAACGGCTGGATCGCGCCGCATGTGCTGCCGGCGCCCAGCAAGGTGGTGGCGACCGCCTGGAAGCTGGCGCTGCACGGCACGCTGCTGCGCGACCTCGGCACCAGCCTGCTGCGGGCGGCGGCCGGCTTCGCCATCGGCGGCGGCATCGGCTTCGCGCTCGGCACGCTGGTCGGCTTCTCCCGGCTGGCCGAGGCGCTGGTCGACCGCAGCGTGCAGATGATCCGCGCCATCCCCTTCCTGGCCCTGCTGCCGCTGGTGATCGTGTGGTTCGGCGTCGGCGAGGGGCAGAAGATCTTCCTGGTTTCGCTGGGCGTCGCCTTCCCGGTCTACATCAACACCACGCTCGGCATCCGGCAGGTCGATCCCAAGCTGCTGGAGCTGGGCCGGGTGCGCGGCCTGTCCACCGCGCTGCTGATCCGCCGGATCGTCCTGCCGGGCGCCCTGCCCTCCATCCTCACCGGCGTCCGCTATGCGCTGGCGACGGCATGGCTGGCGCTGGTGGTGGCGGAGACCATCGGCGCGCAGGCCGGGCTGGGCTTCCTCGCCATGGATGCGCGCGAGTTCCTGCGCACCGACGTGATCGTGCTGACCATCGTCATCTACGCCCTGATCGGCGTGCTGGCCGACAGCCTGGCCCGGCTGCTGGAGCGCCGCCTGCTCGCCTGGCATCCGAATTACGGAGCCGCCCGATGAGCACCCAACACGTCCCGGACGCCGACCCTGCCGTCACCGTCACCGGGCTGCGCCGTGCCTATGGCCGCCGCGTGGTGATCGACGCGCTGGACCTGCGCATCGCCCGCGGCGAATTCGTCGCCCTGCTGGGCGAGAGCGGCTGCGGCAAGACCACGCTGCTGCGGGCACTGGCCGGGCTGGACCCAATCCAGGGCGGCCGCATCGACGCCCCCGGCAAGCCGGCGGTGGTGTTCCAGGAGCCGCGCCTGCTGCCCTGGGACAGCCTGTGGCGCAACGTCTCGCTCGGCCTGCCGGAGCGCGGCGCGCGGGACGCCGCGGCGGCGGCGCTGGCCGAGGTGGGCTTGGGCAACCGGCTGGACGACTGGCCGCGCACCCTGTCCGGCGGTCAGGCCCAGCGCGTGGCGCTGGCGAGGGCGCTGGTGCAGGAGCCGGAGCTTCTGCTGCTCGACGAGCCCTTCGCGGCGCTCGACGCGCTGACCCGCATCCGCATGCACGGGATGGTCAAGGAGCTGGTGGCCCGCCACCGGCCGGGCGTCCTGCTGGTGACCCATGACGTGGATGAGGCGATCCGGCTGGCCGACCGCATCCTGGTGATGCGGGACGGCGCCATCGCCGCCGAGCATCTGCCGGAGACCGCCGCCGATCCCCAGCGCTTCAGCGCGCTGCTGCTGGCCGAGCTGGGCGTGCAGGGAACCGCCGCCGCCTGACCGATCACAGACTTTCAAATCCGACCGCCCCCTTTCCCGACCGCCCCTTCTTCCGACCGAACGAGCCTTCTCCGATGACCGACCCGTTCCGCCCCGGCACCACCACCCGCCGCGCCTTCCTCGCCCGTTCGCTGATCGGCGCCGGGGCCGCCGGCCTCGCCGCGGGCTTCGATCCGCTGGCGGGCTCCCTCCCGGCTGCCCGCGCCGCCACCCAGACCACGGCCGGCCGCAACACCGACACCATCCGCCTGACCTGGGGCTTCTCCGGTCTGGCCTTCATCGCCAAGGAGCGGGGAGAGCTGGAGAAGATGCTGGCGAAGGACAACATCAAGGTCGAATGGCTCGGCCCCTTCCCCAACCATGCGCCGACCTTGCAGGCGGTGACCGGCGGCACCGCCGATTTCAGCTTCGGCGGCAGCACCACCCCGGCGCTGGCCGCCATCATCGCCGGCTCGCCGCTGGTCTTCAGCCTGTTCCTGAACTACAGCCCGCGCACCACCGCGATCATCGCCAAGGACGGCTCCGGCATCGACAGGATCACCGATCTGGTCGGCAGGTCGGTCGCGGTCAACCGCTCCGGCCTCGGCGAATTCCTGCTGGTGGCGGCGCTGGAGAAGCACGGCGTCGACCGCTCGAAGGTCAATGTCGTCTATCTCAACCCGCCCGACGCCGCCCCGGCGCTGGCATCTGGCAAGGTGGACGCGTGGTCGATGTGGAGCCCCGGCGTCGACATCGCCCGGCTGGAGTACAAGGCGCACGACATCTTCCAGGAGGAGCGCGACCTCGATTTCCAGATCGACTTCACCAGCTACCTGACCCGCCGCCGCTTCGCGCAGGAGAACCCGGCCCTGATCCGCGCCCTGAACGCGGCCTTCACCGCCGAAGCGGCCTGGGCCTCGGCCAACACGGTGGAGGCGGAGACCATCGTCCAGGCCAAGGCCGGCTATCGCGACGAGATCCGCGACGGCTACATCGCGCTGAAGCGGCAGTACCGGCTCTATCCGGTCAGCGACGCCGCCTTCGTCGGCGACCTCCAGAAGGCGGCCGACTGGCTGGTCGCCCGCCGCATCCTGCCGGAGCCGGTCAGGGTCGCCGACCATCTGGCGGCACTGTGATGAGCGGCGGGGACGGCTTCACCGCGACGCATTGGGGTGTCTACCGGCCGCGGGTGGCGGACGGCAGGCTGACCGCGCTGGACCCGGCCCCGTGGGACGCGGCGCCGTCGGCCATCGGCCGGTCGGTGGTGGACGGGATCGACGCCCCCGCCCGCATCCGCCGGCCGGCGGTGCGCGAAGGCTTCCTGCGCCACGGCCCCGCATCGCGCGACGGGCGCGGACGCGAACCGTTCGTCGAGCTGTCGTGGGATGAGGCGCTCGACCTCGCCGCGCGCGAACTGGACCGGGTGCGGCGCGAGCATGGCAACGCCGCCATCTTCGGCGGCTCCTATGGCTGGGCCAGCGCCGGCCGCTTCCACCATGCCCAGAGCCAACTCCACCGCTTCCTCAACTGCATCGGCGGATACACGGCGCACAGCGACACCTACAGCCTGGGCGCCGGGCGGGTGCTGATGCCGCGCATCCTGGCGTCGATGGACGACCTGATGCTGTCCCAGACCGCCTGGAGCAGTCTGGAAAAGCACTGCGAGCTGTTCGTCGCCTTCGGCGGCCTGCCGGCCCGCAACGCGCAGGTCGGATCGGGCGGGGCCAGCGACCACCTGGTCAAGCCGGCGCTGGGCCGGCTGGCGGCGGCCGGCGTGCGCTTCGTCAATGTCGGCCCGGTCCGCCACGACCTCGACGACGTAGCCGGCGCGGAGTGGATCGCCATCCGGCCCGGCACCGACACCGCCTTCATGCTCGGCCTTGCCCACACGCTGGTGACGGACGGGCTGGCGGACGGCGATTTCCTTGCCCGCTGCACCGTCGGCTACGGGGAGTTCCGCCGCTATCTGACCGGGGAAGCCGATGGCGTCGCCAAGGATGCCGGCTGGGCCGCCGCCATCGCCGGGGTGGCGGCTGAGACCATCGTGACGCTCGCCCGCCGCATGGCCGGCAACCGGACCATGATGAATCTCGCTTGGTCGCTGCAACGGGCGGTGCATGGCGAACAGCCCTTCTGGATGGGGGTGACGCTGGCGGCGATGCTGGGCCAGATCGGCACGCCCGGCGGCGGGCTGGGCGTCGGCTATTCGGTGATGAACACCATGGGGTCGGGGCGGCGCCGGGTGACCGGGCCGCGGCTGCCGCAGGGGCGCAACCCGGTGGACACCGCCATCCCGGTCGCCGACATGCTGCTCAACCCCGGCGCCTCCTACCGCTACAATGGGCAGACGCGGCGCTATCCCGACATCAGGCTGGTCCATTGGGCCGGCGGCAACGCCTTCCACCACCATCAGGACATCAACCGGCTGGTCCGGGCTTGGCGGCGGCCGGAGACGGTCATCGTCCAGGATCCCTTCTGGACCGCCCAGGCGAAATTCGCCGACATCGTGCTGCCGGCGACCACGGCACTGGAGCGCGACGACATCGGCGGCGCCACCGGCGACCGCTTTCTGGTGTGGATGGCCCGCGCCCTCGATCCGGTCGGCGAGGCGCGCGACGACCACGCCATCCTCGCCGGGCTCGCCCGCCGGCTGGGGGTGGAGGACGCCTTCACCGGCGGGCTGACCACCGAGGAATGGCTGGAACGGCTCTATGAGGAATGCCGCTTCAACGCCCCGGTGCCGCTGCCGGATTTCCGCAGCTTCCTGGCGGCCGGGCTGGCCGAAATCCCCCTGGTCGAGCCGGAGAAAATCCTGCTGCAAGCCTTCCGTGCCGACCCGGACGGATCGCCGCTGCCCACCCCGTCGGGCCGGATCGAGATCGGCTCCGCCATCATCGCCGGTTTCGGCCTGCCCGACTGCCCTGGCCATCCGGTGTGGCGCGACCCGGCGGACCATCCGGGGCTGGCGGGCGACGACGGCCCGCTGCATCTGCTGTCCTGCCAGCCGGCGACCCGCCTGCACAGCCAGTACGATCATGGCGCGGTCAGCCGCGAGAGCAAGATCGCCGGGCGGGAACCGATCCGCATCCATCCGGGCGACGCGGCGGCGCGCGGCATCGGCGACGGCGACGTGGTGCGGGTGTTCAACCGGCGCGGCGCCTTCCTGGCCGGTGCGGTGCTGACCGACGGCATCCGGCCCGGCGTGCTTCAGATCGCCACCGGCGCCTGGTACGATCCGGTCGATCCCGCCACCGACGGCAGCCTCGACGCCCACGGCAATCCCAACATGGTGACGCCCGACACCGGCACCTCGGCCCTTGCCCAGGGCTGTTCGGCCCAAAGCGCCCTGGTGGAGGTCGAGCGCTTCACCGCCCCGCTGCCGCCGATCCGCGCCTTCCAGCCGCCGCGCTTCGTCGGCCGTCCGTGAGATGCACCGTCACGACGCCGCCAGAGCCTCCGCCACCGCCAGCGCATGCGGGACGATCTCCGATGCGCCGACCACCTCGCCCAGGCTGCCGCGGGTCGGCGGACCGACGACGAACAGGCTGGATACCGGCCGGCCACCGGCGTCCAGCGCCCGGTGCCGCCCGTCGACCTCCACCCCCATGCCGAGCGGATCGGGCCGGATCAGCCCCTGGCCGGCGAGGGCGGCCAGCAGCGGATTGCGCCTGAACGAGGCGCCATGGCCGGCGCCGGTGCAGTTCACCACGGCATCATACGTGCGCCCGACCAGGGTTTCGCCGCCGCGCGGGCGATGGACGACCCACAGAGCACCACCTCCATCGCCGCCGCCCGACGGATGATCGTCGGCACTCGCCGCGGCCAGCCGGCCGGCCAGCACCGCAAGACGCCCGTCCGCCTGCGCGGACGCCACCAGCCGGGCGACCTGCGGGGCAGCCTGGAAGCGGTGGGCGTCCCACCAGGGCCGCAGATGGCGCTGGAACCGCCGCCGCTCGTCGGCGGAAAGGGCCGCCCACAAGGCAGCGTTCTGAAGGCGCAGGCTTTCGAGCACGTCGGTCCAGGGCCGCCCCTGCCTGCCGGCGTCCGCGACAGCAGCGCGCACACGGCGCAGCAGGTCCCGGACTCCGGAAGGCGGGTCGGCGGCGAAATCGGTCCAGGACTCGGCATGCCCGGCAGGGCGGGGTCGCGGCACCAGACCATGGCGCGACAAGGCGGTCAGCGGCCCGCGATGGCCGCGGCCAAGCAGGGTCGACACCGCATCCGCCATGGTCAGGCCGGTGCCGACGATCAGCACCCGGTCGGTCCGGCCGATGGGATCGAGCGCGCCCGGCGCCCATGGATCGGCGACGACCCGCCGGTGCCCTGCCAGCCCGGCCAGCACACCCGGCAGCTCGGGCCTCGGGTTTCCGGTGCACAGCACCAGCGCATCGGCCTCCAGCACCCTGCCGCCGGCAAGCTCCACGACGAACCCGGTTCCCTGCGGCGATGCCAGCCGGCGGGCGGCGACGGCACGGTCGCGCCGGTGGGTCACCCGCACCGGCCCGGCCGCGGCGAACAGCGGGCGCAGCCTCTCGTCGAGATAACGCCCGAACACCGACCGCGCCGGATAATGCAGCCCGTCCGCCCAGCCGGCCGGATCGGCCTCCAGCACGCCGCGCTCCAGGCACCAGCGATGGAAATCCTCCTCGCCGCCCTTCCCGGCCTCCCCGGCCGGCCGTCCGGTCACCGCCGCCATGCGGACGGAGGGAACATTCACCCGGTGGCGCGGGTCGCCGCCCGCCGCGTAGGTCAGCCCGGCCCCGGGCGACGGCCGCGGGTCCACAAGCTCCACCTCGGCGGAGAAGCCGCCCGCGGCACCGGCGCGCACCAGCCCGGCCGCGACGCCGCTGCCCGACACGCCGGCACCGACGATGACGATCCGCAACGGCCGCGGCACGGTCACAGCCCCCCGCGATGGACGATCCGTCCGCCGACCAGCGTCAGACGGCAGCGCAGGTCGCGCAGCCGGTCCGGGTCGATGGCGGTGGGATCCTCCGACAGCACCGCGAGGTCGGCGGCGAAGCCGGGACGCAGCGGTCCCTTCCACCCCTCGTCGAAGGTCAGGGCGGCGCCGGCCACGGTGAACAGCCGCAGCGCCGTTTCGGCATCCAGCCGCTGATCGGGTCCGATCACCCGGCCGCTGGTCCGTTCCAGCCGGTTGCAGACCGACCACAGGGTGAAGAAGGGGTCGTGCGGGATGTTGTCGGTGGCGATGGCGGTCGGAATGCCCAGCCGCAGCAGATGGGCGTGCGGCACCACCAGATCGCCGCCATCCGGCTCGTCCAGATAAGCGGCCCCGCCCTTCCACAGGAAGTATGTCGGGATCGTCGTCACCAGCACGTCCAGCCGCTTCAGCGCCTCCAGGTCGGACAGCCGGGCCCGGCCGATATGCTCGATCACCCAGCGGCGGCCGGACAGCGGATGGCGTTCGTTGACCGCCTCCAGCACCGGCACCACCTCGTGCAGCCTGTCGCTGACGATGGTGTGCAGGCGCAGATCGTGCTCGGCGGCCAGGAAGCAGGCCTCGCGGAAGTCGGCCGGGGTCAGCGCCTGCTCGACGAAGCCCGACCAGCCGGTGTCGGGAAGATTGTCGCGGGCGCAGCAGGCGACCGCCGGGTCGCCGCCATAGGCGATGTGGACGCCCGACAGCCTCAGCCAGGGATCGCCCAGCCCGGCGCCGCGCGCATGGGCCAGCCAGTCGCGCATGGCGCGGCGCGCCTCGGCGATGTCGGCCCAGCTCGGGCTGACCACCAGCCCGACCCGCACCGTCAGTTCCCCCAGCTCCCACAGGCGGCGGTAGACCGAGATGGTCTGCGGCGCGGAGCCGTGCCCCTCATAGATGCTGGTGGTGCCCTGGGCGTTGTAGAGCCTCTGGGACAACCGCACGCCCTCCAGCCGTTCGGCGAAGCCGAAGCGGGGAACCGCCGGCAGCAGGTCGAACTCGACGGTCGGGCGGCTGTTGTGCTCGACGATCACGCCGGTCGGCTCGCCGCGCGCATCCTTCAGGATCTCCACGCCGGCGCAGGTCGGCAGGCTGGCCGCGGTGATGCCGTTCAGCGCCAGCGCCCTGCTGTTCAGCGCGCTGTGGCCCGGCGGCTTGCCCCAGTTGCCGAACAGGCCGGGGATGTAGACGGGATGGTCCGGTGCCGCGCGGTCCAGCTCGTGCCGGTCTGGCGGCCTTCCCTCGGCCAGGGTCGCGGCTCCGTCGAAGAAGAAGGGCGGCGTGCCGATCGGCATGGTGACGATCCACTGGCCGGGCGGCGTCTCCGCCGCCAGCGCCCGCACCCGCTCCAGAATGTCGCCGACGCTGCGGGCACCGGTAAGCGAGGGGCGCAGGCGCTTCAGCCCCTCGCGCTCCATATGGGCATGGGCGTCGTTGAAGCCGGGGATCAGCGTCGCGCCACCCAGGTCGATGGCTTCAGTGGCGGCGGTGGCGAGTGCCGCCACCTCCTCCCCGCCGACCGCGAGGATGCGGTCGCCGGCCAGCGCCACCGCGCTGGCGCGCGGCCGGTCCGGATCGAAGGTGAGGATGTTGGCGTTGCGCAGGATCAGGGTGGGGGAAGAACTCGGTCCGCTCATCCGGCGATCCTCACGAGGCGGTGGTGTACCAGGGGAACAGGCGGCGGATCAGCGCCACGAACAGGCGGTCGGCGATGAAGCCGAAGGTGCCGAGCAGCACCAGCCCGATCAGCATGATGTCGACCCGGAACATCTGGTGGCCGGTGGACATCATGTAGGCGACCCCCTCCCGCGCGCCGGACAGCTCGGCGGCGACCAGCAGGATCAGCGAGACGGCGATGCCCTGGCGCAAGCCCGCCAGGATCATCGGCAGGGCCGCCGGCAGCACGACCAGAAGCAGCGTCGCCAGCCGCCCGGCGCCCAAGCAGGCGGCGGAGCGCAGATAGGCGGCCGGCACGTCGCGCACGCCGATGAAGGTGGTGATCCAGATCGGGAAGAAGCTGCCCCAGGCGACCAGCGCCACCTTCGACCCTTCGCCGATGCCGAACCACAGGACCGACAGCGGCACCAGCGCGATGGAGGGGACGGAGCGGAAGCCGTGCAGGATCGGCTCGCTGACATGGTGCAGCAGGCCGATGCGCGCGGTCAGCAGCCCGGCCGTCACGCCGGTCGCCGTCGCGATGGCAAAGCCCAGCGCCGCCCGGCGCAGGCTGGCCAGAATGTTGGCCGCGATCTCGCCGGACAGCAGCATCGGGACGAAGCTGTCGAACACCGCCGACGGCGGCGGCAACAGCACCGGATTGACCCAGGTGCCCAGCCGCGGCACCGCCTCCCAGACCGCCAGGAACAGCAGGATGCCGGTCACGTTCAGCAGGGCGCGAAGCCAGGCCGCCCGCCGCAGGCCGCGGCGATGGGCGCGGCGGAACTCTTCGGCGAAGGCGTCCCGGTCGGACGGCGCCTCCGCCGCCGGGCGCCGGGGGGTGGAGAGGCCGGTGCCGGCCGCGTCATCCGTCGCCGCCGTCACGCCGCCCTCCGTTCGCCGTCGCTCTGCTCGGCACCCCGGCTGCCGCGGGCCAGCGCCGCGGCGATGCGGGCATATTCCCGGCCGAACTCCGCCGAACCGCGGTCGCGCGGATAGGGCAGATCGACCGCCAGATCCTCGCGGATCACCCCCGGCCCGGCCCCCATCACCACGACGCGCTGGGCGAGGAACACCGCCTCGTCGATGTTGTGGGTGACGAACAGCACCGACACCCCGGTTTCCCGCCACAGCCGCAGCAGGTCCTCCTGCAAATTGGTGCGGGTCATGGCGTCGACGGCGGCGAAGGGCTCGTCCATCAGCACCACCTCCGGCTCCACCACCAGGGCGCGGGCGACGGCGACACGCTGGCGCATGCCGCCGGACAGCTCGTGCGGGTAGCGGTCGGCGGCATGGCGCAGCCCGACCCGGTCGAGCGCCTCCAGCGCCCGGCGGCGCCGCACGGGGGCGGAGACCCGCTGCATGCGCAGGCCGAACTCGACGTTCTGGCGCGCGGTCATCCAGGCGAACAACGCATATTCCTGAAAGACCACGCCGCGGTCCGGCCCCGGCCCGTCCAGCGGCCGGCCGCGGAAGCGCACGGCGCCGGAGGTCGGCTTGAGGAAACCGGCCAGCAGATGGATCAGCGTGGACTTGCCGCAGCCGGACGGGCCGATCAGGCAGACGAACTCGCCAGCCTCCACCCGCAGCGACACGTCGCTGAGCGCCCAGACCGGCGAGCCGTCGCGCGACGCATAGATCTGCGACACCCGGTCGAAATCGATCAGCGGCCCGCTCATGACAGGGTGACCCGGTCGGGCGCCACCGCCTTCAGCGGGCTATCGACGATCAGGCCGCGGAACAGCGCCCGCAGGTCCCACGCCGGACGCTTGGCGAGGCCGGCGGCGATGGCCCATTCCGCCTCCGCCACCAGATCGTCGACGAAGCGGTCGTCGAAGGCGATCTTGAAGGTGAACTCGGAGGTCGCCTCCAGAATCTCCTTCGGCGGCGTGTGGATGCGGCGCGAGATCAGGTCGGCCCAGCCGCCGTCGGCCAGGATGCGGCGTTCCGCCCCCTGCAAGGCCCGGATGGCGCCGGTCACCAGTTCCGGCTTCTCCTTCACCACCTTCTCGGTGGTCAGCAGCAGCTGGTGGCTCTGGAAGAATTTCTCCAGCCCGTCCTGGGTCATCACCGCGGTCTTGCCGCCGGACTGGCGCTCGGCCACCACGGCGGACTGGCTGCTCCAGGCGAAGCCGTCGATGTCGCCGCGCACCAGGGCGGAGGTCATGTTGTTCGGGGTGAGGTCGACCACCTCGACGTCGCCCGGCGCCAGCCCGGCGAATTCCAGATATTTGGCCAGCATATATTGCCCGGAGGTGCCGACGCGGGTGGCGATCCTGCGCCCCTTCAGGCTGGCCGGCTTCGCCGGGTCGATGCCGCCGTCCTTGCGGACGACGATCTTCATGTCGCGCGAATAGCGGCTGTAATTCACCAGGATCAGCGGCCGCAGCCCCTGCAACACGGCGAACACCACCGGCGTGTCGGTCGAGGCGGAGAAGTCGGCAGAGCCGGCGAGCAGCGCCTGCATCGAATCGCGCCCGCTCTCGAACTCCATGGTGCTCAGATCGAAGCCGGCCTCGGCCCAGGTGCCGGCGGCCTCGGCGACGAAGGGCACCGCCCAGGTGTAACCGGTGCTGCCATAGGCCAGCGTCGCCTTGGCCGCGGCGGCCTGCGCGCGGCCGGCCCACAGCGGCCCGGCGGCCAGCATGCCGGCGGTGACAGCCGCGCCGGTCAGCAGGCGGCGGCGGTTCAGGCGAATGCCGGAGGGATCGGACACGGTCATGATCGGAAGGCTCCTGTCGGATGCGGCCGGGCGCTCAATGGGGCGCCAGCAGCCGGAAGGTCTGGTCGGCGGAACGGTTCTGGCGATGGGCGGCGGTCCAGCCGATGGCGCGGCGGTAGCTGCCGAACAGGCCGGCGGCGGCGACCGCGTCCTCGGCGATCCCCGTCACCGTTTCGGCATCGGGAGCGACATAGAGGGCGTCGTCCGGACAATGGGCTTCGCACAGGAAGCAGGTCTGGCAGTCGGTCTGCCGGGCGATGACGGGGGCGGCCCCATCGGCCCGGCCGCCCCCGGTCGGCTGGAACACGTCCATCGGGCAGACGGAGACGCAGATGTTGCAGCCGGTGCAGCGGGTCGGGCTGATCAGCTCGATCATGCCGCCAGCTCCCGGCCGGCCTCGGCCCGATCCAGGCGGACCGGATCCGCGCGGACCGGCGCCGGGCGGGTCGAGACCTGCACCTCGTCCAGGCCGCCGACCGTCAGCAGGTGGCGCTGGGCCGGGTCGAGGGCGGCATGGTCGATGCGGCGGTGCATGCCGCGCGATTCGGTGCGGGCCAGCGCCGAACGGTACATCCAGCGGGCGGTCGCCAGCATCGCAGCCGCCTCCCGCACGCGCAGGACGGTGTCGGCGGAGGCCGGCATCGCCGCGGCGGCATCGGCCCACAGCCGGTCCAGCCGGGCGAGAGAGCCGGTCAGCCCCTCCTCCGTGCGGAAGTAGTTGATGTCGTAGGGGAACACCTCGGCCTGGACGGCGCGGGTCAGGCCGCCGGCATCGATTGCCGCGCCACGCCGCGGCCTGTCCTGCAATCCGGCGCCGCCCGCCCGGCGCAGGGTGCGGGTTCCGTTGCCCAAGGCACGGCCCCCCAAGGCACGGGCATGATCGGCGGCCCCGAGACCCGCCCAATGGCCGGTCGACATCGCCCAGGCGGCGTTGTGGCTGCCGCCGCCGGTGAAGCCGCCGCAGATCGGCTCCCGCGTCGCGGCGTCGCCGGCGGCGAACAGTCCGGGGACGGCGGTGGCGCAGGTGCCGTCCACCAGCCGCAGGCCGCCGGTGCCGCGCACCGTGCCCTCCAGCCGCAGGGTCACCGGGAAGCGCTGGGTGAAGGGGTCGATGCCGGCGCGGTCGAAGGGCAGGAAGAAGTTCGGCTGGGCCTGACGCATCGCCGCCCACAGTTCCGGTTCGGCACGGTCGAGGCGGGCATGGACCGGTTCGGTCGTCAGCACCCGCGCGATGACCGACCGGCCGCCCTTGGAGGCCGCCCCCGGAATGGGCTCGCCGTCGGCACGGGTGAAGCTGGCCCACTGGTAGAGCAGCGTCTTGGTCACCGAGCCGAAGGCCGGGGCGATGGCGTAGGCGTTGGAGAACTCCATCCCCGACAGATCGGCCCCGGCCTCCGCCGCCATCAACAGGCCGTCGCCGGTCAGCACGTTGCAGCCCAGCGCCTTGCTGAGGAAGGCGCAGCCGCCGGTGGCGATGACCACCGCCTTGGCCCGCACGGTCCAGCGCCCGCCCTTCTGCCGCTGCACGCCGACGGCACCGGCCACCGCACCGCTATCGTCGACCAGCAGTTCCAGCGCCGGGCAATGGTCGAGGATCGTCACGCCTGCCTGTTTCACCCGGCGGCGCATCAGCCGCATATATTCCGGCCCCTGCACCGACACGCGGCGCTCACACCCGTCCGCGTCGCGTGGAAAGGGATAGCCCCAGTCGGCGAGCTGGCCGACCGCCGCATGGGTGCGGTCGAGCACCCGGTCCATCCAGCCATGGTCGGCCAGATGGCCGCCCAGCCCCTCGCGCGATGCCTTGGCCGCCGCGCGCTTGGCCGGATCGGGATCGACATACCACAGCGTGGTCCCGGACGCCGCGGTGGCGCCGGACGTGCCGCAGAATCCCTTGTCGGCCAGAATGGTGCGGGCACCGCCGGTTGCAGCGGCGATGGCCGCCCAGGTGCCGGCGGGACCGCCGCCCAGTATCAGGACGTCGGTCTCAAGGTCGAGGGATGCGGCGGATGAACTGACAGGAGCGCCGGGCACGTTGGCCATCGGAAAAACCCTCCGGGACTGTCGATCATGCGGATTGAGCGAAGCGGCGAGTCTGGAGCAGCCTTCTATTACTGCTTTGGATCGCTCTTTCTTCCTAAAATCATACTTACACAGTAGAGATACGACGCATACCAAAATATGCACATCTGTGAAAAAATTCGGCCGGCACCTCCCGCCGAGGGGATGGTGCCGGCCGCGCAGTGAGACTCTGGGCCGAGAGAGACCGGGACAGCTGGACGCTGGGCAATGGGCGCTGGGCGTTACGCCTCGGCCAGCGCCTGCTCCAGGTCGGCGACGATGTCGTCGGGATGCTCGATGCCGACCGACAGGCGGACATAGCCGGGGGTAACGCCGGTGGCGAGCTGGTCTTCCGGCGACAGCTGGGAATGGGTGGTGGTGGCCGGGTGGATCGCCAGCGACCGGGCGTCGCCGATGTTGGCGACATGGTAGAAAAGCTTCAGCGCGTCGATGAAGCGGCGCCCCGCCTCCGCCCCGCCGGCCAGTTCGAAGCCGACCAGCCCGCCATAGCCGCCCTTCAGGTAGGTGTCGGCGCGCCGCCGCGCCTCGCCCTCCTGCAGGCCGGGGAAGATGACCGATGTCACCTTCGCATGAGTCTTCAGATAATTCGCGACGATGCCGGCGTTGGCGTTGTGCTGGCGGATGCGCAGCGGCAGCGTCTCCAGCCCCTGGATCAGCTGGAAGGCCGATTGCGGGCTGAGCGCGGCGCCGATGTCGCGCAGCAGGGTGACGCGGGCGCGCAGCGCATAGGCGATGGGGCCGAGCGGCTTGGCCGCCTCCGTCCAGATCGCACCGTGATAGCTGGGGTCGGGCTGGGTCAGCAGCGGGAAGCGGGCGGCATGCGCCTCCCACGGGAAGGTGCCGCCGTCGATCAGCACGCCGCCGATGGTGGTGCCGTGGCCGCCGATGTATTTGGTCGCCGAATAGATCGTCACCGCCGCGCCATGGTCGAAGGGCCGGACGGTCAGCGGGGCGGCGGTGTTGTCGACGATCAGCGGCACGCCCAGCTCCAGGCCGATATCGGCGACCTCGCGGATCGGGAACACGTTCAGCTTCGGGTTCGGCAGCGTCTCCGCATAATAGGCGCGGGTACGCTCGTCGGTGGCGCGGCGGAAATTCTCCGGATCTGCCGGATCGACGAAGCGCGCCTCGATGCCGATCTGCTTCAGCGTGTTGGCGAACAGGTTCCAGGTTCCGCCATAGAGGTCGGTGGAGGTGACGATGTTGTCGCCGACCTGCGCCAGATTCAGCACCGAATAGAAGGACGCCGCCTGCCCGGACGCCACCGCCACCGCCGCCGCACCGCCTTCCAGCACGGCAAGCCGCTGTTCCAGCACCTCGACCGTCGGGTTGGTAACGCGGGTGTAGATGTGGCCCAGCTCCTGAAGCGCGAAGAGGCGCTCAGCATGGGCGGTGTCCTGGAACTGGTAGGAGGTCGTCTGGTGGATCGGCACCGCGACGGAGCCGGTGACGGGATCGGCGCGGAAGGCGCCGCCATGGACGGCCAGGGTTTCGAAGTGCGGCTTGCGGTCGGTCATCGGGCGGTTCCTCTTTCCGGGGTCTCGATATCGGCGGCGGTCAGGCGGAGGCGCCGACCAGATCGGCGTAATGGCGGCTTGCCACATCGGGGTGGGAGCGCAGGCGGCTCTTCAGCGTGTTCTCCCCGACCGAGCTGTAGAGCGGGTTCAGCGGGTCGCGCTCGGGACCGCGCGCTTCGGCGGCGAGATCGTCCGGCAGCGGCAGCACCGGCACCCGGACATCCAGCCCGGCCCCCAGGAAGAAGGCGGTCGACAGCCGGTCCACCCCCGCCGGCGGCGTCACCACCCGGTGTACCGCGGCGCGGAAATAACCGTCGGTCGCCAGCTCCAGCAATTCGCCGGCATTGACGACGAAGGTGCCGGGGACCGGCGGCACGTCGGCCCAGCCCCCGTCGGTTTCGACCTGCAAGCCGCTCTGGCGGTGCTGGAGAACCAGCGTCAGCAGCCCGCTGTCCTTGTGCGGCCCGACGCCCTGCCCCTCGGCCGTATCGGCAGGAACCGCGTCATGGCCCGGATAGCGGATCAGCTTGACGAGCTGCGTCGGCTGGTCGGTCAGGATCGGATCGAAGGAATCCTCCGGCAGGCGCAGGGCCACGGCCACCGTCGACAGGATGCGCCGCGACACCGCGGTCAGCTGGTCCTGCAGGCGCAGCACCGCCGGACGCAGCTCCGGCAGGGTCTCCGGCCACTGGTTGGGGCCCTGCAGACGGACCCAGGGCGGCTGGTCCGGGCCTTGGGGCAAGGCCGTCCGCTCGGCGCCGACATCAAGCTGTTCGCGCCAGTCGGCCAGACCGCGCGTGCGTTCCCAGCCGGCGCGGGTGTAGCCGCGGAAATGGGGCGAGTTGACCATCTCGATGGACAGCTTGTCCTGCTCCGGCAGGGCGAAGAAGCCGCGCGACAGGTCGAAGACGGAGTCGATGAAGGCCGGATGGACCCCGTGCCCGGTCACATAGAAGGCGCCGAAGCGGCGGATCGCCGCCCGCAGCTCCGACAGGAACAGGGCGCGGTCCGCCGCGGCGCCGTCCAGGCGGGCGAGATCGAGAAACGGCAGCGGCGGCCGCTCGGCCGAAGAGGGAAGCGCGGTCACAGGACTCTCCTTTGCGGACATGCGTTCGGGAACGCCCGCTTGCGTGCGGCGACATGTGAAATCGGATTTTGTGGAAGCGGAGGCGGCCGCTCAGTCGGTGCGGCTGCGCGCCTTCAGCCAGGTGCCGCGCATCTGCGCCCAGAGCCGGCCGACCGGCGCATCAGGCGTCGGCCCATCAGTCACGGCACACATCCCCATGGCTTCCGGAAGCGGGATCCAGACCATGGTCCGGTCGGACGCTGCGGAGGCGGAGGCCCGGCGGGCCGTCTGGGAATTGGCCATGATAGCGTTCCAGTACAATGACTTGGGAGGTTAGGGCTTGAGGCTGGACACGGCCGCCGGGGTGACGGAACTCCGGGCGGCATCGCGGTTTCACATCCGATCATTACGCGGAAGACTCTTATTGTCTATCATAATTGTGGATTAATGAGCCGAGAAATTCATATTCAGCAATTTCTATTGGTTGATTTGTAAATTTTCACGAAACCGTTGACAGAGTAATTTCCCTATCTGCTAATTAGGGAATAAGCGCTGCCCCTTCGCGGCTGCCCTGCCGACCGCCGGTCCGCAAACGGATCCGGCAGGCCGGGCGCCCTTTCACCGCGGCGCTCCGCGTCTTTCACAAAACAACAAACTCATTGCGGGAAACCACCATGCGCACTCCTTCGCAGGCTCCGTCGCGTCCGTCCTCCCGAAGCGGCCTGTCGCCGCGCGTCCTGATCGCCGGCGCCCTCAGCCTCGCCATCGGCCTCGCCCTGACCGGCGCCGCCAAGGCCGGCCCGACGCTGGACGCGATCAAGGCGCGCGGCAGCATCAAGGTCGGCGTCGGCACCCAGCCGGGCTTCTTCTCCCCCGACAGCAACGGCCGCTGGCAGGGCTTCTTCGTCGATTTCGGACGGGCTTTGTCCATCGCCGTGTTCAACAACCCGGACAAGGTGCAGTTCGTCGCCTCCTCGCCGCAGCAGCGCCTGCCGTCCCTGCAATCGGGCGAGTTCGACATCCTGCTCTCCGGCGTGACCCAGACATTCACCCGCGCCACCAAGCTGGGCTTCCATTTCGGCCCGGTGGTCTTCTATGACGGCCAGGGCCTGCTGGTGCCGAAGAAGCTGGGGGTGACCAAGGGCAAGGATCTCAACGGCGCCACCGTCTGCGTCCAGACCGGCACCACCGGCGAGCTGAACATCACCGACTTCTTCCGGCAGAACAAAATCACCTTCAAGCCGGTGGTGATCGAGGAAACCGCCGAGAACCAGAAGGCCTTCGCCAGCGGCCGCTGCGACGTGCTGACCCAGGATTCCTCCGATCTGGCGATCACCCGCACCCAGCTGCCCAAGCCCGACGACTACGTCCTGCTGCCCGAGCGCATCTCGAAGGAGCCGCTGGCCCCGGCCATCCGCTATGGCGACGACCAGTGGCTGGAGATCGTCAACTGGGCGGTCTACGCCACCATCCAGGCGGAGGAGCTGGGCATCACCCAGGCCAACATCGACAGCTTCCTGACCAGCGCCGATCCGACGATCCGCCGGTTCCTGGGCGTCGATCCCAGCCTGGGCGAGGCGGCGAAGCTCGACCCGAAATTCGCCTACACCATCGTCAAAACCGTGGGCAATTACGGCGAAATCTTCGACCGCAACGTCGGGCCGGCGACCAAGGTCGGGCTGGACCGCGGCTTCAACAAGCTGTGGACCCAGGGCGGCCTGCTCTACGCCCCGCCCTTCCGGTGAGCAGTCCCGTGCCGTCCAGTGCCGTGCCGCCCGGCGCCCTGCGCTCCGGCCCGGTCGCTGCGGTCACCCTCTGGTGGGGTGGCCGCAGCGGCCTTCAGGCGGCGATCCTGGCGCTCGTGCTGCTGGGCGGCTTCCTGCTCGGCTCCAACACGCTGGCGAACATGGAGCGCTTCGGCATCACGCCGGGCTTCGCCTTCCTCGGCCGCCCGGCGGGCTTCGAGATCGGCGAGGCGCTGCTCGACTACCGGCCGCAGGACAGCTACGCGCTGGCCCTGCTGGTCGGGCTGCTGAACACCGTCAAGGTCGCGCTGGCCGGCTGCCTGATCGCCACCGTCCTCGGCGTTCTGCTGGGGGTGGCGCGGCTGTCCGGCAACGCGCTGCTGTCGGGGCTGGTGCAGGGCTATGTCGAGCTGGTCCGCAGCACGCCGCTGCTGCTCCAGCTCTTCTTCTGGAGCGCCACCTTCCAGGCGCTGCCCTCGCCGCGCCAGGCGCTGAACCCGCTGCCGGGCGTCTTCCTGTGCAACCGCGGCATCCAGCTGCCGGCCTTCGCCGACGGGCGGGCGGGCGGATGGCTGCTCGCGGCCATCGCGCTGGCCCTGGCGCTCGCCCTTGCCGGGACCGTTCTGCGCCGGCGCCTCGGGCGGCGGGATGCGCTGTCCGGACTATCGGTCGCGGCGGCGGCATGCGGCCTGCCCGCCGCGCTGCTGCTGGCGTCGGGCGCGCCGTTGCAGGTCGAGGTTCCGGAACTGGCAGGCTTCAACTTCAGCGGCGGAACGACGGTGTCGCCGGAATTCTCCGCCCTGCTGGTCGGGCTGGTCGTCAACGCCGCGGCGATGATCGCGGAGATCGTGCGCAGCGGCATCCAGGCGGTGCCGGCCGGACAGTGGGAGGCCGCCCGCGCGCTGGGCCTGCCGCGCCACCGGATCATGCGGCTGGTGGTTCTGCCCCAGGCCATGCGGGTGATCGTGCCGCTGCTGACCTCCAGCTATCTCAACCTGACCAAGAATTCGAGCCTCGCCGTCGCGATCGGCTTCCCCGATCTGGTCAGCGTCATCAACACCAGCGCCAACCAGACTGGCCAGGTGCTGGAAACCATGGCGATCATGATGGGCGCCTATCTGACGGTGAATCTCGCGGTCTCGGCGGCGATGAACCTGTACAACCGCCGGCTGGCGGCGCGGGGGGCGCGATGACCGACGGCGTTCTGCAAAGCGCCCCGCCCCTCACCTCGCCACGGCCGCGCTGGCAGCGCCTGTGGGCCGGCCTGTTCGGCACGCCGCTGAATGCCGCGGTGACGCTCTGCTGCCTCGCCCTTCTCGGCTGGGTCGTGCCGCCGCTGCTGCGCTGGACCCTGCTGGACGCCGTGTGGGTGGGGCCCGCCGACCGCTGCTCCGATGCGGCCGGCGCCTGCTGGGCCTTCATCGGCGAGAAGCTGCGCTACATCCTGTTCGGCTTCTACGACCAGGACCGGCAATGGCGCCCGGCGGCGGCCGGCGCCATCCTGCTGGCGCTGGCCGGGCTCAGCGGCATGCCGCTGTTCTGGCGGCGGGCGACGCTTGGGCTCTGGCTTTTCGGGCTGGCCGCCGCGCTGCTGCTGCTGACCGGCGGTCCAGCCGGGCCGGCGGTGCCGACCGAGCGCTGGAGCGGCCTGCCGGTCAGCCTGCTGCTCGCCGTCGTCGGGCTGGTCGGCGCCTTCCCGCTGGCGGTGCTGCTGGCGCTCGCCCGGCGCAGCTCCATGGGCGGGGTGCGGACGCTGGCCGTTTTGTTCATCGAGGTGACGCGCGGCGTGCCGCTGATCGCGGTGCTCTATGTCGCGACCCTGCTGCTGCCGCTGATGCTGCCGGCCGGCGCCGCCATCGACAAGCTGCTGCGGGCGCAGATCGCAATCGTCCTGTTCGTCTCCGCCTATCTGGCCGAGATCCTCCGCGCCGGGCTCCAGTCCATCCCGGCGGGCCAGTATGAAGCCGCCCAGGCGCTGGGGCTCGGCTATTGGCAATCGATGCGGCTGGTGATCCTGCCGCAGGCGCTCAGGACGGTGATCCCCTCCATCGTGACCCTGGCGATCGGGCTGTTCCAGGACACCACGCTGATCATCGTCATCGGCCTGTTCGACCTGTTGAACACCGCGCGCACCGCCGCCAAGGACCCTGCCTGGCTGGGCTTCTACGACGAGGCGTTCAGCTTCGCGGCGCTGATCTACCTGACGGTCTGCGTGATCGCGTCGCGCTACAGCCTGTGGCTGGAGCGCCGGCTGCGGCGGTGCTGAGCTGCGAAGGGTTCCGGGCGCAATTGGAGCCGCTCGACCCGCGCATTCCCATCGGCCGGGTCCCACCCTGCATCGAACCGGCGGCGGGAGCGCGCGGCATCTTCGGCCGTCAAACACTCAGGTCACACCAGAACATCCTTTCACGGGCGTGCCGGCGGGGAGTCTTCGGAAGAACCCCTCGAGGGGCACGCGCTAACCTCGGCCGGCACTCCTGCACGATCTGAAAGGATGCAAGATGCTGAGGATGGATCGTTTATCCACGACGCTGGTGCGGCTGACCATGGACAGGCCGCCCGCCAATGCGCTCTCCTTCGACCTGATCCAGGCGCTGGCGGACGATCTCGCCCGGTTCGGGGCGGAGGCCGACGCGCCGGCCGTGATCCTGACCGGCGCCGGCGAGCGCTTCTTCAGTGCCGGCGGCGACATTCGCGAAATCGCCGCCAGGGCGGACGCCGCGGTCCCGCGCATGCGCGCCTTCCACCGGCTGCTCGTCGCGCTCGAAGGCTACCGCTGTCCGCTGCTGTGCGCCGTCAACGGCTATGCGGTGGGCGGGGCGCTGGAGCTGGTTCTGTTCGCGGACCATGTCGTGGCGAGCGAGGGGGCCAGGTTCGGCTTTCCCGAAATCAACCATGGGCTGCTTCCCGCCGCGAAGGGCATGCGGCAGGCGATGGACCGCCTCGGGCGCCGGGCTGCCGAGCGCCTGCTCTATTCCGGGGATCTCGTTTCGGCGCAGGAGGCGAAGGCGATGGGCCTCGTCGATGAGGTCGTCGGTTTCCGCGAGCTTCAGGACCGGACCCGTGCCGCCGCCGAGACGCTTCGCCGCAAGGACAGGCATCTGTTCTCGGCGATCAAACGGACCTTCGCCGATGCGCCGCGGATGACCGACGAGGAGTTGGAAGCGCGCACGCTCGACGACATGCAGGATTACCTGAACCGCGGCGAGACGGCCGCGGCGCGTGACCGGTTCCTCCAACGCAAGACGAGGAAACAGCATGGCTGACGGCGATCATCTCCGGCTTGAGTTCATGACCTCGCCCGAGGTCGCTCTCGCCATTGCGGGCGGCACCCGGACCATCGTCATCCCCTGCGGGGCGGTGGAGCAGCACGGACCGCATCTGACCCTCAGCGTCGATGCCGACCATGCGGACCATCTCGGCATCCTGGTGGCGAAGGGGGTGGGACGCGCGCTGGTGGCGCCGACCATCAGGGTCGGCTGTTCGTCCCACCATCTGGCATTTCCCGGCACGATCTCGTTGCAGGACAGCACCTTCGAAATGATCTGCCGGGACTACTGCACCAGCCTGGCAAGACATGGCTTCGAGCGCATTCTGATCTTCTCCGCCCATGTCGGCAATTCTCCGCCCTTGGCAAAAATGCTGCCGCGACTGCGGGCGGCCGTGCCCGCCTCCTGCCGCGTCTTTGCCTTCACCGACGCGAAGGCGTGGCTGGAGTGCTGGCGCGATGCGGTGGAAGAGGCGGGTGGCGAGCCGGTCAGGGTCGGCGGCCATGCCGATATCGCCGAAACTTCGCTGATGCTCGACATCCACCCGGGGCGGGTGCGCACGGAGCGCTACGAGGCCGGAAGACTGGGGCTGCTTTCGCAAGGCGATCTGGAGCTAATGTGGCGCGACGGGCTCGCGGCCGTCAGCGCCAACGGCATTCTCGGCGACCCCACCGGTTCCTCGGCGGCCATCGGCAGGCACTGCATCGAGCGCATCGCCTCGCTTCTCGTCGAGAGTTTTTCCCAGGACGAGCCGGTTTGATGCCCCGACGCCATCCGGCCGGTCGTTCCTACACAAAATAATGTTCTGAGCACGCAGTCCGTATAACGGATCTTCGGCAGGTTCTGCCGCCGGCTTCATGACAAGCTTCCAATCACCGAAGAGGCATCCCAAACAAACCCGAGAGGGCATCCAAATGGCAGTCAAGTTCGGCTTCTGGTCCGAGCAGGAAACCCTGGTCGGACAAAGCTATTCGCGCCGGCTTCATGAGCTTGTCGAAGAGGCGGTGTTTGCCGAGAAGATGGGTTTCGACATCGTCAGCCTGTCAGAGCAGCATGTCGCCTTGGGCGGGATCTCCAGCTCGGCCCCCGAAGTCGTGTATGGCTACCTCGCGGCGGTGACGTCCCGCATCCGGCTGAGGCCGGCGGTTTCGCTGATGCCCAAGAAGATCAACCACGCGCTGCGCACGGCGGAACGGGCCGCCGTCACCGACATCCTGTCCAACGGCCGCATGGAGCTGTATTGCGGCCGCGCCAACACCACCATCGCCATGCGCGCCTTCAATGTGGAGCCGGCGGAAACGCTCGAGCAGATGGAGGAGGGGATCGCGCTGATCCGCGAAGCCTTCAGCAAGGACATCTTCACCTTCGAGGGCAAGCATTATCAGGTTCCGCCGCGCATGCTGGTGCCGAAGCCGGTCCAGAAGCCCTATCCGCTGATGGGCATCGCGGCGACCAGCGAGCGCAGCCATGTCTGGGCGGCCCGCCAGGGGCTCGCCGTCCTCAGCCACACGCTGTACCAGGGCTGGGACGCCCAGGCGAAGATGGTCGAAGCCTACCGGTCGAACTGGCAGCGGGATCCGAACGGCCCGCTCGACCGCCCGCGTCTCGGCATGCCGGTGTTTCTCGGGATCGCCGAAACCGATCAGGCGGCGAAGGACCTTTATGCCGAGCCGCTGATGCAGTACGCCCGCATCTCGACCGATGCCTATCCGCGGCTGGCGAAGATCGCCGACGACTACGCCTACATGGGGGAAGGGCTGGAGGCGCTCCAGCGCGCGGCCACCGACTGGGATTATCTCCTGAACGACTCCGCCAGCCTGGTTTGCGGCAGCCCGGATACCGTCATCCGCCAGCTGGAACGCTTCATCGAAACCGGCGCCGAAGAAATCCTGTTCCACATCGACTCTGTTTCGCACGCCGAGATCATGAAGGCCATCGAGCTGGTCGGACGCTACGTCATCCCGCATTTCAACGACCGCAACAATGTGGTCCGTCCGACCGACGAGATCCTCGACCGGATCCGCAGGATGCGGACGGTGAACGCCTCGGCCTGATCCCCTCTCGACCGATCTGAAGAGAGTCTCCCATGACCGACAAGACCTACAGGGGCCTGCTCGTCGAGAAGCGCGCGAGCGGCGTGGCCATCGTCACCCTCAACCGGCCGGAAATCCTCAACGCCATCGACTGGCCGATGCATGCCGCGCTGGAAGAGCTGTTCGCGGACCTCGACAACGACCGGGCGGTCAAGGCCGTCGTCCTGACCGGTGCCGGCCGCGGTTTCTGCTCCGGCGGCGATCAGAACGCGCTCGATGACGATCTGGGGCCGATTTCGCCCACCCGGTCCGGGCGCCATCTCATCCGCAACATGCTCGAACTGGAATGTCCGCTGATCGCCGCGGTCAACGGCGTCGCCGTCGGGCTGGGCGCCACGCTCGCCCTGTTCTGCGATGTCGTCTTCGCCGAGCCCGCTGCCCGCTTCGCCGACACCCATGTGACGGCCGGCGTGGTCGCCGGGGACGGCGGTGCTGTGATCTGGCCGCTGCTTCTGGGGCCGGTGCGGGCGAAGCATTATCTGATGACCGGCGACTTCATTTCGGCGGAGGAGGCGGCTGCGGCCGGCATGATCAACAGGGTCGTGCCGGAAGGAACAGTCGTCGAGCATGCGGTCCGCTATGCCGAGATGCTGGCATCCGGCCCCCGCGACGCCATCGCCTGGACCAAATACGCCGTCAACAAGCTGATCAAGGAACAGGTGCACCTGAATCTCGACGCCGCCGGTGCGCTCGAGATGCTCACCTTCCACAGCCCGGAGCGCAAGGAGGCCGTCGCCGCCTTCCGCGAGAAACGCAAGCGCTTTGCAGAAGGCGGCAATTGAGATGGGCGGGCCGCAGTCCTTGTTCCCGCCCGTCCTGCCCTCAACCGCCGCATCCGCCATCGACCCTCCACCGGCCGCGCATGAGGACGCGACGCTGCCGTCGCTGCTGCGCGACCGCCGGGACGGCAGGGGCGAGGCCGTGGCGTTCTTCCAGAAGCATGCCGGCACATGGCACGCCACGACCTGGAGTGAATTCGCCAGGGACGCCGCGGCGCTTTCGCGCGCCCTCCTCGATCATGGTCTGGAAAGGGGGGACCATGTCGCCATCATGGGCGACATCTCGCAGGACTGGGTGGTCGCCTACATGGCGACGGTCTGTGCCGGCGGGGTGGCGGTCGGGATCTATTTCACCTCTTCGACCGAGGAGGTGGAGTATTTCCTGGAGGACTCGGGAAGCAAATTCGCCTTCGTCGCCGGAGAGAAGGAACTCACCGTCCTTCTCCGCAGCCGGCAGGCGGAGAGCCTGAAGAAGATCGTGGTCTTCGACCCGGCGGCTCCGTCATCGAAGACCATCGTCTCGCTGCCGCGGTTTTCCGCCTCGTCGTCCTCCGATTGTTCATCGCTGCTCGACGAGCAGGCCGGCACGGCGCGGGCGCAAGACAATGCCAGCATCGTCTACACCTCCGGCACGACCGGCAATCCCAAGGGCGCGATCCTCACCCACCGGTCGCTGATCGAGGGGCTGATGACCACCCGAGGCTTTTGCCCGGCGCTTTTCCGCGAACCCCAGCGGGTGGTCGTCCATCTCCCGCTCTCCCATGTCGTCGGGCTCGGGCAGGGCATCGTTCTTCCCCTCATCAGCGAGGTCACGCCCTATTTCGGCGAGACCGGGGCGGACTTCGCGACGACGATCCGCGACGTGAGGCCGACCTATTGGATGGCGCCGCCGCGCTTCTATCAGCGCTACGCCGCCGAACTGGTCAGCAGGATCAATGCGTCGGCCACGGTCGGCAGGAAATCCTACCGCTTCGCGATGTCCATCGCCCAGAAGGCGCTGGCGGACCGGCAGGCGGACGGACCGGACGATCCCTTTCTCCAAGCGCTTTTCGCGACCTGCCGCGACCGGGTCTTCCTGCCGCTCCTGGCGGAGATCGGGCTCGATCAGCTGAGATACCCCTACACCGCCTCCGCGCCGATGCCGCCGGACGTCGTGAAGCTGTGGCAGACCTGGGGGGTGAACCTCAAGGAGGTCTATGGGCAGACCGAACTGGTCGGTGCGAACACCGGGCAGATGCGGGACTGGTCGAAGCCCGGCACCATCGGCGTTCCGATTGCCGATCCGCGCTGGAAGACGAGGATCGCCGGCGACGGCGAAATGCTGGTGACGGGACCCGGCCTGTTCACGGGCTATCTGAACAAGCCCGACGACACGCTGGAGGCTCTGCGCGACGGATGGCTCCACACCGGCGACATCGTCGAGGTCCGGCCCGATGGCCAGCTGGCGATCATCGACCGGAAAAAGGAGATCATCAACACCTCCGGCGGCAAGTCGATCAGTCCGGCGCAGATCGAGAACGAGCTGCGGCGAAGTCCCTACATCTCGGAAGCCGCGGTCTGCGGCGACGGGCGGAAATACCTCGTGGCGCTGATCGAGGTCGACCGCATCGCGATGACCGACTGGGTGAAGGGGCGGAACGAAACGATAGCCGACTACGCGGATTTCTGTTCGTCGGAAGCGGTCATCCACCTGATCGAGGGGGAGGTCGCCAAGGCGAACCAGAGGCTGGCGCCCGTCGAGCAGATAAAGTCGTTCCGGATCCTTCCCGAAGAGCTGTCGGCGGAAAACGGCGTCATGACGGCGACCCGGAAAAAGCGGCGCAAGGTGCTGAACGAGCGTTACGCGGCGCTGATCGATTCGCTCTACGACGACTCCGAGGATTCGCTGATCCGTCAGGCGCTGTCCAACCTGTGATGCGGTGATCGGAGAAAGATCATGACGATGCTGCCCTGCCCCCCACGCCATCCATTCCTGTCCTCGACGGCGGAAATCATCGAAGAGGCCCGCAACGGCCGAATGTTCATCCTCGTCGATGACGAGGATCGGGAGAACGAAGGCGATCTCGTGATCCCGGCGCAGATGGCGACGCCGGAGGCGATCAACTTCATGGCGTCGCATGGCCGGGGCCTGATCTGTCTGGCGCTCGCCAAGGAGCGGATCGACCAGCTCGGCCTCAGATTGATGAGCGCGGAGAACGGCACCCGCCACCGGACGGCCTTCACCGTTTCCATCGAGGCGCGCGAGGGGGTGTCCACCGGCATCTCCGCGGCGGACCGCGCGCGGACGGTGGCGGTGGCAATCGACGCGGCCAGGGGACCGGAGCATATCGTCTCGCCGGGGCATGTCTTTCCCCTGGTTTCCCGCCCCGGCGGCGTGCTGGTCCGGGCAGGACATACCGAGGCGGCGGTGGATGTCGCGCGCCTTGCCGGCCTCAACCCGTCGGGCGTGATCTGCGAGATCATGAAGGAGGACGGGACGATGGCCCGCCTCGACGATCTCGTCGCCTTCGCCCGGCGTCACGGGCTCAAGATCGGCACGATCCGCGACCTGATCGCCTTCCGCCGCCGCCACGATCACGAGGTCGAGCGTGTCGTCACCACGAAATTCGACAGCCGATGGGGCGGCGAGTGGAGCGCCATCACCTTCCGCATCAAGGCCATCGAGACGGAAGCGATTGCGCTGGTGAAGGGCGTGATCGACGAGAGGCCGACCCTGGTGCGCATGCACGCGCTGGACATCCTGTCGGACGTGCTCGGCCAGACCGGCGACCGTAGCGACATCGTCGCCCGCTCCATGCAGGAAATCGCCGCCGAAGGGAGGGGCGTGATCGTGCTGTTCAACCGCGATGTGCCGCTGTCGCAGCTTCTCCGGGTGAAGGCGGGGGAGCCGTTCGTCGACAAGGCGGAACTGCGCAACTATGGCGTCGGCGCCCAGGTCCTCGCGGATCTCGGCATTCACGACATGATCCTGCTGTCCAACTCGCAGCATGTCCCGGTGGCACTGCGGGGCTATGGGCTGAACATCGTGGAACACCGGATGCTGCCGGTGGCCTCCGCCCCGTAGCGCAGCGTCTCCCACACGGATGCCGGACGGCCGATCCCGCCCGTGCCGGCGGCATGCCCTTCCACCGCCTTGCGTGAGGTTCACCATGTCAGGACAAGATTTTTCCGTTGCGGACCATGTGGAGACGGCAGCCTTCAAAAGTGCATTGCGGGCCGTGGTGGGGTCGGTGTCGATCGTGGCGTCGGGCCAGGGTGACGACAGGCGTGGCCTGACCGTCACCGCCGCGGTGTCCCTGTGCGTCGATCCGCCGATGGTTCTGGCCTGCATCAACCGCAGTGCCGAGGCGCACGACGTCATTCTCCGGACCGGCGCCTTTTCCTGGAACGTCCTGTCCGCCGATCAGGTCCAGTTGGCGGAACGCTTCGCGGCGCTGGACGGCAGCAAGGGCGCGTCCCGCTTCTCCCCCGCCGACTGGGGCGAGGGGGTTACCGGGGTTCCGGTTCTTCGCCAATCCGTTTGCAGCTTCGATTGCAGACTACAGGACAGCGCGGAAGTCGCCACCCATACGATCATGATCGGTGCCGTCGTCGCCCAGAGTCACGATCAGGACAAGGTTCCGCTGATCTACTCGTTGGGCAGGTTCGGCCGAATCGAACATTTTGAATCCGCCAAATAGGACGGATTCTGCGCGTTCCGATCACCGCATCTTTTATTTTATCCGGTGCCGAAGCCTGTCTTCCGCAAGGGGAGAGGGTCATTCGACGTCGAGCCTTGCCGTTCCACCCTCGGATGCGACTGCCCTGCATCAGGGGCTACACCGAGGTCTCTCAAGGAAAAATGGAAGTCCGAACCCTGGCCCGTCCGGAAAGATCGGGGACGGACTTCCTTGTCTCAACTCCAATAAATTTTCGCAGGGAGCAAAGATGGGGGACATAATTCTGCCGGCACCCCGTGCCGCGTGGTGGACAGGCCTTGGCATCCGCCGGAAAGCGGCGCTCCTTGCCGCCTTGTCGATCTCCTGGCCGGCCCATGCCTGGGAATTCAAGGAAGGAGACTGGTCGGGGGGCATCCGGGCCGTGGTCACCGTCGGAACGGCCATCCGCGCCAGCCCCATCGACCCGTCGCTGGTTCCAGCCGGTGACGGCGCAGGGCTCCGGCTTGACCATGCGGCGCCGGGCGGCGTCAATTCCGACGACGGGAACCTGAACTATCGCAGGGGAGACCCGGTTTCCAGCGTCGCCAAGGGGCTGGTCGAGTTCGAGGCCAACAACGCCGACGGCTGGGGCGTCTTCACCCGCGTGAAGGGCTGGTACGATCACACGCTTGCCGAGGGACATGTCGCGCTGGGCAACCTGCCGAACGATTATGCCGGCGGTCCCTTGTCCGACCGCGGCTTTTCGCAGGGCGCCAAATTCCGCGGCATCTCCCTTGCCGATGCCTACGTCAAGGGGCAGTTCTCCGCCGGCGGGCTCCCGGTCTCCGTCAAGGCGGGCCAGCAGACCGTCGACTGGGGACCGGCCTTCACCATTCCCGGCGGCCTCCGCGACATCAACCCGCGCGACTTCGCGGCCTTGTCCCGGCCGGGCTTGCAGCCGCAGGAGGGAGCGAAGCCGTTCCTGGCGCTGTCGGGCAAAATCGACCTCTCGTCGGCCGCAAGCCTCGAAATCTTCTATCAGCTGCTGTCGGCGACATCGACACAGCCCGGTTGCGGAACATTCGCCGCCACCGCCGATTACGCTTCGCCGGGTTGCGACAGGGTCATGGTGTCCAATGCCTTGTCCTCCGCCGACGGGCTGGCGACCGGCCGCTTCCTGAAACGCGGCAGCGACGGGACGGCGGGCGATGCCGGCCAGTTCGGTATCGGCGGCTCCTATCTGGTGCCGGACATCGGCACCAGATTTTCGCTCCACTTCACCAACGTCCACGCGCGGACCGGCTATGTCGAGGCCGACCGGACCGGCCGGAGCGGCGCCATCTTCCTGCCGGGAGATCCGGACGGTTTGAATCCGGCCTATCGGTTCCAGTACCCCAAGAACATCAGAATGCTGTCCGGCAGCTTCGCCACCAGCGTTCCCTCGATGAAACTGCGGATCGCGGGCGAACTCGACCATAAATTCAACCAGCCGCTCGCCTTCAACGCACCCGATCTGTTGCAGGCGGCCGTGAGCGGAACCGGTGTGCTGGCGCGGGATTTCGCCCTGGTACCCCTGGGCGGGCCGTTCGCCGGTTACGAGCGCTTTCACGTCACCCAGGGGCAGTTCGCCGCATCGGGCGACATCGGCAGCGTGATCGGCGGCACCCTGACCCTCGGCGGCGAGGTCGGCGCCAAATATGTCCACGACCTGCCGGACCCCAATTTCCGCCGCTATGGCCGCTCCGACATCTTCGGAACCGGCCCCAACAACGGCGTCTGCGCGGCCGGCGCCGATCCCAAGGCCTGCACCACCAAAGGCTTCGTGACGCCGTTCTCGTGGGGCTATCGCCTTCAGGCGAGCCTGAGCTATCGGGACATTCTGCCGGAGGTGACCCTCAAGCCGTCCGTCGCCTTCGCCCACGATGTCAACGGGACATCCTATGACGGCGCGTTCAACCAGGGGCGCCAGATCCTCCGCCTCGCCCTCGATGGCACGGTCAAGGACAGCTATCTCTTCAACCTGACCTACCAGACGACCTTGGCCGGTCCCTACGACCCGCGCGCCGACCGTGACGTGTTTCTCATCAGCACGGGCGTCAAACTCTGATCGCATGCCGAGCCGTATGCCGGCCGCATCCAGTCCCCCCACCTCCCGACACCGCGTTCCGACCGAAACCGACCCGGCCCCCCTGTGCCCGGTCTTTTTGGAGACTGCCGTATGACCGACGACGCAACGACCACGGTGTCGGTGCCGCAGCCGAAGCCGCAGCCGAAGGGCATGACGATCCACCATCGGCGCTATGCCCTGACCATGCTGTTCCTCATCTACATGCTGAACTTCGTCGACCGTCAGATCGTCAACATCCTGGCGGAACCGATCAAGCGCGAACTCGGTCTCATGGACTGGCAGCTCGGGTCCTTGACCGGACTGTCCTTCGCCATCTTCTACGCGACGCTGGCGCTTCCCATCGCGCGGTGGGCGGAGCGTGCGAACCGGGTCAGGATCGTCGCGCTGTCGGCGATCACCTGGAGCCTGTTCACGGCGGTCTGCGGCGTGGCCCAGAACTTCACCCAGCTGTTCCTCGCCAGGGTCGGCGTCGGTGTCGGCGAGGCGGGCTGCACGCCGGCATCCCAGTCGCTGATCAGCGATTACACGACCAGGGAGAAGCGGGCCTCGGCGCTGGCCTTCTTTTCCATGGGCATTCCGGCCGGGTCGCTGGTCGGGATGGTGGTCGGCGGCCTGATCGCGGACAGCCTCGGCTGGCGCGCCTCCTTCGCGCTGGTCGGGGTGCCCGGCATCGCCCTCGGGCTGCTGGCCTATTTCACGCTGCCCGAGCCGCGGACATCCTCCGTTGCGGCCAGCGGGGCGCAAAGCACGCCCAGCCTGAGGGAGGCGCTGTCCGAACTCGGCGGGAAGCGGACCTACATCTGGCTTACGGTCGCGATGGTGGCCATGAGCTTCGGGATTTACAGCAATCTTGCCTTTCAAAGCTCCCACTTCCTGCGCAATCACGCCGAAGGGTTGGGCGTCCTGGCGGCCAGACTGCACGATCTCACCGGGATCCAGTTGGGCCCAACCGGGTTCCTCGGTACGGTGCTGGGCCTGATCGTCGGCATCTGTGGCGCGGCAGGCACCTGGCTGGGCGGCCGGGCGACGGATCGCGCTGTGGCGCGCGGCAGCCTGAACGCCTACGCGACCATTCCGGCGGCGGCGGCCCTGTGCCTGCCCTTTGCGCTTTTCGCGACGTATCTCACCTCGAACACCGTGGCGGCGCTTTGCCTGATGGGTTTGCCGATGCTGCTGCAGTCCATTTATTACGGCCCCATCTTCGCGGCGGTCCAAAGCCTGGTGCGTCCGCGCACCCGGGCGACGGCCACCGCCATCTTCCTGTTCTTCGCCAATCTGATCGGGCTTGGCCTTGGACCGCTGTCGGTCGGCCTGATCAGCGATGTTCTCGCGCGGTCGATGGGGTCCGGCGACGGCATCCGCTGGGCGCTGATCAGCACGTCGCTCGTCTATGTCCTGGCGGCGATGGCCTTCATGGCGGCGCGAAAGACCATCAGGCGGGACATCGTGAGCTGACAGGGTAAACCGCGGCAGCCATCCGCACGGGGGACCGCAATCCCGGTCCCCGACCGCACCGACGGCCCTCGATTCCGACAGTCGGATCGAGGGCCGCCGGCATGAGCAAGGGGATGCATCGTCAGTTCGTCGTGCCTTCGGCCCGGTCCTGCAAATACCGGCGCGGAGGCTGCCCCATGTGTTTCCTGAACATGGCGGTGAAGGCGCTTGGAGAATCGTACCCCAGTTCCTGGGAGATCGCCTGCACGGTGGCGCCCATCGACATCCGTTGAACGGCGATCACGATGTGGAGCTGCTGGCGCCACCGGCCGAACGACATTCCCGTCTGTTTCTGGATCAGCCGGGCCAGCGTGCGCTCGCTCATGGCGACCGTCGCCGCCCAGTCCCGGATGGTCCTGCGGTCGTCCGGCGCCTCCAGCAACTGGGCGGCGATGCGCTGGATCCTGGGATGGTTGGAAACCGGGAAGTGGAGCGGCTCCGCCTTCATCTGTGCAAGCTCGTCCAGGATGACCTGGACCAGGCGGCTCGTCGGACCCTCCAGGGGATAGAGCGGCGGCAGGTTGGCCAGGTGAAAGATCATCTCGCGCAGCATCGGGCTGATCGAAAATGTCGCGCAGGACTCCGGCAGGGGTGAAATCCCCGGTTTGATGAAGACGCAGTATGACCGGCCCTTGTCCGACATGGAAATGCTGTGGGGAATCTCTCCCGGAATCCACACCGCTCCATTGGATGGGACGATCCGCAGCCCGTCGAGCGTCCGGCACATGACCGAGCCTTCCGCCGCCACCACCAGCTGGCCTTTCCGGTGCCGGTGGATCGGCAGCTCGTCGTCATCCACATTGCGCCGGACAAGGAAGGAGACCAGCGGCCGGGCAAACTCGTCGGGATCCTCAGGGGTGAAGCTGATGCGCAGGCCGGTCGGATCCCACGCCATCGGAAGAGCATCGCCGGCCACCGGGGCTTCCGGCCACTTCGCACCAATCCGCGCACTCTTCGGCAATGTTGCGGCCTCCGTGCTGTTCGAAGCGGACCTCGGTCCGAGTTTGACAGTTTCGCGACATAAAATGGCAATCCTGTAGATTCTGCCATTGGTTGGGCTCGGATACACTCTGCCGTATGCACAGTCGAATGGCGGAAGGGAATGCGCGCTGCACTCAAATAGGTTTGTTCCGCGGAATTTCCTGCCGTTCTTCGCTTCGGTTCCAGGACAGGACGTCAAGACTACAACAGGGAGTCATCATGATGAACACGTTGACGCTCGACCGAACGGACATCAAGATCCTCAACGAGCTGCAAAAGGACGCAAACCTGACGAACGTCGAGCTTGCCGGCAGGATCAATCTCTCTCCCTCGCCCTGCCTCACACGGGTGAAGAAGCTGGAGCAGACCGGCATCATCGACCGGCGGGTCACCCTTCTGAATCCCAAGGTGATGGGGCTGGAAATCAATGCCTATATCCAGGTCAAGCTCGACAAGCAGCCGCAATCGGCCCTGGAGAATTTCCGCGATGCCGTCGAGCGGATTCCGGAGGTGATGGAATGCAACTGGATGACGGGCGACTGCGATTTCCTTCTGCGCGTGATCGTCCGGGATGTCGAGGAGCTGGAACACCTGATCGCCAGCAAACTGTCGAAGATAGAGTTCGTCTCCACCATCAGGTCCAATCTGGTGCTGAAGCAGATCACCTATAAGACCGAACTGCCGATCAGCACATCGCATGCCATAGTCATTCGCTTCTGACACAGGTCGCCTCGAAAGTGTTGCGGCGAGGCGGTGGCCGGGGTCGGCGGCGACAGCGTCCGGCTTCGTGCGCATGCCGTCGACTGGGTGGCATTGAACCCGGGGGTCGAGTAGCAACGGTACGGGAAACCTAGGTAAGCCCCCATGACTGTCTCGGTAGGGTCTACAGCGACCCTATAGGGCGTCTCGGAAAGCCGAATGATACCCTGTCGAGGCGCGAAAAGTGTCTCATCGCCTCGCCTTGCTGGGGTTTACCCCAGCAAGGCACTGAATGCGGATCATGCGATCCAAGTTACTTTGATTTGGGTTTGAAGGAAAAAATCGTCATTTCGCCTCTATAACCTATACTATACTAAACCAATTTAAGTTTTCATGCAAACCGAGAAGCCGGTATCATCGCGATCACTCAACCGTTGCTAGGAGGCCGCGATGTTCAATATGACCTTTATCAAAAAAATTTTCAGAAGGAAGCTGGTGGTGATTGTGGTTATCGATCGTCTCTGACCGCTAGGTAAGGAGCGGCGAGAGATGCCGCTCCTTACCTAAGTTTTCCGTTCCTTTGCTACTCGTCCCCCAACCCGGCCCGCCCTGCCCCTGCCAGGGCCGGACCGCTCAGCCGTCGAGGTCGGTTCGGTCGCCCCGTGTCGTCGGGGACGACACGACGAGAAAATGCACGTCCGCGCCGCTGTCGTTCCGGGCCTGATGGCGGCTTCCCGGCGGAATCTCGATCCCGGACAGCGCCGTGATCAGGTGGCGGGTTCCTTCCAGCTCCATCGTCAGTTCACCGGAGAGCACATAGAAGAACTGGCGCGCCTTGCCATGGACATGCCTGCGCTCCGCCGTGCCGGCCGGCATCCGCTCCTGAATGACCATCATGTCCGGAGACGGGGAAAGGACCCATCCGTCGCAGCGGTCCCCCCAATTGTAATGGTCCGCGTTCTCAACGCTGCGCTTCACGGTCGCCTCCGGCCAACATCGGTTTTCCTCACTCTTCGGCTCGTGCCTGGGCATCTGGCAGACCGGATCGGCGCCCGCCGCGAAGCCCCGTCCAGGGTTTTGGAACACAACGGCTCCATCCTGGGAAGTCCATTTCCGGATCCGGACCGCGCGCTTCCGTCACCGGGGGAGGCCGCTTGAATCCCTTCGCGTCACGTGTCACATTTGGGACGACACGTGACGGAGGATGCCATGAGCACGGCCGGATCTCTCCTGGGACGGGGTGAGACGGGACCCTATCAGCGGGTCACCGACCTGCTCGGCGGTCCGCGGGTGTTCAAGCGCCCGGTGGTGACGCAGCTGGATGCCCACAACGCCATCAAGACCGGCCTGCCGGGCGGCGCGCTCTACCATCTCGTGACCCACCTGCGGGTCCTCAAGCCGGCGAGCATCGAGTCCGCCGTGGGAATGAGCGTGCGCACCTACCAGCGCCGCAAGGGGGCGCCGGACAAGCCGCTCAGCCCCGAGCAGGGCGGCCGGACCTGGAAACTGGCCGAGATCCTGGCCCAGGCCTCCGAGGTCTTCGGCTCGCAGGAGGAGGCCGAGCAGTGGCTGGAGCGTCCGGCCATCGGGCTGGACGGCAACCGTCCGCTGGATCTGCTGGACACCCCCGCCGGGGTCGAAATGGTCGAGGATTACCTGGGGCGGATGGCTTCCGGGGTCTACACGTGACACCCTTGCCGGCGGCGCTGGGCGGCACCGGGCTGGTCGCGTGGCGTCTCGACCCGGAGCCCTTCCGCACGAGCTGGGACAGCGGCGAAGGGGCCTACCGCTTCGGCGGGCGCTGGAACAGCAAGGGGGTCCGCGCCGTCTACTGCTCTCTCGACCCGGCAACCGCGATCCTGGAGGTCGCAGTGCACAAGGGTTTCAAGGCGTTGGACACGGTGCCGCATGTGCTGACGGCGCTGACCGTCACGGACCCCGCCGCCGTCCATGTGGTCACCCCGGCCGATGTGCCCAACCCCAACTGGCTCCGTCCCGGCATCCCCAGCGTCGGCCAGCAGCAGTTCGGCGATGCCCTGCTGAGCGGGCACAAATTCATCCTGATCCCGAGTGCTGTCTCCCCGCACAGCTGGAACCTTCTGTTCGCCGCGTCTGCGGCGGCGGGAGCGTACGGGATGCGCTCGCAGGAACGGTTTGCCCTGGACACGCGGCTGCACCCGCCGCCCTGATCAACCGCCGCTCACTCCTCCTCCAGCAGCGCGCGGACCGGCGCCGGCCGGACGGGGGCTTGCGCACGCAGGCGGCCCACCTCTCCGGCATGCGCAAGCCCGCCGGAGGAGGCGATCAGGTCGGCCGCGGCCAGCTGGCAATAGCGGCCCTGGCAGCGCCCCATCCCGGCACGGCCCAGCGACTTCACCCGGTTGGCCTCCGCCCCGCCATAGGCCGCCGTCTCACGCACCGAACCGGCGGTGATCCCCTCGCAGCGGCACAGCACGGTGTCGTCGGGGATTGCCCGCACCCGATCCGCCGGCCAGGGGAAGGCGCGGGCGATGCCGCGGGCGAAGCGCTCCAGCCGGGCGAGGCGCTTCAGGTCGGCCGCGATGTCCGGAACAGGCAACCCCAGATCGGACAGGCAGGCCGCCGCGGCGAGACGGCCGGCGACCTCCGCCCCGTCGGCCCCCAGCAGGCGCAAGCCGTCGCCGGCCAGATAGACGCCATCCCCGGCCCGGCCCATGCGGTCGGTGCCGGGCAGCCACTGCGCCCAGGTCGCGTCATAGGCGAACCGGCAGCCGGCAAGATCGGCAAGCTGGGTTTCCGCCTTCAGATGCCAGCCCAGACCGGCGGCATCGCAGACCGTCCGCCGGGAGCGTCCGCCGGCATCCGTCCAGCGGACCGCCGCCACCCCGCTATCCGTCGCCTCGATCCCCTCCAGAACGACGCCGGCATGGTAGAGCCGCCCGAGCCGCGCCCGCATCGCCAGCCCTTGCAGAGCGAAGGACGGGCGGACGGCGAGGTCGGGGACGGCAGCGATCTGACCGCGCAGGCCGGCGGTGTCGAGGACCGCGGCGACCTCCGCCCCCGCCTTCAGCAGTTGGGTCGCCAGCAGGGTCAGCAGCGGCCCCGACCCGGCCAGCACGATCCGCCGCCCCATCGCCACGCCCTGGGCCTTCAGCGCGATCTGCATCGCGCCCAGGCTGTAGACTCCGGGAGCCTGCCAGCCCGGCACCGGCGCCAGACGGTCGGTCGCCCCGGTCGCCAGGATCAGCCGGTCGTAGCCGATCCGGCGGCTTCCGCCGTCGCTGACCGCATGCAGCACACCGCCGGCAAGCGCGACGACGGAATGGCGCGGCAGATGGACGATGCGGCCCGCCGCCGCCAGCCCGTCGAAGGCGGCGTGCAGCGCCACCGCCTTGCCGGCCTGCGAGCCATAGAGCGCCTCGGGCGGACGGGTGAAGCCGTCGGGCGGGCGGCGGTAGATCTGCCCGCCGGCCCGCGCGCCTTCGTCGATCACCGTCGGGCGCAGACCGGCCGCCGCCAGCGTTTCCGCCGCCCGAATCCCGGCCGGCCCGGCCCCGACGATCACGACGCGCGGCTGATTCGGTTCCGTCATGGCCAATCCTCCCGCGTCCGGGTCAGCAGCCGCATGCCCTCGGCCACCGGCGTGGAGCAGGCGCGGATGCGTGCCCCCTGCTCCTGCCAGATCCAGCAATCCTGGCAGGCCCCCATCAGGCAGAAGCCGGCGCGCCGCTCCGGCCCGAACTCCGCCTGCCGCAGCGTCGGGGCGTTGGTGAGGATCGCCGTCAGCACCGTATCGCCGGCAAGCGCCACACGCTCCACGCCATCCAGCAGGAAGCGGACCGGGGCGCGCCCCGTCTCGGCCAGCCTGACCAGCCTGCCCCCCGCCGCCCCGCTCATTCCGCCGCCTCGCGGACCAGGGCCTTCGAGGGAGGCATTTCGGGGAAGCGGGCATAGACCTCGGCCAGCGCCGCCTCCACCCCGCCGGCACCATCGCGGCCGGCCATGCGGCTGAAAATCTCCGTCTTGGCGAAGAAGCGCCAGTGGATCGGCAGGCCGGCGAGGGTGCGCGTCAGGAACTCGTAGGCGTCCGGCGTCCATTGCCGCTCGTAGCCCTCGCGCTCCGGTCCGAAATGGAAATGCCCGGCGGGAGCCGGCCGGTTCGCCCGCAGCCGGTCGGTGGCTTGCGTGTCGAGCACGCCGTCGCGGATGACGACGCCATACTCCCGCTCCGCCGCCTCCACCGAGACATAGCCGCGCGCCACGTCCTGAACCACCCGCCAGGACTCGCGCGTGAACGGGTCGCCCCGGCCGCCGCCGCCGGCCGAACGGATGTCCAGCACGTCGCCCGGTTGCAGCACCGCCGTGTCGATATTGCCCAGCCGCCGTTCGCCCGGCGTGCCGGGATTGACCACCATGTCCGACAGCCCGGCCGCCCGGCCGCCCAGCACGCCCCAGGGGCGGAAGAATCCGCGATCACGGTTGCGCGCGGTGATCCGGGTGTCGGGGGAGAAGACGCGGAAGGCCATGTGGGTGGCCAGCCCGCCGCGCCAGCGCCCGGCCCCGCCGCTGTCGGCCGCCAGCCCGTAGCGGACGAACTCCACCGGGGTTTCCATCTCGGTGATCTCGATGGGCGTGTTCTTCAGATAGGCGGCGTCGGCCCCCGACCCGTTGGTGCCGTCGCGGTGCGGCATGCCGCCGCCGCCGCCGACCACCGGGTTCACCGCGGCGATGATGCGGCTGCCGGTCCGCTCGTCGGTGGTCATCACGTTGACGATGCAGTTGTTGCCGGCCGGGGCCGCCGGAAGCCGCTCCGGCACCGCCTGGGAGAAGGCGCCGAAGATCACCGAGCGCAGCCGCGCGCAGGTCAGCGACCGCATCCCCACCGCCGCCGGGAAGGTCGGGTTCAGGACCGTCCCTTCCGGGGTGATGCAGGTGAAGGGCCGGGTCAGACCGGTGTTCAGCAGGATTTTCGGATCGAGGGTGTAGAGGACGTAATAGACGCCGACCAGCAGGATGGTGTGGCGGGGATCGCCGCCCGACGGCACGTTGAGCGAGGATGCCAGCTGCGGGTCCGAACCGGTGAAGTCGAGCACCGCCTCGTCGCCCCTGATCGTCAGGGTCAGCTTCAGGCGGCAGGGGTTGGCGGTGACGGAATCCTCGTCGGCATAGTCGGCGAACTCCCACCGCCCGTCGGGCATCGCCCGCAGGATGTCGCGCGCCTGCGCCTCGGCATGGTCGAGCAGCGCATCGACGCCGTCGAGGAAGGCGGTCTTGCCGAACTTCTCCACCATGGCGAGGATCTTGCGCTCGCCCGTGTTGAGCGCGCCGACCAGCGCCTTGATGTCGCCGATGTTCAGGTCGGGCTTGCGGACATTGGTGGTCATGATCCGCAGGATCTGCTCGTCGAACACCCCTTCGCGGACCAGCTTCATCGGCGGGAAGCGGATGCCTTCCTGGTGGATTTCGGTCAGCGCCCGCGACAGCGAGGCCGGGACGGCGCCGCCCATGTCGGTGTTGTGGATGTGCCCGCCGGTCCAGGCGATGATCTCATCCTCATGGAAGACCGGCTTCCACAAATGGGTGTCGGGGGCGTGGGTCGCCACGAAACCGGAATAGGGATCGTTGGTGAAGGCGACGTCGCCGGGCCGGTAGTCCTCGATCATGTCGATGGCACGGCCATAGGTCAGGCCTGGATACCAGGTCGCCCCCAGCTCCATCGGCACGCCGAAGGTCTCGCCCCGGCGGTTCAGCAGCATGACGGTGAAATCCTCCGTCTCCTTGACGAAGGCGGAGTGGGCGGTGCGCTGGAGCGTGTGGGCCATGTTCTCGGCCGCCGACCGCGCGTGGTTCGCCAGCACCTGAAGCTTCATCCGATCGAACACAGGCGTCACTCCGCAAAGGTCAGGTGGAGGTTGAGATGCGCATCGACACGGGCCGAGGTGCCGGCCGGGATGGCGAAGGTGGTGTCCTCCTGGGCGACGATGGCCGGTCCCTCGAAGCGTGCGCCGGCCTGCAAGTCCGCACGGCGGTACAGCCCGACCGGGGTCACGGCGCCGCCGGTGAAGACCGGCACGCTGCGTTCCGCCGAGGCGGAGTGCGGTTCCTCCGGCGCCGTCGGGAAATGCAGGGCCGGGCCGTTGCCGATGGCGGACAGGCGCAGGTTGACGATCTCGATCCGCCCGTCGGGGTCGTGGAAATCGTAAAGCCGGGTATGCGCCGCATGGAAGGCGTCGGCGATGGCGCCAGGATCGTTGCCATCCAGCCATTCGGGAGTCAGAGCCGTCTCGATCTCGTAGCTCTGGCCGGCATAGCGCATGTCGGCGACGACCCTCAGCTCGGCGGCACCGGTATGGCCTTGCGCCGCCAACCAGTCGCGCCCTTCCCTGCCCATCGCGGCGAAGGCCTCGCGCAGCGCCGGCATCAGGCCGGGGGAAAGGTCGGCGAACAGGGTGCGGACGAAATCGCCGCGCAGGTCGGCGACCAGACCGCCCAGCGCCGACACCACGCCCGGCCAGCGCGGGGCGACAACGCGCGGCATCCCCAGCTCGCGCGCCAGGAACACGCCCAGCATCGGACCGCCGCCACCGAAGGGCATCAGCGCGAAGTCCCGCACATCGACGCCGGCCCGCGCGGCCATCTTCTCGACCTCCGCGAACATTTCCGACACCGCGACGTCGAGGATCGCCTGGGCGGTCGCCTCCACCGAGCGGAACAGCTCATCGGCCAGCCGCTTGACGGCGGCACGGGCGAGGCCGGCGTCCATCCGCAGCTGCCCATAGGCCATCTGGCTGTGGCCGAGCCAGCCGCAGACCACCATCGCGTCGGTCACCGTCGCCCAGTCGCCGCCACGGCCATAGCAGGCCGGACCCGGCGTCGATCCCGCGGATTCCGGCCCGACGCGCAGCACGCCCTGCCCGTCGACGCTGGCAATCGACCCGCCGCCGATGCCGATGGAGCTGACCGAGACCGACGGGATGTGCAGCGGGAACTCGCCGATCATCTCGCCGACGCCGAACTGGGCCTGCCCGTCGATGATGAGCGCGAAATCGGCCGAGGTGCCGCCGATGTCGAGCGTCAGGATGCGCGGCTCGCCCGCCTGCCGGGCCAGCCATGCCGCCCCGTTCACACCGGAGGCGGCACCGGACAGCAGCATGTGGACGCAGGCCCGCTTGCCCTCCGCCGCGTTCATCACGCCGCCGTTGGACTTGGTCAGCAGCGGGCGGGCGGGCACCCCGCGCCCGGCCAGCCGCCCTTCCAGCGCCGAGAGGTAGCCGGAAATCCGGGGATGGACATAGGCGTTCAGGACCGCGGTCGTCGTCCGCTCATACTCGCGGATCACCGGCCAGACCTCGGCGGAGGTGAAGACGAACAGCTCCGGCGCCAGCCGGGCGACCTCCTCCTTCACCGCGGTTTCGTGGGCGTCGTCGCGCCAGGAATGGAGGAAGGAGACGACGATTCCCATCGCCCCCTTGGCCTTGACGGCGGCGACGGCATCGGCGACGACCGCCATGTCCGGGGCCTGCCGTTCCGTCCCGTCGGAGCGCAGCCGGGCGGGAATGCCGAAGACCATGTCGCGGGCGATCAGCTGGTCGGGGCGCGAGCAGAACAGGGAATAGGTGTCCGGCATGCGCAGCCGGGCGAGTTCGATCACATCCTCGAACCCGGCATTGGTCAGCAGCGCCAGCGGCGCGCCCTTGCGCTGGATCACCGTGTTCATGCCCACCGTCGTGCCGTGCACGAAGCGGGTGACGGCGCGCGGGTCCAGCCCCTCGCGCTCCGTCAGCAGGGTCAGGCCGGTCATCAGCTCCGCGCCGGGATCGTCCGGCGTCGTCAGCACCTTCAGCGACGCCACCCGCCCCGACCGGGTGTCCAGCGCGCAGAAATCGATGAATGTCCCGCCGATGTCGACGCCGACCTTCCAATCGGCCTCACCCAAGCCTCCGTCCATCTCCGCTCCTTCCGGCAAATCAGTCTGTTTCCGATCCGGACGGAAAGCTGACATGGCGGGCCGGGGACGATCCAAGAGCCATTGAGCGCAAACACATAAGGCGGGCTTATGCACCGCGCCGCATAAGGCGGCGCTCCCATAGCCCGGCCTTATGGGATCCTGCCGAACCCGTCTTTGACCCGCCCGCCGGTCGTGGGCAGCCTGACCGATGGGGCGGAGCCATGTCCGCCCGCATGTGGGAGAGGTCGATGAGGGTTATCGTGCTGGGCGGCGGGTTGATCGGATCGGCCGCCGCCTTTTTCCTGGCCCGGCGCGGCCTGTCCGTCACGCTGCTGGAGCGCAACCGCGTCGGCACCGGCGCCACGGTGGCGTCCTTCGGCAACATCCGCCGCACCGGGCGCTATCTGCCGCAGCTGCCGCTCGCCCACCGCTCGCGGGCGCTGTGGGGCGAGGCGGAACGGCTGCTGGGGCGGGATGTCGAGTTCCGCGCCACCGGCCATCTGCGGCTGGTGTTCGACGAGGACGGTCTGGCCGACATGCGCCGCTACATCGCCGACGCGCGGCCCTGGGGGCTGGAACTGGACGAACTGTCGCCGCCGGAGATCCGCCGCCGCTTCCCTGGCCTGGGACCGGGCGCCATCGCCGCCTCCTTCTCGCCGCAGGACGGCAGCGGCAACCCCCGCCTGATCGCCCCCGCCTTCGCCGACGCCGCCCGCCGTCTGGGCGCGGAGATCGTCGAGGAGTGCGGGCCGGTGGAGGTGTCGGCCACCGCGTCGGGCTTCGAAGCCGCGACGCATCGGGGCCGCTTCACCGCGGATCGCCTGCTGAACGCCGCCGGGGCCTGGGGGGCGACCATCGCCGCCCGCTTCGGCGAAAGCGTGCCGATGGCGGCCTATGGGCCGCAGATGGGCGTGACCGAACCCCTGCCGCACAGGATCCTGCCGGTGGTCGGCATGTGGTCGCGTGCCGGCGGGGACGGCTATCTTCGTCAGGTGGAGCGCGGCAACATCGTCTTCGGCGGTGGGGCCGAGCGGGTGCCGGTGGCGCTCGATCCCGGCCATGCCAGGGCCGACCCGGCGCGGCTGCCCGGCCAGTTGCGGGCTCTGGTCCGGCTGCTGCCGGCGCTGGCCGACGTCACGGTGATCCGCACCTGGTCGGGCTGCGAGGGTTACGTCGCCGACAAGCTGCCGGTCATGGGGGCGTCGGCGACGACACCCGGACTGTTCCACGCCTTCGGCTTCAGCGGCCACGGCTTCCAGCTCGGCCCCGGCGTCGGCGACGTGATGGCGGAGATCATCGCCACCGGGCACAGCGAAACGCCGCTGCACGACTTCCGCATCGGCCGTTTCCAGACCGCCGCCGCGCAGACCGCCACTGTGCAGGCGGCGCAAGCCTGACGGCGCCGCTCCCGCCCGCTTCTCAGCGGGCGGGCCGCAGCGCTTCGGACCGGGCCGTGAAGCGGCCGGACAGCGGGACCACCAGGGCGGAGGCGGCGATGACGAAGGCGCCGGCAAGGCTGACCGGCGAGGGCAGCAGGCCGAAGATCGCCGCGTCGAGGATCAGCGCCCACAGCATGGCGGTGTAGTCGAAGGGCGCCTGGGTCGACACCGACGCGCGGGCCATCGCTTCCGTCATGGTGATGTGGGCCAGCCCGCCGGAGATGCCCGCCCCGATCAGGCAGGCCAGGGACAGCCCGCTGGGGGTGACCCAGCCGAAAGGCCAGCTCGCCAGACCGCCGAGCGCGCACAGGAGGGCGAAATAGAAGGCGATGGTCCCCGGCGCTTCGGTCGCGGTCAGCGTCTTGATCTGGACCCGCCCCGCCGCGGTCGCGAACGCCATCGCCAGCCCGGCCGCAACCCCGATGAGGGTGCCGCGATCCGGCGTCGGCCCTTCGAAGGCCGGCACCAGCATCAGCACCACGCCGGCGAAGCCGACCAGAGCCGCGCCGATGGCCACCGCGCCCGGCCGTTCGCGCAGGAACAGCATGGCAGCCGGCACCGCGAGCAGCGGAGCCAGGAAGCCCAGCGCGGTCGCGAGCGCCAGCGGCAGATAGGCCAGCGAGACGAAGGAGAGCACCATCGCCATGCCGCCATAGAAATTGCGCTTCAGGTGCCCGACCGGCTGCCGCGTCCGGAGGGCCGACGGGAACTGCCGGCGCCACATCAGGTAGGCGACGATCGGCGGGATCGCGAAGGCGCTGCGAAAGAAAACGATCTGCCCGATCGGAGCCTCGACGGAGGCCAGCCGGACGAACAGCGACATCACGACGAACAGCCCGGCCGACACCAGTCGGAGCATGATCCCGGCGCTGTTGCCGGAGGAGGATGGAACGGGAAAAGGGTTGGGCACGGAGTCAGCGTGAGAGCCGGCGGAGGGTTCCGGCGTCTGTCCCGGCATGATCGGCACATCCTTTTTTGGGAGCTGGCGGCTTTTAACAGCCGGTGGTGGTTCAGCCCAGGGCCTGGGTGGCGAGTGCATAGGTGACGGGACGGTCCGGCGCCCGCGTCGACGGATCGGTCAGCGGCGCACCCAGCGACATGCTCAGCACCGTGTCGTGAATCCTCAGACCAGAGCGGGCGACGAACAGCGGAAACGGCCCTTCGTCCAGATGGGTGTCCAGGCGCAGGAAACGGCCGTCATGGTCGTCCACATGGGGCTGGACCACGGCAATCGCATCCTCGTCCGTCCCGGCGACCGCCGGACCGACGACATGCCCGCGGCCGAAGGGACGGCAGAGCGCGAAGGCGACCAGAGCGCCGTCACGCTCCAGGCCATAGCCGACAGACTGCCGGAACAGCCGCGCCATCAGCCCGGCCCGCGAAATTCCGAAGGCACGTTCGTCCAGCGCCGTCACCGCCGCGAGATCCACCGCCTCCAGCCGCCGCACCGCCTGCGCGGGCGCAGCGTGCTCGCTCCGGCGCGCCTCGCCCTGGCACTGGAACACGGTCCGGTGGCCGATGAAGCCGAGCGAACGGTACAGCGCCAGCGCCGCACGGGTGGCGTTGAGCCGGTAGGTCCGCCCCGCCGACGCCGACAGCACCCGTTTCATCAGCCAGTCGCCGACCCCCAGCGCTTGCAGCCGGGGCGAGGTCATGACCATGCCGATGGTGGCGAAATCGTCGCCGTGGGGAAACCACATCGCCGATGCCAGGACGCGGTCGATCTCGTCCAGCGCGACGAAGCCGTGCCCGACCTCGCGCACGAACTGCCAGTCCTCCGCGCGATGCGGCCAGCCGACCGAGATCGACAGAGCCTGCAGGCGCTCAAGGTCGATGTCGGCGATGTCGGCCACCCGCACGTCGAAGGCGTCGACGGTCAGGGAGCCCGGTAACGCACCGTCCCCCACCCCATCTCCAACTCCGTCTTTTATGTCGCTCTCGCTCAACGCTTTTTCCTCCCCGGATTTTCCATAACGTGAGGCGGTGCTCCCTTGGGTCAACCGGCACGCCTGAACCATCCAGCGCTCCCCGAGATTACCGGAGCAGCCGCCGCACAATTCACCGCAAAGCCCCGGGTCGGCACAACAATCAACCAAATCGCCCATGCATTCGGCACGGAATGGAGTGGCGGCCGGATAAGATCGTACCTGCCACAGCCGCCAGGGCCCGCCCCCCTCTCCCCACACGGCAGCGAACCCGCAACGACTCCCCCGCGCCTCGAAGCGCGCAGCATGAGGACAAGGTGAGGCCGTCATGACCGTGACCGACATCCTGAAGGATCTGATCGCCTTTCCCTCCGTCGTCGGAACCCCCAACGGCGCCATCGTCGACGGCATCCGCGGCATTCTGGAGGCTGCGGGGGTCCGCGTCCGGGTTCTGCCGGGACCGGAGGGCGACCGCTTCAACCTGTTCGCCACCATCGGTCCGGCGATGGTTCCGGGCTATGTCCTGTCCGGTCACATGGATGTGGTGCCGGCCACAGAACCCGAATGGACCGGCGACCCGTTCCGGCTGCGCAGCGACGGCAACCGGCTTTACGGGCGCGGCACCTCGGACATGAAGGGCTTCATCGCGGCGGCGCTGGCGGCCCTGCCGGCCCTGACCGCCGCCCCGCTCGCCCGGCCGATCCATCTGGCCTTGACCTACGACGAGGAGGCCGGCTGCCAGGGCGCGCCGCATCTTCTGCCGCATCTGCCCGACCTGTGCGCACCGCCGCTGGGCGTCATCGTCGGCGAACCGAGCGGCCTGCGCGCCGTCCGCGCCCACAAGGGCAAGGCGTCGGCGCGGCTGACCGTCCGCGGGCGGTCCGGCCATTCCTCCCGCCCCGACCAGGGGCTGAACGCCATCCACGGCATGACCGACGCGCTGACCGCCGCCGTCGCCCAGGCGGGCCGGCTGAGCGAAGGCCCGCTGGATTCGGTCTTCGAGCCGCCCTATTCCTCGCTTCAGGCCGGCACCATCCAGGGCGGGCTGGCGGTGAACGTCATCCCCGACACCTGCACCGCCGAATTCGAGGCCCGCGCCATCGCCGGGGTCGATCCCGTCTCCCTGCTGGAGCCGGTTCGCGAGGCGGCGCTGCGGCTGGAGCAGCGCGGCTTCGCCGTCGACTGGACGCAGACCAGCGCCTATCCCGCCCTGTTCCTGGCCGCCCGTTCGCCGCTGGCCCGCCTGCTGGAGGAGCTGACCGGCCGGGAACCGCAGGCCGCCGTCAGCTATGGCACGGAGGCCGGCCTGTACCAGACCGCCGGCATCGACGCGATCATCTGCGGCCCCGGCGACATCGCGCGGGCCCACCGTCCGGACGAGCACATCCTCGTCGAGGAACTGCACGCCTGCCAGTCGATGATCGAGGCGCTGGGCCAGCGCTGCCGCCTCTGACCATCCCAAAGGGGTTCCAATGACCTTCCTGTTCAATTCCGATGCCGTGCGCGGCGCGATCTTCGCGGACGCCTTCGCCCGCGCGCTGCCGGAACTGCCCTTTTCGATGGACCCGGCCAGCGTCGATCCCGACGCGGTGCGCTACCTGATCACCTGGACGATTCCGGCAAACCTCGCCCGCTACCGCAATCTGGAGATCGTCTTCTCCATCGGCGCCGGGGTCGACCAGTTCACCATGACCGCCCTGCCCGACCATGTGAAGGTCGTGCGCATGGTGGACGACGGCATCGTCCGCATGATGCAGGAATACGCCACACTGGCCGTGCTGACCCTGCATCGCCAGATGCCGGCCTACCGCGCGCAGCAGAGGGAGTGCCTCTGGCGCCCCCTGCCCCAGCCGCAGGCGGCACAGCGCCGGATCGGCGTGCTCGGGCTGGGGGTGCTGGCGCAGGCGGTGCTGGAGCGGCTGAAGCCCTTCGGTTTCCCGCTGTCGGGATGGAGCCGCTCGCCACGCCAGCTGGACGGCGTGACCTGCCGCCATGGCGCGGACGGCCTCGATGCGATGCTGGGCGAAACCGACATCCTGATCGTTCTGTTGCCGCTGACGCCCGACACCCGCGGCTTCCTCGACGCCCGCCTGCTGGCGAAGCTGCCCCGCGGTGCCGCGCTGATCCACACCGGGCGCGGGCCGCAGCTGGACCACGCCGCCCTGCTGGACGCGCTCGACACCGGCCACCTGTCCGCCGCGATGGTCGATGTGACCGAGCCCGAGCCGCTGCCGGCCGACCATCCCTTCTGGACCCATCCGAACATCGTGCTGACCCCGCACATCGCCAGCATCACCCAGCCGGAAAGCGCAGCCCAGGCGGTCATCGCCAACCTGAACCGGCATTTCGCCGGGCAGGACCCGGTCGGTCTGGTCGACCGGCGGCGCGGCTATTGACACGGCTGCCCTATACCCTTCCCGCGGCACGGCCGCGCATCGATCAAGGAGGCTTCCATGTCGCTGCTGAAGACCATCGACACCGCCCCGACCTTCGCCCCGCGTGAATCGACCCCGATGCCGGACCGGCTGATCGCCGGATCGCCCGCCTTCAAGACCTGGGCGCAGGACGCCGACGCCGCCAAGGGCGACACCGTCCGGACCGGCGTCTGGGAAGCCACGCCGGGCGAAACCCGGTCGATCAAGGGCGAGACCTTCGAGTTCTGCCACATCCTGTCCGGCGTGGTCGAAATCATCCCGGACGCCGGCGGGTCAGGGGGCGAGCCGGTGGTCTACCGGGCCGGCGACAGCTTCGTCCTGAAGCCGGGCTTCACCGGCGTGTGGAAGACCGTCGAGACGGTCCGCAAGATCTACGTCATCATCGACTGAGGGTCCGTTCATGAGCCTGTCCTTCGATCCGGACCGCCTGCCGCTGCCGAACGGTCATTTCATCGGTGACCGCCTGATCCCGGCGGAGAACGGACTGCCCCGGCTGCCGATGCACCGCCCATCGGACGGCCGGGCTTATGCCGACTGCCCGGTGGCCTCCGCAGACCTCGTCGACCAGGCGGTCGCGACCGCGCAGGCGGCGCTGAAATCCAGCAACTGGGGCGGCCTGCGCCCACGGGACCGCACCGCCGTGCTCCAGCGCTGGGCCGCCCTGATCGAGGAGGAGGCGGAAACCCTGGCGAAGGTGGAGGCGCTGTCCTCCACCCGGCCGGTCGGCCAGCTGGTGGCCGGCGACGTGGCGGTCACCGCCGAGCAGATCCGCTTCTTCGCCGAATTCGCCGACAAGGAGGGCGGCGACCTCGTCCCCACCGACGACGGCAGCCTCGGCATGGTGATGACCGAGCCCTACGGCGTCGTCGGCGCCATCACGCCCTGGAACTTCCCGCTGTCGATGGCGGGGTGGAAGCTCGCCCCGGCACTGGCCGCCGGCAACGCGGTGGTGCTGAAGCCGTCGGAGATGACGCCCTTCTCCACCGTCCTGCTGGCGCAGCTGGCGGTGAAGGCGGGGGTTCCCGCCGGGCTGATCAACATTGTCCAGGGCGACGGCCCGACCACGGGCGCCGCCATCACCCGCCATCCCGGCATCGCCAAGGTCAGCTTCACCGGATCCACGGCGGCAGGCTCGGCGATCATGGCCGACATCGCCCGCAGCGGCGTCAAGCCGATGACGCTGGAGCTGGGCGGGAAGAGCCCGCAGATCGTCTTCGCCGACGCCGATCTCGACAAGGCGGCGGCGGCCATCGCCACCAGCGTCCTGTCCAATGCCGGACAGGCCTGCGTCGCCGGGTCCCGCCTTCTGGTCGAAGCCGGCGCGGCCGGGCCGCTGGTCGAGCGGATCCTGGGCCATATGCGCGCCGTCCGCCCCGGCCCGACCTGGGACGCGGAGACGCGCTATTCCCCAATCATCTCCGAACGGCAGCGCGCCCGCATCCACGCCATCGTGTCGGCATCGCTGACCGGGCCGGTGGAGTGCCTGACCGGCGGCGGCCCGATGGACGCCGAGGGGTATTTCTACGCGCCGACCCTGCTGGCCGGGGTCGATCAGACCTCCCCCGCCGTGGTGGAGGAGATTTTCGGCCCGGTGCTGACCGTGCAAAGCTTCGACAGCGAGGAGGAGGCGATGGCGTTGGCCGACCATCCCACCTACGGGCTGGCCGCCGGCCTCTACACCCGCGACCTGTCGCGCGCCATCCGCCTGACCCGGCGGCTCCAGGCCGGAACGGTGTGGGTCAACCGCTATGGCCGCTCCCGCGACCACATCCTGCCGACCGGCGGCTACAAGCGCTCCGGCATCGGCAAGGATCTGGGACGCGAGGCCTATCTCGCCAACCGCCGCAGCAAAAGCGTGCTGATCGGCCTGTAATCCAACGAAAAAGACAGGGGACGTTCGATGAAGACCCACAACATTGCGATCATCAGGGGCGACGGCATCGGGCATCCCGTGGTCGACGCGGCCTGGGAGGTGTTGCAGGCCGTGGCGAAGCCGTCGGGCTTCGCGCTGACCGGCACCGAACTGCCCTGGTCCTGCGCCCATTACAAGGAAACCGGCGTGATGATGCCGGCCGACGGCATCGACAGCCTGCGCAAGTACGACGCCATCCTGCTGGGGGCCGTCGGCTGGCCGGCGGAGGTGCCGGACGCGGTGTCGCTGCACGGGCTGCTGCTGCCGATCCGCAAGGCGTTCGACCAGTATGCCAATGTCCGCCCGCACCGGCTGCTGCCGGGGGTGGAGGGTCCGCTGCGCCGCGGCGGCTTCGACATCCTGTGCATCCGCGAGAACACCGAAGGCGAATATGCCGGTGCCGGCGGGCGCATCCATCAGGGGACGCCGCAGGAGGTTGCGGTGGAGACCGGCATCTTCACCCGCATGGGGGTGGAGCGGATCCTGCGCTTCGCCTTCGCCCAGGCCCGCGCCCGGCGCGGCAAGCTGGCCTCCGTCACCAAGTCGAACGCGCAGAAATACTCGATGGTGTTCTGGGACGAGATCACCCGCCAGCTGGCCGCCGAACATCCGGACGTCGAGGTGACGAGCTATCACGTCGACGCCATGGCGGCGCGCATGGTGACGGCGCCGGAGAGCCTGGACGTCGTCGTCGCCTCCAACCTGTTCGGCGACATCCTCACCGATCTGGGCGCTGCGATCCAGGGCGGGCTGGGCTTCGCCGCCTCGGCCAACCTGAACCCCGACCGCAAGGCGCCGTCGATGTTCGAGCCGGTGCACGGTTCCGCCCCCGACATCGCCCATCTCGGCATCGCCAACCCCATCGCCGCCATCTGGTCGGGTGCCATGATGCTGGAGCATCTGGGAGAAAAGGCCGCCGCCGACCGCGTGATGGCCGCACTGGGCGACACCACGGGCCGCGGCATCGGCACGGTACCCGGCAAGGACAGGACGGACGCGATCACCGCCGCCGTGCTGTCGGCCCTGTCGTAACGCCGGTTGCCTGAAAACCCAAGCAACGGAAAACACAAGACCATGATCCATCACCTGACGGACTCCTCCCTGTTCCGCGAACGGGGGCTGATCGGCGGCCGCTGGTGCGACGGAGTTGCCGGCCGGACCATCGGCATCCAGAACCCGGCGACCGGCGGCACCCTCGGCAACGTTCCCGACATGGACGGAACGGATGCCCGCGACGCCATCGCCGCCGCGGCCGAAGCCTACCCCGCCTGGAGGCGGCGCACCCATGCCGACCGTGCGGCGCTGCTGGAGCGCTGGCACGCGTTGATGATCGAGAATCTGGAGGATCTGGCGCGCATCCTGACGCTGGAGCAGGGCAAGCCGCTGGACGAGGCGCGCGGCGAGATCCGCTATGGCGCCTCCTTCGTCAAATGGTTCGCCGAGGAGGCGCGGCGGATCGGCGGGACCACCATCCCCTCCCCCACCCCCGACCGCCGCATCGTCGTGCTGAAGGAGCCGGTCGGGGTCTGCGGCATCATCACGCCGTGGAACTTCCCCAACGCCATGATCACCCGCAAGGTCGCCCCGGCACTGGCCGCCGGCTGCACCGTGGTCATCAAGCCGTCGGACTTCACCCCCTATTCGGCGCTGGCGCTGGGCGTGCTGGCCGAGCGCGCCGGCATCCCGGCCGGCGTTATCAACATCCTGACCGGCCGTCCCGAGGCCATCGGCGAGGAACTCCTGGCGAACGAGACCGTCCGCAAGATCTCCTTCACCGGCTCCACCCGCGTCGGCTCGCTGCTGATGCGCGGGGCCGCCGACGGCATCAAGCGGCTGAGCCTGGAGCTGGGCGGCAACGCGCCCTTCATCGTGTTCGACGACGCCGATCTGGATCAGGCGGTGGAGGGGGTCATCCTCTCCAAGTTCCGCAACGGCGGGCAGACCTGCGTCTGCGCCAACCGCCTCCTGGTGCAGTCGGGCGTCTATGAGGCATTCCGCGACCGGCTGGTCGCCCGCGTCGATGCCATGCGGGTGGGATCGGGGCTGGAACCGGGGGTCGCCATCGGCCCGATGATCAACGCCGCCGCCGTCGCCAAGATCGAGCGCCACATCGCCGACGCGGTGTCGAAGGGGGCCCGTATCGCCTCTTCCGCCGTCGCGGCGGCGGGTGCGCAGTATGTCGCCCCGGTGGTGCTGACCGGCGCCACCACCGACATGCTGCTGGCCCACGAGGAGACCTTCGGCCCGGTGGCCCCGCTGTTCCGCTTCGAAACGGAGGAGGAGGCCATCGCGCTCGCCAACGCGACGCCCTTCGGGCTGGCCGCCTATTTCTACACGCAGAACCTCGCGCGGTCCTGGCGGGTCGGAGAGGCGCTGGAGGCCGGCATGATCGGGCTGAACACCGGCGCGATTTCCACCGAAGTCGCCCCCTTCGGCGGCGTCAAGCAGTCCGGCCTGGGCCGCGAAGGCGCGCAGGTCGGCATCGAGGAGTATCTGGAGATGAAGACCTTCCACATCGGCGGGCTGGGGTGAGCGGCGTCATAGGCCGTTGACGATCCCACAAGGGCGCCCGGCATGCTGGGCGCCTTTTCTCCAATCGGCCAACCGGCTTTTTCCACGACGCCTAATAGCCTTTTCCCGCTATCTCCAATCGCCATTTTCCGCCATCCTGGCGTTGGGCAGAGTGGAACGCGAGCAGGATCATGGCACCCATCCCAAGGCATCTCATACCGAAGGTCGAGCGGGCGCTCACCTCGTCCCGGGTCGTCAACGTCATCGGTCCACGCCAAGCCGGGAAGACCACCCTGGTCCGCGACCTCATCGACTCCGCCGTCTACGTTACGCTCGACGCAGACGATCTGCGCTCTTCACTCGACAGCGACCCTTACGGGCAATTGCAACTGCTATCCAGGGAAGGCGCGGCCAGGCAACTGCCCATAGTCATCGACGAGGTGCAACGGCTGCCGGATGTCACACTGGCGCTGAAGCGCATCGTCGACACCGAAAGCCGCCCCGGACAGTTCCTGCTGACCGGTTCCGCCGACATCTTCACGATTGGCCGGGCCCTGGATTCCCTCGCCGGCCGGGTAATGACGCTGACGCTCCGCCCACTGAGCGGAGCGGAGATCCAGATGAGGACTCCCGCAGCGATCCTCGATGCCGTTGCCAAGGCCCCCGACGACTGTCTGCAACACCTGCCGGCACCCGCCGCCTACAGCCGAGAGGCGGCCATCGATCTTATGCTGCGCGGCGGATTTCCGGAGATCCGCCGCCTCGACACCCCTGATCGCATGGACCGGTATCAGAGTTACCTGGACAGCGTCGTCGAAAAGGACGTCGCCGTTGTAGCGCCGATCCGCAAGCCGGATGTCCTGCGCAGGCTCATCGACCAATTGGCGAACCGCACGGCCAACGAGTTGAACATCGCGTCCCTGTGCAGCGCGCTGGGCGATGTCCGCAAGGAAACCGTCAACGATTACATCGACATCCTGCGCCGCCTGGGCATCGTCCATCTGCTCGGCGCCTGGACCTCCGCAGCGACGAAGCGGGAGGTGAAGCGGCCCAAAATCCACTTCATGGACACCGGGATCGCCACCGCCCTTCGCGGCGAGGACGGGGACAGTTTCGGCCTGCTGGCAAACCCCACGGCGCTTGGCCAGGTGCTGGAGACCTTCGTCTACACCGAGGTCGAAAAAAGCCTGCCGCTGCAATCGAAGCGCTGGACGCTCCATCACTACCGGGACGACAAGCAGCGCGAGGTGGACCTCATCGCCCAGGCTCCCAACCGCGTCCTTGCCCTGTTCGAGATGAAGGCGTCGGCCACCGTCACGAACGGCGACTTCCGCCACGCGGACTGGTTCTTCGGACCCGGCGGCCCGGCCGAAGCGTACAAAGGGTGCTCGTTCGTCGTCTATCTCGGCGACCGCCTCCTGCCCTTCGGCCCCCGCAAGATCGCGCTGCCGCTTTCCATGTTCTGGTCCTTTTAGAACGAGCTTCCGCTTCCCGCCGATCACTGGCCCGCCGATCACTGGATGCGGTCGAGCGCCTTGTAGTACAGCCCGACCAGCGGCAGGAACCAGGGCTTGCCGAAATGGCCGGGGACGGCGGGCCAGGACATATCCTTCAGCGGGTTCCGGTCCTCGCGCCCAAGGATCGCGTCGGCCATGGTCATGCCGAGATGGGTCGACAGCTGCGCCCCGTGGCCGGAATAGCCCATGGCGTACCACAGCCCGTCCTGGTAACCGGCGCGCGGATAGCGGTCGCTGGTCATGTCCACCAGCCCACCCCAGCAATAGTCGATGTCGATGCTGGCGATCTGCGGGAAAATCCTGGCGAGGCCCGCGCGCAGGATCGCCCCGCTCTTGGCGTCGGACTGCTGGTCGGACGTCGCCGAGAAGCGGGCGCGGCCGCCGAAGATCAGCCGCCGGTCGGGCGACAGGCGGAAGTAGTTGCCGATGTTCATCGACGTGACGTAGGTGCGGTTGCCCGGCACCACCGATGCGATCTCGCCGTCGCCGAGCGGGCGGGTGGCGATGATGAAGCTGCCGACCGAGATGATGCGGCGGCGGAAATGGCTGAAATTCGGCGTGGTATAGGCCCCGGTGGCGACCAGCACCTCCTTGGCGGTGACCGTGCCGCGCGGCGTGGTCAGCGTGTGGCGGTCGCCCGTGCGGGCGATGGCGCCGACCGGCGCGTTCTCGACCAGCACCGCGCCATGGCGCCTGGCGGCGTCGGCCAGCCCGACCACGAAGCGGCCCATATGCATCATGGCGCTCTTGCGCGACAGCATCGCACCGAAGAACGGCGAGCCGACCTCGTCCTTCAGCTCTTCGGCGGTCAGCAGGGCGGTGTCGGGATCGACCTCGCGGTGCACCACCTCGAAGTTGCGGGCGATGGCGTCGAAATGCGCCGGCTTGGAGGCCAGCTTCAGCTTGCCGGCGCGGCGGAAGCTGCAGTCGATCCCCTCTTCGGCGATCAGCGCCTCCAGCGTGTCGATGGACTGGTCGAAGGCCCGGTAGAGTGCTATGGCGCGCTCCGTCCCCAGCGCGGTCTTGGCGGCGATGAAGCTGTGGGCCAGACCGTTGTTGAGGTGCCCGCCGTTGCGCCCCGAAGCCCCGCCGCCGACGCGGTCCGCCTCCAGCACGATCACCCGCGCCCCGGCCTTGGCGAGCTGGCGGGCGGCACCCAGGCCGGTGAACCCTCCTCCGACGACGGCGACGTCGTAATGGCCCTCGACGGTTCCCTCGGCTCCGCCCGTGAAGGCCGGGGCGGTGTCGTGCCAGTAGGAGACGAATTTCATGACCTGGGTCCTTGTCGTTGCAGCCCGAACCTCGAAAGTTCCGCCCCTTACAGCCCGACCACGCCGGGCAGGCCGGAAATGTCGGAAATCTCGACATAGCCGTAATAGGGGTTGGCCGGTTCGTGGCCGCGGTTGACCCACACCTTGTTGCGGATCCCCAGATCGTGCGCCGACATCAGGTCGTAGCGGAAGGAGGAGGAACAGTGCAGGATGTCCTCCGGCCCGCAGCCGAGCATGTCGAACATGTATTCGAACGCCTGGAAGCGCGGCTTGTAGGCCTGCGCCTGTTCGGCGGTGTAGACGGCGTGGAAGGGCGCGCCCAGCTTCGCCACGTTCGACGGGATCTGGTCGTTCATCGCGTTCGACAGGATGACCAGCGGGATTTCCCTGGCGACCTTGGCCAGACCGGCCGGCACGTCCGGGTGCGGCCCCCAGGTGGGAACCCGCTCGTACACCATGCGCGCATCCTCGTCGCGGAAGACCACGTTGTTGCGCTTGCAGCTGCGCTCCAGCGAATTGTGCACGACCTCGGCATAGGGCTTCCAGTCGCCCATGATCTCGTCGAGACGGTAGGCGGCGAAGTTCTTGATGAACTCCTTCATCCGTGCTTCGTCGAGGATCGACCCGTACAGGTCGCGCGCCGCTTCGGCCATCTGAAAGTTGATCAGCGTGCCGTGGCAATCGAAGGTGACGTATTTCGGCCGGAACTGGCTCATGGCTGCTTCCTTGGGATGGAACGACGTGGGAGGGGCGAATTGGGCTGGGGCAAATCGGGAATGGGGCGCTGCCGGCCCTGCCCCACGATCCTAACGTCGCCGCGAAGCCGGGCCTGACCGAATTGCCGGGCGCGAAAGCACAAAGTACCGTTTCCGTCCCGGTCCTCGGCATTTGGTTGGGAGGGAAACGGCGCCGGGGCGCCCGGAACGGGGGATGGACGCCCCGCCTGCGGGTTCGCCCGCCATCGTCGCGGCATAAGATGCGGCGGGCTGCCGGAGCAAAGGTGAAAGATGTCGCGGCGGGTGTCGCCTTCAGACAAACGTCCGGGGCGGTTGCGCACACTCTTGGAGGCAGAGGGTGAAAGGACTGCCCATGAACAAGAATACGGTTCCCAAGAGAGCGATCGACTATGCGGCTTTCGAGCCGAAGCATCTGGGCGATGCGCTTGCCCTGTCGCGGCAGGCGCAATGGCCGCACCGGCTGGAAGACTGGTCGCTGCTCCTGTCGCTGAGCCGGGGGCTGGTCGCCGTGGATGCCGGATCGGGCCGGCTGGTCGGCACCGTGCTGACGACGCCCTATGGCGAGGATGCCGCCACCATCAACATGGTCATCGTCGCCGAGGACTGGCGCGGGCAGGGCCTCGGCCGCCGTCTGATGGACGAGGCGATGGCGCTGGCGGACGGCCGCCCCCTGCGCCTCGTCGCCACCAGCGAGGGGTTGCCGCTCTACGAAAAGCTGGGCTTCCGCGAGGTCGGCACCGTCCTCCAGCACCAGGGCGAAGCCGGTCCGGTTGCGCCGGTGGCGGCGGAAGACGTTGCCCCGGCCGGCGCGGAGGATCTTGCGGCCATCGCCGCGCTGGACGGCCAGGCCTTCGGCGCCGACCGCCGCCTGCTGCTGGAGCGCATCGCCGGGGTCGGGTCCTTCACGCTGCTGCGCCGGAACGGCGTCCCCGCCGGCTTCGCCGCTCTGCGCGACTTCGGCCGCGGGCAGGTCGTCGGCCCGGTGGTCGCCCCCGACGCGGACGGCGCCAAGGCCCTGATCGGCCCGATCCTCGCCGCGCATCCGGGAAAATTCCTGCGGGTGGACACCACCGCCGACACCGGTCTCGCCCCATGGCTGGCCGATTGCGGGCTGCGCCCTGTCGGCGGCGGCATCGCCATGCGCCGCCCGGCGCCAGCGGCAGCTCCCGCCTCACCCGCCCCCATTTCGACTTTCGCGCTCGCCAGCCAGGCACTCGGCTGATCCGGAGAGGACCATGCTCAGCAATTCCCTGATCGAACTCGACCGTGCCCATCTGGTCCATCCCGTCGCGTCATATCGCGGCCATGAGAAGGCCGGGGTGCGGGTCATCGCCTCCGGCGCCGGGGCGACGGTCACCGACGCCGCCGGCCGCCAGCTGGTCGACGGTTTCGCCGGCCTGTGGTGCGTCAACGCCGGCTACGGGCAGCAGAGCCTCATCGACGCCGCCACCCGCCAGATGCAGGAACTGCCCTACGCCACCGGCTATTTCGGGCTTGGCAGCGAACCGGCGATCCGGCTGGCCGCGGCACTCGCCGAACGGGCGCCCGGCGACCTGAACCATGTCTATTTCACGCTGGGCGGGTCGGATGCGGTGGACAGCACCATCCGCTTCATCCGTTACTACTGGCTGGCCAAGGGGCAGCCGCAGCGCGACCAGTTCATCTCCATCGAGCAGGGCTATCACGGCTCCTCCACCGTCGGGTCGGGGCTGACCGCGCTGCCTGCCTTCCATGCCGGCTTCGGCGTGCCCTTCGACTGGCAGCACAAGATTCCGTCGCACTACGCCTACCGCAACCCGGTGGGCGGCGATGCCGATGCGATCATCGCCGCCTCGCTCGCCGCCCTCGACGCGAAGATCGCCGAGATCGGCGGACCGGAGCGGGTCGCCGCCTTCTATGCCGAGCCGATCCAGGGGTCGGGCGGCGTGCTGGTGCCGCCCGACGGCTGGATGAAGGCGATGTGCGACCGCTGCCGCAGCCTGGGCATCCTGTTCATCGCCGACGAGGTCATCACCGGCTTCGGCCGCACCGGCCCGCTGTTCGCCTGCACCGACGACGGGGTGGTCCCCGACATGATGACCACGGCGAAGGGCCTGACCTCCGGCTATGTGCCGATGGGTGCCGTCTTCCTGTCGGACGCGGTGTACGATACCATCGCGGACGCCGCTGGCAGCAGCGCGGTCGGCCATGGCTACACCTACTCCGCCCACCCCGTCAGCGCCGCGGTGGGGCTGGCGGCCTTGCACCTGTACGAGGACAGCCTGCTCGCCAACGGCGCCAGGGCCGGGGCGCGGCTGATGGCCGGGCTGCACGCTTTGCGCGATCACCCGCTGGTCGGCGACGTGCGCGGGCGCGGCATGCTGGCCGCCATCGAACTGGTGGTGGACAAGGAGCGCAAGACCCCCCTGCCCGCCGCCGCCGAACCGTCGCGCCGGATTTTCGACCGGGCCTGGTCCAACGGTCTGGTGATCCGCGCCTTCGCCAACGGCGTGCTGGGCTATGCCCCGCCGCTCTGCTGCACCGACGACGACATCGACGCGATCCTGGAGCGGACGGCGCAGACGCTCGACCAGACCCTGGAGGATCCGGACGTGCGCCGGGCGATGCGCTAGACGAAAAAGGGGGTGTCCGCGGAAAAAACCGCGGACCCCTCTGTATCTAGCATTTTCTGCTGTCCAGCACCGAAGATTCGGAGACCCTTACCCACCCCTTGGACCACACTGGAGGGGAAGAAGACCGAATCTTCAGGCCAGTTCAAGAGGGACCAGCTCCAAAGACATCCCGGCGGACGTTGCCGCCGGACCTGAAACGCCCCGCCGGACCGGAACGGTTCCCCTGCGGTCCTTGATGAGGAGATGGTGCGTTGACCAAGAGTCTGCTGAGCTTCAAATATCTGACCTTCGACGTCGTCGGCACCCTGATCGACTTCGAATCCGGCATCAAGGACTGCCTCGCCGCAATCGCGGCGGAGGCCGGCACCGATGTGGACGGCGAGGCGGCGCTGACCCTCTACCGTGAGGCGCGCTATGCCGACGATGCCGACCTGTTCCCCGACGATCTGGTGCGCGTCTATTCGGTGATCGCGCCCAAGCTGGGGCTGCCCGCCGGCACGCAGTACGGCGAACGCCTGCGGGAGTCCGCGGCGGTCTGGGCCGGCTTCCCCGACAGCCGGGAGGCCATGGCGCGTCTGGCCAAGCGCTACAAGCTGATCGCGATGACCAACGCGCGGCGCTGGGCCTTCACCCATTTCTCCCGCGAGCTGGGCGATCCGTTCTTTGCCGGCTTCACCGCCGACGACACCGGCCTCGAAAAGCCCAACCCCGCCTTCTTCCAGCAGGTGTTCGAGTTCGTCGAGCGCGACGGCGGCAGCAAGGACGACATCCTGCACGTCGCGCAGAGCCAGTATCACGACATCGGCGTGTCCCGCCGCCTCGGCATGACCAACTGCTGGATCCAGCGGCGGCACGCCCAGAAGGGCTATGGCGGCACCATCGAGCCCGCCGAGTTCACCGAACCGGATTTCCATTTCCGCTCGATGGCGGAACTGGCCGATGCCGTCGAAGCAGCGGCCGCAGAGCCGAAGACGGCTTCCGCGTAACCGGGCCAAACCGGAGCGCGCTGAAAAAGAAACGAACAAAACAATCCTGAACAGAGTGAGGCAGACATGACCAAGACGCCTGAAAGCTGGACCCGGACTGACGACAGCATGGTCGAAGGCGCCATCCGGCGCGGGGCTACGCGCCGCGACCTGATGAAGATGCTGCTGGCCGGCGGGGTGTCGCTGGCCGCCGCCGACCTCGTTCTGGGCCGCGCCGGCATGGCGCTGGCCGCGACACCGGTGAAGGGCGGCGCGCTGAAGGCTGCCGGCTGGTCGTCCTCGACCGCCGACACGCTGGACCCGGCCAAGGCGTCGCTGTCCACCGACTATGTCCGCTGCTGCGCCTTCTACAACCGCCTGACCACACTGGACCAGACCGGCATCCCGCAGATGGAGCTGGCGGAGAGCGTGGAGTCGGGCGATGCCAAGACCTGGACGGTCAAGCTGCGCAAGGGCGTCACCTTCCACGACGGCAAGTCGCTGACCGCCGACGACGTGGTGTATTCGCTGAAGCGCCACCTCGATCCCGCCGTCGGTTCCAAGGTCGCGAAGATCGCCGCGCAGATGACGGAGTTCAAGGCGGTCGACAAGACCACCGTCGAGATCACGCTGGCCAGCCCCAACGCCGATCTGCCGACGATCCTGGCCACCCACCATTTCATGATCGTGGCCGACGGCACCACCGACTTCTCCAAGGGCAACGGCACCGGCGCCTTCACCTGCAAGAGCTTCGAGCCCGGCGTGCGCTCCATCGGCCTGCGCAACCAGAATTACTGGAAGGGCGGACCGAACGTCGACTCCTTCGAGTTCTTCGCGATCAGCGACGACAATGCCCGCGTCAACGCGCTGCTGTCCGGCGACATCCATCTCGCCGCGTCGATCAACCCGCGCTCCACCCGTCTGGTGGACGGGCAGAAGGGCTTCGCCCTGTCGAAGACGACGTCCGGCAACTACACCGACCTGAACATCCGCCTGGATATGGAGCCCGGCAGCCGCAAGGACTTCGTCGATGGGATGAAGTACATCGTCAACCGCGAGCAGATCGTCAAATCGGCCCTGCGCGGCTTCGGCGAGGTGGGCAACGACCAGCCGGTCTCGCCCGTCAACGCCTACCACAACGCCGCCCTGAAGCCGAAGGCCTATGACCCGGAAAAGGCGAAGGCGCTGTTCAAGAAGGCCGGCGTCCTGGGTCAGTCGATCCCGGTGATCACGTCGGATGCCGCATCGTCGGCCATCGACATGGCGATGGTGATCCAGGCCTCCGCCGCCGAGATCGGCATGAAGCTCGACGTCCAGCGCGTGCCGTCCGACGGCTATTGGAGCAACTACTGGCTGAAGTCGCCGATCCATTTCGGCAACATCAACCCGCGGCCGACGCCGGACATCCTGTTCTCCCTGCTCTACGCCTCCGAAGCGCCGTGGAACGAGAGCAAGTACAAGTCGGAGAAGTTCGACAAGATGATGATCGAAGCGCGCGGCATGCTCGACCAGGCCAAGCGCAAGGAGATCTACAACGACATGCAGGTGATGATCGCCGAAGAGGCGGGCACCATCATCCCCGCCTACATCTCCAACGTGGATGCCATCAGCGACAAGCTGAAGGGCCTCGCCCCCAGCCCGCTGGGCGGCATGATGGGCTACGCTTTCGCCGAGTATGTCTGGCTGGCCGCCTGATACAGTGGGCGGGCGGAACGGGACGGCCGCATGGCCGGCCGTTCCGGCCCGTCGCGGCCCATTCGGGCAACCCCTCCGGGGGCGCCTCGCCTTGCGGAGGCCAAGCATGACATCACGCGTTCCCTCCCTCATCCTTGGTCGGCTGCTCATCGCACTGGTCACGCTGACGATCGTGTCCTTCGCCGTGTTTTTCGCCACCACCCTGCTGCCCGGCGATACGGCGACCATCCTGCTGGGGCAGGCGGCAACGCCGGAAGCCGTCGCCGGCCTGCGCACGGCCATGCATCTGGACGACCCGGCCCTGCTGCGCTTCGTCTACTGGATCGGCGGCCTGTTCCAGGGCGATCTCGGCACCTCCTACGCCAACCATATGCCGGTGGCCACGCTGATCTCCGGCCGGCTCGCCAACACCCTGAAGCTGGCCGGACTGACCACCCTTGTTTCGGTTCCGCTGGCGCTGACGCTGGGCATCACCGCCGCCATGTGGCGGCGCACGCTCTATGACCGCATCGTCACCATCGCCACCATCGGCGTCATCTCGGTGCCGGAATTCGTGCTGGCGACCCTGGCCGTCCTGGTGTTCGCCGTCTACCTGAAATGGCTGCCGGCCCTGTCCTTCACCTACAATGTCGACAGCTTTTCCGGCCTGCTGCGGGCCTACGCCATGCCGGTCATCACCCTGACCTTCGGGGTGTCGGCGCAGATGATCCGCATGACCAGAGCCGCGGTGATCGAGACGCTGAACACGCCCTATGTCGAGATGGCGCTGCTGAAAGGGGCGTCACGGCCGCGGATGGTCCTGCGCCACGCCCTCCCCAACGCGCTGGGGCCGATTTCCAACGCGGTGGCGCTGTCGCTCTCCTACCTGCTGGGCGGCGTGATCATCGTCGAGACGATCTTCAACTATCCGGGGATCGCCAAGCTGATGGTCGATGCGGTGTCCACCCGCGATTTGCCGCTGATCCAGTCCTGCGCGATGATCTTCTGCTTCGGGTACCTGATCCTGATCACCACCGCCGACATCGTCGCCATCCTGTCGAACCCGAGGCTCCGATGAAGACACATTCTTCCACCGGTTCGCTGGCGGCATGGTCGGGCTACCGGATCAACCTGGTCGGTCTCGCCGCCTTCTCCGTCGTTCTGTTCTGGGCGCTGGTCGCCCTGTTCGCCCCCTACATCACGCCCCATTCGGTGGGCGAGATGATCGACCTCGATTATTTCGGCCCGATGCGGCCCGGCCTGTGGCTGGGGTCGGATTATCTCGGCCGCGACATGCTGTCCCGCATCATCTACGGCGCCCGCTACACCGTCGGCATCTCGCTGGCCGCGGTGTCCATCGCCTGCTTCACCGGCGTGGTGCTGGGCATGACCTCGGCGGTGCTGCGCGGGCCGGTGGACATGGTGGTCAGCCGCATCCTCGACGCCATGAACTCCATCCCCAGCAAGCTGTTCGGCCTGATGGTGGTGGCGGCGGTGGGCTCGTCCATCCCCGTGCTGATCCTGACCCTGTCGGTCATCTATGTCCCCGGCGCCTACCGCTTCAGCCGGGCGCTGGCGATCAACATCGACACGATGGATTTCATCATGGTCGCCCGCATCCGGGGCGAAAGGCTGCCCTATCTGATCGCATCGGAGATCCTGCCCAACATCATCGGCCCGGTGCTGGCCGACCTCGGCCTGCGCTTCGTCTTCATCGTCCTTCTGCTGTCGGGCCTGTCCTTCCTGGGGCTGGGCGTCCAGCCGCCCTACGCCGACTGGGGGGCGCTGGTGCGCGAGAACATCGGCGGCCTGCCCTTCGCGGCACCGGCGGTGATCGTGCCGTCGCTGGCCATCGCTACCCTGACCATCAGCGTCAATCTGCTGATCGACAATCTTCCGCAGAAGATCCGGGACCGGAGTGCTTCCTGATGACGAACCTTGTCGAAATCCGCGGCCTGACGGTCGAGGCCACCACCGATTCCGGCCGCTGGATCCAGATCCTGAAGGGCATCGACCTGGACATCGCCGCCGGCGAGACCGTCGCCTTCATCGGCGAAAGCGGCTCCGGCAAGACCACCGCCGCCATGACGCTGCTCGGCTACGCCCGTCCGGGCTGCCGGATTTCCGGCGGAACGGTGAAGGTCGACGGCCATGACATGGTGACGCTGCCGGAAAAGGACCGGGCCGCCCTGCGCGGCACCACCGTGGCCTATGTGCCGCAGAGCGCCGCCGCCGCCTTCAACCCGGCCTCGACCATCATGGAGCAGGTCATCGAGGTGACGCGGATCCACCGCCTGATGCCGCCGGACGAGGCCCGCCGCCGGGCGGTCGCCCTGTTCCGAGCCCTGTCCCTGCCCAATCCCGACAGCATCGGCGACCGTTACCCGCATCAGGTGTCGGGCGGCCAGCTGCAACGGCTGGCGGCGGCGATGGCGCTGATCGGCGATCCCAAGGTGGTGATCTTCGACGAGCCGACCACCGCACTGGACGTCACCACCCAGGTCGAGGTCCTGCGTGCCTTCAAGGCGGTGACCGCCCAGCACCGGATCGCCTGCGTCTATGTCTCCCACGATCTGGCCGTGGTCGCGCAGATCGCCGACCGCATCATGGTGCTGCGCAACGGCGCGGTGCAGGAAACCGGCAGCGTCCACGACATCCTGACGCGCCCGGCCCACCCCTACACCCAGGAACTGCTGCACGCCTTCCACCCCGACACCGGCGGGCGCGAGGCGCAGCCCGTCGCCGACAGCGGCGCTCCCCTGCTGGAGATCAACACGCTGAGCGCCGGCTACGGCCCGCCGCAGTCGAACGGGCAGCCGCTGGTCCTCGCTGTCAAGGGGGTGAGCCTGCAGGTGAAGCGGGGCACCAACCTCGGCATCATCGGGGAGTCCGGCTGCGGGAAATCGACCTTGGCGCGCGCCATCGCCGGGATCCTGCCGGCCTGCAAGGGCGACATCCAGTTCAATGGCAAGGAGCTGTGGCACAACGCCCGCCAGCGCAGCCACGACCAGCTGCGCGACATGCAGATCGTCTTCCAGCACGCCGACACCGCGCTCAACCCGGCCAAGTCCATCGAGGACATCCTCGGCCGTCCGCTGACCTTCTATCACGGCCTGCGCGGCAAGGCCCGCGATGCCCGCGTCGATGCGCTGCTGGACATGGTCCGCCTGCCCCGTGCCCTGCGCCACCGCCGTCCGGCCGAATTGTCGGGCGGCCAGAAGCAGCGGGTGAACTTCGCCCGTGCGCTCGCCGCCGAGCCGAAGCTGATCCTGTGCGACGAAATCACCTCGGCCCTCGACACCGTGGTTGCGGCGGCGGTCATCGACCTGCTGAAGGAACTGCAACGCGAACTTGGCCTGTCCTATGTCTTCATCAGCCACGACCTGTCGGTGATCGAGGCGATCTGCGACGAGATCGTCGTGATGTATCGCGGGCAGACGGTGGAGACCATCATCCCCGCCGACCGGCAGCCGCCGCAGCACCCCTATTCGAAACTGCTGTTCTCGTCGGTTCCGAAGCTGGATCCGACCTGGCTCGACACGCTGAACATCGATGCCGACCGGATGCGGGTGGCCTGACCCGCCGGTTGGCGATCATTCGGCGAGCCGACAGACTGGGCTATTTGTGGGTAGGCGGTCACATACCACCATATGTTCATGTCTCGTTAAGTACGGCGGTCCACCCTACGGCATGATGTCGAGGAGGACGTCCACATGACCTGTTCCCAGCAGAGTGTCGCGGTCGGCGGCTTCACGGCGACCATCACCGACCTCGGAGATCGCCGGGAAATCACCGTCGTGCGTGCCGGGCTCGGTCCCTGGGTCTACCAGGAGACCACCCTGGCGAGCCTCTCGGCCTGCGTCGAGCGGTTCACCGGGCAGCCGGTCTCCCGTCACCACGCCGATCAGCCCTGCTAGAGTGACAGACTCTAGGCCGGTACCGGCGCACTGACGGAGCCCCGTTCAGAGTTCGGCGTTCAGATCTCGGCCGCGACCGCCTTCACCGCCTTGGCCGTCGCCGCCACCACGATGTCGGCCTCCTCCCGCGTCAGGCAGAGCGGCGGTGCGAAGCCGAGGATGTCGCCCTGGGGCATGGCGCGGGCGATGACACCCCGCTCCAGAAGTGCGGCGGACAGGCGCGGCCCGACCTTCGCCTCGGCGGGGAAGAAGCGGCGCTCGTCCCGGTCGGCGACGAACTCCACCGCCGCCAGCATGCCCTCGCCGCGCACCTCGCCGACCATCGGATGCCCGCCCAGCGCGTCGGTCAGCGCCGCGCGGAAATAGCCCCCGGTCTCGCGCGCGTTGGTCACCAGATCCAGCGTGTCGATCAGCTCCAGATTCGCCACCCCGGCGGCGGCGCAGAGCGGATGCGCCGAATAGGTCCAGCCATGGCCGATGGGGCCGAGTTGGTCGGAGCCCTGCTCCAGCACCTTCCACACCCGGTCGCCGACGATCACCCCCGACAGCGGCGCATAGGCGGAGGTCAGCCCCTTGGCGATGGTGATGAGGTCGGGCCTGATGCCGTAATGGTCGGAGCCGAACATGCTGCCGAGCCGGCCGAACCCGGTCACCACCTCGTCGGCGATCAGCAGGATGTCGTGCTTGTCCAGGACGGCCTGGATCTTCTCCCAATAGCCGGCGGGCGGCGGGACGATGCCGCCGGTGCCCAGCACCGGTTCGCCGATGAAGGCGGCGATGGTCTCCGGCCCCTCCGCCTGGATCAGCGCCTCCAGCCGGTCGGCGCAATGCTGGGAGAACTGCTCCTCGCTCATGCTGCGGTCGGCGCGGCGGAAGTAATAGGGGGCTTCGGTGTGCAGCACCGGCGGGCGCGGCAGGTCGAAGGCCTTGTGGAACAGCTCCAGCCCGGTCAGGCTGCCGGTCATCACTCCCGACCCGTGATAGCCGCGCCAGCGCGAGATGATCTTCTTCTTCTCGGGCCGGCCGAGGATGTTGTTGTAATACCAGACCAGCTTGATGTTGGTCTCGTTCGCGTCCGATCCCGACAGGCCGAAATAGACGCGCGACATCCCGGCGGGTGCCCGGTCGATGATCATCCTGGCCAGCCTGATCGACGGTTCGCTGCCATGCCCGACATAGGCGTGATAATAGGCGAGCTTGCCGGCCTGCTCGGCGATGGCGTCGGCGATCTCGCGGCGGCCATAGCCGACATTGACGCAATAGAGGCCGGCGAAGGCGTCCAGGCTGCGCTTGCCGTCACGGTCGGTGATGTAGACGCCGTCGCCGCCGGTGACGACGCGGGTCGGCGTGTCGCCGCGGGCATGCGCCGCCATGTGGGTCGACGGGTGGAAGAAATGGTCGCGGTCCCAGGCGGTCAGCTCGTTGGTCAGGTCGGTCATGGCGTTTTTTCCCGATAAGAAATTCGCTTCAGGCGGCGGGGTCAGGCGGCGTCGAGGCAGACGTATTTCAGCTCGGTGAAGGCCTCCAGCCCATGGCGCGAGCCTTCGCGGCCGAGGCCGGATTGCTTGACCCCGCCGAAGGGGACCGGCGCGCCGGTGATCTTCACCCGGTTGACCGCCACCATGCCGTAGTGCAGCGCCCGCGACAGGCGGAGGATCCGGCCGGCGTCACGGGTCACCAGATAGGCGACGAGGCCGTAGTCGGTGTCGTTGGCACGGACCACCGCTTCCGCCTCGTCATCGAAGGGCAGGATCGCGGCGACCGGGCCGAAGGTCTCCTCGCGCAGGATCAACGAGTCCGGCGCCACGTCGGCCAGCACGGTCGGACGGTAGAACAGCGGGCCGGCGGGATGGACCTCGCCGCCGGTCAGGCAGCGGGCGCCGCGGTCGAGCGCGTCGCGCACATGGCGGGCGCATTTGTCGACGGCCCGCCCGTTCATCAGCGGGCCGATCTGCACCTCCGGTTCCAGCCCCGGCCCGACGCGCAGCGCGGCACTGCGGGCGGTGAAGGCGGCGCAGAAGCTGTCGTAGAGCGGACGCTGCACATAGATGCGGTTGGCGGCGAGGCAGTCCTGGCCGGAGGTGGCGAACTTGGCGTCGATGGCGATGTCCACCGCCCGTTGCAGATCGGCGTCGGCGAAGACCAGCAGCGGCGCATGGCCGCCCAGCTCCATCGCCAGCCGCTTCATGGTCGGGGCGCAGCGCGCGGCGATGCGGCTGCCGATTTCGGTGGAACCGGTGAAGCTCATGGCGCGGACGCGGGCGTCGTCGCACAGCGCGCCGACCAGCGGCTCCGGATCGCCGGTCAGGACGTTGAACACGCCGGCGGGGATGCCTGCCCGCTCCGCCAGTTCCGCCAGCGCCAGCGCCGACAGCGGCGTCTCGGACGACGCATGGGCCACCACGGTGCAGCCGGCGGCCAGCGCCGCCGCCGCCTTGCGCGTCAGCATCGCCGACGGGAAGTTCCACGGCGTCGCCATGCCGACCACGCCCAGCGCCTCCCGCCGCAGCAGCATTTCGGCGCCGGGCAAATGGCTGGCGATGCTCTCGACACCCACCCGCTTGGCTTCCTCCGCGTACCATTCGACGAAGGAGGCGGCGTAGTCGATTTCTCCCCGCGATTCGGCGAGCGGCTTGCCCTGCTCCAGCGTCATCAGCAGGGCCAGATCCTCGCGGGCGGCGGTGATGCGGTCGAACCAGTCGCGCAGCCGGGCGGCGCGGTCCTGCGGCAGCCGGGCGCTCCAGGCCGGGAAGGCGGCGGCGGCTGCTGTGACGGCGGCGGTCGCCTGGGTGGCGTCCAGCGCCGCGACCTGGGCGAGGGTCCGCCCGCTGGCCGGATCGGTCACCGCAAAGGTGGCACCGTCCGGTGCCGCGGTCCAGCGTCCGCCGACATAGGCGAGTTCGCGCAGCAGCCGGCGGTCGCTCAGGCGGCCGACGGCGTCGTGACGGTCCAGGCGGGACAGCTGCGCGGTCATGGACACCTCCGGAATAAGGGGGGCGCCGAAGCGCCGGTGTTCCGGAGTCTAGCGGGGGTGCGGCGGAGACTGTGTCCGAACTGGGCCTGTGTGGCGGAGAGTGTCTCTTTCCCAAGCTGGGCAGGAAGAGAAAGTCTCTATCAGCTTGCGACGGACCCGCCCGGCTCCTCCATCAACGCCTCCAGCGGCATCGCCGCATCGTCCTTCACCGTCCGCGTGACGATGTAGGTGAAATAGCGGTCGATCCCGGCGTCGCCGTCCAACAGCCGGTCGATGAGCCGCTGATAGGCATCGACGTCGCGCGCCACCACCCGCAGGACATAATCGACCCCGCCGCCGACCGACCAGCAGGAGACGATGCCGGGCTCGGCCCTGACCGCCCGTTCGAAGCGGTCGAAATCGGCCTGCCGGTGGCTGCCCAGCGTCACCTCGACCAGCGCCATCGCGAAGGGCGTCACCTGCCGCAGCGCCAGCCGCGCGTGATAGCCGGTGACGATGCCGCCCTCCTCCAGCCGGCGCAGCCGCACCCAGCACGGCGTCGGCGACAGCCCCACCCTGTCGGCCAGAGCCAGCTTGGTGATGCGGCCGTCCCGCTGGATTTCCGAAAGGATGCGCAGGTCGATGGAATCGAGCTTCAGGTCGGGCATGGAGCGGCGTGCCTTTTGGAAAATGACGACCCGACGATGTCCGCGCTTTCCGCCATTGTCAAATGTGGTGATTTCCAGCAGAAATGTTGCATGACAAAGTGGCACCCCGATGCATCGGCTTTGAGCAGGCCCGTCTATCTCTCGCTGGCCGATCAGGTGCAGCGGGCGATTGCGCAAGGCCAACTGGCGGTCGGCGACCAGCTGCCCACCCACCGGCAGCTCGCCGACGAATTGGGCATTTCCGTCCAGACCGTCAGCCGCGCCTACGAGGAGCTGATCCGGCGCGGCCTGATCAGCGGGGAGACCGGGCGCGGCACCTTCATCCGCGCCGTCCAGACCGAGGTCGACCCGCCCTATATCCCGCAACGCACCGACGAGGTGATCGACCTGTCGATCCTGAAGCCGGTGTGCGAGCCCCTGCATGTGGAGGCGATGCGGGGGGCGCTGGTGGAGCTTGCCGCCAGCCTGCCGCCGGCCGTGGTGCTGTCCTTCCGGCCCAACACCCTGTTCGCCCGCCACCGGGCGACGGCGGTGTCCTGGCTGCGCCACTGCGGGGTGGAGACGGGGGCTGCCAACGTCACCCTGACCAACGGCGCCACCGCCGGCATGACCATCGCCCTGATGGCCGCCGCCCCTCCCGGATCGACCGTGGTGACGGAGGAGGTCGGGCACCACACCCTGCTGCCGCTCGCCTCCTATCTCGGCATCAAGCTGCGCGGCGTCGCCATCGACGAGGACGGGATCCGGCCCGACGCCCTCGATGCCGCCTGCCGGGACGGCACGGCCAAGGCCCTGTTCGTCATGCCGAACCCGATCAACGCCACCGCGACCCACATGGGCGAGGACCGGCGGCGGGAGATCGCGCGCCTGGCCCAGCGGCACAATCTCTCCATCGTGGAGAACGACCCGCTCGGGCCGCTGCTGAGCGAACGGCGCCCGCCGCTGGCGGCCCTGGCGCCGGAACGGACCCTCTACGTCACCAGCTTCACCAAGACGGTGATGCCGGGCCTGCGCACCGGCTATCTGGTGGTTCCGGACCGGCTGCTCGCCGCCGTCACCAACCGCCATCTGGTGACCAACTGGATCGCAACGCCCATCGTCGCCGAGATCGCCACCCGCTGGGTCGAGAGCGGATTCGCGATGGAGATGGTGGAGTGGCAGCGCAAGGCCCTTCACCGCCGCCACGCGCTGGCCGCCGAAATCCTGAAGGGCATCCCCCACCGCAGCCATGCCGAGGGGCTGCATCTGTGGCTGCCGCTGGGGGAAGGGCGGCCGGAGGCGACCTTCGTGTCGCATGCCCGCCATCAGGGGGTGGCGCTGGCGCCGGGATCGGCCTTCGCCATCGGTCCCGGCACGCGCCCCGACGCGCTGCGCGTCTCCATCGGCTCCACCACCGAGGCGGAGTTGCACGCCGGCCTGCGGGTGATCGTCAATCTGCTGAACAGCGACCCGGAGCCGGTTCTGCTCGCCATGTGACCGTCCCAAGCCTACCTCCTCCGGAATTGTCATGATTTGATTTTCCGGATTGACATGATTTAAGCGGTCCCGCATCGTTTGCGCACATCCACGGTCGCCAACCATTGCAAGGGAAGACCGGTGTGACCGACGCAATCATCGACATCGACCGGGTCACGAAGCGCTACGGCTCGCACACCGTGCTGCAGGACCTGTGTTTTTCAGTCCGGCCGGGTGAGAAGCTGGCGCTGATCGGCCCGTCCGGCTCCGGCAAGACGACGATCCTGCGGACGCTGATGACGCTGGAAACCATCGAAAGCGGCACCATCCGCATCGATGGCGAGCATCTGTTCCAGATGGAACGCAACGGCAGTCTGGTCCCCGCCGACGAGGCGCACCTGCACCGGATGCGGACCAGGATCGGCATGGTGTTCCAGCTGTTCAACCTGTTCCCGCACAAATGCGTGCTGGACAACGTCACGCTGGCGCCGATGCTGACCAAGGGCGTCAGGAAGGCGGATGCCGAACGCCGGGCAATGGAGTTGCTGGACCTCGTCGGCCTCGCCGACAAGGCCCGCGCCATGCCGGCCCAGCTGTCCGGCGGCCAGAAGCAGCGGGTGGCCATCGCCCGCGCCCTGGCACTGCAACCGAGGATCATGCTGTTCGACGAAGTGACCTCCGCCCTCGACCCCGAACTGGTGGAAGAGGTGCTGAACGTCATGCGGATGCTGGGGTCGACCACCGACATGACCATGTTGCTGGTGACCCACGAAATGAGCTTCGCCCACGATTTCGCCGACCGTGTGCTGTTCTTCGACCGCGGCCGCATCGTGGAGGAAGGGCCGCCCGACGTGCTCTTCACCAACCCGACGCACGAGCGGACCCAGGCCTTCCTGAAAAAGATCATCGCTGCCGGACAGCGCATCTGAGCGCATCCGGCGGCCCGGCGCATCCGGCTGCGTCCATTTCCGCTTTTCCCCCGAACGCAGGAGATCTCGGCTTCATGGCTGATTGGGCCGGCTATCTGGGCTTGATGCTGGACGGCGCGCTGGTGACGGCGAAGCTGACCGTGCTCGGCTGCGCGCTGGCCCTGCCGGCAGCATTCCTCGCCGGGCTGGGCCGGCTGTCGCGCCACGCCACGGTGCGCGCCGTGTCGGTCGCCTATATCGAGTTCTTTCGCGGCACGTCGATCTTCGTCCAGCTGTTCTGGGCCTATTTCGTCCTGCCGCTGATGGGCGTGACGCTGACGCCGTTGCAGGCCGGCGTGCTGGCGCTCGGGCTGAATGTCGGCGCCTATGGAGCGGAGGTGGTGCGGTCGGCGGTGCAGTCCATCGGCCGCGAACAGCACGAGGCCTGCGTCGCCCTGAACCTGACGCGCTGGCAGAGCCTGCGCCACGTGCTGCTGCCCCAGGCGGCTGTGGTGATGGTGCCGACCTTCTGCAACAACGCCATCGAACTGCTGAAGGCGACCTCGGTCGTCTCGCTGATCTCGCTCAGCGACCTCACCTTCCAGGCGCAGGTCGTCCGCTCGCAGACCGGCAGCACCGCGCTGCCCTTCCTGACCGTGCTGGTCATCTACTTCGCCTATGCCAGCCTGATCTCGGCCGGCATGAAGGCCCTGGAGCGCCGCATGACCCGCGGCCTCGACGGGCTGCGCACTTAAGGAAACCGGCCATGGAATGGGATTGGGAGTTCGTCCGCGAGATCATGCCGATGCTGCTGGACGGCCTGCGCATCACGCTGCTGGCCACGCTGCTCGGCTCCATCCTGGCCGCCGCCGCCGGGCTGGGCTTCGCCCTGCTGCGCCGCTCGAAAAGCCGGCCGGTGGCGCGCATCACCGGCTTCGTGGTGGAGTTCATCCGCGGCACGCCGCTGCTGGTGCAGCTGTATTTCCTGTTCTACGTGCTGCCGGAACTGGGCCTGCTGCTGTCGCCGCTGACCGCCGGGGTGGTGGGCCTGGGCCTCCATTACGCCACCTACACGTCGGAGGTCTTCCGCGCCGGCATCGACAACACGCCGCGCGGCCAGTGGGAGGCGGCGAAGGCCTGCAACCTCACGCCCTACCAGACCTGGCGCCACATCATCCTGCCCCAGGCGATCCCGCCGATGATCCCGGCGCTGGCGAACTACTTCGTCGCGATGTTCAAGGAAACCCCGCTGCTCTCCGCCATCACGGTGATCGAGTTGATGAGCGAGGCCCGCGGCGTCGCCAACAGCAATTACCGCTATCTGGAACCGATGACGATGGTCGGCGTCCTGTTCCTGTGCATCAGCCTGATCGCCGTGCCCGCCCTGCACCTGCTGGAACGCCGGTTCCGGCCACCCCGCTGATTGCCGACGCGCTGATTGCCGACGCGCTGACACGCCGACCCCGGAGTTTCCGAGCCATGTCCTCCCTCCCCATCCTGCGCTCGCCCACCGCGCTGGCCTTCGACGAGCGCCCGGTCGAAAAGCGCGTCGGTCTTGTCGTGCTGGCGACCGACCACACGACCGAGCCGGACTTCCGCCGCATGGTCGCCGGCGACCGCATCGGCGTCTACACCGCGCGCATCGCCTACGCCAACCCGACGACGCCGGAGAATCTGCGCCGCATGCAACCGCGCCTCGCCGAAGGGGCGGCGCTGATCCTGCCCGACGAGCCGCTCGACGCCATCTGCTATTCCTGCACCTCGGCCAGCGTCGTGATGGGCGACGACGCCATCGAGCAGGCCATCGCCTCGGCCAAGCCGGGTATTCCCGTCATCACGCCACCGGCCGCCGCCCGCCACGGCCTGACGGCGTTCGGCGCCCAGCGTATCGCCGTGCTGACCCCCTACACCGAACAGACCAGCCGGCCGATGGCCGCCTATTTCGGCGTGCATGGCTTCGACATCGCGCGCTTCACCTGCTTCGGGCTGGACGACGACCGCGAGATGGCGCGCATCGCGCCGGCCAGTCTGGTCCGCGCCGCCATAGAGGCGACGCCGCCGGATGCCGAGGCGCTGTTCATCTCCTGCACCGCCCTGCGCTCGGCCGGCGTCGCCGCCGAGATCGAGGCCGCCATCGGCCGCCCCGTCGTCACCAGCAACCAGGCCACCGCCTGGGCCACGCTGCGCCTGTGCGGCGACCACCGGCCCCGTCCCGAAGGTGGGCGGCTGATGACCCTGCCGCTGCCGGGGAAGGCCTGGTCATGACAGAGCGCAGCATCGGCCTGGAGGACGTCTTCCGCGCCCGCGCGCGGCTGGCCGGGCGGATCGTCGCGACGCCGACCGTCGCCTCGCCCAGCCTGACCGCCCGCTGCGGCGTCCCGGTCTTCCTGAAGCTGGAGACCCGCCAGACCACCGGCAGCTTCAAGCTGCGCGGCGCCACCAACGCGCTGTCGGCCCTGCCGCGCGAGGCACTGGCGACGGGGGTCGCGGCGGCCTCCACCGGCAATCATGGCCGGGCGCTCGCCCATGCCGCCGCACAGGCCGGCGTCCGCTGCATCGTCTGCATGTCGGCGCTGGTCCCAGCCAACAAGGTCGAGGGCATCCGTGCGCTGGGGGCGGAGATCCGCATCGTCGGCCGTTCCCAGGACGACGCGCAGGTCGAGGTCGACCGGCTGGTCCGCGAGGAGGGCTTCGCCACCGTCCCGCCCTTCGACCATGCCGAGGTCATCGCCGGACAGGGCACGCTGGGGCTGGAGATCGTCGAGGCGGTGCCCGACGCCGAGCTGCTGCTGGTGCCGCTGTCGGGCGGCGGCCTGATCGGCGGCGTGGCGCTGGCGGCCAAGGCCCTGCGGCCAGGCCTGCGGGTGATCGGCGTGTCGATGGAACGCGGCGCGGCGATGCATGCCAGCCTGAAGGCCGGACGCCCGGTCCAGGTCGAGGAGCTGGAGACGCTGGCGGATTCGCTCGGCGGCGGCATCGGGCTCGCCAACCGCCACACCCACCGGCTCGCCGCCAGCCTGCTCGACGACGTGGTCCTGCTGACCGAGGCGGAGATCGCCGCCGGCATCGAACACGCCTATTCCGCCGAGCAGGAGATCGTCGAAGGAGCCGGCGCCGTCGGTATCGCCGCTCTGCTCGCCGGCAAGGTGACGCCGCGCGGGCCCACAATCGCGCTGCTGTCCGGCCGCAACATCGCCATGGACCTGCACCGCCGCATCATCACCGGAGGCCTGCCATGCCCCGCATGACCATCCTGACCGAGGCGGAACTGCGGCGGATCGTTCCGCTCGACCGCGATGCGACGTCTTGCGTCGAGGACGCCTTCCTGGCGCTGGCCACCCGCCCGGTGGCGATGCCGCCGATCCTGCGGCTCGACATCCCGGAATATCGCGGAGAAGTCGACGTCAAGACCGCCTATGTCCCCGGCCTCGACGGCTTCGCCATCAAGATCAGCCCCGGCTTCTTCGGCAACCCGGCGCTCGGCCTGCCCAGCGTCAACGGGCTGATGGTGCTGCTGAGCAGCCGGACCGGTCTGGTCGAAGCCCTGCTTCTCGACAACGGCTATCTGACCGATGTGCGGACCGCGGCGGCGGGTGCGGTCGCCGCCAAACACCTGTCGCGTCCCGACAGCGCCGTCGCCGCAATCTTCGGCGCCGGGGTGCAGGCGGCGTTGCAGCTGGAGGCGCTGACCCTGGTCCGCCCGATCCGCGAGGCCCGAATCTGGGCGCGCCAGTCCGAGCGCGCCGCCGCCACCGCCGCCCGCCTGTCGGAGCGGCTGGGCTTCCCGGTGCATGCCGCGACGGAGGGCAGGGCTGCGGTCGCCGGTGCCGACATCGTCGTCACCACCACCCCGGCCGACCGGCCGATCCTGATGGCGGACTGGCTCGAACCCGGCCAGCACGTCACCGCCATGGGGTCGGACGCCGAACACAAGAACGAACTCGATCCCGCTATCCTGTCCCGTGCCGACCTCTATGTCGCCGACCGCCTGACGCAGACCCGCCGGCTGGGCGAACTGCACCACGCAATTGCCGCCGGCACGGTTGCCGCCGACCGCGACTTCCCGGAACTGGGCGCCGTCATCGCCGGGCAGGCTGCGGGCCGCGGGTCCACCGATGCCATCACCGTCTGCGACCTCACCGGAACCGGGGTGCAGGACACCGCCATCGCCACGCTGGCGCGCGGCCGGGCCCTGGCGGCCGGTGCCGGCACCGTCTTCGACGCCTGATCCTTCTTTTCCCATGCCCCTCCTCTTACGAGAGAGACCCCGACATGCAGGAACCGACGCTGAACTTCAGCCGGGCCGAATATGCCGCCCGGCTCGACAAGACCCGTGCCGCCATGGACAAGGCCGGAATCGAGCTGCTGATCGTCACCGATCCGTCGAACATGGCCTGGCTGACCGGCTATGACGGCTGGTCCTTCTACGTCCACCAATGCGTGATCGTGCCGCCGCACGGCGAGCCGCTCTGGTACGGACGCGGCCAGGACGCCAACGGCGCCAAGCGCACCGCCTATCTCGCCCATGACAGCATCGTCGGCTATCCCGACCATTACGTGCAGTCGACCGAACGCCATCCGATGGACCTGCTGTCGACGATCCTGGCGGATCGCGGCTGGGGCGGGCTCACCATCGGCGTCGAGATGGACAATTACTGGTTCACCGCCGCCGCCTACCAATCGCTGACCACCCACCTGCCCAACGCCCGCTTCAGGAACGCGACGGCGCTGGTCAACTGGCAGCGCGCGGTGAAGAGCCCGCAGGAACTCGACTACATGCGCAAGGCCGCCCGCATCGTCGAGGCGATGCACGCCCGCATCGTCGAGCGCGTCGAGCCGGGCATGCGCAAATGCGACCTCGTGGCCGAGATCTACGACGCCGGCATCCGGGGCATTGGTGGCATCGGGGGGGTGGAGGGCTTCGGCGGCGATTATCCGGCCATCGTCCCGCTTCTGCCGTCGGGGGCCGACGCCTCGGCCCCGCACCTGACCTGGGACGACCGGCCGATGAAGCTGGGCGAAGGCACCTTCTTCGAGATCGCCGGCTGCTACAAACGCTATCACTGCCCGCTGTCGCGCACCGTCTTCCTCGGCACGCCGACGCAAGCCTTCCTCGATGCCGAAAAGGCGACGCTGGAGGGAATGGAGGCCGGGCTTGCCGCCGCCAAACCAGGCAACAGCTGCGAGGACATTGCCAACGCCTTCTTCGCCGTGCTGAAGCGCTACGGCATCACCAAGGACAACCGCACCGGCTACCCCATCGGTCTCAGCTATCCGCCGGACTGGGGCGAGCGCACCATGAGCCTGCGCCCCGGCGACCGCACCGAACTCCAGCCCGGAATGACCTTCCACTTCATGACCGGCCTTTGGCTGGAGGATATGGGGCTGGAGATCACCGAGAGCATCGCCATCACCGACACCGGCGTCGAATGCCTGGCCGATGTGCCGCGCAAGCTGTTCGTGAAGTCCTGACCATGGCGCCCGTTGCACTTGCCCCCTCCCCCATAACCCCGACGGTCGATTTCGACCGCGACGGCGTGCAGCACGGCTTCCTGCGCCTGCCCTACAGCCGCGACGATTCGGCCTGGGGGTCCGTGATGATCCCGCTCACCGTGGTGCGCAACGGCAGCGGGCCGACCGCCCTGCTGACCGGAGCCAACCATGGCGACGAGTATGAGGGCGCCGTCGCTCTGTTCGACCTCGCCCAGACCCTCACCGCCGACCGGATCGCCGGCCGCGTCATCATCGTTCCGGCGATGAATTACCCGGCCTTCCAGGCCGGCACCCGAACCTCGCCCATCGACAAGGGCAACCTGAACCGCAGCTTTCCCGGCCGCCCCGACGGCACGGTGACGCAGAAGATCGCCGATTACTTCGCCCGCGAACTCCTGCCGCAGGCCGATCTGGTGATGGACATCCATTCCGGCGGCCGGACGCTCGACTTCGTGCCCTTCGCCGCCGCCCACATCCTGCCCGACAAGGACCAGGAGGCGCGCTGCTTCGCCGCCGTGGCCGCCTTCGCCGCGCCCTTTTCCATGCGCATGCTGGAGATCGACGCGGTCGGCATGTACGACACGGCGGCGGAGGAGCTGGGCAAGACCTTCGTCACCACCGAACTCGGCGGCGGCGGCACCGGCCGGGCGGAGACCATCGCCATCGCCAAGCGCGGCGTCCGCAACGTCCTGCGCCACGCCGGGATCCTGACGGACGGCCTGCCAGCGGATGGGCGGGCGGAAGCGAGCCGCTGGCTCGACATGCCGTCGGGCGACTGTTTCCGCTTCGCCGAGGACAGCGGCTTGATCGAGGCCTGCGTCGATCTGGGCCAGCCGGTGCGGGCAGGCGACCTGCTCGCCCGCATCCACCCCATCGGCCGCACCGGGCTGGCGCCGGCCGAATACCGAGCGGCGCTGGACGGCATCCTGGCGGCCCGGCATTTCCCCGGCCTGGTCAAGGCCGGCGACTGCATCGCGGTGGTCGGTACGGTCGAGAGCTGACCGCCGCCCGTTGGAACCCGCCTCGGCAGAAGGCGGGCATGTGAAGAACGGTATCGACACCGACCGGACAGGGGCCGGCGCGCCGACGGGAGCGCCGGCCGGGCACTCACCGAATCACGGAAAAAGGGACGGCCGACATGAAACACCTCAAGATCGCCAAAGGCTTCGGCATCGCCGCCGCACTCCTCACGCTCGCCGCGCCGGCCTTTGCCGCCGACACGCTGGAGACGCTGCGCGAACAGGGATTCGCCCGCATCGGCATCGCCAACGAACCGCCCTACACCGCCGTCAAGCCGGACGGCACCGTGTCGGGCGCCGCCCCCGACGTCGCCCGCGCGGTGATGAAGAAGCTTGGGGTCAACGACGTCGTCGCCTCGATCTCCGAATATGGCGCGATGATTCCGGGCCTCCAGGCCCGCCGCTTCGACGCCGTCACCGCCGGCCTGTTCATGAAGCCGGAGCGCTGCAAGGCCGTTGCCTATTCCGAGCCGATCCTCTGCGACGCCGAATCCTTCGCCTTGAAGAAGGGCAACCCGCTGAAGCTGACCTCCTACGAGGACATCGCCAAGAACCCGAACGCCAAAATCGGCGCTCCCGGCGGCGGCACCGAGGAGAAGCTGGCGTTGCAGGCCGGCGTGCCGCGCGACCGCGTGATCGTGGTGCCGGACCCGCAGAGCGGCATGAAGATGCTGCAGGACGGCCGCATCGACGTCTATTCGCTGCCGGTCCTGTCGATCCACGATCTGGTCGGCAAGGCCAACGACCCGAACATCGAGGTGGTCGCCCCGGTCAAGGGCGCCCCGGTCTATTGCGACGGCGCCGCCTTCCGCAAGCAGGACACGGCACTGCGCGACGCCTTCGACAAGGTGCTGGCCGAAATGAAGGCGTCCGGCGAGTTCGCAAAGATCATCGAGCCCTACGGCTTCTCCGCCGAAGCCGCCAAGCAGACCTCCCGCGAGAAGCTCTGCGCCGCGTCCAACTGATCGGGCCGGGCAAGCGGCGGCGCATGGATTGAAGTCCGACGTTGGCCTGAACTGGGGCGGGGCAGGACATCTGCCTCGCCCCAGCTGCATTTTCCTCTGCCCGGAGCCCCTGTCCGTCAGCCATCGTCACCGCCGCAGCAGGACCCGTTCCTTGGAATCGATGGGACAAAATGTCGCACATTCCTCTATACAGGAGGAAGATGGCGGTGTCCGCCCAGGGTAGCCTCGTCTTCGTAATAGAAGGGAGGCAGACGTGACATTCTCTTCGAATGACCCACCGCCCATCAATCAAAGAGACCTTCGAAACGCCTTCGGCATGTTCCCGACCGGGGTTACGGTCGTCACCGTGCTCGACGAAGACGGAAATCCCCGCGGGATAACGGCGAATTCCTTCACATCCGTTTCGCTCGATCCGCCGCTGGTCCTTGTCTGCATCGGAAACCGATCCTTCAGCTTTCCGATCTTTTGCAGCACTTCGTCCTTCGCCGTTAACCTGCTGCACGCGGGACAGGCCGATGTCTCCAGCCTTTTCGCCTCCCGTTCGCCCGAGAAATTCCAGTCGACCGCCTTCGGCCCGAAACACACCGGCGCGCCGGTCCTGACCGATTGCCTCACCTGGTTCGATTGCACGGTGCATGACCGCGTGATGGCCGGCGACCATCTGGTTCTCATCGGCCGCGTGCAGGCCTTCGGCGCCAGCGGGAGCCCAGGCGGGACGGCAGTCGGGACAGCTCCGCTCGGCTTCTGCCGGGGCCGGTACGCGACGGTGCACGAAGCCCCGAACGCCGGCGGGGAGATGCCGCACGGCATGCAGGTCGGCTACCTCGTCGAAGCGGACGACGGCATCCTGCTGCAATCCGACGGGGCGGGCGGCTGGCGCCTGCCGGGCGGCCGCAGCCGCAAGGCCGAACGGGCGCTGCCCCTGGCGGACGGGAGCACGCTGCCGCTGCGGCCGGACGACAGCTTCCTTTATTCGGTCTTCGACGTCGCCGGGCAGGACGCCGGCTGTCTGGTCTATCGCACCCGCCTCGCCGCCGATGCGGCGACCATGACCCTGCCGCCCGGCCTCCGCGTCTTCGCGCTCGACGCCCTGCCCTTCGAGGCCATGCCGACGCGCGAAACCCGCGCGATGCTGCGCCGCTATGTCCGGGAACGGCAAGCGGACCGCTTCGGCATCTACATCGACTCCAGCGACGGCGGGCGGCTGGCGATGGTTGACGGCCGCCCCTCCCCCTGGCCCGTCGCCTTCGCCGAAAACGGCTGATCCCCCCACCGCCCCTTCACAAAATACGAGACCGCGATGCACACCACCTGCAGGTCGCTCGAAGGCACCCGCCGCGCCCTCTATATCGGCGGACGGTTCGTCGAACCGAAAAGCGGCCGCTACATCCCGAGCTACGACCCCACCACCGCCGAGCCCTGGTACGAGCTGGCCGACGCCGGTGCCGAGGATGTCGATGCCGCCGTCGCCGCGGCGCGGGCCGCCTTCACCGATCCGGCGTGGCGGCGGATGACCCAGAGCGACCGCGGCAAGCTGGTGCGCCGCCTGGCCGAGCTGATCCTCGCCAACGCCGAGGAGCTGGCGTTGATGGAGACCCGCGACAACGGCAAGCTGATCAAGGAGATGCGCGCCCAGATGCGCGCCATCCCCGACAGCTACGTCTATTTCGCCGGGATGGCCGACAAACTCCAGGGCGACACCATCCCGGTGAACAAGCTGGACATGCTGAACTTCAACCTGCGCGAACCGCTGGGCGTCGTCGGCATGATCACGCCGTGGAACTCGCCGCTGATGCTGCTGACCGGCACGCTGGCGCCCTGCCTCGCCATCGGCAACACGGTGGTGATCAAGCCGTCGGAACACGCCACCGCCTCCACCCTGGCGCTGGCCGAGCTGGTCACCGAGGCCGGTTTCCCGGACGGCGTCGTCAATGTGGTGACCGGCGGCGGCGCCACCGCCGGAGAGGCGCTGACCCGCCACCCCGGTATCGCCAAGATCGTCTTCACCGGCAGCACCCAGACCGGCAGCCGCATCGCCGCCACCGCCGCCGCCAACCTCGTGCCCTGCCAGATGGAGTTGGGCGGCAAGTCGCCCCATGTGGTGTTCGGCGACGTGGACATCGAGCGGGCGGTGAACGGCGTGGTCGCCGGGGTCTTCGCCGCAGCCGGGCAAACCTGCGTCGCCGGATCGCGCTGCTTCGTCGAGGCCGCCATCTACGACCGCTTCGTCGAGGCGCTGGTCGCCCGCACCGGGCGCATCACCGTCAACCACCCGATGGAGGAGAGCACCGACATCGGCCCGCTCGCCCTGTCGGCGCAGCTCGCCAAGGTCGAGGACTATGTCGCCTCGGGCCAGCGCGACGGCGCCCGGCTGGCCGCCGGCGGCCGGCGGCCCCAGGCGGCGGGGCTGGAGAAGGGCTGGTATTTCGAGCCGACGGTGCTGGCCGACGCGCGCAACGACATGGGCTTCATGCAGGACGAGATCTTCGGCCCGGTCGTCGGCGTGGTGCCCTTCGCCTCGGAGGACGAGATGATCGCCATGGCGAACGACACCCGCTATGGCCTCGCGTCGGGCATCTGGACCAGCGACATCGACCGCGCCATGCGCTTCGCCACCCGGATCGACGCCGGTACCGTCTGGATCAACACCTACCGCGCCGCCGCCTACATGTCGTCGAACGGCGGCTTCAAGCAGAGCGGCTACGGCCGGCGCGGCGGCTTCGACGTGATGCGCGAGTTTTCGCGGTCGAAGAACGTCGTCATCGATTATTCCGGCGCCATGCAGGACCCCTTCGTCATCCGGCTGCGCTGATCCGCCCCGACCGGGCTTCTCCTCCCCCGAGAAAAGGACAAGGACATGAAGTTCGCCGTCGCGCTTTCCATGGAGCGCTTCTCACCCAGCACGCCGATGAGCGACGTGACCGGCAGCATGCTGGAGCTGGTGAAGATGGCCGACCAGGGCGGTTTCGAGACCCTGTGGACCGCCGAGCACCACACCATCGAGTGCACGATCTCCCCCAACCCCTTCACCATCCTGACCTGGCTCGGCCAGCACACCGAGCGCATCCGGCTCGGCACCGCCACCATCGTCGCCCCCTACTGGAGCCCGATCCGGCTGGCCGGCGAGGCGGCGCTGTGCGACCACCTGACCGGCGGCCGGCTGGAGTTCGGCATCGCCCGCGGCGCCTACCAGTACGAGTTCGACCGCATGGCCGGCGGCATGCCCCAGCAGGAGGGCGTCGCCTACATGAAGGAGCTGGTGCCGGCGGTGCAGAAGCTGTGGGCCGGCGACTACGCCCATGACGGCCATTACTGGAAGTTCCCGCTGGCGACCTCGGTGCCCAAGCCGTTGCAGGCGCCGCACCCGCGCATCTGGGTGGCGGCCCGCGACCCCGGCACCTTCGACTGGGCCGTCGGCATCGGCGCCAGCATCCTGTCGACGCCGCTGGCCGCCCCGGCAGCCGAGATCGCCGTGCTGGGCGAGAAGTTCCGCAAGGCGGTGGCCGACCATCCGGAGGTGCCGCGCCCGCGCTTCATGATGCAGCGACGCACCTGCTGCTACGAGCGGCCGGAGGAGGCCGAGCTGGCGGTGCGGCACAGCATCGACTACGGCCGCAGCTTCGAGAACCTGTTCCAGAACATCGGGACGGTGACCAACGGCTTCCCGACCGCGGTGTCCTACGAAAGCGTCGCCGGCCGCGACAACTACAAGCCGGAGAACGTCCTGAAGAACCTGATGTTCGGCACGCCGGACGAGGTGATCGAAAAGCTGCTGGACTATGAGGCGGCCGGCGTCGACCAGTTCTCGCTCGGCCTGTCCTTCAACCTGCCGGTCGAACTCCAGCGCAAGACGCTCGATCTGTTCACCCGCGAGGTGCTGCCGGTCTTCGCCGAACGCGAGCGCGACCGCCGGTTCGAGGAGGAGCGCCGCCTTGCTGCCGTGCCGCCTCGCATGGCTGCGGCGGGGCGCTGACCATGGCCGACTCCCGTCACTTCACGGTCGGGCCGGTGACGCTGAACTACCGGCTCGACGGCCGGGGGCCGGAGCCGCTGGTCTGCATCCACGGCGTCGGCTCCTATCTGGAGGCCTGGAGCGGTGTGGCGGAGCGGCTCGCCGACCGCTTCACCATCCTGACCTTCGACCTGCGCGGCCATGGCGGCTCCACCCGGATCAAGGGCCGCTACGAGATCGACGATTTCGTCGGCGAGACGCTGGCGCTGGCCGACCATGTGGGATTCGGCCGCTTCAACCTGGCGGGATTCTCGCTGGGCGGGCTGATCGCCCAGCGCCTGACCCTGACCCATCCGGAGCGCGTCAAGCGGCTGGTGCTGCTGTCCACCGTCGCCGGCCGCAATCCGGAAGAGCGGCGGCGGGTGCTCGACCGTCTGGCAGCCTTGCAGGCTGGAGAGCCGGGCGCGCACTACGACGCCTCGCTGTCGCGCTGGCTGACCGAGGGTTTCCAGGAGCGGAACCCGGAGCTGATCCGGGTCTTGCGCGAACGCAACGCCGGGAACGACCCCGACTGCTACGCCGCCGCCTACCGCGTTCTGGCGGAAACCGATTTCGGCGGTTTCCTCGACCAGATCCGCTGCCCGACCCTGATCGCCACCGGGGAGGAGGACATCGGCTCCAACCCGCGCATGGCGCACACCATGCACGACAGCATCCCCGGTTCGGCTCTGCACATCCTGCCCGGCCTGCGCCATTCGATCCTGATCGAGGCGCCGGACGCGGTGGCGGGGCTGATGGGGCGCTTCCTGACGTCCGCCGAGCAGCCGAAGGAGGGCGCAAGCCATGGATGAACCCCTGCAACGGGCGGGCGAACGCGTCCGGCGCGACGTGCTCGGCGACGCCTATGTCGACCGCGCGATGGCGGCGGCCGACGACTTCTCCCGGCCCTTCCAGCAGATGGTCAACGAATATTGCTGGGGGCAGTGCTGGGCCGACGACGCGCTCGACCGCCGCCAGCGCAGCCTGCTCAACCTCGGCATGATCGCGGCGCTGGGCCGCATGCACGAGTTCGAGCTGCACCTGCGCGGCGCCATCCGCAACGGCCTCTCCGATGCCGAGCTGCAGGCGGCGCTGATCCAGATCGCGGTCTATTGCGGCATTCCCGCCGGGGTCGAGTGCTTCCGCATCGCCCGCAAAATCCGCCAGGAGATCGCCGGGGACGGCACGGGAGACACGCCATGATCGTCGAGGAACGCATCTACCGCATCCGTTCGGGCAAGCTGCGCGAGTATCTGGCGCTGGTGCAGGGCGAGGGGCTGGCGATCCAGCAACCGATCCTCGGCAACCTGATCGGCTACTTCGTCAGCGAGATCGGCCCGCTCAACCATGTCGTCCACATGTGGGGCTATGCCGATTTCGAGGACCGCACCGCCCGCCGCCAGCAGCTTTCCGAGGATCCGCGCTGGCAGGCCTTCATCCCGAAGCTGGCGGCGCTGATCGAGACGGCGGAAAACCGCATCCTGCTGCCGACCGCCTTCTCGCCCCTGAAATGACGAACCGGCAGCGTCATGCTCCGTTTCGCAGGAACGATAGGGCTACTTTTCCTTTGTTTCGTAGGAAGACAGGAAGACGCGCAAGTCTTCCTAATGGGCACAAGTAAAAATCTTAAAGACAGGGAAAGCCCACCGAACACAACGATGGGAGACGGTTGTGACAGAACGACTGAGGGTAGAGAATCTCTATAAAGTTTTCTCCAAATCTCCCGATCCGGCCCTGCGGATGTTGGCCGCAGGTGCAAAAAAATCCGAAGTTCTGGCAAAAACCGGAGCGGTAGTAGGGTTGAACGACGTTTCACTGTCGGTACCGAGCGGCGCCATCTATATGGTGATGGGGCTGTCGGGATCGGGCAAATCCACCCTGGCGCGCTGCATCAACCGGTTGAACGAACCGAGCGCCGGCCGGATCCTGCTGGACGGCCGCGACATCGTCGCCGCCGGCGAGGCGGAGCTGCGCGACATCCGTCGCAAGCGCATCTCCATGGTGTTCCAGCATTTCGCCCTGCTGCCCAACCGCACCGTCGCCGAGAACACCGAGTTCGGCCTGAAGCTCCAGGGGGTTTCCCCCCAGGCCCGGCGGCGCCGGGCGGAGGAGGTGTTGTCGATCGTCGGGCTGGCGCGCTGGGGCAACCATTACCCGCACGAGTTGAGCGGCGGCATGCGCCAGCGGGTCGGATTGGCCCGCGCGCTCGCCACCGATGCCGACGTGCTGATCATGGACGAAGCGTTCAGCGCGCTCGACCCGCTGATCCGCACCGAGATGCAGGACGAGCTGCTGCGCCTCCAGCGCACGCTGAAGAAGACCATCCTGTTCATCACCCACGATTTCCAGGAGGCGCTGAAGCTCGGCACGCGGATCGCCATCATGGCCGACGGCGAGCTGGTCCGCGAAGGCACCCCCCAGTCGATCGTGCTTGAGCCGGGCAGCGACTATGTCGCCGCCTTCACCCGCGAGGTCGACCGCTCGCGCCTGTTCGACGCCCGCTGGGCGATGACCCCGGTGCAGCCCGTCCCGCTGGCCGCCGGCCTGTGCCTCGCCGAGACGGGCGACGGCGGCGGGCTGGTGCTCGACGACGGCGGCCATGTCGTCGGCGCGCTCGACGCCGAGACGCTGCGGGGCCTGCGCGAAACAGCAGGCCGCGGGAATAACAGCCTCGGCGCCCTGCGCAAGGACTTCGTCACGGTGCGCGAGTGCGACAGCCTTCTCGACGCCGCCCGCGCCCACCGGGCCGGACGGCCGATGGCGGTGGTCGACGAGGAGGGCCGGCTGACCGGCACGCTCGCCGCCGACCGCATCCTGGCGGGCATCGCCTCCGCCCCTCCTCACCCAGCGGGAGGCCTGCATGCTTGACGCAAACGACCTCAACGTCTTCCCGGTCGACGCCTGGATCCAGGACGGCGTCGCGTGGATCGCGCTGAACCTGCGCCCGCTCTTCCTCGCCATCAAATGGCCGGTCGAGTATGTCCTGAACCTCAACATCTTCCTGCTCCAGGAGATCCCCTTCCTCGCCATCGTGGCGGTGGCGGTGCTGCTGGCCTGGCGGCTGGCCAGCATCGGGGTGGCCTGCTTCAGCGCCGTCGCCCTGGTCGCCATCGCCGCGCTGGGCGTCTGGTCGGAGGCGATGACCACGCTGTCGCTGATCACCACCGCCATCGTCATCTGCGCGGCCGTCGGCATCCCGATAGGCATCGGCTGCGCCCGCAGCGACCGGATGTGGGGCGTCGTCCGCCCGATCCTCGACATCATGCAGACGACCCCGACCTTCGTGTATCTGGTGCCGGTGGTGATGCTGTTCGGCGTCGGCACGGTGCCGGGCGAGGTGGCGGTGGTGACGGCGGCGGCCCCGCCGCTGATCCGCTTCACCAACCTCGGCATCCGCATGGTCGAGACCGAGATGGTCGAGGCCGGCCTCGCCTTCGGCGCCACCAGGCGGCAGCTGCTGTGGGAGGTCCAGCTTCCGCTGGCCGTGCCGACCATCCTCGGCGGGCTGAACCAGACGGTGCTGACCGCCATGGTGATGTCGGTGGTCGTCGCCATGATCGGCGCCGAAGGGCTCGGGCTGGTGGTGCTCCAGGGCCTCGGGCGGCTCGACGTCGGCCGCGCCGCGGTGGGCGGCATCGCCATCGTCCTGCTGGCGATGATGCTCGACCGCATCACCCAGAAGATGGCCCAGCCCGGCGGCCCCGGCGGACGCCCGCTGCTCCGCAGCCTGCGCGCCCTCGTCCGCTCCGGCCGTCCGGCCGACGGCAAGACGGCCGCCGGCCCGGCCACCTCCAAGCCGGCGATCTCCAGTCCGGACCAGTGATCCAGACCTCGGGACCGCAAGCCCCGCACCGCACGCCCCGCTTCCCCCGAATCCCGTCCCGACCCCGTTCGAGGAAACCGCCATGCCCTTCTTCACAAAGTCGGTCGCCAAGTCCCTCTCCGTCGCCGCCTTCCTCGCCGCGGCCTGCGTCCAGCCGTCCCTGGCCGCCGACCAGCCCGGCAAGGGCAAGACCATCCGCTATGCCCAGTCGGACAGCCTGGGCGCCAACTACGTCACCGCCCAGATCGTCACCGCCGCCTTCAAGGAACTGGGATATTCGGTCAAGCTCAGCACGCTGAGCACGACCCTGTTCTTCCAGGCGGCGGCGCAGGGCGACCTCGACATCGCCACCGACATCAACTTCCCGCAGCGCGAGCCCGCCTTCCGCAAGGTGGAGCAGCAGGCGACCATCGTCGGCGGCGGCCTGATCAAGGAGGGCGGGGTCAACGGCTACCTGATCGACAAGAAGACGGCCGACGCCCACCACATCACCTCGCTGGAGCAGATGAAGGACCCGAAGATCGCCGCGCTGTTCGGCAAGGGCGGCAAGGCGGATCTGGTCAACTGCGATCCCGGCTGGAGCTGCGGCGACGTGGTCGACTTCCAGCTCGACAAATTCGGCCTGAAGGACACGGTGACCTCGGTGCGCGGCAAGTACGAGCCGCTGATGGTGGAGGCGGTCGCCCGCGTCCGCCGCGGCGAGCCCGCCTTCTTCTATGCCTGGAGCCCGTCCTGGGTCACCAACACGCTGGTCCCCGGCAAGGACGTGGTCTGGCTGCCCACCCCGTTCGACGCCCTGCCCCCGTCGGTGCCCAACAAGGGTACGGCCCTGGTCAGCGGCGTGTCGGGCTGCGCCGGCGGCGCCGATCCCTGCCGGATGGCCATGGCCTCCTGGAACTGGAACACCGTCGCCAACCGGGACTTCATCGCCGCCAACCCGGCGGTGAAGGCGCTCGTCGAAAACATCGGCTTCCCGTTGCAGATTTGGGCCGCCTGGGAGCGCAGCATCAGCGAGAAGGGCGCCAGCGAAAGCCATATCCGGGCACTCGCCCAGGAGTGGCTTTCCGCCAACAAGCCGACCTTCGAGCAGTGGGTCGCCAGCGCCAGGGCGGCGAGCTGACCCGGCATCCAACGCTCCCCAGTTTCCACCCCCCGAAGCCGCCGGCCGCTCCCGGTCCGGCCGGCTCCGGGACCGGACATCAGAGAATCGGACAGGACATGATGGACATCGGACTGCGCAAGATCTCCACCTTCATCGAGGAGACCATCGTCGAGGGCGGCAAGCCGGCCGAACGGCCGATCACCTCGGTCGTCGTCGCCGCCGTGCTGCGCAACCCCTGGGCCGGCCAGGGCTTCGTCGAGAATCTGCGGCCGGAGATCCTGCGGGTGGCCCCGGTGCTGGGGGCCGAGATGACGCGGCGGCTGGTCGCCCTGATGCCGGCCGCGCGCATCGAGGCCTATGGCAAGGCCGCGTCGGTCGGCGTCAACGGCGAGATCGAGCACGCCTCCGCCCTGATCCACACGCTGCGCTTCGGCAATATGTTCCGCGAAGCGGCGCAGGGCACCGCCTTCCTCAGCTTCACCAACACCCGCAACGCTCCGGGCGCCCTGCTCGCCCTGCCGATGATCCACAAGACGGAGACCGGCAAGCGGGCGCATTTCCTGACCGCCAATTTCCAGGTTCCCGACTCCCCCGGTCCCGACGAGCTGCTGGTCGCCATCGGCGCGTCGGACGGCAGCCGGGCCCATCCGCGCATCGGCGACCGCTTCCTCGACATGGAGGAGATGGACGCGGAAAAAGCCGGCGCCCGGTGAGGAGCCGCCCGATGACGCTGCTGTTCTGCTCGGGCATCGACAATGCCGGCCTGTGGCGGGATGCCCTGCGCCGCCGCCTTCCCGACGTGACGCTGCGGGTCTGGCCGGAGGTCGGCGACCCGGACGACATCGACATGGCGCTGGTGTGGCAGCCGCCGCCCGGCATCTTCGCCGGCCTGCCCAACCTGCGGCTGGTGATGTCGCTCGGCGCCGGGGTCGAGACGCTGCTGGCCGACCCGTCGCTTCCCGACGTGCCGCTCGTCCGCATGGTGGCGGACAGCCTGAGCGACGACATGGCCGGCTTCGTCGCCCTGCAAGTGCTGCGCTGGCATCGCCATTCCGACGAATTCGACGCCGCGCAGGCGGCGGGGGTCTGGCGGTGGCTGCCCTACCGGCCGGCCCGCGAGGTCACGATCGGGCTGCTCGGGCTGGGGGAGCTGGGACAAGCCGCGGCCGCCGTCCTGGGGGCGCTGGGATACCGCGTCCTCGGCTGGAGCCGGTCGCCGAAGCATTTGAACGGCGTGGAGTGCTTCGCCGGCCCCGACGGGCTGGAGGCGATGCTGCCGCGGTGCGACCAGCTGGTCTGCCTGTTGCCGCTGACCGCCGACACCCGCGGCATCCTGGACCGGCGCCTGTTCGCCCGACTGCCGGCAGGGGCCGTGCTGATCAATGCCGGGCGCGGCGACCATCTGGTCGAGGCGGACCTGCTCGACGCCCTCGATTGCGGCCGGCTGGGCGGCGCCAGCCTGGACGTGTTCAGCGAGGAGCCGCTGCCGGCCGGCCATCCCTTCTGGCGGCATCCGCGCATCCGCGTCTCCCCCCACAGCGCCGCCGCCACCCACCCGGCGCAGGCGGTGGAGCAGGTGGCGGCAACCCTGGCGGCCTTCCGCGACGGGCGGCCGCTGGCCAACCGGGTCGACCGGGGGCGCGGCTATTGATGATGGCGCCGCTTCTGCCGGTGATGGCGGCCGCCGTCCTGATGCAGGCCGGCAACGGGCTGCTCCAGGCCCTGCTGCCGCTGCGCATGCAGGCGCAGGGCCTGTCGGCGGCCGACATCGGCATGGTGGCGTCCGCTTATGGCGTCGGCTTCGCCGCCGGCTGTCTGGCGGCGCCGAGGGTCGTCCGCAAGCTCGGCTTCGTCCGCGCCTATGCCGGGCTGGCGGCGCTGATGGCGATCCTCGCGCTCGCCCTGCCGCTGGCCGGCGGCAGCGTCGGCTGGATCCTGCTGCGCGCGCTGACCGGCGTCGGCTTCGCAGGGCTGTTCACGGTGATCGAGGGGTGGATCGGCTCCGGAGCGCAGGACGGCAACCGCGGGCGGATCCTGGCGGTCTACATGGTCACCACCAAGCTGGCGCTGATGGCGGGCCCCCTCCTGCTCGACCCCGGCGGCGACCAGCCCTTCCGGCTGCTGATCCTGCTGATCCTGCTGTCGGTCCTGCCGGTCGCCGTCACCCGGCCGGTCCGCCCGGCCCTGCCGACCGCCGTCTCGCTCGACCTCAGCGGGCTGTTCAGGCTGGCGCCGTCGGCCCTGGTCGGCTGCTTCGCGGTCGGCGTGGTGACCGGCACGATGATCGCGTTCGCCCCGCTGTATGGCTTGCGCATCGGCCTGTCGGAGCCGGCCGCCGCCGCCCTGCTCGTCGCCCTCCAGGGCGGCAGCCTTCTCGCCCAATGGCCGCTCGGCGCGCTGTCGGACCGGCGGGACCGCCGCGTCGTGATCGCCGCCGTGGCCGCGGCCGGCGCCGTCCTGTCCGCCGGGCTGGCGCTGCTGCCGGCCGGCAGCCCGGCTTGGCTGGTGTGGACGGGGTTCGCGCTGTGGGGCAGCCAGGTCCTGTGCATCTATGCCCTGTGCGTCGCCCACGCCTGCGACGTGGTGCCGCCGGGCCGCATCGTCCCGACGGTCAGCGGCCTGCTGGTGGTCTGGGCCGCCGGAGCGATGGTCGGTCCGGTGCCGGGCGCCCTGCTGATGGACAGGCTCGGCCCGTCGGGACTGTTCGTCTACGCCGCCGCCGGCTGTGCCGCGCTGGCCGCCTTCGTCCTGATCCGCCGCGCCGTGCGGGAGCGGGATCGGGCGCCCGGCCCGCCGGCCTTCCGCCCGCTGCCGCCCGACAGCCTGACCGGTGCGGCGATCTCCGGCCCCCGGACGGACATTGATCCCTCCGGCCCCCCGCCTGTCGATATCGGGCCACCGGACGGGCGCTGACGTTCCGCTTTTTCCGAGTGCCGTCATCGGGTTAGAGTCGGTCGAAACCGGGCCCGCGCCCATCCGTTCGCCGGAGGAACATGGTCGAGACGTCGCGCATCCAGTCGCTGCGCGTGGTGGCGAGCCTGATCAATTCGGGCGGCGATCTGGCGACGGTGCTTCAGCGCCTGGTCCTGGCCTCCTGCCGCCATGCCAACTGGTCGATGGGGTCGATCATGGCGGTCGACGTCGAGCATGGCTATGCCCTGGTCGTCGTCCGCCACGACCCGACGCTGATCCAGCGCCCGCTGCCCGACCGCTGGGAGCTGGCGACCAGCCCGTCCCTGGTCGCCCTGCGGCGGAACGAGCCGATCTTCATCCCCGACGCCCGGGTGTCGGAGGAGTTCCCCGGCTATCGCCGGGAGGCCTTCGAGCGCGACTATCACAGCGTGCTGGTCATGCCGATGAACTGCACCGACGACAGCGGCCGGCCGCTGGTGCTGAGCGTCGTGTCCCGCGGCATCGTCGAGGTGAGCGATGAGGATCTGGCCTTCATCGGCATGATCGTCCAGCTCGGCGAGATCGCGGTGGAGCGCCAGCACCGGCTGCGTGCCGAGACCCTGGCCGCCGAACGCCTGCAACGGGCGCTGGAAGTGAACACCTCGCTGCTGCGGCAGGCGCTGGAGGACGGGGCGATGGCCACCCTGCTGCCCCGCATCCGCGACCTGCTGCCCTACTCCATCGTCATCGTCGACTTCACCGCCAACCTCGTCACCGCCGACCGCGCGCCCTGCGGCAGCGACATCGGCGACGCCGACTGGCAGGCGGCGGTCGCGGCCGACCTCGGCCCCTCGATCATGAAGGCGGCGCGCGATGCCATCGACCATCCCGTTGCCACCGGGCCCGCCGCCACCGGGGCGACCCTGTTCTGGGAGGTCAACGGCAAGCGCATCCGCACGGCGCCGCGCATCGACCCGCTGACCGCCGACGGCGAGGTGGTCGGGGTGCTGATGATCTTTCCGGGACCGCAGCCTTACGGCCAGGCCGATCAGCTCCTGCTCGACGGCATCAAGCATGCGCTTGGCATCCAGATGCTGCGCAACGTCATCCGCTTCCGCTACGAGAACCGGACAGTGACAGAGCTGTTCCTGGAGCTGGTGGAGCGGCGATGGCGGGATCCGCTGGACATCGGGCAGCGCGCGCTGCGGCTCGGCCTCAACCTCGATCTGCCGGCCCAGATGATCCTGGTCGGACTGCCCGGCCGCAGTCCGCGGGCGGTGAGTGCTGCGGCCGACCTCCAGCTCCCGGTCCAGCGGCTGCTGTCGCTGCACGGAATCGCCGGCACGCTCGTCACCGTTCCGGCCGGGCTGGTCTGCCTCATTCCCGCCGTCGACGAGCGGAGCCACGGACCGGTCAAGCGGCTGATGGCGCAGATCGCACGGTCCGTCGCCGACATCCTGCATGCCGAGCCGTTCGTCGTGCTGACGAGCCGCTGCATGGCCCCGCCGGACTATGCGGAGGCGTGGGACCGGTCCTGGCGGATGATCCGGATCGCCGAAGAGTTCGGCCGCCCCGGCGTCCTCGATGCCCGGCAGTTCGGCCCGCTGCCCATGCTGTTGGCCGCCGCCAACACCCACGAGGTGCGCGGCTATGTCGCCGACAGCATCGGCGCCCTCATCGAGTACGACCGCCAGCACGGGACGCCCTATCTGGAGACGCTGTCCGCCTATCTGAAGACGGGGTGCCGCACCAAGGCCTGCTCCGACCAGCTCGGCGTGCACGTCACCACCCTGCGCTATCGGCTGACACGCATCGAAGAGCTGTTCGGCATCGATGTCGAAAGCCCGGATCGCCGCTTCTCGGTCGAACTCGCCATTCACCTGAGCGGGGTCATCGACCGCTCCACCTGATCTCGACAGGGCTCCGCCGGCACCTGCGGCGTTACGGCGGCGTCACCTCGATCCGAATGGAGCTGAAATAGGATGCGAGATCGTCGATGTCCGCCTCGCTCAGCGACGGGGCGACCACCGACATCATCTCGTTCCTGCGGGCCCCCGTCTTGTAATCGGTGAGCGCCTTCCGGAGGTAGATTTCCGGTTGCCCGGCCAGATTGGGCGCTTCCGGAATCCTGGAGAGCCCTTCCAGCCCGTGGCAGGTCTGGCACTGGATGGCCTTCTTTCTTCCCGCCCCGGGATCTCCGGCATGGGCGCCGGCCGCATAGACGGCCAGTCCCAGCAGGATCGGCACGCTCCACCGGTATCGCATCCTTATCCTCCCGGCCGACCGCATCACCCCTCATTGCCCATAGGAGATCCGGTAGACGGCTCCTGCGAAATCGTCCGACACCAGCAGCGAGCCGTCGGCCAGCACCGCCACATCGACCGGCCGCCCCAGATATTCGCCGTCCGAAGTGAGCCAGCCTTCGGCGAAGACCTCGGTCTTGTCCGCGGTGCCGTCCGGCTTGAGGGAGGTGAACATGATCCGCGCCCCGATGGGCTTGGTGCGGTTCCACGACCCGTGTTCGGCGGCGAAGATGCCGCCGCGGTACTTCGCCGGGAACTGGCTGCCGCTGTAGAAGGTCATGCCGAGATCGGCCGCATGCGCGTCGTATTCGACCTGCGGCGACACCGCGTCTGCCGGTGCCTGCTGATCCTTGTATTCGACGGTGCGGATCTTGCCGCCCCCATAATAAGGGAAGCCGAAGTTCAGGCCCGGCTTTTCCGCCCGGTTCAACTCGCCCGGCGGGACGTCGTCGCCCATGCCGTCCACCTGGTTGTCCGTGAACCAGAGCGCCTTGTCCTTGGGGTTGAAGTCCATGCCGACGGAATTGCGCACCCCCCAGGCATAGACTTCGCGGTTCTTCCCGTCGCGGTCCATGCGGACGATGCCGCCGATCCCCCATTTCCTGTAGAGGTCGAGCTTGTCGGATGCCGGCACGTTGAAGGGCTGCCCGAGCGCGATGTAGAGCTTGTCGTCCGGGCCCACCCGGCACACGCGGGCGGTGTGGTTGTAGCTTTCCTCCTCCTTCGGAATGAGTTCGCCGCCCTTGGCCACTTGGAAGGCGGCGACGTCGGCGCCCTCATAGAAGAACTCGGCGGCGGGAAAGGTGAGCACCCGGTTCTGCTCCACGACGAACAGGAATCCGTCCTTCGAGAAGCAGACCCCGTTCGGCACCGAGAAATTGATCGTCGGCGCGAAGACCTTCACTTCGTCGGCGACGCGGTCCTTGTCCCGGTCGGTGACCGCATAGACCTTGGTCTTGCGCGTTCCGACGAAGACAGCCACGCCCTGCGGCCCGACGGCCATGTGACGGGCGTCGGGCACGATGGCATAGAGCGCGATCTTGAAGCCCTGCGGCAGCTTGATCCGCGACAGGGTCTTGGTGATCGCCGCCGCCTTCGGACCGGATTGCGGGACGACCGGGATTTCGGTCACGTCGCCGGTGGTCTTGAATTGCTGCAACTTCTCGAGGTTGCCGGGCGGCTGCGGGTAGTCCTGGGCTCCGGCGGGCATCGTCAGGCATGCAACCGCCAGAAAAAGCGCGGTGTTCAGACCGGTCTTCATGATTCCTCCCATTGCATCGCTCTTTTGGTCGTCGCACGGGTTCTGTGCCCGTGTTCTTGGGGCGTCGACTGGAACAAGGCGCCATCGGCCGGATGGACAAGGAACGGGTTCGGATCCGGGGCAATCCGGCCGCAGGTGGGCGCCGGCGTCGGTGCTTCTCCAGCGTAGTTGCGGGCGTGCCGGACAAACCACACCCTCGTGGAGGTAGGCCCGAGAAATTCGGGGTATCGCGAAACCCGCGCCGCCCGTGGCAGCCTTGCGCCCTTGCCTCAATCGATCTTGCCCGGATCGCCGTGCGTAAGATGGAGCGCGAAGCCGGCAGTGCCCGGAGCCTCAAGGCCCGGCCGGAGCTGCATGGCCGGGATCAGATAATCGCCGCCGTTCTGACGCCGGAAGGGGAGTGGCGGCGTCGTCGCGAGCGTCCGCATCCGCCCGCGCAGCCGCTCCGCGACCAGCTCGAAGCCGGCCTCGTCCAGGCGGTCGGCACGGTAGACCACGAAAGGCGGAAGCACCTCGTAGCCCGGATAGTGGAGGATGCCGTGGTTGATCGGGAACAGCAGATCGTCCATCGGCCCGTTGATCCCGCGCGGCGCATAATGCTCCTCCCAACCGCCTGCGGTTACGATCAGCATGGCGCGCTTGCCGGCCAGGGCCCCTTCGCCATAACGGTCGCCCCAGCGCCGGTCGCTGTGTTCGCCGACGCCATAGGCGAAGCCGTTGGCATAGACCCGGTCGACCCAGCCCTTGAGGATCGCCGGCATCGAGAACCACCAGAGCGGAAACTGAAGGATCAGCGTGTCCGCCCAGCGCAGCTTCCCGATCTCGGCCCCGACATCGGCGGTCAGCGCCGCGGCATCGAAGGCGCCGCGGGACGAGCCGGGCACCTTCAGCCGGTCCCCGGCCGGAAGCGTCGGGAAGTCGTCCCGGTCGATCTCCGATTTCCAGCCCTTGTCGTACAGGTTGGACAGCTGCACCTCATGGCCCTGTGCTTCCAGGTCGTGGATGGCGACGTCGCGCAGCGACGCACTGAGCGAACGCGGTTCGGGGTGGGCGAAGACAATGAGGATTTTCATGGCCGGCTCCGGTTGGGTGATGCAACCGGTGAGCAGGTATCATGGGGAGCGGCGATCCGGTATATGATGGGAATGGATATGATCATGCCGGAAAACGGATAAATTGGACGTCACGCTCGAACGTATGCGCACCTTCGTCCGCGTGGCCGAACGGGGAAGCCTGTCGGCGGTCGCCCGCGAACTGGGCGTCGGGCAATCGACGGTGACGCGCCATCTGCGGGAACTGGAGACGGCCTTGGGCGTGCCGTTGCTGAGCCGGACGACGCGGCGGGTGACGGTGACGGACGAGGGCAGCCGGTTCCACGCACAGTGCGTGCAGATCCTGCGGCTGGTGGATCTGGCGAGCGAGGAAGCGCGCAGCACCCGCGGCGCGCCGGCCGGCACGATCCGCATCTCCTGTACGGCGGCACTCGGTGTCCTGCATGTCAGCCGTCTGATCTTCGCGTTCCAGGATCTGTACCCGGACATCGCAATCGATCTCAGCCTCAGCGACGAGCGCATCGATCTCGTCCGCGACGGCATCGACATTGCGCTTCGTCTCGGACCGCTCACCGACAGCTCCTTGAAGCTGAAGCCGTTGGGCCAATCGAGGCGCCTGCTCGTGGCAGCGCCACAGTATCTCGAAGGGAACGGGGTCCCGGCGCATCCGCGGGATCTGGGCACGCACGAAGGCATCCGGATGTCGAACATCGCCGGAAGCGACCTTCTCATTCTCGAAGGGCGGGGAGAGCGCCACGCACTGCCCTTCGGCGGACGGCTGCAGATGGATCACGGGCTCGCCGTGCGCGAGGCGCTCGCGGCCGGACGCGGCATCGCTCCCGCCCATCTCTGGCTGGTCGAGGATCTTCTCGCGGCCGGACGGCTTGCGCGGGTGCTGCCGGATTATGCGCCGCCCCCGGTGCCGCTCAACATGCTGATCGTGCCGGAACGTGCGGGCATCGCGCGCGTCCGGCTGCTGGTCGATTTCCTTGCCGAGCGGATCGCGCAGATCCCCGGGATCGAAACGGGCGCCGCCCGCGGCGGGAACCGCCTGGAAGCGCAATAGAGCGCCTTGCGCCGTCCAAGGCGGAAATGGCGCCGCAGCATGGGCCAGCCCCGCAAGGTTCCATCGCAGAATTTCCGCCCGTTCCGGACAGCGCCTGCCCGGCGCGGATAGAGCAGGAGGCCAGCCCCGCCTACCCTTGGCGAACACCGCCGCGAACACCGCCGGCGGACAGAAGAGCCAAGTCAACGGGAGGTCTAGGGATGAGCACTCTGCGCACGCTCACGTCGGCAATCGTACTTGCAACAGGACTGATGGCGTCGGCCACCGCCCATGCGGCCGAAACCGTGACGCTGAAGATCGCGCATTTCCTGCCCGGCGTGGCGCAGGTGCAAAGGCAGGTCCTGGAGCCATGGTGCGAGGATCTTGGCCGGGAGTCCGGCGGCCGCATCCGCTGCCAGTTCTATCCCGCGCTGCAACTGGGCGGCACCGCGGCCCAGCTGGTCGATCTGGCGCGCAACGGCGTGGCCGACATCGTGTGGACGGCCCCCGGCTATTCCACCGGCCGCTTCCCCAAGACCGAGGTTCTGGAGCTTCCGGGCATGCTGCCGGTCGGCGGCCTCGCGGGCGGGCGGGCGATCTGGACCTTCTACCAGGCGCATCTCCAGGACGAATACGCCGCCTACAAGCTGCTCGCCCTGCATGGCGACGGCGGCATGACCATCCACACTGCGAACAGGCAGGTCGCCAAGGCGGCCGATTTCGCCGGGTTGAAGCTGCGCGCGCCGAACCGCACCATCGCCCGCACCCTGACGGAGCTTGGCGCTACCCCCGTCGCCATGCCGCCCGCCCAGATGACCGAGGCGATCTCCAAGGGCGTGGTCGACGGTGCGTCCGCGGTCTGGGAGGTCATCGGCCCGACCAAGCTGGACGAGGTCACCCGCTTCCATCTGGAAACCTCACCCGACGAGCCCGTCCTGGGCGCCACCGTGCTGGCCCTGATGATGAACAGGAAGAGCTTCGACGCCATGCCCGCCGACCTCAAGGCGATCCTTGAGAAGAACAGCGGCATGGTCCTCGTCGAGCGTTTCGGACGGGCCTGGGACGCCACCATCACCGCGACGCGCGACAAGGTGAAGGCACAGGGGCAGGCGGTCACCGTGCTGTCGGGCAGCGCCTATGACGAGGTGCTGAAGAAGCTGGAGCCGGTCACCGCCGAATGGATCGCCCAGGCGTCGGCCAAGGGCATCGACGCCGCCCCCCTCGCCGCCGCGGCCCGTCAACTGGCCCCGCGGCCAAACTGACATCCCACCGACGGCCCTGCCGATTTCAGCGCACCACCCATCAGGAACAGCGAGACCGGACATGAGCACAGCCCCCCGCTATTTCGAACAGCCCGCCCGCTTCAGCCCGGCCGAATGGCAGACCCGCGTCAAGCTGGCCGCGGCCTACCGCATCTTCGACCATCTCGGCTGGTCGGAACTGATCTACAACCACATCTCGCTCCGGGCTCCGGACGAGCCCGGCCATTTCCTCATCAACCCGTTCGGCCTGCATTATTCGGAGGTCCGCGCCTCCAACCTCGTGAAGGTCGATGTGGAGGGAAACATCGTCGGCCATTCGGACTGGCCGATCAATCCGGCCGGCTTCACCTTCCATGGCGCCATCCATGCGACCCTGCCGGACGCCCATTGCGTGATGCATGTCCACACCACCCAGACGCAGGCGGTCTGCTGCCTGGAGGACGGGCTGGCCTTCACCAACTTCTACGCCGCCCAGCTCTACGGCAAGATCGCCTACCATGATTTCGAGGGGATCACCGTCCATCTCGACGAAGGTCGGCGCATCCTGGCCAGCGCCGGCGACAAGCCGGTCCTGCTGCTGCGCAACCATGGCCCGGTGGTGGTGGGAGCCACGCTGGCCCAGGCTTTCTCGCTGATGTGGCTGGTCAACCGCGCCTGCGAGATCCAACTGGCCACCCATTCGATGGGCCGGGCGCGGCAGATCCCGGCGGCGGTGCTGGAGAAATGCGTCGCCGACAGCCTGAATTTCAATCCTAAATACGGGGCCGGCGAAGACGCCTTCGCAGCGCTCACCCGCATCATCGACCGCATCGACCCGACCTATCGGTCGTGACGGGAGGACGTCCAAGGCCCCATTCCAAGATCCTTGACTAATTAACATGTTAACCGCTTTATTGTTCGCATACTCCACAAAGGGGCTCGCGAACAATGAACGGATGCGGTCTGGACGAAACGAGCCGGTCGGCCACCGAAGCCCGGCTGCTGGGGCTGGAGGCGGAACGGGCCCTGGCCTCCCAGGCCGGCGACCAGACGGGGGACTGGGTCACCAGCGATCCCGACTGCGCCTCGGAGCGTCTGTTCCGCAACTACACCCCGCACCGGATGCGGGTGATCGGGCCGCCGCGCGATTTCCGCATGCGGCTGCGGGTCGGCTGGTCGGGGAGCATGGCCCTGCTGCGCTTCAACACCGGGGTGGAACTGTCGCAGGTGCCGACCGGCCGCTTCATCCTGGTGACGACGCAGGTCAGCGGCTGGTCCGAGATCGACACGCAAGCGCAGAGCTTCAGCGGCGGACCGGGATTGATGGTCGTCGATTCCGCAAGATCGCCGGTGAGGAAGCGCTTCAGCGCCGACAGCGAGCGGCTGCATCTCCGCCTCGGGATCGCGGCGCTGGACGGGCTGTACGAGCGGCTGACCGGCAAGGCCCCCGCCCGGCCGCTGGAGTTCGCACCCTGCATCCGGCCGGAAACCGCCATGCACGCCCGCTGGCAGTCGGTGGTGCGGATGGTGCTGTCCTGCACCGCACCGTCTGCCGGCCCCGATGCTGCCGGCCAACCGGCCGTGCCCGACCTTCTGCGGAGACAGTTGGAGGAGACCGCGATGCTGATGCTGCTGACCGGGCATGAGCATAGCGGGGCGGAGCAGATGGCGGGCACACCCGCCGCCCCGGCCCCGCGCCATGTCCGGGCGGCCGAGGAGTTCATGCGCGCCAATGCCGGGGAGCCACTGACCCTGGCGGAGATCGCGGAGGCGGCCGGCGTCAGCATCCGGACCCTGACCGCCGGCTTCCGCAATTTCCGCGACCAGTCCCCCATGCAGCAGTTGCGGGACATCCGCATGGCCGCCGCGCGGGACGATCTGCTGCAAGGAACGGAAACCGGAGGCGTGGCCGACATCGCCCTGCGCTGGGGCTTCGGCAATCTCGGACGCTTTGCCGGCGACTACCGCCGCCGCTATGGCGAAACGCCGTCGGAAACGCTGCGGCGGCGCTGATCATCCCTATAGACTGTGGAGACAGGATGTCGATGAAGACCTGCATCATCGGGGCCGGCGCCATCGGCGGCCTCATCGGCATCCGTCTGGCCCAGGCCGGCTGCGACGTGTCGGTCCTGGCGCGCGGAGCCACCGCCGACGCGCTCCGTGCCGGTCCGTGGAGGCTCGCCACCGCGGACGGGGAGATCGCGGGGTCCGTCCGGGTTGCCGGCGACCTGACGGCGCTGGGGCCGCAGGATCTCGTCGTCATCGCCGTGAAGGGGCAGTCGCTGCCCGGCCTCGCCCCGTCGCTGACGCCGCTGATCGGGCCGCAGACCATCGTTCTACCGGCGATGAACGGCGTGCCCTGGTGGTTCTTCCACCGCTTCGGCGGACCGCTCGCCGGGATGCAGCTGGACAGCGTCGATCCCGGCCGGCGGATCGCCGCCGCCATCCCGGATAAGGCCGTCGTCGGCTGCGTCGTCCATGCCACCTGCTCGGTTGCCGAACCGGGTCTGGTGCGCCACGGCTTCGGCAACCGGCTGATCGTCGGCAAACCGGACGGCAGCCCGTCGGCCCGCCTCGGCAGGCTGGCGGATCTCCTGACCGCGGCGGGGTTCGAGATCCTGTCCTCCCCGCGGATCCAGACCGAGATCTGGTACAAGCTGTGGGGCAACATGACGATGAATCCGGTGTCGGCGCTGACCGGCGCCACCTGCGACCGGATTCTCGACGATCCTCTCGTCAGCGGCTTCTGCCTGTCGGTGATGGCGGAGGCCGCCGAGCTGGGGCGCCTGATCGGTTGCCCGATCGAGCAGAGCGGCGAGGACCGCAATGCGGTGACCCGCCGGCTCGGCGCCTTCAAGACGTCGATGCTCCAGGATGCCGAAGCCGGCAAGCCGCTGGAGACCGACGCGCTGCTGGGGGCGGTGAAGGAGATCGCCGGGCGGCTGGGACAGGCGACCCCCAACCTCGACGCCCTTCTCGGCCTGACGCGGCTGATGGCGGACACCCGCGGTCTTTACCCGGCAATGGACTGACCATCCGCGACGGCAGCGCGCCCAAGCCACGCACAACGCGCTTGACTGTTTAACATGTTAATGTTTAACTCGTTAACAGCATCACACACCATCAATGAACAACGCGCCGACAAGAGGACGGGCTGACCCTTCGGTCCGCCCAGTCCCCCGCGCATCGGTGGAGGAAACCCCATGCTGAAAACGATCCGGCCGGCGGCGCTCGCCCTGGCCACGCTGCTGCCGCTTGCCGTCTCCAACCCTGCCGCCGCCGCGGACGGCGTTTCGCTGAAGATCACGCATTTCCTGCCGCCGGGCGCGCCGGCGCAAAAGCAGGTGATGGAGCCCTGGTGCAAGGCCCTGGGCGAACAGTCGGGCGGACGCATCGCCTGCCAGTTCTATCCGGCGATGCAGCTCGGCGGCACGCCGGCGCAGCTGGTCGATCTGGCGAAGAACGGCGTCGCCGACATCGTCTGGACCGCCCCCGGCTATTCGGCCGGCCGCTTCCCGGTCATCGAGACGATGGAGCTGCCCTTCGTCGTGCGCGACGGGCTGTCGGGCAGCCGGGCGGCCTGGGACTTCTACCAGCGCCACGCGGTGGAGGAGTTCGCCGCCTACAAGGTGCTGGCGGTCCATGTCGATGGCGGCGTCGCCTTCCACACCGCCGGCAAGCCCATCGCCGCGGTGGACAGCCTGAAAGGGCAGAAGCTGCGGGCCTCCACCCGCATGGTCTCCAAGCTGTTGACCGCGCTGGGCGCCACCCCCGTCAACATGCCGCCCGCCCAGGTGACCGAAGCGATCTCCAAGGGGATCGTCGACGGCGCCATGGGTGCCTGGGAGGTGGTGACGCCGACCAAGCTGCAGGAAGTGACGAAGTTCCACACCCAGCCGCCGGCCGGCCAGCCCTACTACTCCACCACGGTCCTGACGCTGCTGATGAACAAGGAGCGCTACCAGTCGCTGCCGGCCGACCTGAAGGCGGTGATCGACCGCAACAGCGGCCCGGCGCTGGTCGAGAGCTTCGGGCAGGTCTGGGACCGTGTGACCGCCGACACCCGCACCCTGGTCGCCAGGGACGGCGGCACCATCCAGAACCAGGATCCCGCGGATTACGAGGCGATGCGCGCCGCCGCGGCGCCGGTCGAAGCCGAATGGCGCCAGGACATCGCCAAGCGCGGCATCGACGGCGCCGCCCTGGTGACCGACGCCCGCGCGCTCGCCGCCCGCTGATCCCCCTCGCGGAGACCCTTCATCATGCATGAACCCATCGGAAGCCCGGACTTCCGGCCAAGGAGCGCGGGCGAGCGTGCCCTGCTGCTTGCGGCGAAAGGCTTCGCCCTGGCCGGCGGTGGCATCTTCATCGCACTGATCGGCATGTCGCTGCTGTCCATCTTCGGACGCAAGCTGGCCAACCTGCCGATCACCGGCGACGTGGAGCTGATGCAGGTCGGCACCGCCGTGGCGGCCTGCGCCTTCCTGCCGCTCTGCACCATCCTGGGCGAGAATCTGCGCGTCGATTTCTTCACCGAAACCGCCCCGGCCTGGATGCGCCGGCTGCTCGACGCGGTGGCCGACCTGCTGCTCGGCGCGCTGGCTTTGCTGCTGGTCTGGCGCACCGGTCTCCAGGTGATCGACATCCGCGAGGCGGGAGAGGTGACGCCGCTCCTGGGCCTGCCGGTCTGGATGCCGATGCTCGCCATGCTGCCCAGCCTCGCCCTGACGGCGCTGTGCGCGCTGACCCGCGGCTGGCGCGACCTGACATCCAACGAACGACAGACGGCCGGCACGGCGGAGGTGGCACGATGAGCGGGACCGCGATCGGACTTGCCGGCTTCGCCGGGCTGATGGGCATGCTGGCGCTGCGCGTCCATATCGGCGTGGCGATGTTCATCGCCGGCGGCGCCATCTACCTGACCATCGACGACGGCCAGACCGCCGCCCTGCTGTTCACCCTCAACAACCTCGCCTTCGCCCGGCTGTCGAACTACGACCTGTCGGTCATCCCGCTGTTCCTGCTGATGGGCCAGTTCGCCACCCATGGCGGGCTGTCGAAGGCGCTGTTCCGCGCCGCCGGCGCCTTGATCGGCCATTGGCGCGGCGGTCTGGCGATGGCCTCCACCGCCGCCTGCGCCGCCTTCGGTGCCATCTGCGGATCGTCGCTGGCGACCGCGGCCACCATGGGCCAGGTGGCGCTGCCGGAATTGCAGGCGCGCGGCTATTCCGGACGGCTGGCGACCGGAACGCTGGCGGCCAGCGGGACGCTGGGCATCCTGATCCCACCCTCGGTGCCGCTGGTCGTCTATGCGGTGCTGACGCAGGAATCCATCGGCAAACTGTTCGTCGCCGCGGTGATCCCCGGCGTCATCGCAGCACTCGGCTACGTCGCGGTGATCGCGCTGATCGTGCGGCGCAACCCGGCCGCCGGCCCGGCCAGCGCCCCGCTGCCCTGGTCGGAGCGGCTGCGTGCCCAGCTCGGCGTGCTGCCGGTGCTGCTGGTCTTCCTGGTGGTGATCGTCGGCATCTATGACGGCTGGGCAAACCCGACGGAGGCCGCCTCCATCGGCGCCGCCGCCTGCGGCCTGATCGCCTTCGCCTCCGGCGGCATGCGCTGGCCGCAGCTGGTCGCCAGCATCCACGGCACCGCCCAGGCGACCGCGATGATCTTCGTCGTGCTGATCGGCGCCGACCTGCTGAACTCGGCGCTGGCGGTGTCGCAGATGCCGGTGGAGCTGGCCGCCTGGGTGCGCGACAGCGGCATGCCGCCGATGCTGGTCCTGTTCAGCATCATCGGCATCTACATCCTGCTGGGATGCGTGATGGACTCGCTGGCGATGATCCTGCTGACCATCCCGATCTTCTACCCGGTGGTGATGGGCCTCGACTTCTTCGGCATGGACGCCACCGACAAGTCGGTCTGGTTCGGCATCCTGGCCCTGATGGTGGTGGAGATCGGCCTCGTCCATCCGCCGGTCGGCATGAACCTCTACGTCATCAACCGGCTGGCGCGCGGCGTGCCGATGCGCGAAACCGCCTGGGGCGTCATGCCCTTCCTGGCATCCGACCTGCTGCGCATCCTGCTGATCGTCTTCGTGCCGGGCATCTGCCTGTGGCTCGTCCACGCCTTCGGAGGCTGACACCATGCAAACCTCGTCCCCGCAGGGGATGGTCTACGGCGTGATCCTGAACGACCGCCCCACCCTGGACCGCCTCGGCCCGGCCCTGTCGCAGCCGCCCTATAACGCGCCGCCGAAGGCGCCGATCCTCTACATCAAACCCTACAATACCCATGCCGGCGCCGCGGTGCGGCTGCCGCGCGGGGCGGAGCGGGTGGAGGTGGCGGCGACGCTGGGCCTCGTCATCGGCCGCGACGCCACCGCCCTGGACGAGGCCACGGCGATGGACGCGGTCGCCGGGCTGCGCCCGATCCTGGACGTCAGCCTGCCCAACCCGTCGGTCTACCGGCCGCCGGTGCGCGAACGCTGCTTCGACGGCTCCTGCCCGATGGGCGGGACGCTGCCCTACGCGGCGGTGGCGGGGCTGGAGGCGCTGACCCTGCGCACGCTGGTCAACGGCACCGTGGTGGCGGAGCGCAGCCTGTCCGATCTGGTCCGCCCGCCGGCCCGGCTGCTGGCCGAGGTGACCGGCTTCATGACCCTTCGGGCCGGCGATATCCTGCATCTGGGCATCGCGCTGAACGGGCCGCAGGCCGGGGCCGGCGACCGCGTCCGGCTGGAGATCGACGGCTTCGCCCCCCTGGACATCGCCATCGAAGACGCCGCGGCGGAAGGAGAAACGCCATGAAGCGCGCCCGCATCCTGCTGGACGGCACCGTCCATGCGGCCGTCGAGGAAGAGGGGCTGCTGCGGCTGTCCGACGGTCGCTTGATTGCCCCCGAAGCGGTCGATTGGCTGCCGCCGGTGGAGCCGCGCACCGTCTTCGCGCTCGGCCTCAACTATGCCGACCACGCGAAGGAACTGGCCTTCAAGGCGCCGGAAACGCCGCTGGTCTTCCTGAAGGGGCCGAACACCATCGCCGGACATCGCGCCAGCACCCGGCGCCCGGCCGACGCCACCTTCATGCACTACGAATGCGAGTTGGCGGTGGTGATCGGCCGAACCGCCCGCGACGTGCCGCGCGACCGCGCCTATGAGGTGGTCGCCGGCTACAGCGTGGCCAACGACTATGCCATCCGCGACTATCTGGAAAACTACTACCGCCCGAACCTGCGGGTGAAGAACCGCGACGGCTGCACGCCGCTCGGCCCCTGGCTGGTGGACGCGGCGGACGTGCCCGATCCGATGAACCTCTCGCTGCGCACGCTGGTCAACGGCCGGGTGACGCAGGAGGGCAGCACGCGCGACATGATCTTCGATGTGCCGCACCTGATCGCGTACCTGTCGTCGATCATGACCCTGTCGCCGGGCGACGTCATCCTGACCGGAACCCCGGAAGGGCTGGCGGACGTCGTGCCGGGCGACACCGTCACGACCGAGATCGAGGGCATCGGCAGCCTCGTCAACCACATCGTCGCCGGTTGACGGTTTTTCAGACTTCCATCGCCAAGCCGGGCCGAACCGGCCGCATTCCGGAGGAAAGCATGGGCAAACTCGCACTCGCAGCCAAGATCACCCACGTCCCGTCCATGTACCTGTCGGAGCTGGACGGCCCGCACAAGGGATGCCGCGACGCCGCCATCGCCGGACACCGGGAGATCGGCCGGCGTTGCCGCGACCTCGGCGTCGACACCATCGTGGTGTTCGACACTCACTGGCTGGTCAATTCCGGCTATCACGTCAACTGCGCCGCCCATTTCGAGGGCGTCTACACCAGCAACGAGCTGCCGCACTTCATCAAGAACCTGCCCTACGCCTATGACGGCAATCCGGCGCTCGGCCACCTGCTCGCCAACAAGGCGACGGCGGCCGGGGTGAACACCCGGGCGCATTCGGAAACCTCGCTGACGCTGGAATACGGCACGCTGGTGCCAATGCGCTACATGAACGAGGACCGCCGCTTCAAGGTGGTGTCGGTCTCCTCGCTCTGCACCGTCCACGACCTGAAGGACAGCGCCACGCTGGGCCGTGCCGTCCGCCGCGCCATCGAGGAGGAGTATGACGGCACCGTCGCCATCCTCGCCAGCGGCTCGCTGTCCCACCGCTTCGCCCAGAACGGCGTGTCGGAGCAGTACCTGCACAAGATGTGGGACCCCTTCCTGGAGCAGGTCGATTTGCGCGTCGTCGATCTGTGGCAGCGCGGCGAGTGGGCGACCTTCACCGCCATGCTGCCGATGTATGCCGAGAAATGCTGGGGCGAGGGCTACATGCACGACACCGCCATGCTGTTCGGCGCGCTGGGCTGGGACCGCTACGAGGGCAGCGTCGACATCGTCACGCCCTATTTCGCGTCCTCCGGCACCGGCCAGATCAACGCCGTCTTCTCGGTCTGAGGCGGGAGAATCGACCATGCCGCATCTGACCGTCGAATATACCGGCAACCTCGGCGAACAAGCCGACATCCCGGCGCTGCTGCGCAAGGCCAACGCTGTGCTGATCGCCCAGGGCGGCGTCTTTCCCACCGGCGGCATCCGCTCCCGCGCCATCCGGCTGGACGATTTCTGCGTGGCGGACGGCACGGCCGACGACGCCTTCGTCCACCTGACGCTGAAGATCGGCGCCGGCCGCAGTGCGGAGCAAAAGACGAAGACCGGCGACGATCTGTTCGCCATGGTCCGGGAGCATTTCACCGCGCTCTTCGCCAGCCGCTTCCTCGCCCTGTCGCTGGACATCCAGGAATTCAGCGAGGCCGGCACCTGGAAGCAGAACAACATCCACGGCCGCTACAAGGCCGCTTGAGACGAGGCATTTCCCATGCTCAGTTCCGATTCCGTCCGGGCCGCCGCCGCGCGCCTGCACGAGGCGGAGAAGACCCGCGTCCAGACCCGCCAGATTTCCCTCGACCACCCCGAGATCACCATCGAGGACGCCTATGCCATCCAGCGCTTCTGGGTGGAGGCGAAGATCGCCGGGGGGCGCAAGGTCATCGGCCACAAGATCGGCCTGACCAGCCGGGCGATGCAGCAATCCTCGCAGATCGACGAGCCGGATTACGGCACCCTGCTCGACGACATGCTGTTCCCCGATGGCGGCGACATCGCCATCGACCGCTTCATCGCCCCGATGGTGGAGGTCGAGCTGGCCTTCATCCTGAAATCGCGGCTGGAGGGTCCGAACGTCACCCTGTTCGACGTGATGTCGGCCACCGACTATGTCGTTCCGGCGCTGGAGATCATCGACGCCCGCTGCCACCGCATCGATCCCGACAGCAAGCGCCCGCGCAAGGTGATGGACACCATCTCCGACAATGCGGCGAATGCCGGCATCGTCATGGGCGGCCGACCGATGCGGCCGCTGGACACCGACCTGCGCTGGGCCGCCGCCCTGCTCTACCGCAACGGCGTGATCGAGGAGACCGGCGTCGCGGCCGGCGTGCTGAACCACCCGGCCAACGGCATCTGCTGGCTCGCCCGCCGCTTCGCACCGCATGGCGTGGCGCTGGAGCCGGGGCAGGTCGTGCTCGCCGGGTCCTTCACCCGCCCGGTGCCGGTCAAGGCCGGCGACACGGTCCATGCCGATTACGGCCCCTTCGGCTCCATCGCGCTGCGCTTCGTGTAGAGATTCAAGGAGGGCTTCGATGAAGAACCCGGAAAACACGTTCAAGCGGGCGCTGGCGGCGGGCCGGCCGCAGTTCGGCCTGTGGCTCGGGCTGGCCGACGCCTACTGCGCGGAGATCGCGGCCGGGGCCGGTTTCGACTGGCTGCTGATCGACGGCGAGCATGCCCCGAACGACCTGCGCGGCATCCTGGCCCAGCTCCAGGCCATCGCCGCCTATCCCAGCCATCCCATCGTCCGCCCGGTGGTCGGCGACGCGGCGATCATCAAGCAGATGCTCGACCTCGGCGCCCAGACCCTGCTGGTGCCGATGGTGGAGACGGCGGAGCAGGCGGCGGCGCTGGTCGCCGCCACCCGCTATCCGCCCGGCGGCATCCGCGGGGTGGGCAGCGCGCTGGCCCGCGCCTCGCGCTGGAACCGCATCGGCGGCTATCTGGACGAGGCCGACGGCGAGATCTGCCTGCTGGTGCAGGTGGAGTCCGCCCGCGGCCTGGACAATCTCGACGCCATCGCCGCGGTGGACGGGGTGGACGGCGTCTTCTTCGGCCCGGCCGACCTGTCGGCGTCGCTCGGCCTGCGCGGCCAGCCGGGACATCCGACCGTGCGCGCGGCCATCGAGGACGGCATCGCTCGCACCCGCAAGGCGGGCAAGGCCGCCGGCGTGCTGGCGACCGACGAGACGCTGGCCCGCGCCTATCTGGCGGCCGGCGCCCTGTTCGTCGGGGTCGGGGTGGACACCACCCTGTTCGCCCGCGCCGCCGCCGACCTGGCCGCCCGCTTCCGGCAGCCGCTCTCCGAACCGACGACCACCGCTTCGGCACCCGGCGGCTACTGACCGCCCCCGCCCCGCAGGATATCCATCGATGATCGACTTGACCGACGCTTCACCCGCGAAGCCGAGGCCGTGCGTCTCGCCAACGACAGCGACTACGGCCTCGCCGCCTATCTGTTCATCCGCGACCACGCCCGCGTCTGGCGCGTCGGCGAAGCGCTGGAATACGGGATGGTCGGCATCAACACCGGCCTGATCTCCACCGCGGTGACGCCGTTCGGCGGGGTGAAGCAATCCGGCTTCGGCCGCGAAGGCTCCCGCTACGGCATCGAGGATTACGTGGAGATCAAATATCTGTGCATGGGGGGACCGTAAGGACGTGCGCGATGTAAAGCCCTCTCTCCCCAGGGGGGAGAGGGCTCATAGGCGCCCTTCTTAACCTGACTTCGGAGCCCTGACCTACTCCTCCTCGTCGCCGCCGTCCGAACCGCCCAGGCAATCGGCGAGCTCGTCGAGCAGCCCGTACAGCGTCGCCAGCCGGTCGGCACCGAAGGCCGCGGTGATCTCGGCATAGCGCCGTTCGCTGTGGGGAGCGATCAGCGCGATCATGTCGCGGCCGGACGGCGTGATCGAGATCTGGGCCGCCCGCAAATCCTTGTCCTCGATCCCGCGCTGGATCAGCCCGCGCTTTTCCAGCGTGCGCAGGATGCGCGACAGGCTGGGCATGCTGATGCTGCTGACCCGCGCCAGCTCGCCGGCACGGAACTCGTCCGCCGTGGTCAGGGCGCGCAGCACCCGCCACTGCTGTTCGGTCAGGTCATGTTCGTGCAGCAGCGGACGGAAGCGCGCCATCACCGCCTCGCGCGCCTTCAGCAGCGCCATCGGCAGGGACCGGCGGAAGGCCCGCATCTCGCCAGCGGACTGCCCGGTTACCCCTGTGGGTTCTGCCGCCACGGCTTTTCTGGAAGGTCTGCCCAAGGCTCCGGCCTCATCTGGAAAGAGTAGACGCATGTCTGGAGGTTTCCCGCACCATAACGCGGCGGCCCTGCGCAGGGAAAGCGCTTGACAGCACCGCAGCGCGATTTATATAACATGTTAAATATTAACAAATCAAGTTCTCCGCCGGGCGCGCTGCCCGCGGCACCCCGGCCCGCCATATCCCGGCCCCGCATAGCACCACCCAACAAGCGCCAACCAAAACCTGGAGTGAAACGCCATGGCATCCGCTTTCGAAACGAATCTCGCAACCGCGGAACGGCTCCTGACCCGGTTCCGGGATCGTCCGCTCGGCCATTTCATCGACGGGCGGGAGGTGCCCGGCCAGTCGGAGCGGCTGTTCGACAATCTGTCCCCCATCGACGGCGGGATCATCAACCGGGTCCATGCCGGCAACGCCGCCGACGTCGATGCCGCCGCGACCGCGGCGCAGCGCGCCTTCCCCGCCTGGGCCGCCCTGCCGGGCACCGAGCGCAAGCGCATCCTGCACCGGGTAGCCGACGGCATCCTGGCGCGGGCGGAGGAGATCGCCGTGCTGGAAAGCCTGGACAGCGGCCAGCCGATCCGTTTCATGAGCAAGGCCGCCGAACGCGCGGCGGAGAATTTCCGCTTCTTCGCCGACCGGGCGCCGGATGCCGCCAACGGCCTGTCGCTGCCGGCCAAGGACCATCTGAACTTCACCATCCGCCAAGCGCTGGGACCGGTGGCGGTCATCACGCCCTGGAACACGCCCTTCATGCTGTCGACCTGGAAGATCGCCCCGGCGCTGGCCGCCGGCTGCACGGTGGTCCACAAGCCGGCGGAGTGGAGCCCGCTGACCGCCATGCTGCTGGCCGAGATCATGGCCGAAGCCGGCGTGCCGGCCGGCGTCGCCAATCTGGTCAACGGCCTGGGCGAGGAGGCCGGCAAGCTGCTGACCGAGCATCCGGCGATCAAGGCGGTGGCCTTCGTCGGTGAATCGACCACCGGCAGCCACATCATGGCCCAGGGCGCCCCGACGCTGAAGCGCGTGCATTTCGAGCTGGGCGGCAAGAATCCGGTCGTCGTGTTCGACGACGCCGATCTGGACCGGGCGCTGGACGCCGTTGTGTTCATGATCTACAGCCTGAACGGCCAGCGCTGCACCTCGTCCTCGCGCCTGCTGGTGCAGAGCGGCATCCATGACGCCTTCGTCGAGCGGCTGGCGGAGCGCGTCGCCCGCATCCGCGTCGGCCACCCGCTGGATCCCGCCACCGAGGTCGGCCCGCTGGTGCACGAGCGCCATCTGAACAAGGTTCTGGGCTATTGCGCCATCGCGCAGGCAGACGGCGCGACGGTCAAGGTCGGCGGCGTCCGCGCCGGAGAGGCGGGCAGCGGCGGCAACTACGTCCGTCCGACGCTGTTCACCGGCGCGAACAACCGCATGCGCATCGCCCAGGAGGAAATCTTCGGGCCTGTCCTGACCGCGATTCCCTTCAAGGACGAGGCGGAGGCGGTCGCGGTGGCCAACGACGTCGCTTATGGGCTGGCCGGCTATGTCTGGACCCGCGACGTCAGCCGGGCCAACCGCGTGGCGCTGAAGCTCGATGCCGGCATGGTGTGGATCAATTCGGAGAACAACCGCCACCTCCCCACCCCCTTCGGCGGCATGAAGGCCAGCGGCATCGGCCGTGACGGCGGCGACTACAGCTTCGATTTCTACATGGAGACGAAGAACATCTGCGTGGCGCTCGACACGCACACGGTGCCGAAGCTCGGCGCCTGAGTCATCGCGTTCGCGCGTTGAAAGCCGGGGCGATGCGGCGGACGATCCCTCCGTCGCACCGCCCTCCGCGCGCTATCACATCTGGAACAGCGTCGTCAGCGGCATGTGGGCGCGCACGATCGGCGACTTCAGCACGACATAGCTGAAATATTTGTCGATGCCGATGTCCATGTCGGTCAGCTTTTCCATGATCTCCTGATATTCACCGATGCCGGAGGTGACGAACTTCAGCATGTAGTCGTAGCCGCCGGACACCAGATGGCATTCCAGCAGCTGTTCGATCTTCTTGACCGCGGCCAGGAAGCGGGCGAAATCGACCTGCCGGTGGTTCTTCAGCGTCACCTCGGTGAAGACGGTCAGGGTCTGGCCCAGTTTGCTGACATTGATCTGCGCCGTGTAGCCTTCGATGTAGCCTTCCGCCTGGAGCTTCTTGACCCGCATCAGGCAGGGGCTGGGCGACAGATTCACCAGTTCGGCCAACTCGACGTTGGTGATCCGGCCGTTCTTCTGGAGCTGATGCAGAATCTTGATGTCGATGCGGTCCAGCTTCATGGGGAACCCATCCGGTTCGAGGGCGGAATAACGGCAGCAGATAATTCTGCCGGCTATACCGGGGAAGCTTAGCACGCACAGCCCGCCTGTCGACGGCCGAGTGGCTTTCTTCCGGCAGAACAAAGCATCGGGCATTCCGTCATCGACAGAAGATAATGCCGTTCAGTCGCCCAAAGCAGCGCCCGCCGATCCGCGCGCCATGGCTAGATGGTGTCACGCCGAAATCGGAGACCCGCGCCATGCCCGCCCCGCTGCAAACCATCCCGTCCTCCCCGAACCTGCCCGAACAAGCGGATGCCGTCGTGATCGGCGGCGGCATCGTCGGTGTCTGGGCGGCCTATTTCCTGGCCCGGCGCGGGCTGTCGGTGGCGCTGGTGGAAAAGGGACAGGTTGGGGCGGAACAGTCCAGCCGCAACTGGGGCTGGTGCCGGCAGCAGAACCGCGACGCCCGCGAACTGCCGATGGCAACCAAGAGCCTGGATTTGTGGGAGCGCTTCGCCGTGGAGAGCGGAGAAGATACCGGCTTTTCCCGCTGCGGCCTGCTCTATCTCAGCAATGACGACGGGGAATTGGCAGGCTGGGCGCGCTGGCGCGATTTCGCCCGGACGGTCGGCGTCACCACCCACATGCTGTCCGCCGCCGAGGCCGCCGAGCGCGGCCGGGCGACCGGAAAGCCCTGGAAGGGCGGCGTCTTCTCGCCGTCGGACGGCATCGCCGACCCGGCCCGCGCGGCACCGGCGGTGGCAAAGGCGATCATGAAACTGGGCGGCACGGTGCATCAGGGCTGCGCCGCGCGCGGGTTGGAAACCGCCGGCGGACGGGTCTGCGGCGTCGTGACCGAGAAGGGAACCATCCGCACGACGCTGGCGGTTCTGGCGGGCGGAGCCTGGGCGTCCTCCTTCTGCCATCAGATGGGCGTGCGGTTCCCGCTGGCCTCTATCCGCTCGTCGATCCTGTCGGTCGGTCCCAGCCCGTCCGGCCTGCCGGACGCCCTGCACACCGCCGCCGTGTCGATCACCCGGCGCGGCGACGGCGGGCACACGCTGGCCATCAGCGGACGCGGGCGCGTCGACCCGACGCTCCAGCAGATCCGCTTCGCGCCGCAATTCATGCCGATGTTCGCCCGGCGGTGGCGAAGCCTGATGCCCGGCGGGACGGAGGGGATGCGCTCCGGCCACGAGACGCTGCGGCGCTGGCGGCTCGACCGCCCGACGCCGATGGAGCGGGTGCGGGTGCTGGACCCCAGTCCGGACCGCAGCACCATCCGCCTCACCCACGAGCGGGCAACGGCGCTGCTGCCCGGCCTGAAGGGCGCGCCGATCACCGCCGCCTGGGCCGGCTACATCGACAGCACGCCCGACGGCGTTCCGGCCATCGGCGAGGTCGGCAGCCTGCCCGGCCTGATCATGGCCGCCGGCTTCAGCGGCCATGGCTTCGGCATCGGCCCCGGCGCCGGGCACCTGATCGCCGACCTCATCACCGATCAGCCGCCGATTGTCGATCCCAAGCCCTATCACCCCGACCGCTTCGCCGGCTTTTCCGCCGGCAAGGTCGCCGATTTCTGACCGGCAGCAGGGCCGCCCGGCCAAAAGCCCGAGGAGCCGTCAGGCCGGAAAATTCAGGAGCGGCCCGGCTCAAGGGCGCGGGCGGCCTGGCGAATGCAGTCGCGCATCAGGGCATGGCTGCCGGACAGCGGGCGCTCCTTGCTGGTCAGGATGGCGATGGGCACCTGGATGCTCGGGCGGAAGGGCCGCTGCACGATGCCGGAAAACTGGCTCCATGGCAGAAGCCCGTCCACCACCGCCACGCCGATGCCCTCGCGCACGAAGGGCAGTGCTGTGATCGACAGGTCGATTTCCACCGCCGGGGCATAGACGCCGCCCTCGGCCTCCAGCGCTCCGGCCAGCAGCCGGCCGGGCAGCGTGTCGACGCGGTAGGAGATCAGCGTCTCCTCCGCCAGATCGGCGAAACCCAGTTCGGCCCGTCCGGCCAGCCGGTGCCCCTCGGGCATCAGGCAGACCAGTTCGGCGTGACCGACCGTTTCGACATCGAGGTCGGGATGGGGCATGGCGTTCATCGCCACCCCCAGCAGAACATCGCCGCTGCGCAGCATGTCGCGGATGTTGCCGATCGGCGCGACCAGGGACCGCACGACGATGTCGGGGTGCGCCTCGCGGAAGGCCGTCAACGCCTTGGGAACGATGGACATGGAGGGCGGAGCGGAGGCGGCGAGACGGACCAGACCGGTGCGGCCGTGACGCATGTCGACCGTTCGCCGGCGCAACGCCCCCAGTTCCGAGAAGATCCGCTCGGCCTCCGGATAAAGCTCGTTGGCCTCCTGGGTCGGCACCAGACGCCCGCGCACCCGGTCGAACAGCTTGAACCCCAGCTGATCTTCGGCATGCAGCAGGATCTGGCTCAAGGCCGGCTGGGAAATGTTCAGCATCCCCGCCGCCCCGGTCACCGTTCCACAGCGCATCAGCATGCAGAAGACTTCCAACTGGCGGGCTTGCATTCACGATCCTTGGGCTCTGTTGATCGGCCGACTATAGCGATCAACGAGCCCGAGGGTCGAGCGGTAAGGGCGACGTGCCATCGAGGGCGGCGAGCGTGCCGCGGATTGCGGCGATGCGGTCCTTCACGGTGGTTTGCGGCGGCCGCACCGCGACCTTGACGCCGTCATAGAGCAGGCCGCTGCCGGCGGCTTCGAGCGTCGCCGCCACCTTGAAGCGGTCCATGACAGAATCGGGCATCTGCTCGCGGAGCGGCGGATGCACGTCGCTCCAGGCCATGCCGTAAGCGCCATCGCGATCCGTCGCGCCGGAGACCATCACGCCGCGCAGCAAGCCGGCGGAGCGCAGGCGCTGCACATGCCGTTCGGGCGCCGTCGCGTCCCGCTCCTCGATGGCCGAGCGGCCCCAGTTCACCGCCATTCCCGTGGGTGTCGGCGACTTTGCAGCAGCAGCCGCAACGGCCTGGATCTCGATGTCGAGGGAAAGCAGGCCCTTCTGCCACGGCAAGGTCGCGGAGCGGGCGTCGCAATGTTCGAGGATGACGGCGATGCCGCCCCAGTCCCACGCCAGAATCTCGCACAGCGACCGCTCCAGCGCCTCGCCGCCCGGCCCGGCATCGGCCGGCGCCAGCGTCGGAAACGACTGAAGCTCGACGGCGACGATGCGCTGCCCGCGCGCCAGACAGTCCAGGGCGGCCTCGCGGGCCGATGCGACCAGTCGGACCGCCCGCTCGCGTCCATCGGGGTCGGGAGAGGCCAAGCCGACGGACGGAGCCTTGGCCGCCATCGTCGCCGCAGCCCCGATCAGGGTCAGCACATGCCCTCCCCGACCTCCCCAATTGCCGAGCAGCTCGGCCAGAAGCGGGGCATCCTGCTCCCAGCCGGGCGCGCCCCAGGAAATCTCCAGGCCGTCGACACCGGGAAGAGAGAGGACCTCCTCCAGAAACGCCCTGCGCTCATGGGCCTCATCCGGCTGGGCGGCATAGGCGCCGACGACGCGGAGGGGCTTGGAACGATGCTCGGTGGTCATGGCTGTCGCCTCTTCTCTCTTGCGGGCAGTTTTTCACGGGTGCGGGGGGCGAAATCCCGGATTGCGCCCCCCATACCGGCCGTCGCAGGGCTCAGGCGCGGCTGGCGGTCAGGCGCGGCCGGCGGAAGACCGGGCTTCGCCCCATTCGGCATCCGTCGGCGTGTTAAGGTCACGGTCGAGGGTTTCAGGCAGCGAATAGGTGGCCAGGAACGACACCAGCATGGTGACGGCCATGTAGATCGCGACCGGAACCCAGGAATTGCCGCACCAGGCCAGCAGCGAGGCGCACAGCAGCGGGGCGATGCCGCCGCCGATGATCGACGAGAACTCCCGGCCCAAAGTCACGCCGGCATAGCGGTAGCGGCTGCCGAAGATCTCGGGGAAGAAGCTCATGTGCACCCCGGTCACGCCCTGGGCGGCGACCATGTAACCGAACACGATGATGGCGGTGATCAGGACCGGCGAGCCGGTGTTGAGGCCGGGGAAGACCAGGAACGGCGTGACGACGAGGATTCCGGTCAGCACCAGCGTCATCCGCCGGCGTCCGAAACGGTCGGACAGGCTGCCGGTCAGGAAGGCGGCGAAGGAGGCGGCGATGGCGGCGGCAAGCTGGACCGGCGGAACAAAGTGCGTATCGACCCCCACCACATTGATCAGGTAGGAGATCATGAAGACCTGATAGGTGTAGGACTGGGTGGATACGCCCCAGTTCATCAGGATGACCTTGATGACGTTCTTCTTGCCATGCTTCGCGACGACGCGGAGCGGAGCCTGGTTCTTGACGTCCACCTTCTTCTTGAGTTCGAGGAACACCGGGCTTTCGGACAGCTTCAGCCGGATGACGAAGGCGGCGATGGTGACGACGATGCTGCTCCAGAAGATCGCGCGCCAGCCCCAGCTCATCAGCGCTTCATTGGGAAGCTGCTGCGCGCCGATCCAGGCGATGGCTCCCAATGCGGTGCCGAAGGCGGCACCCACCATGATCAGCGACGACAGCCGGCCGCGCTGGCCCAGCGGGGCCGTTTCGGTCAGCAGAGTGGCGCCGCCCGACTGCTCGGCGCCCGCGCCGAAGCCCTGGAAGAAGCGGCAGAGCACCAGCAGCAGCGGCGCCCAGACGCCCGCCGTCTCGTAGGTCGGCAGGCAGCCGATGGCGAAGGTCGCCCCGCCCATCAGGAACAGGGTGGTGACCAGCACCCATTTGCGGCCGAACTTCTCGCCGTAATGCGAGAAGAAGAGGCCGCCGAGCGGCCGGGCGAGGAAACCGATGGCATAGGCGCCGAAGGCGGCGATGATGCCGGCCGCCGGGGAGATCGTCGGGAAGAACAGCTTGCTGAAGATCAAGGCCGACGCGGTGCCGTAGATCACGAAATCGTAATTCTCGAGCATCGTGCCGATGAGCCCCGCCAGCGCAGCGCGGCGCACATTCTTGGCGTCAGCAGGGGCAGCGGCCTCTGCCTGGGCGATCCGTTCGGTTTCCGCGATGGAGCTGGATATCTGAGACATGTCCTGCTTCCTTCATCAACCACCGCAGCGGTGGAGCAATAGGCGTGCGCGGCCAGAACCGCGCGACGAGGGGTCGCGCGATGAGGGGCGCGATCGTGAGGGTGCCGGCGATGGCCAAGCCGGCCGGTATGGCGCCAGCGAGTAGACGCGTCGCGGGCTTGCCGACGGGCAAGCCCGCGACGGTGTCAGCCGGCGTTCAGCGGGGGCTGACCGGATTGCGCAGCGGCTCTCCCGCCGTCAGCCGGGCGATGTTCGCGGCGACGTCGCGCACGCGGCCCTGGAAGGTCTGGGTGGTGACGCCGGAGATGTGCGGCGTCATCAGAATGTTGTCGAGCGTGTCGAAGGGCAGCGCCGCCGGCTGGGCATGGGCGCCGCCGTTCGGGTACTGGTACCACACGTCGATGACGGCACCGCCGATGCGGCGCTCCTTCAGCGCGTCGTAAAGCGCCTCAGGCTCGACCAGCGGGCCGCGGCTGACATTGACCAGCAGGGCATCGGGTTTCATCGCCGCAAGCTGCGCTGTGCCGATGAGGTGGCGCGTCTCCGGCAGCAGCGGCAGGCACAGCACGACGATGTCGCTCTCGGCGAGCAGGCGGTCGAGACCGTCGGTGCCGGCGACCCAGCTCAACCCCTCCCCTTCGGCCCTGGCGGGCCGTGAGGTGACGGCGACGCCGGAGGCGCCGAACGCCCGCATCAGCTTCCAGACATGCGATCCGATGTGGCCGTACCCGACGATGCCGACGGTGGCACCGGCCAGCGACCCCAATTGAGAGCGCTGCGATTCGTAGACGGAGGAATCCCAGTGCCCCCGGCGCAGTTCGCGGTCCTGCTGCAAAAGCTGGCGGCGCATGACGACGCTGGTCGCCGCCACATATTCGGCAATCGAGGATTCGTGGCAGAAGGTGTTGGCGCACAGCACGCCGTCGGGCAGCGCCTTGCCGTCGATGCCGTCATAGCCGGCACCGCCGACATGGACCAGCCGCAGGCTGTCGGCGGCGGCCCCCATCGCGGCGGTGAAGCGCGGACCGACGAAGACGTCGGCGCCCGGCAGGTCGGCCGCAACCGCCGCCTCGTCGAAGGCGGGATGCCAGGACACGACGGTACCCGCGGGAAGCTGCGCCTCCATCAAGGCGCGGTGGGGCAGGAAGTTGGCGTCGGCAATGACCACGCGGAGGGGGGACACGGGCGGAGCGGCGCCCCCGCCGGCCTGCGATTTCCCCTTGGGCATAGCACTCATGGTTCCCCCTCGATGGTTTTCCCGCCGGATTCCGCAGCGACGGAGCGCTGCGGCCAGCGGAATGGATTGATTGCCCGACCGGATCCGATGCCCTGCTCCGGTTCGCTCACGCTCCGGCCGGATGCTTCGTGCTTCTTATCGTGGGCAGCGGCGCAACGCACCCCATGCCGCCCCGAATCCTGAAGGCACCTGCCGGATCGGCCGCCGATAATTGGGCAATTGGTACACTGGTCTTCTATTCCAGTGGATAGTGCACCGGGTGAGGACCTGTCAACTGCATAACGCTGGATGCACAAAATGTTTCGTCACCGTGCGACTGACGGTCGCAGGGCGGCGCCTTGACTTCCCGGTCCTTCGTGGGTTGAGCGCCACGGACCGACAGGACCCTCCACTTGGACGTTCATGCTCATCCCTTTGATAGAACGCCATATTTTTCCTGACGCCCCCGGCACGTCGGCAATCGCCGCTGCCCTATGCCGACAACGCCGGCCGCAAGACCGAACACGCCGTGTTGACAAGTCCGTGCGACCGGCATAATCATCGAACCAGAAGACCAATTTGCATATTGGTCCATTTTACCGGATACGCGCCACTGCCGCCACCGGGCGCCCCGGCAAAGCACGGGACGCCGACAAGCGGGACAATCGGACCGCATCCCACACGGACACCACACGGACACGAGGCGCGACGGCGCGCCGTTACCTTTCAGGAGAGACCAGATGCGCGGCTGTGTTCTGCACGGACAAAAGGACCTTCGCCTTGAAACGCTCGACGAACCGGCGCTGAAGCCGGGAGAGGTCCGCGTCAGGATCGCCGCCGGCGGCATCTGCGGCTCGGACCTCCATTATTTCTTCGAAGGCCGCGTCGGCGATTTCAACGTCCGGGAGCCGATGGTCCTGGGCCACGAGATCAGCGGCGATGTCGTCGAGGTCGGCCCCGACGTCACCCGGACCAAAATCGGCGACCGTGTCGCCGTCAACCCCGGCAAGCCGTGCCGGACCTGCCCGCACTGCCTGGGCGGCCGGGAAAATCTCTGCGCCAACATGATCTTCTTCGGCAGCGCCTCGCGCTTCCCCCATGTCCAGGGCGCCTTCCGCGAAACGCTGGTGGTGCGCGACTTCCAGTGCTTCCCGGTGCCGGCCGACACGAAGCACACCAATCTGGTCTTCGCCGAACCCTTCGCCGTCGCCCTCCATGCGGTGGCGCAGGCCGGCAGCCTGCTCGGCCGGCGGGTGCTGATCACCGGCGCCGGGCCGATCGGCTGCCTGATCGCCGTCGCCGCGCGCCGGGCGGGGGCGGAGCACATCACCATCACCGACCTGTCCGACAAGCCGCTGGAAATCGCCGCCCAGATCGGCGCCGATGAAACCGTCAACGTGCTGGCCGACAGCGAAACCCCCAACCGCTGGCAGGCCGACCGCGGCTGCTTCGACGTCTGCTTCGAAGCGTCGGGCAGCGCCAGGGCAGTGGAGACCTGCGTGCTCAGCACCCGCCCCGGCGGCGCCATCGTCCAGGTCGGCATGCTGGCGCCCGGCCTCACCCCGATCCCGCTGAACCGGCTGCTCGCGAAGGAAGTGACGTTCAAGACCTCCTTCCGCTTCCACGAGGAATTCGCCTGGGCGGTGTCCGCCCTGACCACCGGCGGCGTCGACCTGTCGCCGCTGGCCACGGCGCAGTTCCCGTTCGAGGCGGCGGCCGACGCGTTCGCCGCGGCGCATGACCGCAACAGCAACATGAAGGTTCAGATCGTCTTCTGATCCGGCAGCGCCGTGCCGCGGCACGGCGCAAGCCCACCCCTCCCTTGCGAGCGCTCCATGAAAATCACGCAGCTGGAAACACTGAGGACGGACGAGTTCTCCAACGTCGTCTGGGTCCGCGTTCACACCGATGCCGGCATCGTCGGCCTCGGCGAGACCTTCTACGGCGCCGGCGCGGTCGAGGCGCACATCCATGACGTGCTGGCCGCCCGCCTGCTCGGCAAGGACCCGCTGCGCATCGAGGCCCATGCCCGCGAGCTGGTGAACCTGCCGATGGCGCAATCCTCGACCGGCGCCGAATACCGCGCCGCATCGGCCATCGACCTCGCGCTGTGGGACATTTTCGGCAAGGTCTGCGGCCAGCCGGTGCACCAGATGCTGGGCGGCCTCTGCCACGACCGGGTGCCGGTCTACAACACCTGCGCCGGCTACGGCTATGTGCGCTCCAACAAGATCAAGCCGGTCGACACCTGGAATTTGGGATCCAGCGAGGGGCCGTACGAAGATCTGAACGGCTTCATGACCGATGCCGGCCGGCTGGCGGAAAGCCTGCTGGAACAGGGCATCACCGGCATGAAGATCTGGCCGTTCGATCCGGCCGCCATCGCCAATGACGGCCGTTTCATCACCGCCGAGCAGATGAAGCGCGCCGTCGAGCCGTTCGAGAAGATCCGCAAGGCGGTGGGCGACCGCATGCAGATCATGGTCGAATTCCACTGCCTGTGGAATCTGCCGACCGTCAAGAAGATCGCCCGCGTCCTGGAGGATTACGATCCGACCTGGTACGAGGATCCGATCCGCATGAACTCGGTCAATGCGCTGACCGAGCTGGCCGCCTCGACCAGCGTGCCGATCTGCGCCTCGGAAACGCTGGGATCGCGCTTCCCCTACAAGGACATGCTGGAATCCGGCGCCATCGGCGTGGTGATGACCGATCTGGTGTGGACCGGCGGGCTGACCGAAGGCCGCAAGATCGCGGCGCTCGCCGACACCTACCACCGTCCCTACGCCCCGCACGACTGCACCGGCCCGGTCGCCTATGTCGCCGCGGTCCACTCCTCGCTGTCGAACCCGAACACGCTGATCCAGGAATCGGTGCGGGCCTTCTACACCGGCTGGTACGCGGAACTCGTCACCGAGGTTCCCCGCATCGTCGACGGCCACGTCCTGCCGATGGAAGGGCCGGGGCTCGGCACCGAGCTGCTGCCGGCCGTCTTCGAACGTCCCGACCTGCGCGTCCGCCGCACCAGCCTCTAACCGGAAGACTCACCACCATGACGACCATGTTCGATCTGAGCGGGAAGACCGCCCTTGTCACCGGATCGGCCCGCGGGCTGGGCAACGCCATCGCCGAAGGGCTGGCCGAGGCCGGTGCCGCGATCATCCTCAGCGACATCAACCCCGACACCCTTGCCGATGCCGCCGCCAGGGCGCGCGACAAGGGCTATACCGTCCATGAATCCGCCTTCGACGTGACGGACGAGGACGCCGTGGCGAAGGCCTTCGCCCAATTCGACGAGCAGGGCATTTCCGTCGATATCCTGGTCAACAACGCCGGCATCCAGATCCGCAGCCCGCTGGTCGATTTCCCGGCGGCGGACTTCCGCAAGGTCATCGATACCAACCTGACCAGCGCCTTCCTCGTCGGGCGCGAGGCGGGCCGCCGCATGGTCGCGCGGCGGGCGGGCAAGATCATCAACATCGGCTCGCTGACCAGCGAGCAGGCGCGCATCACCGTGGCGCCCTATGCCGCCGCCAAGGGCGGCATCCGCCTGCTCACCAAGTCGATGACCGCGGAATGGGCGGAATTCAACGTCCAGATCAACGCCATCGGCCCGGGCTACATCGTCACCGAGATGAACAAGCCGCTGATCGAGAACGAGGAGTTCGACGGCTGGGTGAAGAAGCGCACGCCCGCCCGCCGCTGGGGCAACCCGGCGGATCTGGTCGGCACCGCGGTGTTCCTCGCCTCGCCGGCGTCCGATTTCGTCAATGGGCAGCTGATCTTCGTCGATGGCGGCATCATGGCCGTCTACTGATCCTCCGATCTACCCCCGCCGGGTGGAGATGCCCGGCGGGGGCACGCGATTGACTCGGCCGTCAAGGATGCCTAAACAACTGGAGTGATCATAAACCAGCGAACCAGTTCGGTGATCGGAGAGCGGCATGGATGATCCTGATTTCGACGTCTCCCGCCACTTTCAGAAGATCAAGATCCGGCGCCCGCCCGACATCATCATCGAGCAGATCAGCGACCTGATCGCCCGCCGGATCATCAAGGCCGGCCAGAAGCTGCCGGCCGAACGGGTGCTGGCGGAGCGCTTCGACGTCAGCCGCGGCACGGTCCGGGAGGCGCTACGCCGCCTGGAGTTCTTCGGGATCGTCCGCACATCGCCGCAGAGCGGGACGGTGGTGGAAAATCTCAGCGAGCATGTGCTGATCGGCCTGATCAGCAACATCCTGAACGCCGGCGACACCAGCCCTGAGATGCTGATCGAGGTTCGCGGCGCGCTGGAGGCATTGTCCGCCCGGCTGGCGACCGAACGCGCCCATGGCGCCCAGATCGCCGAAATCCGCAAGGCGCAGCAGCGCATGCGCGAGCAGGCGGAGGCCAACGCCTACACGCTGGAAGAGGATCTGCTGTTCCATCTGAAGGTTGCCGAAGCGACCAACAACAACCTGCTCCGGTCACTGATCGCCCTGATGGGACCGGATGTGCTCCGCTTCTCGCACCAGCACGCCACCTACAAGGACGGCCGCATGCATGCCGCCGCCAACGAGCACGATGCGATCATCGCGGCCATCGAGAGCGGCAAGCCCGACGAAGCCGAAAAGCTGATGAAGCAGCACATCGACAAGTCCTACGAGCATTACCGCCGCGACGGCAACACCGATGCCACGCTGGACGACGGCGAGGCGGAGTCCGGGAAGCCGGTCCGCAAGCGGCGCCCCAAGGCCGCCGCCGTGTGAACAGGCTTGTGAAGGCAGGCGGCCTGACCGTACGCGCGCAGCCTCGTCGCCGTCAGAACAGCGGGAGCTGGACGCGGCCGCCGTCGTCCGCATGGGCTTTCGCGGCACGCAATGCGGCATCCTGGGCGCCGGCCATGGTGCGCGCGGTTCCGGAGCGGACCTGCTCGCCGGCGACGGTGACGACCCACGCCCACATCTCCGGCCCCCGCCAGATCACGGCAAGGTCGCACCCGTGAACCCGCGTCACCGCGTGCCGAATCGTCCAGTCCGTCAGTGTTGGCATGCCGGCGTCCCCATCAGTTTCGGCATGCTGTAGCACAGGGCCGGGGGAGCCAGCCAGCACCGGTCGCCCCCCATCGCTGCCGGCCGGCATCGGTGCCGGTTTTCCGTCACTCCTCCACGATGCGTTCGATCCGCCGGTCCGGCACCAGCCACAGCAGGATCACCAGGATATAGAGGGCGACGGACAGCCATTGCAGGACGAAGGCCAGCGGGATGGCCAGGGCATACAGCCCCAGGCTGATCTTGCCCTTCAGATCGGACCCGACCGCCCGCGCCACCACCGACTCGCGTCCGCCGCATGCGATGATCGCGCGTTCGGTCAGGCTGTAGCCGATGGCCGCCATGCCGAGCACGACGCCGTAGGATGCCGTCGCCACCGGCGAGAAGTCGCTGGCATCGAGCCAGCGGATGACGAAGGGGACCAGCGACAGCCAGAACAGCAGGAACAGGTTGGCCCACAGCACCCGCCCGTCGATGCGCGTGGTGGCTTGCAGCAGATGGTGATGGTTGTTCCAGTAGAGCCCGACATTGATGAAGGACAGCACATAGGCCAGCAGGATGGGGACACGCTCCGCCAGGGCGGCGAGGCTGCCATCCTCCGGCACCTTCAACTCCAGCACCATGATGGTGATGGCGATCGCCACCACGCCATCGGTGAACGCTTCCAGCCGGCCGGCCTTCATGGTCCGAACTCCTGTCTTTGCGGAGGACGCCGTGCCGGGGCGGCAAAGCCCCGGCACGAAATCGCCCTGGTACGAAATCGGGGGCGTCAGGCCGCATCCACCATGACGATCTCGCTGTCCTCCAGCGCCGTCACCGTCAGGGTGTCGAGGTCGGCGATGGCCGCACCGTCGCGGGCATTCACCCGCACCCCGTCGATCTCGACGGCACCGCTGGCCGGGACCAGATAGGCGCGGCGGTCCTTGCCGAGCGGGTAGGTCGCCGTCTCGCCGGCCTTCAGCGTCGCCCCCAGCACGCGGGCGTCGGTGCGGATCGGCAAGGCGTCGCCGTCATCGGAATAGCCCGACGCCAGGGTGATGAAATGGCCGCTGCGGTCGCCCTTGGGGAAGGGCTTGCTGCCCCAGCCCGGCTTTTCGCCGCTGCGCGTCGGCATGATCCAGATCTGGAAGATACGGGTGGTGACGTCCTCCAGATTGTATTCGGAATGCGCGATGCCGGTGCCGGCGGACATCACCTGGACGTCGCCCGCCTCGGTACGGCCCTTGTTGCCCAGATTGTCCTGGTGGGTGATGGCACCCTCGCGGACATAGGTGACGATCTCCATGTCGCGGTGCGGGTGCGTCGGGAAACCGGTGTGGGGGGCGATGGTGTCGTCGTTCCAGACGCGCAGGTTGCCCCAGTTCATCCGCTTGCGGTCATGGTAGTTGGCGAAGGAGAAATGGTGCTTGGCATCCAGCCAGCCGTGGTTTTCGCCACCCAGGCTCTCGAAGGGACGCAGGTCGATCATGGTCCGTCTCCTGATTTGCGCGGCCGATGGGTCCTTGCCGCGTCGGCCGCCGTGTTTCGCTTGAGAGGACAATAGCCCTGGTCTCCTTTCAGGTTTACCCCTATAAATCGCCGCAAGATGTTCAAGAAAGTTGAACGATGAGCAGCGTCGGCACCCCCAGCTTCGACCAACTCAGCATCTTCCTCGCCGTGGTGGATGCCGGCAGCTTCGCCGGGGCGGGACGGCGGCTGAACCGGGCGGTCTCCGTCGTCAGCTACGGCATCGCCAACCTCGAAGCCCAGCTCGGTCTGACGCTGTTCGACCGCGAAGGGTCGCGCAAGCCGACGCTGACCGCCGCCGGGCAGGCGCTGCTCGCCGAAGCCCGGACGATTGCGCAAGCGATGGACGGCCTGCGCGCAAAGGTCCGGGGCCTGCACGAGGGGCTGGAGGCGGAGGTCGATCTCGCCGTCGACGTGATGCTGCCGGCCGACCGTCTGGGCCGGGTGCTGCGGGACTTCGCGCGCAGCCATCCGACGGTTTCGCTGCGCCTGCATGTCGAAACCCTGGGCGCGGTCGCCGCCCTGGTGCTCGACCGCCGGGCGGTGCTCGGCATTTCCGGCCCGGTGGCGGCCGGCATGGACGGGCTGGACCGGACGACCGCCGGATCGGTGCCGATGGTGCCGGTCGCCGCCCCCGACCACCCGCTGGGCCGCATGGCGCAGATCGCCCCCGGCGCCGGACGCGACCATGTGCAGCTGGTCCTCACCGACCGGTCGCGCGCCACCGAGGGGCAGGATTTCTCGGTGATGAGTCCGCGCACATGGCGGCTCGCCGACCTGGGCGCCAAGCACGCGCTGCTGCGCGAAGGGATCGGCTGGGGCAACATGCCGCTGCCGATGGTCGCGCCCGATCTGGTCGCCGGCACCCTGGTGCGGCTCGCCATGCCCGACCATCCGGGCGGCACCTATCGCTTCTCCGGCGTCTGGCGGCGGGACACGCCGCCAGGACCGGCCGCCTCCTGGCTGCTCGCCCAGTTCGTGCAGTCGGGAGCCGGCGACCGGGAGGAGGACGGCTTCACCGACCTCTGACGGACGGTTCACACTTGCCCTCAATCGGCGGGCGCGACCATCCGGTCGCTTGCCTTCGCAGGCATGTGCCTGCGGGGCCGCAGTCGCGGCCCTTACTGTCGAGCATAAGTCGGGACTTATGCTCGACAGCATCGCCGCACCGGCATCAGGCCGCAACCGGTGCGGTCGAGGCCGGGTGAAGTGCGCAGAACGCGGTGCCGGCCAGCACCAGCGCGCCGACGACGACCAGGGGCAGCACCAGCCCGCTCTGCATGACCATGACGGCGCCGAGTGCCGCACCGAGGAAGATCGCCGCCACGCTGGCCATCCGGCGTCGCGCATTGGGGTTCGCCCCGCCGGCAAGGCCGGAATCGGCGGCCAGTCCGGTCAGGGTCAGGGTGAGGACTGTCGTCGTCAGGTCGGGAACCTTCATCTGCCGGACCGTGGCGTTGCGGAATCCCATGGCGAAACCGGTCAGGACGATGATCGCATAGAGGGCGGCCGCCGGAGCCTGCGTCCCGACATCGAAGCCCGCGGCGACGGCAGCGGCGATCCAGAACAGGGCCGTTTCGAACAAAGCGGCGGTCAGCAGCCAATGGCGCATCGGCCGGCCGGCGAATGTCCTGCCGAGCCGGCCGGCGATCAGGGCGCCGGTCAGGAAGGACAGCAGCGCCGCCACCGCCGGCAGAACCCGGAAGCCCGGCGTGCCGACGACGGCGAAGCCGAGAAAGACGATGTTGCCGGTCATGTTGGCGGTGAAGACCTTGCCCAGGCCGAGCACGCTGACGGCATCGACGAGCCCCGTCGTCACCGACAGCAGCAACAGGAGGATGGGCAGTGGGGAGGTGCCGGATGCGGCCGGTGCGGACATGGCTGTCGTTTCCTGCGGATTTTTCGGGTGAAGGGGTCAGTATCGGCGGCGGCAGCCGGCATGGTCTTGTCGCATCGGCACGACCTTGGACCATTCTGGACCTCCCGGCAGGCTTGGCGGCATCAGATCTGGCCGCATGCCGAACAGCCTCGACAGGATGGACGGATGGGTTAGGCTGCCGGACCTCCCGGTCGTCACCAGCCGTCATCGCGATGAACAGCAGCGCCACCCGCTTTTCGAACTCACAGCTGGAAGAGCGCCGCCCGGTCTGGGAAGCGTTGTCGACGATGTATCTGGACACGGACGTTTCGCTGTCCCGCGCATGGCGGGTGCAGGTTCTTTCGGCCTCGCCCTACAGCGTGGCGGAGATGGACGCCATCCTTCGCGAGGAGATCCACCCCGTCTGCTTTTCGAACCTGCTCCAGCCCGCCGGTGAATGGGCAGGCTTCGATCCCAGCAGGCTGGAGCAGGCGATTCGACGCCGCGGGACGCGCTGGCGCTCCAGGCTTCTGGCAAGGCTCAGCCTGGTCCTGCCGGGGTGCTTCCCGACGGAGGAATGGACGGTCACGCGCCGGGAGATCGCCAGTCTGCGCAGCCATCATGGGGCATCGCAGACGTGAGCGGCGCCCCTTGCCGTCATCATGCGGGCGTCGATGGAGACTTGACCGGCTCGGCCGCTTTTCGATGCTGCAAAGCCCCGAGCACGCCACGCTCCGATTGCCGCAGATACGCGTCGAGGGCCGTCACCGATGCCGGCCGGTCGCCCGTCTCCAGCGCACGAAGGAGGGTGTGGTTGAGGTCGATGTAGGGCTCGTGAAGATGGGCCGTGTCCTTGAGCTGCCCGAAGGCGAGCCGGAGTTCGGCGAGCACGAGGTCGAAGCTGGCGCTCAGCCGGGGGCTGTCGCACAGGCCGACCATGGCGCGGTGGAACTCCATGTTGTTCGTCCCGACCTTTTGCCAGTCCCGCCTGGCGCCAAGCTCCCTGCCCTCTTCGACCAGGGCCCGCATGCGGGCGAAGGCCGGATGGCCCCGGCTCGCCGCCTCGACCGCACCTCGCTGGATCACCGCGCGGACACGGTAGATGTCGATGATCGCGGCCTCGTCCGGCACCGTGACGAAGACGCCGCGGTTGGGGATGTAGGAAAGCAGCCGCTGGCTGGTCAGGAAGCGGAACGCTTCGCGCAGCGTGTTCCGGGAGACCGCGAAATCCGCCGCCACCCGGTGTTCGGAAAGCTTCTGGCCGGGCTCGAACTCACCGGCGATCAGCATGTCGCGGATGCGGATCGCCACCGCGCCGGCAAGGGATGCCTCGTCGGCTTCCATCGTCGTCCTGATCGTCATCGGCACCTCCCAAGCTCCCGGCGCTGCCGGATAGAATCAACATTGTTGAACAATATTTTTTATGGTACTCAACAATCCATACTCAGTCGTTGAGCAGATTACCGCATGGCCGTCATCGATCTCAATGATGATCGGGACGGCGATCGGGGCGGTATAGCGGCGGCGATCCTGATGAACCGAACGGAAAAGCCAATGAAGCCCACCCCCATCACCGCACCCCCCGCAGATGCCGCTGCACGCAAGGCGGTCCGGCCGGTCGTCTGCTATCCGACGCAGAGCCTGCCGCGTGCCGATCTGTCGGCGTACCGCGCGGTGCGGGACGGGATGGAGCTGGTCGGGACGGTGGTGGTCCCGCCGCGCGATGCGGCCTGCTGGACCGTGCCCGCCGGCCATTTCTTCCGCATCGTCTCGACCGAGGGCGCACAGGTTGGCGACCTCAACCTCTTCAACGCGAACGATCTGAAGGAGCGGCTCTACACCGGCAAGACCCGCGCGCTGAACGGCACCCATGTCGGGCTTGGCGATCAGCTGTTTTCCAACCTCCCCTATCTCCGCCCCATCGCCACCATCACGCACGACACGCTCGACTGGTACGGTTTCGACGAATTCGGCGGATCGGTGCATGACGTCATCGGCACCCGCTGCGACCCCTACACGCACAATTTGCTCAGCGCCGGGGACCACTACCACCACTGCTGCCATTCGAATCTCACCCGCGCCCTGGCGAAAGCCACCGGCATGACCCTGCCCGAGGCCGAACCCCACATCCACGATGTGCTGAATGTTTTCATGTGCACGGGCTTCAGCCGGGACACCGGGCAGTATTTCATGAAGGCCAGCCCCGTGCGGCCGGGCGACTACCTCGAATTTTTCGCCGAAATCGACCTGCTCGGCTGCATGTCCGCCTGCCCCGGCGGCGATTGCTCGTCGGAACATTCCTCGGACGCGGCCAGTTGCCATCCGCTTCTCGTCGAGATCTACAAGCCCGCCCGACTGCCCGAGGGATGGCGCGCACCGGCCATCAATGGCTATGACCGAAGCCACGGCTGCTGAACGGCTCCGGACATCGCAGATCGCACTTGCGCCGAGGCCGATCCCGATGACTCATTGACCGGCTATCGAGCGGAATGACGGAGACATCATGCGCGAAATCCTGAAGATGGGCGATCCCCGCTTGCAGCGGGTGGCGAGGCCGGTCGAGGATATCCACGACCCGGCGGTGGCGTCGCTGATCGCCGAGATGTTCGAAACCATGCACGCCACCAACGGCGCGGGGCTTGCCGCACCGCAGATCGGCGTCGACCTGCGGGTGATCGTCTTCGGCTTCGACTCCAATCCGCGCTACCCGGACGTGCCTCCCGTCCCCGTCACCACGCTGATCAATCCCTGGTTCGAAAAGCTCACGGAAGAGGTGGAAGAGTCCTGGGAGGGCTGCCTGTCGGTTCCGGGTCTGCGCGGGATGGTTCCGCGCTGCACGCACATCCGCTATGGCGGCACCCTGGAGGACGGCACAACGCTCGTCCGCGAAGCGACGGGCTTCCACGCGCGGGTCTTCCAGCACGAGTTCGACCACCTCGACGGCTTCCTCTATCCCCAGCGGATCGTGGACATGTCCAAGTTCGGCTTCATCGACGTCCTGTTCCCGGAGTCCGGACTGGCCGATCTGGAGGCGCACTGACACCATCCAGGCGGGAGATGTCCTCGGCCGCCCCCCCCCACTCCTCCAGCACGCTCCGCATGTGAAGGATGCCATCGCCACAGCGACGGCAATCGGTGCCCTCAAATTCACGCGAGTTCACGCCGCCAGCAAAGCCCCGAGACGGCGTAACCCCGGTTCGATCCGGTGGGCGGCGATGGAGGTGAAGCCCAGCCGGAAATATCGGCGGCCCTCGGCGGGGTCGAGAAAGAAGATATCGCCGGCTTCGATCAGGACGCCCTGATCGCGCGCCCTGCGAACCAGATCGCGGCTGTCCAGCTCGGGCGGTCCTTCGATCCAGAAACTCTTCGCGCCGAAGTCGCGGCGGGGCCGGCAGCCGGGCAGAAGCTTCGGCAGCAGCCCGGCGATCAGCTCGGCCCGCTCCTCCAGCACGGCGGCGGTCCGGCGCAGATGCTGGCGGTAATGGCCGAGCTGGATGAAGGTGGCGAGGCTGCGCTGGTTGTTGGTCGGCGGGTGCCGCAGCATCAGCCGGCGCAGGACGCGCAACTCGTCGATCACCGGCTTCGGCGCCACGACGTAGCCGATGCGCAGGCCCGGTGCCAGGATCTTGGAGAAGCTGCCGGTGTAGATCACCCGGTCCGCCCGGTCGAGGCTCTTCAGGCAGGGCAGATCGGCATCCCCCTCCACCGACAGGTCGGATTCGTAATCGTCCTCGATCAGGACGACGTCGTGGCGGGCAGCAGCGTCCAGCAGGGCGCGCCGCCGCCCCATCGGCATCACGGCGGTGGTCGGACACTGGTGCCCCACCGTCACGAAGGCGACCCGGCGGCTGGCGAACACCGCATCGGGCAGGACGCCGAAGCCGTCGCAGGTCAGCGGCCTTATGTCCGCCGTCGCCATGCCGACCATGTGGCGCACGTCGGGATAGCCCGGATTCTCGATCCCCACCGGCGTGTCGCGGCCGACCAGCAGCTGGACCAGCATCGACAGCGCATGCTGGGAACCGATGGTCACGATGATCTCGCCCGGACCGGCGAAGATGCCGCGGCGGGGCAGCACCTTGTGGCGCAGTTGGTCCAGCAGGTCGGGGTCGTCGTCGTCGATCATGTCGCGGGCCCAGCGGGTGATCTCCTGTACGCTGGACGCCGCCTTCACGCTCTCCCGCCACGGGTTGGTTGGGAACAGGCTGGGATCGAACTGCCCGAACAGAAAGGGATAGGGATAGTCCGTCCAGTTGCGCGGCTTGGTGATCTGCGGCAGACGCGATGGCCGGATGGCGAAGCGCGCCGCCCAGCCACCAGCCTTGTCGGCCTCGACGCCGGTGTGCGGGGGCTCCGACGCACGCCGGTCGTCCGACGGGGCAACGAAAAAGCCGCTGCGCTCCCGCGCGACCAGCAGACCGTCGTCGATCAGATGCTGATAGGCGGCGTTGACGGTGTTGCGCGAGATGCCCAGCGCCTCGGCAAGGCTGCGGCTGGAGGGAACCCGCATGTCGGGTGCCAGCAGGCCGGCCTCGATGGCGTCGGCGACGATGCCGCGGACGCGCGCGCTCAACCCCTGCGGGTCGCGCTCCATCCCGCCGAAAAGAAGCCGCCAGGCGGTGTCGATCTGCATGGTGCAACCGTCCTTCTTTCCCCGAGATCATCACATCGGCCATAGCGTCGGCCATCGCGCCGGGCTGCCTGCCCCGGTATGCGCAAAAGCAAGAAGGGTGCCGTCCGGTGACGGGCGGAAATGTGTCGATTGCGGCGGCCGGGATGGTCACTGGACGGGCGTCTGCCCAAACGGGCGCCACATGGCGCGGGATGGGGCAGCGGATCGGGCGCCGGACCAGTCACTGCCGCAAAGCGGGAGGATCTGGACCTTTCGGCGGGGGCGGCGGCTGGGTCCTAATGGCCGCATCGGCCCAATGGGCGCATCGGATTGACCGGCCTCGACGGAGACCCCGCCATGACCTTCAGCAAGACCCTGCTCGCCACCGCCTTCGTCGCAATCGGCGCGCTGTTCGGGGCCTCCGCCCCGGCCGTGGCCGCGGAGAAGACCGTCACCTTCGCCTATCAGGACATGATGACCCCCATCCGCGTCCTGATGGAAAGCGGCGATCTGGAGAAGAAGACCGGCTATGCCGTGAAATGGGTGAAGTTCGGCGGCGGCGGCGACGTGATCCGCGCCATGGCGTCGGGCAATGTCGACGTCGGCGAAGCCGGCTCCTCTCCCATCGCCGCGGCGGCTTCCCAGGGTCTTCCCATCACGCTGTTCTGGATCCTGGACGACATCGCCAACGCCGAACAGCTGGTCGCCCGCAACGGCAGCGGCATCAAGTCCATCGCCGACCTGAAGGGCAAGACGGTGGCCGTGCCCTTCGTGTCGACCTCCCACTACCAGCTGATGTACGCGCTGCAGGAGGCCGGGCTGTCGGGCAAGGACGTGAAGCTGCTGAACATGCGTCCGCCGGAAATCGCGGCGGCGTGGGAACGCGGCGACATCGACGCCACCTTCATCTGGGCGCCGGTCCTGACCGCCGCGAAGAAGAACGGCACCGTCATCGCCAGCGCCGGCGATTTCGCCAAGAAGGGCAAGGCGACCTTCGACGGCATCATCGCCACCAAGGCCTTCATGGCCGCCAACCCCGATTTCATGACGACCTTCGTCAAGCTGCTGGCCGCCGCCGACGCCGATTACGCGAAGACCGGGGACGGCTGGACCGCGACCTCGCCGCAGGCCGCCGCCATCGCCAAATGGACGGGCGCCGCCCCGGCCGACGTGCCGGACGGGCTCGCCGCCTACCGCTTCCCGACCCTGGAGGAGCAGGCGTCCAAGGAGTGGCTGGGCGGCGGCGCCGCCGAGGCGCTGAAATCGACCGCCGAGTTCCTGAAGAGCCAGGGCCGCGTCACCGAACTGGCCCCCGACTACGGCCCCTTCGTGACCGCCGACGTGGTCAAGGCGGCGGCCAAGTAACGGTCCGGTCCGCAGTTCCATTCCCCCGCCTCAGGAGGCCCAGCATGCTCGAAGTCCGCAATGTCAGCGTCCAGTATGGCGGCGGGGAAAGCGCCACCGTCGCCTTGTCCTGGGTCGATCTGACCATCGAGCCGGGGGAATTCGTGGTGGCGCTCGGTGCGTCGGGCTGTGGCAAGACGACCCTGCTGTCCTGCATCGCCGGCTTCCTGCCGCCGACGGACGGGGAGATCCTGCTGGACGGCAAGCCGGTCACCGGGCCAGGGGCCGACCGCGGCGTGGTGTTCCAGCGCCACGCCCTGATGCCCTGGCTGAGCGTGGCCGACAATGTCGCCTTCGGCCTGAAGATGCAGGGCATGGGCAAGGCGGAACGCGGCCGGCGCGCCCGCAGCATGCTGGAGCTGGTCGGGCTGGCGTCCTTCGCCGACAAGCGGATCTACGAGCTGTCGGGCGGCATGCAGCAGCGCGTCGGCATCGCCCGCGCGCTGGCCGCCGACCCGCGCATGCTGCTGATGGACGAGCCGCTGGGCGCGCTCGACGCCTTCACCCGCGAACAGATCCAGGAGCTGATCCTGCGGGTGTGGGCGGAGACGCGGAAGATGGCCTTCTTCATCACCCACGAGGTGGAGGAGGCGATCTTCCTGGCCACCAAGCTGATCATCATGACCCCGCGCCCCGGCCGGATCGCCGAAACGATCCCGCTGGAGTTCAGCCGGCGCTTCCTGGCCGGGCAGGATGCGCGGTCGGTCAAATCCTCCCCCGATTTCATCGCGATGCGCGAGCGGGTGCTGGGCTTCATCCACGAGCGCAGCGACCACGGCAGCCACGCCGCCACAGGAGAGGCCGCATGAAACCCACCGCCACGGAGCAGGTGCGATCCGCCAAAAGCCCAGGCGCCGGGCTGGCCGGCATTCCATCCGGGATGGTGCCGTTGAACCGGCTGCGCCGCCGGATGCAGGGATTCCGGTCGCAGCCGGTGCTGATCAGCATGGCGGCCATCCTGGCGGCGCTGGCGCTGTGGGCGGCGCTGACCGGCCAGGGCGTGGTCAAGCCGCTGTTCCTGCCGAAGATCGGGACGGTCTTCCAGGCCTTCCTCGATGCGGTGGACGGACGGATCGACGGCGCGCCGCTGACCGAACACATCGCCATGAGCCTGGTGCGCGTGGTCAGCGCCTTTGTGCTGGCGGCATTGATCGGCATCCCGGTGGGGCTGGCGACGGGCCTCAGCACCACCTTGCGCGCCGCGCTCGACCCCTTCATCGAATTCTACCGGCCGCTGCCGCCGCTGGCCTATCTGCCGCTGGTCATCATCTGGTTCGGCATCGGCGAGACCTCGAAGATCCTGCTGATCTTCTTCGCCTGCTTCGCCCCGGTGGCGCTGGCCGCCCGGGCCGGCGTGTCGGCCGCCGCCGCCGATCAGGTCAACGCCGCCCGCGCGCTGGGCGCCAGCCGCTGGCAGGTGGTGGTGCATGTGGTGCTGCCGGCGGCCCTGCCGGACATCCTGGTCGGCCTGCGGATCGGCATGGGGGTGGGCTGGACGACGCTGGTCGCAGCGGAGATGGTCGCCGCCTCCACCGGGATCGGCCAGATGGTGCTGAACGCTTCCAACTTCCTGCGCACCGACATCGTGCTGATGGGCATCTTCGTCATCGGCGCCTTCGCCACCCTGTTCGAGTTCGGCATGCGCTGGCTGGAACGCCGTCTGGTGCCCTGGAAGGGCAAGGTCTGAATCACTGAGGGAAGGTTGCGAAACCGATGTCCATGCTCCTCTTCGGAGGCGTGACCTTCCTCGCCGCCGCGTTTCGCGGGGTGACGGGGTTCGGATACGCCCTGATCGCGGCGCTGGGGCTGCTGTTCCTGCCCTCGCCCGCCGCCGGCATCCCCTTCATCCTGGTCAGCGACCTGCTGTTGACCTGTTTCCTGCTGCTGGACCGCGAACAGGGGGCGGTGGATTGGGCGGTGGCGCGGCTGATGCTGGCGATGGGCTTCGCCGGCGCGCTGTGTGGCAGCCTGATCGCCGCCGGCCTCGACGACGCCACCTCGCGGCTGCTGGTCGCGGTGACGGTCTTCGCGGCGGCCTGCGTCGCCCTGGTGCGGGAGCCGCCGCACTGGCTGCGGCACCGGACGGTCGGGGCCGGCATCGCCTTCGTCGTCGGCGTGCTGCTGGCCGCCTTCGCCGTCGGCGGACCGCTGATCGCGGCGTGGCTGCTGGCCGGCGGGCGGGACCGGCGGACCATCAAGGGAACGCTGGCGGTGTTCTTCGGCGCGGTCGATGCGCTCAGCCTTGCCGGGCGCGCCATGGTCGGGGCCATCGACCCCGGCGTGGTCGGGCTGCTGGCGACCTTCATCGGTCCCACGCTCGCCGGGTTCGCCGCCGGCCGGTTGCTGTCCGCCCGCCTCAGCCTCGACGGCTGGCGGCGGCTGGCCTCCGGAGGCCTGTTCACCGTGGCGGTGGCCGGCCTGATCCAGACCGCCGTCACCCTGGGCCTGAACTTCACCACTCCGTCATGAGGAAAGATCCAACGATGTCGCACACCGCCGCGAAGAGTGCCGGCCCGAAGATAGCAATCGTCACCGGCGCCACCTCCGGATTCGGCGACGCCATCGCCCGGCGGCTGGTGGCGGAAGGCTGGCGGATCGTCGCCACCGGCCGGCGCCGGGACCGGCTGGACGCCCTGGTCGAGGCGCTGGGCGGGCCGGATGTCGTCCATCCGCTGTGCTTCGACATCCGCGACGAGGAAGCGACCAGCACCGCGCTGGCCACCCTGCCCGACGCCTTCGCCAACATCTCGGTGCTGGTCAACAATGCCGGGCTGGCGCTCGGCACCGGGGCGGCGCAGGACTGCGACCTGGAGCACTGGCGCACGATGATCGACACCAACGTCACCGGTCTGGTGACGATCACCCGGCTGCTGCTCGACCGGCTGATCGCCCAGCGCGGGCTGATCGTCAACCTCGCCTCCATCGCCTCCAACTGGCCCTATCCGGGCGGCAACGTCTATGGCGGCACCAAGGCCTTCGTGAAGCAGTTCTCGCTCGGCCTGCGCAGCGACCTGTCGGCGCAGGGGGTGCGCGTGACCTCCATCGAGCCGGGCCTGTCGGAAAGCGAGTTCACCCTGGTGCGCACCGGCGGCGACAACGCGGCCTATGACGCGCTCTATGGCGGCGCCGACCCGCTCCAGCCCGAGGACATCGCCGAGACGGTGCGCTGGGTGGTCTCGCTGCCGAGCCACGTCAACATCAACAGCGTGGAGATCATGCCGGTCAGCCAGTCCTGGGCGCCGTTCAAGATCCACCGCGACACGCTTTCCTGATCCCGCCGTAACCGGCACCGCATCCCACCCCTAGGAGATGACCGATGGATGACGTCCTTCGGAACGACGCGTCACGCGTCAACGACATCCGACATGTGATCGAGGCCGACCGCGCCCATGTCTGGCACCATCTGACCCAGCACAAGGGGTTCGAGACGACCGACCCGCGCATCTTCGTCGAAGGCAAGGGGATGCGGGTGTGGGACGCCGCCGGGCGCGAGTATCTCGACGCCGTGTCGGGCGGCGTGTGGACGGTCAATGTCGGCTATGGCCGGGCCAGCATCGCCGACGCGGTGCGCGACCAGCTGGTCAAGCTGAACTACTTCGCCAATTCCGCCGGGTCGATTGCCGGCGCCCGCTTCGCCGAAAAGCTGATCGGCAAGATGCCGGGAATGAGCCGGGTCTATTATTCGAACTCCGGTTCGGAAGCGAACGAGAAGGTGTTCAAGATGGTGCGCCAGATCGCGCACCGGCACCATGGCGGCGCCAAGTCCAAGATCCTCTACCGGGAGCGCGACTATCACGGCACCACGCTCGGCACGCTGGCGGCGGCGGGGCAGGCGCAGCGCCGCGCCCAGTTCGGCCCCTTCCCCGAGGGCTTCGTCGAGGTGCCGCATTGCCTGGAATACCGCAGCCAGTACGGCGCGGTGGAGAATTACGGCGAGCTGGCCGCCGACGCCATCGAGGCGGTGATCCTGCGCGAGGGGCCCGACACGGTCGGCGCGCTGTGCCTGGAGCCGATCACCGCCGGCGGCGGCGTCATCACCCCGCCGAAGGGCTATTGGGAGAAGGTGCAGGACATCTGCCGCCGCCACGAGGTCCTTCTGCACATCGACGAGGTGGTCTGCGGTCTCGGGCGCACCGGCACATGGTTCGGCTACCAGCACTACGGCGTTCAGCCGGATTTCGTCACCATGGCGAAGGGCGTTGCGTCGGGCTATGCCGCCATCTCCTGCACCGTGACGACCGAGCGGATCTTCGAGCTGTTCAAGGACGATCCCGCCGACCCGATGTCCTTCTTCCGCGACATCTCGACCTTCGGCGGCTGCGTCGCCGGGCCGGCGGCGGCGCTGGAGAACATGCGGATCATCGAGGACGAAAATCTCCTCGCCAACACCCAGGCGATGGGGGAGCGGCTGATGGCCGGCCTGTGGGAGCTGTCGGAGCGCCACCGCGCCGTCGGCGACGTGCGCGGCAAGGGACTGTTCTGCGGCGTCGAGCTGGTGCAGGACCGGGCGACGAAGGAACCGGCGGAGGAGAGGCTGGTGCAGGCGGTGGTCGCCGACTGCATGGCGAACGGCGTGATCATCGGCGCCACCAACCGCTCGCTGCCCGGCCTGAACAACACGCTGTGCCTGAGCCCGGCGCTGATCGCCACCGCCGACGACATCGACCGCATCGTCGCGGCCATCGACGGCGCCTTGTCGCGCGTCTTCGGCTGAAGGACGGCAAGTTCCCAAGCCCGAGTTGCCGCCGAGTTGCCTGTGCCCCGCCGGATGCGGGGCACAGGCTCATGCCCGATCCGGAGCATTGCGCCGGCCCTACCGCGTTTTGCGTGCGTGGACCTCCAGCAGGCACTCACGAAAGGCCCTCGCCACCCGCGACAGCACGCTTTGCGGAAGATGGGCGAGGCAAAGCGGGATTTTGAAGCTCAGCAAATCGGGCCGCAATGCCCGCATTTCGCCGCGTTCGACATAGCGCTGCGCGAAATGGCGCGGCAGGAAGCTGACGAACCGGCCGCTCAGGATCAGATGCGCCTGACCTTCCATGTTGTAGGCCGTCGCACTGGGCGCATGTTTGAAAAGCGTGTTGTAAGCGGTCGCCACGGCATAGCCGCGGCGCGCATAAGCCTGCTCGGCGATCAGTTCCAGCGACAGCCGCGCCGTGTCCGTCTCGAACAGCGGATGACGCGCGCCGCAGAACAGGTTCTGTTCCTCATGGAACAGCTGCTGCAATTGGACCGCACCGTTCATCGGCTGGTTCGGGACGATGGCGATCTCCATCTGCCGGCTGAGAAGTTCGGTTTCGATCTGGTTGGGCGAGATGACCGTCAAGGTCAGATGAACGTTCGGCACACGTTCGTTGAAAATGGCAATCGCCCGGTCGAACGCGCAATTCGGGTTCTCGACGACCGCGTCGACAATCCCGATCCGCAGTTCCCCGACCAGGCTGCCGCGCATGGCCCCGACTTCGGTGCGGAAATTGTCCATGGCCGCGAAGAACTTGATGGTCTCCGTGTAGATCTTCTGCCCATGTTCGGTCAGCGCGAATCCAGACCGGCCGCGCCGGCAAAGCGTAAGCCCGAGCCGCGTTTCGAGCGCCGCCATCTGCGCGCTGATCGTCGAGCGCGAAATGCCGAGTTCACCCTGTGCCTGGGTGAACCCCCTGCTCTCCACGACAGTTCGGAAAATGCGGAGCTGACGCAGATCCACGTCGCTGAGCGGCGGCAGAGTGGGCTGCATGATAGGTTGGCATCGTCGGACGTTTAGATTTGAAATCTGATATTATTGGACGTTTCATCCTATGGCAACGTTGCGGTCATCGATCCCCTGCGGAGACCGCGATGCCCTTGAAATCCGACGGTGAAAAGCCCCTGCCGGGCGCCTCGCCGACATTCTTCCAGCCGGTGTCGGCGTTCGACCTGCCGCGCTATGCCGGGCTGCCCAGCTTCATGCGGCTGCCCTATCTCGGGCTCGACGATCCCGCCACCGCGGACGTGGACATCGCCATCGTCGGCGTGCCCTGGGATGGCGGCACCACCAACCGTCCCGGCACCCGCCACGGCCCCCGCCAGCTGCGCGACCTCTCGACCATGATCCGGCCGGTCCATCCCGTCACCGGCATGAACCCGTTCAGCCTGCGCAACGTCGCCGATCTCGGCGATTCACCGGTCAATCCGGCCGATGTCGCCGACGCGCTCGACCGCATCGCCGGCTTCTACGGCACGCTCAAGAGCCGCGGGATCGCACCGCTCAGCGCCGGCGGCGACCATCTGGTCTCCTACCCCATCCTGAAGGCGCTGGCGGCGGACGGCCCGCTCGGGATGATCCATTTCGACGCGCACACCGACCTGTTCGACAATTACTTCGGCGGCTTCAAATACACCCACGGCACGCCGTTCCGCCGCGCCATCGAGGACGGCTATCTCGATCCCCGCCGCGTCGTGCAGATCGGCATCCGCGGGACGATGTATGACGGCGCCGACGTCGTCTGGGGCCTGGAGCAGGGGGTGCGGATCATCCGCATCGAAGAGGTCGAGGATCGCGGCATCGCCGCGGTGATGGAGGAGGCGCGCGCCATCGTCGGCGACGGTCCCACCTATGCCAGCTTCGATATCGACTGCATCGACCCGGCCTTCGCGCCCGGCACCGGCACGCCGGAGATCGGCGGCCTGACCACGCGCGAGGCGCAGCGCATGGTGCGCCTGCTGTCCGGCCTCAACCTCGTCGGCGCCGATCTGGTGGAGGTCTCGCCGCCCTTCGACCCGTCGGGCGGCACCGCCTGGGTCGGCATCTCGATGATGTACGAGCTGCTCTGCGTGCTCGCCGCCTCCCCGGCCACGCTCCGCAACAAGTCCTGATCCGGCCGAACGCCTTCAAAGAAAGAGAGACCGAAGCATGAAGCAGTTTCTTTCGCGACTTCGCGGCCCGGCGCTCGCCCTTCTCGCCGCGTTCGGCGGCCTCGCATCCAATGCGTCGGCGGCCGAGCTGACCGTCGCCCATTCGACCTGGGTCGGCTACGGCCCGCTCTACATCGCCAAGGAGAAGGGGTTCTTCAAGGACGAGGGCCTCGACGTCAAGCTGGTGCTGATGGAGGACGTCAAGACCCGCATGCCGGCGCTGACCGCCGGCCGCATCGACGTGGCGGTGACGACGGTCGACGCGGTGCTCGGCTTCACCTCGGCGGACCGTCCGCTCACCTACCTGTTCGCCGTCGACGACAGCCGTGGCGGCGACGGCATCGTCGCCAACAAGGCGATCAAGGACGTCGCCGGGCTGAAGGGCAGGAAGGTCGCCTTCACCGAAGGCTCGGTCTCGCAGTTCTTCCTCAGCGTGCTGCTGAAGGACGCCGGGCTGAGCGTCAAGGACGTCGAGGCGCTGAACATGACGGCCGGCGATGCCGGTGCCGCCTTCGTCGCCGGCAAGGTCGATGCCGCCGTGACCTGGGAGCCCTGGCTCAGCCGCGGCAAGGCCACGTCGCATGGCGCGCTGCTGGTCGACAGCTCGGCCAAGCCCGGCCTGATCACCGACGTGATGGTGACGACCAAGGCCAAGCTGGAAGCCCGCCGGCCGGAGATGGTGGCACTCTACCGCGCCTGGAGCAAGGCGGTCGACTGGCAGAAGGCCCATGCCAAGGAGGCCGACGCCATCATGGCGAAGGGAGTGGGCGGCTGGCTGGAGGATCCGGCGGTCTTCGCCGAAACCCGCGCCGGCATCGCCTTCTACGATTCCGCCATGAACGCCGCCTTCATGGATCCGGCCAAGCCCGACGGCATCGCCGCCACCATCGCCAACGCCAGGACGCTCGGCGAGGCGGCCGGTCTGTTCAAGCTCGACACCGATCCGGCCGCCATGATCGCCACCGGCATCGTCAAGTAACCCACGGAGCAGGCACCATGTCGACCCGTTCCCTGTTCGCACCGAAAGTCGATATCCCGCGCGGCGCCAGCCTGGCGCTCGGCACCGGCTCTGTCGCCGTCCTGATCGGCTTCTGGTGCCTGCTCACCTATGGCGGCTTCACGCCTCCCGACTTCCTGGCCGCGCCCGACAGGGTGCTGGCCGCCGGGATCAAGCGGATCGGCGACCTGTCGCTGTTCCGCCACATCGGGTCGAGCCTGACCGTCATCCTGTCGGGCTTCCTGCTGGCCTCCATCCCGGCGGTGCCGCTCGGCATCCTGATGGGCAGCTTCCGGGCCGTGCAGGCGGCCATTGAGCCGATCACCGGCTTCATGCGCTACATCCCGGTGTCGGCGCTGATCCCGCTCCTGATCCTGTGGATCGGCATCGGCATCGAACAGAAGATCATGGTGATCTTCCTCGGCACCTTCTTCCAGCAGTTGATCCTGATTTCCGACGTGTCGGCCCGCGTGTCGAAGGATCTGATCGACTGCGCCTATACGCTGGGCGCCAGCCGCCGGCAGGTGGTGCAGCGCATCCTGTTCCCGGCCTGCATGCCCGGCGTGCTGGACAATCTGCGCGTCACCATGGGCTGGGCCTGGACCTATCTGGTGGTGGCGGAGCTGGTCGCCGCCGACAGCGGGCTGGGCTACATGATCCTCAACGCCATGCGCGGCCTGTTCACCGACGTGATCCTGCTGGGCGTCTTCACCATCGGCGTCCTCGGGCTGATCACCGATTTCCTTTTCAAACTGCTGCGCCAGCGCCTGCTGTCCTGGTCCGCCGACCTGTAAGGAGCATCCCATGAGCCTGCTCGCGCTCGATCACATCACCGTCCGCTTCCAGCCCAAGGGCAAGCCGGAGGTGACGGCCCTCGACGATGTTTCGCTGCGGGTCGCCCACGACACCTTCGCGGTGATCGTCGGCCCGTCCGGATGCGGCAAGTCCACCCTGCTCCGTCTCGTCGCCGGACTGGAAACGCCGACCTCCGGCAGCATGACGCTGGACGGCCAGCCGATTGCCGGCCCGTCGGCCGACCGCGGCATGGTGTTCCAGAGCTACACCCTCTTCCCCTGGCTGAGCGTGCGCGAGAACGTGATGTTCGGCCCGAAGCTGAAGGGACTGGCGAAGGCGGAGTGCGAAGACATCGCCGACGACCTGATCCGCGCGGTCGGGCTTTCGGGGTTCGAGCGGTCCTTTCCAAAGGAGCTGTCGGGCGGCATGCGCCAGCGCGTGGCCCTGGCACGGGCGCTCGCCAACGATCCGCGCATCCTGCTGATGGACGAGCCGTTCGGGGCGCTCGACAGCCAGACCCGGCAGCTGATGCAGGAATTGCTTCTCGAGGTCTGGCAGGCGCGGCGCAAGACGGTCCTGTTCATCACCCACGACATCGACGAGGCGATCATCCTCGGCGATAGCGTGCATGTGATGACCGCTCGGCCGGGGCGCATCAAACGATCCATGTCCATCGATATTCCGCGTCCCCGCAACCTCGATGCCCTGACCTCCACGGAATTCATGCAGTTCAAGAGGGAGATTCTGCACCTGATGCACGACGAGGCGGTGCTCGCCGCCCGAACCTGACGCGGTGGAAGGTGGCCTTGCGGGTCGGCTAAGAGCAATTTCTCAAAGGCAATTTCTCAGAGAAAGAACTCGTCGATCTCGCCGCCCTGCTCCTGGCCGCTTTGCTCCTGGGCGAGCTGCTTTTGGCCGAGTTGCAGGCCGCCGAAAAGGTCGGAATGGATGCTTCTCTCCCGTTCCGCGGTATACAGCGCCCCGAAGAGCCGGTTCAGGTCGTCGGAGATTCCGGGGGCATGGATGTTCCCCCGTCCGGCATAGGGCTGCATCCGGTCGACGAAGCGCTGGGTGAAGCCTCCGAGCCGAAGCTCCATGCCCAATCGGCCGACCGTGCCGGTCAGCACCTTGGAGGCCTCCGCGCAATCGCCGGTCATGGTCGACAGCGAGCGCATCTGATCGGCATGCAGCCGCTTCAGGCAGTCCATGGAGCCCGTCATGGCATCCACCAGCTCCATCGCCACCCGATGGTTGGTGCCCGACCGCCGGTCGAGGCCGTTCGCGCGGTCGGTGGCCGCATGGATCGCCTCGGTGATCGCCTTCGACATGTCCTCGGTCCTGCGGCTGCACGCGCGCAGCTCCTGCGCGACCACGCCCAGCGCCCGCCCCGCATCGCCAAGCCGCGCGCATTTCAGCGTCGTGTTCAGCCCCATCAGCCGCATGTCGGTGTCGATGGAGCGGATGGCGAGAACGTCCCGTCCCATGGCGACGAACCCGCCAGAGACTTCGCCCACATGCCTGCGGATGATGTCGTCGGACTGGCAATAGCGATTCAGCAGTTCCAGCGCCCGGTCGACGTCGCCCGCGACATCGTGCAGAACGGACCGCCCTGCCGGCCCGCCGGCGGCCGGGATGTCGCCGCCCGACCCGAACAGCTCCCGGGCTTCCTGCGCGATGCTGTCCGCATCGCGGGCAAGCGCTTCCAGATTGTCCTTCAGCGACGCCACCTGACTGGCGAAATCGGCGCATGCCTCGACGCACTGGCGGATTTCGAGGGTGCAGATCGCCGCCGACAGATCCTGCCGGCGTCCCAGCTCCAGCCCGGCGAGCCATCGCAGGTCGCGTGCCAGGGCAGACGCCGGGGGCGGGTCCGCCAGCAGGGCCAGCACATCCATGGCCACGCCGATATGGGCCAGCCGCTGGCAGGTGAAGTCGCCGATCTGAAGATCGCTGATGCAGCGGGCGATGCGCCGGCCGATCTCCTCGACACGGCCGACGAAGCGCTGCGACGCAGCCTGCGCGGTGTGGCGGTATGCCGTCAAGCGGTCCAGGCTCGCCTGCAGACGGCTGCCGACATCGTCCAGGCGGGTGCGGTTGTCGCGCTGGAACGCACTGGCGCCGTCCTTTGCCGCGGACATGGTCGTGCGCAGATCGGCGAGACGCCCGATCGCCTGCGTCGTCGCCGCCTCGGCCAGACGGTGGAGCCGGTCGATTTCCCGGTTGAACACGCTGAAATCATCGCTGCCGGTGCGGATCTGGACCGACTGGACCTTCGCGTTGATCGCCAGGGCGGTGATCTCGCCGATGATCTTCGCCAGTGTGGCGAGCAGGGCGGCCATATCGGCCCCAGTCCCATCGAGATCGGTCAGGTCGGCCAGCGTCTGCCGGAGATTGCCCGCCAGACCGTCGGTCACGCTGCGGACGGTGCCCAGCCGCCTGCAAGCCTCGGCGCCATCCTCGCTGTCGATCAGCATGGACAAGGCGCTGAAGCGGCCGCCGATTGCCTTCATCCGCTCCAGCGTTTGCGACAGCGTTTCGCCGACCGTCAGGAAGGTCGTCTCGATGGGCGCCGATGCGGCGCGCAGTTCGGCGCTCAGCGAGCGGATGAATCCCATGTCCGGGCCCTGGGGGGAACCGGACCGATCCGGGCCGGGCTGGGGAGCCGCCGGGAAGGCGCCGCCCGGACCGCCGAAGGCTGCTGCGTCAACGGTGCTGTACATGCCGGAAGCCTTTTCCAAACGGATGCGTCAGGGGAAGCGGATGACGTCACGAGCGGTCATGGCGCAGGATCTCGCGCGGGATCGACGAAAGTCCCACCACCTTGTCCACCCCGCCCCGCGCGATGGCCTCCTTCGGCATGCCGAAGACGACGCAGCTCTCCTCGTCCTGGGCGACGGTGAAGGCGCCGGCCTGCTGCATCTCGCGCATCCCGGTGGCGCCGTCGTCCCCCATTCCCGTCATGATCACGCCGACGGCATTGCCGCCGGCGCAATGGGCGGCCGACCGGAACAGCACATCGACCGACGGCCGGTGCCGCGACACCAGCGGCCCCTCCTTCACCGCCACCAGATACCGGGCGCCGCTGCGTTGCAGCAGCATATGGCGGTTGCCCGGCGCGATCAGAACCTGCCCGCGCAGCACCGTGTCGCCGTCGCGCGCCTCGCGCACCGTCATCTCGCACAGGCTGTCGAGCCGGCGGGCGAAGGCGGCGGTGAAGCTTTCCGGCATATGCTGGACGATGACGATGCCAGGACTGTCGGCGGGCAGCGCCTCCAGCACCTCGCGCAGGGCCTCGGTGCCGCCGGTGGAGGCCCCGATGCAGATGACGCGCTCGGTGGTGCGGGCCATCGCCCCGCCGCTGGGGGCCGGCATCATCACGTCGGCGCTCAGCTTCGGTTCCGGGGCGCGGGTGCGGCCCAGGGGTGTGGCGTGGGAAGTGCCATGGGGAGTGGCGGCGGCGGATGCCCTGCGGGCGGAAGCGCGCGGACGGGCGCGGGCCGCCGCCTTCACCGTGTCGCAGATGCGGACCTGGGCGTCGAGCAGGCTCTGGCGGGTGTCGATCCGCGGCTTCAGGATGACGTCGACGGCCCCGGCCTCCAGCGCCTGCATCAGCGTCTCGCTGCCGTCCTCGACCAGCGAGGAGCACATCACCACCGGGATCGGGTGCTGGCCCATCAGCTTGCGCAGGAAGGTGATGCCGTCCATGCGCGGCATCTCCACGTCGAGCGTGATGACGTCCGGCGCCTCCTCCGCGATGCGGCGGACAGCGGCATAGGGATCGGCGGCCGTCCCCATCACCTCGATCTGCGGATCGGACGACAGGATGCCGGCCAGGGTCTGGCGGACGGTCGCGGAATCGTCGACGATCAGCACGCGGATCTTCTGGCCCATCGTTCAGCTCCGGACGAAAATGGCGGACCCCACCTGTTTCACGGGCAGGTCCATGTTGGTGATGGTCTCGCTGTGGCCGACGAACAGGTAGCCGCCGGGCCGCAGATGGCCGCACAGCTTCTCCAGCACCTTCTGCTGCGTCTTCTTGTCGAAATAGATCAGGATGTTGCGGAAGAAGACGACATCCATGTCGGTCGCCATCGGATAGACCGGGTCCATCACGTTGAGATGGCCGAAGCGGACCGACTGGCGCACCGGCGGCACCAGCCGGACCGTGGGATTGCCGTCGTCGCGCGACCGCATCAGATAGCGCGACGCGAAGGGGGCGGGCACCATCTTTGCCATGTCGAGCGGGTAGACGCCGCTCTTCGCGGCGGCCAGCGCCTCCGTGCAGATGTCGGTGCCGACGATCTCGTGGCGGATCGGCGCTCCGGTGCTGGCGCGGTCGAGCAGCAGCATCGCCACCGTGTAGGGTTCCGCCCCGGTCGAACAGGCCGCACTCCAGATCTTGAGCGGGCGGTCCTGGCCGGGCCGGTGGGGGAGACGGGACAGGGCCGGGATGGCGGTGCCCATCAGATAGCGGAAATGCTCGATCTCGCGGAAGAAGTCGGTCTTGTTGGTGGTGACGGCATCGATCAGGTCGACCATCTCGCCGTCCAGCCCGCCGTCGTCCAGCACATGGCGGCAGTAGGCGTTCATGTCCGGCAGGCCGAGCACCCGCAGGCGGCGGCGCAGACGGCCTTCCACCATCGTCCGCTTGCTGGGCGGCATCCGGATGCCGGCATGGCGTTCGATGATGACGGCGAGCCGGACGAAATCCCGCTCCGACAAGGTGTCGGAGGACGGCCGCCGCGATCCTTCCTCTGGCTGCGGATCGTCGGGATCGATCATGACACCCCGTCCGCCATCAGATCCGCCATATCGTTCGCCGTGCCGGCCGCCATGTCCAGCAGGGCCGCGTCGTCCTCGGCGAACAGACGGGCGATGTCGAAGACGATGACGAAAGTGCCGTTGGAGCGGCCGATGGCCTGGATGCAGTCCGAGCGCCAGCGCCCGCCGACCTGGGGCGGCGTTTCCAGCCCGCGCTCGTCGAGCGAGGTGACCTCGAACACCCGGTCGGCGATGACGCCGACGGTGATCGACTGCCCCCGCTGCGGAACGTCGAGCACGACGATCCGGGTGTTGGCGGTGGGCTGTGCCGCCGGCAGTCCCAGCTTGACCCGCAGATCGACGGTGGGCACCCCCTGCCCCCGCACGTCGATCATGCCGACCAGGAAAGGCGGCGCGTGCGGCAGGCGGGTGATCGGCTGGAGATCGAGGATCTCGCGCACGATGGCGACCTCTATGGCGAACACTTCGCGATCGATGCCGATCGTCACATATTGCGCCGGTTCGCGGGGCGCGGTCGCGCTGGTCATCTGCGGCTTCCGGTTCGGGGGGCGGAACGGCGGGATGGCGCGGCGAGGCGCCATCCCTGCTTGGCATGGAATACGGCCCGGCGATCAGGCCCCAATCCTCAGAACGCGGTGTAGCGGGCGTCGAGCGCGTCGGGGCCGCTGCCGCCCTCCAGCGCGATCTTCACGCCGCGGTCCTTGCCGTTCAGCTTCGCCGCCGGCTTGTGCGTCAGGGTGACCGTCGTCGCCGGACGGCGGGCGGCCGGAGCCGGGGCGTGAGCCTGCGCCGGCCGGGCCTGGGCGGCCACGGCGACCGGGTTGCGGGCGGCGGAGCGGGCGGCGGCCTTCTCCTCCACCGTGAAGTAGGAGATGGTGTCCTGCAACTGCGTCGCCATCGACGACAGCTCTTCCGAGGTCGCCGCCATCTGCTCGGACGCGCTGGAGTTCTGCTGTGTCACCTTGTCGAGCTGCTGGATCGCCTGGTTGATCTGCTCGGCGCCGATGTCCTGCTCGCGGCAGGCGGCGCTGATCTCCTCGACCAGTTCGGCGGTCTTGCGGATGTCGGGCACCAGCCGGCCCAGCATCTGCCCGGCCTCCTGGGCGATCTTGGTCGATTCCGCCGACAGGGAGCTGATCTCCGCCGCAGCACCCTGGCTGCGCTCGGCCAGCTTGCGCACCTCCGAGGCGACCACAGCAAAGCCGCGGCCATGCTCGCCGGCCCGCGCCGCCTCCACCGCGGCGTTCAGCGCCAGGAGGTCGGTCTGGCGGGCGATCTCCTGCACGATGCTGATCTTCTCGGCGATGGTCTGCATCGCCTGCACCGCCTTGTTCACCGCCTCGCCCGACGCCTGGGCGTCCTTGGACGACTGGCGGGCGATCTTCTCCGTCTGGGTGGCGTTCTCGGCGTTCTGCTTGATGTTGGCGGCCATCTCCTCCATCGAGGCCGAGGCCTGCTCGGCGGCGGAGGCCTGCTCGGTCGAACCCTGAGACAGCTGCTCCGAGCTGGCCGACAGCTCCTGGCTGCCCGCGGCCACATTGTCGGAGGCGGACAGCGCGTCGGTCACGACACCGCGCAGCTTCTCCAGCATGGTTTCCAGCGCCAGACCCAGCGTGTCCTTGTCCGACTGCGGACGGGCCTGGACGGTCAGGTTGCCGCGGGAAATCTCGTCGGCGACCTCGGCGGTCGCCCGCAAATTGGCGGTCATGCTGTTCAGCGCCGTCACCAGATCCTTGATCTCGTCGTCGGTCGACACCTCCACCTTCTGGCTGAGATCGCCGATGGCGACCGCATCGGCCAGACCGACCGCCTTGCCGAGGCCGCGGGCGATGGAAATGGCGATGTAGGCGCCGGCGGCGATGGCGATCAGCAGGGCGATGGCGACGGCGCCGATGGTGATCGCGCGGATCTGGGAGTAGGTGGCCTCCGCCGCCTGCCGGTCAGCCGCCATGCCCTTCTCGGCATCGGTGACGAGATCGTTGGCGGCCTGCACCAGCTTGGTGGCGGCGGTCCGCACCTCACCGACGGAGAGCGCCAGGGCCTTCACCTCGGTGTTTTTCAAGGACAGTGCGATCACTTCGTCGGTGAAGCGTTCATAAACATGATAACGCTCGACGAAGACATTGAATGCCCGGATATCCTCTTCGCTGGCCAGGCGGGTACGAATGCGGTCCTGCTGCTGGGAGATATTTTTCAGCAGATCGGGCAGTGGCTTGAGCGTCGCCGCCGTCGAGGCATCGTCTGAAACGAGCAGGGAGTTTCTGACGATGATGCGCGCCGTCCCCCAATCCGTCGTCATGCGCCGGATCAGATGGGCGACGGCAATCTGTTCCGCCGTCGCCTGTGTCCCAGTCTCGACGCGGTCGAGCAACGGGCGCAATGCCTCCTGCGCCGCGAGAACCGCATCGTTGCCGGAGCCTGTCAGGAGGTCTGCACCCTTGGCATTCGAATGGATCCGACCGATGGAGCGAACCTTGTCCTGAGCCGTGCTGAACTCCGTCATCAGGGTTTCGATCTGGGCCAGCTTGCGGGCACCTTCGGCATCGGCGACCCGCCGATACTGCTCCAGCACGCCCTTGAACTCCTCACGGCGGGCCAGGATCGCCTTGTCGAAGCGGTCCATGTCCTCCTCGCTGCTCGACAGCAGGAAGTTCTTCTCCTCCCGCTGGATCAGATAGACCGTGGACGGCATCTGGCGGGCGATGTCGATGCGCTGGGCCGATACGCTGACGAGTTCCTCGATCTTCTGGTTCAGGTCCGACAGGCCGTTCAGGGCGATGCCGGCGGTGGCGGCGGACAGCAGGATGACCGTGCCGAATGCCGCGACGATTTTCGCTTTGATTGAGATGCGCATGGTCGCTCCTTGCTCCCCGGGCCTGAACCGCTCCCGGTCGATGGGGCGGTGCCGGTTCGTCTGGTTTCCGTTGACCGGGGTTCGGTCGGGTCAGTGGGTCGTGAAGATCCGGACGATGTCCGGAATGACGATGAAGTCGTCGCCGCGCTTGCCGATCCCCTTGATCAGGTCGGGGTTCCAGCGCATGCCGATGTCGGGCGTGTCCTCGATGGAGGCGCCGGCGATGCCGGTCACCTCATGGACCTTGTCGGCCAGCAGCCCGACCACCGTCGGCTCGTCGTCCAGCAGGATTTCGACGACGACGATGCGGGTGTCGATGGTCGGCGGCGTGCGCTCCATGCCGAAGCGGATGCGCAGGTCGGCCAGCGGCACCACCTTGCCCCGCACGTTGATCAGGTGGCCGACCAGCGGCGGCGCGCCCGGAACCTCGGTCTGGGGAACGATGTCCAGGATCTCGTGGACCGAATTGGCATCGATGGCGAAGATCTCACCGCCCAGCCCCAGGGTCAGCGCTTCGAAGGTCTCTGTCCCGGTGACAGCCATGCCGGCCTCCCTGTGACGTCTGTCGTGGAATCGGTTCGCTTGTGAAGCCTGCTCAGCAGGCTTCGCGCCGCAGTTCCTGCGTCTGGCCGGCGGCCACGATCTGTCCGATGTCGAGGATCAGCGCCACCGAGCCGTCGCCGAGGATGGTGGCGCCGGAGAAGTTGGCGACGTCGGCATGCAGCTTGGACATCGACTTGATGACGGTCTGGTGGTCGCCCAGGACCTGATCGACCACCAGGCCGACGCGCTTGTCGCCGGAGGAGATGATGACGATCTTCTGATAGGGATCGGGCGGATGGCGGACGGCGAAGCTGTCGCGCAGACGCAGGAACGGCACCAGCGCACCGCGGATGTTCAGGAAGTTGCGGTTGGCATGGCGGCGTTCGACATCGGCCGGCAGCTCGACGCATTCCTCCACCGCGAACAGCGGGATCACGTAGCGCCCCTGCCCGACCCGGACCAGCAGCCCGTCGATGATCGCCAGCGTCAGCGGCAGGCCGAGCGTGATCTCGGTGCCGCCGCCCGGCAGGCTGGACACCTCGATGGTGCCGCGCAGCCCATCGATGGTGCGCTTGACCACGTCCATGCCGATGCCGCGGCCCGACACGCTGGTCAAGGTCCGCGCCGTCGAGAAGCCGGGATGGAAGATCAGCTGGAACAGCTCGGCGTCCGACAGCTTGGCACCGGGCGGGATCAGCTCCTGCTCCTCGGCCTTGGCGCGGATGCGCTCGCGGTCCAGCCCGCGCCCGTCGTCGCGGATGGTCATCAGCACGCGGGTTCCGGCATGGCGGGCCGACAGATGGATGCGGCCCTGCGGCGCCTTGCCCGCCGCCACGCGCTCCGCCGCCGGTTCCAGCCCGTGATCCAGGCTGTTGCGGATGATGTGGACGAGCGGGTCGTTCAGCCGCTCGATCATCGTCTTGTCCAGCTCGGTCTCCTCGCCGGACATCGTCAGCGCCACGTCCTTGCCCAGCTCCTGCGAGAGGTCGCGGACCAGCCGGCGGAAGCGGCCGAACAGCGATTCCACCGGCACCATGCGGATGCCCATGGTGATGTCGCGCAGGCCGTTGGACAGCCGTTCGATCTCCTCGGTCACCGACTTGATCTGGAGATCGACGCTGTCGGAGATCAGCTGCTTCAGGCGGGCATGGGCGATCACCAGCTCGCCGACCTGATCCATCAGATCGTCGAGCCGCTCCGCCGGCACGCGGATCGAGTTGGCCGCCGGCTGCGCCCTGCCCTTCTCGGGCACGGGCTCCGCCTTGGGCGGGGCCGGCTCCTTCGGCGGGACAGGCGCGGCCACCATCGCCGGCACCGGCACCGGCCCTGTCACTGGCACCGACAGCGGTTCCTGCTCCACCCCCGGCTCCGGCAGCGCCGACACCGGTTCGATGGTCAGTTCGGTCTCGTCGATCACGAAGATGAAGACGTCTTCGATGGTCGAACGCGGATGTGCGGTGGTGAGGATCAGCTCCCAGCCGATGTGGCAGCGGGTCGGCTCCAGCTCGCCCAGCGGCGGAACGTCGTCGGTCAGGGCGACGATCTCGGCCTCGCCCAGCCCGCGCAGTTCATCGAGCAGCAGCAGCGGGTTGGTTCCGCGCTCCAGCGCGTCGGGAGCGAGCCGGAAGCGGACACGCCAGGTCGCCAGGATTTCCTCGTCGTCGCGCTCCCGGTCAGGGGGAACGGACATCGCGGCACTGCCGCTCAGGTCCGCCAGCCGGGCCAGGATGCCGTCGGCTACGGCAGGGTCGGCACTGGCGGGGTCGTCGATCAGGATGCGGATATGGTCCTTGGCGGCAAGGGCGATGCCGATCATCGCCGTCGTGGCGGCCAGTTCGCCCTTGCGCATCCGGTCGAAGGCACTTTCCAGATGATGGGTGAAGCTCGCCGCAGCCTCGAACCCGAACATCGAGCCGGAGCCCTTGATCGTGTGCAGGGCACGGAACGCGGTGTCGAGCGGCTCGCGGTCGGTGGGGTTCTGTTCCAGATGGAGCAGTGCGGATTCCAGAGCGGCCAGAAGCTCCGCCGCCTCTTCGCGGAAGACCTGGCCCGGGTCGCCGCCGGTCATGTGCCGACGATCTTTCGGACAACGCTCAGCAGTTGGTCCTGCTGGAACGGCTTGACGATCCAGGCGGTGGCGCCGGCCGCCTTGGCTTCGGCCTTCTTGCCGGCGTCGGATTCGGTGGTCAGGAAGACCATCGGGATGCCGCGATAGGCCGGCAGCGTCCGCAATTCGCGGATCAGCGTCAGGCCATCCATATTCGGCATGTTCAGGTCGGTCAGCACCAGATTGAAGCTGCCGGACTTCGCCTTGACCAGAGCGTCACGCCCATCCGTGGCCTCCACCACCTGATACCCGGCAGAGGACAGGGTCAACTTCACCATCTGGCGCATGCTGGCGGAATCGTCGACGGCTAGTATGGTCTTCGCCATGGTATCAGGGCACTCCAATCCAGAATTCATCCGCCTTGCGCGCCGGTCCGGACATACCGATGAAGCCGCCCCGTTCGAGCGCATCGCGCATCGATGCGGAGAGCGGCTGTTTGAGATGCAGGCTGACGCCCCGCCCGGCTGCGCTTGTGCGCGCCGCCAGCAAAAGTTGAATGAAGCAGATCGATGTCTCTCCAACCTCGCTGCAATCGACCTCGACCCGGCCAGCCGAACCCAGCGAATCCCGAAGCCGGTCGCGAACGTCCTCGACTTCGATGAGCGTCATCGGGCCAACGCACTCCACAACAACGCTTCCCCTGAGATCAGCCATTCGTCTTCACCGCATTCGCCGCGTCATCGCATTCGCCATGTCGCCGCAAGGCACATGTTGAAATTTTATATCTTGTCGGTCTGCGCAATTGAAATTCGGGATATCCCCAACCCCGGTTTCATCGCAACTTAATGGCCGCGAAAGATGATATAGCATCTATATTAGACTCTTCATTGGCACTGGGCTTGTCGTACCGGGCGGCCAGCGGCGGCTCCCCCCTCCCCTTCCGGTCACGGCCGGCAATCGTGTGCGTGTTTGCGGCCGCCCCTCGCCTCTTGGTAGTCTGAGGCCGGACGACCGGAGAGGCTTTCGTGGCGAACGGCGGGCAGCGGGGCGGGCAACGGAGCGGGTGGCCGGAAAGAGTGGGGCCGGAGGGCGGACGGCCGGCACGAGCCGGTCTGAGCGAGGCGATCCTGACCTTCCTGGAGCGTGGCGTCAGCCTGGTCGTATCGTCGAGCGATGGGGCGAACCGACCGCGGGTCGGCCGGGCTCTGGCGGTGCAGGTGCCGGCCGACGGGGCCTGGATCGGCGTCTGCCTCGACCGGACGGCGAACGCCGCCCTGCTGGCGGCGGTTGCCGAGACCGGACGCTTCGCCCTGGCGGCGACCGAGCCGAGCACGCATCTCTCCATCCAGCTGATCGGCGATGATGCCACCGTCACCGCGGCGGATGCCGAGGCGGCGGCGCTGGCCGCCCGCCACGTCGACGCCTTCGCCGCCGAACTGGCGCTGATCGGCTACGGCGACGCCTTCACCCGTGCCCTGATGGCCCATGACCCGGCCACACTGGCGATGGTCCGCTTCTGCCCGTCGCGGCTCTACGACCAGACACCGGGCCCGAAGGCCGGCACCGCGGTGCCGCCATGAGCGCCGCCATCGGCGCCTCCCTGACGCTCGACGCGATCCGCGCCTGCCTGGAGGGGGCGGTGCCGGCGACCATCGCCACCTGCGCGCCGGACGGAACGCCCAACGTCTCGCTGCTGTCGCAGGTCCATTACGTCGATCCCGATCATGTCGCGCTGTCGTACCAGTTCTTCAACAAGACGCGCGCGAACATCCTGGCCAACCCCATCGCCGTCCTGCAGCTGATCGACCCGCCGACCGCCGCGCAATACCGGATGGAGCTGTGCTACCTGCGCACCGAGACCACCGGGCCGCTGTTCGAGAGCATGAAGGCTAAGCTGGCCGGCATCGCCTCCCATGTCGGAATGCAGGACGTGTTCCGGCTGCTCGGCGCCGACCTCTATCGGGTGACGGCAATCGAGGCGGTGCCCGGCGGCGCGCCCCTCCCCGCCCCGGTCGCCCAGCGCAGCCTCCTGTCGGCGACCCGGCGGGCCTGCGAGGCCTTGCGCGGCTGCGCCGATCTGACGGAGCTGCTCGACCACAGCCTCTGCGTGCTGCAGCGGCTGTTCGGGGTCGACCATGCGCTGATCCTGATGCCGGACGAGGCGACTGGCCGGCTCTTCACCGTCGCGGCGCTCGGCTACGATTCCTCCGGCGTCGGGTCGGAGGTGGCACCCGGCGAGGGGGTGATCGGCGTGGCCGCGCGGGAACGGGTGCCGATCCGCATCACCCACATGACCAGCGATGTCGCCTACAGCCTGACCGCCCGCGACGGGGCGGAGGACGCCGGGCTGACCGGCGGCCCGGCCCGCGAGATTCCCTTTCCCGGATTGGAGCGTCCGCACAGCCAGCTGGCGGTGCCGATCCTGGCCGGGCGGCGTCTGGCCGGCGTGCTGTTCGTCGAGAGCCGGCAGGAGATGCGCTTCACCTACGACGACGAGGATGCGCTGGCGACGCTGGCCGCCCAGCTCGGCGCGCTGATGCAGGCCCTGCCCCCGGCGGAGGAGGTGGCGCCCGTTCCCGCCGCCTGCCCGGAGGCCGGCGGTGCGCCGGCGGTGGTGCGCCACTACGCCGCCGACGACAGCGTGTTCGTGGACCACGATTATCTGATCAAGGGCGTGGCCGGCGCCATCCTGTGGAAGCTGGTGCGCGACCACACCACGCTCGGCCGCACCGACTTCACCAACCGCGAGCTGCGGCTGGCCCCCGACATCCCGCTGCCCGACTTCGCCGAAAATCTGGAAGCGCGGCTGATCCTGCTGCAACGCCGGCTGGAGGAACGCTGCGGCGTGCTGCGCATCGAAAAGACCGGGCGCGGGCGCTTCCGTCTGGTGGTGATGAAGCCGATTCTCCTCCAGGAGACGGCGTGAACGCCGTCCGGCTTTACTTTCCATCCCGACAGTTATCGGGCCAGAAACAGTTACGAATATTTTAGCATTCCGTTAGGCAACAGTTAGCAAGCCGGCGGCGATTGCCTGCGTAGGGTCCGTTCCGCACACAACGTCACGGAGCCGACCGACATGACCGCCCGCCCTCCCGTGGAGGCCCTGGAGTGCATGATGCTGGAGCGCATGATGCTGATCCGGGCCTACGAAGAAACCCTGGTCGACCTGCATGGCCGCGGCCGCGCCGCCGGAACCTGCACCGCCATCGGGCAGGAGGCGTCGGCCGTCGGCGTCGTCGCGGCGCTGACGCCTGACGACCTGATCCTCACCAACCACCGCAGCGCCGGCCATCTGCTGGCCCGCGGCGCCGACCCCGGCCGGATGCTGGCCGAGGTGCAGGGCAAGAGCGGCGGCTATTGCGGCGGCAAGAGCGGGTCGCTGCACATCTCCGCCAAGGAGCTGGGCGTCGTCCTGACCTCCACCATCGTCGGCGGCGAGCTGGCGCTGGCGACCGGCGTGGGGCTGTCGCGCTCGATGCAGGGCGGCCCCGGCATCGTCGTCTGCTTCTTCGGCGACGGGGCGGCCTGCGAGGGGCGCTTCCACGAATCGCTGAACCTCGCCGCGGTGTGGAGCCTACCGATCCTCTATGTCTGCGAGAACAACCAGTGGCAGGCCTTCGTCCACCGCAAGGAGACGATGACGGCAGACGGCGTCGCCGGCCATGCCGCCGCCTACGGCATCGACAGCGCGGTGGTCGACGGCAACGACCCGCTGGCGGTGTTCGATGCCGCCGCCGCCGCCGTTGCCACCATCCGCCGCACCGGCAAGCCCTTCCTGCTGGAGGCCATGACCTACCGGCTGCGCGGCCATTTCGAACCGGACGACCAGTCCTACGTCGACCCCGGCGAGCTGGCCCGCTGGCGCGAACGCGACCCCGTCATCCTGCTGCGCCGCCGGCTGGAGCGCGACGGGCTGCTCGATGCCGCTGCCGCCACCCGGATGGAGGAGTCGGTCAGGGCACGGATGGAGGCGGCCGCCGCCTTCGCCGAAGCCAGCCCGTACCCGGCGCCCGAGGAACTGACCCGCGACGTCTACGCCTGACCGAGGAGACCGACATCATGACCCAGATGACCGTGAACGATGCGATCTCCGCCGCGCTGGCCGAGGAGATGCGCCGCGATCCCTCCGTGCTGATCTTCGGCGAAGGCGTCGCCACCAAGCGCCGCGACCTGCTGGGCGAATTCGGCCCGGCCCGCGTCCGCAACACCCCGCTGGCCGAGGGCATCATCGCCGGCACCGCCGCCGGGGCCGCCGCCACCGGCCTGCGCCCGGTGATCGACCTGCTGTTCGCCCCCTTCCTGTGCTACGCGATGGACGAGATCGTGAACAGCGCCGGCAAGCTGCGCTACGTCTCCGGCGGGCAGTTCAAGTTCCCGATGGTGGTGCTGGCGATGACCGGCGCCGGCTGGGGCGTCGGCGCCCAGCACAACCACAACATCGAATCCTGGTTCGTCCACAGCCCCGGCCTGAAGGTGGCGATGCCCTCGACCCCCGCCGACTTCAAGGGGCTGCTGAAGGCAGCGATCCGCGACGACAACCCGGTGCTGGTCTTCGCCGACATCGCGCTCGGCTACAGCGCCGGCGAGGTTCCCGAGGACATCGACGCGATCCCGCTCGGGCAGGCCGCGCTGCGGCGGACAGGCGACGACGTGACGCTGGTCTCCTACGCCAAGACCGTCGGCACCTGCCTGGCTGCCGCCGACCGGCTGGCCGAGGCCGGCATTTCCGCCGACGTGCTCGACCTGCGTAGCCTGAAGCCGCTGGACGAGGACGCCATCCTGCGGTCGGTCGCCAAGACCGGCCGGCTGGTGGTCGTCCATGAGGCGAGCCGCCTGTGCGGCGTCGGGGCCGAGGTCGCGGCGCTGGTCGCCGAAAAGGCCTTCGCCAGCCTGCGGGCGCCGGTGCTGCGGCTAACCGGTCCCGACGCCCCGGCCCCGGCCAGCTTCCCGCTGGAGCAGGCCTTCGTTCCCCAGGCCGACGCGGTGGTCGCGGCGGTTCAGTCCCTCGTCCATGGCGCACTCGCCGCCTGATCATCCGGAGTTGCCGACGATGTTCCGCAAGACCCTGTGCACCGCCCTCCTGCTGTCCGCCGCCGTTCTCGCCTCCCACGCCGATGGGGCCCGCGCTGATGAGAGGGTGGAGCGCGGCAAATACCTCGTCGCCCTCGGTGGCTGCAACGACTGCCACACGCCGGGCAACTTCCTCGGCAAGCCGGATTTCGCTCATGCGCTGAGCGGGTCGGAGGTCGGCTTCGAGATCCCGGGCATGGGCGTGTTCCACGGCCCGAACCTGACGCCGGACAAGGTGACCGGGCTCGGCGACTGGAGCGAGGATCAGATCGTCACCACGCTGCGCACCGGCAAGCGGCCGGACGGGCGCATGCTGGCGCCGGTGATGCCCTGGATGGCCTTCTCCGCCCTGACGGACGCCGACGCCTATGCCATCGCCGCTTACCTGAAGAGCCTGCCGGCGGTCGCCAACAAGGTCCCCGGCCCCTTCGGCCCGACGGCGAAGCCGACCGGGTTCGTGATGCGGGTGGTGGCGCCGCAGAGCGAGTGAAACCGGCGTCCCGGCGGGGTCGCTCAGTCCTCGCCGATTGACACCAGCTCGGCCTTACGGCGGCGCCGGGTGTCGGCCAGTTCCCTGGAATCGACCCGGACGAAACTGCCCGGCGCCTGTTCGGCGTCGGCCGCACGGGCGATTTCCCGCCGGTTCCAGGCGGACACCCGATGCGCCTCGGCGATCTGATGCAGGAACAGGTCGGACGGACGCAGGCGGAAAATGATGTCGTCGTGGCGCTTGCCGACCTTGATGACCTCGCGTTCGACCTCCGCCAGCGCGCCGACCTTCTGCAGCACATCGACGATGTCGGAAATCCAGCGGAGCATGTTCGACCAGCGCGCCCATTCCGTCATGCCGCTGTCGCGCATGATCTCCCGCGCGGTGATCTCGATGCTGGACCGGTCCTGGTGATGGCGTTGCAGCAGCGTGAAAGCGACACGCTTGAACAGCCAGCGCGAGAAGGGATTGGCGATGCGCATCAGCCATTCATAGGAGATGCGCTGCTGCTCGACGCTGCGGATGGTGTTTTCCACCATCCAGTTGAACTGCACGGCGGTTTCGACGTCGGCCCGGCCGTTCTCGTCCGGCGAGCCGCCGGCATTGACGTCCTGGTTGCGCATCCACAATTGCGGAAAGACGCTGGAATCGAGCAGGGCGTTCTTCCCGCCCTTCTCCGCGATGACGATTGTCGAGCGGCGCAGGACGAGAAGCGCTTCCTTGAGTTCCGGCAGGCTCAGCGTGTGCTTGACCCGCCGAAGCTCCTGCATCACCTCGTAGAGGGTGAATTTGAAGACGATGGAGTCCTTGTCGCCGGTCGACAGCCGGGCCTTCTCGGCCGCAAGACGGCGGATGACCTCCTCGACGACCTGCTCCTTCTCGCCGGGGAACATGTCGATTTCCTCGACGACCTCGGTGGCGCCCTCCTTCACCCGGCGCTCGATGCGGGCCGGCAGGATCTTGAGCGAATAGCTCTTGTCGTTGAAGACGAACTCGCGCTTCACCTGACGCAGGAACCGCGGCTTGGCCGGATCGGGCTCCGCGGCGTCGACCGCGCCGGCGGAGCGCTTGCGGCCGTTGGAGCGTGCGACATCGGAGGCGAAGAAGACCCATTTGGGCGCGACATCGTACAGACCGACGAAATGGGTCGTGCGCTTGGCGTCGTCGGGCTCGTCGATCTCGAACAGCGCGAACTGGAGCGGCAACGCCATCTGCTTCAAGTCGCCCTTTCCGCCCGGTGTGTTGCTCGACATCTTGGGGTCTCCAGCCACGTCTCCAACGACACACGCTATGGGGTCGGACGCCCGGTGCGCAACGAAGGATTTGGCATGCCCTTCTCCAAGCCGGTAGGTGCCGGGTGCAGATAGGCAGGTTGCGGGTGCAGAAGCGATAGGTACCGGGTGCAGACCTGTAGGTATCGGGTGCAGGAGACGCGGGGACAGTCAGGCGGACGGTGCTTTCTGCACCCGGTACCTACCGGCAACCCGTCCGAATCGGGCTGGAGTTGCCCGGCCGGCTTCCGGTGACGGCCCCTGGGTCCGCCCCTAGGGCGCCAGGATCTCCAGCCTCCGCAGCGAACTGCACCCGATGCCTACCCATCTGCGCCGGTGCGTACGCCGGCAGGCTCCCTCCCCCTGCCGCGCAGGCAGGCGGAGAGCGCAAGCGGTCGATAGGTACCGGGTGCAGCAGAGCTTCCGGCGCTTTCGGGTTCGCCGGTTAGCCTTCCCCCCTGGCGTGACGGTAGGCACCGGGTGCAGAAAGCGGAGTGTCCTCCGGCCCATCCAACCGCGACAGAAGGGTGCAGAATCCCGCGCCGGCCCCCCGATAGGAGCCGGGTGCAGATAGGACGCTCCGATTCGCAGTGTTTCTGCACCCGGCGCCTATCCATCGGCACCTGCGCCCTACCGGGCTGCATCCGGCACCTACGCATCTGCACCCGACACCTAACGGTGGGCGCCGGGTGCAATTTGGCCGATGCCCGTCCCTCGGAGAATCCTGCCCGCAGATCCGTCGGCCCATGCCGATTGCCAGACCTCGCAGGAGCACCCGATGCGCAGCTCGCCGACCGACAGCACCAGCCGCTGGGGCAGGATCCCCGCCTGGTGGCTCGACCATCCCGATCTCGACGCCGACGGGTTCGCCATCCTGGCGGCGCTCGCCACCTTTGCCGACGAGCACGGCGTCTGCTGGCCGTCGCAGTCGACGCTCGCCGCCAAACTCAAGCGGTCCCGCCCGACAATCAACCGAATCCTGCAACGGCTGGACGACATCGGTCTGGTCCGCATCGAGCACCGCCGCGGCCGCGACGGCTCCCGGCTGTCCTGCCTCTACCGGCTGCGCGTCGAGCAGGAGGGGGACAGGGCCGCGCAGGAAGCGCCGCGCCCTGCCGCCGCCGGGGATGTTCATGCGGCAGACAGGGATGACTCGGTGGTGAACGCCCCCTGTCCGTCAGCGAGTCAGAAACACCTCCATTCCGAACAGATTCCGGACTCGCTCGCCACGGGCGGGCGCGGGCAGATGTCCGGCGTGCCTGCGGATTGGATGCCGAACGCCGGCGATGTCGCCTGGGCCCATAGCCGTTTCGGCACGGTCGATCTCAGTCGGCACGTCGAGGGCTTCGTCCTGCGCTGCCAGGCGCATGGCTACCGCTACCGCGACATCTCCGCGGCATGGCGCGCCTGGCTGATCCAGGATGCCGCCGCCGGCAAGGCACCCACGGTCAGGAGTGCGGCGGCCGGCGCCTCCCTTTCGTCGTCCGCTTCGCCGCCCCCCCGGTCCCGCGAAAGCGCTGCCGAACAACGTGTCAATGCGTGGATGACCGTCGCGGCGCGGCTCAAGGACGCGAAACCAGACCCCCGTTCCCGGCTGTGAGGAGAACCGCCATGCCAGTCGCGAAGTCAGCCGCCGCCGTCATGCCGGTGCCGGAGCGTTCGCCGCTGCCGTTCGACCCCGCGATGCCGCCGGCCGACCGCCGCCGGCTGCTCGTTGCCGCCTTGCCGGAACCGCTGCGCGAGGTCCTGGCCGCCGGCCGGCTCGAACACCGCCCGCGCTTCGGTGACAATGGCTTCGACGGCCTTTCCGAGATCTGGTCGCCGCCCGCCGCCGTCACCGCCCGGCAGGCCGCCATGGCGCAATGGGCGCTGGCCGATCTCGAAGGGTCGGTCCTGGCACCGGCGGAGCCCGACCGGCTGCTCGGCCGTATCCTGGCGCTGCTGTCGCATTACCCCGCCAAGGGGCTGACGCCCGAGGTGGAGCAGCTGGTTGCGATGGACTGGGTCGAGGATCTGGGCGAGTTTCCGGGCTGGGCAATCGACCAGGCGGCGCGCAGCTGGCGCCGGACACGGAAATGGCGGCCGAGCATCGCCGAGATGCGGGCGCTGTGCGAGGAGGCCTGTGCGCAGGAGCGCCGGCTGGCCGAGTGTCTCCGCAAACTGTCGGGTGCCGCCCTGCCCGGATCGTCGGTTCCGGGTTTCGCGCGGCTGGCCGAGGCTCCCTGCATCCGCCGTTTTCCCTGATCCCAGGCCCTGATCGCGGCGTTCACCGGTGTTGCCGAAAAGACAGGGCGGCGGCGAGACGCTAACGCCGCCATGCCGGCCCATCCGAACGGCGTTGACAGGTGTGAGTGTCTCACACTATCGGTGACCCGGCTGGATTCGACGGATTGGGGAGGGGGCATGCTCGGCGAACAGTTGAAGGCGTACCGCGAGGCGCGCGGGCAATCGAGGGAAGACTTCGCGGCCTTTCTGAACGAGGGGCTGGAGCGCTCCTACGACCGCCAGCGGATTTCGCGCTGGGAGAATGGCGGAGAGCGCATTCCGCAGGCCGTCGTCGCCTTCGTCCGCAAGCACCCGGTGCTTCCGGTCGAGAAGCCCGGCCCGGCGCTGGTGGTATCGCTGGCGAACCAGAAGGGCGGCGTCGGCAAGACCACCGGCTGCGTCAATGTCGGCCGCATGCTGGCCGACCGCGGCTATTCCGTCGTGCTGGTGGATTCCGACCCCCAGGCCAACGCCGGCATCCATCTCAGCGTGGATGTCGTCGCCTGCGAGGACGCCGAGAAGACTCTCTATTATGTCCTCAAGGGGGCGGCGAAGGCGGAGGAGTGTCTGGTCGAGACGCGCAACCCGCGCCTTCGGGTGCTGCCCTCCTCCCTCAAGCTGGCTGAGAGCGAGACCGAGCTTGCCGCCCAGCAGTTCTCGCACAACACGCTGCGCAGCCGTCTTGCCGACCTGCGCCGCAGCGTCGATTTCATCCTCATCGACTGCCCGCCCACGCTGGGGCATCTGGTGACCAACGCTCTGGTGGCCAGCGACACGGTGCTGATCCCGTGCCAGACCCAGCCGCTCGCCTTCATGGGCATGGGCACGCTGCGCAAGCAGATCGACTTCGTGCGGGAGCGCGGCAATCCCACCCTGTCGCTGCTCGGCATCGTCCCGACCTTCTATTCCGGCCGCACGACCCAGGATCAGGCCACCCTGAAGGACATGCACGACACCTATGGGCAGGAGGTTCACATCTTCCCGCCGATCCCCAACACCACGCTCTACCCGCAATCCTCGGCCGGCGGCGACGCGCTGGTCGCCTTCAACGCCAAGGCGCCGGGGATCGGAACCTTCGATCTGGTGGTGCAGACCCTGATCGCGGAACGCGACCGCCGCATCGTCCCGGCCGGTCATGGAGTGATGACGCATGGCTAAGGGCATTCCGCGCTCCAACATGGGGCTTATCACCAAGAGCAGCGATCAGAGCAGCGCCAGCCCGGTGCGGCTCGACAGCAATGCGCTGACCGGCAAGGCCGTGCCCTTCGAGCGCCCCTTCGCCTGCGACATCGGGCTGGTGGTGACCAATCCCGACCAGCCGCGCAAGATCTTCCGGGAGGAGGATCTGGCGTCTCTGGCCGCCTCGCTCGACCGGCATGGCCTGAAGCAGCCGATCGGTGTGCAGCAGCAGGGCAACGGCGAGTATCTTCTGGTGTGGGGCGAGCGGCGTTGGCGGGCCGCCCGGTCGCTGGGCTGGCCGACCATCACCGCGGTCCTCACCGCCGGCGATCCGCTCGAGGTGGCGCTGGTCGAGAATGTGCAGCGTGTCGACCTGTCTCCGTTCGAGCAGTCCGATGCGCTGCAGGGGCTGAAGGAGCGTCACGGCTACACGGACGAGGCGCTTGCCGGCATCGTCGGCAAGGACCGCAGCATGATCTCCAAGCTGCTCCGCCTGCAATCCCTGCCCGGTGTGATCCGCAAGGAGTATGCGGAGCATGAGCCGACGCTCCGCTTCCTCCTCACCCTGAGCCGGGCAGCGTCGGAAGCGTCCGCGCTTGCCATGTGGACGCAATGGAAGAGCAGTGACGGGCAGGGAACTCCCGATCCGGACGGCGAGCCGCCACAGCGGAAGAGCGCCGCGGAGGACGGCGAGGGCTCCACACCCAGCCCCGCCGACAGCTCGCCGGAGATGGCGCTGAGCGCCCTGCCGCAGCGGGTGTTCCGCGTGCTCAACCGGGCTCAGGAAACCATCAGCGCGATGGTCGAGAAGCCGCGCCCGCTGACCGACGAGGATTGGCAGCGGCTGATGCGGATGCGGTCGCTGATCGACACGCTGCTTGAACAGCGCAAGGCGTAGGGAAAGGGCTGTGCAATGGGAACGGTTCCCATTGCACAGCCTTCTCGACCGGAGGAGTGCCGGCATTGTGGACTTCGGCGAACGTCTGTTCCTGCCGGTCCATTCGATGGGAACGGTTCCCATCGACCACCCCGTGCCCCGGCCTTGCGCCAGCGGCAGAGTCGGTTCCCCGCCGGCACGAGCCTGCAGCCCTGTCGACTAAAAAATTGTCGGCAGCAAAAGGGCCTGACCGCCTGAAGAAAACCGACGGTCCTTCCATAAGCTTGGAGTGGATCGTCCGGTGGGTGATAATAGGCCGGCGGGTCCGTCACTGAGATCGCCTGCGCTCAACACCCATAAAGGAAAACAGAAAGTGATGTTGAACACGGACTTCGGGGAACCCCTCGACAAGCTCTGCCCGGAGTGCGGGAGCGCAAACCTCGTCCACAGCGTGGAAACGCAGGCGGTTCGTTTCCCCTATGGACCCGGGGACGTCCTGATGGCGACTGTCGATGTGCAGGTCCCGGTCACCACGTGCGGCGCCTGCGGGGAGGCTTGGACTGATGCCCGAGCGGAGAGCGTCCGGGAGGAGGCCGTCTTGCAACGCCTTGCTGAGTTGAAGGCCTGAGAGGTCTGCCTCAACTGAAGCGGTGCAGGGGGCGCGGCATTCCGAAGGTGGGTATGTCATCGGAGGAAATCCGATGCTGTGCACTGTCATCAGGGAAGCCGGCACCGCCGCCTTAATGGATGAGGAATATCCGTCAGGCAAGGTATCTCATGGGGCTGTGAGGGAAATCCGGGCTGTCACGGATTTCCAGCGACCACGCCGGCCTTACTGGATGCCTTCCCGGCGGAGACCAGCGTCGGCGTCCAAGCGGCGCCGACGCCCTGACCGGCGTCGGCGGCAACGACGCCTACATCGTCGTTAAGACGGGCGACGTCGCCACCGAACTGGCCGGCCAGGGCAACGACACGGTGTCGAGCGCTTGGTTCGTGACGCTCTGAACCCGACGAGCAGCGCCCCGCTCTATGAGCGGTCAGTCCCTGCCGGTCGCCAAGCGGTGCGCAGATCAGACCTGGGCCATGCCGCCGTCGACCGGAAGCTCGGCCCCGGTGATGAAGCTGCTTTGGTCGCTGGCGAGGAACAGCGCGGCGGAGGCCACTTCGTCGGCACGACCCATACGGCCGAGCGGGATCAGTGTCGTCAGCGTCTCGCGCACCTCGTTGGACGCTGCCGCCATCATGGCGGTGTCGGTTGGTCCCGGTGCCACGACGTTGACGCGGATGTTGCGGGGCGCCAGCTCGTTGGCCCAGGTCCGTGCGAACGAGCGCACGGCGGCCTTGGTCGCCCCGTAGACGCCATAGCCTTTGGTGCCGATCGCGCCGGCGATCGAGCCCACCAGCACGATGGAGCCGCCATCCGGCATGATCGCCGCCGCCGCCTTGGTTGCAAACAGCAGCGTGCGTACGTTGAGGCCGAAGGTCCGGTCGAAATGATCCTCGCCGATGCCGTCGAGAGTCGCGAACTCGGAGATGCCGGCGTTGACGGCAAGCACGTCCACCCGCCCGGCCTCGCTGCCCACCGCCTCGAAGAAGGCGGCCAGCGCCGTCGGATCGGAAGCATCGACGCGGCGCGTGCGCAGCCTGCCGGCCCCAAGCTCGGCCTCTCCCTCTTCGGCACGGCGACTGGTGGCGTAAACCGTGGCGCCTTCCGCTGCGAACCGCTCTGCGATGGCGCCACCGATGCCGCCATGGCCACCGACCACGACGGCGATTTTTCCTGAAAGCCCGCTCATACGTCCTCACATCGCTGGTGATGACGAACAGCTATCATTCCTATATCTAATTACAAGAAGGCACCTGATGGTGCTTAGATACCAGATGGTGCTCAGATATTGAGGTGTATACCCATGGCCAGAGACGTGCTCGAACTGCCGCTCGATGTCACCGCGACGCGGCCCATCCTCGAACATATCGCCAACAAATGGACGGTGCTGATCCTGAGCGTCCTCTGCACGCAGCCGGCGCGGTTCAACGACCTCAAGCGCCGGCTCGACGGCATCACGCACAAGGCTTTGTCCGAGGCATTGAAGCGTCTGGAGCGCAACGGCCTCGTCAGCCGTAAAGTCCTGCCGACGCAGCCCATCGGCGTCGAGTACACGATTACCGATCTCGGCTGCTCGCTGCGCGAACCCTTCGCCGCCCTTTACAACTGGTCGCTCGCCAACGGCCCCGCGATGGAAAGAGCGCAGCGCGCCTATGACACATCGAAAGGGGAGGAAGAGGAGGTCTAGCAGCCGGACGGCATGCAGCCTCCTTCGCACACCGTCCCGGAGCGCTGCTTTGCCATCTCTACATTCGATCAGTTTTTATCGGCCTTTATCACCCTCGTATCGCTCCATGCCAGAACCCGCCCGTCTCCGCTGTGCAGTTCCAGACGGGCAACCGGGAGGCCCGTTTCAGCGGCGATCATCGAGGATCGCGGTTCATCGGGGGCATAGAGATGGTCTTCGCCCCACTGGCGCAGCGCGACGATGACGAGGAAAAGGCCGCGCCCTTTTTCGGTCAGGACATATTCCTTGTAGGCGCTGCCGTCCGAAGCCGGCGCGGTCTCCAGAATGCCGCGTTCGGTCAGATCGCGCAGCCGGGTTGCCAACATTCCCTTGGCAATACCAAGGCCGCTCTGGAACTCGTTGAAGCGTCGCACTCCGTCGAAGGCGTCGCGAATGATCAATAGCGACCACCAATCGCCGATGACATCGAGCGCCCGCGCCACCGGGCAACCCGCATCCCAAAGACTGACCCGCTTGACCATGCCACCGGCCTCCACCGCACAAAACTGGTTCTAACTTAGAACTGGATTTCTCTTCGTGCAAGTGGTCTCGATATGAAACCAGATTGGCTTCACGAACGGGATCGCCATGCAGAGCGCAAGGGAATCAGGAAGACGACATCAGCCGGATGGCGGGCTATCGAGAGGTACGACGCTGATCTTTGCCAGTGCCGCCGGCATCAGCGTCGCGAATGTCTATTTCGCTCAACCATTGCTCGACGCTATCGCGAGGGATTTCGGAGTTTCGCCCGCTGCGATTGGGCTTGTCGTGACGCTGACCCAGGTCGGTTATGCGCTGGGGCTGATCTTCATCGTTCCGCTCGGGGATATGCTTGACAGCCGTCGGCTTGTCATTGGGCAAGGTTTTTTGTCGGTCGTCGCATTGGTCGCCGTTGCGACAGCGAAAACCGATTGGGTTCTATTCACCGGCCTTGTCGCGATGGGCCTGCTCGCCGTTGTGGTTCAGGTTCTGGTCGCCTTTGCCGCGACACTGGCAGCGCCTGCCGAACGGGGCAGGGCAGTCGGCACAGTGACAAGCGGTGTCGTCATCGGCATCCTCGCCGCCCGCTTTGTCGCCGGACTGCTCGCCGATGTCGGCGGCTGGCGGCTGGTCTATCTGACATCGGCTGTTCTGATGGCTGCTATGGTCGGGCTGCTGACGCGTGTTCTGCCGCGAAATCCGCTGCCGGGTAGCACCGACAGCTACGCCGAGACACTGTGCTCCATCCCCTCCCTGTTTTTTCGTGACCGGGTTTTGCTGGTGCGCGGTCTTCTCGCTCTGCTGATTTTCGCGACCTTCAGCACATTCTGGACAAGCCTGGTTCTGCCGCTCAGCACGGCTCCTTTCAACTACTCGCACACGCAGATCGGGCTGTTCGGTCTGGTCGGTCTGGCAGGGGTGGCCGCCGCGACAGGTGCGGGACGCCTCGCGGATCGCGGTCTCGGCCAATGGACAACGGCACTGTCTCTCACGCTCCTGCTGCTGTCGTGGGGGCTGATCGCGTTTCTGCCGTCGTCGATTCCGCTTCTGCTGATCGGCGTTGTCCTGCTCGATCTTGCCGTTCAGGCGGTCCATGTCACCAACCAGAGCATCATCGTCGCTCGCCACCCGACGGCACGCAGCCGTCTCGTCGGCGGGTACATGGTTTTCTATTCGATCGGCAGTGCCATTGGAGCAAGTGCCGCGACCATGGTCTACGCCCATGCCGGCTGGCACGGCGTTTCCATGCTGGGAGCGGCATTCAGTGCAGCCGCAATGCTGATTTGGGCTGGCGCGCGCCACGTGTCGGTCGGTAGCGAAGCGACGGAATGCGCCAACGGACCCTGAGCTTCTGGTTTGCCGACGTCACCCTCTCTTGCACGTGAAACACCGCCGTCCCAGGCGTTTTCCGCCGAAGAGGATTTTTATGGGAGGCGATCCTCTTGCGGCTGGTTGGAACATGTGGCGCGGGACAGGATGCGGCGGGCCTTGCGCGCCATCGCTTCGTCGATCATGCGGCCATCGACCACCGCGACGCCCTTTGCACTTTCAGCCAGGATACGGCGGGCTTGGGCGATCTCGGCTTCGGTCGGGGTGAATGTTGCGGTGATGGTGGATATCTGGCCGGGATGGATCGCCGCCTTGGCGCCGAATCCCAGCGCCAGGGCGGATGCCGCTTCCCGTTGCAACCCGGCGCTGTCCGTCAGATCGAAGAAGGGGGAATCCACCGCTTCGATGCCCGCAAGCGCCGCGGCATTGATCAGCCGGGACCGCGCCGACAGAAGCGGTTCCCACGCGGTGGCGCAGCCAAGATCGGCGGACAGGTCGGCGGCGCCGAAGAACAGGGCGGCCAGCCGGGGCGATGCGCGGGCGATGTCCTCAACCGCCGCGTTCCCGGGGGCGGACTCGATCAGCGCCACCAGCGGCAGGGGCCGGCCCGCGCCGCCCAGAAGCGTGTCGATCCAGCGGATCGTCTCGGGACTGTCGACCTTCGGCACGATGACGAAATCCGGCCCGCCGCCTTGCGGGCGGCGCATCAGGGCCAGCAGATCCTCCAGCCCCTCCGGCGTCACCGGCGCGTTGATGCGCAGCGCCCGCAGGATCGGCGCGGCGGGTGGCGCCGCCAGGGCTGTCAACGCCGCATCGCGCGCCGCCGCCTTGTCGGCCGGTGGCACGGCGTCCTCCAGATCGACGATCAGGACATCGGCACCGGACCGGGCGGCACGGTCGAAGCGGTCCGGGCGCGTCGCCGGGGTGAACAGCCAGCTGCGCCGGGGCCGCCCGCTGGAAAATTCTCCGTCCCGAATTGGCGCGCTCATGGCGTCACCGCGAATTCGGCCGTCATGGCGACCTGTCCGTCCGGACCGACCGCCCATCCGCCGATCTCGCCATCCCCCCTGTCCGCCGCGTTCAGCGTGAAGGGTGCGGTGTCGAACAGCGGCCGGCGGGCGCGGAAACGGAAACCGGCGACCCGCCGGCCATCGGCATCGCCGCCAAGGTTGCGCAGCACCAGATCCATCAGCAGGGTCGCCGTCAGCGGTCCATGCACCACCAGCCCCGGATACCCTTCCACCTCGCGGCAGTAGGGGCGGTCGTAATGGATGCGGTGGCCGTTGAAGGTCAGGGCGGAATAGCGGAACAGCAGCACCGGATCGGGAGTGACGCCGGCGGTCCAGCCGGCCGCGGGCAGGGGATCGGCGGATGGCGGGGGCGGCGCCTCGCCCGGCCTGGCGGCCTCGCGGTAAACGATGTCCTGCTTTTCGCGGATGGCGATGCCGGCGTCGGTCGCGATCTCGTGCCTCACGCTGACGAACACCATGTCGCCCGACCGGCCGGCCTTGTGCTCCACCGCTTCGATGGTGGAGGTGCGCCGCATCTCCGCCCCGATGGGGATCGGCGCCAGGAAGCGCATGTCGCTGCCGGCCCACATCCGGCGCGGCAGCGGCACCGGCGGCAGGAAACCGCCCTTGTGCGGGTGGCCGTCCTCGCCGATGTCCCGCTGCGGCGCGTTGGGGAGGAAATGCAGCCAATGGCCGAGCGGCGGCAGCTCCCCCGCCGGCCAGGGCGGGGTGTCGTGGTCCAGCGTCGCCGCCAGCCCGGCCAGCGGTGCGGCGATGGCGGTGTCCGTCCGCATCTCCACCCGGCCGATCCAGTCCTTCAAAGTGTCGAAGGTCATGACGCCACCTTGGGGGCCACCTCGGGGGAATGCAGGATCTTGCCCGGATTCATGAGGTTGTGCGGATCGAAGGCACGCTTCAGCGTCGCCATCATCTCCAGTTCCACCGGCGATTTGTAGCGCGGCATCTCGTCGATGCGCAGGCGGCCGATGCCGTGCTCGGCCGAGATCGACCCGCCGAGATCGACGACGATGTCGTGGACGATGGCGTTGACCGTCGCCAGCTTCGCCCGCCATTCGGCCGGGTCGCCGTCCTCCGCCTGGATCGGGTTGTAATGGATGTTGCCGTCGCCGAGATGGCCGAAGGAGAAGGGGCGGATGCCCGGACAGGCCCGCTCCAGCGCCGCGTCGGTGCGGTCGAGGAAGCGCGCGACGCGGGAGATCGGCACAGAAACATCGTGCTTGAACGACACGCCCTCGCGCTTCTGGCCTTCCGGGATGCCTTCACGGATGCGCCACAGCGAATCGGCCTGGGCCTTCGATGCGGCGACAACGCCGTCCAGAACCTCGCCGGCCTCCATCCCCGCCTCCAGGATGCCCTCCAGCATCTCGGCCAGCCGGTTGCCGGAATCCTGGTCGGCCAGTTCCACCAGCACGTACCAGGGATAGCGGTCGCGCAGGGGATCGGGCACGTCCGGCACATGTTTGCGGGCCACGTCGATGCAGGCGCGCTGGATCAGTTCGAAGGTGACGATGCGGTCGCCGGCCACGCCCTTGGCGCGGGTCAGCAGATCGACGGCGTCGCTGGGGGCCGACACGGCGACCAGGGCGGTGGCGGTGGCGCGCGGCAGCGGCGACAGCTTCAGCACCGCGGCGGTGACGATGCCCAGCGTGCCTTCCGAGCCGATGAAGATCTGCTTCAGGTCGTAGCCGGCATTGTCCTTGCGCAGGCCGCGCAGCCCGTCCCAGATCCGGCCGTCGGGCAGCACCACCTCCAGCCCGGCCACGAGGTTGCGCATGTTGCCGTAGCGCACGACCTGAACGCCGCCGGCATTGGTCGCGATGTTGCCGCCGATCTGGCAGGATCCCTCGGCGGCGAGGCTCATCGGGAACAGCCGGCCGACGTCGCGCGCAGCACTCTGGATGTTGGCGAGGATGCAGCCGGCCTCCACCGTCATCGTGTCGTTGTCGATGTCGATTTCGCGGATGCGGTTCAGCCGGTTGGTGGAGATGACGATCTCCGACCCGTCGGCATGCGGCTGGCTGGCCCCGGTCAGGCCGGTGTTGCCGCCCTGGGGCACGATCGGCGTGTGGGTCTCGGCACAGATGCGGACCACGGCGGCGAGCGCTGCGGTGCTGTCGGGAAGCACCACGGCGGGCGACCGGCCGACCCAGCCGTCGCGCCAGGATTCCATGAAGGGCTTCATGGTTTCGGCGTCGGTGATCAGGCCGCGGTCGCCGACGATGGCGCGGATGGGGGCGAGTACGGCCGTCTCGAAGTCCGGCCGGAGGGTGGCGATCTGCCCGCTGGTCGGCCCGCTGGTCTGGATGTCGTTCGGCAAGGGAGCTCTCCCTGGGCTTCGGGCCTGCGTCACAGCGCGCGGTAGGCCGTCTTGATGATGGTGTAGAATTCGATGGCCGACCGTCCCTGCTCGCGCGGGCCGTAGCTCGACATCTTCCGCCCGCCGAAGGGGACATGGTAGTCGACGCCTGCCGTCGGCAGGTTCAGCATGGTCATGCCGGCCTGGATGTTGGCCTGGAAATGGCGGGCATGCTTCATCGAGTTGGTGATGATGCCCGACGACAGGCCGTACTCGGTGTCGTTGGCGACGGCCAGCGCCTCGTCGTAATCCTTGACGCGGATGACGCTGGCGACCGGGCCGAACACCTCTTCGCGGTTGATGGTCATGGCGTTGCCGGTTTCGGTGAACAGCGTCGGCGCCAGGAAATGCCCGCGCGTCGGCCGCTCCAGCCGCGCGCCGCCGGACGCCAGCCGGGCGCCCTCGTTCAAGCCGGTGTCGATGTAGCGCAGGTTCTTGGTCAGCTGGAACTCGTCGATCACCGGGCCGATCTGGGTCTCCGGCAGAAGGGCATGGCCGACGCGCAGGGCCGCCATCCGCTCGACCATCGCGGCGACGAAGGCGTCGTGGATGCTGTCCTCGACGATGAAGCGGCCGGTGGCGGTGCAGCGCTGCCCGGCGTGGAAATAGGCGCTGTTGACGCCGATCTCGGCAGCACGCTCCGGGTCGGCGTCGCCCAGCACCACCAGCGGGTTCTGGCCGCCGAGTTCGAGCTGGACGCGGATCATCCGCTCGGCGCAGCGCACGGCGATGCGCCGTCCGGTGTTGACGGACCCGGTGAAGGACACCGCGTCCACCGCATCGACCACCGCGGCGCCGACGTTCGGACCGGCGCCGATCACCAGATTGAACAGGCCGGCCGGCATGCCGTGCGCCTCCAGCGCCGCCGCGACGATGCGGGTGACGGCGATGGAGATGCCGGGGGTCTTTTCCGACGGCTTCCAGATCACCGCGTTGCCGAAGGCGAGCGCCGGGGCGATCTTCCACATCGGCGTGGCGACCGGGAAGTTCCAGGGCGTCACCAGACCGATGACGCCGACCGGCTCGCGCGTCACGTCCACCTCGACCCCCGGACGCACCGAGCCCAGCGTCTCGCCCGGCGCCCGCAACGCCTCGGCCGAGAAGAAGCGGGCGAGATGGGCGGCGCGGACGATCTCGCCCAGCGCGTCGGGGATGGTCTTGCCGCCCTCGGTGGCGGCGATCCGCGCCAGCTCGTCCTTGCCGTCGAACAGCGCGCGGGAGATGGCGTCGAGCACCAGGGAACGCTGCTCCACCGTCGCGGCGCGCCACTGGGGCTGGGCGCTTCGGGCGGCGGCCACGGCTTCGGCCACGTCGTCAGCGGTCGCCAACGTATAGGAACCGGCCAGCTCGTCCAGGTCCGACGGGTTGAAGATGTCGAGCCGGTCGCGGCCCGGCCGCCAGTTTCCGGCGATGAAGTTGGTGGTTTGACTGATGTCGGAAGGCATGTCGGGTCTTCTCCGGAAATCCGTTCGGTCTAGGGGGGCGGCGGCCTTGAGGCAGCTCTTGGCTCAGCCGGCGCGGGCCGCCCGCTCCTTCAGGGCGGTCAGCGCCCACAGCGTTTCGATGGTCGGCACCGGCATGCCGCGGCGGCGGGCCAGTTCGAGGACGGCGGTCACGATGGGGTCGATCTCCATGCTGCGCCCGGCTTCGAAATCCTGCAGCATCGACGGCTTGTGCCCTGGAACGCCGCTGCCGCGCCCGAGCCGCTCGTCGACGTCGTCGGGCAGGTCGACGCCCCAGGCGCGGGCCACGGCCAGGCATTCGCGCATCAGCCGGCCCTGAACGGCAGCCATGCCGGGCGCCTGCTCCATCGCGCCCATGGTGGCGCCGGTCAGCACGCTGGTCGGGCCGACCGCCATGTTGAGCATCAGCTTGCTCCACAGCGGGACGCGGATGTCGGCTGGCAGCCGGGCAGTGGCGCCGGCGGCGTTGAAGGACTTGGCCAGTGCCGCCAGCTTTTCGGCGTGGTCGCCGGGCCGGGGAGCGCCGAGGGCCAGCACCGGCGTGGCGGTGTGGGCGACGATTCCCGGCTCGACGATGCGGGCGGGGAGAACCTCCATCACGCAGGCGGCGACCCGTTCGGGCCCGATGGCCGACCAGACCGCACCGCCGGGATCGACCACCTCAAGCGGTTCCGGCGTCACGTCGTCCCCGGCGCCGTACAGGTACCACCAGGGCACGCCGTTCTGCGCCGCCACCACCAGCGTTTCCGGGCCGCAGAGCGCCGGAAAGGACGGGGCCAGCGCCGGCAGGCCGTGCCCCTTGACCGTGACGATCACCATGTCCTGATGGCCGAGGTCGCTGGCATCGTCGCTGGCCTGCGGCCGGCTGCTGAGCGTCCCCGTCGGCGTCCGGACGGTCAGGCCGCGCTCGCGGATCGCCGCCAGATGGGCGCCGCGCGCCAGCAGCGACACGTCGTGCCGGCCGGTCGCGGCCAAGTACCCCGCCAGCGCGCCGCCCACGGCGCCGGCCCCTACGACGGCGATGCGCATGTCGTCTTCCCTTCCTGTCTCACTTGAATTCCAGCGGCGGCAGCTCGTTGTCCATGCCGCTGCCCAGCCCCTGGAACTGCTCCTCGATCTGCTTGTCGTCGAGTTTCACCGCGGTCGACTTGTAATGCATGACCATCTGCGGGAAGGCGATCACCAGCGCCACCATCACCAGCTGGATGACGACGAAGGGCACGGCTCCCCAATAGATCTGACTGGTCAGGACCGGTGCGGTCTCCTTCTTCGTCACGCGGTCGATGTAGGGCAGCTTCGGCGCCACCGAGCGCAGGAAGAACAGCGAGAAGCCGAAGGGCGGATGCATGAAGCTGGTCTGCATGTTCACCGCCAGGATGATGCCGAACCACACCAGATCGATGCCCAGCCGGTCGGCCGCCGGAGCCAGCAGCGGGATGACGATGAAGGCCAGCTCGAAGAAATCGAGGAAGAAGGCGAGCAGGAACACCATCACGCTGACGGCGATCAGGAAGCCCATCTGGCCGCCCGGCAGGGAGACCATCAGCTCCTCGACCCAGACATGGCCGTTGACGCCGTAGAAGGTCAGCGAGAACACCCGCGCCCCGATCAGGATGAACAGCACGAAGGAAGCCAGCTTGGCCGTCGAGTAGGTCGCCTGACGCACCATGTCGAAGCTCAGCCGCTTCTTCATCGCCGCCAGCGCCAGCGCGCCGACGGCACCCATGGCGCCGCCCTCCGTCGGGGTGGCGAGCCCGATGAAGATGGTGCCGAGCACCAGGAAGATCAGCGCCAGCGGCGGCACCATGACGAAGGTCGCCTGCTCCGCCATCCGGGAGATCAGCCGCTGTCCGCTGGCCCGCTCCACCAGCGCCACGGCCAGGGCGTAGAGCGCGCCCGCCGCGATTGAATCGCCCAGCAGCGCCAGCGTGGTCGAGCCGTTCAGCGTCAGCCACGCCGCTCCCGCCGTCAGCGCCGCCGTCACCGCGGCTTGCAGCGCCAGACGCTGCGCGCCGAAGGTCCGGTTGAAGGTGGCGGCCAGGAAGGCCACCGTCACCGCCACCGACAGCAGCAGCACGACATAGTCGGCGCCGGACTTCACCTCGGTTCGCCCCATCACCCAATAGGCGACGGCGCCCGAGAACAGGGCGAGCAGGCCGAGCTGCCAGACGCCGCGCGTCCCGTTCGGCTCGCGGTAGGCGATGGCCTCCGGCGGCAGGCCGGGAGCGGCCTTGGGGAAGATCATCGAGACGACGAAGACGTAAAGCGCATAGAGGCCCGACAGCAGCAGGCCGGGAATGAAGGCGGCCTCGTACATGTCGCCGACGGAGCGGCCGAGCTGGTCGGCCATGACGATCAGCACCAGGGACGGCGGAATGATCTGGGCCAGCGTGCCGGATGCGGCGATGATGCCCGACGCCAGACGGCGGTCGTAGCCGTAGCGCAGCATGATCGGCAGCGAGATCAGGCCCATGGAGATCACCGAGGCGGCGACCACGCCGGTCGTCGCCGCCAAGAGCGCGCCGACGAAGATGACGGCATAGGCGAGCCCGCCGCGGATCGAGCCGAACAGCTGCCCGATGGTGTCGAGCAGATCCTCGGCCATTCCCGAACGTTCCAGCACCAGCCCCATGAAGGTGAAGAAGGGCACGGCCAGCAGCACGTCGTTGTTCATCGTGCCGTAGATGCGTTCCGGCAGCGCCTGGAACAGGTCGGGGCGGAACAGGCCCAGCTCGATGCCGATCAGGCCGAACAGCAGGCCGTTGGCGGCCAGCGCGAAGGCGACCGGATAGCCCAGCAGCAGCATGACCACCAGCACGCCGAACATGATCGGCGCCATGTTGTGGCCGAACCAGCCGCGCCAGCCGTCCTGTTCGGCGAGCGCCCCGGCGCCCGGCACCGGAAGCACGTAGAGCGCCACGGCGACGGCGGCCAGCAGCAGCAGGGAGATGACGGACAGCCGGACGGTGCGCGGCGACAGGGAGGGGGAGGTCGTGCTCATCGCGCGTCTACCGGCTGGGAATGGTGTCGGGAGGGGTGGTCCGCTCGCGCTCGGCGGCGAGCAGCCGCTCGGCCTCGGCCTCGGCGGCCGCCTGATGGCCTCCGGCCCGCTGGGTCCCATCCTCCAGATGGCCGGACATGATCGCGGCGCGCTTGAGCAGCTCCGACAGGCCCTGGACGAACAGCACGGTGAATCCCAGCGGAATCAGCAGCTTCGCCGGCCATTGCGGCAGGCCGCCAGCGTTCATCGACTGTTCCTCGATGGCGTAGGAGGCGAGCGCGAAGGGCCAGGAGGTGATCATCATCACGAAGCTGAAGGGCAGCAGGAAGGCGATATGGCCGAACAGGTCGATGCCGTCGCGTGCGCGCTTGGTCAGCATCGCGTTGACGATGTCGATGCGGATGTGCTCGTCCTCCCGCAACGTCCAGGGCGAGCAGAGCAGGAACACCGCGGCGAACAGCACCCATTGCAGCTCCAGCCACGAGTTGGAACTGACGTCGAACAGCTTGCGGATCACGGCGTTGACCGCCGAAACCAGGATCGCCAGCAGGATCAGCCAGGATATCGCCTTGCCCAGCCGCGCGGTGACCGCGTCGACCAGCCGGCAGACCCCGACCAGGGCCGTCATCAGGGGGGAGGGGGATGGGCTCGTCATGATGGCAACTTCTCCCGGAGGGCCGGCGGCGAAGGCCGCAACGGTGCCGGGACCGGATGCGGCAACGTCGGCATCCGGTCCCGGCTTGGGATATCGCGAGGAGCGGCGGCCGATCAGCGCCGCGTCAGGCGGAGGGTCGCGCTGTCATAGGCATATTCCGAAGCCTGCAACCAAAGATTGGAATCGTTCTGGAAGCGGCGGTAGCTCTCGTAGAACTTCTTGAAGGCCGGGTTCTTGTCCGACAGCTCGTCGTAGAGCTCCATCGCCGCCTTGTGGCTGGCCTGCAGCACGTCCTGCGGGAAGGCGCGCAGCTTGGCGCCATTGGCGACCACGCGCTTCAGCGCGGCCGGGTTCAGCACGTCGTAGCGCGCCACGCTGTCGATGTTCGCGAGCGCCGCCGCCGCCGTCAGCGCCGCCTGATAATGCTTCGGCAGGTCGTTCCAGCGCTTGGTGTTGATGAAGAAATGCTGGAGCGAGGTGCCGTCCCACCAGCCGGGATAGTAATAGTTTGGCGCGATCTTGTAGAGCCCGAGCTTCTCGTCGTCATAGGGGCCGTTGAACTCGGCGGCGTCGATGGTGCCGCGTTCCAGCGCCGGATAGATGTCGCCGCCGCCCACCTGCTGCGCCACCACGCCGAGCTTGGCCAGGATCTGGCCGCCCAGGCCGGAGATGCGGAACTTCAGCCCCTTCAGGTCCTCGACGCTCTTGATCTCGTTGCGGAACCAGCCGCCCATCTGCGCGCCGGTGTTGCCGCCCGCCAGCGCCTTGAGATTGTAGCCGGCGTAGAACTCCTCCAGCAGCTTGCCGCCTTCGCCGTGATAGAACCAGGCGTTCTGCTGGCGGGTGTTCAACCCGAAGGGCAGGCAGCAGCCGAAAGCGAAGGCGGGATCCTTGCCGACATAGTAGTAGGACGCGGTGTGGCACATCTCGACCGTGTCGTTGCTCGCGGCGTCCAGCGCCTGGAGCGCCGGGACCACCTCGCCGGCGGCGAAGACCTGGATCTGGAACTTGCCGCCGGTGGCCTCGGCGACGTTCTTTGCCATCACCTCGGCGCTGCCATAGAGCACGTCGATGTTCTTCGGGAAGCTGGACACGCAGCGCCAGCGGATCGTCGGCTCCGACTGCGCGATGGCCGGAGCCGCAAGCGTGGAGGCACCGGCGGCGACGGCGGCACCCTTGAAGAAATGACGGCGCTTCATTCTGTTGTTCCTCCCGAAGTTCTTGTTGTGTGACGGCACGATGAGGGCTGATCGTCCACGACCGCTTTTCCCGGCAAGACATCCATCGAACCGCTGAAGAGCGGATGGAAGTCATGGTTTGCGGTGTCTGGCGGCGGGCGCGACATCTCCTTGTTCGCGGTGTCCGGGGTATTGGCGGCGGCTGGTCCCGGGGGCGATGGTGACTGTCTGGGAATGGACGGGTCGATGTGGTGACCCTGACAGTGGAGCAACCGTCCGCACAGAGGAATGTGTTTCGTGGGCATACCAGCCATAAGCTGGGCAAGCCATCAGCCATACGAACCGTTTCCGCCGGGCCCCGCAGCCCCCCGCGAAACCGGCGTAAACGCTGACGGTTTGCTATGCCCGCAATGAATATCTGTTACAGGCACGCCATGCGCTCCGCGATGCGAGGCTGACCGGTAGTCTGATGGGAACTGTTCCCAATGCCTCAAACGACGGATGTTCAACCGCATGAACGGTAAGCGCCATGTCTAGGCCGTCCTCTCCGCTCAACGCCGCCGGGGCCGCCTATCTCGAAGCGTTGCAGGAGCGCTTCCGCGACGATCCCGCATCGGTGGATGTGAGCTGGCGCGCCGTCTTCCAGATCCTGGACGAGCTGGGTGCGGTCGCTGCGGACGCGATGGCATCCGGTGCTTCGGCGCCCGATGGGCCTGCATCCGATCCGCTGGCGCTCCGGCACGAGGACATCCGCCAGCGCGGCCATGCCGCCGCCGCCCTCGATCCGCTGGGCCGCGCCGCCCCTCCCGCCGGACCGGAGTCCGGGGATGCGGAGACCATCAGGCTGCGCCGGCTCTATCAGGGCACGCTGACGCTGGAAACCGCCCATATCGACGATCCGGCCCTGCGGTCCTGGCTGCGCGACGCCTATGAGGGGGCGGCTGACGTTCCGCCGGCCGAGGCCCGGCGCCGCGCGCTGTCGCTGCTGAGTGCTGCGGAGGAGTTCGAAAGGCTGCTCGGCACCCGCTACCCGACGAAGAAGCGGTTCGGCGCGGAGGGGATGGAGACGCTGATTCCGCTGCTCGACCGCATCCTCGCGGCGGCGGCGGCGGCGGGCGTGACCGAGGTGCAGGTCGGGACCATGCATCGCGGCCGGCTCAGCCTGATGGCCAACGTGCTGGGCAAGCCTCTGGTCGAGCTGTTCGCCGGGATCAAGGGCATGCATCCCTTCCAGGCCGACCCGCCGGTCCCTGCCGACGTCCCCTATCACATGGGGGTGGAAAGCAGCCTGTCCTTCGGCGACGGCACGCTGGCGCTGACCCTGTCCCCCAACCCGTCGCATCTGGAGGCGATCAATCCGGTCACTCTGGGCCGTGCGCGGGCGCGCCAGGATCTGCTCCGGGAGCAGGGCGGCGAGGCGCGCCGGGTGCTGTGCGTGCTGCTGCACACCGACGCCAGCGTGATCGGCCAGGGCAGCGTGACCGAGGCGCTGCAACTGTCCGGCGTCGCCGGCTTCACCGTCGCCGGCACCATCCATGTCATCGTCAACAACCAGATCGGCTTCACCACCGACCGCGACGAGGCGCGGACCTCGCTGCATTGCACCGGTCTGTGGAAGGCGGTGGACAGCCCCATCCTGCACGTCAACGCCGACGATCCGGACGCGGCGCTGCGGGCCGCCGACCTCGCGGTCGCCTTCCGGCAGACGCACGGGCGCGATGCGGTGATCGACCTCGTCGGCTACCGCCGCAACGGTCACAACGAGATCGACGAGCCGCGCTTCACCCAGCCGCTGGATTACGCGGCCATCGACGCCCACCCGCCCGTCCGCGCGCTCTATGCCAAGCGGCTGGCCGCCGACGGAGCGGTCGGGGAGGGCGACGTCGAAACTCTTGCCGCCGGTCACAAGGCCCGCTTCCAGGAGGCGTTGGCCGCCGCCGCCGCCGCCGATCACCGGCCGAACCATGACGGCTTCCCCGGCGGACGCTGGGCGCCGTTCGCTTCCGGCGGATCGGTTGCCGGCGGTTCAACGGCGGCCGAACCGGACACCGGCATCGGCCCCGACCGGCTGCGGGCTCTGCTGGCGGCGCTGGCCGCCATTCCGGATGGCCTGACCGTCGACCGCAAGGTGGAGCGCGTCATCCGCCGCCGTGCCGAGGAACCGCTGGACTGGGCGACCGGCGAGGCGCTGGCCTTCGCCACGCTGCTGGCCGACGGGGTGCCGGTGCGGCTGACCGGCCAGGACGTGGTGCGCGGCGCCTTCTCCCACCGGCATTTCGCCCTGACCGATGCCGTCACCGGCAAGCGCCATGTCAGCCTGAACAATCTGGGCGTCGCCCAGGCCCGCTTCGACGTGGTCAACAGCCCGCTGTCGGAATATGCCGTGCTCGGCTTCGAATACGGCTACAGCCTGGAACGGCCCGACGCGCTGGTGATCTGGGAGGCGCAGTTCGGCGATTTCGCCAACGGCGCCCAGATCCTGATCGACCAGTTCATCGTCAGCGCGGAAGACAAGTGGCGCCAGCCCTCCGGCCTCGTCATCCTGCTGCCGCACGGTCTGGAAGGGCAGGGGCCGGAGCACTCCTCCGCCCGGCCGGAGCGCTTCCTCCAGATGGCGGCGCGCGACAACATCCGCATCGCGCATCCGTCCACCCCGGCGAACTATTTCCACCTGCTGCGCCGCCAGATGCTGCGGCGCGACCGCAAGCCGCTGGTGGTGCTGAGCCCGAAGACCCTGCTGCGCCTGCCGGCGGCGGTGTCGGCGCTGGCTGATTTGGCACCCGGCACCGGATTCCAGCCGGTCGTCGTCACCGCCGGCGAGCGCGTCGGCCGAATCCTGCTGTGCAGCGGTAAGCTGGCTTACGAGCTGGAACGGGAGCGGGCTGCCCTGGACGCCGGGGACGTGGCGGTGGTGCGGCTGGAGATGCTGTATCCCCTGCCCGCGGCCGAACTGTCGGCCCTGTTCCGCCGGTGGCCGGAGGCGTCTTGCCTGTGGGTGCAGGAGGAGCCGGAAAATCTCGGCGCCTGGAGCTACCTCGACCGCCGGCTGGAGGCCTTGCGGGAAGCGGCCGGCTGCGCCGAGCCGCGCGTCGCCTGCGTGGCCCGTGCCGAAGCGGCCTCGCCCGCCGGCAGCTTCCACGGCGACCATGACGCCGATCAACGCCGGCTGGTCGAGCAGGCCTTCGCCGGGCTCGCCGCCGCCCTGCCGTCCCGCGGACAGGCGGCGGCGGAATGACGGGCCGTCCGTCCTCCGCGACGGTCGGACCCGACAGCAAACACCATATAACGGACACTGGGGAAACGCGCCGATGTCTTCCAGCTTGAACACCGTCAGCCCGTCCGAAGCCTCTCCGCTTCTGCTCCCCGATCTCTTGCAGGCCACGGCCACGGCGCTCGACGCGGTGGCGCAGCTGGCCGAGGCGGCGGAGCGCGGCGTCGCGGCGCTGGTGGCGCCGGATGGGCGCGTGGACGCCGCCCTGCTCGACCGCCACCAGGTTGCGGCGCATGGCTTCGCCTGGGTGGCGACCTATGCCGCGGCATTGCGCCAGATGCGGGGCTGGGCGGAACGGCTGGACCATGCCGGCCGGCTGGGCGAACTGGAAGCGGCCATGCTCCAGGCGGCGTTCGGCGAGTATCTGGCCCAGCTCGACGGCGGTCTGGCGATGAGTCAGGGCGAGATCGTCCGCCCCGCCGATTTCGGGCTGGGCGAGGCGGAGCGGGACGCCTTCCGCACCGAGGCGGTGCGCCGGCTGATCGCCGCCGGCAACGCGTCGGCCCTGCGGCTGCGCATCGCCGAGCTGCTGACCGATGCGCTGCATGGCGGCGGCTTCGGCGATGCCGCCCTGGAGGACGAGGCGCTGGACATGGTCCGCGACCAGTTCCGCCGTTTCGTCGCCGACGCGGTGGAGCCGCATGCCCATGACTGGCATCTGAAGGACGAGCTGATCCCGCTTCCCGTCATCGAGCGGATGGCGGACATGGGGGTGTTCGGCCTGACCGTGCCGGAGGAGGACGGCGGGCTGGGCATGGGCAAGCTCGCCATGTGCGTGGTGACGGAGGAGCTGTCGCGCGGGTACATCGGCGTCGGTTCCCTTGGCACCCGCGCGGAGATCGCGGCCGAACTGATCCGCATGGGCGGCACCGCCGAACAGCGGGCGCGCTGGCTGCCGCGCATCGCGTCGGGCGAGATCCTGCCGACCGCCGTGTTCACCGAGCCCAACACCGGTTCCGACCTGGGCAGCCTGCGCACCCGCGCGGTGCCGGACGGCGACCTCTATCGCGTCACCGGGGCGAAGACCTGGATCACCCATGGCAGCCGGTCGGACCTGATGACGCTGCTGGTGCGCACCGATCCGGACGCCCCCGGCTATCGCGGCCTGTCGATGCTGCTGGCCGAGAAGCCGCGCGGCACCGAGGCGGACCCCTTCCCGGCCGAGGGGATGAGCGGCGGCGAGATCCCGGTGCTGGGCTATCGCGGCATGAAGGAATACGAAATCGGCTTCGACGGCTTCGCCGTCCCCCGCGAAAACCTGCTGGGCGGTGTCGAGGGGCAGGGCTTCAAGCAGTTGATGGCGACCTTCGAATCCGCCCGCGTGCAGACCGCCGCCCGCGCGGTCGGCGTGGCGCAGAACGCCATGGAGCTTGGCCTGCGCTATGCCCAGGAGCGCGTCCAGTTCGGCCGTCCGCTCGCCGCCTTCCCGCGCGTCGCCGGCAAGCTGGCCTGGATGGCGGTGGAAACGATGATCGCCCGCCAGTTGACCTATTTCGCCGCGCGGGAGAAGGACAGCGACCGCCGTTGCGACATCGAGGCCGGCATGGCGAAGCTGCTCGCCGCGCGCGTCGCCTGGTCGAACGCCGACAACTCGGTGCAGATCCATGGCGGCAACGGCTACGCCGTCGAATATCCGGTCAGCCGGGTGCTGTGTGACGCCCGTATCCTGAACATCTTCGAAGGTGCTGCGGAAATCCAGGCCCAGGTGGTCGCCCGTGGATTGCTGTCGCGCCGCAATTGAGGGGTGCCGGCCGGGCGGAACTGACCTGTCGCGACCACGCTTGTATCATACCGGCGTATTCGCTATCCGACGGGGAGGACTGAAAGAACGAGGCCGCCCGCGATGGAACTTCTGGAACTGCGCTATTTCGTTCAGGTGGCTGACCTTGGCAGCTTCTCCAAGGCCTCGGTCAAGCTGGGCATCACGCAGCCGGCGCTGAGCCGGCAGGTCCAGAAGCTGGAGCACGAGCTGCGCACCAGCCTGTTCTACCGTCACGGCCGCGGCGTCTCGCTGACCCAGCAGGGGCGCAAGCTCTACGACGTGGTGCGTCACCTGCTGGGCGCGCTCAGCGAGATCAAGGAGGAGATCCAGGACCAGTCGGAGCGGCTGACCGGGACCGTCACGCTGGGGCTGCCGCCGTCGATCTGCGCCACGCTGGGCGCTCCGCTGGCCCGCCGCTTCCACGAGAACTATCCCGACGCGACCCTGCGCATCCACGAGGTGTTCAGCGGCACGCTGCTGGAATGGGTGGAGGGCGGGCGGCTGGACCTCGCCGTCCTTTACGACGCGCGGCGCGGACGCAGCATGCTGTCGTCTCCCCTGCTGGTGGAAAGCTTGCAACTGGTCCAGTCGGCCAAGGACGCGGCGGCCGGCGACGACGGGCCGGTCGGGGTCGAGAGGCTGGCCGACCTGCATTTCGTGCTGCCCGGCCTGGAAAACGGCCTGCGCCGGGTGGTGGATGCGGCGGTGCGCCGGGCCGACATCGATCTTCAGGTCGATATGGAGATCGACTCCGTTACCGCCATCAAGCAGCTGGTGGAGGAGGGAATGGGATCGACCATCCTTCCCTTCGGCGCCGTCCACCGCGAGGTGCGCCAGGGCCGGCTGATCGCGCGCGAGATCACGTCGAAGGACATGCATGCCATGCTGGTCACCGCGACGCCGCTGCATCAGCCGGTGTCGAAGGCGACCCGTGCCCTGCTGCGGCTGATCCATGTCGAGGTCGTCAAATGCGTCGCCAACGGCGTGCTCAAGGGCAAGGTCGTCGCGCCCGGCAGTGCCGGGGAGGACAGCGCGCTTTGACGAAAGCTGGGGCCGTGCTCCGCCCCATTATGCTTTGGCTGCTGATAGCAGTTATGACGGATGGTCCATAGCACGGCCGGTTCAGCGCGGATAGCCTCCCCCCATCACCACAGAATTCCCTGGGGAAGGAACCGAGAATGACGAAGCGCCTGGACGGCAAGGTTGCCCTGATCACCGGGGCGGCGCAGGGCCTGGGCCTTGCGATGGCCGAAACCTTCGTGCGCGAGGGCGCCCGCGTGGCGGTCGTCGACATCAACGGCGACGCCGCCCATGCGGTGGCGGAGCGGCTGGGCGAGGCCGCCATCGGCATTGCCGCCAACGTCACCAAAACCGCCGATGTCGAGATGACCATCGCCGCGACGGTCGAGAAATTCGGGCGTCTCGACATCCTGGTGAACAATGCCGGCTCCACCCACGCCAACGGCCCGTTCGAAAACGTGACCGAAGAGGAGTTCGACCGCGTCTTCGCCCTGAACGTCAAGTCGATCTACCTCTATTCCAAGGCGGTGGTCGCGACGATGCGGGCGCAGAAGTCCGGCGTGATCCTCAATCTCGGCTCCACCGCCGGGCTGCGTCCGCGTCCGGGCCTGGTCTGGTACAACGCCACGAAGGGCGCGGTGCACAACATCACCCAGTCGCTCGCGCTGGAACTGGCGCCCGACAACATCCGCGTCTGCGCGCTGGCTCCTGTCGCCACCGAAACGCCGCTGCTCGCCACCTTCATGGGTGGCGACACCCCGGAGAAGCGGGCGCGCATGCTGGGCATCGTTCCGCTCGGCCGCCTGGGTCAGCCCTCCGACGTCGCCAACGCCGCGCTGTATCTCGCCTCCGACGAGGCGGCCTTCATCACCGGCGTGGTGCTGGAGGTAGACGGCGGCCGCTGCGTCTGAGGACGGGCCGTGCAAGGCCGGGGTGCGCCTGCGCCCCGGCCTTGCCGGCTCCTGCCGCCCCTCTGCATCCACCCCCCTAGCGGAATCCATCCCCCATGTCCTCGCTCCTTTCCGATCTGCGCATCGTCGAAGTCTCGGCCTTCGTCGCGGCTCCGCTGGGCGGCATGACCCTGGCCCAGCTGGGTGCGGAGGTGATCCGCATCGACCCCATCGGCGGCAACATCGATTACCGCCGCTGGCCGCTGGCGCCCAACGGCACCAGCCTCTACTGGACGGCCCTGAACAAGGCGAAACGGTCGGTCACCCTGGCGCTCGACAGGCCGGAGGGGCGGGAGATCGCCCAGGCCATCATCACCGCGTCGGGCGAGGATGCCGGCTTCCTGCTGACCAACCTGCCGGCCAGCGGCTGGATGGGCTATGAGGCGCTGTCCGCCAGGCGCGACGACCTGATCATGCTGCGGCTGACCGGCAATCCGGACGGATCCGCCGCGGTGGATAACACCGTCAATTGCGCCGGCGGATTCCCGATGGCGACCGGCAGGGGAGGGGAGCCGGTGAACCATGTCCTGCCGGCCTGGGACGTGGCGGCCGGCCTCTATCTCGCCACCGGGCTGCTGGCGGCGGACCGGCAGCGGCGCCGCACCGGCCGGGGGCAGGAGGTGACGGTGGCGCTGGCCGACGTGATGCTGGCGACCGTCGGCAATCTCGGCTACCTCGCCGACGTCCGGGTGAACGGCGCCGTGCGCCCGCCGATTGGCAACGACCTGTACGGCGCCTATGGCCGCGACTTCCCCACCGCCGATGGGCGGCGCGCGATGGTCGTCGCCATTTCCAACCGCCAGTGGAAGGCGCTCGGCAAGGCGACCGGGCTGGCCGACCGGCTGGCGATGATCGGACCGCTGATGGGCGTGGACATGGATGACGAAGGCGGGCGCTTCCAGGCCCGCGATGCGATCTCCGCCGTGCTCGCCCCCTGGTTCGCCGCGCGCACGCTGTCAGAGGTGGAAGGCGCGTTCGCCGGCTCGGGCGTGCTGTGGGGGCCCTACCGCGATTTCGGCCAGCTCGTCGCCGAGGATGCGCGCTGTTCCACCGCCAACCCGCTGTTCCGCGAGATCGACCAGCCCGGCGTCGGACCGCTGCTGGTTCCCGGATCGCCGCTCGGCTTTCCCGGCATGGGCGAGCGCACCGACCATCGCCCGGCCCCCGGCCTGGGGCAGGACACCGACGCGGTGCTGGCCGACCTGCTGGGGCTGCCGTCGGCGGAGATCGGCCGCCTTCACGATGCCGGCATCGCCGGATAAGGCGATCTGGCGGGTCCCGTCCGGCGAGGCCGCAACGGTTCACTCGGCAAGGTGCGAGCCCGCAGCCGTTCCGATCGTCAGAGTCGCGGACATGCCGACACGGATGCGTTGTTTCTGCGCGTCGGACAGGGGCGGCAGCGCCACGCGAACGGCGAAGGATGCGCCGGTCGACGCCGCCCCGTCACCGGCCGTCGCCTGCTGCGCGACCCAGGCGACCCGTCCGGACAGCCGACTGGCTGGAAAGGCTTCGCCGGTCACCTCGACCGGCTGACCGACGCGCAGGCTGTTGATGTCCATCTCGTCGACCTGCGCCGTGACCGCCAGGCTGTCCATCTCGGCAATCAGGAACAGGCTTTGGTTCTGGGACAGCCCGGCCCCGACCTCGACCGCGGCAACACCGGACGCATTGGCGGAAGAGGCTGTCGGCGCCTTCATGACCATGCCGGAGGCCGGAGCCCTCACCACCGCACGCTCGACTTGCCGGCGCAGATCCTCGACCTTCGCCAGGGCGCCCGCATGCTCCAGTTCAGCCATGCGGACGGCGTCGCGCCCGCCCCTCTTCGCGGTGGTGGCCAGCTCCTCTTCCGCCGCCTGACGGTTGAGCGCCTGTGCTTCGGCCTGCCTGAGCAGATCCTCATACTCCTGCCGCGGAATGATGCCCTGGGCAATCAGGGGCTTGGCATCCTGCACACGGCGTTGCGCCTGCTCGGCCTCCCGCCGCGCGGCGGCCACCTGACGCTGCGCACGCGCCATCTCCGCGCCGGTCGCCCAGTTCCTGACCTCGTCCAGATGCTGGGCGGTCTTGAGACGGGCAGTCTCCGCGTCGCGCGCGCGCATATCCATATCGAAGCCGTCGATGACCAGCAGGACCTGACCGGCTTCGACCTGCTGGCCATACTCGAACCGCTTTTCCGTCACCGATCCGGCGAAGGGGGCCACCACCGTCACCGTGCGGCCCGGTTCGACCGTTCCGGCCACCGATAGGACAGGAAGGGACAGGACGGGACGCTGCCCGGCCATCTCCGGTTCACCCTCCGGACGCATCGGCGCGGCCCGGTCGGCCGGGACGCGGCTTGCCGAAAGCATTGCCTGCGCATCGTCGAACCAGGACGGGCCGCTCAGGGCCAGGCCGGCGCACAGGGCGCCGCCGCAGAACCACGCCAGCCTGTCCAGGGCCCGCCGCCGCGATCCGCCGGCCGCCGGTCGCGGTGCCTGCACGCTCATCGACCCGCTCCTTGCACTCTTCTCGACCGCATCGGCGTTCACTCCCCGCGCAACGCCGCGACCGGCTCCAGGCGGGACGCCTGCATCGCCGGGTAAAGCCCGAAGAACAGCCCCACTCCGCTGGACATGCCGAGCCCCAGCGGCAGCGACGGGACGGACGGCGCGAACGCCCACCCCGCATTCCAGGCATAGACCGCCGCCGCCGCGAGGCCCAGGAGGGCGCCCGCCATCCCACCGCTGAGCGAGAGCGCCAGCGCTTCGGCCAGAAACATCGCGCAGACATCGATGGGCCGGGCGCCCAGGGCCATGCGCAAGCCGATTTCGCGCCGCCGCTCGACCACGCCCATCAGCATCACATTCATCACGCCGACCCCGCCGACGATCAGCGACACGCCGCCGATGGCGGCCAGCAGCAGGGTGTGAACCCGCGCCTGATCGCTCATGGCGGCGATCAGCTGGCGGGCGCTCTGCACCATGACCGGGCGGGGATGGGCGCCGGCGGAGAAATGACCGGCCATCGACTGCCGCACGTCCTGATCGGCGGCAATCGACATCTTGCGGACCACGAGATTGGTGATGTCGCTGTTGGCCGACACCCGCCGCGCGCCGGACAGCGGCACGAAGGCCGTGCTGTCGACATCCAGCGGCAACACCGGGTTCGGCGTGCTGTCGGCGAGAACGCCGACCACCGTATGGTTGTATCCACCCATCCGCAGCAGGGCACCCGGTACCGGGGGGTGGCCGTCTTCCGTCAGCCGGCGGGCCAGCCCGGCCCCGAGAACGACGACGGTCGCGGCACGGTCCCCCTCGGTCAGCGTCCGGCCCTGCGCGGCTTTGGCCTGGACCAGCGCAAAGAACTCCGGCGTGACGCCGGCGACGGCGCTGGGCAGGCGGGTGCGCCCCTGGCGGATCTCAACCCCCAGCATCGCCAGCGGCGCGACCTTCTCGACGCCGGGAAGCGCCCGCAGCCGGTCGACATCGGCGCGGTTCAGGGCCGCCGGCCGGCTGGACAGGCTGAAATCCTTCTGGACCGTCAGGATGTCCGCCCCCATGGCAAGGAACTGGCGCATGGAGTGTTCCCTGGCATTCTCGCCGATGGAGATCAGGGCGACCACGGCCGCCGTTCCGATGGCGATGCCGAGCAGGGCCAGGAGCGAGCGCTGCCGCATCGCCCCGAGGTTGCGCAACGCGTCCGCCGCCAGAGCCCGCCACCGGCGCCCGCCGCTTTCCCCGTCATCTATCGGCCTCACGCGCCTCATGGGACGGCCCCGGACGCCGCGCCGTCCAGCCGTCCGTCCCGCATCACCAATCGACGCCCGCAACGCGCCGCGATGGCGGGATCATGGGTGACGAGCGCCACGGTCACCCCCAGATCGGCGTTCAGGGCGAAGAACAGGTCGATGATCTGGCGCGCGGTGGCGCTGTCCAGATTTCCCGTCGGCTCGTCGGCCAGCAGCAGGGCGGGATCGCCGACCACCGCGCGGGCAACGGCGACGCGCTGGCGCTGGCCCCCCGACATCTCCTCCGGCCGGTGATGCAGCCGGTCGCCCAGCCCGACCCGCTCCAGCATCGCCGCCGCACGGTCGCGGCCCAGGCGCGGCGGCACGCCGCGGTACAGGAACGGCAGGGCGACATTCTCCAACGCCGTCAGCCGGGGCAGCAGATGGAAGGACTGGAAGACGAAGCCGATGCGGCGGTTGCGCAGTGCCGCCAGCCGGTCCGCCGAGGCCGCCCCGACCTCCTCCCCCTCGAAGCGGAGCCGCCCGGAATCCGGACGGTCCAGCAGACCCATCAGCGAGAGAAGCGTCGATTTTCCCGACCCCGAAGCCCCGACGATGGCGCAGACCTCGCCCTGCCGGATGTCCAGCGACACGTCGCGCAGCACCTGCACCGCACCTGCCGCGTGGCCATGGCTCTTATGCACGCCGTCGAGAGCGAGGATGGTCATGCGTCGCCTCACGGACCGGCGGCGGGCGTGTCGGCGGACGGCAGGGCGGGCGACGGTGCGGGCGACACCAGCCGGAGGGAGACCCCCGCCTCGCCGGTGGGGCGGGCATAGGCCGCCAGCGGCAGACCGTCGGCGGAAGCCGCCAGTGCCGGCGCCGCGATGTCCGGCGCCGCGACGGGGGGAAGTGCTGTCTCGGGCGGCGCGCAGCAGCCGGCCGCCAGCGTGCACAGCAACGCCGGGAGCAGCGCCGGGAGCAACGCCGGCCTGGGCCGGAGGGCGGGGATGGGGGCGCGCATCATGGCGGCGGATCGTTCAGCTGGATGCCCCAGGTGTCGATGGTGGTGCCGACCTGCAGGTCCAGCAGGACGAGCGCATCGAGATAGGCCACCAGCGCCGCCAGCTCGCCGCTTTCGGCGGAGCGCAGCTGGTCCTGGAACGACACGACCTGGAAATTGCTCGACCGTCCGGCGCGCAGCTTGGCCATCTCGCCGGCCAGCGTCCGTTCACCCAGTTCCCGCACCTGCCGGCTGAGCGTGTATTGGCGCCACATGGCGTCGACCGTCCGCACCCCGTCGCGCACCTGCTGATCGACCTGGGCGCGCAGCTGTTCCAGTACGACCTCGTTCTGCCGCAGGCCGACGCTGGCCTGGACCTCCTGCTGTTTCAGGGACAGGTCGTTGATGGGAATGTTGAGCTGAAGCCCGGCCCGCAGGTCGGTCTTGGTGGCGGGCAGCTTTTCCGACGCCCGCCAGCCGCTGCGCCCGGCTCCCGGCACGCTCACCCCGGCGACCACCGAAACGTCCCACAGCCGTTGATTGCGGGCGACATCCAGCCCGATGCGCGCGCTTTCGATGGCGATCAGCTGCGACAGGTAATCCGGGCGGTTGTCGAAGGCCAGCGCCCTCACCTCGTTCACGTCGATCCGCACCGGCTTCGCCGTCAGCCGGTCGGCGGGAACGATCCGCGTGTCGAGATCGAGCGCCAGCAGCGCCAGCAGTGCGAGCCGCGCGGCATCGAACGCGCTTTGCGCCTGCAACAGCGCCAGTTCCTGGGCCGCGGTGGTCGCCTGGGCCTGGAACAGCTCGACCGCCGCCATCCGTCCGGCGGCGATCAGGGCCCGGTTGGTCGCCTCCAGATCGCGGGCGCGTTGCAGGGCGCCGTCGGCCAGGGCGATCTGCTGGCGGGTTTGAACGAACTGGTGATAGGCGCGGGCGATGTCGGTCACGGTGTTGGCGACCGCGGTCTTCAGGCGAAGCCGGTTGTAGCGCTCCTGCAACCGCGCGATGCGCACCGGGGCCATCGTGGTGTCGTAGCCGGCGCCCTTCAGCAGCGGTTGGATGACCGACAGGGTGAGCGCCGACTCCCCCTGCGACAGCCCCTCGTTCGGTTGCCGCCTGCTGCTCTGCCGCAGGTCCCAGCCGAACGCGATGATTGTTCCCAGCGGCGTCAGCGTTTGCACCGTCGGCGCCAGGTCGATGGCGACCCCGCGGCTGCCGCCGGTGCGGTCGGCATCGATGGTGGACAGCAGATTTCCGCGGGGGGTGAAGGCGGATTCCGCGACATGCAGGTTGTAGGCGTCGAGAACCCGTTGCAGATAAGCCGCCCGGACCCCGTTGTTCCGCCGCAGTCCGAGATAGACCGCCTCAGGCAGGGTCAGGCGCAGTTCGGGACCGGTTGCCGGCGGCGGCGGTCCGGAGCCGTCATGGGCATAGCGGGGTTGCGGAGCCATCTGCGCGTGTGCGCCCTCCGTACCGCCAACGGCGGTTCCCAGAGCCAGGGCGACCACCATGCAGCGTATGATCGCAGGACATGCGTTCATGGCACTCGGAACCGCAATGGAAACACCTTTGATACAACCATAACTGTCCATATCATACGCAATGTGCCATGGACAGGAAAAGGGCGGGCGGCACGCGCGACGATGCCGATCCTCGCCACCTGTTTCGGGCCTTGGAGGTGGACATCCGTCCTGCCGGCTGGCTTCTTCCCTCCGGCCGGGCCGTGTTCAGGTCTTCAGATCGACGGGCTTGTATGAGGGCGGAGGCGACGCTTTGTCGGCGGTCTGGGTGGAGGACTTGTCGGCGGAGGGATCGGTGAGGGAGGACGCCAGCCAATGTGCAGGGCCATTCGCCCCCGATTGGTCGCGCCCGGTCACGCCATTCAGCAGCCGCTCGGCAAGCTGCGCCGCATCCTCGCTCCGCGCCTTCATGCGGTCAAACCGCGTGCCACCGCCAGACGCCGGAGAGGACGCATCGCCCTTCTCCCCCCGAAGCTCTCTCTGCTGAGCTTCGTAGGCCGCTTTGGATTCCTTTATGCCTTGAACGAATTTTTCGTATTGTTCTGGCGGAAGATTTTCTTTTACATATTTAAGCTCTTCTTCTTCTGTCATTTTCCCAGATTTTGTGCCGACTGAGTCATTCATCTTACCTACGGTCGATACAAACTGATCGATATCATCTCCACTGTCGGCGACGTTACTGCCACCTTCGCCGCCACCAACTTGAACGCTTTTATCTGTTGTCTCCAGGCGATAGGATAAGGCATAGCCAGATTTTCCATTCAAGTCAGTTCCAAAATCTGACGTGATGTTTACGGAAATTTCGCCATCGGCAGACCTGAAGTCTGCTTTGAATCCCGCGACGCTTCCGGTTTCCTCGATTTTCTTCTTGGCGGCAGCGGCGGTGTGTTCCATGAATTTCTTCAAAGCGGAACCGCCCGCAAGCGTGACGTTGGGGCCGTTATAATCCGTGATCGCTCCAGCCATTTTCGGCACTCCGTCAGCGGGATGATAGGCCTACACCATCGCGTGAGGTGCGACCGATGCCTGTTGTGTCGAGGGGTAAGCGAAGAGAGTGGATGTGTTCAGGCACCGTTGCCGAACGAATAATGTTGTTTACAGAGTCAGGTCTTCAGATCGACAGGCTTGTAGGAAGGCGGGGGCGACGCCTCGTCCGCGGTCCGGACGGAGGATTTGTCAGTGGCAGGATCGGTGAGCGAGGAAGCCAGCCAGTGTGCGGTACGATTCGCCTCCGACTGGTCGCGCCCGGTCACGCCCTTCAGCAGCCTTTCGGCCAGTTGCGCCCCGTCCTCGCTCCGTGCCTTCATGCGGTCAAGCCGCGTGCCGTTATCAAGCGCCGGTGAAGACGCATCACTTTTTTCCCCACGCAACTCTCTCTGCTGAGCTTCGTAGGCCGCTTTGGATTCCTTTAAACCTTGAACGACCTTTTCATATTGCTCCGGCGTAAAATTCTCTTTCACAAAATTCAAATGTTCTTCTTCTGTCATTTTAACCGATTGTGCGGCCGACACGTCATTCATATCGGTCATCATTGAACGAAATCGCTCAATATCTTCGTTATTGGCGGTAACTCCGGTTACTCCTTCTCCGTGAGCAATCCGAGTGCCATTCTCGCTCGTATCCATTTCATAGGATAGGCCATAACCCGATTGACCATCAGGCCCCACCATCAACTTCGAGGTGATCTTGACCGATATATCCCCAGTTGCCGATGTAAATCCTGTCTTAAATCCCTCAAGACTTCCGTCGGCAGCTATTTTCTTCTTTGCCTCGGAAACCGATTTCTCCATAAAATTTTGAAGATCCTTCCCGCCAACCATAGTAAAATTGGGAGCGTTGAATTTTCCAATTCCAACCATTTTCTACTACTCCCTTATGTTGGGCGGTTGATGGCGCTAATAAATACTCATCAGTGCAATCTAATTTTATTGATCATGGTAATCCACGATCTAGAAATTAAATTAAAAACGCTGAATCAAATTTATTAGCGCCAAAGATTTTAACGGATGGTGAATACGATGGCGCCCGTGCAGGTGGGTGAAGGCTGCTGGCTGACACTTGGGGTAGGACATTGAGCGGTCACGCCAAGCGGTGTAGCGAAAGCCGTCAGCGTCCCGCAGAGCGGACCGTTCTTAACCTGCTGCCCCGGCCGCGACCACGAGAAGCTGCAAGTCTTCCCGCCCCCCGACACGGTCAAGACGCCGCTGTCCGGCTGACCGGAGGAAAAGCTGGATGTGCCCGTTCCCGAGGCACCGTTGTTGATCGAGCTCGGCAGGCCGATGCTGGTCCCCGACACCGTGACGGTTTGGCCGGACAGATTCTGCACGACGACACCTGTGGTTCCCGCCAGAGCCGGCATGGCGAACAGCAGGGAGGCCGCAAAGCCCATTGCTCCGGCAAATTTGGCTGACATTAAAATTCCTCCAGTTTTTGGTCTCAATGCCCAAGACATCTCGGAATGGTGGTGACATAGGCAGAAGACAACACCTATATAGAGCAATTCTATGCCGCAAGACAATGCGTGAAGGTAGAAAAATAGAATTCAATAAATCCTTAGATAGCGAATTTAGTATTTCTGCTCCCGTCATCCACAGGGTCTGTTGCAAGGTTTGCCGGTAGGCACGGGATGATGGTTGCGGGCATCCCGTGAGGTCCGACACCGATTGGCTTCCTCCAGCGCCCAGCCATTCCGCCGCCTGCCGGCAGGCCTCGCAACAGAGCCGGAACGCGTACCCGGACGTCGGTGTGGTGCTTGCGGGACGAAGGACGCTGCCCTCCCGGCACCGGCCCGGACGCCTCCGGCACGGCCATGGCCTCACCGTTTCGTCGCCATCCTGCTTTGGGCTGCCGTTGCCTATGCAGACTGCGACGCCGAATCCGGGTAATGTCCGCCCAGCGTCTCCGACAGGCGGCTGCCGGCGGCCAGCAGCAGGGGCGCCATCACCGCCACCCGCTCCCCGGTGAAGCGGGTCAGCGGTCCCGACAGGGTCAACGCGCCGACCAGCCCGTCCCGTTGTGAAAAGACCGGCACGGCGGCGGCCCCGGTCTCGGACTCGCGCTCGCCGAAGGAGAGCAGTGGCAAGGCGGCGAAGTCGGCCGCCGATCCCTGCCCGGCGAAGCGGGTGAGCACATGGCCGGCGGCACCCCGGTCCAGAGGCAGGCGGTCGCCTTCATGAACATGATCGCGGATCGCCTGCGTCGAATCCTCGCGGAAGGCGCAGATGCGCCACGCCCCTTCGCGCCGGAAGAAGGAGGCGCTTTCCCCGCTCTCCCGCATCAGCTGGCGCAGCACCGGCCGGACATGGTCCTCCAGCCGCAGCGAGCGCTGGTAGAGACCCCCCAGCCGCATCAGCTCCGGGCCGAGCCGGTAGGACTTGTCCTGGTGGCGGACGAGATAGCCGGCCCTTTCCAGCGACACGGTCAGCCGCAGGATGGTGCTCTTGTAGAGTCCGGTGCGCGCCGCGATCTCGGTCAGGCTCAATGCATGATCGCCCGCCTGAAAGCAGCCGACAATGCTCAATGCCCGGTCGACGGACTCAACTCCCCCGGCGGATGCGGCGGTCGTGGTCGGCTTCGCATCGGTCATGTCGCACCCTTCATTGGCAGCTTCGGCGTGCATTCTTCCTCGACACCGCCATCGGCCGTCAAGGACGGCCCGAACAAGTCCCGGGCGTGAGAAAAGTGCGGGGGCAAATGGTTCAGGCTTGACGCAATTTGCCTTCGTATGTTCTCTTAGATGAAACACAGTTCTATCTAACAGAACTTTTGCGAGGCGAAGGGTGGAACGCTACAAGCTGTTCATCGACGGGGACTGGTGCGATCCGGTTTCCAACGAGTGGTTCGAGACGACGGAGCCCTTTTCGGGGCGGGCCTGGGCGGAGATCCCGCGCGGCACGCAGGCCGATGCCGACCGCGCGGTGGAGGCGGCGCACCGCGCCTTCCTGTCGCCGGACTGGGCCGGGCTGACGGCGACCCAGCGCGGCGCGCTGCTGCGCCGGCTGGCCGGGCTGATCGAGGACAATGTCGACCGGCTGGGCGCCATCGAGCAGCGCGACAACGGCAAGCTGATGGCCGAGGTCAGCGGGCAGGTGCGGAACGTCGCCCAATGGTTCCATTACTATGCCGGGCTGGCCGACAAGGTTCAGGGCGCCGTCGTGCCGATCAACAAGGCCGACGTCTTCAACTATGTGAAGTATGAGCCGCTCGGCGTCGTCGTCGCCATCACGCCGTGGAATTCGCCGCTGGCGCTGACCACCTGGAAGATGGCTCCGGCGCTGGCGGCCGGGAACACCCTCGTCATCAAGCCGTCGGAATACACCTCCGCCTCCATCCTGGAGCTGGCGAAGCTGGCGCATGAGGCGGGTTTCCCGCGCGGCGTCGTCAACGTCGTCACCGGCTTCGGCGGGGAAGTGGGCGAGCCGCTGGTGCGCCATCCCCTGACCGCCAAGATCGCCTTCACCGGCGGCGACATCGGCGGTCAGCGCGTCAACGAGGCCGCGGCGCCGGGCCTGAAGAAGGTGACGCTGGAACTGGGCGGCAAGTCGCCGAACATCGTCTTCGACGACGCCGACCTCGACCAGGCGGTGAAGGGCGCCATCTCCGGCGTGTTCGGCGCCTCGGGCCAGACCTGTATGGCGGGCTCGCGCCTGCTGGTCCAGAAGACCATCCACGACGCCTTCGTCGGCAAGCTGGTCGCGGCGGCGGGCGAGGCGCGCATCGGCGACCCGTCCAGCATGGACACGCAGGTCGGCCCCATCGCCACCCGTCCGCAATGGGAGAAGATCCTGCGGATGATCGACATGGCGAAGCAGGAAGGCGCGGTCTGTGCGCTCGGCGGCCATGCCCTGTCGGGGCCGGACTACGGCCAGGGGCAGTTCGTGGCGCCGACCATCTTCACCCAGGTGCGCAACGACATGCGCATCGCCCAGGAGGAGGTGTTCGGCCCGGTCCTCTGCGTCATCCCCTTCGAGGACGAGGACGATGCGCTGCGCATCGCCAACGACGTCGAGTTCGGTTTGGCGGCCGGCGTGTGGACCCGCGACCTGCACCGGGCGATGTACTGCGTCGACCGGCTGCGGGCGGGGACGGTGTGGGTGAACAATTACCGCTCGACCAGCTTCACCACGCCCTTCGGCGGCTACAAGCGCTCCGGCCTCGGCCGTGAAGGGGGCGTGGAGGCGATCAAGGAGTATCTCCAGACCAAGTCCGTCTGGATCACCACGAAACCCAACCGCGCCAACCCCTTCGTGCTCGGCTGAGGCCGGGCCTGCGAAGGGAGTTCTCCGGGAGCATTCCCATGTCCGAAGCGACCATCGACAGCGCCGCCGGCTGGTGGCGGACGTCGATCATCGACATCCATCCGGGTTCGATTCGGGTGCGCGGCTATGCCATAGAGGAGTTGATCGGCACGATCGGCTTCCCCGACATGGTCTGGCTGATGCTGCGCGGCGAGTTGCCGGCACCGGCGCAGGGCCGGCTGCTGGGCGCCGCGCTGGTGGCGGCGGTGGATCACGGGCCGCAGGCGCCATCCATCGCCACCGCCCGCATGGCCGCCACCTGCGGCGTCGGGCTGAACAACGCCATGGCGTCCGGCATCAACGCGCTGGGCGACGTCCATGGCGGCGCCGGCCAGCAATGCATGGACCTCTACGCCGCCATCGCCGCCCGCATGGCCAATCACGGGGCGGGCGGCATGTCCGTGGCCGGGGCGGCGGATGAGGAAATCGCCGCCCGGCTGGAGCGGCGCGAGCATATCCCCGGCTTCGGCCACCGCTTCCATCCCGTCGATCCGCGCGCCGGCCGGCTGCTGGCCCTGGTGGAGACGGCGACGGGGGAGGGGGCCGTGACGGGAGAGGCTGCCGCCATCGGCCGCGCGGTGGAGGATGCGCTGGCCGCGCGCAAGGGCAGGCGGCTTCCGATGAACATCGACGGTGCCACCGCCGTGGTGTTCGCCGAACTCGGCTTCCCGTCCGGGCTCGGGCGCGGGCTGTTCGTGCTGTCGCGCTCGGTCGGCATCCTGGCCCACGCCTGGGAGCAGTCGCAGCAGGGCGGCCGCATCAAGGGGCCGATGCCGCCGTCCATCCCCTATCGCTATGACGGGGCGTCGCCGCGTCCGGTTCCAACAGAGATTCCGGGAGACGGAGCATGACCGACCGATCCCCCGCCGATGCCCTTGCCAAGCCGCTCCCCCTGGCCGGCGTCAAGGTCGTCGATTTCGGCCATACCGTGATGGGGCCATCCTGCGCCATGATCCTCGCCGACCTCGGCGCCGACGTGGTGAAGGTCGAGCCGGTGCCCAACGGCGAGCCGACCCGCCATCTGAAGGGCTTCGGCACCGGCTATTTCGGCTATTTCAACCGCAACAAACGCTCCATCGCCGTCGATTTGAAGACGCCGGAGGGCCGCGACATCGCCCATCGTCTCGTTGCCGAGGCCGACGTGCTGGTGGAGAATTTCGCCCCCGGCACGATGGAGCGGCTGGGGCTGGGCGCCGACGCGCTGGCCCGCGTCAATCCGCGCCTGATCTACGCCAGCCTGAAGGGATTCCTCGACGGCCCCTATGCCGGCCGCCTCGCGCTCGACGAGGTGGTGCAGATGATGACCGGGCTCGCCTACATGACCGGGCCGAGCGGCCGGCCGTTGCGCGCCGGCACCTCGGTCGTGGACATCACCGGCGGCATGTTCGCCGTCATCGCCATCCTGGTGGCGCTGCGCGAGCGGGAACGGATCGGCAAGGGCCAGACCGTCGAGACCGCCCTGTTCGAAACAACGGTGTTCCTGATGGGGCAGCATCTCTGCTACGCCGCCCAGGCGGACGGGCCGATCCCGCCGATGCCGGAGCGGGTGTCGGCCTGGGCGGTCTACGAGACCTTCCGTACTGCCGACGGGCGGCCGATCTTCGTCGGCATCACCACCGACAGCCATTGGGAGCGCTTCTGCGCCGTCATCGACCGGCCGGACCTGCGCGACGATCCCGCGTTCCGCACCAACAACGACCGCATCGCCGCCCGGCCGCGCCTGCTGCCGCTGCTGACGGCGCTGTTCGGCAGCCTGTCGATGGAGGAGGCGGTGTCGGTGTGCGAGCGCGCCCGCATTCCCTTCGCGCCCATCGCCCGGCCGGAGGATTTGTTCGAGGATCCGCACCTGCGGGCCACCGGCGGGCTGATGCCGACCACCCTGCCGAACGGGGTGCGGACCGCCCTGCCGCGGCTGCCGATCCATGTGGCGGACAGCGATCTTACGATCCGCCGCGACCCGCCGCGCGTCGGACAGGACACCTGCGCGGTGCTGGCCGAACTCGGCTACGGTCCGGCGGCGATCGAACAGCTGACGGGGGCCGGAATCGTCGTGGCCGATAAGGAACCCGACGGCAACCGGCAGCGCCTTGCCGGATGATGCGGGCCGGATGATGCGGGACAGGTCTGGAGACGAAGGAAATGACGGAGGAAACACGGATGTCTGAGCACCCCATCGGCGATTTGGCCATCAGCGATCTGGTCATCGTCGGCTGCGGCATCGCCGGGCTTTCGGCGGCGGTGACGGCGCTGCAGGCCGGCCTGTCGGTCACCCTGCTGGAGCGGGCGCCCGAGGAGGATTTCGGCGGCAACTCGCGCTGGACCGAAGCCTATATGCGGATGAAGAACGATTCGGAGATCTCCGACGATTTCGAGGAGCATTTCGCCGCCAATGCCGGGCTGAACATCGACCCCAACGTGCTGGCCGCCGCCGCCGAACCGTACGAGCATTGGCCGGACTATGTGAAGGCCCACCCCTTCCCCGATCCGGAAGTGATCTCCCGCTTCGCCGAGCGGGTGCCGCCGACCATCGCCTGGCTGAAGGGCTTCGGCCTGCGCTTCGAACCGCAGCCGATCTATCTGCTGACCCAGAACACCCAGCGCATCGCGGCGCAGGGCGGCGGTCTCGCCCTGATCGAACGCCTGATGGCGGAGGCGAAGGCGCTGGGCGCCCGCGTGCTCTACCGCACCACGGCGCTCGACCTGCTGCGTGACGACCGGGGCCGCATCGGCGGCGTTCATGCCACCGGGACGGACGGGCTGCGCGTCGCCATCCGCGGCCGGTCGACCATCCTGGCGTCGGGCGGCTATCAGGGCAACCCGGAGATGATGACCCGCTACATGGGCCAGCGCGCCAAACATGTGCGGCCGGTGGCGCGCGGCGGCTACTACAATCGTGGCGAGGGCATCCGCATGGCGCTCGACGCCGGGGCGGCGGCGGCCGGCGATTTCGGTTCCTACCATGCAGAACCGGTCGACCCGCGCTCCCGCCAGCCGGAAGCGGTGATCTTCATCTGGCCCTATGGCGTGCTGGTCAACAAGCGCGGCGAACGCTTCCTCGACGAGGCGCCGGGCACCGCAGACGCCACCTACGACCACATCACCCGCATCGTTGCCGACCAGCCCGACGGGATCGCCTATGTGCTGTTCGACGATCAGGTGGAGGACATTCCGCGCTGGCGCACCAGCATCCGCAGCGACGTGCCGGCCATCGAGGCGCCGACGCTCGACGCGCTGGTCGAAAAGCTGGGCCTGCCGCCGGACGCCACGCTGGCGACGGTCGCCGCCTACAACGCCGCCTGTCCCGCCGACGCGGCCCGCTTCGACCCGACGCGGGTGGACGGTCTGGCGACCACCGGCCTGACCCCGGCCAAGACCAACTGGGCGCGCCCGCTGACCAAGGGTCCGTTCCGCGCCTTCCCCATCGTCTCGGCCAATTGCTTCACCTTCGGCGGATTGAAGGTGGATGCCGATGCCCGCGTGCTGGACGGCAACGGCCGGCCGATGCCGGGACTCTATGCGGCGGGCGAGACGGTCGGCCTCTATCACCAGGTCTATACCGGCTCGACCTCGGTCCTGCGCGGCGCGGTGTTCGGCCGGCTGGCCGCCCAGCATGCGGCGGCCTCCAGCGACGCCGATTGATCATCCATAACGCTGGCGATCCATAAAAATTCCCTAGGGAGGACCTGATGAACCGTTACGCCGTAACGGCGGCTGTCGCCGCCTGCCTGTTCGCCCACAGCCTGTCCCAGCCGGCGCTCGCGCAGAGCGCCGCCTACAGCGACGGCAAGATCAAGATCGGCATCCTGACCGATCTGTCGGGCCAGCTGTCCGACAGCACCGGTCAGGGGTCGATCGCCGCGGCGCAAATGGCGGTGGAGGATTTCGGCGGCGCCGTCAACGGCACGCCCGTCGAGCTGATCTTCGCCGACCATCAGAACAAGGCCGACGTCGGCGCCTCGACGGCGCGGCGCTGGTACGACGTCGATCAGGTCGACGCCATCATGGACGTGCCGAACTCCGCCGTGGCGCTGGCGGTGCAGCAGATCACCAAGGAGAAGAACCGCGTCGCCATCTTCTCCTCGCCGGCCAGCTCCGACCTGACCGGCAAGGCCTGCACGCCGAACGGCATCCACTGGACTTACGACACCTATGCGCTGGCCCATGTGACCGGCGAAGCGGTGGTGGCCTCGGGCTTCGACAGCTGGTACTTCCTGACCTCCGACTATGCCTTCGGCCATGCGCTGGAGCGTGACACCGGCGCCGTCGTCGAAAGCCAGAAGGGCAAGGTGGTGGGAAGCGTGCGGATGCCGGCGAACAATGCCGACTTCTCCTCCTTCCTGCTCCAGGCCCAGGCGTCGCCGGCCAAGGTCGTGGCGCTCGCCACCGCCGGGGCCGACACCCAGAACGCCATCAAGCAGGCGGCGGAATTCGGGCTCGGCCAGTCGGGCAAGAACATCGTGGCGCTGCTGCTCGCCATCAGCGAGGTCCATGCGCTGGGCCTGCCGGCGACCCAGGGCATCATGCTGACGACGCCCTTCTACTGGGACATGGACGACGGGACGCGCGCCTTCTCCAAGCGCTTCTTCGAGAAGCGCAAGGCGATGCCGACCTTCTACCAGGCCGGCGTCTACGGCGCGGTCAGCCATTACCTGAAGGCGATCAAGGCCGCCGGGACCGATGCCGCTCCCACCGTCATGAAGACGATGAAGGAAACGCCGGTGAACGACTTCATGACGAAGAACGGCACGGTGCGCGAGGACGGCCGGGTGCTGCGCGACATGTATCTCTTCCAGGTCAAGACCCCGGCCGAGTCCAAGTCGTCCTGGGACTATTACAAGCTGGTCCGCAGCGTTCCCGCCGACCGTGCCTTCCGGCCGCTGTCGGAAAGCGACTGCCCTCTGGTCAAGAAGATGTAGGCGTTCCCCCACAGGGCTTCGCTCCCGGCGATGCATAACCGATGGTAATGCCCCGCTTACATATAGGAAGTTGAGCCGGAGGGCTGATTGCTTAGGATTCGCACCGAATTCGCCGCATCACCCCCGGCGGCGGCGCCTCCCACCCCTTACCGGACAGCATGACGATGGAGCGGATATCGGCCGCCGAAACCAGCCTGAGCGGGGGCGACCCGGCGACGGGTGAGATGGTGATGCGTGGGCATCGACTGCCCGATCTGATCGCCCGTCCCTATGAGGAGGTGGTGGCGATCCTGTGGGATGCGGAGATCCCGGCACGGATGAGCCCGGATGCCCTGGCTGCGGCGAGATGCGACGCCTTTGCGCGGCTCTCTCCCCGCTTCGCGGCGATGCCGTCCGATCTCACCGTGATCGAATGTCAGCGCTTCCTGCTGGCCTCGCTGCCGGGGGCCGCGATGACGCCGACGATGCTGGTGGCGGGCGCCGCCGTTGCCGCCGCTTCGGCCATCCGGCTGGTTCGTGGACAGGCCCCGGTGGCGCCGGACCGCTCCTTGCCGCATGCCGCCGATCTGCTGCGCATGATCCATGATGCCGCAGTCGGCGAGGCGGAGACGCGGGCGCTCGACCGTTATCTGGTCGCGATGGTCGATCACGGCGTGAACGCCTCGACCTTCACCGCCCGCGTGGTCGCCTCGACCGGGGGCAGCCTGTCGGCTGCCGCGTTGGCGGCGCTGGGCGCGCTGGAAGGGCCGCTGCATGGCGGGGCGCCGGGGTTGGTCCTCGACATGCTGGATGCCATCGGCGAGGCGGATCATGCGGAAGGCTGGGTGACGGCGGCGCTCGACCGCGGGGAGCGGCTGATGGGCTTCGGGTCGCGGGCCTATCACATCCGCGATCCTCGCGCGGACATCATGAAAGACAGCCTCCTGGCGCTCCAGCGGTCCGGCGCGAGCCGGGTAGCAGAGGGTCGGCTCGCCTTTGCCGAAGCCGTCGAGCGGACGGTTCTTTCGGTGATGGCGGCGCGCCGTCCCGAGCGGACCCTGCACACCAATGTGGAATTTTACGCCGCCCTGCTGCTGGAAGCGCTCGGTGTGCCGCGTGCGGGCTTCACACCCCTCTTCGCCGCCAGCCGTGCTGCCGGATGGGCGGCGCATGTGCGTGAACAGGAGCGGACCGGACGCATGTTGCGACCGACGTCACGCTATGTCGGTCCGCTGCCGGCCGGCCGACCCAAGACCGGAAGAGGACAGGAATGACCACCGGACCCACCGACGACATCATCCTGGAAGCGCGTGGTCTGACGAAGGAATTCAAGGGGTTCGTGGCGGTTCGGGATGTGAACCTCCAGGTTCGCCGCGGCACCATCCATGCGCTGATCGGCCCGAACGGCGCCGGCAAGAGCACGGTGTTCAACCTGCTGACCAAGTTCCTGACGCCGACCCGCGGCCAGATCCTCTACAAGGGCCGCGACATCACCCGCACCAAGCCGGCCGACATCGCATGCAAGGGGCTGGTCCGCTCCTTCCAGATCTC
>NZ_PDKW01000041.1:766086-945379 GCF_002573965.1 Azospirillum palustre | reverse complement strand
TTGTCTTCCATGACGCCCATGCCGGTCTCCGCCACCGCCATCTTGGCGAGCGGGATGCGGGCGTTGGCGGCGGCCAGCGCCGCGCTGCGGAAGATCAGGTCGACCGTCTCCTGCGGATAATCGGCAAAGCGCGCCTGCGCCGCCTTCACCCGCGCGATCAGGGCGTTCAGGTCGGATAGGGTTTTAACGGTCGTGACCATGATCGGGCGTCTCCCGTCGGGTGTCGCCAAAGGGCCGGTTTCCCGGCCCGGAACCCCCGAATCTCTCGGTTCCATGCGCTATGTAGGAAACCTACATCTCGCCCGACGGCGACGCAAGAGTGGTCCTACCACTTGCCGTGATAATTGATCTGGATCATGTCACGCCAAGCGGATAGAGGAATCCATTGGTAGGGAGTAGACCATTCCTCTGCATATCTCGGTATAAATCCGGGATAATCCAAATGTAGTTTCGCTACATAACGGCGGTGCGCCGGAGCCTCCTCAGTCATGCGCAGCAAAAGCCCATGAAAAGGCGGAGGTCACGCCCCCGCCTGTCCTTCGTACCAGGGCTTGGTTGCCTTGACGATGCGCACCACCGACAGCATCACCGGGACCTCGACCAGCACCCCGACCACGGTGGCGAGTGCCGCCCCGGAGCCGAGCCCGAACAGGCTGATGGCCGCCGCCACCGCCAGTTCGAAGAAGTTGGAGGCGCCGATCAGCGCCGCCGGCGCCGCCACGCACCACGCCACCCCGAATCGGCGCGACAGCCAATAGGCGAGGCCGGCATTGAAATAGACCTGGATCAGGATCGGCACCGCCAGCAGCAGGATCACCATCGGCTGCGCCAGGATCTGCTCGCCCTGGAAGCCGAACAGCAGCACCAGCGTGGTCAGCAGCGCCAGCAGCGACACCGGCTGGATGCGGCCGAGCACGCGCGTCAGCGCCGGCTCGCCGCCGGTCGCCAGCAGGCTGCGCCGCCACAGCTGGGCGACCACCACCGGGATGACGATGTAGAGCAGCACCGACAGCAGCAGCGTCCCCCACGGCACGGTGATCGACGCCACGCCCAGCAGCAGCCCGACCAGCGGCGCGAAGGCGAACACCATGATCAGGTCGTTCAGCGCCACCTGGCTCAGCGTGTAGTGCGGTTCGCCGTCGCACAGGTTGGACCACACGAACACCATGGCGGTGCAGGGGGCGGCGGCCAGCAGGATCAGCCCGGCGATGTAGGAGGAGATCTGCTCCTGCGGCAGCAGCGGCGCGAACAGATGGCCGATGAACAGCGTGCCGAGCAGCGCCATCGAGAAGGGCTTGACCGCCCAGTTGATGAACAGCGTCACGCCGATGCCGCGCCAATGCTCACGAACCTGCCCCAGCGCGCCGAGGTCGATCTTCAGCAGCATCGGCACGATCATCAGCCAGATCAGCAGGGCGACCGGCAGATTGACCTGGGCGACCTCGGCCGCGGCAATCGCCTGGAACAGGCCGGGCACCAGATGGCCGAGAGCGATGCCGGCGACGATGCACAGCGCCACCCAAAGGCTGAGATAGCGCTCGAAGGTCCCCATGGCGGGACGCGCCGCCGGGGCGGTTTGGATGTCAGCGCTCATGGATTTGGCCTTCCACCAACACACACGTCAGGATTCTGCCCGTGCCATCTCGTCCATCCGGCGTTTCAGCGCCATGCGGTCGAGCGACGCGATGGGCAGGCTGGCGAAGGATTGGATGCGGCGTTCGATCTGCCCGAACACCGTGGCGGTGAAGGCCGCCTTCTCGGCCTCGGTTCCTTCGGCGCCGGACGGGTCGGGAAAGCCCCAATGGGCGCTGATCGGCTGGCCCGGCCACACCGGGCAGACCTCGCCCGCGGCGTTGTCGCAGACGGTGACGATGAAATCCATGTGGGGCGCGCCGGGCAGGGCGAACTCGTCCCAGTTCTTGGAGCGCAGGTCCGCCGTCGGGAAGCCCAGCCGCTCCAGCAGGTCGCGGACGGTGGGGTTGATGCGCCCGGACGGCTGGCTGCCGGCGCTGAAGCCGCGGAAACGGCCCTTGCCCTCCCGGTTCAGCAGGCATTCCGCCATGACGCTGCGGGCGCTGTTGTGGGTACACAGGAACAACACGTTGTAGACGCGGTTCTCGGCCATTCTTCGCTCCGGTTTCGGGTCTCAGCAGCCGCAGCGCGGGCTTGCGGTCTTTTCGCCGTTGGCCGCTTCCGGCGTCGGCGCGCAGACCGGGATGCAGGCGCCGGCATTGGCCGACCGGCCGCAGCAGTTTTCCGACAGGAAGCCGACGATGCCGGTCATCCGCCCGAAATCCGCCGAATAGATCAGCGACCGGCTTTCCCGCCGCTGCAGGATCAGCCCGGCATTGGTCAGCGCCGACAGGTGGAAGGACAGGGTGGCCGGTGCCACCGCCAGCGCCTCCGCAATCGATCCGGCGGAGCGGCCCTCCGGCCCGGCTTCCACCAGCAGGCGGAAGATGTCCAACCGCGTTTCCTGTGCCAGCGCCGCCAGCCCGGCCAGGACATCCTTCTTTTCCATGCCGACACTCATAGATTCGATGATTCGACAATTATCGAAATGACAGCTGGGGCGCCGGCTGTCAACGATATTTCCATGAGTGTCGAAATGACCCGCCGTTGCCCGCTGCCCGATGCAGGGTGCCGGAAAAACCAAAGGCCTCCGCAGCGATGCCGGCGGAGGCCTTGGTGGAACGAACCCGTTCTATCTCGGGAGGTCAGAAGCCGATGATGCCCGTCATCCACAGCAGGATCACGATAATTCCGGGAACGCCCAGAAGCCAAAGCAGGATAGGCATGCGTTTCCTCCATATTCAGTTGATCAGGCTGTAAGAGCGCTGCTCTTCGATGCTGCTGAATGAACGGAGTGACTTGCCGATCTGTTCCCTCGATTTTCCCGTCGAGGCCACGGTTCGCGTAAAAATTTTATCGGTACCGCCGATGGAGTTGCCCGTGACTGCGTTGCAGCGACCGCTCTGCGGCGCCCCGGCCCTCACGCCCGCCCTCACGCCCGATTGAGGCGCGCCGCCGGGACCAGCCACTTCTCCATGGCGTAATTGTGGATCGGCACATCGCCGATCTTGAGGTCCCGGCGGGCCAGCAGGGTGAAGCCGCGGCGCAGCAGGAAGGGGCGGGCGGCCTCGCTCGCCTCCACATGCAGGCGGGGGTGGCCGAGCGCCAGGGCACGCGCCTCCAGCACGTCGACCAGAGCCGACATCACGCCCTGGCCGGCCGCCTCCGGCGCGCAATAGAGGAAGTTGATGTGGCCGTCGGTCTCGACGTCGCTGAAGGCCACCGGCCGGTCATCGCCGTCCACCGCGACCAGGGCGACGCGGCCGTCGCCATAGGCTTCCCGCACCCGCTCCACCGTCGGTGCCCGGGCAGCCCAGGCCTCCACCTGCTCGGCGCTGTAGAAGCGCGGGCCGATACCACGGACGGAGCGGGCATAAAGCTGCGCCAGGACGGGCGCGTCCGACGGCCGGTAATCCCTGATCCTCATCTGTCCTATCTTTCGGCGGTCATTTCGCCGGCGCCAGCCGCAAGACCGCGCCGTCGGCGGCATCGGTGATGACATAGAGGGCGTCGTCGGGACCCTGTGCCACATCGCGGATGCGCGCGTCGAGCGGAATGCGCTCGACCTCCCTCGCCCCCGTTCCATCGATGGCGACGCGCACCAGCCCCTTGGCGCTGAGGCCGCCGATCAGGGCGCTGCCCTGCCAGTCGCGGAACAGCCCGCCGGTGTAGAAGGCCATGCCCGACGGCGAGATCACCGGCGTCCAGTGGATCACCGCGTCGGTGAACTCCTTGCGGGTCGGCGGGTCGGGGATGTCGCGGCCGTCGTAATGCTTGCCCCAGCTGACCAGCGGCCAGCCGTAATTCCTGCCGGCTTCCGGCCGGTTCAGCTCGTCGCCGCCCATCGGACCCATCTCGGCGATCCACAGCGCTCCGCTGCGCGGGTCGATGGCCGCCGCCTCGATGTTGCGGTGGCCGTAGGACCAGACGGCACCGGCCGTCCCTCCCTCACCGGCGAACGGGTTGTCCTTCGGAGCCGAGCCGTCGCGGTTCAGCCGGACCACCTTGCCCAGCGTGTTGTCGCGGCTCTGCGCCGGATCGAACTTGTAGCGTTCGCCCAGCGTCAGGAAGATGTGGCCGTCGGGTGCGAAGGCGATACGGGTGCCGAAATGGTTGCCGCCGTCCACCTTGGGCGTCTGGCGGAAGATGACCTTGAACTCCTCGATGCCGCGGTCGCCCAGCGTGGCGCGCCCCAGCGCCGTGCCTGCGGTGCTCCCACCTCCGCTGCCATCCCCCGGCTCGGCATAGGCGAGGTAGATGACGCGGTTGCGGGCGAAATCGGGATCGACGGCCACGTCCATCAGCCCGCCCTGGCCCTGGTTGAAGACCTTGGGCGTGCCGGCCAGCGGGGAGGAGAGCGAGCCGTCGCGCGCCATGATGCGCAGCCGCCCCGGCTTTTCCGTCACCAGCGCCCGGCCGTCGGGCAGGAAATCGATGCCCCAGGGCCGCTCCAGCCCGTCGGCGACGCGGCTGACCGCCACCGGCCCGGCGCTGGTGCGGACGGTCTTCACCGTCTGGGCAGTGCCCGCCTGCGCCGGTCCTTGCCCCTGTTGCGCCTGCGCCGGGGCAAGCGGGACGGCGAGGGCGGCAATGAGAGCGGCAATCGGGGCGGTGTCCGACAGGGTCAGGGTGCTGCGCATCGCGATCCTCCGGTTTTTTCGGGATTGGCCTTGCAGATGGGGGTGCGGGGCCGGCGGCCAAGGCCGGCTCCCCCGAAAGACTCTGCCGCCTGGATGGCCGACCGGAGCCTGGACGCAATTCGTCACATGATTGTGTGCATACCCGGGTCATCCGATCTCGTATTTCGGCTGTTATCCGTTGCGTTGGATCGTTCGGAGCAGAGCACGGGGTATGGAAGATTTTTTGCGCCGGCTGTGGTCCAGCCTCCCACGCACCGCTTGGGCACAGTATGGGATCACGCTGCTGCTGATCGGGCTGACGGCGCTGGTGCGCTATGCGCTCGATCCGCTGCTGTTCAAATACCCGTTCCTGCTCTTCATCCCGACCATCTTCATCGTCGCCCTGCTGTTCGACCGCGGGTCGGGCTATCTGGCGGTTGCGCTGTCGGGTCTGTGTTCGGCCTGGCTCTTCATGAAGCCGGAGGGGATGCTGTGGGTCGCCGATCCGGGCGACCGTCTGGCCTTCCTCATCTATATGGCCCTCGGTTTCGGCATCGCCGGCGGCGCCCATGCCCTGCGCCGGGCGAACGAGCGGCTGCGCGAGTATTCGGACCGGCTGGCCGCCGCCAATGTGGAAAAGGATCTGATGCTGCACGAGATCCATCACCGGATCCGCAACGACCTGCAACAGATCTGCGCCCAGCTGACGCTCGCTGCCCACAAGGCGGGGGCGGGGCAGGACATCGTCAGCGGCACCATCGAGCGGATCGGCGTGCTGGCCCGAGTCTATGTCCGGCTGCGCCGGGTGGAAGGCGTCAACATCGTCAGTTCGAAGGATTTCCTGGAAAGCCTGGTGGAGGATATCCAGCTCGGCGTCGTCGGGGTGCAGGCGGTGGCGATCAGCGCCGAGGTGGACGATGCCGATCTCGACATGGGGGTCGCGGTGGCGGTCGGCACCATCGCCAACGAGCTGGTCACCAACGCGCTGAAATACGCCTTCCCCGATGGCCGGGCCGGCCGCATCGAGCTGAGCTTCCGCAGGGAGGCGACCGGGTGCGTGCTGTGCGTCTGCGACGACGGGGTCGGCATCCTGTCCGACCGGCCGCAGGGGACCGGGCTGGGCGGCCGGATCATCCAGCAGCTTGCCCTGCAACTGCGCGGCAGCCTCGACATCGAGCCGCGGCCGGAGCGCGGCGTGAAGGCGACCCTGCGCTTTTCCTGCTGCCAAGGGGCGGTACTGCCCAACGACGGCCCCGCCGGCTCCTGAAAAACGGGCTGCGACGGCATGGGGGAAGGGTGATTTTCCGCAGCCGGCCAATCTGCGTCAATGCGAGCCTCCCCCAGTCGTGCCAGACTGGCCGGCGTGAAGCACAGCGTCGGCCGCGGGCCGTTTGCCAAAGTCACGCCAAACAGCCCCCCGACCGGCGCCACCATAACTGGGAGGACGCCATGGTCATGATGAAAGCGGCGGTGTTCGTCGAACCGGGCCGCATCGTGCTGGACGACAAACCGATCCCCGACGTCGGGCCGCTCGACGCGCTGATCCGCATCACCACGACGACGATCTGCGGCACCGACATCCACATCCTGAAGGGCGAATATCCGGTTGCCCGCGGCCTGACCATCGGCCATGAGCCGGTCGGCATCGTCGAGAAGCTGGGCTCCGCCGTCACCGGCTACCGCGAAGGACAGCGGGTGATCGCCGGGGCCATCACCCCCAGCGGCCACAGCAACGCCTGCCTGTGCGGCTGCCATTCCCAGGATGGCGCCGGCACCCGGCATGGCTGGAAACCGCTGGGCGGCTGGCGCTTCGGCAACAGCATCGACGGCTCCCAGGCCGAATACCTGCTGGTCCCCGACGCGATGGTCAACCTCGCTCCCGTCCCCGACGGGCTGACGGACGAGGAGGTGCTGATGTGCCCCGACATCATGTCCACCGGCTTCGCCGGGGCGGAGCGCGGCAACATCCGCATCGGCGACACGGTTGCGGTCTTCGCGCAAGGCCCCATCGGCCTGTGCGCCACCGCGGGCGCCAGGCTGAAGGGCGCCACCACCATCATCGCCGTCGACACCGTGCCGGTGCGGCTGGAGATGGCGCGGCGGATGGGGGCCGACCATGCGGTCGATTTCCGCCAAGCCGACCCGGTGGAGGAGATCATGCGGCTGACCGACGGCCGCGGCGTCGATGTCGCCATCGAGGCGCTGGGCACCCAGGCGACCTTCGAGGCGGCGCTGCGCGTGCTGCGGCCGGGCGGCACGCTGTCCAGCCTCGGCGTCTATTCCAGCGACCTGCGCCTGCCGCTCGGGCCGTTTGCCGCCGGCCTCGGCGACCACACCATCGTCACCTCGCTCTGCCCCGGCGGCAAGGAGCGGATGCGCCGGCTGATGGGCGTCGTCGCCTCCGGCCGTGTCGACCTCAAGCCGCTGGTCACCCATCGCTTCCCGCTGGAGCGGATCGAGGAGGCCTACGACCTGTTCGGCCACCAGCGCGACGGCGTGCTGAAGGTCGCGATCACGCCGTAAGGGCGGACGAAAAAAAGGCCCCTCTCCCAGGATGGGAGGGGGCCTTCCAAGGTCACGCGCAACACCAGAGAAGGAGAGACGACACGCGAGGTACCAGAGGCTTACTTCGCCAGATCGACGGCTTCGGCCAGACGCTTCACCGCCTCCTGCGAGGTCATGGTGGAGTTGAAGTGGGCGGTCACCACGTCGAGGACGGCGCCGCGGACGGCGCCGGGGACCGCCATCTCATGCGCCATCGAGGGCACGGCGCTGTTGGTGTCGATGGCGGTCTTCAGGTCGTCCATCGACTTGACGGCGCATTCGTCGAAGCTATCGCGCGCCATGTCCTGGCGGGCGGGGATCGAGCCCTTCAGCACGTTGAATGTCTCCTGGAACTTCTTGCCCAGGATCAGCTTGGCCAGCAGCTTCTGGCCGGCGGCGCGGTCGGCGTTGGCCGAGCTGAACATGACGAAGCTGTCGGAATTGACGATATAGCCGAACTGGCCCGGCACATGGGCGCAGACGAAGTCCTTGCCCGCCACCTTGCCGGCGGCGGTCAGCTCGCCCTTTTCCCAGTCGCCCATGATCTGCATGGCGGCCTGTCCGTTCATCAGCAGCCCGGCGGCGAGGTTCCATTCGCGGCCGGGGAAGCCGTCATCGACATAGCCGCGCAGCTTGCGCATCTGGTCGAACACCTTGACCATGGTGTCGCTGGTCAGCGCCTTGGCGTCCAGCTCCACCAGCGCCTTGCGGTAGAAGTCGGGACCGCCGAGGCCGAGGGTGACGTCCTCGAACAGCGCGCCTTCCTGCCAGGGCTGGCCGCCATGGGCCAGCGGGATGATGCCGGCGGCCTTCAGCTTGTCGGCGGCGGCGTTGAACTCGTCCCAGGTCTTCGGGATGGCGACGCCGGCCTTCTCCATGACCTTCGGGTTGACCCACATCCAGTTGACGCGGTGGATGTTCACCGGCACCGCGTAGTAATGGCCCTTGTAGGTCACCACGTCGCGGATCTGCGGCGGCAGGATGGCGTCCCAGTTTTCCGCCTTGGCGACCTCGTCCAGCGTCGCCAGCTTGCCCTGCGCCGCCCAGTCCTTGATGTTCGGACCCTTCAGCTGCACGGCGTTCGGCGGGTCGCCGGCCAGCACGCGGGAGCGCAGCACGGTGCTGGCCGCGTCGCCGCCGCCGCCCGCCACCGGCGCATCGATCCACTTGCCGCCCGCCGCCTCGAAATCCTGGCGCAGCGCGCCGGCCGCCTTCGATTCGCCGCCGGACGTCCAGTAATGCAGAACCTCCACCGCCGGCTCGGCCTGGGCGGGGGCGGCCATGAGGGCGCCGGCCATGATGGTGGCGAGCGCGGTCATGCCGAGGATGGATTTGCTGACAGACGGCATTTTGGACATTTCCCCCTGTTCCCTATCTTCGTTCGATCTTCGAGTTGGCCTTGGCTGTCAGCCGTCCGGCCGTTGGAGGAACTCTATCCCGCGTGCAATTCGGCGCCCGGATTATTTGGTAACAACGCCTTATCACGGCCGCGCCGCTGTTACGCAACCGTTACAAAGCGGCCCGCGCGGCGCACTGTACCCGGACCGGCGCGGGAGGCTACACTCGGGCCCAACCAACAAGAAAGCTCCCCTCCGCGGGGCGGGGAACGGAAGAGGGAAGGGACGCCATGGAGCGCGCGCGCCATCTCCTGGTCGTGGACGACGATCCCGAGATCCGGGACATGCTGCATGATTTCCTGGTGAAGAGCGGCTTCCGCGTCTCCACCGCCGGCGACGGGCGTGAGATGGCGCGGGTGCTGGCGCAATGGCCGGTCGATCTCATCGTGCTCGATGTCATGCTGCCGGGGGAGGACGGGACCAGCCTGTGCCGCTCGCTGCGCGCCAAGTCGGAGACTCCCGTCATCATGCTGACCGCCATGGGCAGCGAGGTCGACCGCATCGTCGGGCTGGAGGTCGGCGCCGACGATTATCTGGTCAAGCCCTTCAGCGCGCGTGAACTGCTGGCCCGCATCCGCGCCATCCTGCGCCGCTGCGGCGGGCCGGAGCCGGTGCGCGAACGGCCGCGCGTGCTGGGCTTCGCCGGCTGGTCGCTCGACCAGGGGCGGCGGGAGCTGCGCACCCCGGACCGGGTGGTGGTGCATCTCAGCCAGGGCGAATATGCCCTGCTCGGCACGCTGCTGGAGCGCGCCCCCCAGGTGGTGGAGCGCACCGAACTGCTGGAGAAGCACCGCGGCGACACTTCGATCCCCTTCGACCGCAGCATCGACATCCAGATCAGCCGCCTGCGCCGCAAGCTGGAGGAGGGGCCGGGCGGTTCCGGGCTGATCAAGACGGTGCGCGGCATCGGCTACCAGTTCACCGCGACGGTGGTGGACCAGGGCGAAGCCGCCTCTTCCGGACTGAGCCGTGGCGCTTGAGCGCCTGCTGCCGGCCCGCCTGCGTGCCGCCCGGCTGCGCCACCGCATCCTGGCGGCGATGGTGGCGCTGCTGGTGCTGACCCATGGCGGGGCGCTGGTCGGCATGCAGCTGGTCGACGACCGCGCGCGGGAGCTGCTGACCGCCCACCGGCTGGGACCGGCGATGGCGGCGGCGGTGGAGGCGGCCGACCGCGCGCTGCTGGATGGGATCGCCGCCGGGCCGGCGCTGGCGCTGAGCGGGCTGCCCGACCTGTCGGTGTCCTGGCAGGGGCCCGGCACGCCGGCCGTGCCCGCCGGCTGGGTGATGGAAGGGGTGGCCGACGCGCCGCGCCCGGTGTTCGTCGCCGTCCAGCGCGCCCTGCTGTCCGTCCATTCCGCCCGCGCCCAGACGCTGGCGGAATCCCTGTCCCTGGTGGCGGAGGACACGGCGGCCCAGCTGCGCGACGCCCGCGTCTATGTCCAGCTTGCCGGCGGCGGCTGGCTGGAGTTCGCCAGCCAGCGCTTCTGGCGGCCACGGACCACGCCGTTCGAGATGGTGCTGGCCGGTCTGGCGGCCGTCGGTCTGGCGTTGGGGCTGCTGCTCTGGCTGCCCGGCCGGCTGGTCCGCCCGCTGGAATCGCTGGCCGAGCAGGCGACCCGCCCGCACGACCGCCTGCATCCCCGTCCCCTGCCGGAGGACGGGCCGGAGGAGGTCGCCTCGCTCGCCCGCGCCTTCAACCAGGCGCGCAACGCGCTGCGCGACCTGATGGAGGGCCGCACCCATCTGCTGGCGGCGATCAGCCACGACCTGCGCACCCCGGCGACGCGGCTGCGGCTGCGCGCCGAATATGTCGATGACGACGCGCTGCGCGCCAAGATGATGGCCGACATCGACGAGATGGCGGCGATGGTCACCGCGACGCTGGAGTTCCTCGGCGACGACGTTCTGCGCGAGGAGGTGGAGGTGGTCGCCTTCGCCAGCCTGCTGCAGAGCCTGTGCGACGACTATGCCGACACCGGCTCCCCGGTGACCTACCACGAGCCGCCGCCGCTCCAGTTCGCCGCCGTCCGCACCATCTTCGGCGGCGGTGTGGAGCGCAGCGACCGTTTCGAGCAGGCCCGCCAGCTTCGCCTTGCCGGCCGCCCGTCCAGCCTTCGCCGCGCCTTCGCCAACCTGATCGACAACGCCATCAAGTACGGCGAGCGCGCCACCGTCTCCGTCGATGCCGACGCCGTCGAGATCGTCGTCGATGTCTGCGACGAGGGACCGGGCATCCCGGAGGCGGAGATCGCCAACGTCTTCAAGCCCTTCGTCCGGCTGGAAGGCTCCCGCAACCGCAAGACAGGCGGCAGCGGGCTCGGCCTGTCCATCGTGAAGTCGATCGTCGAGGCCCACCAGGGCCGCATCGAACTGAGCAACCGCGCCAGCGGCGGCTTGCGGGTGCGGGTGACCTTGCCACGGATGTTGTGAGGGGATGGTTCGGCGATCCGGGATAATCCCCCTCTCCCCGGGGGGGAGAGGGGATCAAGCGCCAGACGGGCGGGCGCTCACTTGTCCCAAGCCGGCGCCAGCCCCGCCGGGCTGACGATCCGCCCATCCGGCCGCGCCAGCGTCGCAATCGCCGCCATGTCGCCGTCATCCAGCGCGAAGTCGAACAGCGCGAAATTCTCCGGCACCCGGTCCGGCTTGGCGGTCTTGGACAGCACGATGTGGCCCAGCTGGATCAGCCAGCGCAGCGTCACCTGGGCCGCCGTCTTGCCGTACTTGGCGCCGATCCGCTGCAACTCCGCATCGCGCGGCACCTTGCCGTCGGCCATGGCGTAATAGGCGGTGATCGCCACGCCCAGCTCCCGGGCCGCCGTCGCCATCGCGCTCTGGTCGAGATAGGGGTGGACCTCGATCTGGTTGGTGACGATGGGGGCCTGGCTGCGCTCGACCGACTCTCGCAACTGGGCGATGTTCTGGTTGCTGACGCCGATGAAACGGGTCTTGCCGGCGGCCTGCACCGCGTTCAGCATCTCGATCTGGTCGGCGATGGCGACCTGATCGGCCGGCCAGTGCAACAGCAGCAGATCGACCTTGTCGATTTTCAGCTTCTCCAGGCTCTCATCCACCGACGCGGCGAACAGGTCGGGCTTGTATTTGTCGACCCAGACCTTGGTGGTCAGGAACAGCTCGTCGCGGCGGGCGCCTGCCGCTTGCAGGGCACGGCCGAGGGCGGCCTCGTTGCGGTAGATCTGCGCGGTGTCGAAATGGCGGAAACCGGCTTCGAGCGCCGCCGGCACCACCCGCTCGACCTCCTCGTCCGACATGCGGAAAACACCGAAGCCCAGCGCGGGGATTTCGGCGCCATTCGCCTTCACGGTCTGCATCCTGTTCTCTCTCCTGGTCGGCGCAATGGCGCCTTCTCGTTTCTCGGATGGAGACATAGGGCGGGAGAAGCCGTCCGCAAACCGCCTCTCCCGCCCAATCACCTGTGAACCGAATTCCCAAATCGGCCCATTCGAAGCGTCACATCAGCTTGTCGAGCGTGATCGGCAGGTCGCGGATGCGCTTGCCGGTGGCGTTGTAGACAGCGTTGGCGACGGCGGCGCCGACGCCAGTGATGCCGATCTCGCCAATGCCGCGGGCACCCATCGGCGCCTGCGGGTCGGGGATGTCGGTGTAGAGGATTTCGATGGCGGGAACGTCCATCTGCACCGGCACGTGATAGTCGGCGAGCGAGGCATTCACGATGCGGCCGGTGCGCGGGTCGAAGTTGGTCTCCTCGGTCAGCGCCAGCCCGATCCCCATGATGATGCCGCCCTTGAACTGGCTGGTCGCCGTCTTGGCGTTCAGGATGCGGCCGGCGTCGAAGGAGCCGAGGAAGTGCGAGACGCGGACCTCGCCGGTGATCTCGCTGACCCGGACCTCGCAGAACTGCGCGCCGTAGGAATGCATCGAGAAGGCTTCCATCTCCGCTGGCGGCGGGGCTTCGGCCTCGCAGACCAGTTCGCCGCGTCCCGACCGGCGCAGGATCGACAGGTAGCTTTCGAAGCGCGCGGCATCCTCGCGGTGGCCGATGCCGCCGTCCCGCGTCTCGACATCGGCCAGCGACAGGCCGGCCAGCGGCGAATCGTTGCCGGCGAGCTTCAGCAGCTCCTCGACGAAAACCTCCGTCGCGGCGATGACGGCGCCGCCGATGGAGGCGGTCTGGGTCGAGCCGCCGGCGATCACCCCGCGCGGCAGGGTCGTGTCGCCATACTCGAAACTGACCTGGGCAAGCGGCACGCCGAGCCGGGCGGCGATGTGCTGGACCTGCGCCGTCGCCGTGCCCATGCCCATGTCGTGCACCGCGGTCGAGACGGTGACCTGCCCGCCGGCCGTCAGCCTGATCCGCGCCGCACCGCCGGGGAAGCGGTGGTAGGGGTAGGTCGCAGTCGCGCAGCCCATGCCGATCAGCCACTCGCCGTCCCGTCGCTGGCGCGGTGTCGGATTGCGGCGCTCCCAGCCGAACCGTTCAGCGCCCTTCTCATAGGCCGCGATCAGGTGGCGGGAGGAAAAGGGCTTGCCGCTGGTCGGATCCGTCTCCGGCTCGATGCGCCGCCGCAGCTCGATGGGGTCGAGGCCGAGCTTTTCAGCCAGCTCGTCGATGGCGCATTCCAGCGCGAAGGTGCCGACGGATTCGCCGGGCGCCCGCATGAAGGTGTTCGCCAGCATGTCCATGTCGGCGACCTCCTGAGCCAGCCGGACGGACTTGGCGGCATAGAGGTGGCGGGCCGGGAAGGTGAACTGTTCCGGACAGGAGTTGTGTTCGGTCATCGCCGCGATGCCGGTGTGGATCAGCGCGTCGAGCCTGCCGTCGGTGCCGGCGCCCAGCGCCACCCGCTGCTCCGTCAGAGTCCGGCCGCCGACGATGCGGAAAACCCCCTCGCGCGACAGCATGATGCGCACCGGCCTACCGGCGAGCTTCGCGGCGGCGCAGGCGAGGATCTGGTGGTCCCACAGGCACTTGCCGCCGAAGCCGCCGCCGACATAGGGGGAGGAGACGCGGACCTTGTCCGCCTCCAGCCCGAAGATGTCGGCCAGCTGCCCGGCGGTCAGGTCGAGCAACTGGCTGGCGTCATGCACCCGCAGCTCGTCACCGCTCCAGGCGACGGTGGCGGCGTGCAGTTCGATGGCGTTGTGGTTGTGGCGCGGCGTCCGGTAAATCTGATCGAGCTGCACCGCCGCACCCTTCAGCGCCGCCTCGGCATCGCCGATCTCGACCACCGGCGGCTGGCCCAGGATATTGTCCAGCTGGCGCGGCGTCTTCCTGGCCTCGTCGAACGAGGTCACCGCCGGCAGCGGCGCATAGTCGGCCGTCACCAGCGAGGCGGCATGGTCGGCCTGTTCCTGGGTTTCGGCGAGGACGACGGCGATGGGCTGGCCGTTCCAGTGGATTTCGTCATTCTGCATGACCGGCAGGTCGCTCGCCCCGGCGGCGGTCGGCGACGACATCATCAGCGACGGCGCCTTCATCCGCGGCGCGTTGCGATGGGTCATCACCAGCACGACGCCGGGTGCCGCCTCCGCCGCCGTGGTGTCGAGCGCCGTGATCCGCCCGCGCGCGATGGTGCTGAAGGCGAGTGCGGCGTAGCAGAGCCCCTCATAGGGGAACTCGGCGGCGAACTGCACCTTGCCCTGGACCTTCAGCGGCCCTTCGATGCGCGAAACCGGCTGGCCCAGCGCTCCGTGTTTCTGGAGCATCGGATCTTGCGTGACCGCCGGCTGCCAGCGGCCGGGCCGGGAAGCGGCGGCGTCGGAGTGCGCGCTCATGCCTCGTCTCCTGTCAGGTCGCCGAGGACGGCGACGATGGTCCGTTTCGCCAGCTCGATCTTGAAGCCGTTGTCGCGAAGCCCGGTCGCGGCGGCGAGTTCCGCCTCCGCGGCGGCGCGGAAGCTCTCCGGATTGGCCGGCCGGCACTTCAGCGCCGCTTCCGCCGCCGAGGCCCGCCACGGCTTGTGGGCGACACCGCCGAGCGCCAGCCGCACGTCGCGCACCGTCCCGTCATCGGCGAGATCGAGGGCGGCGGCGACCGACACCAGCGCGAAGGCGTAGCTGGCGCGGTCGCGCACCTTGCGGTAGGTCGAGCGGCGGGCGAAGGGCAGGGGCGGGAGTTCGACCGCGGCGATCAGCTCGCCCGGCTGCAACTCCGTCTCGATGTCCGGCCGGTCGCCGGGCAGCCGGTGCAGGTCGGCAATCGCGATGCTGCGCGTCCCGTCCGGGCCGTCCAGATGCACCGTCGCGTCCAGCGCGGCGAGCGCCACGCACATGTCGGACGGGTGGGTGGCGACGCAGGCCGGCGATGCGCCGAGGATGGCGTGGTAGCGGTTGAAGCCGTCGCGCGCGTCGCAGCCGGCCCCCGGCTGGCGTTTGTTGCAGGCCGCAGCGGTGTCGTAGAAATAGCGGCAGCGCGTGCGTTGCAGGATGTTGCCGCCGACCGTCGCCATGTTGCGGATCTGGGCGCTGGCCCCGGCCAGGATCGCGCGGGCCAGCAGCGGATACTGCGTGCGGACATGCGCATCTGCGGCCAGCGCGGTGTTGGTCGCCGCCGCCCCGATCAGCAGGCCGCCGTCGGCGCGCGGCTCGATGCCGCTCGGCAGGCCGGTCACGTCGACCAGCATCTCCGGCCGCTCGACCGTCTCGCGCATCAGGTCGACCAGATTGGTGCCGCCGCCGAGGTAGCGCGCCGCGGCGTTGCCCTTGGCCATTCCGATGGCGGCGGACGCGTCGGACGCCCGTTCGTAGGTGAAGGGGTTCATGCCGGTGCCCTCTCCTGGGATGAGGCAGGCATCTTGTCCAGCGTTTCCGAGATGGCCTCGATGATGCCGTTGTAGGCGCCGCACCGGCAGAGGTTGCCGCTCATGCGTTCGCGCAGCTCCCGATCGTCGATGGCGACGCTGGCCGCCGACAGGTCGGCGGTGACGACGCTCGGGATGTTGCGCTCGATCTCGCGCGCCATGCCGACGGCGGAACAGAGCTGGCCGGGCGTGCAGTAGCCGCACTGGAAGCCGTCATGCTCGACGAAGGCCTGCTGCAACGGATGCAGGGCGCCGTCGCTGCTCAGCCCTTCGACGGTGGTGACGTTGCGGCCCTGGTACTGCACCGCCAGCGCGAGGCAGGAATTGATGCGTTCGCCGTCGACCAGCACGGTGCAGGCGCCGCAGGCGCCCTGGTCGCATCCCTTCTTGGTGCCGGTGAAACCCAGACTGTTGCGGAGGAGGTCGAGCAGCGAGCTGCGGATGTCCGCCTCGACCTCGACGCTTTGCCCATTGATGGTGAAGTTCATCAGCGCATTCCCCATGTCGGAACGGGTCCTGCCCGACGGCAGACCACGGCCGGCCCCCCGCCTTGCGGACGGATCGAGCCGGCCTGTTAACCGTCAACGACGCTGGAAATCACGCGGGTCAGGGAAAAATCTCCCTCTCCCCCCCGGGGAGAGGGTCGGGGTGAGGGGGATGCATAGCGTGGATTTTCACAGACGGGCCGGGGGGAAGCGATTCTTGAAGATCCTCGCAACGCGACCCCCTCACCCTAACCCTCTCCCCAGGGGGGAGAGGGGATTATCGGTGCTCTCTTCGCTCAAATCCGCTGTTCGGTCTTCGGGTCGAACAGGTTCGCCCGCGCCATGTCGATCATGAAGTCGGCGCTCTCGCCCTCCGCCACCCGGTCGCTCGGCTTGATGCGGGCGACCACCTCATGGCCGTTCAGCTCGACATAGGTGATGGTGTCGGCCCCGGTCGGCTCCAGCACATTGACGCCGCAGGCGACCTTCACCAGCGCCGGGTTGCCGGCGGCAATCGCCGGGTCGTAGCAGGTGATGGCCTCCGGACGGATGCCCAGGATCACCTCCTGGCCCAGCCAGTGGCCGGCCTGCTCCGGCGCCTGGAACAGCGGCAGGAAGCCGCTGCGCTCGCGCCCGATGCTGACGCCCAGCCGGTCGCCCTCCGCCGACAGCGTGCCGCGCACGAAGTTCATGGTGGGGGAGCCGATGAAGCTCGCCACATACATGTTGGCCGGCCGCTCATAGACCTCCTGCGGCGGGGCGAACTGCTGGACGACGCCCTCCTTCATGATGGCGATGCGGCTGGCCAGCGTCATCGCCTCGATCTGGTCGTGGGTGACGTAGACCACGGTGGTGCCGAGCCGCTGGTGCAGCTTCTTGATCTCGGTGCGCATGTCGACGCGCAGCTTGGCGTCCAGATTGGACAGCGGCTCGTCGAACAGGAACACCTTGGGGTCGCGGACCAGGGCGCGGCCCATGGCGACGCGCTGGCGCTGGCCGCCCGACAGCTGCGCCGGCTTGCGGTCGAGCAGATGCTCGATCTGCAACAGCTTGGCGACGCGGCGGACGGCGCCCTCGCGTTCCGGCTTCGACTGGCCGCGCATCTCCAGCGAGAAGCCGATGTTCCGCGCCACCGTCATGTTGGGGTAGAGCGCGTAGGACTGGAACACCATGGCGATGTCGCGGTCCTTGGGATGGACCTCGTTGACGACGCGCTGGTCGATGCGGATCTCGCCGGCGCTGATCGTCTCCAGGCCGGCGATCATGTTGAGCAGGGTGGATTTCCCGCAGCCGGAGGGCCCGAGCAGGACGAGGAATTCGCCGTCCGTCAGGTCCAGGTCGATGCCCTTCAGGACCTCGACGCTGCCATACTGCTTGCGGACATTGTTGATGCTGAGAGTCGCCATCGGAAGATCACCCCTTGACGGAGCCGGCGGTCAGACCGCGGATGAAGTATTTCCCGGCGAGCACATAGACGACGAGGGTGGGCAGGCCGGCGATCATCGCCGCCGCCATGTCGACATTGTACTGCTTCACGCCGGTGGTGGTGTTGACGAGGTTGTTCAGCGCGACCGTCACCGGCTGCGCGCCGCCCGCCGCGAAGGACGCCCCGAACAGGAAGTCGTTCCAGATCTGGGTGAACTGCCAGATGATCGTCACCACCAGGATCGGCAGCGACAGCGGCAGCATGATCTTGGTGAAGATCTGGAAGAAACCGGCGCCGTCGATGGTCGCGGCCTTCACCAGATCGTCGGGGATGCTGACATAGTAATTGCGGAAGAACAGAGTGGTGAAGGCGAGCCCGTACACCACATGGACCAGGATCAGCCCGCCAGCGCTGCCGGCCAGCCCGAGGAAGCCCAGCGTCTGCGCCATCGGCAGCAGGATCACCTGCGACGGCAGGAAGCTGCCGAACAGGATCATGCCGAAGACGATGTTGGCGCCGCGGAACCGCCATTTGGTCAGGGCATAGCCGTTCAGCGCCCCGAACAGGGTGGAGATGACGACGGCCGGCCCGACGATGACGAGGGAGTTGAGGAAATAGGGGGCCATGCCGCGGCAGTCGGCGCCGATGCAGGCGCGGTTCCAGGCATAGCTCCAGGCATCCAGGCTGAAATCGCGCGGCAGCGACAAGAGCGACCCGGTGCGGATTTCCTCCGGGCTCTTGAAGGAGGTGGCGATCATCAGCAGCAGCGGCAGCAGGTAATAGGCCGCGAACAGCAGGAGGATCAAATACAGGCCCCAGCGGGCGATGCGGGCGCCGGTGCCCTGCGCCGGCGGCAGGGCGGAGGTCAGGCTAGACACGCTTGCCTCCCTTCAGTTCGGAATAGAGGTAGGGCACGATGATCGCCACCACGGTCGCCAGCATCATCAGCGCGCTGGCCGAGCCGATGGCGATCTGGTTGCGGCGGAAGGTCATCTCGTACATGAAGGTCGCCGGCAGGTCGGACGCATAGCCCGGACCGCCGCCGGTCAGCGCCACCACGAGGTCGTAGCTCTTGACCGCGAGGTGGGCGAGGATGACGAAGGCGCTCATGAACACCGGCCGGACCGACGGCAGGACGATGCCCCAATAGATGCGCGGCAGGCTGGCGCCGTCGAGATAGGCGGCCTTGATGATCTCCTGATCGACGCCGCGCAGGGCCGCCAGGAACAGCGCCATCACGAAGCCGGAGCTTTGCCAGACCGCGGCGATCACCAGCGTGTAGACGGCGGTGTCCTGCTGGACGATCCAGTCGAAGGTGAAGCCGGGAAAGCCGAGGTCGCGGACGAACTGCTGGATGCCTATGCCGGGGTTGAGGATCCATTTCCAGGCGGTGCCGGTGACGATGAAGCTGAGCGCCATCGGGTAGAGATAGATGGTGCGCAACGCCCCTTCGCCGCGGATGCGCTGGTCGAGCAGCACCGCCAGCAGGATGCCGACGATCAGGCTGATGCCGATGAACAGCCCGCCGAAGATCAGCAGATTCTCGATGGCGACGTACCAGCGCTCGATCCGCCACAGCTTGGAGAAGGCGTCGGCGCCGACCAGCTCGTAGGACGGCAGCATCTTGGAGTTGGTGAAGCTGATATAGACCGTCCAGACGATGAAGCCGTAGACGAACAGCAGGATCGCCGCGAAGGACGGGGCGACCACCAGCTTCGACAGATGCCGCTGCGCCAGGGCGCGCAGCCCGCCCGACTTGGGCGGGGCGGCGCTGCCGGGGGCGGTCTCTTCTCCGGCTGCCGGCCGGTAGGATGGGGTCTGCAAGGTCATGGTGCGAGCCTCATCGGCTTTCGGGCCGGCTTTCGGGCCGGCTTTCGGGCCGGCCTCGCACACGGATGCAGGTCGCGCATGTCGGTTCCCTCCCGTGACGCGGTGCTGTTGGACCGTGGCAAGACGGTCGTTCGCTTGGCGGTCACTGTACGCTGCCGATGATGGGCGGGGCGGACAATTTGGTAACGCGGCGCTTTCCCGGCGCCCGTGTTGTTACGTGGCTGTTACACAGAGCCCCGCCCGCCGGGCCGGGACGATGCCATGCCGGTGCGGGCGCTGTTGCGCCGGGGCCGGGCGGTCGCCATGGTCTGTCGGGTAAGCCGTTTGCGAAGAGGACACGAGACGATGAAGAGCCTGTCGGTCGGTCTGCTGGGGTTCGGCCTTGCCGGGTCGGTGTTCCACGCCCCGCTGATCCAGAGCGAACCGCGCCTGCGCCTGACGGCGGTCGCCAGCTCGCGCATCGACGACATCCGCCGCGCTGCACCAGGGGCGGAGGCGACGACGGCCGAGGCGGTGATCGCCGATCCCGCCATCGACCTCGTGGTGATCGCCACCCCCAACACCAGCCATGCCCCGCTGGCCCGCGAGGCCTTGCTGGCCGGCAAGCATGTGGTGATCGACAAGCCGATGGCGACCAGCGCGGCGGAGGCCGGCGAATTGATCGAGCTGGCCGAACGGCAGGGGCGGCTGCTAACCGTCTTCCACAACCGGCGCTGGGACAACGACTTCCTGACCCTGCGCGCCTGCCTGGAGGCGGGCGAGATCGGCCGTCCCTATCACTACGAGGCGCATTACGACCGCTTCCGCCCGCAGATCAAGCAGGGCTGGCGCGAACGGACGCTGGCCGGCTCGGGCGTGCTGTTCGATTTGGGCGCGCACCTGATCGATCAGGCGCTGACCCTGTTCGGCATGCCCGACCGCATCCTCGCCGATGTCGGCGCCCAGCGGCCGGACGCTGAGGTCGACGACTGGTTCCACATCGTGCTCGGCTATGGGCCGATGCGGGCGATCCTGCATTGCGGAACGGTGGTCTGTCGGCCGGGACCGCGCTTCCAGCTTCATGGCGACGGCGGCAGCTTCCTCAAGCACGGCATCGACGGGCAGGAGGCGGCGCTGCGCGAAGGCCGGATGCCGACCGAGGCGGATTGGGGCCGCGACGATCCCGAGAATCACGCCCTGCTGGTCCGGGCCGACGGGACGGAACGCCGGGTGGAGACGCTGCGCGGCGATTACCCCGCCTTCTACCGCGGCGTCGCGGCGGCCATCCTCGACGGCGCTCCGCCGCCGGTGACCGCCGAACAGGCGCGCGACGTGCTGAGCGTGCTGGAGGCGGTGCGCAAGGCGGCGGGACTGCCGGCCTGACGGAACCTCTCCCCGCCCCTCAACTTCGCCAGGGCACCACGCCCGGCGGCAGGCGGCGGCCGAACCTGCCGGCGGCGAGCATCGCGGCCAGCACCACCAGGATGGCGATGACGCCCAGCGCGGCGCCCAGCGTCGGGCTGCCGCCTTCCTCCAGCGCATAGACGACGATGCCCAGCGTTTCGCGCCCCTGCGACCACAGCAGGATGGAGACGGTCAGCTCGTTGAAAGCGGTCAGGAAGACCAGCAGCCCGCCGGCCGCCGCCGCCGGGGCGACCAGCGGCGCCACCACCGTGACCAGCCGCCGCAGCGGCCCGGCGCCCAGCGCGCGGGCGGCCTCTTCCACCGTCGGGTCGAGCGCGGCGCAGGCCGCCTGCACCGGCCGCAGGGCCAGCGGCAGGAAGCGGACCAGATAGGCCGCCAGGATGATCCACAGCGTGCCGTACAGGCTGACGCCCAGCCCCGGCAGCGGTTTCAGGAACAGCAGGATGCAGCCGATGCCCAGCACCACCCCCGGCACGGCATGGGGCAGCTCCACCAGCACGCCGACCGCCCGCGCGATCCGCCCGCTGCCGCCGGACAGCGCCATCGCATGGGCCAGCGGCACCGCCAGCAATGCCAGCAGCGCCGCCGCCGATCCCGACAGCAGCAGCGAATTGGCGAAGGCCCGCCCGACCTGATCGAGCGCCAGCACCTCGCGGTAATGGGCCAGCGTCAGCGTATTGAGGCCGATCGGCAGCCCATAGACGCTGACGAGGCTGGTCGCCAGCAGCGCCGTCAACGGTGCCGCGACCAGCAGCGCCAGCACGCTCCAGGCGAGCCACTCCACCGGCGCGCGGGCAGCCCCGAGCGGCAGCTCGGCCAGCGGCCTTGCGCCGCCGGGCAGGCGGCTGGCGATGCGTGCCTGGAGGATGGTCTGGAGGGCGATGCCCAAGCAGGCGACGATGCCGATCAGCGCCGCCAGCACCGCCACCTCCGGCAGGGCGGACGGCCCGAAGCCGGCCAGCCGCCGGTAGATCAACGTCGGCAGCATCGGAATACCTGCCGGCACGCCGAGCAGCGCCGGCACCCCGAAATTCCCCAGCGCGGCGACGAAGGCCATGGCGAGCCCGGCGACCAGCCCCGGCAGGCAGAGCGGCAGCACCACGCCGCGCACCGCCCGCCATGGCCCGGCACCCGACGCCCGCGCCGCCTCCAGCACGTCGCCGGGGATGGCGCGCAAGGCCGCGCGCAGGGCGAGGAAGACCAGCGGCGCATGCTCGATCCCCATGACCAGCATCATGCCGGCGGACGACTGCACCGGGTTCGCCGTGCCGACCGGGGGAGCCAGCCCCAGCGGCTTCAGGATCGGGCTCCCGGAGCCTGCGAGGTGGGTCCAGGCCATCGCCACGATCTGCGGCGGGATCATCAGCGGCAGGATCAGGGCGAAGCTCATCGCCGTGCGGGCGCGCAGGTTGGTCAGTCCGATCAGCAGCGCGAACGGCCCGCCGATCAGCGCCGCCGCCAGCGTCGCGCCGGCAGCGATGGCGATGCTGTTGGTGGTGGCTCGCCATGTCATGGGAGAGTTCAGCACGCGGGTCAGCACCGCAGCGTCGCCGGCCTCCCACAGCAGGCGCAGCACCGGCAGCAACACCAGCAGCCCGACGAGCATGAAAAAGCCCTCTCCCGCCCCGGGAGAGGGAGGGGACCCGCGCCAAAGGCGTGGGGAGGGTGAGGGGTGATCCAAGGAACCGGAAGCGCAGGGTTCCTTGCGCGACCCCTCACCCTTCCCATGCTGCGCATGGGCCCCGCAGTCGTTCGCAAGTCTCACGACAGCGCTCCGCCTACGATCACCTTCGGTGCTCGTCCAGCCTGCGGCCGTCGGCTACACGCCCTCTCCCGGGGCGGGAGAGGGATATTTCGCATCAACCCACTCACCCGCCGAACAGGTCGGCGAAGGCGCGCTTGTTGGCCTCGTCATCGGCCAGCGCCTTGGCGGGGTCGTAGGGCAGCAGCGTGATGCCGGCCGGGTCGGGGAAGCCCGGCGGCGGGTTCACCCCCGGCAGCGCCGGCAGGAAGCCCTGGGCCGAGGCCAGCTCCTGCCCCTCGCGGCTCAGCAGGAAGTCGATGAAGGCCTTCGCCGCCACCGGGTTCTTCGCGGTGCTGAGGATCGCCACCGGCTCGCTGACCGCGCTGACGCCCTCCTTGGGGAAGACGAAGGCGACGGGCGCGCCCTTCAGATGCTCGCGGATCGGCAGGTAATCGACGATCATGCCGTAGAGCTTCGCCCCGCCGGCCACATCCTTCAGGATGCCGCCATTGCCCTTGGCGGCAGTGGTGCCGTTGCGCTGCAACGCCTCATAGTACGCCATGCCCAGCGCCGGCTGCGCCTTGATCGACGCCATGTGGATGGCGGCGGCGCCGGAATAGAGCGGGCTCGGCATCACCGTGGTGCCCTTGGCCTCCGGTTTCAGCAGATCCTGCCAGGAGGTCGGCTTCATCGCTGCGGCGGTGTTGTAGACGATGCCGGTGGTGATCAGCTTGGTGCCGAACCAATAGCCCTGCGCATCGTGCGTGCCGGGGCGGAAGCCGGCGACCGGAGCGCCCTCATAGGCTTGCAGCCGCTTTTCCGCCTTCAGCGCTTCCATCGTCACCGCGTCGGCGATCAGCAGCAGGTCCGGCTGCGGCGCCCCGGCGGTGAACTCGGCGCGCAGCTTGTTCATCAGCTCGGTGGTGCCGTTGCGGATCCACTCCACCTCGACGCCGGGGTTCTTCGCCTTGAAGGCCTCCACCGTCTGACGGGCGTCCGGCTCCAGCTGCGAGGTGTAGAGCACCAGCTTGCCGGTGGCGCCGTCGGCCAGTGCCGCCTGTCCGAACGAGAGGGTCAGCACGGTGGCGAGGGTGGCGAGGAACGCCTTCATCTCTGTCGTCTCCGTTGGATCGGGAGCCTTGTCTTACGCGATACCGATGACAGGCGCGTGACAATGGACGGAAAGGCCCAGATCGATCAATAGGGGCTGGCCAATAGGGGCTAGTCGATCAGCTTTCCGTCCTTGAAGAAGGGATAGGGGCCGTCATAGGCGCCGACCATTGCCGTGTGGCTGACCACCCCGGTGTCGGCGCGCCACATGTGGATCTGATAGCCCGGCGGCTCCATCACGAAGGCCGACGGCGCGTCGTCGCGCAGGTCGAGCGCCACCTGATGCGCGGTGGAGGGCGCGGTCGAGGCGATGGTGCCGGCCCAGCGCACCTGGATCGGCCGGTGCAGATGGCCGCACAGCACCCGCTCCACCTGAGGATGGCGGCGCACCACCGCGGCCATGTCCGCCGCCCCGCTCAGCCCCAGCCGGTCCATATGGCCGATGCCGGTGTCGAAGGGCGGGTGGTGCTGGAAGATGATGGTCGGCCGCTCCGGCTGTTCGGCCAGCCGGGCGTCGAGCCAGCCGAGCCGCTCGGCGCAGACCTCGCCGGCGCCGGATCCCGGCAGGACGGTGTCCATGGCGATCAGCCGCACCGGCCATTCCTCCACCGTGTAGTGGAAGAAGGGGCTGCCGCCGACCCGCGCCGCCAGACCGGGAAAGGCCTTGGCCAGCCCGGCGCGCTCGTCATGGTTGCCGGGCACCGCGAACAGCGGGATGTCGAGCGGCCGCAGCAGGCCGAGCAGCCGGTCATACTCCTCCGCATCGCCGGCATCGACGAGGTCGCCGGTGGCGAGGATGACGTCGGGGCGCGGGGTCAGCGCCAGGATGGCGGCGACGGCGCGCTCCAGGAACGGGGCGGTGTCGACGCGCCGGTAGGCGAGGCGGCCGGGCGGCTTGATGTGGGTGTCGGTGATCTGGACGATGATCATGGATTGGCTCTCTGGAGCTTTGAGTGTTCGTTCGGGAGCGTTACGGAACCGCCAGCACGCGCGCCGGATCGACGCGCAGCCACACCCGGTCGCCGCGTCCCAGTTCGCTGCGCCCGGCGGCGTCCACCGTCAGCGCCGGCCCGTCCGCCGGCTCCACCACCAGCCGGGTGCGGTCGCCCAGGAACACCGCGGCGGCGACGGTGCCGCCCAGATGCCCGTCGGCCTCGCCGGCCAGCGCCAGATCCTCCGGCCGGACCAGCAGCTCCACGGCACCCTCCGGCCCGCTCCAGGGCAGCGTCGCCGACCCGATGGACAGCGTGCCGCCGCGTGACATCCCGCCCAGCCGGTTCATCGTGCCGATGAAGTCGGCGACGAAGCCGTCCGCCGGCTGGTAATAGATCTCGCGCGGCGTGCCGACCTGCGCCACCCGGCCCTTGGCCATCACGACGATGCGGTCGCCCAGCGCCATCGCCTCGCCCTGGTCGTGGGTGACGTAGACCGCGGTGATGCCGAGCCCGCGCAGCAGCCGGTCGATCTCCAGCCGCAGACTGTCGCGCAGCTTGGCGTCGAGCGCCGTCAGTGGCTCGTCCAGCAGAAGCACGCGCGGCCGCACCACCAGGGCGCGGGCCAGCGCCACCCGCTGCCGCTGCCCGCCCGACAGCTGGTCGATCCGCCGCCCGGCGAACTCGCCGAGATGCATCAGATCCAGCATCTCCTCCACCCGGCGCCCGCGGTCGGCGCGGGCAACCTTGCGCACCTTCAGCCCGTAGGCGACATTCTCCGCCACCGTCATGTTGGGGAACAGGGCATAGCTCTGGAACACCATACCGACATTGCGCCGCTCGATTGGAAGGGCGGTGACATCCTCCTCGCCGAACAGCACGCGGCCGCCCGGATCGGGGCTTTCCAGCCCGGCGATGATGCGCAGTGTCGTGGTCTTGCCGCAGCCGCTCGGCCCCAGGAAGACGATGGTCTCGCCGCCGTGGATGGTCAGGTCCAGCGGCTCCAGCGCGCGGGCGCCGCCGGCGAAGGTCTTGCCGCAGCGCTCCAGGCGGATCGGCACGGCGTCGAGGTGGAAGCTGTTCTGCATCACGCTGTCTGGCATTGTGGAGAAGACCTCAAACGGACGGACGGCCGCGCCTGGACAGACCCTGCATCAGGATCAGGCTCGGCACAATCATCAGGAAGAAGACGAGGGTGTAGGCGCTGCCGATCTCGATCCGCAGCGAGGCATAGCTGTCGGCCAGCCCGACCGGCAGCGTCTTGGTCAGCGGCGTGTGCAGCAGCCAGGTCAGGTTGAATTCCCCCACCGACAGGGTCAGCACCATCAGCGACCCGGCCAGGATGCCGGATCGGCAGTTGGGCAGCACCACCGTGGCGAAGCGGCGCAGGAAGCCGGCGCCCAGGCTGGCCGCCCCCTCCTCCAGCGTCGTCAGGTCGATGGAGCCCATCACCGCCAGCACGGCGCGCACCATGAAGGGCAGGGTGAACAGCACATGGCCGATCAGGATGAACAGCCAGCTGCTGCGCAGATCGCCGACGCTGCCATAGGTCACGATCAGCGCCAGCGCGGTGGCGAGGCCGGGGATGGCGACCGGCATCATCAGCAGCTCTTCCACCAGCCGGGCGATCCGGCCGGGGCGCCGAGCCAGCGCATAGGCCGCCGGAACGCCCAGGACCAGCGTGCAGGCCAGACAGGCGACGGCGATCTGCAGGGACAGCAGGATGGTACCGGAATAAACCCGCAGAACCTCCTCGACCCAGCGCAGGGTCAGGCCGCTCTTCAAGCCGACGAAATAGTTGGCGGTCAGCCCCGCCAGCATCGACATCGCCATCGGCACGGTCAACAGGGCACAGACCAGCAGGGTGAAGCCCAGTTGCAGCCAGAATCCCCAGCCACGGCGGTTGGAAAGACTGTGCATCGCCTCACCCCGCCGCCGCGACCGACGTGCCGGCGACGCTGCGCGCCACCGCCAGCGCCGCCCAGGTGATGAGGCCGAGCAGGACGCTGAGCGCCGCCGCCGCGGCGATGTTCGCCTGGAGCGTGAATTCGGTATAGATCGTCATCGGCAGCACATTGATCCGGGTGGCGAGCGTGAAGGCGGTGCCGAACGCGCCCATCGAGGTGGCAAAGCACAAGGCACCCGCCGAGATCAGCGCCGGTTTCAGCGCCGGCAGGATCACGTCGGCCACCACCCGCCAGGAGGATGCGCCCAGCGAGCGCGCCGCCTCCTCCAGCCGGGGGTCCAGCTTCTCCGCCGCTGCCATCACCGTCAGGATGACGCGCGGGATCGAGAAATAGACGTAGCCGAGGAACAGCCCCGCCATCGAATAGGCGAAGACCAGCTTGCCCGCCCCCAGCGCCTGGGTGACGGTGCCGATCAGCCCCTGCCGCCCGGCCAGCATGATGACCATGAAGCCGATGACCACGCCGGGAAAGGCCAGCGGAAAGGTCAGCAGCGCCACCAGCAGGGCATGGCCGGGAAAGCGGTTGCGCACCAGGAACAGCCCGGCGACGGTCGAGACCGCCAGCGTCACCAAAGTCACCCCGGCCGACAGCGCCAGCGTGGAGATCAGGCTGTCGAGATGGCCGGGATCGGCCAGCGTGGTCAGATAGGCCGACCACCCCTCCGCCCCACCGGCGCCGATCAGGATCAGCCGGACCAGCGGAAGCAGGAAGAAGGCGGCGAACACCGCCGCCGCTGGCGCCAGCAGGGCCGCGAGCCGCAGCGGCTCCCCAACCCACCCCGGCCGGACCGGCGGACGGGCCGCCGGCCGGTGGGGAAGGGGGGCGTCCTGCACGCAGGCGCTCACTTCACCTCCGCCTGATAACGGTCCATGAAGCCCTTCTGCGCCTCGGCCATCCGCACCAGATCGACCGGACGGGCGCGGGCATAGTCGGCGGCCGGCAGGAACTTGGCCGCGGTCTCCGGCGACATCGCCTCGGCGCGGACCGGGCGCATGAAGGCGTTGGCCCACAGGGTCTGGCCCTTGTCGGACAGCACATAGTCCAGCACCTTCTTCCCGTTGTCCGGGTTCGGGCCGTTCTTGACCAGCGCCATCACATAGGGGACCGACACCGTGCCTTCCGTCGGGATGACGAAGGCGACCGGCGCCTTGTCGGTGTATCTGGCGCGGTAGGCGTTGAAGTCGTAGTCGATCAGGATCGGAATCTCGCCCGACAGCACGCGGGCGTAGGAGGTCTGCTTCGGCACGATGGGCTGGTTCTTCTGCAAATCCTTGAACCAGCCGACCGCCTTGTCGAAGCTGCCGTAATCGCCGCCCAGCGCCAGATTGACCGCCACCGCGCCGACATAGCCGACGGCGGCGCTGGTCGGATCGAGATAGCCGACCATGCCCGCATAATCGGGCTTCAGCAGGTCGGCCCAGCTCTGCGGCACCGGCTTGCCGCCCAGCGCCTCGCTGTTGACGAAGAAGCCCAGCGTGCCGCTGTGGATGGCGAACCAGTTGCCGTCGGCGTCCTTCATCCCGTCGGGGATGTCGGCCCAGCCCGCCGGCTTGTAGGGGGTGACGATGCCAGCATCCTTGGCCTGGATGCCGACCGGCCCGCCGAGATAGGCGACGTCGGCCACCGGCTTGTCCTTTTCCGCCAGCATGGCGGCCATCGCCTGGCCCGAGTTCTTGTTGTCGAACGGCACGGCGATGCCGAGATCGGCCTTGATCGCCTTCAGCTGCGACGCCCAGTCGGCCCATTCCGGCGGGCAGTTGTAGCAGATGGCGGTCGGCTCCGCCGCGGCGGCAGGCGTCACCACCGTGGTCAGGGCGGCGGCCAGCGCGGCAGCGCCGAAAAGGAACGGCTTCATCATGATTGCGTGTGTCTCCGTTCGGAAAGCGCTTGGGAGGATGTCGATGGCGCCGGTCCGAGCGATTCGCCCGGCCGCAGGGTGAAGGGCAGCATCACGGCGCGGCCCTGCAGCTCGCCGGAAAAGCCGGTGCGCAGGCATTCGAAGGCGGTGGCGCCCATGGCGCGGGCCGGCTGCACCAGCGTGGCGAGGCTGGGGGCCATCAGCCGCCCGACCTCGATGCCGTCGAAGCCGCAGACCGACACGTCGTCCGGCACCGATAGGCCGAGGTCGCGCAGCGCCCGGATGGTGGCGAGCGCCAGCATGTCGTTGGAGGCGAAGAAGGCCGTCGGCCGCTCCGGCCCCTCCAGAAAGGGCGCCAGCCGGTGGGCCAGCCGCGTCTCGTTGAAATCGACCTCAACCACCGGCCCCGGCGGCAGCCCGGCATCGCCGAGCGCCGCCAGCCAGCCGGCATGGCGCCGGCGCGAGCGGTCGGACTGGCGGAAGCGCCCGGCGATCATGCCGATGCGCCGGTGGCCGAGGGCGGACATCCGCTCCACCACCGCGCGGGAGGCTGCGACATTGTCGACCGACACATGGGCGCGCGGCACCCGTTCCGGCTGGTTGTAGGCCAGCACATAGGGCAGCCGCACCTCGTCCAGCGTGTCGAGCGACCCGCTGCGGTCGGCGTCGGCGACGGTCAGCACCAGCCCTTCGACCCGGTTGGACAGCAGCCCCTCGATGGCGCGCACCTCCCGCCCCGGATCGTAGTCGGTGGAGGCGATCAGCACGCTGTAGCCGGCCTCCGCCGCCGCATCCTGGATGCCGGCGACGCTTTCGGCGAAGACGGGATTGGTCAGCGACGGCACCAGCACGCCGACGGTGCGGGTGCGCGCCGCCTTCAGGTTGCGCCCGATGGTGCTGGGACGGAAGGACAGGTCGGACGCGGCGGCGCGCACCTTCTCCATGGTTTCCGGCGTGGCGTTGCCGCTGCCGTTGAGGACGCGCGACACGGTGGCGATGGACACCCCGGCGCGCGCCGCCACGTCGCGGATCGTCGCCACGCGGTCCATCGCGCGTCCCTCCGCCATCCGTCCATCGCCAGTCCGCATTCCGCCCCGCACCATCCGCCACCCGTGTTCCCGGCTGTTGTTTCCGGCGCCGGCCGATCCGGCGCGGGTGCAGAGTGGCGGCGCTGTGTTGCAATCGCGTGACGCCGTGAAAACGGTTTCGTGAAGAATGGAAACGTTTCCATGCGCCCGAACCGGCAGGAGCGCTGCCCTGCGAAGGCAGAGGTCGCATGGCAAACGGAGATGTCTGCAAGCCGTCGAAAAAACTATGATTTTTGTGTTTGCGTCGCCGAATGGCTTGGGCTATGTTGCGCCTCCACCAGCGATGGACCCGTAGCTCAGCTGGATAGAGCGCTGCCCTCCGAAGGCAGAGGTCATGAGTTCGAATCTCGTCGGGTCCGCCATCGATTTGCGCTAGAGCGTTGATTTAACAGTTAAATCCGCTCTAGCGCGTATCGCCCTTTAGATTTCCCCACATTTGTTAGCGCCTGTCAGCGGACGATAGCGGACGTTGTTCGGTGTCGGCTCGCGATCCACGATTTGCGGCCCGAAAATATCATAAAAATGCTGCTTAATTGATAACGCAAACGCCAAGACTAAACCTTGGGTTGGCACTTGTATACGGCTGAAATCTTTCTCCCAGCTCCTGCGGCGACCTCATCGAGCGCTATGAATTTTACGGATTCCTCTGAAGAACAATAGCCATTGATTCTAATCATATACTCCAATTCTTGAGCGGCGGATTTGCCCTGGTCACCTGTCCCTGTCCAATAGGTAACTGAACTTCCCATGGTTCCGTCCGGCAACAGAGCCGCATGCGGGCCATCCTTGGCGCCGCATCCCACAACCAACAATATCGCCGGAACAATTAGCGCCTTCATATTTTCCCTCGTAAGTTGGTCTCTGAATTTGCCGTGCCGTGGCCGCCGGGTAAAGGATAGTTTTTGTCATGCATCGCCCGCCGGCAGCGCCTCCATGTCGGCGGTACTGGCGACGGGCCGGGCCTGGATCTCGGCAGGGAGATGCCGCGCCTCCCGTTCCAGCCGACGGATGCGCCATGGCGCGACGATCGGCGCTCTCGCACCGGAACAGCCGTCACTGCAAGGTTTTGCAGAAGGCGTTGCGGTTCGGGGAGGCCTTATTCGGCGGCGCCGGCTTCCGCCAGCAGCGGCGGGGTGTGCTCCACGTCGACGAAGCGTCCGCGGATCGCCACCATGACGTCGAGCCTGTCGAGGAACACCGTCACCAAATCGGGATCGAAGTGGAGGCCGGCCTGCTCCCGCATGAAGCCGACGACTTTCTCCAGCGGCCAGGGCTCCTTGTAGGGGCGGGCCGACAGCAGGGCGTCGAACACGTCGGCGATGGCGACGATGCGGCCGGACAGCGGGATTTCGGTGCCGCGCAGGCCGGCGGGATAGCCGGTGCCGTCCCATTTCTCGTGATGCGTCCCGGCGATCTCGGCGGCGAGGTCGAGCAGGGGCAGCCCGCTGCCGGCCAGCAGCCGTTGGCCGATGCTGGCATGCCGCCGCATGATCACCCATTCCTCAGGCTCGAGCCGGCCGGCCTTCAGCAGCACCTGGTCGGGGACGCCGATCTTGCCGATGTCGTGCAGGGGGGCCGCCTCCAGCAGCTGCGCGGCATAGTTGGCGGTGCAGCCGGCGGCGAGCGCCAGCTGATGGGAGATCTGCGCCATGCGCGCGACATGCTGGCCGGTCTCGTTGTCGCGGAATTCGCCGGCGCTGCACAGGCGGCGGATGATCTCGCGCTGGTTCGCCTCCAGTTGCAGGCGGGCCGCCTCCAGCTCCAGGTTGGCGATGCGCAGGGCGGCGGCCTCGCGCGCCGACGCGGCGGAAACCTTGCGGTCGGCCATGGCCGAGACCAGCGCCAGCAGCAGCAGGCCGAAGGCCGCCACCGCCACCACCGCGGCCAGGGGGCCGCTCGACACCCCGTCTCCCAGGTTGCCGTCCGCCGCCATCAGCGTGGGATCGACCTGCACCACCAGGGCCGCCATGCCGGTATAGTGCATGCCGCAGACGGCCACCGCCATCACCAGGGCGGCCAGCGTGCGTTCCAGCAGGCGGTGGATGCGGGTTGCCAGCCACAGCCCCGCGGCAGCCGCGGCGGCGGCGATGGCGACCGACAGGCTCCACAGGGCGGGTTCGTAGGCGATGCGGGCCGGCAGCACCATCGCCGCCATGCCGAGATAATGCATCGCCGCCACGCCGAGCCCGACGATGACACCGGCCGCGGCGATGGTGGCGGGGGAGCGGCGGCGCTGGATGATGCGGAAGCCGACGGCGACGAAGGCGACCGAGGTCACCAGCGACAGCAGGGTCTTCACCGGATCGTAGGCGATCGGCGTGTCGATGGTCAGCGCCAGCATGCCGATGAAATGCATGGCCCAGATGCCGCCGCCCAGCGCCGCCGCGGCGCAGCCCTGCCACATCATGCGGGCGGCGCCGTCCGTGCGGTGCATCCGCTCCGCCATGTCCAGCGCGGAGTAGGAGGCGAAGGCGGCGACGGCATAGGACAGGGCCACCAGCCAACGGTCGTGGGAGAACGGCAGGCCGGACGCCGTCGTGAAGCACAGTCCGGCCAGTTGGATCGACATCCCCCACACTCCTGAAAACACCCGACCGCCGCCGGCCGCCGTGCCGCCGATCTTCGATGAAACCCGTCCCAACGGCCGGGCTTCAAAAAGCGGGAAATCCCGACTCCAACAGTCGGGCATCAAGCGGCGCCGGTCAATGCCCGGTAGTTAGCTAAAAAGCTATCTTTATTTGACCGGTGTCAAGAGCATAGGAGTCGATAGAGCATCAGGCCGAAGCACTGTGCGTTTGGTACTCTGCCAAGCCTCCGCTTATACGAAACGGAAGCTTGGCGGTCGGCGGAAGGTAAGATGCGGTCAGGCGTCGGCGAAGGCCATCGGCTGCTGGGCGCGGGCCCCGCGTTCGCGCTCGGGGCGGCTCGGCGCCTCGACCCAGGCGATTCGTAGGATATTGGTCGATCCCGGCATGCCGAAGGGCACGCCGGCGGTGATGACCAGCCGCTGCCCCTCCTCGGCCAGCCCATGCACATAGGCCAGCCGCGCCGCCTTGTGCACCATGTCGGAGAAGCTCTGGACATCCTCCGTCAGCACGGCGTGGACGCCGTAGGCCAGCACCATCCGGCGGGCGATTGCGGCGCTCTCGGTCAGGCAGAGGATCGGCACCTCCGGCCGTTCACGCGCCGCCCGCAGGGTGGTGGAGCCGCTGGTGGTGTAGGTGGCGATGGCCGCCGCCTTCACCGTATGGGCGACCTGGCGGGCGGCGGCGGTGATGGCGTCCGCTTCCGTCTGTTCCGGATCGGCATGCTGGGCGTCCATCAGGCCGCGGTAGAGCGGGTCGCCCTCCACCCGCCGGGCGATGCGGTCCATGATCGACACGGCTTCGACCGGATAGTCGCCGGATGCGGTCTCGGCCGACAGCATGACGGCATCGGCGCCGTCGAACACCGCGGTGGCGACGTCGGACGCCTCGGCGCGGGTCGGGGCGGGGGCGGAGATCATCGATTCCAGCATCTGGGTGGCGACGATCACCGGCTTGCCGGCCGAACGGGCGGCACGGATGATGCGCTTCTGGATCGACGGCACGTCTTCCGGCGGCATCTCCACGCCCAGGTCGCCGCGCGCCACCATGACGCCGTCCGACATCTCGACGATCCGGTCGAGATGCTGGATCGCCTGCGGCTTCTCCAGCTTCGACAGCAGGGCGGCCCGGCCGGCGATCAGCTTGCGCGCCTCCGCCACGTCCTCCGGCCGCTGGACGAAGCTCAGCGCCACCCAATCCACCCCCTGGTCGAGGGCGAAGTCCAGGTCGGCGCGGTCCTTGGGCGTCAGCGGCGACAGCGGCAGCACCACGCCCGGCACGTTGACGCCCTTGCGGTCCGACAGCTTGGTGCCGGACACCACGACCGTCTCGGCGAAATCGGCGCCGCAGGTGGTCACCCGCAGCCGCACCTTGCCGTCGTCCAGCAGCAGTTCGGCATCCGGCACCAGGGCGGCGAAGATCTCCGGATGGGGCATGCCGACGCGGCGGGCGTCACCCGGCTCGGCCAGCAGGTCGAGGCAGAAGGGCTGGCCGGCGGTCAGCGTCACCGGCCCGTCGGCGAAGCGGCCCAGCCGCAGCTTCGGCCCCTGGAGGTCGGCCATGATGGCGATGGGACGGCCGGTCTCCTCTTCCAGCGCGCGGATGGCGCGGACGCGCTCGCCATGGTCCTGGTGGCTGCCGTGGCTGAAATTCAGGCGGAAGACATCGACGCCGGCTTCGAACAGGCGGCGGATCATCTCGGGCGAGGAGGAGGACGGACCCAGCGTGGCGACGACTTTCGTCTGCCGGTAGCGGCGGATCGGCTTGGCGGTGCTCATGGCGTAACGGACTCCGAGGGAGGATTGTGGGCTGCCGTGCAGGTCGGGGGGGCCAGGGCCAGGGGCGGGGGTGGGCGGCGCGGTGCCGCCTCAGGCGACCCCGAACCGGTAGACGATGGACCCGGCGGTCCATTGGCCGGGACGCAGCACGGTCGAGGGGAAGGCCGGAATGTTGACGGCGTTGGGGAATTTCGACGGTTCGGCGCAGAAGGCGCTGTGCTTGGTGTAGAGCGTGCCGCCCTTGCCGACGTCCCGCGGGGTTTTTCCCTCCAGGAAATTGCCGGTGTAGAGTTGCAGGCCGGGTTCGGTGGACAGCACCTCCAGCGTCCGGCCGCTGGCCGGGTGCAGGAAGCGGGCGAGAAGGACGGGCGCCGCGCCGGTCGCCGGCCTGTCGATCGCGTAATGCAGGTCGTACCCGTTGCCGAGCGCCAGCATGCGGTCGTCGGCATCGATGCGGGCGCCCAGCGCCGCCGGGGTGCGGAAGTCGTGCGGCGTGCCGGCGACCTCCACCATCTCGCCGGTCGGCACCCCGGTCTCGCCGAGCGCCAGATAGCGGCCGGCATGGATGGTGGCGACATGGTCGAGGATCGACGATCCCAGATCGCCCGACAGGTTGAAGAAGGTGTGGTCGGTGAAGTTGGCGACGGTGGTCTTGTCGGCCGCCACCGCGGTCCAGGCGATGGTCAGGGCGTTGTCGTCGCCGACCGTATAGACCAACCGCAGCGGCAGGGTGCCGGGAAAGCCCTCCTCGCCATCCGCGAAGACATGGGTCAGTTCCAGGCTGGACTCGTCGAGCTGCCGGGCGTCGAAGACCCGGAAGCGCGAGCCGCGCTGGCCGCCATGCAGGGTGTTGGGCGGGCTGTTGACCGCGGCCTGATGGGCGACGCCGTCCAGGGTGAAGCGCCCGTCGGGGATGCGCCCGCAATAGCGCCCGATGAAGGAGCCCATGGACGCCTGCCCGCCCATCGCGCCCTCGATCCCGTCATAGCCCTGGACCACGTCGCCCGGCACGCCGTCGCGGTCGGGGACCAGGATCTGCTCGATCTTGGCGCCGTAATTGGTGATGCGCACCACCATGCCGCGCCCGTTGCGCAGGGTGAACAGGTCCACCGGCTTGCCGTCGATGGTGGCGGAGTAAGTCTCTCGCTTGAGGTCGGTCGCCATGCTCAGGCATCCCTGTGGAAGAGGTTAGCAGAAACCGAGAAGCAGCAGCCCCAGGATCACCACCACGCGCAGGAGCAGCGCCGTCTCCAAGGGATCCGCGGTCATGGCTCGGCCTCACCGGATAACTCATGGGATTATTATACTAATATATTAGCGCTGGAAGCAAACCGGATCCGGAGCCGGACACGGTTGTGGACAGTATGCCGCAGGAGTCCGGCTAAGGCCGTGACGGCGCGGCCAATCGGGTGCGCGGCATCAGGCGTGCCGCATCGTCACCACCAGCACGTCCCGGAAAGCGGGGCGCGCCGGATCGGTCGGCTCGACCGGCGTCACGCCGTGGAACACCCGCGCATCGTCCACCACCGCCGATTCCAGCGGATGGCGCAGGGTGAAGCTGCCGAGCGGCCGGCCGGCGAGGTCATGGATGCTGGTGGTGCCGCTGGAGACGTTCTCGCGCCGGACCAGCATCACCAGCACCCAGTCCACGCCGTCGCGGTGCATGCCTTCCGGGGTGGGGCGCCCGGCTTCGCCGGCACGGGCTTCGATGCGGAACTGATGGACCTCGGTGTGCCAGACCTCCGGCCTGGTGCCGGCGGGGGTGAGCGGGTCGAACAGCGCAAAGCAGGTCTTCAGGATCGCGCCCAGGGCCGGGTGGGTTGCGACCGCCTCGGCTATCGGCTCGAACCAGCGTTCCAGGCCGCCATTCAGCGGATTGTAGTCGCGGCTCTGGTAGTGGGGTTGGTGCGGCTTGCGCCTGATCTCCCCGGCCGACACCGCGAAGGCGGCGTGGCGCCGGCGGCGGTAGCGCCCGCCGTCCGCCATGTAGGTGTCGAGCCCCAGGTCGTTCCAGCTGGCGCCGAACCCCTCCCAATCCCGCAGCCCGGCGGCGTCGAGCACTCCCTGCATGGCGTCCGCCGCGACGAAGGAGAAGCCGTCCGCCGCCACAGCGTCACGAACCGCGCGAAGATCATCGGTCATCTGGCCTGTCCGCTTTCAAAAAGCGTGTCTGTGCCTGCACCCTATCACAACAGCCGCAGCCCCTTCTCATCCCGCAGCCGCCGGCAGACGCAACACTGCCCTCAGCCCGCCGAGCGGCGAGGCGTCCAGCCTGACGTCGCCGCCATAGAGCCGTGCCACGTCCCGCACCACCGCAAGGCCGAGCCCCGTTCCCGGCATGCTTTCGTCCAGCCGCACCCCCGGCTCCAGCGCCGCCTCGCGGCTGTCGCCGGGCAGGCCGGGGCCGTCGTCGTCGAGCGTGACGCTCAGCATGCCGCCCGCCTCGGCCCGGCAGGTCACCCCGACCCGGCCGCGCGCCCATTTGCAGGCATTGTCCAGCAGGTTGCCCAGCATCTCGTCCAGATCCTCGCGCTCGCCGGCAAACAGCAGGCCGGCGGGGACATCGACGGCGATGTCCACCCCCGATGCCGCATGCAGTTTGCGCATCACCCGCGCCAGCGCCGCGACGCAGTCCGCCACCGGCGTGCTGATGCCCGGCACGCCGCGGGCGGCGGCGGCACGGGCGCGGGCCATATGGTGGTCGAGGTGGCGGCGCATCAGCTCGACCTGCCGGACCATCGCCGGCCCCACCGCGCGCGCGTTGCGTTCGTCCAGCGCGCCGGCCTCGTTCGCCAGCACGGCGAGGTTGGTCTTCAGCGCGTGGGCCAGATTGCCGGCCTGGAGGCGCCCGCGGCCAACGACCTCCTCGGCATGGGCCAGCAGCGCGTTCAGATCCTCGACCAGCGGGCGGATTTCCGTCGGCATCGTCCCGTCCAAGCGCTTCTTGCCGCCGACCCGCACCTCGGTCAGTTCGTCGCGCAGGCGGGAAAGCGGGCGCAGCCCGATCTGCACCTGGATCAGCGCCGCGGCGATCAGGGCGGCGGCCAGCACCGCCAGCGACAGGGCCAGCGTAACGTTGAAGGCGCGGGTGACGCCGGCAAGCTCGGCCCGGTCGGCGGCGACGGCGATGCGGATCGGCTCCGTCCGCTCGGGCAGCAGGACGAAGCGCTCCAGCACGATCAGCGACTGGTTGGCCGGCCCGGCGGCATCGTGCCGGTGCAGCCCACCGTTCTCAACCCGGTCATCGGGCAGGTCCAGGACACTGTCCCACAGCGAGCGCGAGCGCAGCGGTGCCGCGGCGCTCTCCCCCACCTGCCAGTAGAGCCCCGACAGCGGCCGGCGGAAGCGCGGATCGCTGAGCGGCTGGCGCAGCGCCGGCCTGCCGTCGGCATCGGTCTCCAGCACCGCGGCCAGCTGTTCCAGATGGTTCGCCAGTTCGGCGTCGAAGCGCTGGCGGACATGGGTCTGGAACAGGTCGGCGATGATCCATCCCGCCAGCATCAGCGCCAGCGCCACCCACACGGCGGCGCCGGCCAGCAGGCGGAAGCGCAGCGATTCCGTCCATCCCATGACCTGCTCCCAGCCTTTCCTCAGGGCTCGTCCGCGCGATAGCCCAGCCCGCGCACCGTCCGGATCACGTCCACCCCCAGCTTGCGGCGCAGGCGGCCGACGAAGACCTCGATGGTGTTGGAATCGCGGTCGAAATCCTGGGCATAGACATGTTCGGTCAGCTCGGTGCGCGACACCACCTGCCCCTTGCGGTGCATCAGGTAGGACAGCACCCGGTATTCGAAGGCGGTCAGCTCGACCGGCTGGCCATCCACCGTCACCCGTCCGGTCCGGGTGTCGAGCACCACGGGGCCGCAGGCGATCTCGGCGCTGGCATGGCCCTTGGCGCGGCGGATGAGCGCGCGGATGCGGGCCAGCAGCTCCTCCATGCTGAAGGGCTTCGCCAGGTAATCGTCGGCGCCGGCATCGATGCCCTGCACCTTCTCGTTCCAGGCGTCGCGCGCGGTCAGGATCAGCACCGGCACGGCCATCCCCGCCCGCCGCCACGAGCGCAGCACCGTCAGCCCGTCGATCTTTGGCAGGCCAAGATCGAGGATAACCGCGTCATAGGGCTCGGTCTCGCCCAGGAAACGGCCCTCCTCGCCATCGGCGGCGGTGTCCACCGCATAGCCTTCGCCTTCCAGCCGCTGTTTCAGCTGCCGGGCCAGTTCGGCGGTGTCCTCGACGACCAGCACGCGCATGGAGTTATCTCCTCCCGCCGTGGGACTGGTGGCGGCCCCTGCTTCGCAGCAGCTCGCCGGTGGCGGCGTCATAGTCCAGCTTCAGGATCCGGCCGTCCGGCGCGATCAGCTTCAGCTCGTACTGGAAGCCGTCCTCCTCGTCCTCCAGATCGACATCGAGCACCTCGCCGCCGAACCGCTGTTTGGCGCTTTCGACGATCCGCTCCAGCGGCAGGATGCGGCCGTCTCGCAGCGCGGCGCGGGCGCGCTCATGGTCGTCGCCGGCCTGTGCCGCCGGTCCTGCGGCAAGAAGCAGGGCAACAAGGAACAATGCTGGACCGGTCCTCATGATCGACCTCTCTGCTGGGGACAGCATCGCGCACCGGGGACGCGCATTCTAACCAGCATATCGTCGCATCCCTGAACCGGCCCTGAACCGGCCCTGAATGCGCGCTTTCTGCCGTCTCCAGCCTGAACGGCGGATGAACGGCCCGTTCAGGCTCGGGTCAGGCCGGGTGGCGCAGGGTGCGGTTCATCGGGCGCTTCGGCGCTCCTCCCACACCGCAGGTGATGCCATGCTGAAAGCCGCCCTCCTCGCCACCCTCCTTGCCGCCACGCTCGGCGCCGGTGCCGCCCGTGCAGACGACGACCACCGTCGCGCCGCCGCGGTCCAGCCCGCCAGCCCGCAATCCATCGCCGAGGTGACGAAGGCCGGCGGCGGCACTGTGAGCGGCACGGTGGAGAAGGTGGCTGCGAACTGGTTCGTCCTGACCGATGGCCGCGACCGCATCGACGTCGCCAGCCGCGGCTTCCTTCCCGACGGCATCCAGTCCGGCGACCAGATCACCGTGGTCGGCGGCGTCAGCCAGGGCGCGATCCAGGCCGGCCAGATCATCCGCCAGGACGGCACCGCCTTTGGCCGCGACGTCCTGCGGATGCAGGACGGCCGCCGCCACGGCGACGAGAAGGGCCATGGACAGCGCCGGCACGGCGACCGCGACGACGACTGAGCGGAGCCCCGCCATGCTGAAGAAGATGATCCTCCACACCCTGCTCACCGCCCTGGTCATCGGCGCACTCGCCGCCGCCTGGCAGGCCAGGGCGGACGGCGCCGCGGGCATCGTCGCCCCGCCGACCACCGGCAACGGCGACTGACCTCATCTGAGAACGGAGACCGCCATGTCCGTCCGCAAGCCGAGTGCCGCCGAGATGACCGCGCTGCTGGCCTTCCACGCCACCGTTTCGGGCGCCTTCATCGTCGCCTATCTGACCGGCGACGAGGACAGCTACGGCATGCATGTCTTCGCCGGCTATGCCGTCCTCGCCGCCATCCTCCTGCGCGTCGGGGCCGGCCTGCTGGTTCCGGCGGGAAGCCCGCTGCGCCTGCCGCGCCCCTCCGCCGGAGCGGTCGCGGGATGGCTCCGGCGGCTGTTCGCCGGTGATGCGAAGGCCCGGACGGACCGCAGCCCGCTGACCGCCTGGATGGCCGCCGTCCTTCTGGCCGGCGTCGGGCTGGCGGCGGCGACCGGTGCCGTCGCCGATTTCCTCGTCACGGTCGAGCATCTGCACAAGGAGATCGGCGAGGCCTCCCTCCCGCTGATCCTGGCGCACATCGCCCTGGTCTTCGCGCTGCATGGCCTGAAGCGGTTGCCGCCCGGCCTCGCATCGCGCTGGACGGCGTGGCGCTCACCCCCGGCCAACCGGATGATCCCATGAAAACGATCCTTCTTCTCGCCGCCGCGGTGGCCTTCGGCACCGGCGTCGCGCTGGCGGCGTCGGGCGACGGCGAGCGCGCCCGCATCCTCGACGGCTACGCCGCCCAGGCGAAAGCGCCTGACTTCACCGGCTTCTCGGCGGAGCGCGGGCAGGCGCTGTATCTCGGGCCCCATGCCGGCGGCACGGTGGCCGACACCCCCGCCTGCGCCAGCTGCCACACCCGCGATCCCACCGCGACCGGCCGCCATTACAAGACCGGCCGCGACATCCTGCCGATGGCGGTGTCCGCCAACCCCAAGCGCTTCACCGACCCCGCCGAGGTCGAGAAACGGTTCGGGCGCGACTGCGTCAACGTCCTCGGCCGCGCCTGCACCGCGCGGGAGAAGGGCGACTTCATCACCTTTCTGTCGAACCGATAGGGAGCAACCGATGCGTTCCGACCCAAAATCCCGCACCCTCGCCGCCTTCGCCGCCCTCACCCTGCTGGCCCTGACCGCCGGACCGGCAACCGCCGGCGAGTTCGAGCGGGTAGGCCCCGTCACCGATGCCGCCACCCGGAAGGAATGCGGCGAGTGCCACATGGCCTTTCAGCCCGGCCTGCTGCCGGCGGCGTCCTGGAACCGCATCATGGACGGCCTGCAAAACCATTTCGGCGAGACTGCCAGCCTGCCGGCCGACACCGCCGCGGCCATCCGCAGCTATCTGACGCAGACAGCCGGAAGCGGTGACGGCCGCTTGATCCGCATCACCGAACAGCGCTGGTGGCTGCGCAAGCACGATTTCGACCCGTCGATCTGGAGCCGCAGGGCGGTCGCAGCCAAAAGCAACTGCGAGGCCTGCCACCGCACCGCCGCCCAGGGCCTGTTCGACGACGACTGAGCCCTTGGTGTCATAGCCGGCGCAGCCGCCCCAGCAGCGACGGGTTGTCCCAGGTCGGCTGCCGGTCCTCGATCGCCACGCGGTGGGGCAGGGGGGCGTCGCCCTCCACCGCCACCTCGACCCAGCGCGGGACCAGCTCGTTGTTGATGTCGTCCAGAACGGCGACGGCCAGCGCCTCCAGCCCGTCGCCAAAGCCGGCGAACTCCGCCAGATAGGCCACGACCGACGCCGGATCGGGCACCAGCAGGTCGGGCACCAGCCGCAGGGTCAGCCGCACCCCCGGCAGCGGTTCGCCGCGCAGCTCCACCAGGAAATCGTGGCGGGCGTCGGGGGAGGGGCGGGTGGACAGCCGCTCCCGCCTCATGCCGACACCCCCAGCCCGGCCTGGCCGGCGCGGGTCAGCTTCACCCAGCTGCGCGCGCCCGACTGGAAGGACAGGCCGCCGGTGTAGCCGACGGCCCGCACGCTGTCGGCGAAAATCTGGATCAGCTCCACCCGCAGCTCCGGCGGCAGGGCGGCGTGGCTGCGCAGGATCAGGTCGAAATGGTTGGGCCGCACCAGACCGTCCAGCTGCATCGGCCCGAACCGGCTGAGGTCGAGGTCGATGACGAAGCGGCTGCCGGGCTTCGACCGCTCGCCGCCGCCGTTCTCTTCATCCTCCTGCAACGGGTGGACATGCAGCCTGATCGGCTTTGGCCCGTTCGCATCCATCAGCGGGATGGTGTAGCTGCGCCAGTCGCCTGGCAGCGGTTCCGCCGCCTCGCGGCGCAGCCCGTCGAAATCCTTCTCCAGCCGCTCCAGCAGGTCGCGCCGCCCGGCCTTGTCGAGGGCGGAAGCGGCATCGTCGCCCAGCCAGCCCTGCGCGTCGCCGCCGCGCATCGCCGACAGGAAGAAGCCCAGCGCCGCGGTCAGCTTGCGGTTCGGCTGCGGCATCGTCGCCAGCATCGCCCTGGCCGCCGCCGGATCGGCCGCCGCCAGCGTCGCCATCAGCTGCCGCATCGCCGGCCAGTCGCGTCCGTCCAGCGGTCCCGGCGGGCCGGGCAGGGTGGGGGCCGCCGCCTGGGTGGCGCGGGCGAGATCGGCCAGCGCCGCCGTCACCGTGGTCCCCTGCGGCAGGCTGGCCGGGACGTTCAGCGCCAGCATGCCCTGCCTGGTGGCCAGGATCGGCTGGCCCTGCGGCGTGCTGCCGGCCACCGTGCCGCGCAGGATGGGGGTGTCGGGCGGCAGGGCCGCCTCGTCGGCCTGCGGCGTCGGCAGAGCGGCGGCCTGTCCGCCCGCTTCGGCCTGTCCGCCCGCTTGCTGGCCGGATTGGTTCCCCGTCTGCTGGTTGCGCCCGTTGGCCTCCGGATTGCCCGCCCCCGGATTACCCGGCGGCTGGGGCTGTTGCGGCGGCGGGGTGATCGTCAGGATCTTCAGCGCGACCGTGGCGCCGCGCGGCAGGTCGGGCGGTTCGGGATTGCCGGCGGCTTCCCCCGGCGGGGGCGAGCCGGAGGAATTGGAACCGGGCGGAGTGGGTGCCGTCGGCGTTTCGGCGCCGGGATGGGCCGCGTTGCCGCCCAGCTGGACCGGCGTGCCGAAGGTGGCGCTGCCGCCGCCCATGGTCGGGGCGGGCGTGGAGGGTCCGCCCGTCGCCGTGGTGGGCGTCCCGGCGGCCGGAGCCTCCGGCTTCGCGGTCCCGGCCGGGGCGGCGGGGGGCGGTGCCGTGGGTGCCGGCTGCGCCGGGGGCGCGGCGGCGGTCGGCAGCTTGGCGCCCGACCCGCCGGCCAGCACCAGCGCCGGCACGACGGTGCCCGGCAGCAGCGGCGGCAGGTTGGTCGGGACGGCGGTCGGCGTCGGGGTGGGCGGCAACAGGACGGCGGGTGTCGCGCCGCTGCCGGCCGGCGGGGTCTGTGTGGTGCTGCCGGTGGACGGCGTGGCCGGGCTCGCCAGCGATTGCAGCAGGATCAGCGCCGTCGGCTTGCCCGGCAGCGCCGTGGCCGGGGCGCCAGTCGGGGCCGTGCCGCCGGGGGTCAGCTGCACGGTGACCGGCTTGTCGGGCGGCAGCTCCACCGCGCTGTCGAGCAGCAGCTCGCCCGCCGCGGTGCGCACGCGGGTCAGCCCCTCCGGCGTCTGGCCGGCGACGGTGCCGGTCAGCACCACCGGGCGGGTCACCTCCGGCAGCCGTTCGGGAAGCTGGACGACCGTGGCCTCGGCCGTGACGGGGGCGGGCGCGGCGGGGGCTGCCGCGGCGGTGGCGGCGGCCGGCGTGACCGACGGTGGGATCGCCCCGCCCATGCCCGCCCGTCCCGGCCGGTTACCGGGCGCTGGCGAGCAGCCGTTGCACGATCGCCTCGACGTCGCGGGCCGCGTCGCTGGCGGGCGAGCGGGTCAGCAGCGGGGTCTGGTTGCGGATGGCGTCGCGCACCTTCAGGTCGCGGCGGATGATGCCCGCCAGCGCCGGCTTGTATTTCAGGAAGTTCTGGCAGGCCTTCAGGATGGTGCCGTAGGTCCGCTCGCCGTCCTTCACGCTCTGCGCCATGTTCACCACGATCCGCAGGTCGGCCGACGGGTTGGTGGCATGGGTCAGCTTGATGAAGGCATAGGCGTCGGTCAGCGAGGTCGGCTCGTCCGTCGTCACCACCAGCGTGATGCCGGCAGGCCCCGACAGGGTGCGCACCGTGCGGTCGACGCCCGCCCCCATGTCCATCACCACCCGGTCATAGCTCCTCGCCAGCTCCAGCAGGTCGTTGCGCAAGGACGACAGGCGCTGGCTCGGCAGCTGCGCCAGCGTGCCCGAGCCCGAACGGCCGGCGATGATGTCGAAGCCGGTGTCGGCGAAGCGCTGCGCCGCCTTGGCCAGCGTCACCTCGCCGTTGATGACGGCGCCCAGATCGTTCTTGGGCGAGAATCCAAGCTGGATGTCGACGTTGGCGAGCCCGAGATCGCCGTCGAACAGCAGGGTGTTCATGCCCGCCTTGGTCAGGGCGTGGCTGAGCGTGATCGAGAACCACGTCTTGCCGACGCCGCCCTTTCCACTGGCCACGGCGATGACGTTGGCGCCGCGCAGCGGGCGAACGTTCTTTAGGGCGGCCGGGAACACCGGATCGGTCATGGCAGGGTCCTCGACGAGGGGGAACTGGCGGCTTTAGCCTTGGTTGCGGGTTTTGCGGTTGCGGGTTTCGTTGGCTTGGCCGCCGCGGCGGCCCTGCGCGGTGGTGGTGGCGGCGGTGCCGGCTCGATCTCCGGCTCCCCATCCTCCAGATCCTCAGCCTCATACCCCCGCCCGAAGCTCGGCTTGCGCTCGGGGGTGCGGTCCGGCTCGTGGTCCTGATGGCCCTCGTCGTCCTCGTCCCAGCCGGCGTTGCGGGCGGAGCGGCGCGGCGCCTGGTCCTTGACGGCGGGCGCCTTCTCCTCGGCCGGGATCATCATGCGGGCGAGCGCCAGCGGGTTCAGCGGGGTCAGCCCCTCCGCCACCTTGGACGAGATGCTGGCGTCGCAGAAGGACAGCCGGGCCCGCGCGGCGATGGCAAGGACGCTGCCCAGCCGGCGCGCCATGTCCAGCCGGGTGACCAGCATACGCCGCACGCCGACCGCCTTGAAGGCCAGCGCCATGTCGGCAGCCTCCAGCGCGTCGAGCCCGGCGGGCAGCACCAGGATCGGCTCCACCTCGCCGGCGGACAGCATGGCGCGCAGGTCCTGCATGTCCTCGGCGTCGTACGGGTTGCGCCCGGCGGTGTCGACCAGGACCAGATCGGTCCGGCGATGCACCTCGAAGGCGCCGGCCAGCGCGTCGGGATCCTCCACCGTCGCCAGCTTCAGCTTCATCAGCCGGGTGAAGGCGGCCAGCTGGTCGACGCCGCCGGCCCGCACCGTGTCGGTGGTGATGACGCCGACCGAGCATTTCCGGAAGACGGCCCGCGCCGCCAGCTTGGCCGCGACCAGCGTCTTGCCCGATCCCGGCGGGCCGACCAGCGCCAGCGGCTTCACCGGCGACCGGCCGTCGGGCAGCGGGTTGAAGGTGAAATAGGAATCGAGCGCCGAGCCCAGGGCCAGCCGCGGATCCTCGGTGTCCAGCCCGGAGGCGGCGTCGATCAGCTGTTCGGCCAGCGACGCCGGCACGCCGTGGCGTTGCAGGGCGTCGGCCACCACCTCGCCCACGTCGATCTCGGGTTCGACCGGCTTGGCCGGTGCCCTGCCGCGGCCGCCGCGCGTGGAACCGGATGCCGGGGCCGGGGGCAGGTCGTCCTCTTCCACCGCCGCCGTCACGCGCACGCCGCCGCCTTCCTCCTCGCGCGTGGCGACGATGATGGCGTCGTCGCCCAGCGACTGGCGCACCATCCGCATGGCGTCGGACATGGTCTTGGCGTGGAAGGACTTCAGCCGCATCGGCAGCGCCTTCCGTCAGCTAAGGGGGTGGGAACGCCGCATTCCATCAGATCTGCCCCAGCGTCTTGATGCGGGCCTTCGGGTGGATCTCGTTCTGCGACATGACCACGGTCGCCGGCCGGAACCGCTCGACGATCGAGCGGACGAACGGACGGATCAGCGGGCTGGTCAACAGTACGGGACTCTCGCCCATCATGGCATGTCGCTCGAAGGTTTGGCGGACTGAGGTGATGAACTGTTGCAGGCGGGACGGGGCCATCGTCAGCTGCCGGTCGTCGCCGTCGCCCACCAGCGATTCCGCGAAGCCCTGCTCCCATTCGGGCGACAGGGTGACGAGCGGGATGAAGCCCATCTCGTTGGTGTTCGCGTCGCAGATCTGCCGGGCGAGGCGGGAGCGCACATGCTCGGTGATCTGGGTGATGCTGCGGGTCTGGCTGGTCGCTTCGGATACCCCTTCCAATATCGTGGGAAGATCCCGGATCGAAACCCGTTCGGCAAGGAGATTCTGCAACACCCGTTGCAGGCCGCCCACAGTGATCTGCCCGGGCACCACGTCGGCGATCAGCTTCTGGTGTTCCTTGTCGGTCTCGTCCAGCAGCTTCTGCGTCTCGGTGAAGGACAGCAGCTCCGGCATGTTGTCCTTGATCAGCTCGGTCAGGTGGGTGGTCACCACGGTCGACGGATCGACCACGGTGTAGCCCTTGAACAGCGCCTCCTCGCGGTATCCCGGCTCGATCCAGATGGCGGGAAGGCCGAAGGTCGGCTCCACCGTCTGCTCGCCGGGCAGGCTCATGGCGTCGCCGCGCGGGTCCATCACCAACAGCATGTTGGGCCGGATGTCGCCGCGCCCGGCCTCGATCTCCTTGATGCGGATGATGTAGGTGTTGGGCGGAAGCTGGAGATTGTCCTGGATGCGCACCGCCGGCATGACGAAGCCGACCTCGCCGGCGATCTGCCGGCGCAGCCCCTTGATCTGGTCGGTCAGCCGGTGGCTGCCCGCCTGGGGCTGGTTGATCAGCGACAACAGGCCGTAGCCCAGCTCCAGCCGGATCAGGTCGATGGCGAGCGCGGTGGCGATCGGTTCGTCCGGCGCCGGCCCGGCCCCCGGCATGCCACCAGGGCCCGCCCCGGCCGCCGCCGCTTCCTCCGCCGCCGCGGCCTCTTCCGCCTCCTTCTTGGCGCGCAGGCGCGGCATGTACCAGGCGGCGAAGCCCACGACGCCGATGACCGGGGCCAGCGTCAGGATCGGCATGCCCGGCAGCAGGGCCAGCACGCCGACGGCGCCGGCCGAGAGAGCCAGCGCCTGACTGTGCCCGGTCAGCTGGCCCACCACCGCCTTGTCGGTGGAGCCGCCCATGCCGGCCTTCGACACCAGGAAGCCGGCGGAGATCGAGATCACCAGCGCCGGGATCTGCGACACCAGGCCGTCGCCGATGGTCAGCTTGGTGAAGGTGTCCAGCGCCGTCATCACCGGCATGTCGTGGCGCAGCACCGCGATGGTCACGCCGCCGATGATGTTGATGAACATGATCATCAGGCCGGCGACCGCGTCGCCCTTCACGAACTTCGACGCACCGTCCATCGAGCCGAAGAAGGCGCTTTCGTCCTCCAGCTCCTTGCGCCGCGCCCGCGCCGTGCTCTCCTCGATCATGCCGGCCGACAGGTCGGCGTCGATGGCCATCTGCTTGCCGGGCATGGCGTCGAGGGTGAAGCGCGCCGCCACTTCGGCGATGCGGCCCGAACCGGCGGTGATGACCTTGAAGTTCACGATGGTCAGGATGGCGTAGATGATCACGCCGATGACGAAATCGCCGCCCATGACGAGGCTGGCGAAGGCCTCGATCACATGGCCGGCGGCCGACGTCCCCTCGTGCCCCTGCGTCAGGATCAGGCGCGTCGAGGCCATGTTCAGCGACAGGCGCAGCAGCGTGGTGATCAGCAGGATCGTCGGGTAGGACGACAGCTGGAGCGGCTTCTCGATGAACAGCACCACCATCAGGATCAGGATGGAGATGGTGACGTTCAGACCCAGCATCATGTCGAGCATGACGGCGGGCAGCGGCATGATCAGGCCGACCACGACGATCAGGATGCCGATGGCCATCGCCACGTCGCCGCGCTTCAGCGACGCCTTGGTGACCGCCCACATCTCGCCGAAGGCGGCCATGTTGCCGGGACCGCCGCCCCCGCCGCCACCATTATGCTCCGTCAGCGCCATGGATGCTCCCGCCGCTCAAGGTCCCGGTCCCGGACGGGGGTTCAGGCCGTCGCCCGTTCGTCGTTGCCCGGGGTGGGCACGCTGCGGCCTTCGTCGCCATACTGCTTCAGCTTGTTGCGCAGCGTGCGGATCGATATGCCCAGAATGTTGGCGGCGTGGGTGCGGTTGCCCAGGCAGTGGGTCAGCGTCTCCAGGATCAGGTCGCGCTCGACGTCGGCCACCGTGCGGCCGATCAGCGCCGCCAGACCGGCGCCGCTGGTGCCCGCGTTGGCGGCAGCCGCGGCGCTGCTGTTGGCGGCCATGCCGTAGGGGCCGGGCTTGCCGCCCTTGGGCGGGCCGTAGCCGGTCGCCAGCCCGCCCGGATGGGCCGGCTGGGCCGGCTGGCTCAGGGCGGCGGCGGCCGGAACCGTGCCGCCGGGACCGGCAAACGGGTTGGCGACCGGCGAGTCGGCGGGGATGGAGGCCTGGGCGCTGCCTTCCGGGGCCAGCATCTTGCTGGTCAGCATGATCGCTTCCGGCCCGACCTCTTCGCCGCGCGACAGCAGGACGGCGCGGTGCATGGTGTTTTCCAGCTCGCGCACGTTGCCGCGCCAGTGATGCGTCTTCAGCATCAGCATGGCGTCCTCGGTCAGGCGCTTGTCGCCCAGACCGTTGGCCTCCGCATACTTCTTCAGGAAATGCTCGGCGATCATCGGGATGTCGGCCGGGCGCTCGCGCAAGCTGGGGATCGCCACGCTGAACACGTTCAGGCGGAAATACAGATCCTCGCGGAAGTTGCCGGAGCGGACCTCCGCCTCCAGGTTGCGGTTGGAGGTGGCGATCAGGCGGACATTGACCCTCACCGGCTGGCTGGAGCCGATGCGGTCGATCTCCTTCTCCTGGATGGCGCGCAGCAGCTTGGCCTGGAGCCTGGGGTGCATCTCCGACAGCTCGTCCAGCAGCAGGGTGCCGTTGTTCGCTTCCTCGAACTTGCCGAGCCGCCGGGCGACGGCGCCGGTGAAGGCACCCTTCTCGTGGCCGAACAGCTCCGATTCCAGCAAATTCTCCGGGATGGCGGCGCAGTTCACCGCGACGAACGGCTCGGCCGACCGCCGGCTCTTGCGGTGGATGAAGCGGGCCATCAGCTCCTTGCCGGTGCCGCTCTCGCCGGTGATCATCACCGAGGCGTCGCTGGGCGCCACCTGCTCGGCAAGGCGCAGCGTCGCCAGCATCGCCGGGTCGCTGCACACGATGGAGTGGCTTTCCTCGGCCACCGCCTCCAGCACCGCGGCGATCAGCTCGGCATTGGGCGGCAGCGGCAGATACTCCTTGGCGCCGGCGCGGATGGCGCGCACGGCGGCGGCCGCATCGGTGCCGATGCCGCAGGCGACCACCGGGATGGTGATGCGCTCCGACTTCAGGCTGTCGATGAAGGTCGCGATGTCCAGCTTGACGTCGATCATCACCAGATCGGCACCGGCGGCGGAACGCAAGGCGGTCAGCGCCCCTTCGATGCTGTCGGTGTGCGACACCTTGGCCCCCCGCTTCATGGCGATCTTGCCGGCGGCGGTGATGTAGCCTTCCAACGTTCCAACGATCAGCAGACGCATAGCCTTACGCTCCCACTCTCGGGGCTTCCCGGTCGAAATACTGGATCCGCTTTCCAGGCGGCAGGACGGCGTTCAGGAGCATCTCCAGACGCCGCGGATTCTCCTGGCGCGCGATGGACACGGCGCCGATGGTATAGAGGGTCTTGACCAGCGCGTCCTCCTCCGCCGCCCGCTCCACCTTGGCGGCGAGCGGGGACAGGACGACGTTGCCGAGCACGGCCCCGTAGAAGGTCGTCAGCAGAGCCAGCGCCATCGCCGGCCCGATGGCCGACGGGTCGCTCAGGCTGCCCAGCATCTGCACCAGCCCGACCAGCGTGCCGATCAGCCCCATGGCCGGCGCCACTTCCGAAGCGCGGCGCAGCACGCCGGCGCTCTTGCCGTGGCCGCCGGCGGTCGCCTCGACCTCGCCGGTCAGCATCCGTTCGATGGCGTCGGGCGGCAGCCCCTCGGTGATCAGGGTGACGCTGCGGTGCAGGAAGGGTTCGGCACGCAGTTCCGGCAGGACGTTGCGCAGGGTTTCCGGCCCGGCCCGGCGGGCGGCCTCGGCCAGCAGCAGGACCTGCCGCGCCACGCCCTTTGGGTCGAGCGTCTGGTGGACCAGCACCGCCGCGGCGTTCTTCCATGCCACCGCCACGTCGCCCAGCGAGAAGGAGGCGGTGGTGACCGCCAGCGTCCCGCCCAGCACGATCAGCAGCGACGGCGGGTCGAGGAAGGCGCGCGCCGACCCGCCGGTGGTGATGGCGATCAGGATCACCCCGGCCGCCGCCGCCAGCCCGACCAGCGTCGCCACGTCCAGCCCGCCGCGCAGCCGCACGCTCCGCCCCGGCGCGGTCGCGCCGGTGGGGGCGCCTGCCGCCGGTTCGCCCTGCGCGGCGGCGCGGGCGTTGCCGGAGGCGGCTTTGGCACGGGCCGCGCCGGTGTCGGACGAAACCGCCATCAGCCGCGGTCCGACTTGATGATTTCCGTCATGGTCACGCCCAGCCGGTCTTCCACCACCACCACCTCGCCGCGGGCGACCAGGCGGTTGTTGACGTAGATGTCGATGGCCTCGCCGACCTTGCGGTCCAGCTCCACCACGGCGCCGCGGCCCAGCTTCAGCAGCTGCGCCACCTGCATGGTCGATTTGCCCAGCACCGCGGAGATCTGGACGGGGATGTCGTACACCGCCTCCAGGTCCTTGGTGATTCCGGGGCTGGCATAGTCGTCGCCATCGCCGCCGTGCAGATCGTTCAGCGAGAAATTGTCGCTCGGCATGTCGGTCTCGGACCTCCTTCATTCCGGTCACCCCTTAGACGGGGGCCGGAGCCTCCAGCATGTGCGCCGCGCGGCGTTCGATTTCGTCCAGCAGCTGGGCGGTGTCCCGCTCCACGCCGCCTTCGGCCCATTCGATGCGGCAGCCGCCGGGAGCGACCGACGGATCGCCGATCACCATCAGCTTGGCCCCGAAGCCGCGCGACCCGACCGTCTCGTCGAGATGGTCGCGCACCAGCCCCATCGTGTCCTCCGCCACCCGGATGACCAGCCGCGGCTCGTCGATCAGGTCGGTCAGGCAGGCGCGGACCATTCCCTCCACCTCGACCATGCCGCCGCGCCGCGCCCATTCGGGCATCAGCTTGCGGACGATGGCGAGCGCCAGATGGACCGGCTGTTCGCTGCGCGCGGCGCTGCCCGCCTCGTGCACCGCCAGCAGATGGGCCACCCCGTCGGCGATCTGGGAGAGCGCGCTGGCGATGCGGGCGTTTACCGTCGCCTCGATCTCGGTCCTGCCGCGCTCGTACCCGGTGTTCTGGCCGGCGGCCATGCCGTCGGTGAATCCCTTGCCATAGCCCGCCGCGGTCCCTTCGGACTTGCCGGCGGCCATACCCTCGTCATAGCCCTGGGCGCGGGCGGCGGCCAGCTCCGCCTCGCCGAAGGTCGGGGCCGGCGGCAGTTCCGGTTCCGGCTCGGGCGCCGGCTGGGCCGACAGCTCGTCCTCGGGCAGCAGGTCGTCATCCTCCACATGGGTCATGCGGGGGACGGCGTCCACGTCGAAGGACTCGTCGAAGAGGAATTTGCGCACGCTCATCGCCGCGATCCCCCTGCGGACAAGGTGGCCTCAAGCGGTGTGGGTTTGGAGGCCGGCATCGCTCAGCTCTCCTGATACAGCCAGTTGCGCAGGATGGAGACCGCCTCTTCCGGATGCTTGTCGACGATCTCGCCGACCTTGCGCAGCGAGGACGCGCGGACGCGGCCTTCCACCCGGTTGATGTCGATCATCTGCTCCAGCTCCTCGTCGGCCTGCGCCGCTTCCAGCGCCAGATCCTGGGCCAGCGCGCCGGTGGGGGCGGCCAGCGCGGCCGGCATGCCGGCCTGGTCGGTCAGCAGGCGGTCCATCTCGTCCTCCTCCTGCATCTCCGCCTTCTCGAAGGCGCGGGAGATCAGCGGGCGGATGACCAGCAGGATGATGAGGACGGCGACGATGCCCAGGACCACCATCTCCGCGATGCGGAACAGGTCGTCCTTGGTCATGCCCATGAACAGCTCTTCCGGCTTCTGGATGTCGTCCTCGGGCGACCAGAAGCGCATGTTGATCACCTCCAGCGAGTCGCCGCGCACGGCGTCCAGCCCGACGGCGGACCGCACCAGCGCCTTGATGCTCTCGATCTCCTGCTCGCTGCGCGGCTGGTAGGCCGGGGCTGAGTCCTTGGAGAGCTGGTAGGTGCCGTCCACCAGCACGGCGACCGACAGGCGGCGGACCTGGCCGGCCTCGCGGACATGCGACTTGGTGGTCTTGGTGATCTCGTAGTTGATCGTCTCTTCGGCGCGGTTCGACTTGTTCGAGGACAGCGGGCTGGCGCTGCTGCTCGCCTGCGCCGTCGGCAGGTTCTGGTCCACCGTCACCGGGGCCAGCGGGTCGCGGTCGCTGCTCTCGTTCGATTCGTTGACCGTCTGGGTGGAGCGGACGACCTGGCTTTCCGGATCGAAGATTTCCGACTGGGTGGTGATGCGGTCGAAGTCGAGGTCGGCGGACACCTCCGCCCGGACCTTGCCGTAGCCCAGCGTGCGGCCCAGCAGATCCTCGACGGTGCGGGCCAGCCGGCCCTCATAGGCCTGCTTCTTCTCGTCCGCGTTCGCCGCCATCGCCTCGGCGCTGTCGTTGCCGGTGCCGCGGGCCAGCAGCTTGCCCTTGTCGTCGACGATGGAGATGCGGCCGGGGTCGAGGTTCGGCACCGAGGCGGCGATCAGCTGCTGGATCGCCTGGATGTTCTCGCGGCTCAGCTGGGTGCCGGGGCGCAGCTTCAGGAAGACGCTGGCGGTCGCCGGGTTCTGCTGGCGGGCGAACAGCTCGCGCTTGGGCAGCACCAGATGGACGCGGGCCTGCTGCACGCCGTTCAGCGTCTGCACCGTGCGCGCCATCTCGCCTTCCAGCGCGCGCAGGTGGTTGATGTTCTGCATGAAGCTGGTGGCGCCGAAGCCTTCGCCCTTGTCGAACAGCTCGTAGCCGACCGAACCGCCGGACGGCAGGCCCTGGGCCGCCATGCGCATGCGCATCGGCCCGACCTGATCGGCCGGGACCATGATCTTCGTGCCGGACTTGTCGACGGTGTAGGGGACCTTCGCCTCGTCCAGCTTCTTGGCGATGGCCGCCGCTTCCGTCTGCTGGAGTTCGGAATAGAGAAGTTCCATCTCCGGCGTGGAGAGCCGGGTGGTCAGATAGACGAAGAATCCGATCAGCAAGAGCCCGACGCCGCCGATCGCCGCGAGGCGGGCGGGCCCGAGATTGCGCAAGGTCTGCAGCAGGTTGTTCACGCGCGGTCCCCGATCGGAAGTCTTTCCGGCATGGTCTCCACACAGTCTCCGTTCGCGGTTGCGAGACGGTTTCTGCAAGTTCCGCGCCGGGCTTGCCTACGTTGGGGCATGCTGCGGCGTCTTGATGAAGAGAGGGTTAATCGGCGGCAGTTTTTGCCGGGCGCCCGGCAAAATATGCCTAGTGCCCCGCAAATGTTGCAGCCCTGCGGCTGCGGCGCCACATCGCTTTTCTGCAACTCTGGGTCACAATGCCGCAGCCGGACCGCGGCATGGGCGGCGCGACACCGATTGCGCGACTTTCGGTAAAATCATACCGCGCAATGCGCGAGAAGAGTGCGGTCCTATGACCAACAGGCCGATTCCCGCGAACAGATGCCTGTCCAAAAGAGGTATCTGGTCCAGCCAAGGTTGACATCGCCAGGGCCCGATCATAGCTGAGTTGCATTCCATGTCCGAAATCTGCCGATTCGTCTTCCCGGCGAGGCGTTTCCAGGCTCCGCCACGGAGGCGGTGCTTCACGGCGGATGCCGGGACCAGTACAGGATCGAAAGGGAAGAGCGATGAAACGGCGTGGCCGCGAAAAGAAGGAAGGCCTGAACGAGGTCGATGTGTTCGTCGGCCAGCGCCTGCGGGAACTGCGCATGCTGGCGGGTCTCAGCCAGAGCGACGTCGCTTCGGCGCTGGGGCTGACCTTCCAGCAATTGCAGAAGTACGAGCGCGGTTTCAACCGCGTGTCCTCCAGCCGCCTGTTCAAGCTGGGGCAGTTCTTCCGTGTCCCCGTCTCCGTCTTCTTCGAAGGGCTGGAGAACCGGCAGGCGGCGGCGGAGGGCGGCGAGGTGCATGCCTCCGGCGGCGGCGAGGAGCAGGAGAACACCCTGCAATCGCGTGAGGCGCTGATGCTGGCGCGCTATTTCCAGAGCATCCGCGATCCGCAGATCCGGGCCGCCATCCGCGAGCTGGCCGAGCGCTGCGCCGAGCAGCAGGCCGATGCCGGTGCGTCTGCCGGCGGAACGGCGTCCAGCGAGGCGCCGGCGTCCAGGCGCGGCCGTGGCCGCCGGGCGGAGCAGGGCGGCCACGCCTGAGGCGGGCTGCCGGAAACCGTCCGGACGCTTTCAGGCCGGCTTCAGCCGCCGGTAATGGTCCAGGAAGTCGGCCAGCGCCTCTTCCGGGCCGAGCGGCACGATGGCGGCTTCGTCGGGGTCCGGCAGGTCGCGCCAGTTGACGCGGTGCGGTGCGCAGAGGTCGCGCAGCTCGGTCGCCAGCGCCCGCTGGTCGGCCAGCTTGACCGCTTTCGGCTCCGGATGGCGGAAGCCGAAGCGCAGGGCGAGCGCGCTCTTGATCGGCTCCACCGCCTGCCTGATGGCGTCGCGGCCGATCCGCACCTTCCACGGCGTCGGCCAGTCGCCGGTGAAGGCCTCCTCGCTGTCGTGCATCAGCGCGTCGTAGGCATAGCCCTCGGGCGCCAGCCGGCTGGCCAGCACGCAATGCTGGGCCACGCTGAAGAATCGCTGGGTGTTGCCGACGAACCGGCACTGGTAGGCCAGCGGGCGGGCGATGTCCTCGATGTCGAAGGGGCCGAAGTCCGGGTTCTCCAGATCGACGGTGCGCCCCGAATAGGTGATCATGACCGCCGTCGGCTCGGGCACGTCGAGCAGATCGAACTGGTCGGGATGGGTGATGCGCGGCGACCCGCCGCGCCGCTTCGGCGCTGCTTTCTTCATGGTCCTCGAGTCTCTAGCAAAATCCCCTCTCCCCCCCGGGGAGAGGGTTAGGGTGAGGGGGATGCACTGCGTGCCCTACCCAAGACTCCACCCTATGCCACCCCCTCACCCCGACCCTCTCCCCGGGGGGGAGAGGGAGGAGCTCCCGCTCAATCCCCGCTTCCCGCCGGATCGCGCACCAGGCTGCTGGTGGCGGCGACGGTGGTTTCCAGCAGGGGCAGCAAGGCCGCGACCTTGTCGGTGTCGGCCGGGCTGTCGTTGATGGCGCGGGCGATGGCGGCCATGCGCGGCACGCCGAAATTGGCGGCCAGCCCGGCCAGCGTGTGGGCCGCCTGCTTCAGCTCCTTCGGCCTGCCGGCCTGGAGGGCGGAGCGGATCGCCGTCAGCTCGCGCAGCGCCGTCTCCGGCAGCAGTTGCAGCATGCCGTCCAGCGCCTCGCCGCCCAGCGCCAGCCGCAGTTCGGCCAGCTTCACCCGGTCGACCAGCGGCAGGGCCGAGAAATGGCCGCCCTCGGCGGCCGGGCGGCTCGGCACCGGCACCACGCGCCCCTCCTGCGGCCGGGTCGCCAGATCGACCAGCACCGCGTTCAGCTGGTCCCAGTCGATCGGCTTGGTCAGATAGGCGTCGAGCCCGGCGGCCAGATGGCCGTCGCGATGTTCCGGCAGGGCGTCGGCCGACAGCCCGACGATGGGGATGCGCGCGACCGGCCCGTCCATTCGCCGGATCGCCCGCGCGGTCGACCGCCCGTCGAGCACCGGCATCTCCATGTCGAGGATCAGCGCGTCGTAGTCGGCCGCCACGATGGCGTCCAGCGCCGCCCGCCCGTCGGTCACCGCGTCGATCCGGTGGCCGATGCGGGTCATCATGGCGACGACCAGCATGCGGTTGATGTCGTTGTCCTCGGCCAGCAGCAGCCGCAGCGGCACCTGCGTCGGCTCCGGCGTCTCGGCCGCCCCGGGGAGCGCCGGGCGGGCCCCCAGCTCGCCGACCGGCGGCGCCTCCGCCAGCCGGCTGCGGATCGAGAAGCGGAAGGTGGAGCCGCGGCCGGGCGTGCTGGCGACGGTGATCTCGCCGCCCATCGCCTCCACCAGCCGCTTGCAGATCGCCAGCCCCAGGCCGGTGCCGCCATATTTGCGGCTGGTCGACACGTCGGCCTGGACGAAGGCGTCGAACAGGCGGGCGCGCTGTTCGGGCGTCATGCCGATGCCGTTGTCCTCCACCTCGAACCGCAGGGTGACCGGCGCATCGGCCGGTGCTGCATCGGCGGGCGGGTCCGGCGACCACACGGCGATCTCGATGGTGCCGCGGTCGGTGAACTTGATGGCGTTCGACACCAGGTTGAACAGAACCTGCCGCAGCCGGGTCGGGTCGCCGCGGATGTGGCGCGGCGTGTCGTCGGCGATGGAGGCCGACAGGCTCAGCCCCTTGGCCGCCGCCCGCACCAGGAACAGCTGGACCACGTCGTCCACCAGCCGGGGCAGGGAGAAGTCGATCTCCTCCAGCGTCAGTTGGCCGGCCTCGATCTTCGAGAAATCCAGCACGTCGTTCAGGATGGTCATCAGCGTGCCGGCCGACGACCGCAGCGTCCTGACGAAGGCCTTCTGCTGGTCGTTCAGGCCGGTGCCCATCAGCAGGTCGCCCATGCCGATCACCGCGGTCATCGGCGTGCGCAGCTCGTGGCTCATCATCGCCAGGAAGCGCGACTTGGCGCTGCTGGCATTCTCCGCCGCGATGCGGGCGGCCTCGGCATCCTCGCGCGCGCCGTCCAGCTTTTCCGCCAAGGCGAAGGTCTCGGCCGCCAGCCGGGTCAGCTGGTCCTCGGCGGCGCGCAGCTCCTCCTGCGACCGGCGGCTCTGGGTCACGTCGGCGCAGGAGCCGGCGATCCAGCGCGCCCGGCCGTCCGATGCCCCTCCCGCTTCCGGCACCGGCCGCAGGGTCAGCGCATTCCAGAAGGCGCTGCCGTCCTTGCGGTAGTTCAGCACCTCCACCGACAGGGGCCGCGCCTCCGCCAAGGCGGCGCGGATCGCCGCCGCGGTGTCCGGATCGGTGTCCGGCCCTTGCAGGAAATCGCCGTTCCGCCCGATCACCTCCTCGGCCTCATAGCCGATCATGTCCAGGAAGGCGCGGTTGCAATAGACGATGGGATGGTCGGGCCGGGTGGCGTCGGACACGACGAGGCCGGCCCCGCTGGTCTCGACCACGGCGGCCAGCATCGCGGCATCGGGCGCTGCATCGGGCAAAGCGGCGAAGGGCGGCGTGGCGGAGGGGGGCGGCGCGGTCACGGGCGGGTCCTGATCGGTTCGGAAAGAGCGCGCGAGGGTTCAGGATAAGCGGTCGCCGGGCCGATTGCCATTGCCCGGCCGGAGGACCCGGCCAGCAGACCCGGTCATCCACGCCGATTGGCCAAGCCGATCTGCCGGACATTGCATGCGAACGATAGTCAATCGTTGCGTCATAGCGATTCCGTTAACGACTGTGCAATGGTGTAGTCAGAAAACTGTGCGGGCCGGCCATGCCGATAGCGGCCGGAGAACTTTGGCGGAGCGGAGAGCGTCATGGTGGTGGAGGCAGGCAACCGGACTCGCGAGGTTCGGACGATACACGATCTCGGTGTGCTGCTGGTCGAGGATGACGACTTCACCCGCAAGCTGATCTACCGGCTGCTGCACGACATCGGGCTCCGCACGGTGTTCGAGGCGGCGGACGGCATCCAGGCGCTCGACATCCTGCGCAAGAGCGGCGAGGACGTCGACGTGGTGATCTGCGACCTGGAAATGCCGCGCATGGGCGGGCTGGACCTGCTGCATGCCCTGCGCACCGCCACCGGCAACCCGCTGGCCGACCTGCCGGTGCTGGTGCTGACCGGCCACCGCGAGGCCGACGTGGTGAAGCGCGCCATCGCCTACGGCATCTCCGGCTATCTGGTGAAGCCGGTGTCGAAGGCCGACCTGATGAAGCGCCTGACCTTCGTCATGCAGAAGCGCTGACGGCCGGGACGGCGGCCCGCGGCTCCGTTGCGCACCGCAACCCGCACTGGCGCTTTTGCCTGCCTTGCTGTAGAAGGAAGGCTGCTACCGCCGTGACGCGAAAGGTCCATGGGTTCCTTCCATCCTTCGCCCGGCCCGCTCCGATCCCGTTTCCGGCCTCGGGGAGAGCCGTGAGCAAAGATCGACCTCCCGGGTCGTCCCCCAGGTCGCATGACGCACGCCCTTCCGGTGCGGACCGGTCCTGCGCGCGCGTTTCCGATCTGTTGGACGACTTCCTGACGCGCGGCGATGCCGCCGAGTCCGGCAGCTCCGATCCGGACGATCCGTCTCCAGCAAGCCTCCCGCCCGGCGAGGATCGTTCAAAGATCTCGCTCGGCGAGGATCGTTCAAAGATCTCGCTCGGCGAGATCATGGACGCGCTGGGCGACCGCGCCTTCGGCGCGCTGCTGCTGATCCTGTCGATTCCCAACGTGCTGCCGGTTCCCGGCCTGTCGACCGCCACCGGCGTGCCGATGATCCTGCTCGGCGCCCAGATGGCGGCGGGCCGGCACAGCCCCTGGCTGCCCCGCCGCATGCTGGCGGCCAGCTTCGACCGCAAGGCCTTCCTGGGCGTCATCCGCCGGGCCAAGCCGTGGGCGGAGCGGGTGGAACGCCATCTGCGCCCGCGCCTGCCGGCGATGGCCGGCCCGACCGCCGAACGGCTGCTCGGGCTGGCGGTGGTGGTCCTGGCCGTCATCCTGTCCCTTCCCATCGTCTTCGGAAACCAGCCTCCCGCCCTCGCCATCGCGCTGATCGCGCTGGGGCTGATGGAATCCGACGGGGTTTTCGTGTCGGCCGGCCTCGTCGCCGGCCTTCTTGCCATCGTCATCGTCGCCGCCGTCCTGCTCGGTCTCGGGCAGGCGGCGGTCGCCGTGGCGCAACAATTGATCGGTTGAGGGAGCGCCCCCAAAGGGCACAAAGCCATGATTTGGGAACTGTTGGTCATCGTCCTGCTGATCCTGCTCAACGCCTTCTTCGCGATGTCGGAGATGGCGCTGGTGTCGGCGCGCCGCGCCCGGCTTCAGCAGATGGCCGAGGAAAAGGGCGGCGCCGGTGCCCGCGCCGCTTTGGAGCTGTCGGAAGACCCGAGTCGCTTCCTGTCCACCGTGCAGGTCGGCATCAGCCTGACCGGCATCATCGCCGGCGCCTATGGCGGCTCGACCCTGGCCGAACGGCTCGGCGGCGTGCTGGACGAACAGGTCGCCTGGATCGCCCCCTACGGTCACACCGTCGCCTTCGCCCTGGTGGTCGCCGCCATCACCTATTTCTCGCTGATCATCGGCGAGCTGGTGCCCAAGCGCGTCGCGCTGATCTCGTCGGAGCGGATCGCCTCGCTGGTCGCCTCCCCGATGCGCACGGTGTCGCGCCTGTCGGCCCCGGTGGTCTGGCTGCTAGGCGTGTCGAGCGACGCGGTGCTGAAGCTCTTGCGCCTGCCGACCTCGCGCGAGCAGACGGTGACGGAGGAGGAGGTCAAGACCCTGATCGCCGAAGGCACCCAGAGCGGCGTCTTCGAGCCGGCCGAACGCCAGATGATCGAGGGGGTGATGCACCTGTCCGACCGCACGGTGCGGTCGATCATGACCCCGCGCCCCGACCTGATGTGGCTCGACATCGACGACAGCCCCGAAACCCTGGCCCGCGAGATCTGCGAGAGCGGCTATTCCCGGTTCCCGGTCTGCCGCGGCGACGTCGACGAGGTGCAGGGCATCGTCGCGACCAAGGCTCTGCTCGACCAGTCCTTGAAGGGAATTTCCTTCGATCTGCGGACGGCGATGGTCCAGCCGCTGGTCGTCCATGACGGCACGCCGGTCTTCCGCCTTCTCGACCTGTTCAAGCAGGCCAGCGTCCACATGGCGGTGGTGGTCGACGAATATGGCAGCGTCGAGGGGCTGGTCACCATGACCGACATTCTGGAAGCCATCGCCGGCGAACTGCCGGACAGCACCCAGGAAGGCGAGGCCGGCGCCGTCCAGCGCGAGGACGGCAGCTGGCTGGTCGACGGCATGACCCCGGTCGAGGAGGTCGAGGCGCTGGTCGGCGTCAAGAACATGAAGGGCGAGGGCGATTTCCACACCATCGCCGGCTTCCTGCTCGACCGGTTCGGCCATGTCCCGACCGCGGCCGAGCATTTTCACTGGAACGGCATCCGCTTCGAGGTCGTCGACATGGACGGCCGCCGCATCGACAAGGTGCTGATCCAGCTGAACCCGGAGGTTTCCGAAGGGTAAGGGCGGAGGAGGGGCAGGGCGGGAAAGACAGGCGCTCCCTAATGCAGCGCCGTCTCCCCGCCGCGGAAACGCACCCCCTCGTCACCCTTGGTCATCCGCACCGCCTCGACCAGATCGCGGACTTCCTCCGACAGATCGGTCGCGGTCCAGCCATGGCCGTCGGCCCCGGCCACCACCAGCAGGCGCAGCGTGGTGCGCAGAAGGTCGCCGGCCTCCCAGCCGTTGGACCGCTCCGCCTCGCGCGCCATGTGCAGCAGGCCGGTGGCGCAGGTCAGGACCTCGGGGTCGACCTTCATCGGGCGTTCCTCCTCGCCCGCAAAGGGCGATATCTGTTGGTCTGACAAACAATTATTGGAACGCCACCTTGGTCTGTCAAACCCATCCTTCGGCGGCAGGGGAAAGGGCTTAGGTGCCGCGTGACGGCTGGGCGGCCGCTCCCTTCAGCCATCCCCTGTAGCCGCCACCCCAATGGTCTCACTCTGTATTGACAGGCTCCCTACTAGTTGGTAGGTTGGGTGTATGAACACGCAATCGACCCGGGCCGCCGACATTCTCGACTGTGCGCGCTCGCTCATCGTCAGGGGCGGCTACAACAGTTTCAGCTATGCCGACATTTCCAAGGTCGTCGGCATTCGTACGGCGAGCATACACCATCATTTCCCCAGCAAATCGGATCTGGTGCGTGTGCTCGTCGCGCAATACCGCAAGGAGGCTTCGGACGGGCTGGCCCAATTGGAGCAGCTCGTCCCCGATCCGCTGGACCAGCTTCGCGCCTATCTCGGCTATTGGGAGACGTGTTTCGCCGATACGGACGCCCCCTTCTGCGTCTGTGCGCTGCTCGCGGGAGAAATCCCGGTTCTGCCGGACGATGTCGCCGCGGAAGTGCGGGCCCATTTCCGCCGGCTCGCCGACTGGTTGACGGGAGTCCTCGAACGCGGCGCCGCGCAAGGCCGCCTCCGCCTGTCCGGAACCGCCAGGACCGACGCCGAGATGGTCCTGGCGACCACCCATGGCGCGATGCTGTCGGCCCGTGCCTACGGCGACGCCACGGCCTTCGGCGCCATAACCCGTCCCCTGCTGGAGCGGATCGCTGCCTGAAAGTCGGGCCTTGCCCGCCGTGTAAACGCTTGGCCCCAAAACCTACCAACCAGTAGGTAGCTTAACTTCCCTTGAGGCTGGACCTGTCCTGCCGGCCCTTCCGCCCCTCTCGCCTTGAAAGGCAATCGCCGATGTTCGGAATTTCTTCGATTGGCTGGGTTCATACGCTCGGCAGCCTGCCGGCCATCCCCGTGGCCGCCTACATGTTCGCCCGCCATGGCCGGATCGTGCCGCGTTCCGTGCCGGGTGTTGTCTATTTCGCGTCCATGCTGATCGGGGCCTCGACGGTCTTCCTCGTCGCCCATCAGCCGGTCAGCTACGGCATCGGCGCCGTGACGATCCTGCTGCTGCTTGCGGGGTATGGGGTCGGATGGGCACCGGCGGCGGGGCGTATGGCCCGTTACATCGAGACCGTCTGCCTCAGCGTCAGCGCCTTCCTGCTGATGGTGCCGACGGTCAGCGAAATCCTGCGCCGGGTCCCGGACGGCCATCCTCTGGTGACCGACCTGAAGTCACCGCTGCTGCTGGGCGCCCAGGGCGCGCTGGCGGCCATCCTCGTCATCGGCCTGACCGCCCAGATCGTCCATCTGGCGCGGCGCCGGCAATAGGCCGTCTCTCCCGCCGGATGTGTGGTTCAATCCTCCAGCGGCGGCAGGCGGGAAATGAAACGACCCTTGACGCCCTGGGGCCATTGCTTGAACGGAACGATGCCGTCCTCGGTGGCGGCATAGGCGCGCAGGTAGGCGGTCAGCGTCTCCACCGTCATCTCGTCCGGGGCGAAGTCGCCCAGCACATAGCTCATCCGCGCGGCGGAGCGCACCGCGACGGCGCAGGGGCGGCGGCAGCTCATCAGGCAGCGCATCGGGCGCAGCCGCACCGAGGCGGCCAGATCGGGCCGGTCGGCCAGTGCCCGCTCCATCAGCGCCACCAGCTCCGCCCCCGGCCGGACGGCGTCGGGCGGGTCTTCCGGACGGCGGCAGGTCTCACAGACGACAAGCTCGACGGTCATGCTCTGGCTTTCAAAACTGTTCGGGGGAGCCGTGAGGTCTGACAGCTAGAGCCCGGTCCGGTGACTGTCAACGCGCTTGCAGCTTGCCAACCACCCCGAAACTCCCGACGATGCGGGCCATCGGGGGCGACGGGCGGGAACGGCGGACGGGCATGAGCGCGAGGCAACGGATCGTCCGTGAACGCCGGCAATACAACCAGCTCGCCGCCGACCAGACGCTGGAGGACTACGCGCTCCGCTATACCGCGGAACGGGCGCGGCGCTGGAGCGCCTGGCGGGTCGCCAACACCGCGCTGGGCGCCATCTCCTTCCTCGCCTGCGAGGCGCTGGGCGCCGCCGTCACCCTGACCTACGGCTTCGAGAACGCCATGGCCGCCATCCTGGCGGTGGCGGTTCTCAGCATCCTGGTCGGGCTGCCGATCACCTACCATGCGGCCAAGGCCGGGGTGGACATCGACCTGCTGGCCCGCGGCGCCGGCTTCGGCTATCTCGGCTCGACCATCACCTCGCTGGTCTACGCCTCCTTCACCTTCATCCTGTTCTCCATCGAGGCCAGCATCATGTCGGCCGGGCTGACCATGGTGCTGGGCATCCCGGCCTCGGTCGCCCATGTCATCAGCTCGCTGGCGGTGATCCCCATCGCCGTCTACGGCATCCGCTTCATCAGCCGCATGCAATGGGCAACGCAGCCGGTGTGGATCCTGCTGCAATGCGTGCCGCTGGCCTATTTCTTCCTGCTCGACCGCGAGACGCTGGCGCAATGGACCTCGCTGCCGGGCGTCTACGCGCCGGACGGCGGGCTGTCGCTGCTGCCCTTCGGCATGGCGGCGTCGGTCCTGCTGTCGCTGCTGCCGCAGATCGGCGAGCAGGTCGACTATCTGCGCTTCCTGCCCTCGCAGGCCCGCATCGGCAGGATCCGCTGGTGGGCGGCGATGCTGGCCGGCGGGCCGGGCTGGGTGCTGATCGGCAGCCTGAAGCTGGCGGCGGGGTCGCTGCTGGCCTTCCTCGCCATCAAGCACGGGCTGCCACTGGAGGACGCGGTGCAGCCCAACAGCCTGTACCACATGGCCTTCCTCGACGTGTTCGGTTCGCCCGTCGCGGCGCTGGCGCTGACCGGCATCTTCGTCGTCGTCTGCCAGATGAAGATCAACGTCACCAACGCCTATGCCGGCTCCATCGCCTGGTCGAACTTCTTTTCCCGCCTGACCCGCAGCCACCCCGGCCGCGTCGTCTGGCTGGTCTTCAACGTGCTGCTCGCCCTGCTGCTGATGGAGATCGGCATCCTCGGCGTGATCGAGAGCATCCTCGGCCTCTACGCCAACGTCGCGGTGGGCTGGCTGGGGGCGGTCGCCGCCGACCTGGCCGTCAACAAGCCCTTGGGCTTCAGCCCGCCGGGGATCGAGTTCAAGCGCGCCCACCTCTACGACATCAATCCCGTCGGCACCGGCGCCATGGGCCTGTCGGTTCTGTGCTCCACCACCGCCTTCTTCGGGCTGCTGGGACCGGTTGCCCAGGCGCTGGCCCCCTTCATCGGTCTGGTGGTCGCCTTCGCCGCCGCCCCGCTGATCGCCTGGAGAACCGGGGGCCGCTATTACATCGCCCGCAAGTCGGACCGGTTGCCCGGCGACGCCGCGACCATCCGCTGCTCGATCTGCGAGAACCCGTTCGAACGGCAGGACATGGCCTTCTGCCCGGCCTACGACGCGCCGATCTGCTCGCTCTGCTGCACGCTGGAGGCGCGCTGCCACGATCTGTGCAAGACCGACAGCCGCTTCGCCGACCAGATCGCCCGCAGCCTGCAACGGGTGCTGCCGAAGCGGATGGCGGCGGGGGTCCACACCCGCACCGGCCATTTCATCGGGGTGATGACGCTGTTCTCGCTGGTGCTGGGCGGGGTGCTGGTGGTCATCGACTTCCAGTACGCCAATGCCGAGGCGACGGAGCGGGCGGCGATCCACACCGCGCTGGTCTCCGTCTTCGTCTGCCTGTTCATCCTCTCCGGCGTCGCCGCCTGGCTGCTGGTGCTGGCCCATGAGAGCCGCCGCAAGGCGGAGGAGGAGACCGGCCGGCAGACCGCCATGCTGATGGACGAGATCGCCGCCCACGAGCGCACCGACGCCGCCCTCCAGAAGGCCAAGGAGGTGGCGGAGGCCGCCAACGCCGCCAAGAGCCGCTACATCATCGGCGTCAGCCACGAGATCCGGGCGCCGCTGAACGCCATCTCCGGCTATGCCCAGCTTCTGGAGAGCAACAGCACCCAGCGCCCGCAGGACGCCGTCCGCGTCATCCGCCGCAGTGCCGAGCATCTGTCGAACCTGATCGACGGGCTGCTCGACATCTCCAAGATCGAATCGGGCCTGCGCCGGCTCAGCCGCGACAAGGTGCAACTGATCGACTTCCTCGACCAACTGGCCGACATGTTCCGCATCCAGGCCACCGCCAAGGGGCTGGAGTTCCGCTATTCCCGCGTGCCGCATTTGCCGGCCTGGGTCCACACCGACAGCAAGATCCTGCGCCAGATCCTGATCAACCTGCTGTCCAACGCGGTGAAATACACCGAGACCGGCCATGTCGCCCTGACCGTCCGCTACCGCAGCCAGATCGCCGAGTTCGAGATCGCCGACAGCGGCATCGGCATCCGCGAGGAGGATCTCGACCGCGTCTTCGAACCGTTCGAGCGCGGGCGCGGGGCGGCGGTGCGGGCGGTGGCCGGCACCGGGCTCGGCCTGACCATCACGCGGGTGCTGACCCGGATCATGGGCGGCGACATCGCGCTGCGCAGCAAGGCGGGGGAGGGCAGCGTCTTCACCGTCCGCCTGCTTTTGTCGGAGGCGATGCACCGGCCGGGCGAGCAGGTGGAGCGCCGCGCCATCACCGGCTATGCCGGGCCGCAGATCACCATCCTGCTGGCCGACGACGACCGCGACCATCTGGCGCTGATGACCGACATCCTGCGCCCGCTGGGCTTCGTGCTGTTCACCGCGTCCGACGCCGCCACCTGCCTGGAGCTGGCGGCGCAGTGCAAGCCCGACGTGGCGATGCTCGACATCTCGATGCCGGGCGAGAGCGGCTGGGACGTGGCGGAGGGCTTGCGCCGGCAGTTCGCCGACCGCATCCGCATCGTCATGGTCTCCGCCAACGCCTACGAGGCGCAGGGGCCGGGCGACGGCCGGGCCCCGCACGACGCCTTCGTCGCCAAGCCCATCGAAATCCACGCCCTGCTCGACCGGCTCCAGGCGCTGACCGGGCTGGAATGGATCCATGCGGTGGAAAAACCGGCGGAACCGCTTGCGCCGCCCGCGCTGCCGGCCGATCAAGCATCCCTGCCGGTCCCGCCTCCCGCCCCGCAACCGGCCCCCAAACCGGCATCCGGCCCGCCGGAGTCGGCGCTGCGTCATCTCGACGACCTGCGCCAGCTCGGCCGGATCGGCTATATTCGCGGGATCGAGGCCAAGCTGCGCGAGATCGAGGCGGAGGACGCCGCCGCAACGTCCTTCGTCGAACGGCTGCGAACGCTGGTGCGCGCCTTCGACCTGAAAGGGTATATGCGTGCGGTGGACGAGGCGGCGGCGCAGCGCGAGACCGCAGAGGGCAACGCCGCAGAGGGCGAAAAAGATCGGACGGACGATGATCTGGCAGAAGACGGGGCCGTGACCGGATGAAGCGCCGCGACATGATCCTGGTGGTGGACGACACCCCCGACACGCTGGGATTCCTGACGGAGGCCATCGAACAGGCCGACCTGACCGTGCTGGTCGCCATCGATGGCGAGGGAGCGCTGGATCTGGTCGGCCAGATCACGCCGGACCTGATCCTGATGGACGCGGTGATGCCCGGCCTCGACGGCTTCGAGACCTGCCGGCGGCTGAAGCAGATCCCCCACCTCTCGCACATCCCCGTCATCTTCATGACCGGCCTCAGCGAGACCGAGCATGTGGTGAAGGGGCTGGAGGCCGGCGGCGTCGATTACGTCACCAAGCCCATCGTGGTGGACGAGCTGATCGCCCGCATCCGCGTCCACCTGACCAACGCCCGCGTCGCCTACGCCGCCCGCGCCGCCCTCGACGCCACCGGCCGTTTCCTGCTGGCGACGGACGGGGAGGGCAGGCTGCTGTGGTGCACCCCGCAGGCGGAGCGGCTGCTGGCCTGCCTGCCCCCGGACGCGGCCTCCGCCCTGGCCGCCGGTCTGGCCGGCCTGCGCCGGACCGTCTCCCCCGGCGGATCGGCGGAGACCTTCACGGCGGAGCTGCCGGACGGCGAGGGCGTGCGGCGGCTGGAGTTCACCTATCTCAGCCCGGCCGCCCCCGACGAGTATCTGTTCCGCCTCAGCGAGCCGACCGCCGGCCGCCAGGAGGCGGTGCTGCGCGACGCCCTCGGCCTCACCGCGCGCGAGGCGGAGGTGCTGCTGTGGATCGCCAACGGCAAGCCCAACCGCGACATCGGCGAGATCCTGGGCATCAGCCCGCGCACGGTGAACAAGCACCTGGAGCAGGTCTTCACCAAGCTCGGCGTGGAGAACCGTGCGTCTGCCGCGGCGCTGGCGATCCGCACCCTGGCCGCGCGGGCGTGATCTGATGGGCGGCGGTCAGACCTCGACCGTCGGCTCCGCCCCGCTGCGTCCGGCGATGATGTGGTTCATGATGCAGGTCATCACCGGCTCGCCGCGCTGGTTCAGCGTGGTGTAGGCCAACCGCACCGTGCCGCGGCCGCCGCGGCGCGACGGGATCGTCTCCACCACCTCCACCCGGACGCGGATGGTGTCGCCGGGCCGCACCGGCCGCAGCCAGCGCAGTTCGTCCATCCCCGATCCGCCCAGGCTGGTGCCGGTGATCAGCCCGATGTCGCGGAACAGCCGGAAGGTCAGCGACAGCGTGTGGAAGCCGCTGGCGATCAGCCCCTGGAACGGCCCGTCCGCCGCCGCGACCATGTCGATGTGGAAGGGCTGCGGGTCGAAGCGCAGGGCGAAATCCATGATCTGGCTCTCGGTCAGGGTCGCCCCTTCCGAGTCGAACACCTCGCCGATGCGGAAATCCTCGAAATGGCGGCCGGGCATCGTCTCGTTTCTCCCCTTGGTCATGTCTTGCCGGTCAGGTTTTGCCGTTGCCGCCGGAGAGTAGCCCGCCCGCCGCATCCGGCAAAGGGCAGGGACGTCACGGCCAAGGCATAGGCCCTACGGCGTAAACCTTTGGCGTAATTCGCATTCCTGTTGTGATCGGGCATGTTCCCGGTCGGATTCCAGACCATCGACGGACGGATGTCAGCACTCCCTGCGCACAGTACCTCCCAAGGCACGTCGATGCCGCCGCCATTCCGCTGCGTCGTGTTCTCGGTTGCCGGGCAAGCCCTGGCGCTGCCGGTGGAAGCCGTGCGGCGCTTTTTGCCGTTGCCGCGGCTGGAGCGGCTGCCGACAGCACCCCTGCCGGTGGAGGGCGTCTTCCGTTACCAGGGAGAGGTGGTCCCGGTCCTGCGCCTGGATGTCCTGCTCGACCTCGTGCCCTTCGATTCCGGTGCAGGCGCCCCGGCGCCCGGCCTCTATTCGCCGCTTCTCCTCGTCACCTGGCAGGGTCGGCCGGCAGCGCTGCTGGCCGATCAGGTCCATGGCGACACGCTGGTGGAACCGGCGGAGCGCACGCCGTCCGACCCGGCGCTGAGCTTCAACGGCTGTGCCGCCGGTGCCTTTCCGGACCGGGTGACCGGCCGCGGCGGCAGCGTGACCCTGCTCGCCCCCGACCGGCTGCTGAGCGAGGCGGAGGGCCGGCTGCTCGACGCCTTCCGGGCGTCGGCGGAACGCCGGCTGGCGCAGTGGCAGTTCCCTGCCGACACAAATGACGAGCTATCCGTCGGCGGTGGTGCCGGATGATGGCCAACCCTGCCGCAACCATCGAGGCGATCCGCCGCGACCCGCATTTCCCGCGCCTGAAGGCGATGGTGATCGATGCCACCGGCCTTGCCTATTACGCCGACAAGGACGCCGCCTTCGCCGAGCGGATCAACCGCCGGCTGCCCTTCGGCACCGTCACCACCGTCGCCGGCTATCTGGCCGCACTGGAGGCGGAGGGGCCGGGCGGCGCGGAATATCAGGGACTGATCAACGAGCTGGCGGTGGGGGAGACCTTCTTCTTCCGCTACATCGAGCAGTTCGACGCGCTGCGCGCCGTCGCCATCCCCGAATGCATCCGCCGCAACCAGTCGAGCCGCCTGCTGCGGATCTGGAGCGCCGGCTGCTCCATCGGGCCGGAAGCCTACACCATCGAAATCCTGCTCAAGCAGCATTTCGCCAGCCAGCTGGAGGGGTGGCAGGTCCACATCGTCGGCACCGACATCAACAACGCCTTCCTGGAGCAGGCGCGGCGCGGCGCCTATGGCGACTGGGCGGTGCGCGGCCTGTCGCCGGAAACGCTGGAGGCCTGTTTCGACCGCCAGGACAGGCTGTGGTCGGTGAAGCCGAAATACCGGCAATGGACGACCTTCATGCCCTTCAACCTCGTGGAGGGGGCGATTCCCTCCTATCCGCACGGGATCGGGCATTTCGACATCATCCTGTGCCGCAACGTCATGATCTATTTCGACGAGGCGACGCGGCACCGGCTGCTCGGCAACCTGCACAAGGCGCTGGCCGACGGCGGCTGGCTGGTGGTCGGCCATGCCGAGGCCGGGCCGCAGATGAACGAGCTGTTCATCCCGGTGTCGGTCCCCGGCGCCACCCTCTACCGCAAGCAGGCCGAACCGCCGGTCACCGCCGCGGTCAGCCGCAAGGCCACCCCCGGCCCGGCGGCGGCCGCGCTGACCCTGGCCGCCGCGCCACGCCGCGCCGCGAGAGCCCCGGCGAAGCCTGCGCCGCGATCCGCGGGCGATGCCGCTTCCGCCCCGCAATCCGCCGGCCCGCAATCCCGCTCCCCCGCCTCCCCCCCGCCGGCGTCCGGTGTGCCCGCTCCGCCGGATGCGGCCGAGACCAGCGAGCGCTCCTCGCAGCTGGAAGCCTGCCTGGCACGGGTCGAGGCGCAGCGGCTCGACCCCGCCGCCCACTACCAGCTCGGTCTGGTGGAGGAGGAACTGGGCGTCGGCGACCCGGTGGCGGCCTTCAAGCGGGCGCTTTATCTCGATCCGCGCTTCGTGCTGGCCGACTATCATCTGGCCTTGGCCTATTGGCGGCGCGGCCGGCTGGTCCCAGCCCAGCGCCATTTCCGCAACGCGCGCGAGGCGCTGGAGAACCGCGCCGACGGCGAGGCGGTGACGGAAGGCGGCGGCCTGACCGTGCAGGAACTGCGCGGCATGCTGGACCTCTGGCTGACCGGTGAGGAGGGCTGATGGACGACACGCTTGCCGGCGCCGGGGCCGCACCGCTCATCGCCGCCCTCGACAGCGCATCGCCCGACCGCGCCGCCGCCCGGGGCTCGGGCCGGGCTTCCATCGACTGGGACGCGGTGCGCGACAAGGTGGCGCACCGCACCGCCGACCTGGAGGCGACCTTCGCCGGCCGCGGTCCCTGGGCCGACGCCGTGCTGGCCCGCCGGGCGCAGGAGCTGGCCGAAGTCCCGCAGCGCGACGACGAGGCGGGCACCGGCACGCCGATGCTGGTCGCCCGCGGCGCCGAGACCCTCTATGGGCTGGAGCTGCGCCATCTCGGCCATATCGTGCCGATGCCGCGGCTGGCCCGCGTGCCGGGGGCGCCGCCGGCAATCCTCGGCGTGATCGCCGTCGCCGGCAAGGTGATGCGGCTGTTCGATCTCGACAGCCTGTGCAGCGGGACGCATGCCGCCGCCGTCGGGATCGACCAGCCGGGCTATGCCATCGTCCTGCGTACCGGCGCCGGCCGTCCGGCCGCTCTGCGCCTGCACGAGGTCGAGCGGGTCGACGACATCGTGCTGCCGCGGACCTCCGTCCCGGCGGAGGCCGGGCCGCTGGTCCGGGCGATCACCGCGGACCGCATGGCGATCCTCGACATGGCGGCATTGCTCGACCTCGTGAAGACCTGAAAAGCGTCCGATCCACCTTGAAAAAACCGCCTGGGGCCGGAGTGGAAGAATGAACATGAAAGTCGCACACAAGCTGGTCCTGGGATTCGGCATCGTCTGTGTCCTGACCGCATTGCTGGCGCTCTACCAGATGTCGCGCTTCTCCGACGCGCTGTCGGTGATCATGGCGGTGTCCAGCTACGACACCGAGGCCGCCGACATGGTGGTGCAGGTCGGCAACCAGCAGGCGGAGCTGCGCAGCACCCGGGAAGCGGCGCTGAACGCGGTGTCCGTCGCCAATGCCGAAGGGCGGGCCGCCGACATCCCGGCCATCATGGCGCCGATGCGCAGCCAATATGAACAGACCGGGCAGAAGCTGCGCGAGACGCTGGGCAAGCTGCGCTCGATGGTCGCCGAACGCTCGCAGAACAGCGTGACCGACAGCCGCCGCAAGGGCTGGGTGGAGCTGGACACGTCGGTGACCGAGATGAACCGCGCCATCGGCGCGGTGGGCGACGAGGCGCGGACCATCTACACCCTGCTCGAACGCAACCAGGTCGCCGAGGCGCTCCAGCGCCGCCAGCAGGTGGACCAGCTGCGCAAGGTGATGGAGCAGCGCATCGACGCCGCCCAGACCGCCATCGACCACCTGACCGCCGCCGGCCGCGACGACATCCGGGCGATCTACAACTCCGCCATCCAGTCCTCGGTCATCGCGCTGGTGGCCGTCTTCCTGATCGCGGTGGGGGTGGCCTACACCATCGGCAGCTCCATCACCCGCCGGCTCGGCCGCGCCATCGACTTCGTCACCAAGGTCGGCCACGGCGACCTGACGCAGGAGATCATGATCGCCGGCAAGGACGAACTCGCCGTCCTCGGCCAGCATCTGAACGAAATGGCCGGCCGGCTGAAGTCGATGGCCCGCACCACGCGGGAGACGGCGGAGAGCGTCCACGCCGCCACCGCCCAGATCCGCGCCTCGACCCAGCAGCAGTCGGCCAGCGTCGCCGAACAGCTGGCGGCGGTGGAGCAGACCACGGCGACCCTGTCGGAGATCACCGAGTCCGGCGCCCAGATCAACCGGCGCGCCCAGGACGTTTCCCACGGCGCCCAGACGGTGGCGGCCTCCAGCCATTCCGGCATGAAGGCGGTGGACGACACCATCCAGGCGATGGACGCCATCCGCGAGCAGGCCGAGGCGGTGGCCGAGAACATCGTCATGCTGTCCGAGCGCACCCAGGCCATCGGCGAGATCATCGTGACGGTGAACGACATCGCCGAGCGCTGCCACCTGCTGGCGCTCAACGCCGCCATCGAGGCGGCGGCGGCCGGCGAGCATGGCCGCACCTTCTCGATTGTCGCCGGCGAGATCAAGAGCCTGGCCGACCAGTCGAAGGAGGCGACCTCCCAGGTCCGTTCCAACCTGTCGGAGATCCAGCACGGCATCAACGCGTCGGTGATGCTGACGGAGGAGGCGGTCAAGCGCGTCGCCGCCGGCAAGCGCCAGACCGACGCCACCCAGTCGACCATCCGCACCATGGCGGAGAACATCCAGGAGAGCGTGCTGGCCTTCCAGCAGATCGTCGCCGGCACCAACCAGCAGCAGATCGGCCTGGAGCAGGTGATCCAGGCGCTCCAGAACATCCGCGAGGCGAGCAGCCAGACGGCGGCCGGCACCCGCCAGCTGGAAGGCGCCGCCGCCAACCTGAACAACCTCGGCCAGGGTCTGGTCGAGGCGGTGCGGAACTATCAGGTGTGACGATGCACCGCCGAGGCTATGACACTTCTTCCTCTTCCCCCCGAAATCTCCCTCTCCCCCCCGGGGAGAGGGGCGGGGTGAGGGGGATGCACCGCGTGCCTTACCTGAAAATCCTGCCACGCGTCCCCCTCACCCTAACCCTCTCCCCGGGGGGGAGAGGGGATTATGCTCCCACCCGGAGCCCCTGATATGGACATCCGCCAGCGCCTGCTCGCTGCCTTCGACCTGGAGCACAAGGACCATCTCGCCGCCATCCGCAACGCGCTCCGCGATGCGGAGGCGACCGGCGATGCGCCGGATCTCGTCGATATCCACCGGCGCGCCCACAGCCTGAAGGGCGCCGCCCGTGCCGTCGACCTGCCGGAGGTGGAGGCGATCTCCCACCGGCTGGAGGCGGCCTTCATCGCCGTGCAGAAGGGCGAGCTTCCGCTCGACCCCGCCAGCGTCGGCGTGGTGCGCCGGTCGCTCGACGCCATCGAGGACTTGGTCGCCTGGTCGCTCCAGGGCGGCGACGCGGTGGAGACCGCCGGGGTGCTGGCCGATCTCGACGCGCTGGCCGCCGGCCGCAGCGGCGGGGCGGCTCCGCCTCCGCCCGCCACCCGCCCAGTCGCCCGCACTGCCGCCCGCCCGGCGCCGGCCCAGCGCGACCGTGCCGCCGATGCCGACAGCGCCGCCCTGGTCCGCATCGCGGCACAGGGGCTGGAGCGCCTTTCGGAAACCGCGTCTGCTCTCCTGCCGGAGGTGGAGGCCCAGGCCGGCCTCGGCGAACAGCTTCGCACGATGCGCCGCGAATGGCGGGCGCTCGACCGGGCATGGCGGCATCTGCGGGTTCAGATCGGCCGCGGCGTCCGCGCCGATGCGGCGGCGGGGGCCGACGGGCTGGCCGACGCGCTGCCCAGCGCGCTGCCCAGGGCGCTGGACGCGCGCGGCGCGCTGCCCGCATTGATGGCGTTCGAACGCCGCTTCCGCGCGCTCGGCGGCGCGCTCGACAGCGCGCACCGCAGCCACGACCGGCTGTTGTGGTCGATGCGGCGCTGGGGCGGCGGTCTCCAGCAGGACATGCGGCGGCTGCGCATGCTGCCGGCGGAAAACCAGCTGAGCGGCCTCGGCCGCATGGTCCGCGACATCAGCCGGGCCGAAGGCAAGGAGGTCGAGGTCGATGTCCGCGGGTTGGAGGTCGAGGCCGACCGCACCGTGCTGCAACGGCTGAAGGACCCGATCCTGCACATCGCCCGCAACGCCATCAGCCACGGCATCGAGACGCCGGCGGAGCGGCTGGCGCTGGGCAAGCGGCCGGCGGCGCGCGTCACCATCGCCGCGTCGGTGGAGGGGTCGCGCCTGCGCCTGCGCATCGAGGATGACGGCCGCGGGCTGGACCGCGCGGCGATCCTGCGCAAGGCGGCCGAGCGCGGCCTGATCGACGCCGACGAGCTGTCTGCGGGGGAGGAGATGCCGCAGGAGCGGCTGACCGAATTCCTGTTCCATCCCGGCTTCTCCACCGCCGCCCGGACCACCGAGCTGGCCGGGCGCGGCATGGGGCTCGCCATCGCCAGGCGCGAAGTGGAGCGGCTGCAGGGCAATTTGACCATCGCCGACCGCGCGGACGGCGGCACCGCGGTCACCATCGAGGTGCCGCTCAGCCTGCTGAGCCAGCGTCTCGTCTTCGTCCTGGTGCAGGACCAGACCCTGGCGATCCCGTCCGCCGACGTCGTCCGCCTGCGCACCGCCAGCGCCCAGTCGCTGTTCTCCGGCACCGGCACGCCGATGACCCGCATCGGCGAGGAGGAAATCCCCGTCACCTCGCTGGCCGCCCTCCTGGGCATGGAGGCGCCGGTGGTGCCGTCGGCCGAGCGCGGGCTGTCGCTGGTCGTGGTGCGGGCGGGGGACCGGCGGCTGGCGCTGGCGGTCGACCGCTTCGTCGCCACGCGCGAGACGGTGGTGACGGCGGCGGAGGAGACCGGGCTGGACAGCGGCCGCTATCTCGGCACCGTGCTGATGGACGATGGCGGACCGGCGCTGGTGCTGAACATTCCGGGCCTGATGCCGCTGCCCGGCAGCACCCTGCCGCCCCCGGCACGCCCTGCCGAAGAGGCGACCCCTGCCCGGGCGCATATCCTGGTCGTCGATGACAGCATCACCACCCGCACGCTGGAAAAGAGCATCCTCGAAGCCCATGGTTATCGGGTGACGCTGTGCGTGGACGGGCGCGAGGCCCTGGAGCGCCTGTCGGAAGGGATGGAGGTTGGCCTGATCATCAGCGACGTCGAGATGCCCCGGATGGACGGCTTCGCCCTGTTGCAGGCGGTGAAGGCGGACAAGCGGCTGGAAGAGATCCCGGTGATCCTCGTCACCTCGCGCGCCAGCGACGAGGACCGCGAGCGCGGCCTGCGGCTCGGCGCCGACGCCTACATCGTCAAGACGCGCTTCGACCAGAACGAGCTTCTGGCCGGCATCCGGCGGCTGCTGTGAGCGGGCCGGCGAACGGCGGACCCCTCACCACCGGACCCCGTCGCATCCGCGTGCTGGTGGTCGAGGACAGCCCGGTCATCCAGCAGCTGCTGAGCCACGTCATCAGCGCCGACCCGCGGCTGGAGGTGGCGGGCATCGCGTCGAGCGGCGAGCAGGCGCTGCGCATGATCGAACGGACGGCGCCCGACGTGGTGTCGCTCGACATCCGCCTGCCGGGCATCGACGGCTTCGAGGTGACCAGCCGCATCATGCGGCAGACCCCGCTGCCGATCGTGGTGGTGGCGTCGGACGTGCACGACCTCGACATCCCGATGCGGGCGCTCCAGGCCGGCGCGCTGGCGGTGGTGGAGAAGCCGGGCAGCATGGCGCGTGCCGACTACCAGACGGTGGCGCACCATCTCTGCACCCAGCTGGTCATCATGAGCCAGGTGAAGGTGATCCGCCACCGCATCACCGCCCGCGCCGCGCGCCCCGCCTCTGGCATGTCCGCAGGAGTGTCCGCGGACGCCCCGTCTCAGGAAGGCAGGCTGCCGGACGAGGCGGTGGCGCCCGACGGCCGGCTCCGGCGCTTCCGTGCGCTCGGCCTCGTCGCCTCCACCGGCGGGCCGGCGGCGCTGGCGAAGATCCTGCGCGATCTGCCGGCCGACTTCCCGCTGCCGGTCTTCGTGGTCCAGCATATGGGCGCGCCCTTCATGGCCGGCTTCGCCAGCTGGCTCGGCACCGTCTCCGCCCTGCCGGTGCGGCTGGGGGAGGCCGGGCTGACCCCGCGGCCCGGCACGGTCTATGTCGCGCCGGGCGACCGCCACCTGCTGGTGGACGGCGCCACGCTGCGCCTCACCGCCGACCCGATGGTGTGCGGCCAGCGCCCGTCGGGGGAGGTGCTGTTCCAGTCGATGGCGCGCGCCTATGGCGCCTCCGGCATCGGCGTGCTGCTGACCGGAATGGGCGAGGACGGCGCGAGAGGGCTGGTGGACATGCGGACGGCCGGCGCCTACACCGTAGCCGAACATGCCTCCACGGCGGTGATCCACAGCATGCCCGGCACCGCGGTGCGGCTGGGCGGCGCGGTGGAGGAACTGCCGCTCGACCGGGTGGCCGGACGGCTGCTGCAATTGACCTCCGACGATAAGATGGCGTCATGAACGGACCCCGCACCCTGGTTGTCATGGGTTCCCAGACGCAGGGGCTTCTGCTGAAGCTGCTGCTGGAGGAACGTGGCGTGGAGACCGTCTGCGTCGACGGCGTCGAGCCTGCCCTGGCGGAGATCGCCGGCACCCCGCGGGATCTCCTGATCGTCGAGGGCGAGCTTGCCGGCCCGACCGGCCTGGCCGAGCTGCGCGCCCGCAGCGACGCCGCCGTCATCGTGCTCGGCCGCGGGCAGGGGGAGAGCGACCCCTCCGACCCCAAGGCGGTGGTGGAGACCGCCTGCACGCTGATCGAGCGGCGCAGCGCCCCGCCGACGGCGCCGGAGATCTTCCGCCGCGCCCGCATCCTGATCGTCGACGACAGCGCGACCTACCGCGAATTCCTGCGCGCCGAGCTGGAGCAGGAGGGTTGCACCGTCACCGCCGCCCGCAACGCCGACGAGGCGGTGGCGGCGCTGTCCGGCGGTGCCTTGGACTGCGTCATCCTGGATCTGGTGATGCCGGGCACCAGCGGCACCCAGCTCTGCGAAAGATTCGACAGGTTCCGCCGCCAGCGCGGCCTGTTCTTCCAAATCGTCATCCTGACCAGCCAGGACGATGAGGAACAGCTGATGATCAGCCTGAACGCCGGAGCCGACGATTTCGTTGGAAAGGGACAGACGATGGATGTCCTCAAGATCAGGCTGATGGCGCTTCTCCGGCGCAAATACTTCGTGGAGGACCATCTTATCCGTTTGCCGCGTCCTGCACCTTCCGCATAGGAGGGGAGTAGGGCCATCGTTTGATTTCGAAAGCCGGCTTGTCCGTTTATTCTCTGCGGGCTTTACGAAACTGTCCGACGGTCCGACAGGTGCCCATGGCGATCAGCCTCCAGCCCATCCACGAGCCTCCGATCTCCAGAGACACCGACGCGAAAGACACCGACGCGATGCACCGATCTTCGGCCACCCCCATGTCCCCGACCGATCTTCGGTATCGCGAGTGCCTTGAGAATGCCCGGCGCGTCTGCGCGGCCGGGACGGTTCCAACCATGCTGGTGGTCGGCGGGCCGGAGATGGCCGCCGTCCGCTGCAACGAGTCGCTGGCCACCCTGCTGAACCGCCCGCGCGCCGCCGCCCGTGACGAAAGCGGGCCGAGCCTGCTGCCGGGCGGCTGGACCGCCGTGGCCGACGCGCTGCGCCCGCTCTACCGCGAGGGAACCGCCGACAGCCCGGCCATGCCGCCCGACAGCGTCCGGCTGACCCTGCCGAGCGAACCGCCGATCGGCCTGCGCGCGACGCCGCTGCTGGTCGACGGCCGGGTGGTCGGCGTGCTGGCGACGGCGACCTTGGACGGCGCCATCGCCCAGATGGCCGAGACCATGCGGGCGGAGGTGGCGCGCACCACCGCGGCGCGCTCCCGCTTCCTGGCCTCGGCCAGCCACGATCTGCGGCAGCCCTTCCAGGCGATGCGCCTGTTCCTCGACGCCCTGACCAACCAGGTGGAGGGCAACGCGCGGGCCTCGCGCACCGCCGGCATGCTGGCCAACGCGATGACGGCCGGCGAGCAGCTGCTGAACGCCCTGCTCGACATCTCGACGCTGGATGCCGGCACGGTGGAGGCCGACCTGCAGGCGGTGCCGCTCGACGCGCTGCTGCACTCGCTGGCCGACGAATTCCGCCCGCAGGCCGAGGAGAAGGGGCTGCGCCTGCGCGTCCATCTGCCCTGCCGGGCGGTGACCCGCAGCGACCCGGTCCTGCTCGGCCGCATCGTCCGCAACCTGCTGGCCAACGCCATCCGCTACACCCAGCGCGGCGGGATCATGCTGGGCCTGCGCAAGCGCGACGGCCGCTGGCGCATCGAGGTGTGGGACACCGGCTTCGGCATTCCGCAGGACAAGCTGGACGTCATCTTCGACGAGTTCCACCAGCTGACCAACCCGGCGCGCGATCCCACCCGCGGCCTCGGCCTCGGTCTCGCCATCGTCCGGCGCCTGTCGGTTCTGCTGAGCGCCCCCATCGACGTGCAGTCGCGCTCCGGCCGCGGCTCGGTCTTCGCCGTCACCGTCGAGCGGCTGGAAGGGGAAGAGGGGCCCGTCGAAGCCCCGGCGGCGCTGACCTCGTCCGACCAGGGTGCTGCCGCCGTGCCGCTGGACGGCATGCGCATCCTGGTGGTGGACGACGACAGCATGGTGCTGTCCGGTTTGCTGCTGACCCTGGAAAGCTGGGGCTGCGCCTTCGTCTCGGCGTCCAACATGCGCGAGGTGTTCGCCGCGGTCGACGGGCTGGAAGGACCGCCCGACGCCATCCTGACCGACCTGCGCCTGCCGGGGAAGGTGTCCGGCTTCGACGTGATCGACCGCGTCCGCAAGCTGTTCAAGACCGACATCCCGGCGGTGGTGCTGACCGGCGAGACCGCGCCCGAATCCCTGCTGGAGGGCCAGCGCCGCGGCTGCGCCTTCCTGCACAAGCCGCTGCACCCCGGCGACCTGCGCCGCGTGCTGGAAGAGGTTCGGCGGGACGGAACGGCGGGCTGCTGAGCGGTCCGTCCCTCAATCCCGCCCTCAATCCCTGGGCGGGCTTTGCAGGTACAGCACCAGCAGCCGCACCAGGCTTTCCAGCGCGTCGGCGTGGATGCGCTCGTAGCCGTGCGAGGCGTCGATGCCGAAGCAGACCAGTGCCGTGCGGATGTCGTTGCCGGCCTCGATGGCCGACGCGCTGTCGCAGCGGTAATAGCGGAAGACGTCGCGCTGGTGCGGGATGTTCTGCGCCTGGCACAGCGCGATCAGCGAATGGGTCAGCGCCATGTCGAAGGGGCCGGTGCTGTCGGCCATGGCGATGGTGACGCCGTACTCGCTGCTGTTCTGTCCCGGCGCGGTGGTGCCGTTGTCGATGGTCACCATCTCCGCCACGTCCTGATGCAGGATGGACGAGGCGCCGGACCCGACCTCCTCGGAGATCGTGAACAGCAGATGGCAGTCCACCGGCAGGGCGGCCCCGGCATCGACCACCGCCTTGGCGGCACCCAGCATCACCGCCACCCCGGCCTTGTCGTCGAGATGGCGCGAGACGATGTAGCCGTTTTCCAGGAATTCCGGCTGCGGGTCGATCGACACGATGTCGCCGATGTTGAAGCCGCGCTCCTCCAGGTCGCGCCGGTTGGCGACCGGGGCGTCGACGCGCAGCTCCACCTGCTGCCAAGTGACCGGCTGGCTGTCGACCTCCTTGTTGAAGGTGTGGCCGGATGCCTTCAGCGGCAGGATGGTGCCGCGCCAGGGGCCGCGGTCGGTCAGCACGGTGCAGCGCGCCCCCTCGGCGAACCGCGACGACCAGTGGCCGATGGGCACCAGCTCCATCCGGCCATTGTCCTTCAGCATCTTCACCTGGGCGCCAAGCGTGTCGACATGGGCGACCAGCGCCCGGTCGGGGGTGGAGCGCACCCCCTTCAGGTCGGCCCGGATGGCGCCGCGCCGCGTCAGCTCATAGGGGATGCCCATCCGCTCCAGCTCGGCGCAGCACAGCCGCACCACGTCGGCCGTGTAGCCGGTCGGGCTCGGCGTGGTCAGCAGCCGGTACAGGATGTCGGTGACATACCCCATGTCGATGGGCAGCGGCACGGCCATGGTCGGATGGTCCTCCTCAGGATGGTGGCGCGGCGGGTGCCGGCCTCACAGAACCCCCCGCGTCTGCGGGAACAGCAGATCGACGAAGCGTTCCGCCGTCGGCTGCGGTTCGTGGTTGGCGAGGCCCGGACGCTCGTTCGCCTCGATGAAGACATGGCCCGGCCGGTCCGGCGCCTCGACCAGCAGGTCGAAGCCGACCACCGGGATGTCGAGCGCGCGGGCGGCGACCGTCGCCACCTCCACCAGTTCCGGATGCAGGCTGTCGGTCACGTCGTGGATTGTCCCGCCGGTGTGCAGGTTCGCCGTCTTGCGCACCGGCAGCACCTCGCCCGCCGCCAGCACGTCGTCCAGGCTCTTCCCGGCGGCGGCGAGGCAGCGGTCGGTCTCGGCATCCAGCGGGATGTGGCTCTCCCCGCCGGTGGCGGCGGCGCGGCGGCGGCTTTGCGCCTCGATCAGTTCGCGCACCGTGTGGCTGCCGTCGCCGGTCACCTCGGCCGGGCGGCGCACCGCGGCGGCCACCACCTTCTTGTCGATGACGATGATCCGCAGATCCTGCCCCTCATAAAACTGCTCCAGCAGCACCGTGTCGCAATGCTGGCGGGCCGACGCGATGGCGCGCTCCATCGTTTCCGCATCGCGAACGTCCACCGTGATGCCGCGGCCCTGCTCGCCGCGCGCCGGCTTGATCACGATGCGGCCATGGGTCTCCAGGAAGGCGGCATTCTCCTCCGGCTCGCCCGCCACCGCCTGGGCCGGGACCTTCAGGCTGGCGCGCTCCAGAACGCGCCGCGTCACCGCCTTGTCGTCGCAGCGGCTCATGGCGACGGCGCTGGTCAGCTCGCTCAGCGATTCCCGGCACACCACGCTGCGCCCGCCCCAGGTCAGGCAGAAATAGCCGGCCTCGGCATCCAGCACATCGACGCCGATGCCGCGCCGCCGCGCCTCGTTGACGATGATGGTGGCATAGGGGTTCAGCTGCTCGCCCGGCTGCGGGCCGGTGAACAGCCGCTCGTTGATCGGGTTCTTGGTCTTCAGCGCGAAGGCCGGAATCCGGCGGAAATTCAGCTTCTCATAGAGTGCTATGGCGTTCTCGTTGTCGTGCAGCACCGACAGATCGAGGAAGGCGCGGCCGCGCGCCTGCACATGCTCCGCCACCGTGCGGACCAGCGTCTCGCCGATCCCCGGAAAGGAGGCCTGCGGATCGACCGCCAGGCACCAGAGCGAGCTGCCGTTTTCCGGGTCGCCATAGGCATGGGCATGGTCCACCGCCGTGACCGAGCCGATGATCTCGCCGGTGGCGTCGTCGCAGGCGACGAAGTGGGTCAGCACCCGGCTGTTGCGCGACGCCACCAGGAAGGAGGAGGAGACCGGCACCATCCGCCGCCGGGCATAGATGCGCTGCACCCCTTCGGCATCCTCGCGCGTGCGCAGCCGGCGGACGCTATAGCCCTTCGGCCGGCGCCGCGACGGCCGGTAGTCGGTCAGCCACAGGCGGAAGGTGTGGGACGGGTCGAGGAACAGCTCCTGCGGTGCCCGCGACAGGGCGACATGCGGGTCCTGAAGGTAAAAGACGATGTCGCGGGTGCCCGGCGCCTCCTGCCGCAGCGTGTCGATCATGCGGTCGAGATCGTCGAAGGTGTGGGCGAAGATCAGCCGTCCCCAGCCGCAATCGACCGTCACGTCTGTCACTATGGCGGCACGCGGCGCGTCGGCCCCGGTCTCTCCCGCCGGCGGCCGGCCGGTGTAGCGGCGGGTGTGGCGCAGGGTGGCGCTGGCGGCGCGTTCCAGCCGGTGCGGTTTCACGCGGGCGTAGCTCATGGGATCCCCCTGGTCGTCGGATGCGGCTCCACGCATTGGCAACATCCGCGAACGCGGATCGGTCCCCCCTCCAGGGGCCCGCATCCGGATGTGCCGGCGGAGCGTCGGTCGTTTTGAGTCGCCTGCTTACAGGCCCTGTTCCTGGAACCAGAATTCCAGCAGGGCGACCTGCCACAGCTTCGATCCCCTGAGCGGCGTGATGTGGCGTTCCGGATCGGCCAGCAGCCGGTCGAGATAGTCGCGGCGGAACAGCCCGCGTTCGCGCGCCGACGGGGCGTTCAGCACGTCGCGTACCCGCTCCAGGAATGGACCGCGCAGGTATTTCAGCGCCGGCACCGGGAAATAACCCTTCGGCCGGTCGATCACCGCCGCCGGCACCACCCGCCGCGCCGCTTCCTTCAGCACATACTTGCCGCCGTCCGGCAGCTTCATCTCCGCCGGGATGCGGGCGGCCAGCTCCACCAGCTCATGGTCGAGGAAGGGCACGCGCGCCTCAAGCCCGGCGGCCATCGTCATGTTGTCGACGCGCTTCACCGGGTCGTCGACCAGCATCACCGTGGTGTCGAGCCGCAGCGCCTTGTCCACCGGCCGCTCGGCGCCCGGCATGGCGAAGCGCTGCTCCAGCCACCGGCGGGAATGATCCTCGCCGATGAACCTGGGGTCGAGCGCCTCTGCCATTTCCGCATGGTCGCGGTCGAAGAAGACGCGGGCGTAATCGCCGACGGCGTCACTGCTCTCCAGCAGCGGCGGATACCAGTGATAGCCGCCGAACACCTCGTCGGCGCCCTGGCCCGACTGCACCACCTTCACCTGCTTCGCCACCTCCTGCGACAGCAGGAAGAAGCCGATGTTGTCGTGGCTGACCATCGGCTCCGACATCGCACGCACGCAGTCGGTCAGCTCCGGCAGGGCGCGGGCGCTGTCGACGAACAGGCGGTGGTGGTCGGTGCCGAAATGTTTGGCGACGATGTCGGAGTACTGGAACTCGTCGCCGCGCTCGTCGCCCACCGTCTCGAAGCCGATGGAGAAGGTCTTCAGCCCGCTCTGTCCGTTCTCGGCCAGGAGCGCGGTGATCAGCGAACTGTCCAGCCCGCCCGACAGCAGGACGCCGACGGGCACGTCGGCGACCAGCCGGCGGCGCACCGCGCGGGTCAGCGTCTCCAGCACCAGCTCGCGCCACTCGGCGAAGTCGCGGCCCTCGTCGCCGGCCTGCGGACCGAAGGTCAGCGACCAGTATGTGTGCTCCCGCCGCGTGCCGTCCGGCTCCACCACCAGCACTGTCGCGGGCGGCAGCTTCCGCACGCCCTTCAGGATGGTGTGGGGCGCCGGGACGACGGCGTGGAAGCTCATGTAATGGTGCAGCGCCACCGGATCGACGTCGGTGTCGATCCCCCCGGACGCCACCAGCGCCGGCAGGGAGGAGGCGAAGCGCAAGCCCCCCGGAATGTCGGCCAGATAGAGCGGCTTGATGCCCAGCCGGTCGCGGCCCAGCACCACCCGGCCGCTGTCGCGCTCATGGATGGCGAAGGCGAACATGCCGTTCATGCGCGTGACGAAATTCGGCCCCCAGGCGTGATAGGCCTTGATCAGCACCTCGGTGTCGCCGTCGGAGAAGAAGCTGTAGCCGAGCCCGGCCAGCTCCTCGCGCAGCTCCCGGTGGTTGTAGATGCAGCCGTTGAAGACGATGGCGAGGCCGAGAGCGGAATCGACCATCGGCTGCTGAGATGCCTCGCTGAGGTCGATGATCTTCAGCCGGCGATGGCCGAAGGCGACGCGCCCGTGGGCGAACAGGCCATGGCCGTCCGGTCCGCGCGGCGCCAGACGGTCGCACATGGCCTGGACGGCGGCGGTGCTCGCCGCCTCGCCGGATTTGAAACGAATCTCGCCACTCACTCCGCACATCGGCTGTCGAGCCTCCTCGTTGGTTCAGGACGAAGGGGCGCCAGACCCGTCAAGAAGGGCCGAACTGCACCACCGCTACCCGCGTGGAACAACGGCTGGCAGGGCTCAAGGTTCCCGTGCGGCGGGCGGTCTACAGCCCGAAGAAACCGCGCAGCCGGGTCAGCAGCGCCTGCGATTCCACGGTCGGCGGCGGTGCGGCGCCCTGCTGGCGGTTGGTTTCGGCGGCGTTGCGGCTCTGGCGCTCGGCCATCAGCTCGGCCAGCCGTTCGGCCAGTTCCGGCCGGCGGCGCAGCACCGGGTCCAGATGGTTGCGCGCCAGCTCGAACACCACGGAATCGGTGCAGGCGACCACCGAGGCGCTGCGCGGCTGCCCGGTCAGCAGCGACATCTCGCCGAACAGGTCGCCCGGCCGCAGCCGCGTCAAATGCAGCATCCCCGGCCGCTGCCCGTCAATCGTGTCGGTGAAGAAAGCGGAGGCGGGGGCGGCGACCTGCACGTCGAACACGCCTTCGGCGATGACGAACAGCGATTCTCCAGCATCGCCCTGGCGGACGGCGGGCGACCCGGCCGGCACATGGATCTGCCGCATCGCCAGCGCCAGCGCGTCGACCTCGTCGTCGTCGAAGGCGTCGAACAGCTCGGTCTGGCGCAGCAGGCCGCGGCGCAGGGTGTCGGTGTCGGGCAAGGCCGGCTGGCGCCGGCGGATCTCCTGCTTGGGCCGGGCCGGCTCGATCCCGGCGCGGGCGAGGTTGCCCACCACCGCCGCCAGCACGGAATCGCGCACCAGCGCCACCCGCCCGAAATCGTCCAGCCAGTAGCGCGCCAGATAGGAGATGCCGTTGGGCGTCACCGCCTCCACCACCACGTCGGGCCGCGGGGTGGTCAGCACGCCGTCGGCGCAGAGCATGGCCGACAGCAGGATGCGCTTGGCGCGCTCCACCGGCACCTCCTGGTCCAGCAGGATGGGGACGGTGGTGCGGAAGGCCGGGCTGGGGCGGCTGTAATTGACGAAGCGGCTGCCGGCGACGATGCCGTTCGGCACGACGATGGCGGTGCCGTCGCCGGCGATCAGCCGGGTGGCGCGCCAGTTGATCTCGTCCACCCGCCCCGACACGCCGGGCGACAGCTCCAGCCAGTCGCCGATGCGGTAGGGGTGCTCGATGTTCAACGCGATGCCGGCGAAGATGTCGGCGATCATGTTGCGCAGCGCGAAGCCCAGCACGGCGATGGCGACGCCGGAGGTCGCCAGCAGGCCGGTCACCGGCTGCTCGAACACGAAGGCCAGGATCGCCACCACGGCGACGCCATAGACGAAGAAGCGCATCAGGTCGGCGAGCAGCCGCGGGATGCGCGGCGGCCGCGGCGCGCCGTCGGGGCCGAGCCCGCCGTTGCCGGCCGCCAGCAGGTCGATCAGCCGCGCCCCGCCCCAGGCAGCGACCAGCCAGGCGGCGGACGCGACGGCGATGTCGAACCCGCTGCTGAGATCCGGACCGACGAACGGCTCCAGATGGCGGTGCAGCCATGGCTTCGCGGCGACCAGAGCCGTCAGAAGGGCCAGGACCAGGGCAGGGGCGGACAGACGCCGCAGGGCGCTCATCGACGGGGTTCTCCTCGGCGGCTGGCCACGGGGGCCGGGGCGAGGGCGACGATGGCACGAGCAGGCGCCGTCCCGTCAAGGGATCAATTCAAACCATCCAGCCCGATCAGGGGCTTGATTTTTCACACCTTCACCAGTTGCCCCGTTGCCGGCGGATAGCCCATGACGAAGCCGCGGATCACCGGGTCGGTGCCCGCCACCGTGCCGGCGAAGACATAGGCGCGGCACAGCACGGCCAGCGCGGTTTCGGCATCGCCGCTGCTGCGCCGGAAGGCCGCGCCGTCGCGCAGTTCGGCGAACTCGCCCTGCCAGAAGGCCGGGTCGTCCAGAGGGCCGAAATTCATCGCCCAGAAGCCGAAGGCCCGCCCCGGCCGCTCCCACCGGCCCAGCACCGCCATGTTGCGGTGACGCTCGTCATGCGAAATGCGGTCGAACAATCCGTTCACGGCATCCGGCTCGCCTTCCAAGACTTGAAGAAAGGTTCCCTCATGCTCCACAAGGAAACCGGTCAGGCCCAGACGGCGATTCTTTGCGGAGCTTCGTACACAAATGTCCGCCAATGCCGAAAAAGGCAGCAAAGGCACCGCATCGCTTCGATAGAGCAAAGTCAACATCGGCCTCCTCCCGCTTTTATTCTGCCGTTTCTTATAAGGATGGTGAGGCCAAAGCCGGCGAGAGATAACCCTTTCTTTCGTAGAATCGTTGACGCACCCAGCAGATATAGTCCGAACCGGAGGGGCGTCAGCGGCAGGTGCGGAAGGCGCCCATGTCGAGGTGGAAATGGTTGCGGTGCGCCTCGTTGTAGTCGGGGCCCAGCACCACGTCGAAGAAGCGGCAGGCGCCGTCGCGGAGGTCGCGCAGGAAGGCCGATTTCCGCCCGTCCGCCCCGTTGCCTCCCTTCTGCTCCCAGTCGGCCAGCACGCCGATCCGCGTCCCGTCGGCCAGCACGAAGGCGGCGAGGTCGATGGCGTTGGCGGTCGCATGCTCGCTGCGCCGCCCGTCCGCCCGGCCATAGACGTTGCGGCAGGCATAGGTGCCGAGATGCTCGACCAGCACCACCCTCTGCCCGAAATGCCGCTGCGCCGCCGGCTGGAGGGCGTTCGCCTCGAACAGGGTCCAGGCGGCGGCCAGCCCGCAGGTGGCGATGAAGCCGCTGCTGAAGGCCAGCCCCGGCGCGGAGAGGTCCGACCGCGACACCCGCACCACGCCGCTGAGCGCGCAATTCTGGTCCGACGGGCGGTCGGGCAGGGCGGTGAAGCGCAGTCCCGTTTCGCCCAGCGCCGCCCGGCACTGCTCCGGCTCGCCGGTCAACCGCGCCAGCTTGAAGCCGGTCAGCCAGTCCGGTTCCGCCCGCAGGTCGAGCCGCGCCCACGGGTCGTAGCGCGGCGGCACCGCGATCAGCCCGGCCCACACCCCGGCCGCCGCCCCGCCCAGCGCCAGCAGGACCAGCAGCGCCAGCCACCCCAGCAACCGCGCCACCGCGCGGCGTCTACCGGTCGAGCAGCCCGTGCCGCCGGTGCCAGTCCTCCAGCGAGTCCTCCGGATAGCGGGCGAACTGCACGTCGTTGGGACCTTGCGGCACCTCCACCCACGGCGCCTTGAAGTCCAGCATGATGTGGACCCGCTCCGGCGGGGTCGGCAGCGGCGTGTCGATGGCGGAGGCGAAGGGATGGACCAGGTCCGGCCAGGCCGGATCCTCCGCCCACAGCGCCGTGCCGCAGTGCTTGCAGAAATGCCGGTGCGACGGACCCGGGTGGGTCTGGCCCGGATGATCGGGGTCCTCGATCGGCGCCCGCCACATCGCCACCGCCTCGCGCCCCTCGACCTCCAGCGTGTCGGCATCGCCGCCGAGATTGATGGCGTATCCCCCGCCGCCGGCACTCTTGCGGCAGATGGTGCAATAGCAGCGCATGTAGGGGACCGGCGTCGGCGAGTTCAGCGTAAAGCGAACGGCGCCGCAGCGGCAGGAACCGGAAAGTTTCATGGCAGGGGACTCCGCGAATTGCATGCCCTCTCCCGCCTCTCGCACAAACTCTGTTTGTGCTGACGGCGTCAGGCGGATCGAAGATCCGCTGAGAGCCCCGGGAGAGGGAGGGGACCCACCGGAGGTGGGGAGGGTGAGGGGGAATCCAAGAATCCCGAGCCGCATGGCTCTGTGCCTGCCCCCTCACCCTTCCCACCGCTTTGCGGCGGGCCCCTTCCCTCTCCCGGGGCGGGAGAGGGAACCGGGCGCCGTCACGGAACGCGGCGGAAGGGTTGCTGTTACCTCCGGGATCCCTTTCGCGGAACCACCTGCCAGCAGTCGGAGCGGTTATGTCGCAGCCAACAGGTCCAGCCTCCCAGGGCCACGCCCACAAACAGCCCGCCCCTCCTCCCGAGGCGATGCCCGAGGCGATGCCCGAAGCGATGGACGTCACGCTCGCCATCAACGGCAGCCGCAAGACCCTGCGCGTCGCCCCTTGGACCAGCCTGCTCGACGCTTTGCGCCTGCATCTCGACCTGACCGGCACCAAGAAGGGTTGCGACCATGGCCAGTGCGGCGCCTGCACCGTGCTGGTGGACGGCCGCCGCATCAACTCCTGCCTGACCCTGGCGGTGATGGCGGAGGGGCGGACCGTCACGACGATTGAAGGTCTCGCCAGCGGCGACGCGCTCCACCCGTTGCAGGAGGCCTTCGTCGAGCAGGACGCCTTCCAGTGCGGCTACTGCACGCCCGGCCAGATCTGCTCGGCCGTCGGCCTGCTGGAGGAGGGGCACGCCAAGTCCGACGACGACATCCGCGAACTGATGAGCGGCAACCTCTGCCGCTGCGGCGCCTATCCCAACATCGTCGCCGCCATCCGGCAGGTGATGGACGCGCAGCCGTCCGCCAAGGACGGAGGCGCGCCATGAGGGCCTTCTCCTACGACCGCCCCGACAGCGTCGATGCGGCCTTGCGCGGCGTCGCCGGCCAGCCCGGCACGACGACCGAGGCGGCGGTGAAGTTCGTCGCCGGCGGCACAAACCTGCTCGACCTGATGAAGGCCGACGTGATGCGGCCGGAGCGTCTGGTCGACATCTCCCGCCTCGGCCTCGACCGCATCGAGGACACCGAAGGCGGCGGCCTGCGCCTCGGCGCGCTCGCCCGCAATGCCGACACCGCCTATGACGCGCGGGTGCAGGCGCGCTATCCGATGCTGTCGAAGGCGATCCTGGCCGGCGCCTCGGCGCAGCTGCGCAACATGGCGACCAACGGCGGCAACCTGCTGCAACGCACGCGCTGCTACTACTTCTACGACACCGGCACCCCCTGCAACAAACGGGAGCCGGGGACCGGCTGCGGCGCGCTGACCGGGGTCAACCGCATCCACGCCATCCTGGGCGCCAGCGACAGCTGCATCGCCGTCCACCCGTCCGACATGTGCGTGGCGCTGGCCGCACTCGACGCCGTCGTCCGCGTCAGCGGCCCCACGGGCGAGCGCACCATCCCCTTCGCCGACTTCCACCGGTTGCCCGGCGACACCCCGCACATCGACAGCAGCCTCGCCGCCGACGAGCTGATCACCGCCATCGACCTGCCGGCGCAAGGCTTCGCCGACCATTCGACCTACCTCAAGGTCCGCGACCGCGCCTCCTACGCCTTCGCCCTGGTGTCGGTGGCCGCCGCCCTGAAGATAGATGGCCAGACGATCCGCAGCGCCCGTCTCGCGCTCGGCGGCGTCGCCCACAAGCCCTGGCGCGATCCGGCCGTCGAAGCCGAACTCGCCGGCAAGCCCGCCTCGCTGGAAACCTTCCGCGAGGCCGCGCGCGTCCTGCTGCGCGACGCCAGGGGCCAGTCCCACAACGCCTTCAAGATCGCACTTGCCGAGCGCGCCATCGTCCGGGCGCTGGCCGAAGCCGCCGGAGTGGAGCACTCATGATCGCCAAACCGACCATCCCCGCTCCGCTCGACCGTCCCGGTTCGCAGATCGGCAAGCCCGTCAGCCGTGTCGACGGCCGGCTGAAGGTGACCGGCGGCGCCAAATACGCGGCGGAGTTCAACACGCCCGGCCTCGCCCACGGCTACATCGTCTCCAGCGCCATCGCCCGCGGCCGGATCCTCGCCATCGACACCGCGAAGGCGCTGGCGCTTCCCGGCGTGTTCCAGGTCTTCACCCACGAGAACCGGCCGAGCCTGCCCTGGTTCGACCGCAAGTGGAAGGACGACGACGCGCCGAAGGGCTCGCCCTTCCGCCCGCTCTACGATGCGACGATCCACCATGCGCTCCAGCCCATCGCCCTGGTGGTGGCGGAGAGCTTCGAGCTGGCGCGCTACGCCGCCCGCCTGATCCATGTGACCTACGAGGCGGACGACCACCGGACCGACCTGCGTGCGGCCAAGGCCGACGCCTTCACCCCCGGCAAGGACAAGGGCGGCTTCCAGCCCCCGCCCAAGCCGCGCGGCGACGCCGACACGGCACTGGCCGAGGCGGAGGTCAGCGTCGACCTGAACTTCTCTCAGGCGGTCGAGCATCACAACCCGATGGAGATGCACGCCTCCACCGTCATCTACCACAATGACGGCAGCCTGACCGTCCATGACAAGACGCAGGGGCCGATCAACAGCCAGACCTATGTCTGCAACGTCTTCAACCTCGCCACCGACGCGGTGCGGGTGATCTCGCCCTTCGTCGGCGGCGCCTTCGGCTCGGGCCTGCGTCCGCAGCATCAGCTGTTCATGGCGGTTCTGGCGGCGACCACGCTGAAGCGCTCGGTCCGGGTCGAGCTGACGCGCCCGCAGATGTTCAGCTTCGGCCACCGCCCGGAAACGCTCCAGCGCGTGGCGCTGGGGGCGAAGAAGGACGGCACCCTCACCGCCGTCATCCACGAGGCGGTGCAGGAAACCTCGCAGACCGAAAACTACGTCGAGGTCGTCGTCAACTGGTCGGGCCAGCAGTACAAGTGCGACAATGTCCGGCTGGACTACAAGCTGGCGCGCCTGGACACCCACACCCCGCTCGACCAGCGCGCCCCCGGTGCGGCCATCGGCGTGCCGGCGCTGGAGATCGCCATGGACGAGCTGGCGGCCAAGCTGGGCATGGACCCGCTGGAGCTGCGGCTGAAGAACTACACCGAGGTCGATCCCAACACCGACAAGCCCTTCTCCAGCAAGGAGCTGCGCGCCTGCTTCCAGCAGGGCGCCGAGCGTTTCGGCTGGCACAAGCGCAGCCATGCCCCGCGGTCGATGCGCGAGGGCCGGCAACTGGTCGGCTGGGGCATGGCGACCGGCGTGTGGGACGCCATGCAGGGTCAGGCGGTGGCGTCGGCCAGGCTCGGCATCGACGGCACGCTGACGGTGGGCAGCGCCACCGCCGACATCGGTCCCGGCACCTACACGGCGATGACGCAGATCGCCGCCGACATCCTTGGCCTGCCGATTGAGAAGGTGTCCTTCCAGCTCGGCGACACCAACCTGCCGATGGCGCCGTTGCAGGGCGGTTCGTGGACGGTGTCGTCGGTCGGCTCAGCCGTGAAGGCGGTCTGCGACCGGCTGCGCGACAGGCTGGCCGGTCTGGCGGCCGGACTGAACGACGGTCCGTTGAAGGGGTTGAAGGCCGACGAGCTGACCTTCGCCGACGGCTTCCTGATCGCCAAGTCCGACCCATCCTGGCGCCTGTCGATCACCGAGGTGATGCGGGCCAACGATCTGCTGGTGCTGGAGGACGAGGCGCGCTCGATCCCCTACTACAAGTCGCAGATGAAGCATGCGCTCGGCACCCACTCCGCCATCTTCGCGGAGGTGCGGGTGGACGAGGACCTCGGCACCGTGCAGGTGACTCGCGTGGTCAGCGCGGTGGCTGCCGGCCGCATCATCAATCCCAAGACGGCGCGCAGCCAGATTCTTGGTGCGGTGGTGTGGGGCATCGGCATGGCGCTGGAGGAGGAATCGATGATCGACCAGCGGCTGGGCCGCTTCATGAACCATGATTTCGGCGAATATCACATCCCGGTGAACGCCGACGTCCACGACATCGACGTCATCTTCGTCGAGGAGCATGACGACATCGTCAACCCGCTGGGGGCCAAGGGTGTCGGCGAGATCGGCATCGTCGGCGTCCCCGCCGCCATCGCCAACGCGATTTACCACGCGACCGGCAAGCGCCTCTGCGACCTGCCCATCACGCTTGATAAGATTTTGGGGGCTTGATCTGCCTATAAAGTCCCTCTCCCGCCCCGGGAGAGGGAAGGGGCCCAAGCGAAGCTTGGGAAGGGTGAGGGGTAGTGCAAGTATCCCGAACTAAGGGTTTCTTGGATCACCCCTCACCCTCCCGCCTTCGGCGGGCCCCTCCCTCTCCCGGGACGGGAGAGGGGGACTCCATCACCTTCGTGACTGCCGGAAACCCCCGCGGTCACAGTAAAGACCCCACATCACCCCATGATGTTCTCGTCCGCCATGCGGCGAGGCATGTCGGTTTCGTGCTGGCGGTCCTGCTTCGGCGCCTTGGTGACGCTGAAGCCGATACCCGACAGCAAAAGAACGCCCAACGAGGCGACGGTGACGATGTTGCAAAGCATAGCGACAGACCCTTTCCCTAACCTCTTTCGGCCGCCCGGTTCGATGGGCGGCCAGACCCTTATTGTGCGGTCTCCTGGCAATAGACGCCGGGAGCCGTTTCTTTCTTCCGTGAGCCAAGCCGGGTTGAGGAAAAATATTCGTCCGTGACCCGAACTGTATTTACTTCCAACACCTTGCCGGCACAGGCCTTGCGGAGCGGTCAGATAGTCCCGCAGCTGCGAACTGGCAATGGAAGCCGGCGACAAATCCGCGCAGCTCTGGTTAACAAAATTGTCATGGCAGCGCTTGGGGTGGGGACTCATCCCCTCTCCCCCCCGGGGAGAGGGTTAGGGTGAGGGGGGAGCATGGCGTGCCTTATGCGGCTGAGTGGCACTTCGCATCCTTGCCGATCCACATCATGCATCCCCCTCACCCCGACCCTCTCCCCGGGGGGGAGAGGGGGATTTCGGGCACAATACAGGTCTCGCCCGACGCCGCCCGCAAGGTCACCGTCACCTTCAGCCCCCTGCCATCCTGCCCGGCATCCAGCCGCACCGACGCCCCAAGCCGGTCGGCCAGGGCGCGGACGATGGCCAGTCCCAGCCCGCTGCCGGTGCGCGGCGGCTCGCCCGGACGGTCCAGGCGGTAGAAGCGCTCGAACACCCGCCCGCGCTCCGCCTCCGGGATGCCGGGGCCGTCGTCCTCGACTTCCATCAGCGGCGCCATCGCCGGACCACCCCCCACCCGCACCGTCACCGTGCCGCCCGGCCGGTTGTAGCGGATGGCGTTGTCCAGCAGATTGCCCAGCAGCTCCCCCACCAGAACGGCATTCCCGGCGACCCGCAGGGCGGTTCCGTCCTCCGGCCCCTCAAAGCGCACCTCGACATCCTGGGCCAGCGCCGCCGGCACCTGCTCCGCAGCGACCTCCATCGCCACCTGCATCAGGTCTGTCACCTCAGGGGCGGCGGGGACCACCGGCGAATCCTCGTCGGCGCGGGCCAGCGCCAGCAGCTGGACCAGCAGCCGCTCCAGCCGCTTCACCGCCCCCTCGACATCGTCCAGCGCCGCGCGCCCCTCCGCGCTGTCGGTGCCGTAACGGCGCAGCAGGGCCAGATGGGTGCGCAACACCGCCAGCGGCGTGCGCAGCTGGTGCGAGGCGTCGGCGGTGAAGCGCCGCATCGTGCCGATGGACTGGTCCAGCCGGGCCAGCAGCCCGTTGATGGCGACCACCAGCGGCAGCACCTCCGCCGGCACCACCGCCAGCGGCAGCGGGACCAACGCCATTCCCCCGCGTGCCGAGCGGGCGTCGATCACCCGGCGCAGCCGCTTCAGCGGCGCCAGCCCGCGCCCGACCGCCCCCCACACGAGCATCCCGCTGCCGCCGACCAGCGCCACCTCCAGCAGGGTCAGCCACAGCAGCAGATCGACCTCCAGCGCGCGCCGTCCCGCGGTCGTCTCCGCCACCTGGACCAGCACCGGCTGCGGCACGCCGTAGAGCCGGCGGACCTGCGCCGCCACCCGCACCGGATGGCCGTGATAGGTCGCATCGCGGAAGACCGTGACGTTTGTCGGCATCTCCTGGATGTCCGGCAGCGGCAGGTCGAGATAGCCGGTGATCACTCCGCCCTCATGGGCGACGTTGTAATAGATGTTGTCGCGGGCCTGGCTCTCCAGCATGCCGAAGGCGACGGCCGGCAGATCGACCGTCACCTCGCCGTCGTCGTCGCCTACCGCCAGCCGCTCGGCGATGGCGAGCGTCGAGCCGGCGAGCAGCCGGTCGTGGGTGGACTGCACGAAACCGTGGATCAGCGCCGACCCGCCGACGCCCAGCCCGACCGCCAGCGCCCCCAGCGGCACCAGCAGCCGGGTCAGCAGCCGGCGGCGCAGAGATGGCACCCGCTCCGGCCGGCCCGCCCGAATGGCCGCCATCAGGCATTTTCCATCAGATAGCCCAGCCCGCGGATGGTGCGGATCTGCGGCCCGTCCGGCTCCAGCTTCTTGCGCAGCCGGGCGACATACAGCTCGATGGCGTTCGGCGCCACCGGCTCGTCGAAGCCGAACACCTCGCCGGCCAGCCGGTCCTTCGGTACCACCTTGCCGGCCCTGGTGATCAGCCCCTCCAGCACCGCCAGCTCGCGCTTGCGCAAATCCAGCACCCGGCCGTTCAGCGTCACCGTCGCGGTGGAACGGTCGTAGCGCAACCCGCCGCAGGCCAGTTCCGGCACCGGCGTGCCCTGGCCGCGGCGCACCAGGGCGCGCACCCGCGCCTCGAACTCCGCCGGGTCGAAGGGCTTCAGCAGATAGTCGTCGGCGCCGAGATCCAGCCCCTTCACCCGGTCGGCCACCGCCTCCCGCGCGGTCAGGATCATCACCGGCACGGTGGAGCCGCGGCGGCGGATGCGGGTCAGCACCTCGAACCCCGACAGATCGGGCAATCCCAGATCCAGCACCACCAGCCCATAGGGCTCCGCCCGCTCCAGCCGCACCGCCTCCTCGCCCGACGCGACATGGTCGACGGCGTAGCCGGCCAGCTTCAGCCCCCCGGTCACCCCGCGCGCCAGGGCTGCGTCGTCCTCCACGATCAGGATGCGCAAGGGAGCCGCCTATCGTCCGACTGGGCCATCATCCGACCGCACCTGTTCCGTTCCACCAACAATTTTCATCCGCGACAGATTGGCGACAGGTTGATTGCCTATAGTCACGGCAAATCCGCTTGTAAGCCCAACCAACCCGGCCCGCAACGACGCCGTGGAAACCAACCGCAGGAGAGGAAGAGATGCGCACCAAACTGGCCCTTCTGGTCGCGACCGCCCTGACCGTCACAGTGTCCGTCGCCGTGCCCGCCTTCACCGCCGGCACCGCCCAGGCGCAGTCGGTCCCCGCCGGCTACGACCCCGCCTATGCCAAGATCATCGAGGCGGCGAACCAGGAAGGCGCGCTCAGCATCTATTCCGCCACCGACGCGGCGGCCGTGTCGGAACTCCTGAAGGGGTTCGAGGCGCTCTATCCCAAGGTCAAGCTGGAATACGCCGACCAGAACTCGACCGAGATGTACAACCGCTTCATCAGCGAGGCGGCGGCCAACACCGGCACCACCGACCTGATGTGGTCGTCGGCGATGGACCTGCAGATGAAGCTGGTCAACGACGGCTACGCCCAGTCCTACACCTCGCCGGAATCGAAGAGCATTCCGGACTGGGCCAACTATAAGAACGAGGCCTTCGGCACCACCGCCGAGCCCATCGTCTTCGCCTACAACAAGCGCATCGTCCCCGCCGCCGACGTGCCGAAGACCCACGCCGACCTCGCCAAGCTGCTTGCCGAGAAGCCGGACGCCTACAAGGGCAAGGTCACGTCCTACGATCCGGAGCGCAGCGGCGTCGGCTTCCTCTACATCACCCAGGACGTGCAGGCGAACAAGAACACCTGGGATCTGGTGAAGGCGATGGGCCAGACCGGGGTGAAGCTCTACACCTCCTCGGGCGCGATGATCGAGCGCCTGACGTCCGGCGAGCACACCATCGGCTACAACATGATCGGCTCCTACGTCTACGAGCGCCAGCACAAGGACCCGGAGTCGCTGGGCATCGTTCTGCCGTCCGACTACACCATCGTGATGTCGCGCATCGCCTTCATCCCGAAGGGCGCCAAGCACCCGAACGCCGCCAGGCTGTTCCTCGACTATCTGCTGTCGAAGCCGGGCCAGCAGGCGATGCAGGCCCGCTACATGGGCTCGATCCGCACCGATCTGGCGAGCGCCAACCCGACCGCCGGCATCCCGGAAAGCACGCTGCGCCCGATCCATGTCGGCCCGGAACTGCTGACCTACCTCGACCAGGTGAAGCGCCTGAAGTTCCTGAAGGACTGGCAGAAGGCCCTCCAGGGGAAGTAACAGTCGTCAATCTCCCTCTCCCGCCTCGGGAGAGGGAAGGGGCCCAAGCGAAGCTTGGGAAGGGTGAGGGGTGAGGCACGAAGCCGTGCGGTTCGGGACCCTTGGAATCCCCCTCACCCTCCCCACGCCAATGGCGTGGGTCCCCTCCCTCTCCCGGGACGGGAGAGGGCTTTTAGCGCCAAAGCCGCCGAATCAAGGAAATCCCCCATGAACCGCGCGACGCGCATCGCGGTGATCGTCGCCATGGCGATTGCCGTGCTGGCCCCGATCGGCCTGGTCGTCTACCAGAGCTTCCTCGACGGGCCGTTCTTCCAGCCCAAGACCGCCTTCACGTTCAGCGCCTACGAGTTCGTCCTGGACGACGAGGATTTCTTCGACGCCCTCTACAACTCGTGCGTCATCGCCTTCGGCATGACCGCCATCGCGGTGCCGGTCGGCGCCATGCTCGCCTTCCTGATGGCCCGCACCGACCTGCCGGGCCGCCGCTGGATCGAGCCGGTGATCCTCGTGCCGATGTTCGTGTCGTCGGTGGTGCTGGCCTTCGGCTTCGTGGTCAGCCTCGGCCCGGCGGGCTTCGTCACGCTGTGGTTCAAGGGCGTCTTCGGCTTCGTCCCCTGGTATCTCTACTCCAAGACGACGCTGATCGTCATCGCCGGCCTGACCCACGTCCCGCACGTCTTCCTCTACACCTCGTCGGCCCTGCGCAGCCTGGGCTCCGACGTCGAGGAGGCGGCGCGCATGACCGGTGCCGGCCCGCTGCGCACGGCGCTGACCGTCAGCCTGCCGATGGTGATGCCGAACATCCTCTACGCCGCCGTGCTGGTCTTCTTCCTGGGATTCGAGCTGTTCGGCCTGCCGCTGGTGCTGGGCGACCCCGAGGGCATCCTCGTGCTGGCGACCTACCTCTACAAGCTGACCAACAAGCTGGGCACGCCATCCTACCAGCTGATGGCGGTGGTCGTGGTGGCGATCATCTGCATCGCCCTGCCGCTGGTGGCGCTCCAGCGCTTCCTGCTGCGCGCCGCCAACCGCTACGTCTCGGTGAAGGGCAAGGCCGCGGCGCAGAAGCCGGTGTCCATCGGCGTCTGGCGCTGGCCGGCGGCGGCGATGATCACCGCGTGGCTGCTGTTCACCGTGGTGGTGCCGATCAGCGGCCTGGTGCTGCGCGCCTTCGTGTCGAGCTGGGGCGAGGGCGTCAACCTGCTGGACGTGCTGACGCTGGCGCATTTCCGCGAGCTGATGGAGTTCCCCAACCTGACCCGCGGCATCGTCAACACGCTGCTGATCGCGTCGGTCGGCGGGGCGCTGTCGGTCGGCGTCTACACCATGCTGAACCTCGCCGCCCACCGCTGGCAGTCGGGCTGGACCAGGCTGATGGACTATCTGGTCCTGCTGCCCCGCGCCATGCCGGGCCTCGTCGCCGGTCTGGCGATCTTCTGGGTCTTCCTGTTCACGCCCTTCCTGTCGCCGCTGCGCCAGACCATGATCGCCATCTGGGTCGCCTACACGCTGGTCTGGCTCGCCTACGGCATGCGTCTGGTCAGCGGCGCGCTGCTCCAGATCGGCCCCGAACTGGAAGAGGCCGGCCGCATCGTCGGCGCCAGCCCCGGCCGGGTGTCGCGCGACCTGACGATCCCGCTGGTCAAGGTCGGGTTGTTCTCCAGCTGGCTGCTGATCTTCGTCACCTTCATGCGCGAATACTCCACGGGTGTCTATCTGCTGGCCCCCGGCACCGAAGTGATCGGCTCGCTGCTGGTCTCGCTGTGGGGCACCGGTGCCGTCGACCTCGTGACTGCGCTCTCCACCGTCAACATCGCGATGATCGGCGGCGGCCTGCTGCTGATGTCGCTCTTCGGGAAACGCTCCCATGGCTAAGCTCATCATCGACGACCTGCATTTGTCCTACGGCAGCACCGAGATCCTGAAGGGCATCACCGCCACCTTCGCCCAGGGCGAGATCGTCGCCCTGCTCGGCCGGTCGGGCAGCGGCAAGACCACGCTTCTGCGCTCCATCGCCGGGCTGGAGGAGCCGAAGAAGGGCGTCATCTCCATCGGCGACCAGCCGGTGTTCGACGCCGCCGCCGGCCTCAACGTGCCGTCGGAGAAGCGCGGCCTCGGGCTGGTCTTCCAGTCCTACGCGCTGTGGCCGCACAAGACGGTGTTCGAGAACGTCGCCTACGGCCTGCGCCTGCGCAACGTGGCCAAGGCGGAGCTTCAGCAGCGCGTCGCCGCCGTTCTCGACGGCGTCGGGCTCGGCCATCTCGGCGACCGCTATCCGCACCAGATGTCGGGCGGCCAGCAGCAGCGCGTGGCACTGGCCCGCGCGCTGGTCTACAACCCGCCGGTCATCCTGCTCGACGAGCCGCTGTCGAACCTCGACGCCAAGCTGCGCGAGGAGGCGCGCATCTGGATCCGCACGCTGATCAAGCGGATGAACCTGACCGCCGTCTTCGTCACCCACGATCAGGTCGAGGCGATGGCGATCGCCGACCGCATCGTCCTGCTCGACGGCGGCCGCATTGTCCAGGCCGGCACGCCGGAACAGCTCTACACCGAGCCGGTCAGCCTGTTCGCGTCCGAGTTCATGGGCGTCAACAACCAGATCAAGAGCCGGGTGCAGGACAAGCGCGGCGGCTACGCCCGCATCGAGCTGTCCGGCCATCCGCTGTGGGGCAAGGACCGCGCCGGCAAGGGCGTGTCGGAGGAGGCCACCGGCGTCATCCGCCTGGAACAGGTCGACGTGGTGGACGGCCCGGGGGGAGGGGATGGCGAGAATCGCATCCCGGCCCAGCTGGAGACCTCGCTCTATCTCGGCAGCCACTGGGAGCATGTCTTCCGCTGCGGCGACCAGACGCTCCGCGCCTTCGGCCGCCCGCTGGCGGCCGGCACCCACTGGCTGCACCTGCCGCCGGAACAGCTCTGGGTGTTCTGAGCGGGGCTTCCGCCGCACCAGGATCCCCTCTCCCTTCCGGGGAGAGGGGATCCTCAAACCTCGATCAGCGCATAGGGCCGCCCGGTCTCCTTGGGGATGGTCTGCGCCACGTTGTAGACCGGCGTCCGTCGCGCCCGCAGACCCGGCACTGAATTATACCTTCCTCTATAGAGTGAAAAATTTTTAATTGAAAAGTAATGAAGGGAAAGCGCAGGCTCTCCGTCTGACATTCCATGATCTTGAAAGTCGAATGGAGCCGGCATCCTGCCGGTTGACGCCCAATGACTGCCGCTATATGGTCGCCGCAGTTGGGGAGTAGCTTCCGGCGCCTCGCCGGGAACGTGTCAACATTCTTGTGCCCGATGCGGTGCATGGCACGTTCAGCGGACATCCGTCTGCCTAGCGAGACCAGTGTGCCCGAGGGTCCGCGCCGGCCGGATTTCGGACATGCTGTCTCATATGTCCGGCACGGATCCGCTCCGTGACCCCTCTTTCAATCGCCGTCCTCTCGCTCAGCATGTCTGCCGACGCCTTCGCCGCCTCCATCGGCCGTGGCGCGTCGCAGCGCCCCAGCGTCGCCGTCGCCATCAAGGGCGGGCTGGTGTTCGGCGTGGTCGAGGCCATCACGCCGCTGGTCGGCTGGGCGCTCGGGCTGGCGGCGGCCAGCTATGTCGCCGCCGTCGATCACTGGATCGCCTTCCTGCTGCTGTCGCTGGTCGGCGGCAAGATGGTCTGGGAAGGCTTCCAGCCGGAGACCGACGATCCGGAGCGGCAGGCCCGGCGCGCCAGCCCGTGGACGCTGGTCGCAACGGCGGTCGGCACCAGCATCGATGCGGCGGCGGTCGGCGTCTCCCTGGCCTTTCTCGGATCCGACATCGTCACCATCGCCCTGTCCATCGGCTTCGCCACCTTCGCGATGACCACCATCGGCATGCTGATCGGCCGGGCCGTCGGCCATCGCATGGGCAAGATCGTCGAGGTGCTCGGCGGGTTGGCTCTGATCGCGCTCGGAACCTCGATCCTGGTCGAGCATCTCGACCTGTTCGCCTGACCGGGAGCGGTGGGGAGCGACGGCGAGCGGCGATGCGGGAAATGAAAATAATCCTATAAATTGGGGAAATTCCTTATAGGCTTGCCGCGTGTTTTTCCCAACCGCGGAGCCTTGCCATGCCCCTCGATCCCCGCAGCTTCACCGGCGACAATTTCCCCCGCTGGGCCGAAGAGCCGCCGACACCTGCCGAAGGCTCGCTGGTTCCCGGTTCGCAGTTCCATGAAGAGCAGTGGATCATGGCCGCCGGCATGCTGGCGCGCGGCAACAGCTTCCTTCAGGTCTCGCGCGCCATGGGGTGCAGCCGTACGACGCTGTGGCGGGCCTATTACGGCTCCAAGGATTTTCGTCACAGGGTTTGGTGGGAGCGGCAGGCGCTGAACCGCGAGGCCGAACTGCGGCTGTCCTCGCTGCGGGTGCTGGTGGCCGAGCAGATCGAGCGGCTGGTCACGTCCGGCGATCCCGCCACCGTGCGCTGGCTGGCCGAGCGGCTCGGCCTCATCCCCGGTCCTGGGACCGCCCGCCACCCCTCGCGGGACATGATGGAGGAAACGCTGCGGGCGCCGCGCCCGGAAGACCCGCCCGCCGTCACCGTCCCCGAACTCGACGACGACCTGCCCGGCGCCATCCGCGAACGCACCGTGGATAGCCCTCTCTCCCCCGGGGAGAGGGAGGGGACCCGCGCCGAAGGCGTGGGGAGGGTGAGGGGGCTGGCGCGCGATCCGCGCGCCGCCAAGGGGCATACTGCCCCTTGGCAATCCCCTGGCGCGGTCGTTCCGTCCGCGCTGCCCCCCTCACCCAACCCTCTTCCCAGGGGGGAGAGGGCTTACAAGCGGTCGCCTTCGCCTGACGTCGGTGTCCGGCGCCGGTAGGCGGGCGATGGAACATCACCCGAAAACCGTTCCACGCCGTTCCATCCCGCCGGCCGGGACGGAGGCACCCACCCCCCGGTCAGCCCCCGAAATTCGGCTTTCCCGCCAGGATGTTGGAGGTCACGTGCCGGATGTCGCGCAGGCCGCACATCGCCATGGTCACGTCCATCTCCTTGGCTATGATCTCCAGGCACTGGGCCACGCCGGCCTCGCCGCCGGCACCCAGCCCATAGAGGAAGGCGCGGCCGATGAAGGTGCCCTTGGCGCCCAGCGCCAGCGCCTTGACCACGTCCTGGCCGGAGCGGATGCCGCCGTCCATCAGCACCTCGATGCGGTCGCCCACCGCCTCGACGATGGCCGGCAATGCCGAGATGGAGGAGATGGCGCCGTCCAGCTGCCGCCCGCCATGGTTCGACACGATCAGTGCGTCGGCGCCGGTGTCCGCCGCCATCACCGCGTCCTCCGGGTCGAGGATGCCCTTCAGGATCAGCTTGCCGCCCCAGCGGTCCTTGATGCGGCGCACGTCGTCCCAGTTCAGCGTCGGGTCGAACTGTTCCGCCGTCCAGGAGGACAGCGACGACAGGTTGCTGACCCCGGTGGCGTGGCCGACGATGTTGCGGAAGGTGCGGCGGTGGGTCCGCAGCATGTTGATCGACCAGCGCGGCTTGGTCGCCATGTCCAGGATGTTGCCGACGGTCAGCTTCGGCGGGGTGGACAGCCCGTTCCTGATGTCCTTGTGGCGCTGGCCGAGGATCTGGAGGTCGAGCGTCAGCACCAGCGCCGAGCAGCCCGCCGCCTTGGCCCGGTCGATCAGCTTGTCGATGAAGGCGCGGTCGCGCATGACGTAGAGCTGAAACCAGAAGGGCTTGTCGGTGTTCTCCGCCACGTCCTCGATGGAGCAGATGCTCATGGTGGACAGGGTGAAGGGCACGCCGGCCTTGGCTGCGGCGCGCGCGGCCAGGATTTCGCCGTCGGCATGCTGCATGCCGGTCAGGCCGGTGGGGGCCAGCGCCACCGGCATCGCCACCGGCTGGCCGACCATGCTGCTGGCCAGCGTCCGGTTGGTCATGTCCACAGCCACGCGCTGGCGCAGCTTGATCCGGCCGAAGTCGGACTCGTTGGCGCGGTAGGTCGACTCCGTGTAGGAGCCGGAATCCGCGTAATCGTAGAACATCCGCGGCACGCGCCATTCCGCCAGCTGCCGCAGATCCTCGATGCAGGTGACGGGCCGGTCGGTGAACAGGTTCGCCCAGCGCGACGGCGGCCGCGAGGAGGGCATGCGAACGGAGGTCATGGGGCGTGTCTCAACGGTTGCGCGCGAAACGGAAGGGCGTCGATTTGGCCACTCCGTCCGCGCACCGTCAAGCCATGGCTGCGGCGACGCTGCCCTTTTGCCTTGCTGTCCCGGCGCTCAGCGCGCCGGCTTCGACCTGGGCTTCGAGTTCGGCTTCGGTTTCGCTGGCCCGGCCTTCGGCGGCGTCATCATGGCCTTGATCATCGCCGATTGGGCCGCCGACTGGTTGCGCCGGGCCGCCGACATCGCCGCGGCGGTCCACATGCCGCTGGCGCGGTTGGCCCAGGACAGCCACGCGCTCATGAAGGGATTCTTGGTCATCGTGGAAGCGACTCCGGAATGGGGGACACCGACGACAACAGCGCCGGGCCCCCGATGTTGCGCTGCACAATGTTGCGGCACCCACCCGCCCAATTTTTCGGCGATCCCGCCGATTCTTGGGCAGGCGCGGCAAAGGCTGGGCAGCCCCGTCCAGCGGGGGAAGCCCTTATCCCCGCAGGGGGAGAGGGGCTTTTTCGCTGGCATATCCATTGCTTGTACAGGCCAAGGGGCCGGGCGACGTCGGGGGAACAGGCTGGATGGGTACGGAGCGCGACGCCATGAAGAGTGGAACCAGCGCCGCCGCGGCGCGCTTCCTGCGCACCGCCAAGCTGTGCCGCATCCGCGATGTCGAACAGCTTCTGGCGGTCAGCGCCCTGGTGCGGGATCTCAGCGCCCTGATCCACGCCCTGCAGAAGGAACGCGGCGCCTCCTCCATCTATCTCGGCTCCGGCGGCACCCGCTTCGCCGAGGACCGCGCCCGCTGGCAGGCCGACGCCCGCACGCTGGAGTCGGTGCTGCGCGACCGGCTGGACCTCGTGGACGAGCAGCTCGACCGCCTCAGCTGCGGCGCGCAGTTCTACAGCCGGGCCGCCATCGCGCTCTATGCGCTGGACGGGCTGCCGGCCCTGCGCGACCAGGTGTCGTCGCTGGCGCTGGTGCCGCAGGATTCGGTGAAGGCCTTCACCGACATCGTCGGCCATCTGCTGTCCGTGCTGTTCGAGGCGGCCGACATCGCCGCCGACCCGGCGATCTCCCGCGCGCTGGTCGCCCTGTTCAATGTCGTGCAGGGCAAGGAATTCGCCGGGCAGGAGCGGGCGACCGCCAGCGCCGGCTTCTCGCGCGGGCGCTTCGACGGGGTGGAGCATGGCCGGCTCGCCCATCTGATCGACGCGCAGAACCGCGCCTTCCGCATCTTCGCGGAGTTCGCCGACCCCGCCCATGCCGCCGCCTTCCGCACCGCCCTGGCCGACCCGGCGGTGGCGGAGGTGGAGCGGATGCGGGCGGTCGCGCTCAGCGACGATGCCCGCCATGGCGAGCTGTCGGGCATCACGCCGGAGATCTGGTTCGACCGCTCGACCCGCCGGATGGAGCTGCTGAAGACGGTGGAAGACCGTCTGACCGACGATCTCCGCCGCCTGTGCGAGGCCAAGCTGGCCCAGGCCCGCGCCGATCTCGGACGGGCGGATGCCGGCGGTCCCGACGCGGTGCTGCCGGTCGCCATGATGCTGGTCGATGCCGTTCCCGCGATGTCGGGATTGGCCGGGGCGGGCGTGAACGGGCCGTCATCGAACGGGCAGGGCCAGGACGGCGCCGGGCTCTATGCCCCCGACGGGCTGCCGCCGAAGCTGATGCGCTCGGTCCTCGACGTCATGCAGGCGCAGTCGCAGCGCCTGCGCGACGTCAGCCTGGAGTTGGAGACGGCGAAGGCGGCGCTGAACGAGCGCAAGGTGATCGACCGCGCCAAGGGCCTGCTGATGTCCACCCGCAACCTGTCGGAGGAGGAGGCCTACAAGCTGATCCGCAAGACGGCGATGAACCAGAACAAGCGGATCGTCGAGGTGGCGGAGGCGATCCTCAGCATGTCGGACATCCTCCGCGGCGTCACGGCGCCGGGGGGAACGGCGGGAGGCGCATGACCTGACTACTGCACCGTCCGCAGCGGCGAGAAGGGCAACCCCGCCTGATCGAGCGCGCGGTCGATCACCTCCTCGGACTTCTGGTCGAACAGCTGCAGCAGCAGATCGTCGACCATCCAGTCGTTGGTGGGGGTGCAGGCGGTGAACAGCTCGCCGATGACCTCCGCCTGGAAATCCTCGCGGCCCGCGTCGCCGCCTTCATACTCCATCCGCTTGGCGACGCCGACCGCGACCTGGAAGGGCTGGGTCAGGCCGGGGGCGACGGCCGCCTTCTTCATCAGCGCCGCCATGCCCAGCTCGCCGTCGTCCCAGGCCAGCCGGCGGGCATTGTCCGCCGGGATGCCGGCGCGGACCGCCATGCCGGCGACGAACAGCGACAGGTCGCCGGCGCACAGCGCGCGGAACAGCAGGACCGGCGTCAGCCGGCGGTTGGTGTGCAGCCACTGGATCGCCGCGTCGATGTCCTCGGCCCCGCGCAGCACCGGGCGCAGCAGGCGCATGGTCGCCGCCTCCCGCCCGCGCTCGACCAGCCGCTCGACCAGCTCGCGCGACAGGCCGTGCGCCTGCATCAGCGTGGTGCGCATGCTGTCGGAGACGAAGGCGACCACCCGCTCGACCATCGCCAGCGACAGGCCGGGGCGGGTGGCCGCCGCCTCGCTGACCATGCGGACGCGGCCGAAACGGTCGAGCGCTCGGCTCATCGCGCTGTCCGGCACCTCGGCGCCGTCGTTGCGCAGCAGGGCCGTCACCGCGATGACGTTGCCGCGCTCGGCAATCGCGCCGGACACGCGGGCGGAGACGGTGGAGCGGCTGGCGACCGCCACATGCTTGCCGGAATCGGGATCGGACAGCACGTCCAGCAGCAGGTCGTCGGTCAGGCCGGCGGCATCGCGCAGGATGGGGAAGGCCACCCGGCCGACGTCGCGGACCAGCCGCTCCGCCAGATCCCCGGTCAGCAGCGGGCTGTTGCGCAGCTGCCAGGCCACCGCCTCGCGCACTGCCACCTGGGCGTCGCCGGCGAAGCAATGGACCACCTCGATGGCCAGTGACCGTTCGGCCGGGCTCAGCGCCCCCGCCTCCAGATCGTGGAACAGCTTGTTCATCGTCTCGATCCGCGTTTCCGCGTTCGGCGAGACGAGCAGCCGCTCCACATCCTTCGACGACAGGCCGTTGGGGTGGGGGGCGTCTGGGTGGGCGGCGGCGTGTGGCATCATGGCACCCGGCTGCGGCATCGGAGGAGACCCTTCAGTCGAAATCGAGGCAGGAGTAGCGGACCATGTCGCCCCACAGCCGGTCGAGCCGGCGGAGCGTGCGGTAGCTGGCCTTCAGGTCGCGGACCTCGGTCTCGTTGCGCACCAGCGCCTCGGCCTGCGCCTGCTCCATCCGCCGCAGCCCCTCCCACAGCTCCCGCCCCTTGTCGGTCAGCTGGAGCCGCGCGGTGCGGCGGTCGCGCTGGTTGGCGGCGCGGTTGATGTAGCCGGCGTCGACCAGGATCTTCAGGCTGTAGGACGCGTTGGAGCCCAGGTAATAGCCGCGCTCCATCAGGTCGCGGACCGACAGCTCGTCCTCGCCGATCAGCATGACCATCAGCGCCTGCACCGGGCCGATGTCCTCGACGCCCTGCTTGGACAGGCCGACGCGGACGACGTCGAGATACCGGCGGTGCATCCGCTCGATCAGCCGCGCCATGCCGTGGAAGTCGGCGAGGTCGAGATCCTCGCCGGGCTTGCCGCCCGCCCGGTCCCCGGACCGGTCGGCTCCCCTGTCATCCGCTCCCGGTTCGCCTGTTCCGGGTTCGGGCGCGTCGTCATCGTCCCAGTTCAGGTTGCTCATCGCGTCCATGATCCTGCCGGCTCAACCATTGCCGTATCCTTCCTGCTCGACTCACTCCGCCGCGGCGGCAAGGCCGCGGAAGCCATGCGGGTGCGCGCTGCGCCAAGCCCAGGCGCTGCCGATGATGCTGTCCAGCTCCGGGAAGCGCGGCTGCCAGCCGAGATCGCGGCGGATGCGCTCCGACGAGGCGATCAGCACCGGCAGGTCGCCGGGCCGGCGCGGTCCGACCTTCACCGGCACGGCTCGGCCGGTGATGCGCTCCACCGACGCGATCACCTCGCGCACGCTGTAGCCGGTGCCGTTGCCCAGATTGTAGCGGACCGACCGCCCGTCCAGGGCGTCCAGCACCCGCAGATGGGCGTCGGCCAGATCGCAGACATGGATGTAGTCGCGGATGCAGGTGCCGTCGCGCGTGTCGTAATCGTTGCCGAAGATCTCGATGTGCGGGCGCTTGCCGGTGGCGGCGTCCATCACCAGCGGGATCAGATGCGTTTCCGGGCTGTGGTCTTCGCCGAGCCGGCCGTTGGGATGGGCGCCGGCCGCATTGAAGTAGCGCAGGCAGGCGGACCGCAGGCCATGGCAGCGGTCTGCCCAATGCAGGGCGCGCTCGATCATGAACTTCGATTCGCCGTACGGGCTGCCGGGGTCGATCGCCTCGTCCTCGTCGATGGGGATGCGCTTGGGCGAGCCGAACAGGTTGGCGGTGGAGGAGAAGACCAGCTTCATCACCTCCGCCTTCACCGCGGCGCGGATGAGGTTCAGCGAGGTGACGGTGTTGCCGTGCAGGTAGGCGTGCGGGTCGCGCATCGATTCGCCGACCACCGACAGGGCTGCGAAATGGAACACCGCATCGAAGCGCCATTGCCCGAACACGCGGGCCAGCGCCGTCTCGTCGGCCAGATCGGCCTGGACGAAGGTCGCCTCGGGCGGCACGGCTGCGGCGTGGCCCTGGCGCAGATTGTCGAACACCACGACCCGGTGGCCGCGGTCGAGAAGCTCGGTCACGCAGTGGCTGCCGACATAGCCGGCGCCGCCGGTGACGAGAATGGTTTGGGGCGTCGTCATGGAGTGTGGGTTTCCTTGAACCGGTTTTCGGGCCGCAACCGGAATCGGGCGGCCGGCGTGGTGGAAGGAAAACGGGGGGCGGGTTTGGGGCGGTGCAGGGGGCCGGATGGGGGGATCACGGCGCCTTGCGGAAAACTCATGCAGCGCAGCATGCACGATGTCGGCCGCGTCTGACCAGATTGCTGGAAACCCTCCCCCGAAGGGCCTAAGACCTTAGGTGAAGTCCGGTTTATGCTTTTTCTGTCAGTGACTTAGCTGCCGTTTCCTACCCCTTTTTCGGGTGCTGGAAAGGGGTGATGCCCAAAACTTGTCACACGTCTCTAAAATGTCTCCGGTGTAAAGCTTAAGCGTGCCAAATCCGCCGACGCTTCCCCCCCGCGTCAGGATCTGTCCCCGCATAGGCGGTCTCCCGGTCACCGGGCAGGCCGCATCCGGCATCCCCCCAGCCGGCTTCCTGTCCCGCGTCCGTCGCCGCCGGCAGCTTTTCCTGTTTTCCCAGATTTCCAGCGCCGCATCAGGTGGCGAATCCTCCTTCAGGAAGGATCGAAGATGAGTTCCGTGGATCGGCCCCTGCTGACCCAAGCCTACCGGAAGATCGGACAGGGCCTGCTGCTGGCCGGTGTCCTCAGCCTGTTTGTGAATATCCTGATGCTGGTGCTGCCGCTCTTCACCATGCAGGTCTACGACCGGGTGATGAGCAGCCGCAGCCTGGAAACGCTGACGATGCTGGCGATCATCGCGGTGGGGGCTCTGGCGCTGTACGGCGTGCTGGACTTCATCCGCGCCCGCGCCTTCCTGGTGACCAGCGCCGTGATCGCCCACCGCTTCAACGTCCCGGCGCTGGAGGCCTCCATCGTCGACGCGCTGTCGGGCGGCCCGCGCAATGCGGCGCAGACCATGCGCGACCTGAACGACCTGCGCAGCTTCATGACCAGCAGTGCCGTGACCGCCCCGCTGGAACTGGCCTGGGCGCCGATCTTCCTGGCGATCCTGTTCCTGCTGCATCCGGTCTATGGCGTGCTCGCCATCGTCTCCGCCCTGGTGCTGCTGGTGATGGGCGTGCTGACCGACATGCTGACCCGGCGGCCGATGGCCCAGGCGAACGAGGCCTCGGCCCGCGTCTTCGCCGACATCGCCGGCACGGTCCGCCATGCCGAAGCCATTGAGGCGATGGGCATGCTGCCGGCGCTGGCCCGGCGCTGGCAGTCGGCGCAGAGCGGGTCGGCCGGGATGATCGACCGCGGCGCTACCCTGTCGCGCGGTCTGGCCGCGGCGTCGCGCTCGCTGCGGATGATCCTGCAGGTCGGGGTGATCGCCGCCGGTGCCACGCTGGTGATCGACAATCTGGTGACGCCGGGCAGCATGATGGCCGCCGGCCTGATCACCGGCCGCCTGCTGCACCCCTTCGAACAGCTGGTGGACGGCTGGCGCCAGTGGGTGAAGGCGCTGGAGGCGCACCGCCGCATCCGCGACCTGCTGAACAACGGCGCCTCGGCCCGCTCCACCATGCCGCTTCCCCAGCCGCAAGGCGCGTTGACGGTCGACCGCGTCACCCACGTGCCGGCCGGGCTGAACCGCCCGGTGCTGCGCAATGTCACCTTCGCGGTCCAAGCGGGGGAGGTGCTGGGCGTCATCGGCCCATCGGGGGCGGGAAAATCGACGCTGGCCCGCCTGCTGGTCGGCGTCTGGCAGCCGACGGCCGGCGGCATCTATCTGGACGGCACCAGCACCTATCTGTGGGAGCGCGAGAGCTTCGGCAAATATGTCGGCTACGTCCCGCAGTCGGTGGCTCTGCTCGACGGCACCATCGGCGAGAACATCTCGCGCATGGCCAGCGCCGACCCGGCGGAGATCGTCCGCGCCGCCCGGCTGGCCGGCGTGCACGAGATGATCGGCCGCTTGCCCTTCGGCTACGACACGCCGGTCGGCGACAGCGCCTTTTCCCTGTCCGGCGGCCAGCGGCAACGTATCGCGCTGGCCCGCGCCCTGTTCGGCCGCCCGCGCCTTCTGGTGCTGGACGAGCCCAACTCCAACCTCGACCATGACGGCGAGCAGGCCCTGCTGAGTGCCGTTCAAAAGGTCAAGGCGGACGGCACGACCGTGGTGATGATCGCCCACCGCCCCTCCATCGTCGCCATCGCCGACAAGCTGGTGGTGATGAAGGACGGCGCGGTCGAGCATTTCGGCGCCCGCACCGACGTCCTGAAACTGGTGCAGCCCGGCGGTGCTCCCGCCGGCCCCAACGCCACCATTGCCCGCCTTGTCCGCAGCGGAGAACAGCGATGAGCAGCGATACGCCCCTCCTGTCGTCCCAGCCGGTCTGGACCGCGACAATCGACGTGGCTCCGGTCGAGCCGTCCCTGCGCGGCACGGCGCTGGCCGGCACGCTGGCGGTGCTTGTCGGCTTCGGCGGCTTCCTGACCTGGGGCTTCACTGCCAGCCTGGACAGCGCGGCGCTTGCGGCCGGCACGGTGATGGTGGAGAGCCACCGCAAGACCGTCTCCCATCTGGAAGGCGGCATCCTGCGCGACCTGCTGGTCAAGGACGGCGACCTGGTGCGCGCCGGTCAGGTGCTGCTGCGGATGGATTCCACGCAAAGCCAGGCGGTGGTGGCCCAGTTGCAGGGGCAATATTGGACCGCCCTGGCCCGTCTTGGCCGCTTGCGGGCCGAGCAATCGGACGCACCCAAGCCGCTGTTCACCGACGATCTGGTGAAGGCGGTGCACGACAATCCGGTGGCGGCGGAGGCGATAGCGGTCGAGGAACGGTTGTTCCGGTCCCGCCATGACAGCTACGAGGCGCAGCTGGGGATCCAGCGCAGGCAGATCTCCCAGCTGCGAGACGAGATCGCGGCACTGGAATCCCAGCGGATCGCCACCGCCGACCGGCTTCGCTACACCCAGGAGGAAACTCGCGTGGTGCAGGGACTGCTGGCGAAGGGGTACGAGCGCAAGCCGCGCCTGCTGGAGCTTCAGCGCAACGTCGCCGATTCCGAAGGGCGGCTGGGCGAGCTGATGGCGAACAAGTCCAAGGCGGAACAGGCCATCGCCGCTGCCGAACTGACCATGATCAACATCGGCAACACCCGGCGGTCGGAGGTGTCGACCGACCTTCAGGCCGCTCAGGCCAGCGTCGCCGACCTGTCGGAACGGCTGCGCAGTGCCGACGACGTACTGCTGCGTCAGGCGGTCACCGCACCCCAGTCCGGGCGGGTGACGGGGCTGAAATTCTTCACCAACGGCGGTGTGATCCCGGCCGGTGCCGGCATCCTCGACATTGTGCCGCAGGACGACGCGATGATCGTCGAGGCCCGGGTTTCCCCTCACGACGTCCAGAATGTGGAGGTCGGCAGCAAGGCGATGGTGAAGCTGACCGGCTACCGCCAGCGCGCCGTACCGCCGGTGGCGGGGCAGGTGGTGTCGCTGTCTGCCGATCAGTTGGAAGACGAGCGCACCGGCGCCTACTACTTCGCTGCACGGATCAGCATGGATGCGGGAGAGCTGAAGGCCCTGCCCAATGTCGAACTGCATCCCGGCATGCCGGCCGAGGTGATGATCCACGGCCATGCCCGCCGCGCCATCGACTATTTCCTGACGCCGTTGACCGACGGTCTTCAAAGAGCCTTCCGCGAGAAGTAAGCGGAACCGCCACCCCACCCGGCCCTCCCCCGTTCGGGCCGGTGCGGGTGGGGGCCCTCGCCTGGGTTCCATCCCCTGGTCAGCGGCCCCGTGGAAGGGCCGGCGTCCCCCACGCCGGCCCTTCTGCACGTTCGCGACAGAAGCGATGCAGCTTTATTGCAGTCAGTTCCGCCGATGCTTGCATAGAAGAGTATTCAGGCATTGTCTCGGTTGTTGAATGATAAGACGATTTTCTTTTCTCTTCGCCGATGACTGTCCCGCCATGGCCGGCATGGAACGGTCCCGCCGCCACCGGAAAATCTGCTGTGGCTTTGAGTGGACCATCCGATTTTAAAAATCTTCATTTAACGATTTCGACTTTTTCCTGCAAATCCAGCCAGTCCGCGGCGTTTCTATGGCGAAAATGCGGGTCTGACCATCATTTTTTAAAGCGGAAACTGCTTAGAAATTCGAAACAAATCAAAATAACTGTCTTTTTGAAAATATCGACAATGCGTTCTACTGCAAGAATCCGCTGTCTAGACTCAACTTTCTCTTCCATGTGCCCGAGTTTTATCACACTATCCGCCCGATAGATTTGGTTACACCGAAAGGCGAGCTCAGCCTTTCGAGCGAGGCCTAAAGAAGGCCCAAAAATCCCAATCACATCGCAAGGAGACACCTACGATGGCTACGGTTCCTGGGGGCAGCTACGACGTGCATATCGGCACGAATCACGACGATCTGCTGGTCGGCGGCGAGGGTAACGATCTGGTGCTGGGGGGCAACGGAAGCGACACTCTGCTCGGCGGCAATGGACATGACGCTCTGTTCGGGGGGAACGGGGCGGACGTGATCCATGGCGGCGCGTCGGCGGATGTGCTGCTGGGGGGTAACGGCGACGACATCATCGACGGCGGTTCGGGCGACGACATCATCCTGGGGGGGAATGGTGACGACGTGCTGATCGGCGGTGCCGGGCGCGATCTGCTGGATGGCGGCAAGGGCGACGACGTGCTGTCGGGGGGCGACGGTGACGACGTGCTGAACGGCGGCGCTGGCGACGACACGCTGTACGGCGGCGGCCACAACGACATCCTCAATGGCGGCAAGGGCGACGACCTGCTGCGCGGCGGCACCGGCGACGACGTCCTGAATGGCGGTGACGGCGACGACACCCTGTTCGGCGACGACGGCAACGACCGCCTGGAAGGCGGCAAGGGCGACGACCTGCTGATCGGCGGGGCCGGCCACGACGTCTTCATCTTCTCCGGCGGCGGCGGCCAGGACGTGGTCCTGGACTTCAAGGCCGGCGAGGACGTTCTGCAGATCTCCCGCAACATCAACGGTCTGAAGGTGACCGACGCCGCCGATCTGGCCGCCCGCGTCACCGACCAGCATGGCGACGCCGTGATCGACCTCGGCCATGGCGACAGCATCACGCTGAAGGGCGTCTCGGCTGCCGACATCCACAACCACCCGAACGACTTCTTCGTCATCCACTGACCGGGCACTGCTCGGGCACTGATCGTCCCCTGCTTCTTGAGCAGTGAATGAGAAGGACGGACCGGTGGTGTCAAAACCGCCGCCGGTCCCCCTTTGCCCGCAGTCAGCCGTTTTCGACTTTCAAACCCACCGACGCTGCCGGAATCCCATCCATGACCGTCATCGCCGTTCTGCCGAATTCGGTGTCGATCGCCCCCGCCCAACGTCTGGCGCTGGGCCCCCGCTTTCTCCTCGTCTCCTGGACGATGGATGGGAAGGCGGACGGCGCGGCCGATGCCGTCGGCCCGATCACGCCGAGCGTCGACGGGCAGCCGGTGCGTCCGCCCTTCACCACGCTGACCATCGACACCGGCTGGGGTGGACGGCGCGTCCTGTCGATCCTGCCGGCACCGCGCGATTCGCGGATACCCATCCATTTCATCGCCAGAAACCGCGTGATCGCCGAGCTTCGAACCGAGTCCGGTGCCGCCGATCTTGATCCCGCCGGCCTGCTGGGCAGCCTCGACGGTGCCGCCCGGCTGCGGGTGCTGCGCTTTCTGTTCGATTTCGCCTGCTCCACCCCTGCACTTCGCCGCGATGCCGCCTTTGCCGGGCTGTGCCGCCGGCTGGTTCTGGACCGTGCGGCGGAGCCGGCGATGCTGGCGGTCCGCGCTATGGCGGGCGGTGACCTTCTTCTCTGTGCCGGGGCGCTGTCCGGTCGCTTCGGCGCCATCAGCGGTCTGGTTGTGCTGTCGCCGAACGCGGTGGCGCGGGCGCCCTTCGATGCCTGCATCGGACCCGACCCGGCCGGCAAGGGACGCATCGCCTTCGACCTGCTGATCGACCGCGGCCTTTGCGTGCCGGGCAATCTGCTGGTGGTGCTGGGCGCCAACGGCGTCGCCTGCCGCCGCTTCCCGGCGGAACCCGCCGGCCTGCCGACCCTGACCGACCGGCTGAACGCCCGTCCCGACACACCGGCCGCGCTGCGCCACTATCTGCTGACCTGCCTCGCCCAACGCGGCCGCGGCGATGCCTCCGCCGCCTCGGCGGTCAGCGAGTTGCAGGCGCTGGCCCCGCTGCCGCGCCGGCAGGCCGCCGATGCCAAGCGGCCCATCGGCGCCTCGCTCGACCTCGCGGTTCCCACGGCCGACGGCGGACTGTTCCTCGCCGGCTGGCTGCACGACCCGCATGGGCTGACGGCGGAGCTGGTGGTGCACACGCCCTTCGGCGGCGAACGCCGGGTCGAGCGTCTTGCCCACCGCTTCCCGCGCGAGGACGTGGCGAAGCTCTACGGCACCGGCGGCATCGACCGCAGCGGCTTCGTCCTGCATCTTCCCGGCAATCCCGAACCGGCGGAAGCGCTTCAGGTGACGGCGGAGCTTCGGCTGGCCTCGGGCGGGGCCCTGCGTCTGGTTCCGCCGCCGCGTCCGCGTGCCCATGCCGATGCCCGCGCTGCCGTACTGGGCAGCCTGCCGCCGCGCTTCGCCACGCCGGAGCTGCTGGACACCGTCATCGGCCCGGCCGTCGCCCCGCTGCATGCCGCCCATCTCGCCACCCGCGGCGAGCCGGAACTGGTCGTCTATGGCGAGCGCAAGGCCAAGCCCGCGGTGTCGGTCATCATCCCGCTTTACCGCACGCTGGAATTCCTGCGCTTTCAGATCGCCTGCTTCGCCACCGACCCGACGATGGCCGATGCCGAACTGGTCTTCGTGCTCGACAGCCCGGAGCAGCGCGACGAGGTGGTGCATCTGCTGCGCGGCTTCCACGGGCTCTACGGCCTGCCGATGCTGCTGCTGGTGCAGAGCGCCAATTACGGCTATTCCGCCGCCAACAATGCCGGCGTCGCCGTTGCCCGCGCCAACCGCCTGCTGCTCCTCAATTCCGACGTTGTTCCCGACCGCGCCGGCTGGCTGCCGCATCTGGTCGCGGCGCTGGAGGAGCGCCCCGGCATCGGTGCCGTGGGGCCGAAGCTGCTGTTCGACGACGATAGCCTCCAGCATGCCGGGCTCTATTTCGACCGCGACCTGCAAGGCGCCTGGTACAACCATCATTATTTCAAGGGCCTGCCGCGCGACTTCGCCGCCGCGTGCCGGCCGAGGTCGGTGCCCGGCGTTACCGGCGCCTGCCTGCTGACCACGCGTGCGGCCTACAGCACGGCCGGCGGCTTTTGCGAAGACTACATCATCGGCGACTTCGAGGATTCGGACCTCTGCCTGCGCATCCGCGACCAGGGGCTCGACATCCGCTATGCCCCGGCGGTGGAGCTGTACCATCTGGAGCGCCGCTCCATCGGCCGGCACCAGGGCTACACCCGGGGAGTCGCCTCCGAATACAACCGCTGGCTCCATGGCCGCCGCTGGGCCGACCGCATGGCCGAACTGATGGCGTGCGACTGGTGTGCCGACGATGAGGCGCAGCCGTCCCGGAGCGGCCGGACCCGCAAGACAGCACAGGTGACCCGATGAACGCGATCGTGCCGACCCCGCAGCTTGCCGTGCTGCGCCGCCAGACCGATCCGCGGCTGGAATGGCTCTGCGCCCAGATCGCGCGCAACCGCTTTCTGCCGGTGCCGCCGCCCGAGCTGCATTTCATCGGCGACGGCGATTTCCGCGCCATCGGGGCGGAATTCCTGCGCCATTTCGTCCGTCTCGGCGGCCTGCGTCCCGACCACAAGGTGCTGGAGATCGGCTGCGGTGTCGGCCGCATGGCGCTGCCGCTGACCCAGTATCTGGATGGGTCCTACGATGGCATCGACATCGTGCTGGATGGCATCCGCTGGTGCGCATCGACCATCACGCCAGCCTATCCGGAGTTCCGCTTTCACCATCTCGACGTCGCCAACGGCCTCTACAATCCCGACGGCCGGATCGAGGGCGAGACGGCGACGCTGCCCTTCAAGGCCGGTACTTACGACTTCGTCATCCTGACCTCCGTCATCACCCACCTGCGCACCGCCGACACCGAGCGCTACGCGGCGGAGATCGCGCGGGTGCTGAAGCCGGGCGGGCGCTGCTTCCTCAGCCTGTTCCTGGCCGACGCAACCGCGCGCGTCGGCATCGCCAAGGGCACCGCCCGCCCGCCGTTCCGCGATGCGCCCGGCGTGGAACTGCTGGCCGATCCCGAGCACCCCAACGCCGCCGTCGCCTATGACGAGGAGTTCCTGCTCGGCCGCTTCGCCGCCCATGGCCTGCGTCCCGCCCGCGTCGTCATGCGCGGCCACTGGAGCGGCCAGCGCGAGGCCGAGAATTTCCAGGATTTGCTGGTTCTGGAGAAGGGGGCGGCACCATGAGCCGGCGCCGCCTTCCGCTGCTCCCCGCTACTCAGGCCGCCCGTCCCGCTCCGCGCCAGCCGGCGCGGCCGCTGGTGGCCGCCCGGCCGCCGCGGGTGCTGCTGATCGCGCACAACCACCCGAGCCTGCATCCCGGCGGCACCGAGATCTTCGCGCATGAGCTGTTCGGCGGCCTGAAGGCCGCCGGAGCCGAGTGCCTGTTCCTGGCCTGCACCAACGACATCCACCGCGCCCCGCGCCCCGGCACCGGTTTCCAGACGCTGGGCCGCAGTGCCGACGAGGTGCTGCTGTGGGCCGGCCATTTCGACCATTTCCATCAGAGCCAGATCGACCTGCACGGGCTGGTCCCCGACCTGTCCAACCTGCTGCGCGCCTTCCGGCCGGACATCGTGCATGTACACCACACGCTGCTGCTGGGTGTGGAGATGCTGTTCCTGATCCGCCGCGTCTGCCCGGATGCGAAGATCGTCTACACGCTGCACGACTATTATCCGATCTGCGCCAATGACGGGCAGATGGTGACCCCGCCGCGCGGCGAAGGCGGAACGCGCACGCTCTGCACCAAGGCGTCGCCGGACGCCTGCCACCGCTGCTTCCCCGACCGTCCGGCCGACCAGTTCCTGCTGCGCGAGAAGCACATCAAGGCGATGTTCGGGCTGGTCGACCGCTTCCTGGCGCCCAGCCGCTTCCTGCGCGACCGCTATGTCGCCTGGGGTCTCGACCCGGCACGGATCGAGGTGATGGCGAACAGCCGTCCGTCCGTCGAGCCGGCCCCGTCGCGCGACCTCGCCCCCGGCGCGGCGCGCGACGCCTTCGCCTATTTCGGCAACCTCAATCCGTTCAAAGGCGTCACTGTGGCGCTCGACGCCGTCGCCCGCATGGTGCGCCAGGGGCTTTCCCCGTCGCTGGCCGTGCATGGCGGCAGCCTGTACCAGACGCCGGAGTTCCGCCAGCGGCTGGCTGACGGCTTCGAAGCGGCGCGCGGCCTCGCCACCGCCCATGGTCCCTACCGGCCGCAGGAGATGCCGGCGCTGATGGCCGCCGCCGACTGGGTGGTGATGCCGTCGATCTGGTGGGAGAACGCCCCCCTGGTCATCCAGGAGGCCTTCCAGCACCGCCGCCCGGTCATCGTCAGCGGCATCGGCGGAATGGCGGAAGCGGTGCGTGACGGCGTCGACGGCCTGCATGTCCGCCCCAACGACCCGGCCGACCTCGCCCGCGTCATGACCCGCGCCCTGACCGAACCCGGCCTGTGGGAGCGGCTGTCGGCCAACATCCCCGCCGTCCGCCCGACGGAGGAGGCCGCGTCGCTCCACCTCGCGCTTTACGGCGAACTTCTGTCGCCGGCGCCATCCGCTCTTATCCAGGGGAATCGCACCCGATGAAGGACCGCAGCACCAAGGCCGACATCACCGCCGCCGTCCTGCTGGACGAGGACACGCTGATGCTGTTCGGCGCCATCGACCAGCCCCTGCCGGCCGACAGCGTGGTGATGCTGGACGGCATGATCGACGGGCGCTTCCGCGGCGGTTGCTGGACCGACGGGGCAGGGGAGCGCTGGTTCCTGGGCGCCATCCGCGTTGCCGGGCTGGCCCACATGCGCCCGTCCCGCATCGAGATCGAGGATGCCCAGGGCAAGCACCTGCTGCTGCCCCGCCTGTCGAATGTCCGCACCAACCCCGCCCATCTGGTCGCCGCCTTGCGCGAGGTGCAGCCGCAGTCGCTCGACACTGCACTGGACGTCGCCGTGACCCTGCTGTCCGGCCCGGCGATGGGCGAGGGTGAAGCCGGGGAGGGGCACCGCCGCACCCGCCTGCTGTCCGGTCTGGCGCAGGAGGCGTCCCGTCCGGACGGCTTCGCCGAGGTTCTGGGCCGTTTCCGCGACGGCGCGCTGATGGTGCAGGGCTGGTCGCACGGCTTCCCGGCCGGTGCCTCCCATGTGCTGCCCCCTGTGCTGGTCGAGGCGGAGGAGGTGCGGCCCCACGCCATCGCCGCCGCCCCCTTCCACCGTCCGGACCTGCCCGACGATGCCGCCGGTCTGCTGACGGTTCTGGAAGGCCCGGTCGCCGCCCCCGACACCATCCGCCGCATCCATTTCCGCGCCGCCGACGGCTGGCGCCATCTCGCCATCTTCGAACACCGGCAGCTTCTGGCCGACGGCGTCGCCTCCGCCCATGCCCGCGACATGCTGGGCCAGTTGCAGGGCGATGCCCCCCGCCGCGGCATCGCCGCCGCCATCGCCGCCCGCTACAACGGTGTGGAGACGGTGTCGCAGATCCAGGCCCCCGTGCGCATGGGGCTGGACATGGCGGTGCGCGTGCCGGGCGCCGGGCTGTTCGTCTGCGGCTGGCTGCTCGACCCCACGCAAGCGGTCCGGGCGGTGACGGTGAAGGGCGGCGGCATGACCGCGCGGCTGGACGCCGACTGGTCGCGGCTGGCCCGCAAGGACGTGTCCGACGCCTTCGCCCATGATCCGCTGTTCGCCGGGCGGCTGCTGCCGGGCAACGACGGCCATGGCTTCACCGCCTTCGCCCGCGAGCCCGCCGGCATCGCCGCCGATGCCGAGTTCCATCTGGAACTGACGCTGGCCGACGGCATCGCCTTCCTGCCGCTGCCCTGCCAGCCGCCGACCGGCGATTCGCTGCGCCGCATGCTGGGCGCGGTCAATCCCGACAGCCCGTCCATCGATCGCGTCGTCTCCACCCATCTCGGGCCGATGCTGCGCACCGCGGCCTCCGCGAAGGCGGCCCCGTCCTCCGTCCTGCATCCGATGGGCCGCGTGCTGAAGACGCCGCGGGTGTCGGTGATCCTGCCGGTCTGCGACGGGCGCGAGGATGTCGACCTGAACATCGCCCGGATGGCGAACGACCCCGACTTTGCCGAGGCGGAGATCCTGGTCGTTGCCGGTGCCGGCACCCATGAGCGGCTGGCCGGCATGGTCCGGCAGGCCGCCGGCTTCTACCGGCTGGCGGTCGGCTTCGTTGCCGCTCCCACCGCCGCCGACCCGTTCGAGGCGATGGCGGCATCCCTGCCGCATGCGCGAGCCGACCGTGTCCTGCTGCTGTCGCCATCGGTGCTGCCGACCGAACGCGGCTGGCTCTCTGCACTGGAACGCGCGATCCGCAAGCCGAATGCCGTGGGATCCGCCGCATTGGCCCCGGTGATGGTCAGCCCAACCCTGCTGTATGAGGACCATTCCGTCCGCTTCGCCGGCATCGTCGCGGTGGAAGGTTCGGGCGGTGCCGTCACCTATGAGCGCCGCTTCGCCGGTTACCCGCGCGACTGGCTGAAGGATCAGGAGGCGTCCGCGGTCGATGCCGCCTCCGCCGACTGCGCGCTGCTGCCGCGCGAGCTTCTGATGCGTGCGATGGCCGACGGCGGCCGCTATCTCGGGCTGGAGCCGAAGGGGCTGGACCTGTGCCTGCGGGTGCGGGCGGCAGGCGGCTCCTGCCTGTGGCTGCCGAAGGTTCGGCTGGTGGCGGTCGACGAACAGTCCCGCAATGCCCGCGACCCCAGGCTGGAGCGCATGAGCGCCCTGGTCGACGACTGGAGCTTCGCCGAGCGCTGGAAGGCGTCGATTGCCGCCTAGTGCCCTGCCTCCACCCGGTATTCACCCCCTCCGCTTAGGACAGACGGTCACCCGATGAGCAAGACCAAGCGCGCGCTGATCATCAGCCATGGCCACCCCTCCTTCTCGCTGGGCGGGGGTGAGGTCGCCTCCTACAACCTGCACAACGGCCTGCACGACCTGCCGGGCTGGGAAAGCCACTATCTGGCCCGCGTGGCGCCGCCCATCGCCCAGCACCGCGGCTCCGCCCTGATGGCGCTTCGCCAGAAGGAGCGGGAGGTTCTGTACTACGCCAACGACTACGACCATTTCCGCCTGTCCAACCGCAACCTGCCGGGGCTGGAGAAGGACTTCGTCCGCTATGTCCGCGACCTGCAGCCGGACGTGGTGAACTTCCACCATTTCCTGGGGCTGGGGATCGAGACGATCCAGGCGGTGCGCCAAGCCCTGCCGCGCGTTCCCATCGTGGTGACGCTGCATGAATACCTGTCGATCTGCCACCACCACGGCCAGATGGTGAAGACCAGCCGCAACGCGCTGTGCTACCGCTCCAGCCCGGCCGACTGTGCCGGCTGCTTCCCGCACATCGGCGAGGCGGAGTTCTTCAAGCGCGAGCTGTTCCTGAAGACCTTCCTGGAGCAGGCCGACTTCTACATCAGCCCGTCGAACTTCCTGATCGACCGCTATGTCGACTGGGGGCTGCCGCGCGAGAAGTTCCGGATGATCGAGAACGGCCTGACCATCGAGGGCATCGCCCCGCCGCGCCCGGTTACCCGTGGCGGCAAGCGCAACCGCTTCGCCTTCTTCGGCCAGCTGACCGAGTTCAAGGGGGCGCACCTGCTGGTGGAGGCGGTGTCGCGCCTCTCCGACAAAGCCTGGGGCGAGGACGGTGCGCTGATGATCTTCGGCGGCAATCTGGAACGCCAGCCGGAAGCCTATCAGAAGCGCTTCAACGACGCGGTGGAGAAGGCCGGCGACCGGGTGCGCTTCTATGGCAGCTACCGTTCGGCCGAACTGCCGGGCCTGATGAAGGACGTCGACTGGATGATCATTCCGTCGATCTGGTGGGAGAACTCCCCCGTCGTCATTCAGGAGGCCTTCTTGCATGGCCGGCCGATCATCGCCAGCAACATCGGCGGCATGGCGGAAAAGGTGACCCACGGTGTCGACGGACTTCATTTCCGCAACGGCAGTGTCGAGGATCTGGTGGACCGCATGACGGAGGCGCTGACCACGCCCGACCTGTGGGACCGTCTGCGCCTGCGCATCCGTCGCCCCATCGACCGCGCCGAGTGCGCCCGCCAGCATTCGGAGGTGTTCGACGCCCTGCTCGCCGCCAGCGGTTCCGCACCCTCCATGCCGGAACGGGCAGTGGCTCAGCGGTCTTGAGAAAAACGAGATGGTCTGTGATATTTTCGGAAGTGTGAAATATTTATATCGGATACTCTCTGAATAAATTGCTAGAATTGGAATGAAAGTCACGAGGCCTTCCAGACAAGGTCTGTGCGCCAATTTGAATTGCCCCGGCGATGATCCGGGAATCATCCATCCCTATTGACGCAAAACCCAGGGAGATCCGCTGTGGCCAACATTCTCGTCATGATTCCGTCGGGCGAAGTCTATGATCACGACTGCGTGCGTTGGTACAGCTACCAGGACATCCAGCGCAGCATCGACCACTACCACAACATCGGCGACGCTTTCGTTTTCGACTCCTCGTTGAAGCTGCTGACCTACGACAAGCTGGATGTGCTGGAGATTCGCGAGTTCCGCCAGGAGGTGGTCGACCGGATCAACGCCGAATACGACTATGTCTTCCTGCGCGGCAGCAACTACATCCACGATTCGATGGACTGGCCGGCGGCAACCATCCAGGTGCTGGCCAAGCTGCGCATCCCCGTCATCGGCTTCGGCGTCGGCGCCCAGGCGCCGGCCACCGGCAAGCTGACGCTGACCGAGGAAAGCAAGCGCATCTGGCGGATGATCGCCGACAAATCGACGACGCTCGGCGTGCGCGGCACCTACACCGCGGAAGTGCTATGGGATCTCGGCATCAAGAACACCCGGATCGTCGGTTGCCCGACCGCCTTCCGCAACCGCGATCCGGAGTTGCGCATCGACCTGCCGGCTCTCGACAGCGTGCGCAAGGTCGGCATCACCATGCGCCGCGAGGTCTCCAAGCATTATTCGCCGGACGTGCGCAAGTATCTGGAGCGCCACCGCGACTTCGTGAAGGACATCTCCCGCCGCTTCGATACCGTGCTGATGATGCAGGGCGAGGTCGAGGAGAAGAAGCTGCTGTGGGGCACCGAGGAGCAGAAGGCGGATGCCTGGGCCCACCTGCATGACAGCGCCTGGCTGAAGCAGTGGTATTTCGACGACGAGATGGATGCGCTCTACCGCGAGCGGCTGTGGTATTCGGACGTCGTCGCCGATTACGAGAACCTCGTGCGGTCGAAGGATCTGGTGCTGGGCTACCGCCTGCACGGCAACCTGATGGCCCTGTCGAACGCCACACCGTCGGTTTACTTCAGCTATGACAGCCGCACGGCGGAGTTCGCGGAGACCTTCGCGATCCCCTGCTACAACGTCTATTCCGACAAGCCCTTCGTCCTTGAGGAATATTGGGACCAGAGCCTGTTCGAGAAGTTCAACCGCACCTACTACCAGCGCTATCGCGACATGCGGGAGTTCCTGGACGAGAACTACGTCCCCCACCGCATGCCCAGCCACACCCTGCGCCGCACCACGGAACGCAAGGCGGCGTAAGCGCAGACGCGCCTTTTCCAGTCCGAGAATCGTCCAGAACAACCGGAAAGCGGTCCCATGTCCGCCACTGCCAAGATCGTCGAGCTTCGCGACTCCACCCCCGTGGCCGATGCCCTCGACGCACGCCAAGCGGCGGCCATCGTCGGTCATATCGACGCCTTGCAGGGGGGCCGTGTCTTCGGCTGGGCCTGGGACGGCAACCATCCGGCCGACCGGCTGGAGATCGAGTTGCGGCTGGAGCGGGACGGCGGTCCGCCGGAAACGCTGGCACGGGTGGCGGCCGACCGTCCGCGGCCCGATCTGGCCGGCGGCGGCATCGGTGACGGTGCGCATGCCTTCGAAGCGGAGGTGATACTGCCGGAGGGGGCGGACCCGTCGCGGGTGGTGGCGGTGGTGAGATCGCCCTCCACCGGCGAGACGGCCACCTTCGCTCAGCCGAACCCGGAGGACCAGCGGCTCGACCGGCTGCTGGGTCCGCATCTGCATCGCATCGGCGAGCGGATCGACGCTCTGCGCCGCGACCAGCGCCAGCTTGCCGCCGCCCAGCAGACCATCGGCCGGCTGCTGCGAGATGCGGGCGAGGGGGTGACGGCACTGCGGGCCGACGCCGCCCGCCTGGAAACAGCCGATGGCGAGCGCTCCGACGCCCTGGCCGAGTCCGTGCGCGAACTGTCCGAGCGTGTCGGCGGCCTGGAGATTTTCCTGATGCGGATGGACCAGAGCCTGCGCGGACTGGACAGCGCATCGGCGGAAAAGACCGGCGGGGCAGGGTGGTCGTCGCTGCTGACCGTGCTGGGCTCGACGGTGGGCGCCTTCCTGGCGGTTCTGGTCGGCTGGCTGGTGCTGCACTGATCGGGAAGGTTCCGCTAGACTGAAGGGTAGGCAACCGCGGGGGCCCCGGCGGTGTTTAACCTTCGCGGCCCTGACGTCCCTCCCATCGGGGGGCGTACGGTGCGATACAGCGGAGCCTGCCCACATGCTTGACGGATTTCCCGTCGCCGAACCCGCCCCCGATGCGCCGTTTCCGGTCCCGGCATCGTCCCCCGCCAGCTTATCGGTCGGCAGCGAGGGCGAACTGGCCGTCCGGCTTGCGGCCCTCGCCCGGCGGCCCGGCGGTGTCCTGCTGCTCGCCCGCAGCGATGCGCGCGCCACCCGGCTGGCGCGGCTGGTGGGCGATCTTTTTCCCGATCTCGACACCATTCTGCTGCCCATCGACGAGACGGCGGCCGGCGACCGTGCCGCCCCGTCGCGGGCCGTGCTGGGCCGCCGCGCCGCCGGGCTGATGCGGCTTGCCGAAAGGGAGGACCCTGTCGGTGGGCGGCTGGTGGTGGCCTCCGCCGATCTGGCCTTGCAGAGGTTGCCGCCGACGCAGGCCTGGGCGGGTGGGCATTTCCGCCTGAGCCGCGGCATGGCCTATGACGAGGCTGCATGGCGCGGCTGGTTCGCCCGCAACGGCTACGTGATGGACGACCGGGTCGACGAGCCCGGCGAGGTTGCGATCCGGGGAGCGGTGGTCGAGGTCTTTCCCGGCCACTGCGACCGTCCGGTCCGCTGCGACATCGCCGACGGGGTGGTGCGCGACCTGCGCCTCTACGATCCGGTGTCCCAGCGCTCGGTCGAGTCGATTGACGAGCTTGCACTGGGGCCGGTCACCGACCTGATCGTCGGGCCGGAGATGCTCGACCGGCTGTCCGCCGGCCTTGCCGGATTGGGCTCCGCCCTGCCGGAGGGGCTGCGGCGGGAGTTGGAGGAAGGCCGCCGGCCCTATGCCTTCGACCTCCAGCTTCCCAATGTCTTCGACGACTGCCCGTTGCTGCTGGATCTGCTGCCGGACGCGCTGGTGGTGCTGGACGCCGGTGCGCGCGACCGCATCGAGGCAAGGGCCGACGATCTTGCCGAGGCCGGAATCGACAGGCGCATCCGTCGCGACGATCCCTGTCTGCTGCCGGTCCCGCCGCTGGAACGCCGGCTGATCGACGCCGACGCGCTGGAGGCAAAACTGGCTGCCCGGACCTTGCTGCCGGTGGAGGTGGCGACCGGCGCTGTCGTGGAGGCGGTGCGCACCGAGCGTACGCTGCTGCGCCGGGCGGCGGGTCTGGTCGGGGAGGGCCGTGCCGTGCTGCTCGCCGCCCGCTCCGGTGCGGGCGAGGCCGACCGGCTGGCCGGGCGGATGTCTTCGGCATTGGGGCGCCCGGTGCCCCGGCTGGACCGCTGGCCCGATCCACCGCTGGCTGCGGGGGACTGCGCCGTACTGGCTTTGCGGAGCGCCGACGGCTTCACCTGCGACGGCATGACCGTGCTGGTCGCTCCCCGCCATGCCGAAGAGGGCAGCGGCGAAGCGCAGGTCCGGCCCCCGCTGGCCCCGTCGGAACTGTCGACCGGCGACTTCGTCGTGCACCTCGACTATGGCATCGGCCGGCTGATCGGGCTGGAAACCATCGTCTCCGGCGACGGCGAGGATGCCACTGCCGATTTCCTAGTGCTGGACTATGCCCATGACGACCGGCTGCTGGTGCCGACCGCCGATTTCGACCGGCTGTGGCGCCACGGTTCGGCCGACACCGGCGCGAAGCTCGACAGCCTGAAGAACGCCCATTGGCTGGAACGCCGCGCCGTGCTGGAGGCGGAAATCGGCGAGACCGCCAAGGGCATCCTGCGCGAAGCCCGCCGCCGCGGGCGGGAGACGGCGCCGGTCATCGACCCGCCGGCCGACCGCATGCGCCGCTTCGGCGCCCGGTTCGGCTTCGACCCGACCGAGGGGCAGCGCCGGGCCATCCAGGCCGTGCTCGACGCCATGCGCCAGGGCCAGCCGATGGACCATCTGGTCTGCGCCGACGTCGGCTATGGCAAGACCGAAGTGGCGTTGCGCGCGGCGGCCGCGGTTGCCTTCGCCGGCCATCAGGTCGCGGTGATGGCGCCGACCTCCGTCCTCGCCCGCCAGCATCTGGAGGTGTTCCGCCGCCGCTTCGCCGGCTTCGGCATCAGATTGGAGCCGCTGACCGGCGCCATGACCAAGGCCGAGGGCGACCGCGTGCGCGCCGGGCTGACCGACGGATCGGTCGACATCGTCATGGGTACCCATGCCCTTTTGTCCAAGGATGTCCGCTTCCAGCGCCTCGGCCTGATGGTGGTGGATGAGGAGCAGCGCTTCGGCGCGACGCAGAAGCAGGCGTTGAAGCGGCGCATCAAGGGCATCCACAGCCTGGCGCTCAGCGCCACCCCGATTCCGCGCACCTTGCAGGGTGCCCTGGCGGGCCTGCGCGGCCTCAGCATCATCGATACGCCGCCGGCCCGCCGCCGGCCGGTACGCACCGCCGTCACGCCCCGCGACCCGGCCACCGCCCGTGCCGCCCTGCTGCGTGAGCTGGGACGCGGCGGGCAGGTCTTCTGCGTCACCCCGCGCATCGCCGACCTCGGCGAACTGGAGGCGTGGATCCGCGGGCTCGTGCCGTCAGCCCGCATCGCCGTGGCGCATGGCCGGCTGGGGGCGGCGGCGCTGGACGATGCGGTGATGGGTTTCGTCGATGGCGAGAGCGACATCCTGCTGGCGACGCCGATCATCGAATCCGGCATCGATATCCCGCGTGCCAACACGCTGCTGCTGTTCCGCCCCGACCTGTTCGGGCTGGGCCAGCTGCACCAGCTGCGAGGCCGGGTCGGGCGCGGGGCGGTGCAGGGCTATGCCTACCTGCTGACCGACCCCGACCACCCGCTGGAGGAGCGGGCAGCGCGCCGGCTCGGCTCGCTGGAGGTGATCGAAAGCCTGGGCGGCGGCTTCGTGCTGAGCATGCTCGACCTCGACCAGCGCGGGGCGGGCGACCTGCTGGGCGAGGACCAGAGCGGCCATCTGCGTGCGGTTGGGACCGAACTCTACCAGCGCATCCTGGCCGATGCCCTGCGGGCGCTGCGCCGCCAGCCCGATGCGCGCTGGGATCCGGAGGTGACGGTCGCGGTGCCGCACTGCATCCCGTCGGCCTACATCCCAGAGGAGGAACTGCGCATCGGCCTGCACCGCCGCATCGCCCGCACCCGCGAGGCGGGCGAACTGGACGCCCTGCGCGAGGAGATGGAAGACCGCTTCGGCCCGCTGCCGGCCCCGGTGGAGCGGTTGCTGGCCATCGCCGGGCTGCGCTGCCGCTGCCGGGCTCTGGGCATCGCCTCGCTCGGCTGCGGCCCGGCGGGCGTGGCGGTCACCCTGCGGGGCGAGCGTGCCGCGGCCAGGGCGGCGACGCTGGCGAAGCGCTCGACAGGTGTGCTGCGGGCGCAGGACGACCGCCTGTCGGCAACGCTGGAGGCGCCGGATGCCGAAAGCCGGCTGGCGAACGCGTCCCGTGTGCTCGACTGCATCGAGACGATCATCCGCAAGGCGCAGCGGCGAAAGCGGGAATAGGCCCTGTCAGCGACAGGCGCGCCCGATGACCCGCGGCAGGATGGCGGTCAGCGCCAGAGCGTCGAAGCAATGTTCCAGATGCGCCGACCGCAGCTTCGCGCGGCGGTCGGCGTCGACGGACAGAGCTGCGAGAAGGCTGACGGCGTCATCCTCGCCCGCGAAGGTCAACCGGTCCTCAGTCGGCCCGAACAGCCGGTCGGTGTCGGCATGGCGCCAGCTGACCAGCAGCCCGTTGCGTTTGACGATCTCCAGCGTTCTGGGAAAAATCACCGTGTCGAAGGCGAGGCTGCCGAAATCCAGGCAGGCCGCCGCGTCGGGGTAGGCGTTGCGCGGGGCCGGCGAGACCGGACCGGCCTTGAGGCCGAAGCGTTCCCATCCATTGCCCCACAGCGAGAACCCTTCGCCCAGGCCGCGGCGCAGGGCGGTGGCGAAGCGGCGGCGGTTCTCCACTGCGAAGGCGATGGTGAAGGCGCGGTTGAAGTCCAGCGTCCAGGCCGGGTCCGCCGAGCGGTCGGTCAACCCGCAACGGTCCATGGCCTGCACCCGGTGCAGTGCCGGCCGCTCCGTCATCGCCGCCGCCACCGCTTCCGCATCGCGCCGGATTGCCGGTTGAACCGGCTCACGCCCGGCTTCCGGATGCTCGGGCCAGCCCTGTCCCAGATAGAGGATGCGGTCCCGCACCGACGATTCCGCATCGGCATCGGATTGCCCCTTCATCGCCGCATAGGGGTGGCGCTGCAGTCCAGGCGTGTCCGGTGCCATCCAGCGCTTGTAAAGATCGACCGACCCGTCCGCTGCGGGGGCGGTGCAAATCCAGCGATGGACGCCCAGCGGCTCGTGGAAGACCCGGCCCAGCCCCAGCCGGACGGCCTGCTCGGCCGATCCCTGGCACATGCACCACATGGAAACGTCGTTCTCGGCCATCCAGCGGTTGGCATCGCGGATCTGCTCGGCGTTGACGGCGCCGATCTCTTCCAGCGGGTGCTTCAGGCACACATGCACGATGGCCGGCGGCGTGCCGAACTGCGCGATGTAGTCGCGCAGCATCTCCACGGTCGGCCTGGGGATTTCGAACAAATTCAGCACGAACAGGGCGTCGATGCGGCGGTCGATCACATCCTGTGAGATGTCGGGCAGCGCCAGCACCGACTCGTGTCCCAGATCGACCAGAGCCGCCTGGATCGACCACAGGATTTCCGACGTGCCCTGTCCGCATAGGAGGAAGCGCATGCCGCTATCTCCGCTTATCGAACAGGCTGACCGCCTCGGCCATATAGGCGGAAAGCTGCGCGATGTCGGCGCCCTCCCGCTCGACTGCCTCGATGCGGCTGCGGGCTTCCTGCCGCGCCTCGGCCAGCAATTCCGGATCGCCCGCCAGGGCGGCGGCGCGGGCGACGAAGGCGTCGTCGTCGGCGACCACGAAGAATGGTCCGGCCACGCTGGCGACGTCGCCGACCTCGAAGGAAAGCACCGGCAGGCCGCCCGCCATCGCTTGCGCCGCCCCGCCGCCGCCGCCCGTACGGCGCGGATTGACGAATAGGTCGCAGACCGAGACCAGCGCCTCCATCCGATCGACATGGCCCAGGCTGCGCAGCCGTCCGGCGTGGCGGTTCGCGGCCAGCCGCCCGGGCAAGCGTTCCACCCCGCCGGCGAATAGCACCAGAGCCTGCGGCACCGCGTCCAGAATCCGTCCCAGCAACTCCAGGAACGTGCCGTCGGCCTCGGCATCCAGCCGGTTGCCGACAACGACACAGACGAACTCCCCCTCCAGTAGGGAGAACTGGGCGCGCGTCGCGGTATCCCCCGTGCGGTGTACCGACAGGGTGAAGCGCGACGGCCGCCAGGATCGCGCCAGCCGACTCCCGTCGGCCGGCGGCGCATGATCGCCATAGCCGAGGACAATGTCGGCGAGCGACATGGTCCGCCCGCTGGTGGTGGGCACGCACATGACCGGATACGCGCGTCCCAACAGGTCGGCGACGATCACCGAACCGCCGAAACCGATCACCAGATCGGGGTCGAACGCCTCCACCGCCGACAGGAAGCCGGACAGCTTGTCGGCTGTGACGCCGGGAACGATGGACGACAGCATGCGGATCCGCTCGCCATCGCAGCGGATCGTCTGCTCTCCCGACAGCCTGTCTTCGACCGCGGCGGCGAAGGGCGGGACGAAGGCACTGTAATAGCGGTCCGGCATCATGTTGGTGTTGAGAACCAGCACCGTCCGGCCCAGGTCACGCTGCAACCGCACTGCAAGCAACAGCAGGTCGCGCGACGGCTGGTGTTCGGCGGACAGGAACTGGTTGGTCACGATGACCACCCGCCCCGCATCGGGCATGCCTGCCTGCCGTCCGGCCGGATCCAGTTCCAGCCGCACCGCAACCTGTCGCAGGAACCGTTCGTAGAAGGGAAAGAGATGTTTGCCGACGAAATCGGGCACCGAGCCCAAATCCATCCGCATCAGGAACAGCTGGCGCTGCATCGACCAGAAGATCTGGTTGATGCCGTCCAGCGATGCCAGATCCAGCACAGTGTCCAGCATCTCCAGGATATGCAGGTATCGGCGCAGATCGCCGGAGACATAGGCCAGCGCCGATTCCCGCAGGATGGGGTCAAGGCCGGCGGTCGCGCCGTCCAGCTTTTCCATCGTCGCCGCATCCTGCCCCAACCCCGCGGCCCTGGCGGACTCGCAGCTGTCGGAGATCGCCTTCAGCGCCTCGCCGGTTCCGGCCGGACCGCAAAGACGGGCAATCAGGTCGGTCAGTTCCGTGGCATGTGAATCGGAGGCTTGCATCGTTGGAAAAGTCCCGGCTGGCGCAGCGGCCGGCGGCGGCGCCTCGACGGGGCGGAATTGTGCCGGCATCCGTTTCCACCGATAGGTGCGATGCCGACAGCTGTCAATGCACTCGCTCCGCGACATGGTCGCCATGTCGGCCGCTGGGTCGGTTGCCACGTGCCGACCCGGATCGGGAAGGCACGTGGCCGCCGGCTGCCGTTACCAGGTTGGGAAGAACAGCAGCAGCAGGGAGAGAACCGCGAGGATGCCGAGAATGGTCCACATGGCGGGGCGCCCCAGGCCCCGCGAGGTGCCGGCCTTCGGGAGTTCGGTGCCCACATTCCGGGAAGGGCCAGCCATTGCGTTTGCTCCTGACAATGTCGATCTGTCGGTAATCAACACGGCAAGGCCGGTAAAGTTTCCGCTTCCGGTCAACCTTCCCCATCTGCCCCCCACACGGCGCGGGCTTGGCGATGAGGGGCGGCACGGATTTTCTGAACGCGTTTTTTGCTTTACCGCCAATGGGTTGATTGTGTCTCGCGGATTTCCCGCGGGAATCGGCGAAAAAACCACTTCCCAAGCGTGCCAGCCATCGGCAAACTCTACACAAGAAATAGAAAAGTTGCCGCGGGTACCACGAAAAATTCCCGTGCAATTCAGGAGCCACCGAAGGAGACCCCCTGTCATGTCGCTTCGCCGCCTGACTCTTCTCGCCGCCGGTCTGACCATGGCCTGGCTGGGTGTGGCCGCTGCCGATTCCAAGGACTCGCTGCTGAACGTGTCCTACGATCCCACCCGGGAATTCTATGTTGAGTTCAACAAGGCATTTGCCAAGAAGTGGGAAGCCGAAACCGGCCGCGCGCTGACCGTGCGGCAGTCGCACGGCGGCTCCGGCAAGCAGGCGCGTTCTGTGATCGACGGGTTGGATGCCGACATCGTGACCCTGGCGCTGGGCTACGACATCGACGCCATCGCCGATACCGGGCTGCTGCCGAAGGACTGGCAGAGCCGCCTGCCGAACAACAGCTCTCCCTACACCTCGACCATCGTGTTCCTGGTGAAGAAGGGCAATCCGAAGGGGATCAAGGACTGGAACGATCTGGTGAAGCCGGGCGTCCAGGTCATCACCCCGAACCCGAAGACGTCGGGCGGCGCGCGCTGGAACTATCTGGCCGCCTGGGCCTACGCCCTCCAGGCCAATGGCGGTGACGAGGGCAAGGCCAAGGAATTCGTGGCGCAGCTGCTGAAGAACGTCCCGGTTCTGGACAGCGGCGCCCGCGGCGCCACCGTGACCTTCACCCAGCGCGAGATCGGCGACGTGCTGCTGGCCTGGGAGAACGAGGCCTACCTGTCTCTGCAGGAATTCGGCGCTGACAAGTTCGAGATCGTGGTCCCCAGCCTGTCGATCCTGGCCGAGCCGCCGGTCGCCGTCGTCGACAAGGTCGTCGACCGCAAGGGAACCCGCAAGGTGGCCGAGGCTTATCTCCAGTTCCTCTATACCCGCGAAGGACAGGAGATCGCCGCCAAGAACTTCTACCGTCCCCGTCTTCCGGAACTGGCGAGCCAGTATGCGGGACGCTTCGCCGATGTTAAGCTGGTCACCATCGACCAATTCGGGGGCTGGCGTGCCGCACAGGAGAAGCATTTCTCGGACGGTGGTGTCTTCGACCAGATCTTCCAGAAGGGGCGTTGACCTATGGTCGCCGCTGCCGACAGCGACGGCGCTCTGGCAGGAAAGGGGGGTGCGGTGACGGTCCGCGCCCCCGTTCCTCTCTTCCGGAAGCCCAGCGTTCTCCCCGGATTCGGGCTGACGCTGGGCTTCACGCTCAGCTATCTCGGCTTCATCGTGCTGGTCCCGCTGGCCGCCCTGATCGTCAGGTCCAGCGGGCTCGGCTGGAGCGGGTTCTGGTCGGCGGTGACGACGCCCCGCGTTCTCGCCGCCTTCGAGGTCAGCTTCGGGCTGTCCTTCGCCGCGGCGCTGACCAACGCGATCTTCGGTTTCCTCGTTGCGTGGGTGCTGGTCCGCTACGACTTCCCCGGCAAGCGGCTAGTGGATGCGCTGGTCGATCTGCCCTTCGCTCTGCCGACGGCGGTGGCCGGCATCGCGTTGAGTGCGCTCTATGCCCCGAACGGCTGGCTGGGCAAGCCGCTGAACGAGCTGTTCGGCATGAAGGTCGCCTTCACGCCGCTCGGCATCGCCATCGCGCTGACCTTCATCGGCCTTCCGTTCGTCGTCCGCACGGTGCAGCCGATCCTGCAGGATCTGCCGGCGGAGGAGGAAGAGGCAGCGGCCTCGCTGGGCGCCTCGCGTTTCCAGACCTTCCGCAGCGTCATCCTGCCGGCCATCCTGCCGGCGCTGGTCACCGGCTTCGCCCTTTCCTTTGCCCGCGGTGTCGGTGAATACGGCTCGGTCATCTTCATCGCCGGCAACATGCCGGGCCTGACGGAGATCCTGCCGCTGCTGATCGTCATCAAGCTGGAGCAGTACGACTATGCCGGCGCCGCCGCGGTCGGCACGGCGATGCTGGGGGTGTCCTTCGTCATGCTCCTGATCCTCAACCTCCTTCAGCAGTGGATGAGGTCGCGCCATGCCCGCTGAGACGTCTGCAAGCACCGGCATAACCGCCCCGGCCTCCATCCCGGTGCCGCCGGGGCGATCCGCGCTGACCGAACCCGGCTGGGTCCGGGCGCTGCTGATCGGCGGAGCCTTGCTGTTCCTGGCGCTGTTCCTGCTGCTTCCCCTGGTGGCGGTGTTTGTCGAGGCGCTGCGCCGTGGTTTTGGCGCCTATTGGCTGGCACTGACCGAACCGGACGCGGTCGCAGCGATCGAGCTGACGCTGATCGTCGCCGCCATTTCGGTGCCGGCCAACCTGCTGTTCGGCGTCGCCGCCTCCTGGTGCGTCGCCAAGTTCGACTTCCGCGGCAAGAATCTGCTGATCACCTTGATCGACCTGCCTTTCTCGGTGTCGCCGGTGATCTCCGGCCTGATCTACGTCCTGCTGTTCGGCATGAACGGGCTGTTCGGCTCCTACCTGCGCGACATGGGCGTTCAGATCATCTTCGCCGTACCCGGACTGGTGCTCGCAACCATCTTCGTCACCTTCCCCTTCGTGGCGCGCGAACTGATCCCGCTGATGCAGGAACAGGGCTCCGACGAGGAGGAGGCGGCACTGGTGTTGGGCGCGTCCGGCTGGCAGACCTTCTGGCGGGTGACGATCCCCAATATCAAATGGGGCCTGCTCTACGGCGTGCTGCTGTGCAATGCCCGCGCGATGGGCGAGTTCGGCGCCGTGTCGGTCGTCTCCGGCCATATCCGCGGCGAGACCAACACGATGCCGCTGCATGTCGAGATTCTCTACAACGAATACAATTTCGTCGCCGCCTTCGCGGTCGCCTCGCTCCTGGCCATGCTGGCCCTGGTCACGCTGGTCGTGAAGACCGCGCTGGAGTGGCGCTTCGGGGACGAGCTGGCGGCGTCCCGGCACTGATCGCCGGGCTCTGGAGAGGAAAACGGGACCAATGGCGATCCAGGTTTCAGGCATCACCAAGCGCTTCAACGATTTCACCGCCCTCGATTCCGTCGATCTGGAGGTGAAGTCGGGGGAGCTTCTGGCCCTGCTCGGCCCCTCCGGCTCGGGCAAGACCACGCTGCTGCGCATCATGGCCGGGCTGGAAAGCCCCGACGGGGGCGGTCTGCTGCTGAATGGCGAGGAAGCGCTGGGGCTGAAGCCGCGCGACCGGCAGGTCGGCTTCGTCTTCCAGCATTACGCCCTGTTCCGCCACATGACGGTGTTCGACAACGTCGCCTTCGGCCTCAAGGTGCGGCCGCGCGGCGAGCGCCCCGGCTCCGCCGAAATCAAGCGGCGGGTGACCGAGCTGCTGGAACTGGTGCAGCTGTCGCCCTTCGCCGGGCGCTATCCGGCGCAGCTGTCGGGCGGCCAGCGTCAGCGCGTGGCGCTGGCCCGCGCTCTGGCCATCGAGCCGAAGGTGCTGCTGCTCGACGAACCCTTCGGCGCCCTCGACGCCAAGGTCCGCAAGGAGCTGCGGCGCTGGCTGCGCAAGCTGCATGACGACATCCACATCACCTCCGTCTTCGTCACCCACGACCAGGAGGAGGCGCTCGAACTGGCCGACCGGGTCGTCGTGATGAACCAGGGCCGGATCGAGCAGATCGGCACGCCGGCGGAGGTCTACGACCACCCGGCCTCCGCCTTCGTCTATGAGTTCCTCGGTCAGGTGAACCGGTTCGACTGCACGGTGGAGGGCGGCATCGCCCGTGTCGGCGACGGTGCCCTGGCGATCCCGACCCAGGGCGGCGTCCAGGGGCCGGCTGTCGCCTATGTCCGCCCGCACGACCTTGGGGTCACCCCGGCCTCGGCCGGTCCGGCGCGCATTTCCGGCATCCATGTCGTCGGGCCGGATGCCCGGATCGACATCGACCTCGCCGGCCTGTCGTTGGAGGCGGAGATGGACCGCGAGCGCCTCGCCACGCTCGGTATCGCCGCCGGCGACCGCTGCGCGATCCACATCGACCGGGCGCGGGTGTTCGCTCGCTAGAGTGTGATCGATTCAAGCGGTATCGCTTGAAGCGTGAATCACACGGAAAACCAAAAGCTTAGAGTCTGTCTGATGCTTATTGAAGCATCAGACAGACTCTAAACGCGGTCAACCCGCCGACTGCTGATCGGCGAGAGTCCGGTAATTGCCGTCGCGGTGGGCCTTCAGGCTGAGGTCCACCGCCGCGGCCTCGACCCCGGCGCTGCGCAGGACGAGGCCGGCCAACTGCAGGCTGGCCTCCATGGTTTCCGGCACGATGGCGCTGGCGCCCGCACTTGCCAGCGCCGCACTCTGGCCCAGATCGTGGGCGCGGGCGATGATCGGCAGAGAGGGGGCCGTGGCATGGATCGCCTCCACGGCGCGGTGCGCGGCGTCCGGCCGGTTCAGCGTGATGACGGCGGCCCTCGCCCGTTCGATCCCGGCGGCGCGCAGCACGGTGCCCTGGCTGGCGTCGCCGTAATAGACCGGCAGCCCGTCATGCCGTGCGGCGGCGATCCGCTGCGGTTCCAGATCCAATGCCACATAGGCGATGTTGTGCTCGGTCAGCAGCTTGGCGACCGCCTGGCCGACACGGCCATAGCCGCAGATCAGCACATGGCTTTTCAGATCGCTGGTTTCGATGCCGAATGCCTCGGCGCCCAACCGGGCCTCGATCAATTGGGCAATGCGCTGGGCGACCGCCCCGATCGCCGGCGTCACCGCCATGCTGAGCGCCACCGAGGACGACAGCAGCAATCCGGTGTGGCCGTCCAGCACCGACAGGCCGACCGCCTTGCCGATCAGGACGAAGGCGAACTCGCCGCCCTGCGACAGCAGAAGCCCGATCCGGAGCGAGGTCGCCAGCCCCAGCCCCGACAGCCGGCAAAGCAGGAACAGCAGCAGGCTCTTTCCGACCAGCAGGGCGACGGTCAGCGCCGCGATGGTCTGCGCTTCCGCCGCCATCGCCGGCAGGTCGAGCGACATGCCGACCGTCATGAAGAACAGGCCGAGCAGCAGGCCGCGGAACGGCTCGATGTCCGCCTCGACCTGATGGCGATAGGCGGTGTCGGCCAGCAGCATCCCGGCCAGGAAGGCGCCCAGCGCCATCGACATGCCGGCCTCCGCCGTCAGCCAGCCGACCGCCAGCACCACGAACAGGTTGGTGGCGGTGAACAGCTCCGGATTGCCGGCCGAGGCGATGAAGCGATAGGCCGGCCGCACCACGAACCGGCCCAGCAGCATGATGCCGAGGATCGCGGCCACCGCCTTCACCGCGGCGAGCGCCAGGGCCAGCGGAATGCTGGCATCGGGATCGGCTAGAAGCGGCAGCAGGGTCAGCAGCGGCACCACCGCCAGATCCTGGAAGATCAGCACGGCGACGGAAATACGGCCGAAGCGGGCGACCGTCTCGCCACGCTCCACCAGCAGTTTCAACACCGTTGCGGTCGAGGAGAAGGCCAGCATGCCGCCGACGATCAGCGCCGCCTCGGGCGCCAGGCCGAGCCACCAGGCGGCGCCGCCGATGGCGGCGCTGGTCAGCCCGACCTGCATCAGCCCCAGGCCGAAGATGTAATGTCTCATGGCCCGCAGGCGCGAGACCGGCAGTTCCAACCCGATGGCGAACAGCAGGAAGACGACGCCGAATTCCGATAGCACCTGCGGCACCGCCAGATCGACCACTGGACCGGGCGTGTGCGGCCCGAGCGTCGCGCCCGCCACCAGATATCCCAGAACTGCTGGAATGCGCAGCGCCTGGAACAGCGGCACCACCAGAATCGCGGCCAGCAGCAGGAACAGGACGTCGAACAGAAGGGCAGGGTCGTGCATGGCCGGATTAAGGAGATTGGGGCAGGGGCGCCCCTGTATCGTCCCCCAGTTGCCCCTTCCGCAAGCGCGATGGCACCGTAAGGCCGCCATTTCCCAGCCGACCGCAGGCCTTGGTGTTGTGACAGGCGGGGTAGGGCAAAATCGCTATGCCAGTGCATTTTGTCCTGGACGAGCCTCAAAGGGCTGCGTATATACCCGGCCCTCGACCGGTGGCGCCCTTCACGAGAGCGAAGACGCCAAGGGGCGAGGCCCCGATGGATTGGGGCAGCTGCGTTTCTTCTCCTTGCTTCGCCGACGCTTCGGTGGAGATGCCGAAAAAAAAGGGCTTGACCCATTCGGCTGAAAGAGATAGAAAAGTTGCCTGCCAGCGCGAACCGACCGGTTTGCGCTCTTCCGATCTTAAAATGACGATGCATCAAGCCGGTTCACCGGATGATTGCCTGTCGTGATCGGAATGGATCTTGGACATTGTAGATCGTGAAGTCGAGAAGGGATGCGCAGGCGGCGGCAGTTGGTAGCCGTTGCGGCCTTGGGGTGCTGGGTTCCTAAGGGGATCGGCACAATCGAGGATCGTCTGTGCATCTTTTGAGCAGAGAAACTGTATCAGTATCGACGTTTCAGGAGATCGCCTAGGCGGTCCTGTCAGTCGTGGATTTCGGTCCGCGATCTGAACCTGAGAGTTTGATCCTGGCTCAGAACGAACGCTGGCGGAAGCCGACCCTGGCTGGTCCGGCACCTTCAAAGCCCAGATGGCGCATCTCTGCCGCCGCCGGCGCATCCCTTCTCGACGATCCGGAACACCCGCTGACAGTGCATCCGCACTGTCTCGGCCGGATTGACGAGAAGCGCTTGGCGTTTTGAAATTTTCAAAATGCGGGATCTTTCAAATCGTGAATAAAGTCGAGTTTTAAGTGACCGAGGATGCATCTTCATGAGCGTCCACGAGGCAGGAGCGGTTTGCCCCTGTGCGTGACGTTCGGAATAGAGATCAAGCGTCTGAAGGGCATCTGGTGGATGCCTTGGCACTGAGAGGCGATGAAGGACGTAGCACGTTGCGATAAGTCACGGGGAGCCGCGAGCAGGCATTGATCCGTGAATTTCCGAATGGGGAAACCCACCGCGCAAGCGGTATCCCATGCTGAATAAATAGGTATGGGAAGCGAACCCGGCGAACTGAAACATCTAAGTAGCCGGAGGAAAGGACATCAACCGAGACTCCGCTAGTAGTGCACGTCGATAGGAGGCATGTGGACGGGCAGCAATGCTTGAAGCTAAGCCTTACTAATCGCTCGATCGGCTTGATCTCTCTCCGGGCGCCATGCACAGCGGCAAGCCGCTTCATGGACGATCTGAAGACGCATTCCGTCACTTGAAACTCGATTTTATCCCGATCAGCGAAAAGGCCGCCTCCCTTGTGGGAAGGCGGCCTTTTCGCGTTTGGAGTTTGGGCTCTTCGTCTACTCGCCCAACCCCTTGAAGCCCATGTCGCTGTCGGCGATGGTGACGAACCAGTTCTTCGGATCGCCCACCGTGCCGGCCAGTTCCGGCTGGTCGAGTGCCGGCCGCACCATCATGCGGGTCGGCGTGCGCAGGCCGTTCTTGAGGCAGAGGAAACCCATCATCGACAGCGGCCGCGCCGCCTGGGCGTTCAGCGTCCGGCACATCAGCGCAACCATACCCTCCCGGCGCGCCAGTTCGGTCATCAGCGAGAAGGCCGCCATCAGCCAGCCCGGCCGGGCCAGATAATCGCAGACCACGCCGACCGGCTCGCCCTTCCAGTGGTCGACCCGCAGCACGACATAGGCCAGAACGGTCTCGCCGCGCATGACGTAGAAGCGGCGGAAGCGGTCGGCCTGGGGGGACAGGTCGAAGCGCCAGTTCAGGAAGGCCCAGTCGCGCCGGGCGATCACCGAATGCTGCGGCGACGCCGCCTCCCAGAGGTCGTCGACGCGGTAGTCGAAACGGTCGATTTCCACCAGCCGGGCACCGAGCAGCTTGGCCGAAAGTCCGTAGCCCATCGAGGCCGACGCCAGCGCCGGCTTGCCCACCCTGGCGACCAGCTTGGCCAGACCGCCGCCATAGGGGCTGACGCGCAGGCAGCGCAGAGGGTCGATCACCCGCAGATAGGTGGGCACATTGCCGAGGTCGAGCCAGCCGCCGCGCTTGTAGGATTTATACGCGGCCTCCGTCATCGACAGCGACACGGCGAGATCGCTGGCCCCGGTGTGGGTTTCCGACAGGGCGGGGCCGACGCCGCGCAGGCGCCATTCCGGAGCGACCATCAGGTCGATCGCCCAGGAGGCCCTTCGGTTGCGTTCACCGACCTTCAGCGTGAAGGGGATGCCACCCTGCTGGCCGACCACCGCACCGTTCCGCTTGCACAGCCAGAGCTGCGGCCCTTCATGCTCCCGCTCCGGCGGTTCTTCGAACAGCCAATGGAAGTGGTCTGGGGACAGCTGGATTGCTTCGGCCCCGAAATGCGCGCGCTGGAATGCCTCCAGGGAGGCGTGGTCGCCCGGTTCATACCGGGCGACGCCACGTTGCTTCCAGTCGATGACGCTCATGCCTCATCCCCGACGGACACCGGCTGCACCAGATGGGCATCGCGCAGGATACGGGCGGAGGTCCGGCGCTTGGCGGTGATGTCCTTGTAGACGCGATGAACCTGCTGAACGGTCAGGTTCAGCGCCTCCGCGGCTTCCTCCTCGCTGGCACCGCGACCGTAGGCGCAGAGCGCCAGATCCAGCTTGTCGTAGGGCAGGGCGTAGTAGAACTCCTCCTGCGACTGCGGCAGCGTGTAGGTGTCGGTGCTGGGCGACTGCGCCTGGATTTCCGCCGGCAGGCCGAGATAAGCGGCCATCTGGTAGACCTGCGACTTGTAGAGATGGGCGATCGGCTTGAGATCGGCCAGACCGTCGCCGCCGCGCACGAAGAAGCCCAGCTCATATTCCAGCCGGTTCGGCGTGCCGAGCACGGCGTAGTTCAGGCGGTCGGCATGGGTGTATTCGACCGTCTTGCGCATGCGCTGCTTCAGGTTGGTGGCGGCGACGACGTCGAGATAGACGTCCACCGGCATGCGGCTGGTCTGGCGCTCGCCGTCCGGCGATTCGACGGTCAGGGTGAAGTAGTTGACGCGGTCGGCGTCCAGCAAATTACCGGCCAGACCGATCTTCTGCTTCCAGCCCGGACCGAATTCCGGGAACAGCCGGCGGATGGCGTTGTCGCGCCGCTCGTAGCAGCCGAGCGCCTCCAGCGGGCCGGTGATGTTCTCCATGACGGGCGTGACGCCGAGATGCTCGCAGAGCAGCGTGCCGAGGCGGGTGCTCTTCGGCGAGTTTTCCTTTTCCGGCATCAGGATGCACAGCACGCGCTCCGGCCCGAGGGCGCGGACGGCGAGCGTGGCGCAGACCGAGCTGTCGATGCCGCCGGACACGCCGAGCACGATGCCCTGGCGGCGCAGATCATGGGCGACGATGCGTTGGATGGCGTCTTCGATCTCGCGAGCCGCGGCCGCGCAATCCAGATCGAGGGCCTTGGAGTCGAACGAGGTGAGGGCGTTCAGCATGGTCACGGTTCCCAATGGGGGTTGATGCATCGTCGGGCAGAAACGGTCGCGGCGGTCAGGCCGCGGTGGGCTGGGGTGCGGCGGTCCGGGCGTTGCCGGCCAGATCCTCCAGCACGTGAATTTCGGCGTTGTCCAGGGCGGCCCGCTGGTCGCGGATGCTCTGGGGCAGTTCGTCGTGGACGTAACGGGCCAGCATCTGCAGGGTCAGCGTGCCGACCAGCGCCATCTCCTCCCGCTCGCCGGCCATGCGGCCGTTCTGGCGGTGGGCCTTGTCGGCCAGGGCGGAGACGGCCGCGGCATCGGTCAGGCCGTAGCGGGCGAGGGCGTCCGGCGACAGCAGGTCGCGGACATAGTCCGGGGCGCCGTCGCCGAACAGGGCCGTGGTCATCGGCGCCCGGTAAGGCCGCTTCGGCCGCTGGAAGATCTCGGCCGGCAGATGGCGGGCGGCGAGCCGGCGCAGGGCCAGCTTGTCGCGCAGGCCCAGCATCTTCACCCGGTCCGGCAATGCTGCGCACAGGTCGTCCACCGCCGGGTCGAGGAAGGGGTAGCGGACCTCGATGCTGTTGGCCATGGCGACGCGGTCGCCCTGGGCCGACAGCAGGTAGGGGGTCATGAAGGTGGCGATCTCCGCCCACTGGCTGCGCGCCAGCGGCGACCAGCGCGACCAGCCGTCCGGCAGATGGGCCGCCACATGCGCCTCGAAGGCGGCATCGTTGGCGGTGGCCTGGACATCGGCCGACAGCAGGCGCTGCGACCAGGCGGTGTTCCGCCAGCGGGTGCGGTGGGCGTAGAAGGTCTCCTCCGTCTCCATCATCCCGCGCTTGAAGAAGGCCTGCCACAGCGGGCTGTCCTTCTGGCCATTGACGGCGGCGAAGGGATGGACGCGGCCCAGCAGCTTCGGCCGCGCCTTGCTGTCGGGCTGCCGCGCCCAGAAGCGGCGGACCTTGTCCTCCTTGAAGATGTCGTAGCCGGCCAGCCACTCGTCGGCACCCTCGCCGGACAGCACCACGCGGATGCCGCTCTCGCGCACCAGACGCGACAGCAGGAACAGCGGGGCGGGGGCGGTGCGGACCAGAGGCATCTCGCCATGACGGATGACGTCGGGCAGGGCGGCCTGGATGTCCTCCGGGCTGCAGAGGATGTCGTGATGCTCGGTCCCGACATGGCCGGCGACCAGCCGCTGCTGCGGCGTCTCGTCGAAGCCGGCATCGGTAAAGCGGACGCCGAAGCTGTGCATGTGGGTGGTGTCGAGCTTGCGGGCCAGCGCCGCAATCACCGAGCTGTCGAGACCGCCGCTGATATAGACGCCGACCGGCACGTCGGCGCGCAGCCGCAGCCGGATGGCGTCGAGCAGCTTCTCCTCCAGCCGGTCGGCGGCCTCGTCCAGCGATAGCTTGGCCAGCGACGGGTCGGTGGCGAAATCGGGCTGCCAATAGCGGTCGACATGCAGCGCCAGCGTGGAGTCGACGCGGATCGCGGTGGCGGCCGGTACGCTCTCCACCCCAGCGAAGACGCTGCCGTGCGGTGCTGTGCTCCAGTGGGTGAAGACCTGGGCGAGGCGGGCCGGATCGAAGGCCGGATCCACCCGGCCGCCGCCGAACAGCGACTTGGCTTCGGAGGCGAAGACCAGATGGTCGCCGCGGCGGGCGTAGAACAGCGGCAGGATGCCGAGCCGGTCGCGGACCAGCCAAAGCTCGCGCCGCGTGGTGTCCCACAGGCAGATGGCAAACTGGCCGTTCAGCTTGGCCCAGGTGGCGGGACCGTACTCCTCGAAGGCGTGGACGATCACCTCGGTGTCGGTCTGGGTGTAGAAGCGGTGGCCGCGCGCCTCCAGCTCCCGCCGCAGTTCGACATGGTTGAAGATCTCGCCGTTGAAGCTGATCCAGAGGGTGCGATCCTCGTTGTGGATCGGCTGGAAGCCGCCGGCCAGACCGACGATGCTGAGACGCGCATGGGCAAGCCCGATCCGGTCGTCACGGTAGAAACCGTAACCGTCCGGGCCGCGATGGCCCAGCATGGCGATCATGCGCTTCAGCTCGTCCAGCCCGGCCGGTTCGGCACGCGATCCTGCGAGAACTCCGGCGACACCACACATGAGCGTGCTCTCTGTCCTGGGGTGGGTAGTGTTCGTGGTGGCGGTGTGTCTGGGGAGGGTTCCGCTCCCGTCCTGCCCCGTCCCGCTATGCGGGGGAGCGGACGGATGCCGCCGCCGGACGTGCCGGCTTGCCGATTTCCTCCACCAATTCCGCCCGCCGGATTTTGCCGGAGTCGGTCTTCGGCAGGCTGTCGCGGAACTCGATGAATTTCGGCACGAGGTGGCTTTCCAGCCGGCCGCGGCAGTGCTGGCGGATCGCCGCTTCCGACAGGGCGACACCGTCACGGGCGACGAGGAAGGCCTTGACCGCCAACCCGTCTGCATCGTCGGGAACGCCGATCACGCAGGCCTCCAGCACACCCTCCAGCTCGTACAGCGCGTTTTCCACTTCCTTGGGGCTGACCTTCTCGCCGCGGCATTTGAAGACGTCGTCCTTGCGGCTGACGAAGTACAGATGCCCCTCTGCGTCCTGGGTGAACAGGTCGCCGGTGAAGAGCAGGGTCTCGCCCTGCGGGCCGCGGCGCAGGCGGCGGGCGGTCTCCTCCGGCCGGTTCCAATAGCCGCGCATCACGTTGGCGCCGCGCACCACCAGCTCGCCGACCTGGCCGGGAGGAAGGCGGCTGCCCTCCTCATCGGCGACGAAGGCTTCGCAGTTGGGGATGGCGCGGCCGACCGAAGCCGGCTTCAGGTCCAGCTCGGCGGGATCGAGCGTGCTGATCCGCGTGCAGCACTCGGTCATGCCGTACATGGAATGGAAGACGGCCTGGGGGAAGCGCTCGCGCAGCCGGTGGAGATGGGCGGCCGGCAGCGGGGCGGCGGCGTTGGTCAGGTAGCGCAGGCTGCTGAGATCAGCGGTCTTCGCGGCTTCCAGACCAAGCAGGGTGGAGAAGACGGTCGGCACGCCGGGCAGGCCGGTGACGCGGTGCTGCACCATCCGTTTCAGCGTTTCCATCGGGAAGGCGAAAGAGCGCTCCAGCACCAGGGTGAAGCCGACGCGGGCGCCGGTCAGCACCTGGGACAGGCCATAGCCGAAGGTCAGCGGCAGGACGCACATCACCACGTCGTCGGGGGTGTTCCCCAGATAGGTCGAGATCGCCCAGCTGGTGTTGACGTAGTTGGCGTGGGTCAGCATCACGCCCTTCGGCCGGCCGGTGGTGCCGGACGTGTACATGATGGCCGCCAGATCCTGGTCGATCAGGCCCGGCTCTGCCGGCTGCCGGTGCTGTGCGGCCAGGGCGTCGGCATAGAGCAGGCCGGTGGCGCCGTCGGGCAGGCCGGCGCCGACCCACAGCACCGTCGGCGGCGTCTCCAGCGTCTCCAGCGCCGGCAGGACCTGCCGGGCCAGGGCGGCCGGCGCGATCAGGACCCGGATGCCGGCGTCGGCCAGCAGATAGGTCAGCTTGTCGGCCTTGGTGGAGGGGTTGACGGGCACGAACACGCCGCCGGCCTTCAGCGTGCCGAACAGGCCGGCGACATATTCGATGGAGTTCTCCAGCATCACCGCGACGCGGTCGCCGCGCGCGATCCCCGCCGACTGGAGCGCGCAGGCGACGGCGTCGCTTTCACGGTCCAGCTCGGCGAAGCTGCGGCGGGCATCCCCGGCGATCAGCGCGGTGCGGGAGGGATCCTGCTTGGCCGTCTCGCTGAGGAACTGGTGAACCAGATGGGCCATGGTGATGTCCTTCTTCGCCCGTCTTCGGTGCCCGTCTCTTGGCCGCTCGCCTTCCCAATCCGGTGGGATCAGGCGGCGTTGCGCAGCTCCTGCTTGCGGCCGACGAAGGCGGCGATGCGGTCCACCGATTCCAGGTTGTCGGCGACCATGTCGTCGTCATCCACGGCGATGCCGAAGCGCTCTTCCAGGAAGGCGACGACGTGCATGATGCCGGTGCTGTCGATGATCCCCGATTCCAACAGGGATTCGCTGTTGTCGAAGCCGGAGTCCTTGCCGAGCAGGAAATTCTCCACGATGAAGGCGCGGATTTCCGGCAGGGCGGGAGCGGTCAGGGTCGTGTCGGTCAGGGTGGCGGTCCGCATGTCTCTGAAAACTCCTGCTGGGTTCGGTCGACTTGGGTGTCGTAAAGGGGTGTCGTAACGGGGGTTCGGTCTGGAAGCCGGTCGGTCTGAACGGGGAGCCGGGTGTTCGGCCGGAACGCTGTTGGGGGTAGGTCCGGCTACCCCCTGTCATGTGTCCCGCTGTTTTCCGGCTCCTTGTTCTCGCATCCGCCTGATATGCAATTTTATTGTGATGCTCGCGGTGGTTTGCGAGGGCTCAAAGGATAGGAGTGGATTGAAGTCTGTGGTTAGCCACTCTGTTGTCCCGTAATAGAGCTTGTCGCGGGACGCTTGACGTTCGGCTTGGCGCCGGTACCCGCGGTCATACGCCTGCCGACTTGGGCTTTACCATCGAACCTGTCCATTCGGGCGTTGCCCCATTGGCCGAATCGCCGGTGTCCGCGGCTTTGCGCTTGCGCAGCCAGGCCGGGATGCCGGTCAGCTGGACGCTCAGCCATTCCACGGTGGCGTCGTCGGACACCGGGAAGGCCTTCAGCCGCAAGGGGTCGCTGGAGGCGTCGTTGAAGCCGGGGTCGATGGTGCGGGCGGTGCGGTAGCCGGCGCGCCGGATCTCCTCCACCTCGCGGTCGCTGAAATCGCCGTTGGGGAAGGCGAAATGACGGCAGGACCGGCCCAGCGCCTCCTCCAGCTCGGCACGGCACAGGGCGATCTCATCGGAACAGCGGTCGTCGTCGCATTGCAGAAGGATCGGATGGGTGCGGGTGTGGGCGCCGTAATCGGCGACGTCGGTCATCCGCGCGATCTCGTCCCAGGTCATCGCCTGCCGGTCGTCGCCATCCTTGTCGGGATCGTTGCCGGCCTCGGCCAGCAGGCGGCGGCGTTCCGGGTCGGGCACGCGCTTCAGCCGCTCCACCCCGATGCCGTCGGCAGCGGCGGTCTTCCACCAATAGGGGCGGGCGGTGCCGACGATCTGGCTGCACAGGTAGATGGTCGGGCGCAGGTCGAATTCGCGGAACAAAGGCGCCAGTGCCGTGTTGTTCCGGTGCCCGTCGTCGAAGGTGATGACCAGCGGATAATCCGGCAGCTTGTCCCAGCGGCCGGTCTCGATCGCGGCGGCGACGGCATCGAGCGTGGTGAAGCCGTAATGCTTGGCGTACCAGCGCAGATGCTCGCGCAGCACCTCCGGGTTCGGATCGTGATAGACGACGATGGTGACCGCGTTCCGCGCCTTCAGGAACCGTTGCATCGCACCGAATCCCGACCAGCGCACCAGATTGGCAATGGCGTTTTTCATGGTGCCCCTTCCTTCATGTCGATGCTCCCGGTTCGGGCCCGGGCCCAGGTCGGTGCCTGGGCTGTGTCAGCCTGAGCCGGGAGAGGCCTGCCGCTTTTCGGGTCAGCCGGTGGTGCTCTTCGAATGGCCTGCCGGTCCGGCGGCCGGAACCGGTCCGGCGGGAACGGCGGGCGACGTGCTCAGGCTGCCGCGCGCGTTGCGGCGGTAGATCTCCAGCAGCCGCTCGCGGAACACGGCGACGTCGAACTGGCGCTCCCACCGTGCGCGGGCGCCGGCGCTGAGGTTGCGGCGCAGGGTGCGGTCGTCGATCACCCGCGCCAACGCATCGGCCAGCGCCGTCACGTCGCCCGGCGGAACGAGCAGCCCGGTCTCCCCGTCGGCGATGGCGTCGGGGACGCTGCCGACCGGGGTGGCGACGATGGTCAGTCCCTCCGCCATCGCCTCCAGGACGGACATCGGCAGGCCTTCGAACATCGACGGCTGCACCAGCACATGGGCGCCGGCCAGCTCGCGCCGGCAGCCGGCCTGATCCAGCCAGCCGGTGAAGCGCACGCGGTCGGCGATGCCCAGTTCCGTCGCGAGGCTGCGGTAGGTCTCCAGATCGCCGTCCCCGGCGATGGTGACCTGCCAGTTGCGGTCGCGGCAGGTGGGGGACGCCAGCGCGTTCAGCAGGACGTCGATGCCCTTCAGCTTGATCAGCCGGCCGAGGAACAGCAGGCGGACCGGACCGGCGAAGTCCTCTTCCGCATCGTCGCGCACCGGCGGCGATGCCGGACCCGGCACGGCGTTGTGCAGCAGGGTGGTGCGCTGGCGCGCCTCCGGCCCGAAGGCCTCGGCCACCCAGTCGCGCCAGAACTCGCCCAGCACGACGATCTCGCTGGTCATCGCCATCATGCGGCGGATCGCCCAGCGCATCGCCGGACCGGCGTCCTTGAACTGCTTGGGGAAGCGCCCGCCATGCAGATGCAGGATCACCGGCACGCCGAAGGTGCGCGCCATGGCGATCAGGATGCCCTTGCGCAGGACACTGCCGTATTCCGCCATATGGATGTGGACGAGATCGGCCTTGCCGGCGGCAAAGCAACCGGCAAGCCGCGCGGTCGCCCGCGCGAAATAGAGGGGCATCAGGTGGAATTTGCCAGGGCCGTAGCTGTCGATCACCTCGAACTTCACGTCCGGGCAGTTCTGCCGGAAATCGGTCGTGAAGTTGTCGACCACACGGCCCATTCCGCCTTTCTCCTGGGTGCCGCCGGGGGAGACGATATAGATCATGTCCGCTCCTGATCCTTTCCCGGCCCGCCTTTCCTGCGTTGCGCCCCGGCTTTTACCGTGTGACGTCCGTCTTTCGACGGCTGCGGCGGGCTTGTTATGTTTTCGGCCTCTGTTCCTTGCCGGCCCGACGATCAGGCCGTGACAGGTGCGTCGCGGTGCGGCCGATGGGCTGCCGCCCTTTGGAACGCGCCGCAGCCGGGGGCTGGACGGCGTTCACGTGCAAGTTTACGCGATGCAGCATCCGCACGCTGTGGAGCGACCGAACGGGTTGGCCTGCCGGTATGGTTACCCAACCTGTGCATGTGCATCTCCCTTTCGGCTATGCCCGCATTGATTGTTTTCTAATCCGATCATCGACATCTGCGTGACCATGGCCTACCGCCGTTTGGAAGCAGCGGCGGCCGATCCGGCCAGCTTGTCCAGGTCCCCGGAAAGCTCGACGGCGCCGCGGTCCAGCTCCTGGTAAATCGCCAGAAGCGACTTGGCGTAGGCGTCGATGACGAACTGTTTCAGGAACAGGCGGCGGCCGTTCTCCGCCAGCCGGCGATAGAGGTCCGGGTCGCGGCCGACCTCGACGACGGCATCGGCCAGGGCGCCGGGATCGTTCACCGGGATGATCCGGGCGGTTTCGCCGTCGGTCAGCACTTCCGGGATCGATCCCACCGGCGTGGTGATGACCGGCAGTTGCGCCGACAGCGCCTCCAGGATCACCATCGGCAGTCCTTCGTGGGTGGAGGGCAGCAGCAGCATGTCGTGCGACCGGATGTGCGCATGCGCCTCCTCCCGGCCGATCCAGCCCAGGAAGCGGCATTCCTCCGCCACCCCCAGCTCGGCCGCCATGGCGCGGTAGCCGTCGACGTCGCCGCCGCCGCCGATGGTCACCCGGAAGGGCTGGCCGCGCTCCTTCAGCAGCGCGCAGGCGCGCAGCAGCGTGCCGATGCCCTTGCGCTCGGACAGGTTGGCGAGCACCAGCAGGGACAGCGCGGCTCCCGGCTCCGGCGGTTTCGGCGTGCCGAGGTCGGCGCCGACATCCGGCACGGCGTTGTAGAGCACCCGGATCTTGCGGGGATCGGTGCGGACCGACTGGACCAGGAAGTCGCGCCAGTTGTCGCCCAGCACCACCACCCGGCCGCAGCGGTTGAACAGCCAGCGGCTGATGCCGCGGGCGAACATGCCGCCTTCGAAGAACTCGACGAAGGAGGCGCCGTGCAGGTGGACGACGGTCGGGCAGGACATCAGCCCCGACACCAGCTGGACCGCCGCCTTGCGCAGGAAGCTCGCACGCTCCGACACGTTGATGTGCACGACGGAGGCCCGGCGGCGGGCAAGGATCCAGCCCAGCCGTGCCAGGGTGACGCCGAGATATAAGGGTGACAGCAGAACGCTACCGGTGCCGCGGGTGTCGAGGATGATGGAGCGTGTCGTGCCCGACCTGTCGAACTGGTCGACCACATAGCCCGTCATGCGGCCGATGCCGCCGCCTCCGTCGAGTGCGCCCGGCGTCGCGAACACGACGACGGTCCGGGTGGGCGCATCCGGCTGGCCGGTGGGGGTGCGGATGTCGTTGGTGCTGTCCATAGGCGTCGGGGTCCTTTTCGTGCTCAGGCAGCGTCGGACGCGGAGAACAAGGCCTGCCGCAGGCGGCGGCGCAGGCCGACCGGCATCAGCGAATGCATGGTGAAGGTGGCGAGAGCCATCGGCGTCGGCTGGCCGTCGCGCAGCGCCGAATTCAGGATCCGCCAGCGCGTGCCGGCGGTGCGGGCCGCCTGCTCGCCGCCGGTCGCCTGCAACAGCAGGCTGGCATAGGCGCGCGGCGACAGGTGGTCGCGCATCGACTCGGCCCATTCCAGCGCCTGGTTGATGTTGTGGCAGGTCGACAGGGTGACGCGGTTGTTCTCTTCGGTGTAATGGACGGCCATGACGTCGGGGATGTGGACCAGCGCCACCCCATCGATCCGGCCGCAGGTGATCAGCCATTCCCAGTCGTCGAAGCGGGATTTGGGGACCGGGTTGCGCAGCAGCAACGCCTTGGGCGCCAGCAGCGTGGTGGTGGGGGCGAAGGTCTCGCCCTTGAACAGGCCGCGGCGGACGAACAGATAGTCGCCGATGGCGTCGGCCGGGGTGGCGAGACGCCGGGGCCAGGCGAAGGTGCCGCGGGCGGTCACCACCTGGCAGCGGCAGCTGACGATGGGGAGGCGGATGCCGGCCGGGCGGCCCGCCATCTGCAACTCCACCTTCTCCGGCATCCAATGATCGTCGTCGTCCAGGAAGGCGATCCAGTCGCCCTGTGCGGCGCGCACGCCGATGTTGCGGGCCTCCGCGGCGCCGTGGTTCGTCTCCAGCTCCATCACGGTCAGCCGCGGATCGGCCAGTGTCGCCAGATGCGAGGCGGTGGCCGGATCCGGCCCGTCGATCACCACGATGACGTCAAGGTCGCGATAGGTCTGGTCGAGCGCGCTGCGCACCGCCCGCATCACCATGTCCGGGCGGTTGCGGGTGGGGATCACGACCGTAACCTGTTCGTTGGTCGCCTGTTCGCTGTTTGCCGGGCGGTTGCTGCTTGCCGGCTCGTTCTTCGGGCTCATGGGTCTGCCTTCGGTCGAAGGGAAATGGGAATGGTGGCAGAGGAGAAGGGACTGGAGCGCCCTGCCGCTACTGCCGGGACAGCGGGCCCGGATAGGGGCCGGCATAGGCGGCCCGCCCGGCGTAAGCGGGGGACGGGACGCTGGCGGCGGCGTTCCGGCGCAGGCGGTGCTCTTCGGCCGCCCGGTCGTTCAGCAGGCGCTGCCAGCGGCTCTGCTGGATCAGCCGGACGACGGCGATGGTGGCGATCACCCAGTTCATCGAATGGCGTTCGGCGAACACGCTCTCGGACACCGAAACCGCCAGCAGGGCGCAGCCGACGGCGAAGGCCCAGGCGGCCTCCGGCCGGCTGTTGCCGTAGCGGGCGGCGAAGAAGCCCTGGAACAGCATGCGGCCCAGCACCGCCACCACCAGCGCGACACCGACGAGGCCGAGGTCGAGTGTCAGCTCCAGCCAGCCGCTGTGCGCCGAGGTGATACCCCAGTCGCGGGTGAAGCTGGAGCCCGGTCCGTTGAAGCCGGACCAGTAGGCGGCATAGCCGTAGCCCTGGAGCGGCCGCTCGCCGACCGAGTGGACGATGTGCTCCCACAGCACGGTGCGGCCGGTCAGGGTCGGGTCGCGGCCCAGCGCATAGAGCACGTCGTACCAGAAGGTCGCGCCGGCGGTGACCATGATCACCAGCAGGGCCAGCAGCAGCGCCATGGTGGGGGCGAAGTTGCGGATGCTGCCGCGCAGCATGGTGGTCGACAGCAGGGCCACCGACACCAGGAGCGAGGTGACGAGGCCGGTGCCGGACCGGCTCATCACGATCAGCAGCATCGCCAGCAGGATCAGCGGCCGGGTGAGCCAGCGGCCCATTTCCTTCTGCCAGTCCAGCCAGACCAGCGCCAGGACCAGCCAGACCATCATGCGGCCGGTCACGTTCTTCTGGAAGAACACGCCCTTCCAGGCGCCGACATGCTGCGCGCTGTCCAGGCCGATGGCCGGCATCGCGAAGATCATGAAGAAGGAGACGAACATCAGGAAGGACAGCCCGACCACCAGCAGCCGCATGATCTCCGGGAAACGGAAGCGCAAAGCGAGCCAGATGCCGAACACCGTCGTGAACATGAAGGCGATCGACCGGCGCAGCGTGATGTCCGGGAACAGCGACCACAGCGCGGTCAGGAAGGCGAAGGCGATCATCGCCGTCAGCGCCGGGCTGGCGAAGGGGATCTGAAAGGCGATGGACGGCCGCAGGGCGATGGCGGCCAGCACCAGAACATAAAGACCGCCATACAGGATGGTGACGCCGGCCGATTCCAGATCGCCCGCCAGCGGGTCGCCGCCGGTCAGCATCAGCGGAAGCACCGAGCCTCCGAAGGCGATGATGCCGATGACGGCGATGGTTTTTTCCAGAAAATCCAGGATTTTCATCGGCTTTCCCTTAGGCTGCCGTACCGTGTTCGGCTGTGCAGCACTGAAGATGCGGATGATACCCCTCATCTCGTAGCCGGGCGGTGGCATTAGACCGAAGGAGGCCGGGCCCGAAAGAGGTAGCCGCTTTCGTGCCGCCCCCTCCCTTTGCCGCCCGAAAAAGGGAATGGACCCTAGAATCTGTCCGATGCTTATTGAAGCATCGGACAGATTATAAGTTTTTGGTTTTCCGTGCGATTCACGCTTCAAGCGATTCCGCTTGAACCGATCGCACTCTAAGCATTCCAATAAAAAGACCCCCGCGCGGGTGGCGCGGGGGTCCGGCTGGCATCCGGTTCAGGAGTGGAAGGATTACGACCCGTCGCCCTTCAGCACCATCACGGCGGTCTTGCACAGGATGAAGAAGTCGAACAGCAGGCCGCAGTTGCGGACATAGAAGACGTCCATCGCGACACGCTCCTGGAAGGTGGTGCGGTGGCGCCCCGACACCTGCCAGTAACCGGTCAGGCCCGGACGGACGGTGCCGATCACCGCGGCGGAGTCACCCACCTCCGGCAGCTCCTTCGGCATGTAGGCGCGCGGGCCGATCAGGCTCATGTCGCCCATCAGGATGTTCCACAGCTGCGGCAGCTCGTCGAGCGAGGTCTTGCGCAGGAAGCGGCCGAGCGGGGTGATGCGCGGGTCGACCGTCAGCTTGTGGTAGGTCATGTACTCTTCGCGGGCGACCGGGTCGTTCGCCAGCAGATGCTGCAGCTGCTCTTCCGCATCGACATGCATGGAGCGGAACTTCAGCAGGTCGAAGGTCTGCTTGCCGCCGGCCCAGCGCTTCTGGCGGAACATGACCGGGCCGGGGCTGTCAAGCCGGATGGCGACGGCGAGGCCCAGCATCAGCGGCGCCACCAGGACCAGCAGGATCGCCGACAGGACGATGTCCATGGCGCGGCGGATGCGCAGGTAGCCGGTCGGCGGACGGACGCTGACGCGCAGGGCCAGCGAGCCGTGCAGGTTGTGGTAGGTCGCATCGACGGCGCTGACATTGCCTTCGCCCAGCACGCAATAGACTTGGCGGAAGGGCAGGGTGCGGACCAGACCGGTCAGGTCGTTGCCGTGGCGGCCCATGTCGGCGACGATGGCGGCGCTGGCCTGGCCGGCGACGGCGGGCGACTTGGCCAGCAGCTCCACCGGACCCATCACCGGCAGGCCCGCGACGCGGGTCTGCCACAGGCTGTCGTCGTCATCGACGAAGCCGACCGGCCGCATGCCGAGCCAGGGCAGGCGTTGCAGCTTCTCGGCGATGGCCGCACCCTGCGGGCCGGCGCCGACGATCATCACCGGCGTGCGCCAGTCCAGCGCGCTGGACAGCAGGCCCTGGATCAGCAGCAGGTCGGCAACATAGGTCACTGCGAAGCCGAGCAGCGCGATCGACAGCGCCTCCACGAAGAAGGAGCGGAAGCCTTCCATCACGATGAACGGCACCGCCAGCACGGCGCAGCACAGAAAGGCCGCCTGAAAAGTCCGTCTCGTGCGTTCCATGTAGTCGAAGCGCCCGAGCGTGTAGATGCCGAACACCGACTTCACCAGAGGCACCAGCATCAGGCCGGTCACCAGCGACCGCTGCCAGGCGGCGGCTTCCATCGGCTCGGTCAGCGCATCGGCGCCGAGGAAATGGTTGAGCGTCCACCCCACCAGGGCGAGGACCAATCCATCCGAGAGTGCAAGCAGCAGCCCGGGGGCGATCGTGGGGATCGTCGCCTTTTTCGCCGAGGTCAGATCGATGACCACTTCTGGGTCCAGTTTGCTCATCGCAGGTCCCGTGGTTGAAGGAAATGCCAGCCATCGCACGGCCATTCGTGCGGATGGTCGCTCGTCATCAGCGTCTCTTGGGATTCGGCCGGTCTTTACTGTGCTGCACCACCGCATCGGCAGGGACGCATTTATGTAAAGAACACTCTTTCATGATTTTGGTGGGCCGATCCGCTGTTCGTTGAGGACGAATTAGGATGAGGAAGCCCGGCCAGCAACAGAGCATACGGACGTTGATTTCGCGTCCGCGATACCACCGGTGTTTCGAAGGGTGCGGGGGTCCGAATATTAATGGGGATACTTTCGGATGCGGCACCCAGCGGGGATAGCGTTTCGGGTTAACGGCAAGGTGGTGTCACACCCCCGGCGGTACCTGCGATCCCCGCAATTTTTAGGTATATGCCGCGGAGACCTCCCCCGACCGGACGAAAAGCGGCGGCGCGAACGGGGATGATCGCCGAACTTGCGGGGTGGGTCCGCCACCCGGATCGACCGAAGGGAGCGGCCCGGCAATTCCGAGCGGGGGCGCGGCGCGAACGAACCCTTGCCTGTTGCGGTGCGCAAGAGGCAGCGTGCGAACTCGCCGGAAAGCATACTCGGAACGTCCGGGATCTCTGACCGAAGCCGTGCTGACTAGCACCGAAGAGTGTTCCGGTCGCTTCAAGGCCGAATTGACGCTGTCCCGACCTCCGCCAAGATTTGGCGCGTTCTTTTTCCTTAGCTGCGCCCGTGCGGCACGCCCTTCGGAAATGGCCCATGCGACATGGGCCCATGCGACAGGGCGGACGCGATGCTCTCCCCAGCAGGCGAGACCGGAAGAAGAAGCGGACTATAGGGGGCGAAGGAAACCGGATGGCTGTCGAAGCTGGTACGATCATCAAACATGGCTGGATGTTCATGGTCGCGAACGTGGTCAACCGCGCTGCGGGACTGCTTCTGCTGCCGCTCTATGCGAAGGTCCTGTCACCGGCGGAGTTCGGCGTCTATGCCCTGATCAGCGTCGTCGGCGACATCGTTGCGGTCATGCTGATGATCGGCATGATCAACGCCTTCACCGTCGTCTATTTCGAACATCCCGACGACCGCAGCCGGTCCCGCGTGGTCAGCACCACGATGATCGGCCTGTGGGCCGCCTCGCTGGCGCTGCTGGCGGTGGCCCTGCCGGCCGGCTGGGGCGCCAGCGACCTGCTGTTCGGCGGCACCGACCAGGGGCCGATCATCGCCTTCGCCTTCGCCGGCATCGCGTTCAGCGCCGTGTTCGAGCTGGCGCTCGCCTATTACCGGGTCCACAAGCGGTCGGGCACCTGCCTGCTGATCTCGGTCGGCAAGGCGGTGGGGCTGATCGGCCTCAACCTCAGCTTCCTGCTGGTGATGGATCTGGGCGTGACCGGCATCTTCCTGGCCAACGCCATCACATTCGTCGGGCTGGGCATCGCTCTGACGGTGGCGATCCTGGCGGCGAACGGCGTCGGCTTCTCCTTCGGCATCCTGAAGCGGGTGACGGTGCTGGGCCTGCCCTTCATGCCGCAGACCATGCTGGACATGGGCAACCAGTTCGCCATGCGCTATCTGGTCAACCTGCTGATGGGCGTCGCGGCGGTCGGCGTGCTGTCGTTCGGGCTGCGGCTCGCCACCATGCTCTACATGTTCCTGACCGCCTCCTTCCTGCAGATCTGGTCGGTCAGCCGGATCGAGGCGCAGGACAGCACCGCCGGGCGCGACCAGTCGGAATTCGTCTTCTACCTGTTCGTCGTGCTGCTGTCGGCGGCGGCGCTCGGCATGGCGCTGACCGCGCCGGAGGTGCTGTGGCTGATCGCGTCCGCCGAGTACGAGACGGTTCTGCCCTGCATGCCGCTGCTGGTGCTGGCCTATGTCGTCCATGGCGTGCGCATGCATGCCGAGGTCGGGCTGGTGAAGACCAAGAAGGTCGGCGTCCTGCCGGCGATCTCGCTGGGCGGGTTGGCCGTCGGCACGCTGGTGATGGCAGTGACGCTGGGGCCGCTCGGCCTGATGGGCGGCGCCATCGGCGTGCTGGTGCGCGAGCTGGTGATGCTGGGCGCGACGGAGGCGATGTGCCGCCGCCTCAGCCCGAACGAGCCACCGCTGAGCGCGCTGCGGGTGACGGGCATCCTGGCGCCGGCCGCCATCGCCTATCTGGCCGGCCTCGCCCTGTTCGGGTTCGAGGTGAACCCGACCTTCGCCGCCGCCAAGGTCGGGCTGACCATGCTGTTCGCCGTCGCCGCCCTGTTCGGGCCGAGCTTCGGCAAGGCCGACCGCGCCATGCTGTTCCGCATGACGGCCCGATTTCGTCGTCGGTCCCAGGCGGCGGCGTGACGACCGGCGTGACAATGCTTGATCGGAGAGGATGACACCGCGATGCAGGACGCTCCGCACTACACATTTCGGCAGACGGTTGCGGCGGACGCCACCCGCTACGGCGGCGGTTCCGGCCTCGGGGCGGTGCTGAAGCTGCTGGCGGGCAACCGGATGTTCCGGGTGACCTTCACCCTGCGCAGCTGCCAGGCGCTGGACCGGATGGGCGGGCCGCTGCGAAAGCCGCTGCTCGCCGCCTGCCGGCTGCTGCACCGCTGGACCCAGCATTCCGCCGCCATGGATCTGCCCTGGGAAACCCAGGTCGGACCGGGGCTGCGCATCCTGCACGGCTGGGGACTGGTGGTGAACGCCAGTGCCCGGATCGGCGCCAACGTCACCCTGTTCCACGGCGTGACCCTGGGGCAGAAGGACGATCTGCTGCCCACCGGCCGCGTCACCCATTACCCGGAGCTGGGTGACGGTGTCTGGGTCGGGCCGCATGCGGTGGTGATCGGCGTCAGCATCGGCGACGAATGCATCGTCGCCGCCTCCTCCGTTGTCACCAAGCCGATGCCGCGGCGAAGCGTCGTCGCCGGCAACCCCGGCAAGGCGGTGGCCGAGGTCGCCATCCCCGATATCCCGCATCCGGCGCCGGTCGGCGGCGTGTCGGCGATGATGCCCGGTACCGCCACCTCGCCGGTGCCGGGCTGATCCTCTCAGGTCCAGCTCCGGAAACGAAAAAAGGGTCCGGCAGCATTGCTGCCGGACCTCTTTTCTTCAGGCACTCACCCGGCCGGACCAACCGGAGAGGTCAGGCGGCGTGCGCCAGGCTGGTGTCGGTCGTGTGCAGGTCGTGATAGGTGTCGAAGGTGACGCCGAACACGTCATGGCTGGCAAGCTGCTGCGTCGTCGCCAGATCGGCGGCGGTCGCGGTGGGCGTGTCGTTGGCGGCGCTCATCGTGTGGGCCAGCAGGTCGGCCGAGCTGAGCGATGCGGCGGCGGCCTTGGCAGCCGAGGCGTCGACGATCGTGCCGGTGCCGGTGGCGTCGGCAATGGTCGCGGCGGTGGCGTTGGAGATCTTCAGGCCGAAGGTCTCGTTGCCTTCCGTCACGCTGTCGCTCAGCACCTTGACCGTCACGGTCTTGGCAGTCTCGCCGGCGGCGAAGGTCAGCTTGCCGCTGGTGGCGGTGTAGTCGGAGCCGGCCTTGGCGGTGCCGTCCACCGTGGAGTAATCCACCGTGACCGGGGTGCCGGAGGCTGACGACAGCTTGACCGTGAAGGTGGCGTTGGCGGTGTTGGCGGTGGTGGTCGGGGTATCGAACACCGCACCTTCCATGGCGCCCTTCACGATGGCCGCCTTGGTCGGGTTGATGGTCTTGTAGTCGTCCATCAGGACGCCGCCGACGTCACCCGATTCCGGGGTCCAGGCCCAGAAGGTCCAGCTCATCCCCTTGTCGCCGGCCGCGATGTCGCTCTTGCCGTCCAGGTTCCAGTCGCCGTTCAGATACTTGGCCATGGTCTTGGCCCAGGTCTGCTCGGCGGAGCTGGTGAACTGGCCGCCCCATTCACCCAGCATGATCGGCGCGGTGTCGTTCTTGTACAGGTACCCCCACATCTTGTCGTACTGGGCCGGCAGGTTGTTGGGGTAGTTCGGGTCGTTCAGCCAGCTGAACTGCCCGACGCTCTGGCCGTAGGCATGCGGCGAGTAGACCAGCTTGTTGGGTGTGTCGAAGTGGATCGGCCGCGCCTGCGCACCGGCCAGCGTGCTGCTCCATTCAGTGCCTTCGACGAACAGCAGCCAGTCCTTGTTCACCGTCTGGATGGCGTTGCCGATGCGCTCGGCAGCCGACGCCCAGTCGGTGGCGGCGCTGCCGCCCCAGGTGGCGCTGACGCTCGGCTCATTGTGCAGGTCGGCGCCGATGACGGTCTCGTTGCCGGCGTAATGCTGGGCCAGCATCTTCCAGTTGTTGATGACCGTCGATTCCGGGTGCTTGTCGGTGTACCACAGCCCGTGCTCGTTGGTGCCGGCGCCGCCGTCGTTGCGGTGGTGGTCGAGGATCACCTTCATGCCGAGCTTGCCGGCGTAGTCGATGACCTTGTCATAGACCTGCAGGCGGGTCAAACCGGCCAGATCCGGGTTCTTCGAGAAGTCGATGCCGTTCGTCACCGCGGTGCTGTCGAACATTTCATCCGACATGGTCATGCGGATGGTGTTGAAGCCGACCGACTTCATCTTCTCCAGGTGGCCCTGGTAGCTGTCGGCCCACAGGCCGGCGGGCACGTAGTTGTAGCCCTCGCCGCCGAACCAGTTCACGCCGGTCAAGCGGACGGTGTTGCCGGCCTCGTCGACGATCTGGTTGCCCTGGGTGTGCAGGAAGCCCTGGATGCCGCCGGCGGTCTTGGTGCCGGTCGGCTCCGTCACCGTCACGTCGCTGACCGACAGGCTCGGCTGGGTCGGCGTGGTGGGGTTGGTGGGGTTGGTCGGGGTGGTGCTGCCGGCGAACCAGGACTTGTCGGCCTTCACCTCCATGGTGCCGTCCCACCACATGGCCTTCTGGCCGGCGACGATGTCCTTGCCGTCCAGCGCACCCTTGTCGATCGACACGATGCTGTCGGTCGGGTTCACGGCATGGCCGCCGATGGTGATCTTGTTGACGTACAGGTTGCGGTCGACACCGTTGACCACGGCGTCGTTGTCGTACTGGATCTGGACCTTGTGGGCGACGTCGGCGCTGACGTTCGCGTTGAAGGTGAAGTCCTTGGCAGCGGTGCCGGCCGTGCCTTCACCGATCATCTTGCCGTCGACCAGAACCTTGAAGTGGGCGTTCACGCCGCCGGCCGCATTGCCGTAGGCATTCACGACGATCGGCGTGCCGCCGGTGGTCGGGGTCGTCGGGGTGGTCGGCGTCGTGGGAGTGGTCGGAGTGGTCGGAGTCCCGGTGGCGCCGGCGAACATGTCCTTGGACATGTTGAAATCGAGCGAGCCGCTCCAGGACAGCATTTCGCGGCCGGACAGCGTGCCCTGACCTTCAGCGGCGTAGGAGACCGTCGAGCTGTTGGAAGCGATGGTCTTGCCGTTGACTTCGACCGACTTGACGATCAGGTCGCGGTACATGCCGGCTTTGTCGGTCGACAGCCAGTCGTTGTCATAAACGATCTGGACCTTGTGGGCGACGTCGGGTGCCACCTTGGTGGTGAAGCTGTACCGGCCGGCGCTGGTGGAATTGACCGTCGCCTGGCCGACGGCGACGCCATCGACGAGGAACTTGAAATGCGGCCAGACTCCTCCGGCAGTCACACCCGAGGCATTGACGACGAAGGTCGTATCGACGGGGCTCGTTGCCATTGGAAGTATCCTCTTTTCCGTGAATTTCGCTGAAACCCAATCTGGCCGGAAAAGGTTAACGAGGTATTTCAAATTTTAGCGAAATGCGGCTCTAATGCCACTATCACTTGTGAAAAGAAAGAGACACGAAAAACCCCTTTGTCGATGCATTGCAGCAACAAAGGGGTTCGGCATATCGTTAAGTATTTGATTTAGCGCTTTTTCGTGGCGCTCAAACGGGCATCACCGGGGCTTGTGGGCCACCACGAACACCTCGGGCCGGAACAGATAGAGCTGACCAACCCTTCCGAGCTTGCGATTAAGGGTTAACGGCAGCCGCCCCAAAAATGCCTCAACCAGCTTGGCATAGCCGAGATAGGCGCGGCTGGCGAAATGCATGTTCATCCGGCGGCGCACCGCCATCGGCAGGATGTAGACGGCTTCGACGCGGCCGAAGCCGGCCTTGCGCAGCATCGCTTCCGTTTCGCCCCAGCCATATTCGCGCAGATGCATGCAGATCGGCTCGTTCAGGCCGAACACCTCCGACAGGTCGGCCGGACCGGCGTATTTGTGCGGCATGCTGAGGATGTACTTGCCGCCCGGCTTCAGGATGGTGCGGACATTCTCCATATGGGTGAGCACGTCTTCCGGATGCATGTGCTCCACGACGTGAGTGGAGATCACGCTGTCGTAGCGGTCGGCTGCCTCGAAGCGGGCGAGGTGGATGCCGTCGCTGTTCTTCCAGGTGACGTTGGAATCCTGTTCGATCCAGGTCGCGCCGCGCTCGCGTGTCACCTCGGTGGCGACGCAGCGGTAACCGTGGCGGGCGAGGTAGCGCAGAAGCCGTGCCTTGCCCGACCCAACCTCATAGACGTCCTGCGGCCCGCCCAGCAGGGTCAGGAAATGGCGGAAGTCGAGGTCGTCGTTGCGGGTGTGGGCATCGTCCTCCGCCTCGTTCAGCCACGGACAACTGCTGTAGAGCGTCGTATAAGCCTGCTCGAACACGTCCCAGCGCTCGTCCGGCTTGCTATCCAGCAGTTCGCGGGCGAGCCGCCGTTCCAGATCCCAGTGGCGCTGCACCATGTCGGCCGTCAGCGGGTAGGTGGGCGAGAGGTGGAACTTCCGCCGGTAGCGCTCGACGAGCGCATCGTCCGTCGTGCGATCGGCGGGCAGACGATCCATCGGCACTGTGTCGGCTGTGTTCTGCACGATCGACCTCTCCATCAGATGGGTACAGGACGCATTGAGGGACTCTAAACGGGAGCGGCACCGGACGCGCGCGCGCGAACGAGAAAGTGCGCGGGCCTATCGCAGGGGGTGGATGGCACCAATGGCTTACCCCCGCGGTACGTCATCCGGGGCACCGTCAGCCCGACCGCGCCTTGCCGGTGCGCGCCTTTTCCCGCAACGTCTCCACCACCGCCGTGTAGAGCGGCAGGGGCCGGGACTCCTCGTCATAGGGGGAGGGGTGGGCGCCCAGATCCGGATGCTCCCGCGCGATGAAATTCAGGTCGGAACGCAGGTGCCACCAGCACAGCTCCTCCACCCGCGCAGTGTCGAGCATGTCGGCCAGATACTGCCGGGCCAGCTGGGCCATCGCCCGGTCCTTCTCCGCGCGCGACCAGGAGCGGGGCAGGCGGGTCTCGTCCACGTCCATCTCCGTCAGATGGACGGACAGGCCCAGCTTGTCGACCGCGCGCAGGAATTTGCGCATGCCGGCGCTGTCATAGGGCTTGCCGCCGATCAGGTGGCTTTGCAGCCCGATGCCATGGATCGGCACGCCGCGCTTCACCGCCCCGGTCAGCCAGTCCAGCAGATAGGCGCGCTTGCGCTGCTGCCAGCCCTCGTCGATCTCGATGCCGAACTCGTTCAGCACCAGCTTCGCCTTGGGGAAGGCCTTGTGCACATGGTGGAAGAAGGGATCGAGCCACTCCGGCCCCTTCTCCGCGCCGCCTGCCGCCACCCACCACATGCCGCGGCGGAAGCCGTAGCGGTCCTGTTCCTTCGGGTGGCTCTCCACCGTCTCCCAGAAGAAGACCTCGTTGGCCACGTCGATGCGGTAGAAGACGTCGCCGTAGCGCTGCCGCACCGCCTCCACAACGCCGGTGAAGCGCGGCCAGACATTTTCGGCGCTCAAGCTGCCGTCCGGCGAGAAATAGGCGCTTTCCGAGATGCCCAGTTCCGCCTGCCGGCCTGCGGGAAGCTTCATGTAGGGCGGCATGCCCATATGCTGCCAGATGATCGTGTGCCAGTTCGGCGTGGCGCCGATGCTGCGCGCCAGCTCAACCGCGGCGTCGAAGCGGCGCCAGTCGTAATTGCCCTCGGTGTGCTGGAAGACGCCCCATTTGCCGCCATTCTCCGGGGTGACGACGTCGCATTCGCGTGCCATCAGCCGGTCGAGCATCGGGTCTTCCGGATCGATGAAATGGTCGCGGGCGGCACCGTGGCGGATGCCCAGTGCCCGGCAGGCCTCGCGCAGTGTCACCGCCGGCTCCGCTGCCTGCGGCTGGGTGGCGGCGGCTTCCGCCGTCGTCGGGCCGCTGGCGCCGCGGCAGCTCGCCAGCACCGCACCGGCGGCGGCGGTCCACAGCAGGTCGCGCCGGCTGGGGCGCCAATGGGTCGGGTGCCATTTCGGGAAACCGGGCTTCGGACGTTCGGTCATGCGGAGGGGTTCTCTCTTCCTATCGCGGGTTCCGGTCGCAGGAGCCTGTCATGGAGAGGCCCCTCCCTCCGGGCGCCGCAGCGTCCGGAAGGAAAGGGCCTCCGGGTCGAAGGAGCTTCAGGTCACTCCGGATTCCCGCGTTACGGGGCGGTCCGGAGCGTGGTGTCGCCGTAGTATTTCCGGGTCGCCATGTAGCTGTTGTACGGACCCTGGTACCCGCGCGACGCCGCCTTCTTCAGGTTCACGTCGGTCATCACCGCGACGAACTTCGAATGATCGATCGGACCCAGGTCGGCGACCGCCTGCAGGTCGCTGGCGGTGGTGTGGCCCCAGCGGCTGACGAACAGCACCTTGGAGGCGGCGCCGCAGACGATGCGGGCATCCGACACGGCCAGCGCCGGGGCGGTGTCGAACACCACCAGGTCGAAGTGCGGCGACAGGCCGGCCATCAGGTGGATCAGGCCGTCGACGTTGAAGCGGTCCAGCGTCTCCGGCATCAGGCGGCCGGCGGGGATCATCGCATAGGGCGCGTCCTCGCTGGTGTGGACGATCTCGTCCAGGGTGGCGGTGCCGGAAACCCAGTCCGACAGGCCCTTCTTGGCCGACAGGTTGAACAGGCCGTCGATACGCGACCGGCGGAAGTCGGTGTCGACCACCACCACGCGGCGGCCGGCTTGCGCCGCGACCTGGGCGACGGCGAGGCTCATCGAGGTCTTGCCGTCCTGCGGGCGGGCCGAGGTGACGGCGATGGAGCCGACCGGACCCAGATCCGACAGGTGGTTGCGGAACAGGGCGCGCATCGATTCCGAGAACAGCGAGAACGGATGGTTCTGGAAGATCTGGTCGAGACGGCCGCGGGTGCCGCGGGTGGAGTGGTGCGGGACGATGTGGACCGTGCCCACGCCCAGGATGCGGCGGACGGCTTCCGGGGTGCGGATGCGGCGCTGGAACAGCTCGATGCCGAAGACGATGAAGATGGCGACGGCGAGCGAGGCGACGAAACCGGCCAGCAGCATCAGGATGCGGAACGGACCCGACGGCTCATGCGGAACCTGCGGCGCCGAGACCAGCTTGACGGCGGTCGGGAAGGCGCGGTTGTCCTGCTGGGCCTGCACCTCTTCCAGACGGCCGAGCAGGCTGTCCAGCAGCTGGCGCTTGGCCTGGGCCTCGGCCTCCAGCGTGCGCAGCGGCACCGCTTCCTCGGTCATCGTCTGGTAGCCGGATTCCAGCTTGGCGATCATCCCCTTCAGGGCGTTTTCCTGCTCGATGGCGACGTTGGCCGCCTCGCGGACGCCGCCGATCTCGTGGCGGACCTCCTGCTGCAGCGAGGAGTTCGCTTCGTTCAGGCGGGCCTGGAGTTCCTGGATGCGCGGGTGCTTCGGACCGTACTGGCGCGACAGCTGGGCCAGCTCGGTGGAGATCGAGGCGACGGTGGCGCGCAGCTGGGCGACGACGGGCGAGGCGAGGCTGCCACCGTTGCCGCCTGCGCGTTCCAGCGTCTGGGCCTGGGCGACGGCGCGGGCACGGGTGGCGGCTGCTTCGGCCAGACGCAGGCGGGCCTGCTCAAGCTCGGTGGTGGCCATCAGGCCGTTGGTGCCGTTCTTGACCAGACCGGCCTTGAAGCGGACGGCGTCGACCTTGGTGTCGGCGGCGGCGACTTCCTTGCGCAGGGTGGCGATGCGGTCTTCCAGCCAGGCGACGGCGCTGGTGGACAGGTCGCGGTCCATCTGTTGGCGGGTTTCCATGTAGCGGCGGACGACGGTGTCCACCACCTTCTGGGCGATCTCGGGGTCGCCGGCGGTGTAGCGGACCTGGATCACGCGCGACCGGCCGACGACGCCGACCTCGAGGTTGCGGCGGACGCGGTCGAGCACGCCGTCGATGCTGTCGGCGGCACGGGTCTCGCGCAGGTGGGTGTCCTTGGTCATGTTGTCGCCATGGGCCAGGACGGCCTGGACGACACCCGGCAGTTCCGGACCGAACACGGCGTGGGCCTGCTCGCGCGTCCAGGCGGTGGCGCGCTCGACGAAGGGCTTCGTCTCGTCGGCCTGGACCGGCGGGTTGTATTCCTGGTTGGTCGCCAGCTTCAGGTCGGTGACGGCCTGGGACAGCACGGCGGTCGACTTCAGGATTTCGATCTCGCTGAGGATCGCGCCGTCTTCCGGCGTGATCGAGTTCAGCGCCTGGTCTTCCGCGCGGACGACGCGGACCTGCCGGTTGTCGACCAGCAGAAGGGCTTCGGACGTGTACTTGTCCTTCATCAGCGAGACGGCGAAGGCCGACAGGGCGGTCAGCGCCAGCACGATGAGGATGATCAGCGTCTTGTGCGCCGCCAGCACCCGCAGGATGAAGCGGAAGTCGGGGCCCATCGCCGGAGCGGGGCCGTCGAACTCACGCGGCGCATGGTGGCCGACCTGGGTGGGCCACGCCGGAGCCGGCGGGCCGCCGTGGCCTCCGTTGTTGATCTGGGGAAGGTTTTCCACGTCTCAAAGCTCCTTCTGGATAGGCGACCGCCGGATCGGTGACGGAGAGATCCGGGTGGAAGCGGGCGCTGCGGCGCCCGTCCCGCGGGTTCGGAGGGATGCGGCACGGCGAAGGCGAAGGGTGCTCCAGGCGAACCCGAAGGCACCGATGCAATAGCGGCGGAACAGGCGGCGGGGCTCCTGCGCCAGACGGAAGGCCCATTCCATGCCGGAGCGCTGGACGGCCTCGGGAGCGCGCTTGAAGCGGCCCGCCAGGAAATCGACGATGGCGCCGCCGTTGACGATCAGCACCGGATGATCCAGCGCACGCTTCAGCTCCGCGGCGACCTGCTCCTGCTTGGGCATGCCCATGGCGAGAAGGATCACGTCGGGGCGGTTGGCCCGCGCCTGGGCGATGTAATGCTCCACCGGGTGGAAGCCGTGCTGAAGGTCGGCGTAGCGGTGCGGCGTCGCCGTCTCCAGCACCACGCGGGCGCGGTCCAGCCACGGGGTGGCCGTGCCATAGATCGCGACCTTGCGGGGGCTGAGGGTCTTCAGCAGCAGTGGGATGAAATCGGTGCCGTTCATGTTCAGGCCGGCCGGCATGCCCAGCACCGGCAGAACCGCCTGCAACCCGATCCCGTCGCGCAGCAGCACGTCCGACGCGCCGAAGGCGGTCAGGGCCGCGTCCGACGTCATGCAGACGTTCAGCCCGTGCGCGTTCAGGAAGGACAGCACCGTCGGACGGTCGGCCGCGCCCAGCCGTTCGATCAGGGCCCGGCGCTCGCCGTCGTTCGAAATGCACCGCATGCGCTCGATCAGTTCCAGGACCTCACGAGGGTTCGGCATGCGCATCTCCCAAAAAAAATTAATCGGAACAAAGCATTGAACGTTACACGACCGATCTGGCGTCCGGTCCGGCCTGACCCGGTGCCGGGCCCGTCCACCGGGCGGTGGCGGCTAACCCGTTGGGGTCGGACCACCAAACCTGCGTGGCTCTATGTGGCCGTGCCTCCCCCCTTTTCGCACGGGCGAGATCGGCGAAACGGCGACGGATTCGAATTAGCCCGGGCTTGCTCCCATCGGGGGATTCGGCTTGCCGAATCGACCGGTCAGACCCATAAAGTGAGACCCTGGCCATAAAGAGAGACCCTGGCGCTCTATGGCTGTTGTCCGAGGGCAGGGCCTGACGGCCTTGCCGGACCGGCCGCCCGGCCGATATGACCGGCCGAAGCGCTTGCATCACCGGGGCAATCTCAAGAAAAGACGATCATGACCGACGACACTTCCGACAACGCCCGCTCCGGCCGTACCCCCGGCACCGCTGACGAGTTCGACCGCCGCTACGCCCTGCGGGCGGTGGCCGCCGTGGTGCGCGGCGACGGGATCGAGGTGGATGCCGACAGCACCCCGGCGCGCTGGACGGTCGCGGTCAACCATGTCGTCCAGGTTCCCGGCACCGACCGCAAGCTCAAGCTGCGCTTCAAGGTGGCGCTCGGCCCGCTGCCGGACATCGAGGCCGACCTGTGGGGCCTGCTGACCACCGAGGAGGGGGTCGGCCGGCCGCAGGCCAAGGCGCTGGGCAAGCGGGTCAAGGGCGCCTGCCTGTCCTCTCCCGCCATCGCCAAGGCGAAGGACCGCGTCGACGGCTGGGTCGCGTCGATGGCGGAGCGGGCGGCCGGCTTCGGCGACTCCTGGCGGCCCAAGGGCTTCGCCGACGAACTCGGCCGCGTCATCGGTTTCGGCGGCCGGATCCCGCGTTTGCAGACTTTGCTCGACGCGATGGAGGAAGCCTTCTCCACCGCCGTCGCCCGTGCCGGCCTGAAGGTGCGGCGGGAGCGGCTGGAGAACGCGTCCGGCATGGGCGTCTATCTCGACAGCTTCGCCACCGCCCGCGCGATGATCCGCAAGCTGCGGCTGTTCGTCGGCCCGACCAATTCGGGCAAGACCCACGCGGCGATGGACCGGCTGGCCGAGGCGGAGAGCGGCTGCTACCTCGCCCCGCTGCGCCTGCTGGCGCTGGAAGGGCAGGAGGCGCTGGAGACGCGCGGCCGGCCGTGCAGCCTCGTCACCGGCGAGGAGCGCGACGTGCGGCCGGGCGCCGCCTTCACCTCCTCCACCATCGAGATGGTGAACACCAGCAAGGTCTGGGGCGCCTGCGTCATCGACGAGATCCAGATGATCGGCGATCCCGACCGCGGCTGGGCCTGGACCCAGGCGGTGGCCGGCGTGGCTGCGCCGGAAATCCTGATGACCGGCTCGGCCGACGCCATCCCCTACGTCAAGCGTCTGGCCGACGCCATGGGCGAGGAACTGGAGGTCGTCGAGTTCACCCGCAAGTCGCCGCTGCGCGTCCAGGAGGAGCGGGTGAAGCTGGAGGAGGTGAAATCCGGCGACGCGCTGATCGCCTTCTCGCGCAAGGACGTGATGGCGCTGCGCCACGACCTGCTGGGCCGCAACCACAATGTCGCGGTGATCTACGGCGCCCTGTCGCCGGAGGTCCGCCGGGCCGAGGCGCGCCGGTTCCGCGAGGGCACCGCCGACGTGCTGGTGGCGACCGACGCCATCGGCATGGGGCTGAACCTGCCGGTCGCCCGCGTCGTGCTGTCCACCACCCGCAAATATGACGGGCGGGAGGAGCGCGAGCTGACCGCGTCGGAGATCCGCCAGATCGGCGGCCGGGCCGGTCGCTTCGGCCTGCGCGAGGAAGGCCGTGTCGCCGTGCTGGACGGCGAGAGCATCAACCCGGTGCGCCGGGCGCTGACCTCGCCGCCGGTGCCGCCGGAAGATCCGCGCTCGTGGATTTCGCCCAACCTCAGCCATGTCTTGGCCATCGCGCAGGAACTGGACACCGACAGCCTCGCCAAGGTGCTGCGCACCGCCGGGCAGGAGCTGCTGCGCGCCAACCAGACCTTCCGCATGACAGACCTGGAGCAGCGCATCCAGGCGGCAACCGCGGTGGATCGCGCCAAGCTGCCGCTGGCCCAGCGCGACATGCTCGCCCGTTGCCCCATCGACACCCGCGACCAGAACAACCTGCGCCTTCTGGGCGGCTGGGCGGTCAACCAGGGCAGGGGCATCCCCAACGCCGCCCCCGATGCCGCCGAGCGCTTCCGGCACAGCGTCGGCACCGACGTGGAGCTGGAGAAGGCCGAGCGCGCGGTGAAGGAACTGACCGCCTACGCCTGGCTGGCTTACCGCTTCCCCGACGCCTATCCCGAGATGGACCTGTGCCAGGAGCGCCGGGCGCACCTGAACGCCTTCATCGAGCGGACGCTCGCCGAGCGCTCGCTCGCCCGCGCCTGCCCGGTCTGCGGCACGCGGCTGAAGGCCAACCACCGCTTCCGCGTCTGCGACAACTGTTACAGCAGCCGTGTCGAGGAACGCCGTGGCGGCCGTCGCGGTCCGCCGGAGCGGGGCAATGGCGAGAAGCCGGCGCACCAGCATCATTTCCACCATCCGGTGGCGAAGGAGGGCGCCCCGGCCGGTCGTGCTCCCGACCGGGCCGGCCCCCGCACCGGCCCGCGTGCCGGTCGAGGCCCGAAGCGGCGAAGTGCGACACCGTAAGCGCTGTAAGCCCCCCTTCCGAGCCGGGGGGCTTACGCCGCCGCGCTGCTGTCCTTGTCAGCCCCCTCGCGCTTCGGCCAGCTGATTTCCTCGACCGTGCCGGCCTCGCCCAGGAAATAGCGGCGGAGCGGCGTCAGGTCGGCCCCCAGCTCATAGACCAGCGGGCGGCTGGTCGGGATCTCGAACAGCGGGATGTCCTGGTCGCCGACGTTGTCCAGGTGCTTGACCAGTCCGCGCAGGCTGTTGCCATGGGCCGAGACCAGCACCCGGGCGCCCAGCCGCAGCGCCGGGGCGATCTCGTCGCGCCAGAAGGGGATGACGCGCTCGGTGGTGTCCTTCAGGCTCTCGCCACGCGGCAGGTTCGCCTTGGCGAGGCCGGCGTAGCGGCGGTCGGTGACGGCCGACCGCGGGTCGTCCGGTTCGATGGCCGGCGGCGGCACGTCCCAGCTTCGCCGCCACTGGAACACCTGCTCGGCCCCATGGCGCTCCGCCGTCTCCGCCTTGTTCAGCCCTTGCAGCGCGCCGTAATGCCGTTCGTTCAGGCGCCAGTGCTTGTGCACCGGCAGCCACAAGCGGTCCATGTCGCGCAGGACGAGGTGCAGCGTCTCGATTGCCCGGCTCAGCACCGAGGTGAAGGCGATGTCCACGTCGATGCCGGCCGCCTTCAGCAACTCGGCGGCCTTGTGGGTCTCGGCGATGCCGCGGTCGGTCAGGCCGACGTCGGTCCAGCCGGTAAAGCGGTCTTCCGCGTTCCACACGCTCTGGCCATGGCGCAACAGAATCAGTCGGTGCATGGCGGCTCTCCCTTCCAGCTCCGGCACTCCATCGCCGGGCATGTGAGAGGTGAAACAGGGCTGTAACCGGGCCGGTTCCCGCGACAAAACGGCACAGCGTCGGGCGGTTTCCGAGCGGCGACCGGTACCCTGCGGTTTCAAACCAATTTCATGATTGCTTCCACAGACACCAATTATGTCAGCGGCGAAATCGTGGCGACATACGCGAACAATAATCCTCCGGTACGGTCACCTCATTCGAAAACGCCGGCCTCGCCGGCCACAGCGGAAGGGAAGGGCCGATGACGCAACCGAACACGGGGTCGCAGACTTCATCCGGCACCGCGGGCCTGCGGGGCGCAACGCCGAACCATTCCGATTATCGCCCCAGCAACCTGACAACCTTGCGTACCGAGGCCACGATGCTGCATCATCATGACGTCATCTCCAGAGCCGTTTCGACCGACCGCGAGATCACTCTGGAGGCGCTTCGTGTGTTCACCTATCTGAGCCGGAGGCTCCATTTCGATCGCTCCGTTCCGGTGCTCCAGTCCGAACTGGCTGATGCGCTGGGCATGCAGCGGCCCAATGTGAACCGGGCCATCAAGCTGCTGGAAACCAAGCAGATCCTTCTGCGGGAATCCAAACTGGGGCGCGCGATCACGTTCCGGCTCAATCCGGGACTGGAGGGCGGCCGGGCGTGAGTGTTTGGTCAGGGATGGAATGATCGTCGAGACACGTGAACTGTTCTTCACCAATTCCGCCCTGAAGAAAGCCCTCGCCTGGTACCAGAAGGCTCCGAACCAGACGGATCTGCCGCTGGGCGTCGTCACCATGGTAACCCCGACCGCCGATGGCGGTCTGTCGGTTCAAATCCAGCAAAGCGGCGCCTCCAGATCGCGGGAGGTTGTCTTCACCCCCAGCAAGACGCTGGCGCTGCTTCTGCTGTTCTGCCGCCGCCAGAAAGTCCCGATCCCCCGCGATGCCGGCAAGGAGATCGAGGCGGCGGATGACGGCCTGATCCTGATCGTGCGTGGCGAGACGCAGACGTCCGCACCCCCTCCCTGACTTTACCGTCCCGTTCTTGCGACGCCGCCGCGCCTCCCGCGCGTGCGGCCCATTTGCGTTTCCGGTGCCTGGACCGTGACCGGCAAGAGTGGTGGCATACCTTATCTAAAGTAGTGAACAAGCCCGCAATTGCGGTCGGGACCGTTCCACGGCTCCGTTCAACTTGCCTTGACCCAATGGGCAGGTGATTACGATGTTTGTCATATTCGCCAAGACTGATCGCGTGATATTTCTTCCTGTGATATTGTTCCTCTGGATAATGGGGCTAAGCTTTAGTTCCAAACCGTCAACCGAACGGGGAACTGCGGGTTGATTTGTCATTCGAACATTCGGAAAAGCTGAAGCTTGCTCTTGGCTGTTTCGCCTGTCTCGATTGATATCCCAATCGCTGGCAACCCGGCCGCTCTCCTGTCACCCGCCCAGCTCCGCCACCGTCCAGGATTTCCCGCCGATGACCGTCACCCACCAGTCGCCGCCGCTTTGGAAGGAGCATCGGCATCGTCTGCCGCGGGTCCAGCCAATGCCCGTGTGACCGGGCCGATGTCATCGCCACAGATGCCCCCGTCTTCCCTGCCGTTGGCAGCATGCCCCGGCCGTCTCGCCGCCTCTCCACGGATGCTGGTCGCCTTCCTGTGCGCGCTGCTGGCGCTGCTGGGGACGGCCTCCTGGGCCGCCGTCACCGCGCTCGACTATCGTGACACGCTCGACCGGGCCGAGAAGGACGCACGGGAAGCGGCCATCCTGTTCGACAGCCATGCGCGCGGTGTGCTGGACGCCAGTGTCGGCCTGCTGGAACAGGTCGCCGGCCGGATGGATGGGCGTGGCCTGGCTTCCTGGGGACAGCGCACCTTGCCCGAGGCGATGGCTGTGGAGCGCAACGGCCGCGTCACGCTGCTCAGTGCCGACGGGACGGCGCTGTACGGTCCCACCGTCGCCTTTGCCGAGCCGGAAACCAGCGACGGCCTGTCGCTTCTGGTCCGCCCCTTATCGCCGGAGGAGGAACGTCGGATCCTGCCGGCCTTCGGGCATGTGGCGGGGCAGCCGGCCATTCTTCTCGCCCGCCGCATCCACACTGCGGCGGGCGTTTTCGACGGTGCGGTCCTGGTGGCCGTGCCGCTGGCGGCCCTGGAACCCGTGCTGAAGCCCTTCGACGCGAGCGCCCGCTCGGTCGGTCTGTACCGCCCGGACGGCGTCCGCCTCGCCGGCGCGGGCGCCCCGTCGCTCGGCCCGCTGCCGCGGCTTGAAGCCGGAACCATCCGGGTCGATGCGAAATGGATGGTGAACGGCAAGCCCTCGCTTCTCGGATTGAAGCGGATGGCCGGCCTGCCGATCCTGTCGGCGGTGACGATCCCGCGCACCAGCGTGCTGGATCCCTGGTATGTCCGGATGGAGCGCGGCCTTATCGTGGTGGTCGCCGGCGTCGCCGCATTGGCCGGCCTCTCCCTGCTCGGCGCCGCCAGCCTGCAACGCGAGGCGCTGGCCCGTCAGGCCCTGACGGAGGCGAACGCCCAGCTCGAACAGGCCAATGTCCAGTTGGAACAGCGGGTGGAGGAGCGCACTGCAGCGCTCAGCGCCCTCAACGTGAAGCTCAGCCGCGCGCTGGAGGAAAAGGAACGGGCCAATCAGGCCAAGGGCCGTTTCCTGTCGGCCGCCAATCATGATTTGCGTCAGCCTTTCCAGGCCTTGCGGCTTTTCCATCATATTCTGATGGAACGCCTCGCCAACACCCGCGACCATGCGATCGCCGAGAAGATGGGCGAGGCTCTGGACGCCGGCGAGAAGCTTCTGCATGCCCTGCTGGAGGTGGCGACGCTGGATGCCGGCGTGGTGCGGCCTCAGCTGGCCGACGTGCCGGTGTCGGCGGTGTTCGAGGATCTGCTGGCCGAATTCCGCGGTATGGCGGCGGAAAAGGGGCTGGTGCTGCGCGCGATGCCCACCCGGATGGTGATCCGCACCGACCGCACGCTGCTGACCCGCATGCTGGGCGATCTGGTGCGCAATGCCATCCGCTTCACCGACGAGGGCCGCGTCACCATCGGCTGCCGCCATCAGGGCAGCCGTCAGGGCCGGTGGCTGCGCGTTGAGGTGTGGGACACCGGAACCGGCATCCCGCCCGAACAGCTCGACAACATCTTCGAGGATTTCGTCCAGCTCGGCAATCCGGAGCGCGACCGCCGCCAGGGCCTCGGCCTCGGCCTCGCCAAGGTGCGTCGCAAGGCGGCGCTTCTGGGCCATGCGGTGGAGGTCCGGTCGCTCCAGGGCCACGGTTCGGTCTTCGCGGTCAGCGTGCCGGTGGTCGGAACCGAACGGGTGTCGACCGCGGCGCCGGTGCAGGACGCCGATCCGGTGGTGGCCGGCGACCGGTTGATCCTGGTGGTGGAGGATGACCCGATCCAGCGCGATGCCGTGCGCCTGCTGCTGGAGAGCTGGGACTATCGCGTCGTCGTGGCGGACGAGGGCGAGACTGCGCTGGCGTTGATCGGCGGGACCAACCCCCAGAGCGGCTCCCCCAAGGCCGGTTCCATGGCCGACACGCCCGTTCCCGACCTCATTGTCAGCGATTTCCGCCTGCCGGGCCGGCTGACCGGCGTGCAGATGGTGGCGAAGGTTGGGGAGCGGCTGGGCCGTCCGGTGCCTGGCCTGATCCTGACCGGCGACACCGCGCCGGAACGCATCCGCGAGGCGGTCGCCACCGGCTGCCGGCTTCTGCACAAGCCGGTTTCGCCGGAGGAGTTGCGCGGAGTCATCGCCTCCATCCTGTCGGAACGGGGCCTGTCGGAGCGGGGCCAGTCGGAACGGAACCGTCCGGCCGACAGCGGGGAACCGGCCATGGAGAACGAGTCCGCGGCATGAGTTAACCCTTTCTGAAGTTGGCCTGCCGCACACTGGGCCTGGGAAAGGGAGTTCACGGGACCATGGTGCAGAATCGCACGCTCAGGCGCCTCGATCAGGCGGAGCTCGATCAGGCGGTGCGGAAACACGAGATGTTCCGCAATGCCCGTGTCGGTGGGGCGCGTGCAAACCTGTCCTTCTGCGATCTGTCGGGCCTGGATTTATCGGGACGCGATCTGGCCCATGCCGATTTCGTCGGTGCCAGCCTGCGCGGCGCCGACCTGTCCGGTGCACGGCTCGACTGTGCCTCCTTCTTCGTCGCCGACCTGCGGCAGACCAATTTCGACGGGGCCAGCCTGATCAAGTCCGACCTGCGCGGCGCCTGCCTGCGTGGCGCCATCCTGGTCGGCGCCAACCTGTTCGAGGCGGATCTGCGCGACGGCTCCCTGGCCGAGAAGGACCGCTCCGGCCATCTGCACATGGTGCAGATCGAGTCCAGCCCGGCGGAGGCCGACGGTGCCGACCTGTCCGGTGCCAACCTGACCAACGCCCGGATGTCGGGCATCATGGCGGTCCATACCGACTTCTCGGACGCGGTGATGCGCGGGTGCAAGCTGGTGCGGGCAACCATGCGCGGCGCCAATTTCACCGGCTCCAACCTGGAGGGGGCCGACCTGTCCGGCGCCGATCTGCGCGGCGCCTGCCTGCGCGGCGCGGTGCTGACCGGCGCCACCATGGTGATGGCCGACCTCACCGACGCCGACGTGGAAGAGGCGCTGACCGACAAGCCGGTCGGCCGGGTGGTGGCGGAGCTGGGGCGATCGCTGGAAGACCTGCTGGCCGACCATATGACCTGGGTGGGGTCGAGCGGGGCGCAGGGCGCGATGCTCGACCTGTCCGGTTTCGACCTGCGCCATGCGCCGTCGCTGGCCCACATGTGCCTGACCATGCTGCGCGCGGCCGGGGCGACGCTCTACGGCCTGGACCTTTCCGGCGTGCAGATGCAGGCCGCGGTGCTGGACCGCGCCGACCTGCGCGGCGCCAAGCTGACGGACGGCGACCTGCGCGGCATCGGCCTGCGGAACGCCAAGCTGAACAATGCCGACCTGCGCAACGTCAACCTGCGCCCCCTGGTGTTCGACGAGCAGCGGTCCCGCCCGGCCGACCTGTCGGGGGCGAAGCTGCGTTATGCCGATCTCAGCGGCGCCTGCCTGCGGTCGGTCAATCTCGGCAATGCCGACCTGTCCTTCGCCAACCTGCGCGGCTGCGACCTCGCCAGGACCGATCTGACCGGCGCCAAGCTGTTCGGCGCCAAGCTGGAACGCCGCGCCCTGAACGAGGGGGTGATCCTGGACGGCGTCGCCGGGCTGAAGACTTAAGCGGCCGCCCGCGACAGCTTCTGGGTCAGCCGGCGCAATTCCGAAGCGGCCCGGTCGGCGATCCGCTGCGCCTCGACAAGCACGCCGGTGAGGTCGCCGACCTCCGGCGCGATCTCGCCCGCGGCGTCGGACATCGCGTCCAGTTCGGCAGCGGCCTTTTCGATCAGCCCGGTCACGACGCCGGCGGCACCGGCGGTGGAGTCGAAGCCAGCCATCTCAGTCTCCATTTTAAAAATAAGGTTATTCGGAGTGTGTCGCAATCCGCCGCCTTGTGCAACGGCTTCTGCCGCGCTGCACACATCGCCCATGGATTGCCGAAGGCAGTGCCCGCTTGCACGGCTTGCGGCGGCGGCGGTACACACGGGAAGGCTGCCTGGAGTGGAAGGGTCAAGACGATGCCGGGAACGGTTCCATCCGACCGCGTGACCGCGGCCGCCGCCGCTCTGACGGTCTTTCTCACCGACCGGCAAATCGATGCCGGCAAGCTCAACCGCTTCACCGCGCTCTGCGACGGGATCCGCCGGACCATGGAGTTCGACGACCGGATGGAGCTTGCCGAACGGCTTGAGCGCGACGTGCCGGTGAACGACACGATCCGGCTGCGTTCCGTGCTGTTCCATCTGACCGGCGATCTCTATCATCTGGAGCGCATCCTTCATTACCTGATCCTGGGCGGCGACAGCGCCGATCCGGCGGCGCTGCACTACACCCATTGGTGCATCTCGCGGCAGCTGTTCCTGGGAACCGCCAGCGGCGAGAAGATGGCGACCTTCGTCGCCTGCGACCTGTTCCGCTATTACACGGCGATGGTCAGGCAGATCGCGCGGCGCTGGGGACTGACACCGGCGCGTGCGGCCTTTCGCGACGGGCCGATCCGCCGGGTCGCGGTGGTGACCAACCAGTTCACCAACCAGGGACACCAGCCGACCCGCGACTGTTTCGACTTCGCCGCCCGCATGCAGGACGATTTCGGGCTGGAGGTCGCCATCATCAACGTCAACGGCATGCCCGCCAGGGTCGAGAATGTCTTCATCCCGCCGATGGTGGCGGAGGTCACGGCCGATCTGGAAGGCGTCTACGCATTGAAGATGTTCGGCCGGCAGGTGAAGGTCGCCTCCTTCACCGAGCCGGCCTTCAGCCAGGACAAGCTGCGCGTCATCGTGGAGGCCATCGACGGCTACGATCCGGATCTGATTGTCGCCTTCGGCGGGTCCAACATCGTCGCCGACCTGTTCGCGGAGGCCGATGCCCGGCCGGTGGTCGCCATCCCAACCACCTCCAGCATCACCGTCTCGCTCGCCCACATCGTGCTGGGGTACGAGGAGAACGACCACACCCGCTCCATCCCGGCTCTCTACCGGGCACCGTTCGCCCGCCGTTTCCGCCCCTTCACCTTCGGTTTCACGCCGCCGCCGTCCGACGGCAGGCGCGTCGAAACCGGATTCCCCGACGACACATTCCTCTTCGCGGTGGTCGGCACCCGCCTGGACCTGGAGGTGGGGGCGGAAACTCTGGAACTGTTCGACGAGATTCTGGAGCGCTGCCCGGACAGCGCACTGGTCTTCGCCGGGGAAGTGAAGGAACTGCCGGGCCGCCTTGCCTGCTTGCGCAATCGGAACCGCATGCGCTGCCTCGGCCATGTCCCCGACATCCGCGCTTTCTATGCCCGCTGCCACGTCTTCCTCAATCCGCCGCGCCAGGGCGGCGGCGGCGGCGCCTCCTATGCCCTGGCGGAGGGGGTGCCGGTGATCAGCTATGGCTCGGGCGATGTCGCCAGCAATGCCGGCCCGGCGTTCTGCGTGTCCGACCGCGATGCCTATCTGGCGCGTGCCGTGGCGCTCGCCACCGATGCCGAGGCCCTCGCCGAGGCCAGGCTCGCGGCCAAGGCGCGCTTCGTCGAGATCGGCGACCGCACCCGCTGCGTCGAACGGCTGCTCGCCTATGGCGAGGAGGCACGAACCCTGCTGCGCGGCGGGCCGGCCGCCGGAAATTAACCTTCCTTCATGATTTCGTGAAAGACTGGGTCCATCAGACCAATCCGATTGGAAAACCTGCCCGTGTCGAATGCCGCTCCAGGCCATGCCAACGGCCGTCTCCCCAGCCGACCGCCGATGTCCATCGCCGGGCGCCCGATCGGGCAGGGTCATCCGCCCTACCTGATCGCGGAGATGTCGGGAAACCACAATGGCGACCTCGGCCGTGCCCTGGCGCTGGTGGACGCGGCGAAGGAGGCGGGGGCCGACGCGGTCAAGCTGCAGACCTACACCGCCGACACCATCACCATCGCCCATGACGGTCCCGGCTTCCGGCTGGAGGGGGGGCTTTGGAACGGACGCACCCTGCATGACCTCTACCGCGAGGCGCACACTCCGTGGGACTGGCATGCCCCCCTGTTCGAGCGGGCGCGGTCGCTCGGGCTGACCATCTTCAGCTCTCCCTTCGACGAGACCGCCATCGAACTGCTGGAGGAACTTGACGCCCCGGCCTTCAAGATCGCCTCCTTCGAGGTGATCGACCTTCCCCTGATCCGCCGCGCCGCACGGTCCGGCAAGCCGCTGATCATCTCCACCGGACTTGCCACGCTGGGCGAGATCGAGGAGGCGGTGGCCGCCGCGGGCGATGTCCCGCTCGCCCTGCTGCACTGCGTCAGCGGTTATCCCACCCCGCCGGAGGACTGCAACCTCCGGACGATCGCTCACTTGGCCGAGGCTTTCGGCGGCGTCACCGCCGGCCTGTCCGACCACAGCCAGGGCATCGCCGTGCCGGTCGCCGCCGCGGTGATGGGGGCGACGGTGATCGAGAAGCATTTCACCCTGTCGCGCGCCGACGGCGGTGTCGACAGCGCCTTTTCTCTGGAGCCGGCCGAGTTCAGGGCGATGGCCGACGCCGTGCGCACGGCGACCGCCGCCATGGGCCGCGTCGATTACGGGGTGAAGCCCAGCGAGGCCGGCGGCCGCGACTATCGCCGTTCCCTCTATGTCGTTGCCGACGTGGAGGCGGGGGAGCCGCTGACCGCCGCCAATGTCCGCTCCATCCGCCCCGGCTTCGGGATGGCGCCCAGGCATCTGCCGGAGGTGCTGGGCCGCCGCGCCGTCCGCCGCCTTCGCCGGGGCGAACCGCTGGGCTGGGACATGCTGGCGCCTCCAGCGGAGGGACCGCATGGCTAAGCCCCCGGGCAGGCAGAGGATCGTCGCCATCTCGCAGGCGCGCATGACCTCGACCCGGCTGCCGGGCAAGGTGCTGATGCCGGCCGCCGGCCGTCCGCTGCTGGCCCATCATCTGGAGCGGCTGTCCCGCACGCCCGGCCTGGATGCGGTGGTGCTGGCGACGACGGTGAATGCCACAGACGACCCGGTGGTGGAGTGTGCGCAGGGGCTTGGCATCGCCGTCTTCCGCGGCGACGAGCAGGATGTGCTGGGCCGCTTCGCCGGCGCGGCCGCGCTGTCCGGTGCGGATCTGGCGGTGCGCGTCACCGCCGACTGTCCACTGATCGATCCGGCGCTGGTCGGCCGCCTGATCGCCGCCTTTCAGGACGGCCAACCGCTGGACTATCTGTCGATCGACAGCACACGCTATCCGCGCGGCCTTGACGCCGAGATCTTTCCGCGCCGTCTGCTGGACGAGGCGGCGACGAACGCCACCGACCCGGCGGAGCGGGAACACGTCACCCCCTACCTCTACCGCCGCCCCGACCGTTTCCGGCTGGGGACGGCGCTGGTGCCCGACCGGCCGCTGGAACCCGAGCTGGAAGGTCAGCGCTGGTGCGTGGACGAACCCGCCGATTACGAGCTGGTGCGCCGCCTGCTGGAGGCGCTCCTGCCGGCCAACCCTGTCTTCGGCTGGCAGGATTGTTGCAAAACTCTTCGTGACCACCCCGATTGGGTGGACATCAACCGCTCGGTCCGGCAAAAGTCGCTGCACTGACCCGGTGCCGGTTCGACCAAGGAGAAAACTGATGGATCGCAACGAATTCCTTCTCGCTCTTGACGAGATGCTCGAACTGGATCCCGGCACGCTGACCGGCGACGAGGCCCTGGAATCGCTGGAGGCCTGGGATTCGCTGGCGGTCATCAGCTTCATCGCGCTGGTGGACGAGAAGACCGGCGTCGTGGTCGAGGGCGAGAAGCTGGCCAAGGCCAAGACGGTCGGCGACCTGCTGGCCCTGGCGGGTGCGCCGGTCGCGGCCTGAGCGGTGCCCGTTTCCCGCCCTGTTTCGGCCGGCCCCGTTTCGGCCGGTCTCATTTCGGAAGGAAGCCGTCTGCGCGCCGGTGTCGCCACCGTTGCCGGCGGCCCTGCCGCTTATCTTTCGGTGGGCAGCGGCGGCGTGCCCGTGCTGCTTCTGCATGGCTTTGCCGGCGACCGCCTGACCTGGCAGTTCAACCTCTCGGCCCTGTCGGCCCGGCGGCGTGCCATCGCCGTCGACCTGCCGGGCCATGGCGGATCGACACCCGATGTCGGCAGCGGCCTGGTTTCCGACTTCGCGCCGTGGCTGCTCGAATTCCTCGACGGGCTGGAATTGCCGCGCGTGCATGTGGTCGGCCATTCGATGGGCGGCTATGTCGCGCGCGAACTGGCGAGGGTGGCGCCCGACCGGGTGGCGAGCCTGACCCTGCTGTCCAGTGCCGGGCTGGGCACGGCTTTCGATCTGGAGTTCCTGCGGCGGGCCATGGCGCCCGCCGATGTGGCGGAAGGACGCGCCTGCGCCGAACGGCTGTTCGCCGGCCCCTCGCCGCTGATTCCCCGCTTCGGCGAGGTGCTGCACGCGCAGGGCGCCGACCCGGTCCGCCGTGCCGGATTCGAGCGCATCGTCGCGGAATCCTTCGCTGCCCATGCCGCCGGTGGACCGCCGGTGGACTGGAGCGCCTATCCGATGCCGATCCAGGTGCTGTGGGGCCGCGAAGACCGCATCATCCCGATGCCGCCGGCCGACTGGCTGCCGCCGGCCGCACCCTACCGGGTGTTCGACAAGGCCGGCCATCTGCCGCATATCGAGGCCGCCAGCCCGGTAACCGCCGCTATCCGCAGCTTTCTGGACGGCTGCGACGACGGTCAGGCCCGGCCGTCCGATCCGTTGAGTTGAAAAGACCATGACCGACAGCATCTTCGCCCTGATCGCCGAGGAACTCGGCCGCATCGCCGCTGACAAAGGGGAGGTGCTGCCTCCCCTGACGGCGGACAGCCGTTTCCTCGACGGCGACCTGCCCATCGATTCCCTCGACCTCGCGACGCTGCTGGTGGTGCTGGAACAGCGGACCGGCCAGGATCCCTTCCGCGAGGGCTTCCGCCAGTTCACCACCGTCGGCGAGCTGGCGGCGCTCTACACCGTCCCGGCATGACCGGCCGCCGCTCCGACTGGCTCCATCCCGCCTTCCGCCTGATAGAAGGGGAGGACGTCTTCGTCTGGGCGGATCTCGCGGCACTGCCGGTTCCGGCGGGCGGCATCTTGCAGGCCGACCGGCCGTCGCGCGTGCTGGCCGCTCTGGCGGCGGCGGAAGCGGCGGGGCAGGGCCTTCTGCTGGCCCGTGGCGCAGCGGATCCGGAGGGCTGGCAACCGGGGCAGGGCTTCACCGTCACGCTGGAGAGTTCCGGCACCACCGGCGCGCCCAAGCGCCTGCGCCATGACTTCGCCCGGCTGCGCGGCCGGCTGCGCGGCGCTGCGGAGGACGGGGCGCGCTGGCTGCTGACCTACGATCCCGGTGCCTTCGCCGGCCTTCAGGTGATGCTGACCGCCGCCGCCGCCGGGGCTCTGCTGGTCGCGGTGCCCGGTGGCGGTGGCGGCACGGTTGCCGCCCTGGCGCAGGCGGCGCGCCGTCATGCCGTGACCCATGTCAGCGGCACGCCCAGCTTCTGGCGCGCCTTCCTGATGGCGCTCGGCGATGCGGAACTGCCGCTGGCCGCGGTGACGCTGGGGGGCGAGGCCGCCGACCAACCGCTTCTCGACCGGCTGGCGGCGCGGTTCCCCCATGCCCGGCTGCGCCATATCTACGCCTCGACCGAGGCCGGTTCGTTGTTCGCCGTCGCCGATGGCCGCGCCGGCTTTCCCGCCGCTTGGCTGGACGACGCGCCTGACGGGCTGGCGCTCCGCATCGTCGACGGCGTGCTGGAGGTGCGCAGCCCGCGCGCCGCCCCCGGAGCGGCCGACGGCGAGGGCTGGCTGTCCACCGGCGATCTGGTGGAGCGCCAGGGAGACCGGGTGCTGTTCGCCGGCCGTCTCGACGGGCTGGTCAATGTCGGTGGTGTGAAGGTCTCCGCCGAAGCGGTGGAACGCCGCCTGCTGGCGGTCGACGGGGTGGCCGATGCCATGGTCATGGCCGTGCCGAGTCCGATCACCGGCCATCTGCTGACCGCCACCGTCGTGGCGGCGCCGGGCGCGGACGAGGCAACGTTGCGCGCCGGTCTGCGCGCCGCCGCCGCCGATCTGCCCCCCGCCGCACGCCCGCGCGCCCTGACCTTCGCCGACCATATCCCGCTGAGCGCTGCGGGCAAGAAGAGCCGAAAGGGACCACAATGACCGCAGCCCATCCGACCGTGGACGACGGCCACCAGGCCAAACGGCACGTCATCGTCACCGGTGGCAGCCGCGGCCTTGGCCTTGCGTTGGTGGAGGCGTTGCTGGCCGACGGCTGCCGGGTCTCCACCTGCAGCCGCGCCCCGTCGGACGCGCTGGAGCGGCTGTCCGGCCCCGACCTGTTCTGGCACCCCTGCCGGATCGGCGATGGGGCGGAGGTCCGCGCCTTCTTCGACGCCGCTGTCGCCTGGGGCGGCAATTCGCCGCTGTGGGGTCTGGTCAACAATGCCGGCATCGCCCGCGAAGGCGTGCTGGCGACCTTTCCGGAGGTCGATGCCGAGGCGGTGATCCAGATCAACCTCACCGGGGCGCTCCAGGCCGCCCGCGCCTTCCTGCGCGCCAAGCTGGTGGCTCGCGGGGCGGGCGCGCAGGGTGGGCGCATCGTCAACATCTCCTCCATCATCGGACAGCGCGGTTATGTCGGTCTGGCCGCCTATTCGGCGTCGAAGGCCGGGATGGACGGGCTGACCCGGGCACTGGCCCGGGAGGTCGGGCGGCGGGCGATCACCGTCAATTCGGTGGCGCCGGGCTATCTCGACACCGAGATGTCGGGCAGCCTGTCCGACGGGCAGCGCGACCAGATCGTGCGCCGAACCCCGCTGGGCCGGCTGGGCACCGCGGCGGACGTGGTGCCGCTGGTCCGTTTCCTGCTGAGCGACGGCGGTGGCTTCATCACGGGTCAGACCCTTACAGTGGACGGCGGCATCACCTGCTGAGGCCGCGTGTGACGCTGCAGGAAAACGGGGGAGGCGGAGATGGTCGCCAGCCGGATCGACGGGGTGTGCGTGCGCGGCATCGTCGGCTGCGTGCCGGACGGGCGGGAGACCGTTGCGGATCTCGCCCGCCGCTTCGGTGAGGAGGCGGCCCGCAAGGTCGCCGCCGCCACCGGGATCGAGGAGCGGCGGATCGTCGCTCCCGGCCAATGCACCAGCGACCTTGCCGAGGCGGCCGCCCGCCGCCTGCTCGGCGGATTGGGGTGGGAGCCCGACAGCATCGACCTGCTGGTTCTGGTGACCCAGACCCACGACCAGACGCTGCCCGGCACCGCGTCTCTGCTGCACCGGCGGCTCGGGCTGCGCAAGGGCGCGGCGGTGCTCGACATCACCCATGGCTGCTCCGGCTTCGTCTATGGGCTGTGGGTCGCCGGTGGGATGCTGAAGCCGGCCGGGCGGCGGGCGCTGCTGCTGGTCGGCGACACCACCTCGCGGCTGATCGACCCGGAGGACCGGGCGGTCGCCCCGCTGTTCGGCGATGGTGCCGCCGCGGTGGCGCTGGAGCTTGACGGCAGGGCGGACCCGATCGCCTTCGACCTGGGCAGCGATGGGGCCGGCGCCCCCTATCTGGCGGCCGACGGCGGGGCGATGCGCCATCCGGACCGGCCGGCACGCCTGTCCATGGACGGGACCCAGGTCTTCGCCTTCACCCTGCGCGAAGTGCCGGGAAGCGTGCGTGCCGCGCTCGACGGCGCCGGCTGGACCACGGACATGGTCGACCACCTCGTCCTGCATCAGGCCAACGCGCAGATGATCCGCCATCTGGGCCAGAAGCTTGGCGTTGCGGCCGACCGCACCGTCGTTGCCCTGCGCGAGGTCGGCAACACCAGTTCCGCCTCCATTCCGCTGGCGCTTGCCGCTTCGCTGGCCGACAGCCTGACCGCCGGCCCTCGCCGGCTTCTGCTGTCCGGCTTCGGCGTCGGCTGGTCCTGGGGCAGTGCTGCGCTCGTCGCCGGGCCGCTGGCGGTGTGCGAAACGGTTGTCCTGCCCGGCAGGAAATACCCGGCAGAATCTGCCGCACCGGCAAGCCCTGCCGCCTGACCGGCAGAATTTGCCGATGGGTAGGCAAATTTTGCCGACCCATTTGCTGCCCACCGGTACGGATTACCAAGGAAACCCGGCAAATTTGAACTGGCCCGCTTTTTGCCTACCACTTTGGCGGGGGAATTAGTCCCCTTCCGGTTCAAGCGCCTCGAAAGCAGTGCGCTTCCGGACATTGATCCTCCAAAGGAGTGGCTACCATGGCCGGCAACGTTACCCTGTCCTCTTCCATGCGGACCAACCTCCTGCAGCTGCAAAGCACGCAGGAGCAGATCAACAAGAAACAGAACATCCTGTCGACGGGCAACAAGGTCAACACCGCCCTCGACGGCCCGACCGCCTTCTTCTCGGCCAAGGGTCTGAACCAGCGCGCCGGCGACCTGACGTCGCTGAAGGACGCGATGGGCCAGTCGATCAGCACCATCCAGGCCGCCGACAAGGGCCTGACCTCGATCGACTCCATGGTCGACCAGGCCAAGGGCCTGACCACCGCCGCCTATGCGGCGCTCGGCAACGATGCCGCCTCCATCGCCACCCGCAAGTCGCTTGCCTCCCAGTTCAACACGCTGCGCGGCCAGATCGACAAGCTCGCCGCCGACAGCGGATACAGCGGCAAGAACCTGATTGCCGGCAACGGCATGGCCATGGACAGCACCAGCGCGTCCCGTGCCGCCGTCAACAGCATGACCGGCGTCGACAACGCCCGCGTCACCAACGTGCAGTCGGCCGACACCTACTCGATCCGCGTCAAGGGCGACGGCTCGATCGAAGGCAAGACGTCCGACATTTCCACTGCGGAGAGCGCACACGGGCTGACCGGCCTGAAGCTGTCGGGCACGATGTCCGGCACGACGGGCAGCTTCTCCAACGTCCAGATCGAGGTGCGCGGCGCCAACGGCCGTTCCCGCGACTTCATCGTGTCGGACGGCACCGAGAGCCGCACGATCTCCTATTTCGACAACACCCAGACGACCTCGACCGCCCTGAAGACGGCCGCGAAGACCGGTTCGGCCCAGGTGTCGACGGTGAATGTCGGCGGGACGATCGAAGAAGGCGACATCTTCACCATCACGGTGGAAGGCCAGTCCTT
>NZ_PDKW01000041.1:636076-765986 GCF_002573965.1 Azospirillum palustre | reverse complement strand
GCTTCGCGTCGGGCACCATCGTGTCCTTCACGGTCGACCGCCGCCTGCTGGAAGCGGCCAACAACCAGGGCAACGGCATCTCGACCATCGAGAAGAAGGTCGACCTGCAAATCCAGGTCACCAACTCCAACGGCGCCCAGGTTACCCGCGACGGCATGAACGAGCAGGGTGACGGCAAGCTGTCGGGTGGCGACCAGGCGTTCGCATTCGACAGCGGCACCGTCCACCTGGATGTCGATGCGAAGACGATCAAGCAGGCGGCTTCGGCCAACTGCTCGGCCAACATCGTCACCAAGCAGATTTCCGACGCCAACTCCAAGAACGACATCACCGTCCAGCTGAACGAGACGAACACGAACTCGATCACGGTGGGCGCGGTGAACCTGACCACCAGCGGTCAGGGTCTGAAGCTCGACGAAGCGCAGAACAACTGGACGGACCGCGCCGACATCGACAAGGCGGTCGCCGGCCTCGACAACGCGAAGGCGACGATCCGTTCGGCCTCGCAGTCGCTGTCGACGAACCTGAACATCATCACGACCCGCGAGAACTTCACCAAGGAGTTCAGCGACGTGCTGACGGAAGGCGCCAGCAAGCTGACGCTGGCCGACCAGAACGAGGAAGGCGCCAGCCTGCTGATGCTGCAGACCCGGCAGCAGTTGGGCACCATCGCCCTCTCGCTCGCCAACCAGTCGCAGCAGTCGATCCTGCGCCTGTTCTAAGGCGTAGAGTTCCGACGGCGAGTTCGGGTAGGATCACGCCCGGCGGGCGGCGGCATCAGGCCGCCGCCCGTTTCTTTTTTGGGCCGGACCGGTCCGGCAAAGGCCGGACGGCAACGGCCCGCAAGCCCCGGGTTCCCTACTCATGCCACTCAAGTTCGTGCTTCGCCCCAACGAGAAGGTCATCATCAACGGTGCCGTCATCGGTGCCGGCGACCGTCCGGGTTCGTTCTTCCTCTACAACACCGCCAACTTCCTGCGCGGACGCGAGGTTCTGAAGGAAGAGCAGATCGACTGCATCGAGAAGAAGCTCTATTTCGTCATTCAGCTCGTCTACATCTTCCCGGAAGATTCGACGCTGAATCTCCAACGCTTCGCTTCGATATTGGACGAAACCCGCGAAGCGCGGCCGGACGCTTCCAAGACGCTGGACGAGATCGCGCGTCTGGTCGAAAGCCGCAATTATTATCGGGCGCTCAAGCTCTGCCGCAAGCTGTTCAGGACGGCGGATGGCGGATCGCCGGATGGCGGTATGGCCGATAGCGCCGCAGGCGACGACGAAGACCCACCGACCGACGATCGGACGCCGTGACCGCCGCCGAGCTGCTCGACGCCGCATTACCGCTGCATCGCGCCGGCCGCCTTGCCGACGCGCTGGCGCTTTACCGCCGGATCCTGACCGACGATCCGGCGCATGCCGACGCACTGCACCTGTCGGCGATCATCGCGCACCAGACCGGCCGCACCGCGGAGGCGCTGGCCAACCTGGGGGCCGCGCTGGCGGTGCAGCCCGGCTTCGCCACGGCCTACAACAGCCTCGGCAATGTCCTGGCCGATCTCGGCATGCTGGAGGAGGCGCTGGCCGCCTATGTGGTCGCAATCCGGCAGAACGACCGCTATGTCGAGGCCTACAACAACCGCGCCACCGTGCTTCAGCGCCTCGGCCGGCGGGATGAGGCGGCGGAGGCCTACGCCCGTGCGCTGACCATGGGGCCGGACAACCTGACGGCCCGTTTTAATTACGGCGTGCTGCAACGGGAATTGGGCCAGATCTCTCCGGCAGCCAACGCCTTCTATGCGGTGGTGCAGGCCGACCCTTCCCATTCCGCTGCATGGCGGCACTTGGCGATCTGTTTGCGTAACCTGGGGCATCCCGATGCGGAGGCCTGTCTGCGCCGCGCGCTGCAGGACGCGCCGGGCGACAAGGAGCTGTCGCTGGAACTGGGCGCCCTGCTGAACGGCCGTGGCGACCACGAGGCGGCCTGCGGCGTCCTGGCTGCGGCCGTCGCGGCGCATCCCGGCACTGCGCAGCTGCACTTCAGCTACGGCACCGCCCTTCAGGGCACGCGGCGCCTGAGGGAAGCGGTCGTGCAGTTCCGTCTGGCGCTGGACCGCGAACCGGCGATGCAGGGGGCGTGCAACAATCTGGGCGTGGCCTTGCTCGAACTGGGAGAGATGGGGCCGGCGACCCTGGTGCTCAGCCGCGCGGTGGCGCTCAGTCCCGGCGATGCCATGGTGGTGAACAACCACGGCACGTCGCTGGAAAGCCGCTACGACTTGGAAGCCGATTCCGAAAGGCCGGCGCGCTGGTATCGGCGAGCCCTGCGGCTCCGTCCCGATTATGGCAAGGCTCTGGTCAATCTTGCCGGCATCCATATCCTGCGGCGCGAACTCCACCATGCCGAAAATCTTTATCGCAGCGCCGCGGTGGCCGACCCGCGCAGCGTGGAGACCTTTGTCAATCTCGGCGGCCTGCTTCTCGACCGTGACGACCTTTCCCAGGCGGGACGGATGTACCGGCGAGCCCTGGCGATCGACGCCTGCAGCCCGTCCGCGCTGACTGGTTACGGTCTGGTCCTGCAAAGGCTCGGCCGCATCGGCGAGGCGGAGGCCGCGCATCGGCGTGCGCTGGAGATCGACGGCCGGCATGCGGAAGCGGCCGGCAACCTCGGCATGATGCTCTGGCAATGCCATCAGGACGATGCCGCGGCAGAACCCTGGATGGACCTTGCCCTGTCGGTCAATCCATCGCTCAACACCGCGCATCTCAACCGCGGCATGTTGCGGCTTTCCCGCGGCGATCTGCCCGGCGGCTGGGACGGCTACCGTCGGCGGTTCTGGGCGAAAGGCTATGTGAACCGGCGGATCGCCGCCCCGCTGTGGCAGGGGGAAAATCCCGCCGGGCGCCGCCTGCTCGTCTGGCGGGAACAGGGGGTCGGCGACGAGATCATGTTCGCCTCCTGCTACCCGTCGCTGATCGGGCGGGCCGGGCATGTGGTGATCGAATGCGACCGCCGGCTGGTGCCGTTGTTCGCGCGCTCCTTCCCCCAGGCGACGGTCAGGGCGGAGTCGGTCGATGCCGGCGGCGATGAAACCATCCAGCCGCCGGACGTCGATGCCCATGTCCCGGCCGGCGACCTGCCGGGCCGTCTGCGCACCAACCTGTCCGGTTTCGACGGGCAGGCGCCCTGGCTGGTGCCGGACCCGATGCTGGTGGAGCGATGGCGGGAGCGGCTGGCGGCGCTGGGGCCGGGCCTGCGGGTCGGCATCGGCTGGCGCAGCCAGATGATGACGTCGGAGCGCACGGCCGCCTATGTGATGCTGGACCACTGGGGGCCGCTGTTCGCCGTGCCCGGCCTGATCTTCGTAAACTTGCAGTATGGCGAGTGCGAAGCGGAGCTTCGGGCGGCGGAGGAGCGCTTTGGCGTGACCATCCACCGCTGGGCCGATCTGAACCTGAAGGACGATTTCGATGGCGCGGCGGCGCTGACCGTCAACCTCGATCTGGTGATCTCGCCGGCGATGTCGGCAGGCGAACTGGCCGGAGGGCTGGGGCTTCCGGTCTGGCGCTTCGGTGCCCGCGACTGGACCCAGTTGGGCAGCAGGGTCCGCCCCTGGTTCCCGACCATGCGCCTGTTCCAGCCGACTGCCGGCGAAGCTCTGGACGGGGCGCTCGCCCGGATGGCGAAGGAGTTGCAGCGCATGGCATCCGGCAGGCAGCAGGCCCAGCAGGCGGCCCAGGAGCCGGCCCAGGAGCCGGCCATGATTGCGCCCGCCAGGCCGGATCCCGACGACGACCGGAGGATGGCGGACGCCGTCGCCCATTACCGCACCGGCGACTTTGCGCTGGCGGAGTCCCTGGTGCGGCAATTTCTCGACAGGGTGCCCGGCCATTCGGTCGCCCTGCATCTGGGCGGCGTGCTGGCCAAGCGGCGCGGTTCGCTGGAGGAGGCGCAGGACCTGTTGGTCCGGGCCTCCGCCGCCGACCCGCACAACGCCTCGGCCCATGCCGCCCTGTGCGAAGTCCAACAGGGGCTGGGCCAGTTCGAAGCCGCCGACCGTGCATCCCGCGCCTGCGTTGCCGCACAGCCGGACGGTGCCGGCCATTGGGTAAACCGGACGGCGCTGCTCCGCCGCACCGGGCAGGTGGCGGCTGCCCGCTCCGCCATCATCCGCGCATTGCGCCTGCGCCCCGATCTGGCCCCCGCCCTGGGGCATCTTGCCGAACTGGCGGGCACCCCCGGAGAGGCGGTGAGGATCCATCGCATTGCGGTCAGCCTGACGCCGGGAACGGCCGACGCCCTCAGCAATCTGGGCGGCGCCCTCCACAAGCTGCTCCGCTTCGATGAGGCGGCGCGGATGCTGGACCGTGCGACCCGCTGCGACCCCGGCCTTGCCGTCGCCTGGACCAACCGCGGCAATGCGCTGGAAGCGATGGGTCGGATTGCGGAAGCGGAGACCTGCCACCGGACCGCCATCGAGCTTGCGCCGTCATTGGCCGATGCGCACGGCAACCTTGCCTATCTGTTGAAACGGCACGGCCGGCAGGAGGAGGCGCTTGCCGCCTTCGACGCGGCGCTGGAGGCCGACCCCAAGCATGCGCAGGCGCGATACAACCGCTCCCTTCTGTTGCTGGAAGCGGGTGCCTTGCGTGCCGGCTGGGCCGACCATGACTGGCGCTTCGCCACGCCGCAGTTCCAGGACCAGCGGCGCCGGCTGTCCATGCGGGCATGGCGGGGCGAAAACATTGCCGGGCGGCGGCTGCTGGTGTGGCGGGAACAGGGGGTGGGCGACGAGATCCTGTTCGCCTCCTGCTATGACGAGGCGATGCGGCGCGCCGGTCGTCTGGTGATCGAATGCGACCGCCGGCTGGTGCCGCTGTTCGCGCGATCCTTTCCCGGCGCCGACGTCCGGCCGGAGAGTGCCGACCCGCGCGACGCCGATCTCCAGATCGCCGCCGGCAACCTGCCGCGCCTGCTGCGTGCCGATCTGAAACGCTTTCCTACCCGATCGTCCTGGCTTGTGCCGGACCCGGCGCTGGTGGAGCGGTGGCGGGTCCGGCTGGCGGCGCTGGGGCCGGGCCTGCGGGTCGGCATCGGCTGGCGCAGCCAGCTGATGACCGCCGACCGCAAGGCTTCTTACGTGATGCTGGAGCATTGGGGACCGCTGTTCGCCGTGCCCGGCCTGACCTTCGTCAATTTGCAGTATGGCGACTGCGAGGCCGAGCTTCGGGCGGCGGAGGAGCGCTTCGGCGTGACCATCCACCGCTGGGCCGATCTGAACCTGAAGGACGATTTCGATGGCGCGGCGGCGCTGACCGCCAACCTGGATCTGGTGATCTCGCCTGCGATGTCGGCGGGCGAGCTGGCCGGTGCGCTGGGGGTTCCGGTCTGGCGCTTCGGCGGCCGCGACTGGACCCAGCTTGGCACCGGCGCCCGCCCCTGGTTTCCGACCATGCGGCTGTTCCAGCCGAACCACGGCGAAGGGCTTGAGGCAGCGATTGCCCGGATGGCGAATGCGTTGCGTGCCAGCGCGACGCCGCGGGGCAGGGCGGCCAGTCCGGCAGCGATCGGGGCAGGGGGGGGCGACTCCGGGACTGCCGACGCCGCAGATCCAGCCCCCGACCCGGACAGGCTTCTGGAACTTGCGGTCGCCGCCCACCGCAGCGGTGCCCATGACGAGGCGGCTCCCCTCTATGAACGGGTGCTGGCAAGCCGCCCACGCGACCCGGTGGCCTTGCACCTTTCGGGCCTGCTCGCCCACCAGTCGGGCGCGTCGGCGCGAGGGGAGGGTCGCATCGCCGCTGCGGTCGCCGAGGCTCCGGAATATGCGACGGCGCATATCAGCCTGGGGAATGTCCGTCTGGCGCTCGGGATGACGGGGCCGGCGGCGGCAAGTTTCCGGACCGCTCTGGCGGTCCAGCCCGACAGCGCGGCGGCCTTGACCAACCTCGGCAATGCACTCGACGCGCTGGAGCGGAGCGCCGCCTCGGCCGACCTTCATCGGAAGGCGGTCGCGGCCGACCCGGATCTGGCGGAGGCGCACGACAATCTCGGCGTCGCTCTCGCCCGGCTGGGCCGCTGGGCCGAGGCGGAGCGGGCGCATGCACAGGCGCTCCGTCGGGCACCGGGTCTGGAGGCGGGGTGGATGAACCTGTCGGTGGCGCTGCGCCGCCTCGGCCGGCTGGATGGGGCGGAACGGGCAGGGCGCCGTGCCCTGGCGCTCGCCCCCGCCCTGGCCGATGCAATGGCGAACCGCGGCCGGCTGCTGCGCGAACTGGGAGATCCCGCCGCGGCGGGTCCATGGTGTGCCCGCGCGCTTGCGGTTGAGCCCGGCCACGCGGCGGCGGCCTTCAATGGCGGGTTGCTGGCGCTGACGGCCGGCCGGCTGGCGCGGGGCTGGGAAGGCTATGACCGCCGCTTCGACACGCGCGACATGGCGGCGGCATTCCGGCACCCCGGTGCCCCTCTCTGGGACGGCGGGCCTCTGTCGGGGAAGCGCCTTCTGGTCTGGCGCGAACAGGGCATCGGCGACGAGCTGATGTTCGCACAGCGGTTGCCGGAACTGATCGCCCGGGCCGACCATGACGGGGGCCATGCCGTCGTCGAGTGCGATCCCCGCTTCGTCCCGCTGTTCGCCCGGTCCTTCCCCCGGGCAACGGTGCGGCCGGCCCCCGCCACGCCCGGCGAGCCGTCGTCCGACATCGACGCCCATGTCCCCATCGGATCGCTGTCGCGCCGATTGGGCGGCGCCTTGCCGGACTTCGCCACAGTGGGCGCCGCTTTGGGCGCCGCTTTGGGACCGGCCTTGCGCGCCGACCCGGCGGCGGTCGCGACCTGGTGGCGGCGTCTGTCCGGATTGGGAGACGGGCTGCGGGTCGGCGTCGCCTGGCGCAGCAGCCAGCTCGATCCCGACCGCATGCCCGACTACACGCGCATCGAGGATTGGCGGCCGCTGCTGACCTTGCCCGGCCTGATCCCGGTCAACCTGCAATATGGCGACTGCGGAGTGGAACTGGCGGCGGCGCGCGGCGCTTTCGGCCGGGCGCCACATGACTTTGCCGACCTCGACCTGCGCAACGATCTCGACGGCACGGCGGCGCTGATGTCGGCCCTGGATCTGGTGATCGCCCCGGCGACCTCCACCGGCGAACTGGCCGGAGCGCTCGGCGTGCCGGTCTGGCGGCTGGGACGCACGGGCGATTGGACGGCGCTCGGCACCTGTGTGCGGCCTTGGTTTCCGTCGATGCGGCTGTTCTGGACCGGTCCCGGCGAACGGGTGGCCGACCTTCTTCCCAAGGTGGCGGCGGCGCTTGAACGCGTCCGCCGGGCTGACGGCTGTTTCCGGAATCCGGACGTCAAAAGGCCGGGGTGAGGCGGTCCACCTCAACCCGGCCTTTAACCCCTGTTCAAGGGTGAAGATCGAAGGTCGTTGCTGTGATTGGGGGGATCAATTCATCTGGCTGGGGCGCGTCAGGCGATCGATCTCTTCCTTGACGTGCAGCTTCTCGAGTTTGAGGCGCTTTACTGCGCTCTCATCCGGCCATGAGCGCTTCTCCTCGTCGAGGATCGCCCGGTCCAGGCGCATGTGCTTTTCCTGCAGAGACGAAAGGCGAGCTTCAGTGTGCATGAGTCGCTCTCCATGTGATCAGTCCGCGTACCGCCTCAATGTGACGGTCCGGTAACAGCAGTGTTCACCCATCCGAACCGCCGAACAACCTTAATCTTGCGTTTTATGCGGTCAAACCATGCGAAAAGATGCCTCAACCGTTCAGACGTATGACAGTGGGTCGCAGGGGTGGGGTCTTGAAATCACTTCGCGCATCACCATCCGGAGGCGAACAGACCCTTTGAACCAAAGGGTTATGTCACCTGTGGCAAGTCAATGGCCGATTCAACGATGTCGGAGAGTGCCCTGCGCAGTTCGTCACGGCCAGGCTGGAGCACCAGCGCGCGGCGATACCAGCCGGCAGCCTCGCCCTGGCATCCCAGCCGCTCCAGGATCGCGGCGAGCCTGACGGCGACGGAGGGAACCGTCGGATCGAGGCGGGCGGAGCGTCGCAACGCCTCTGCCGCCGCCTCGGGCCGGCAGAGGCTGTCCAGCGCGATGCCCCATCGATGCAGCACTGCCGCACCGGTGCCGAGCCGGGCCGCCCGGCCATAGGCTTCCGCCGCCGCCGCGCTATGGCCGGCTTCGCGTTCGGCATGGCCAAGCCCCTCCAGCGCCGTCAGCAGGGCGGGCGACAAGGCCAGGGCATGGTGGAACCGGCGGGCGGCATCCTGCGGCCGGTGCAGGGCGCGCAGGATCTTTGCGTGGTTGACCGCCACCTCGGTCGCTCTGGAGTCCAGGGTCAGCGCGCGGGTGAGCAGCCCGTCGGCCTCGTCGAGCCGGCCAAGCTGCGCGACCAGCAGGCCATAGCGGTGCAGGGCGTCGGCCTCCGCCGGCTCACCGGCGAGGATGCGGCGGTAAAGACGCTCCGCCTCGTCGAATCCGCCGGACTGATGACGGTCGAACGCCTCGGCAAGCAGGCCAGCGCTGTCGCTCATGCGGTCGGAGCCAGGGCCGCCAGCGCATGAACCGCCCGCCGGGCCGCGTCGGCCAACCCCTGGCCTTCCTGCGGCTGGATCAGGCGCATGGTCGGAAACCAGGGCCGGACGCCGGCGCCGATCTGCGTCCAGTCGCGGGTGCCGAGCCGCCAGACCGGCGCGCCCAGCGCACCCGCCAGTTCGCCGACCGCGATGGCCGGCGAGATCACCAGATCCAGGTTGGCGATCAGGGCGGAAACGCCTTCGAAATCATCCTTCAGGTTCAGGTCGTCCCACCGGTACAGCCGGCGCGTTGCCGTCTCCACCCGGGCCAGTTCGGCGGTGCAGTCGCCATATTGCAGCATCACCACGCTGACGCCGGGCATGTCGAGCAATGCCGCCCAGTCGGCAAGGCCGGTGTAGGCGGCGGCACGCTGCGCGGTGACGATCTGGCTGCGCCATGCCAGCCCCACCTTCAGGCCGGGCAGGGCGGCGAGGCGGTCGCGCCACCGGGCGACGAGGCCGGGATCGGGGCGCAGATAGGCTGGACGGTCCGGATAACGCGCCACCCTGTCGCGGACCAGGGCGGGCAGGTTCCCCGCCGGCATCTGCAACTCGCAATCCGGCGGGTCGATCGTCTCCTGCCCGGCGGGGTCCGCCGTCTCCGCCCGTACCGCCACCCAGGGAAAGGAGCGGGCGAACAGGCTGACCAGCCGCCGGTCGCACTCGACGGTGACCGGCCCATCCAGCCCGTTCAAGGCGTCGAAGCAGGAGGCGAACAGAATCTCGTCGCCGACGCCCTGTTCCGACCAGACCAGCAGTCGCCGGCCCCGCAGCGCCTCGCCCGTCCAGACCGGCCGGTCGATGCGGCGGGCCCGTTGCAGCTGCCGGGCGGAGAAGCGGCGCGAATAGCCGGCCCAGCCTTCCGCGATGCGCCCGTTGGCGAGATCCATCAGCCCGAGATTCCAGGCCGCCAGCGCAAAGCCGGGATCGGCCCGCAACGCGCGGTGCAGATGGCTCTTCGCCTCGTCCAGTTGGCCGGACAGCGTCGCCATGGTGGCAAGGTTGTTGTTGGCCTCGGCCGACTCCGGTTGCAGGGCCAGGGCACGGCGGTAATGGCCGGTCGCCTCCAACGTCTGCCCGGTCAGTTCGCAGGCATGGCCGAGATTGGCATGGGCTGGAATATGGTCGGGCTGGATGGCGATGGCGCGGCGGTGCAGCCGCACGCCTTCGGCCGGCCGTCCGGCGATCTGATGGACGAGGCCGAGATGGGTCAGCGCCTCCGGATAGGCCGGGTGCAGGGCCAGCGCGCGGGCGAAGGCGAAGGTTGAGTCGGCGTGGCGCTTTTCCATTTCATGCACCAGACCCAGATGGTTCCAGGCCTGGGGAAAGACCGGATCCATGCGCAGCGCTTCGCCGATCAGGGCGAGCGCATCGTCGCTCCGCCCGGTCTGGTGCATCAACAACCCGAGCAGATGCAGGGCATCGGGGTGGCCAAGGGCTTCGCGCCGGGGATCGGCGGCAATCACGGCACGGTATGCCGCTTCCGCCTCATCCGGCCGGCCGGTGCGGTGAAGGTCGGCGGCATGGTTCAGCAGCGCATCGAAATCGGCGGGCGTTTCCGGTTCGGGAACCGCTTTTTCCCCAGGAGCAGGCTTGGGCTCCTGAATCATGGCGCGCAATGCCTGGGCGATGGCTCCAATGATCGAATCCAGCGCTTCGCCCGGCCCCGGCTGGAACAGACGCATGGTCGGGAACCAGGGGCGGGCCTCAGTGCCCAGTTGGGTCCAGTCGCGGCCGCCGAAGCGCCAGACCGGAAGCCCCAGCCCACCGGCCAGCTCGCCCGCCGACATCGCCGGCGAGATCACCAGATCGAGGTTGGCGGTCAGCGCCGCCGCGCCATCGAAATCGTCCTTCAGGTTCAGATCCGCCCAGCGGTGGATGGTCACGCCGAAGCGCTCCTCCGCCGCCCTAATCTCGGCCTCGCAGTCGCCATACTGCAAATTGACGAAGGTCAGGCCGGGCACGGCGAACAGCGGTCCCCAATGCTCCAGCATCACGTAAGAAGCCTTGCGGTCGACGGTCATCAGCTGGCTGCGCCAGCCGATGCCGACCTTCAAGCCCGGCCCCAGCGCCGCCAGCCGCTCCCGCCACCGCTCCACCAGCGCCGGGTCCGGCACCAGCCAGGGGCCTTGCGGCTCGAAGGCGGACAGGCTGGCGCGCAGCAGTTCCGGCAGGTCGCCCGCCGCAACCTGGAGGTCGCAGTCGGGCGGATCGATGGTTTCCCGCAAGGCCTCGCCGAAAGCGTCACCGGTGCAGCTTTCGGCCCGCACCGTGGCTGTCGGAAAGGAGCGGCGGAACAGCGGCACCAGACGCGGATCGCATTCGATGGTGACCGGTCCGCCCGCCCAGGCGACGACGTCCGGATAGCAGGAGGCGAACATCATCTCGTCGCCCACGCCCTGCTCGCGCCAGATCAGCAGCCGCTTGCCGCGCAGCACCTCTCCACCCCAGCGCGGAATCGGGAAGCGCCGGTTCGGCACCGCCTCGCCGGCGGCGAAGCGCCGCTCGTACCCGGTCCAGCCGCGCCCGATGTCACCGTGAAGAAGCGCCAGCAGAGACAGGTTGTAGGTGGCGGTGGCAAGGTCGGGCTGCTGGGCCAGCGCCTCCTCGAAGCAGGCCGCCGCGTCCTCGTAGCGCCCCTGCGCCTGCAAGGCGTTGCCGAGATTGTAGCGCGCCTCCACGAACTCCGGGTGCAGGTCCAGCGCCTGCCGGTGGCAAAGCTCCGCCTGATCGGGACGGCCCAGCCGCTTCAGGACGCTGCCCAGATTGTTCAGCGCGGCGCTGTGGCGCGGGTTGCGCTTCAAAGCCTGGCGATAGGCGATCTCGGCACTCTCGAAAGCGCCCTTCTGTTGCAGGACGGCGCCCAGATTGTAGAAGGCGGTGGCATCGTCGGGGCGGTGCCGGGTCACCAGCCGGTGCTGTGCGATGGCCTCGTCCAGCCGGCCGGCCATCGCCAGCGCGTCGCCGAGATTGTTGTGCGCCTCCACCATCCCCGGCGCCAGCCGCACCGCGTGGTCCAGCGCCGTCACCGCCCCGTCATAGCGGTGCAGCGCGGCATGGCCGTTGCCGAGATTGTACCAGGCCTTGGCATAATCCGGCTTCAGCGCCAGCGCCTTGGCGAAGGCCCGCTGCGCCTCGTCGTGACGGCCAAGGGCTGCAAGCGCATTGCCCAGATTGTGCCGCCGCTGCGCCCCCTGCGGGTCCAGGATGGTGGCGTTGCGGTGGGCCTGCGCCGCCTCGTCCGGCCGTCCAGCGGCGAACAGTGCGCTGCCCAGATTGTCCCAGTAATCGGCGACGCCCCTGGTCTGCGCCAGGGCCTTGCCGATCAGGGTCACCGCCTCTTCCGCATGGCCCGATTGCAGGGCCAGCACCCCCAGAAGATGCATCGCGTCGGCGTTGCGCGGGTCTTTGGTCAGCACGTCGCGATAGCCGCGCTCCGCCTCGGCGACACGCCCGGCCTGATGGTGTGCCACTGCCTGCGCCAGCATGTTGGTGTGCTTCGCCACGTTCCGGCCCCGTCCCTGACTGCCCGCACCCTCAAAGGGAGTGCCATCATCGGTGGATCACGGTAAAGATGCCATTGATATCGGCGGGGAATCGACCTGCAGAAAAGGCCGGCGGGAGAGGGGAGAACACGCGATGGCAGGGTCACGCTCGTCCTTGCGGGGCGGGGTGCGCAGGGGGCTGGCGGGAATCGCCGTGCCGCCCGCGGTGAAGCTCAGCCGGCAGGCGGACGCGCGGGCCGCGGCCGGCGACGCGGCGGGGGCGGAGCCGCTCTATGCCCAGGCGCTGGCCGCCGACCCGACTCTCGCGGGCACCCACAACAACCGCGGCAACGCCCTGCGCGCGCTTGGCCGTCTGGACGAGGCCGCCGCCGCCTACCGGGCCGCCGTCCTCCATGGCCTGCATGAGGGGATGGCGCACTACAATCTCGGCTCCGTCCTGCGTCAGGCGGAGCGGCAGGATGAGGCGGAAGCCGCCTTCCGTCAGGCGCTCGCCCTTCGTCCCGACCATGCCGAGGCGTGGAACAACTGCGGCAACCTGCTGCGCGACCTCGGCCGCTTTGGCGGGGCGGCGGTGGATTACCGCCGGGCTTTGGCCCTTCGGCCGGACTGGGCCGATGCCCACGACAATCTCGGCGCCGTGCTCTATCTGCTGCACGAACAGGGCGGGGAGGAGGATGCGGCGGCGCTGGCCCGGCTGTGGCGGCGCGACCATCCGGACAACCCGCTGGCCCGCCACATCGGCGCCGCCATCGCCGGCGAGGAGGCCGACCCGCGCGCCCCCGACGACTATGTGCGCCAGACCTTCGACCTGTTCGCCGATGAGTTCGACCGCAAGCTGGCCGAGCTGGATTACCGGGCGCCGGCCCTTCTCGCCGGCCTGCTCTCCGACGAAGAGCCGGCCGGCGACCTCGACGTGCTGGATGCCGGCTGCGGCACCGGGCTGTGCGCCGAAGCGCTCCGGCCCTATGCCCGCCGGCTGGTCGGTGTCGATCTGTCGGACGGCATGCTGAACCGCGCCCGTGCCCGCGGCCTGTATGACGGGCTGCACGAAGCGGAGCTGGTCGGCTTCCTTGCCACGCATCGGCTGGCCTTCGATCTGGTCATGGCGGCCGACGTGTTCTGCTATTTCGGCGTCCTCGATGACGCTCTGGCCGCCGCCTGCGCCGCGCTGCGCCCCGGCGGCCGGCTGGCCTTCACGGTGGAGGCGCTGGATCCGGCCGACGGTCGGCCCCACCGCGTCGCCACCCACGGCCGCTATGCCCATGCCGAAGCCTACATCCGCACCGCGGTGGCGAATGCCGGGCTGATGCTGCGGCGATGCGACCGCGACCGGCTGCGCTTCGAAAGCGGCGAACCGGTGACCGGGCTGGTGGTGCTGGCCGGGCGCCCTGCGGGTTAGGCGGGCGGTTCAGGAACGCCGCTCAGGACCGGCGGCGCGGCCGGCGGAACGGAGCGGGCTTGGGGTCCGGCTTGACCGGCTGCGGGGGCGGCGCGGGCCGGACCAGCGCGTCGGCCTCCTCGACGCGGCCCAGCGAACGCAGCGCCAGCGCCAGCGTGTCGCGTGGCACCGGATGGGCCGGGTCGATGCGGACGGCGTGGTGGAGCGGGGCCAGCGCCGCGGCGGCATGGTTGGTCGCGGCCAGCGCGATGCCGAGATTCAGCGCCGCCGACAGGAAATCCGGCACCAGGGCGAGCGCGTTGCGGAAGGCGATCACCGAATCCGCGCGCAGCCCGGCGGCGTACAGGGCATTGCCCAGAAGGAAGGCGATGTCGGCATCCCGCTGGTCGAGTGCCGCGGCCCGGATCAGGTCGGCCAGCGCCGGCGTCACTTGCCCGGACTCCAGCCGCAGCCGGCCGCGCGCATGCAGCAGATCGACCAGCTTTTCCCGCGCCGGATCCAGGGCCGGCTCGATCCGCAGGGCGCGCTCCAGCATCGAGGCGGTGGCGTCGATGGCGGCCGGATCGCCGCGGCCATGGCGGGCGAAGGCGCGGTCGGTCCAGGCCTCCGCAAAATCGGGGCGCAGGGCCAGCGCGCGGCGGTAGGATCCCTCGGCCTCGTCCGGCCGGTCGAGCCCGCGCAGCAGATTGCCGCGGTTGGCGTGAATGTCGGCCGCCTCCGGCCGCAGGGCCAGCGCCTTGCCGATCAGCGTCAGGCCGAACTCTCCCCGGTCGATCTGTCCGGCAAGCACGCCCAGGTAATGCAGGGCGTCCGGCTGCTCCGGCTCGACATCGAGGATGCGGGTGTAGAGTTCCTGCGCCTCGCCGAAACGGCCGGCGAGATGCAGGTCGAGCGCCAGCGTCAAAGCTTCGAGGATGGTGGCCATGGCTCAACGCTTTAGGACGACCGGTGCCGTCACCGCAAGCGCGTGAAGGGGAGTATCTTAGATTTCGACATAAATATTTTCCCTGCCGGAAATCCCCTTTCGCTGCACAGGTTAGAAACCCCACTGCAAATAAGTGTAAAGAAACTCTTTACGCACAGTCCAGGTTAAGGTAATTTAATGTTCGATATTCACCGATCCGGACAATCTGGTCATGAACGTGGCGGTGGCCACATCGACGGTCTCGCGGCCGTTCGCCTTCATGACGCCCCGCGGCAGCGATGCCGTCGAACCAGGGGCCGGCACCCGGACTCCGCCCTCCAGCAATGTCCCGCAGGCGGAAGCCGAGACGGCCGGTACAACCGAGCCGCTGGTCAACCGCTTCCCGACCGTCGCCTTCAGCTATGACACCGACGCCTCGCGGCTGGTGATGCTGTACCGCGACCCGGCCAACGGGAAGACCGTCTCGCAGATTCCGACCGAAGCCGCGCTGAAGCAGTACAAGGAAGCCCAGCAGACGGAAAAGGACGCGGAACGCGCCTCACTGCTGAAGCTGACGGTCGGCGAAAGCGGACAGGGCGGACAGGCGGGAGGGCAGGCGGACGGCCGCTCTGCGGCCTATGGGCGCGGCGGGAGCGATGGGCCGGCGACGGCCGGCACCGCCACCGCTTCCACCCCCCGGACCGCGGCTCCGGTCACGTCGACCGCTTCCGCCGCCGCGGCATTTGTGGCACACTCCGCTTCGGTCGCGACCACGTCCGCCGGCACATCCGCCGGTCGGGTCAATGTCGTGATCTGAGGACGCCCTGTTCCAAGGGCGCGGGTTGCAGGGGGCTGGATGGGCATGGATGTCACGTCATCGACCGCGGGTGCGGCGATGTCCCTGATGCAGGCACAGGGGCAGATGGCTTTCGGCGTCAAGGCGTTGAACCAGAATGCCGAACAGCAGCAGGCGACGGTCGAAACCCTGATGCAGTCGGGCAATGGTTCCGGTGGCGGCTCCGGCGGCGGCAACGTCACGCCGACGCGCGGGCAGAACCTGAACATCACCGTCTGAGTTCTCGCCGGCGGATCCCGGCAGTCGGGTTTCCCGTCGGTCAGACTTTCGAATCGAGCAGGGACGTCAGCATCTCGTCCTGGGTCCGGACCACGGCGACATTGGCGCCATAGGCCCGGCTGGCCGCCATCTGATTGACGCGCTCGGTTGCCAGATCGACGTTCGGCGCCGCGACCATGCCGTCGCCGTTCGCCGCACTGTCGTCGGGCGCATACTCCTGCAAATAGGGTGGCGTGATCGGCGTGAAGCTGGTGCGCGTGCCGGGATTGGCGTCGCTCTGCGCGACCACGATGGGCTGGTAGGCCGCGCGCTTGCCGTCCGTACCGCCGTCGGTGCTCGGAACGGCCCCGGTGGAGCGCACATTCGCGACGTTGGCGGCCGAGGCGTCGAGCCGCCGGGTCTGGGCGGTCAAACCGCTGAGCGCGATGCCGATACTGCCGACCATGGCGGTCCATTCCTTGTCCGACGGCATATCGGGGAACCTTAGCACATCGGATGCCGGACACCAGCGGAGCATCGCCGGCCTGTAGCAGCCCTATTGCAATCGCCGCTGTATCTTTCGCGGGGCTTGCGCCATTATCGGGCAAACGGCCGCCGCTCCTTTCCCTTGCCGCCGGTATCCCGCCGGTGCTTTCGGCCCTGATGGGACCGGTTCCAATCGAGCCGGCCCAGATGCGAGACGGGAGCCGCCGCCTGAATGCCGAACGCCGCCTTTGCCCTGACCATCGCCGGCCTGACCGACGTTGGCCGCGCCCGTTCCCGCAACGAGGACGATTTCCAGGTCAGCATTGCCGGGGGATTCGCGGTTGTCTGCGATGGCATGGGCGGCCATGCCGGCGGCGACATCGCCAGCCGCAAGGCGGTCGAGGTGATCTCCGGCATCCTGCTGGACCATGCGCCGTCCGATCCGATCGCTGTGGTGAAGCGTGAGGACGCCGACCGCACCCAGACCGACCCGGCGGCGACCGAGCCGGCGGTGCGCCATGCGCTGTCGGTTGCACGCTCTGCAGTGCTGCAGGCCAACCGGGCGATCTACGAGCTGAATCTGGCCCGTGGATTCTCGTCGGGGCGCGGCATGGGCACCACCGTCGCCGGGCTCTGGCGGATTCCCGGAACCGCCTGTATGGCGGTGTTCCATGCCGGCGACAGCCGGGTCTATCGCCTGCGCGACGGGGAACTGCGCACCCTGACCCGCGACCACAGCCTTTATCAGATATGGCTGGACAATGGTGGGCGCGGAACCGCACCGCAACGGAACATCATCGTCCGCGCGCTCGGCACTGCGGAGGAAGTCGAGCCGGAGGTCAGCGTGCAGACGCTGATGCCGGACGATGTCGTCATGCTCTGCTCCGACGGGCTGAACGGCATGCTGCCGGACGGTGTCATCGCCCGCATCCTGCGTCAGGAATCCGACCCCGCCCTTGCCGCCGCCGCGCTGGTGGACGCCGCCAATGCGGCCGGTGGGATGGACAATGTGACGGTGGTGGTCGCACGCTTCGCCGCGACCGACTGACCGTCCCGGCAAAATCCAATTATCGGGCCTTGCCGGTCGCCCTGCCGGTCAAGGCCCGGTGGCGATGAAGCGCGCATCCGCCAGCATCGCCGGGGCATCGTCCGGCAGCGCGGCCAGCGCATCGGCCAATGCGGCCAGATAGTCGGCTGCCGGCTCCTGCTCCGGCCGCGGGGTGGCGAAGAGAGGCTCCGCCGTGGCGATGGTCAGCAGCATTTCGGTTCCATAGGGCGGGCCGATGGTCCAGGAACGCCCGGCCCCCGGTTTCCCGTCCTCCCCCCTCTCGCCCAGCCGGCGCGATGCGCCTGCGGCAAGCGCGATGGCGCTGTCCGACGGGTTGGGGAGCAGATGCACGACGCTGCCGTCGATGGTGAAATAATCGACCTGCACCTGGACCGGACGGGCCGGCGCCCGGATCTCCAGCATCAGCGGATCGCCGGCATTCAGCGCCGGCCCCTCCAGCATGCTCACCGTCAACGGCTCGGCCAAGCCGCGGTTGGCGTCCAGCGCCGTGGCGACGCTGCCCAGAGGGGCGCAGAACCGCGCATCCGCAGTGGCGAGGTCGAAACCATGGTCCCAGCCGGCGGCAAGGGTCTCGACCGTTTCGCGCACCGCCGTCTCCGCCCGCTCCCCGGCGACCGTCCCCGAAACCAGCAGCCTCCCCCCGGTGGTTTCCACGCCGACCAGTGCGCAGGGAATGGAGCGCAGCGCCGCCGCCACCGCCGCGACCGGCGGCTGCCGGGGGGCTGCCGGGGGAGGGGCCGGCGGCAGGGAGGGCGCCGGTGCAGGGGGCGATACAGGGGAGGATGCAGGCGGCTCGGCTGCCGGTTCGGAGTCGGGTAACGCGTCTTCGACCATCGCCTCGGGTGGCGGCAGAGGCGGGGCAGGCCGGTTCAGGACCGCTGCCGCAGACAGGCCGCCCAGCACGGCAACGCCGCCGAGCAGCAGCGGCCAGCGGCGGGCGCGCGCCGGTGCCAGGCCGGCCGACGCAACGGACGCCTCGTTCAACGCGCTGACGGCCCGAAGCAGTGCACCTGCATCCGGAAACGCCGCAGTTCCATCGTCGCGCAATGTCGCCAGCAGGGCAGACACCCCCGGCCGCTGGTCATGCCCGGCCAGAAGCCGTTCGGCCAGTCCCACGGCGGCGGCCAGATCGTCGCGCCGGTCCACCGCTGCCGCGGTCAAGGCCGCACGTCCAAATCCGGCGACCACCGCGGCCGGTCCGGCACGCAGCACGGTGTCGGCACCAAGCGCGCCATGGATCACGCCGGCCCGATGGGCTGCGGCGAGCGCGTCCAGCACGCGGCCCAGCGTCGCGACGGTGTCCCCCCACTCCAGCGGTCCGTCGGCCAGCCGCGTGGCGAGCGTCGGCCCATCGGCCGGTGCCGTGGCGACGAAGGCGGTGCCGGCAAGCTCGCCGGAGGCCAGGATTGCGGGAATGGCCGGGTGGGACAGCCGGGCCGCGGCGCCCGCCATCCGCCGGAACCGCTCCAGCCCGGCAGCATCGGCGCACAGGCGGGCCAGCGGTACGGTCCACAGCGCCACCGCCTGTCCATTGGCATCCAGGGCGCGGTGCAGCCGGGCGTCGCCGTCCTGCCGGATCAGGTCGAGCAGCCGGTAACGGCCCAGCCGCTTCTCGCTCTCAACCGCCGTCCCGTCCCGCCGCATTCCCGCTCCCTGGCCCCAGTCGCCATAACCGCGTCGCTGGTATAGCCGCAGGGCCTCGCAACGGCCAAGTCCCAGGGTACCCACCCGTAAGTTTCTGTCCCAATGGCCGGTCCTGTCCAACGTCCTGGTCCTGTGACGACGAACGGCCGGTAACCTTTCGTTAGCCATGAGGCAGGAAGCTGGTACCGCGCGCCGCATCTCTGCGACCCGCATGTGCACCACCCGGCGCGGAGCCTGCTGCCTTGCCCCACACCCTCTCCCTATCCCAATCGTCCGGCCCGAACCTGTCCTGGCTGAACGGGGCGGCGCTCTACCAGATCTATCCGCTCAGCTTCCGCGACCATGGCGGCGACGGCTGGGGCGACCTCGACGGCGTGATCGAGGGACTGGACCATGTGGCCTCGCTGGGGGTCGACGGGGTGTGGATCAGCCCCTTCTACCCGTCGCCGCGCACCGACTTCGGCTATGACGTCGCCGACCACCGGGCGGTGGATTCGCGCATGGGCAATCTCGCCGTCTTCGACCGGCTGATCGAGCGCGCCCATGGGCTGGGTCTGAAGGTGCTGGTCGATCTGGTCTGCGGCCACACCTCCAACGCCCATCCCTGGTTCGTCGAGAGCCGCCGGTCCCGCGACAACGACAAGTCGGACTGGTATGTCTGGGCCGACGCCAAGCCCGACGGCACCGCGCCGAACAACTGGCTGTCGGTGTTCGGCGGCGCCGCCTGGAACTGGGAGCCGCGGCGGCGGCAATATTACCTGCATCATTTCCTGTCCAGCCAGCCGGCGCTGAACCTGCACCACCCCGCGGCGATGGATGCGCTGTGCGAGACGGCCGAATTCTGGATGGAGCGCGGAGTCGACGGCTTCCGCATCGACGCCGTCGACTTCTTCGCCCATGACCCGCAGCTGCGCTCCAACCCCGCCGCCGTCTGGCGCGGGTCCGAACCGCCGCTGAAGCCTTTCGCCTTGCAGCAGCACATCTACGACATGATGCACCCGGCCATCGGCAGCATCCTGTCCCGCCTGCGCGAGACGGTGGAGCGCTATCCCGGCCGCGTCCTTCTGGGCGAGCTGTCCAGCCAGCCCGGCGCCGGCCAGCGCATCGCCGCCTACTGCACGCCACAGGGACTGCACGCCGCCTACACCCTGTCGCTGGCCAAGCAGCCCTTCAGCGCCAAGGGGTTCGCCCAGGCCTTGAGCGCCGCCGGACGGCCGGAGTCGATCTGCTGGAGCCTGTCAAACCACGATGTGGAGCGGGCCGCCAGCCGCTGGCTGCCCGCCGGTGCCGATCCACAGGCCTTCAACGCCTTGCTGGCGATGCTGGCCGCGTCGCTGCCCGGCACAGTCTGCCTCTATCAGGGGGAGGAGCTGGCCCTGCCCAACGCGGTGCTGGAGCAGCACCAGCTGCGCGACCCGTTCGGCATCACCTACTGGCCCGATTTCCAGGGACGCGACGGCAGCCGCACGCCGATGCCCTGGCGGACCGCCGAACCCCATGCCGGCTTCACCGTCGCCGACCCCTGGCTGCCGGTGCCCGATGCCCATCGCGACCTCGCCATCGACCGGCAGGAACGGACCGCGGGCAGCCCGCTGGCGGTGTGGCGTGCCGCCCTTTCGCTGCGCCGCGACCTGGAGGCGTTGCGCAGCGGCGGCGTCACCGCGGTGGAAGAGCATGGCGACCTGCTGTCCTTCGAGCGCTGTACGGCAGATGACCGTCTGCTCGCCATCTTCAACATGGCCGACCGGCCGGCGGAATTCGCCCTGCGCGGTCGTGGCGAACCGGAAGCCCTGCCCATTCCCCGTGCGCCGGGCGCCCTGCCGCCGGAGCTGACCGCCGATGGGCGGACGCTGGTGATGCCGCCGCTGTCGGTCTTCCTGGGACGCCTGCGCACCCCCGCCTGAGCCGTCCCCGCATACGCTCTTCGAGGGTGCTGGCCACACCCTCGAAAGGCAGGCATGCACATTTATGCGATGCAGGGCGCCGCATCGGATGCTTTGTTACACTCTCGCCTAAGTCGCTGAAATTCCCTGATTCATCGCGGGTCGTGGAAATTGTCGGCAATAGCAATAATCTTGCGGAGTAGCGGGAGTGGAAAGAAGAGCGTTTCTCACCAAGGCCGGCGTCGGTGCCGTTTCGACCGTTGCCGCCTCGACCCTCGCGGCCCCGGCCATCGCGCAGAGCCAGCCGGCCATCCAGTGGCGTCTGGCGTCGAGCTTCCCGAAGAGCACCGACATCCTCGTCGGCACGTCCGAAATTATCGCCAAGCGCGTGTCCGAGGCGACCGACGGCAAGTTCCAGATCCGCGTGCATGCAGCCGGTGAGATCGTCCCCGGTCTTCAGGTGCTGGACGCCGTGCAGAACGGCACCGTCCAGTGCGGCCACACCTGCGGCTATTATTATGTCGGCAAGGATCCGACCTTCGCCTTCGACACCGCGATCCCCTTCGGCCCGAACGCCCGCCAGCAGAACGCTTGGTTCCAGTATGGCGGCGGCCAGGAGGTGATGCGCACCTTCTTCGCCAAGCACGGCATCGTCCAGTTCCCGGCCGGCAACACCGGCGCCCAGATGGGCGGCTGGTACCGCAAGGAAATCAAGTCGCTGGCCGACTTCAACGGCCTGAAGATCCGCATCGCCGGCATCACCGGCCAGATCATGGCCAAGCTGGGCGCCGCCCCGACGCAGATCGCCGGCAGCGACATCTACCCGGCGCTGGAAAAGGGCACCATCGACGCGGTCGAGTTCGTCGGCCCCTATGACGACGAGAAGCTGGGCTTCGTCCAAGTCGCCAAATACTACTATTATCCGGGCTGGTGGGAAGGCGGACCCCAGGTCTCGCTCTACATCAACCAGAAGGAATGGGAGGCGCTGCCCAAGTCCTATCAGGCGATCATGACCGCGGCCTGCGCCGAGGCGAACGGCGCGATGACCGCCCGCTACGACGCCGAGAACGCCAAGGCGCTGAAGCGTCTGGTCGCCAAGGGCGCCCTGCTGCGCCCCTATCCGCGCGACCTGATGGAGGCCGCCCACAAGATCGCTTTCGAGCTGTACGACGACATCGCGAAGACCAACCCGGACTTCAAGGCCGTCTACGACAGCTGGAAGCCCTTCCTGGAGGAGGTGCAGCTGTGGTTCCGCGTGGCCGAGCTGCCCTACGACAACTTCACCCAGTCGGCCGGCCGTTCCAAGTGATTCGCTCCAAGTGATCGGCTGCGGGTTCTGACGGAAGGCAGGGGGGTGGCCGGTCGGGCCGCCCCCCTTTCTTTTTCAGGCCAGATAATTCAGCAGCGACAGCTTCTGCGTCTGGCCGGCGACGGTGTAGGTCGCCTGCTGGACATTCATCGCGCTGCTCAGCCGGGCCGCGACCTCGGTCTGGTCGATGCCCTCGATGGTGGCGACGCGGTCGGTCAGGGTGGCGACCGAGTCCGTGTGGGCGTTCTTGTTGGTCTCCAGCGTGGCGGCGTCGGACGCGACCTTGGCATGGACCGAACGGATCTGGTCCGATGCCTGGGTCAGCATCTCGCGCGCCTGGGTGCTGTATTCGGTCCATTTGCCGGGGTTGGCCGCCGCCGTCCGCACCAGCTGCATCGCCTTCACCAGCGTCTGGAACGCCTGATCGTCGGCGCTGACCCCATAGGTCAGGTTCAGATTGTCGTCGATCGTCACCTGCGACTTGCGGTACGCGTCGGGATTCTTGCCCTTGGTCAGATATTCGGAATCGTAGAAGGGCAGGTCCGGCGGCTCGGCATTGGGCACGGCGGTCTGGCTGTCCTGCTCCGGCGGCAGCGTGCCGACCGAGATGGTGTTCTGCAAAGACCCGTTCGTCACCTTGGCGCTGGTCGTGAACAGCGACGACCGGCCGGGGTGGTTGGGATCGGCATTGGCCGTGCTGGTCAGCGCGATGCCCGGACCGTTGCCGAGCGCGTCGATGGTGACCGGCGGGGCAGGGTTCAGGTTGCCGAACTGCTGGCGCAGCTTGTCGGCCACCTGACCGACATCGGTGACGCCGGCGGCATAGTCGGTGTCGCTGACCGTGTAGCTGACCTTGTAGGACTGGTAGGGCGGCAGGTCGTGCGGTTCGGTCGGATTCTTCAGATAGTAGTTCTGGTTGTAAGGATCGTCGGGATCGCCGACCGCGACCGTGAATTCGAAGGTGTCGCCGATGTCCACCGCCGCACCGTTCAGGGTGAAGCGGTCGATCTGCGGCAGGGTGCCCGTCGGCGCCTGGGTGGTCGACGGCGCGGTCGCGGTGTTCTCCACCGTGGCGGAGTTGACGACGCGGGCGGACAGGTCGAACTTCTGCCCAGGCTGCTGGCCGACCAGGGAGATGATGCCGTTGGAGGTCGACACCGTCATCGGCAGGGGCGGGTTGGCCGCGTTGATCTGGGTGGTCAGCGTCTGGGCGACGAAGGTCAGCGTCTTCGGGTCTGATGCCTGGATCTGATAGCCGAAGGTCTTGCCGGAGACGCTCACCTCGAAATAATCGTCGGTGTTCACCACCGCGCCGTTCAGCGTGATCTTGCTGGTCTGCGTCGTCGCCGTCAGGTCGGTGACCGGTTCCGTCCCGAAGCGCGAGCCGGCGAACAGGTAGCGGTCGCCGAAGCGCTGGTTCAGCAGCGCCTGGATGTCGCGCATCGCGCCCTCGGCGCGGTCCTTGACCTGGTCGGCCTGCGGGAAGCTGACGGAGAAGCTGCTGCTCGACGCCGCCTTCAGGCTGTCGAAGGTCAGGTTCAGGATCGCGCCCTCGCCGGGGCCGCCGGCGATGTTGAAGTTGTAGCCCTTGCCGTCGTTGGGCGGGGTGGTGCCCAGGTTGATGGCGCGGGTGGTCTTGCCGCCCAGGCCGTCGGTCACGGTGACGTCGAAGGTGCCGTTGGTGCCCTGCTGCGACGGGACCGCGGTGACCGTGTATTTGGCGCCGACCGTCAGCGTCGACTTGGACGCGTCGATCGACAGCTTCATCCCGTCGGGGTTGGTGTTGGTCGGGGTGGTGACGCTGGCCGGGCCGGGCTGGAAGGGGAAGGTCGTGCTGGAGGTCCAGCTCGATATGATCGACTCCATCGAGGTCAGCACCTTGTCCGTCGCGGCGACGCGCGGTGCGGCGGTGTTGATGCTCTGGATGTAGTTGGTCTTCTTCGCCATCTCCGCCCGGAGGTCCAGAAGCTTCTGCACCTCCGGACCGTAGGCGTTCAGATCGACCGACTTCTTCCCCGTGGTCAGCTGTTCGGACAGCTTGTTGATGTCGTTCTGGCCCCCGGACAGGTTCCGGACAAGGCTCAGATATTTCGAGTAGCTGCTGACTCCCGTTATCGAGCTCATCGGACCACCGCCTCCAGCGCATCAAACATTGCATTGGCCACTTGCATGACCCGTGCCGAAGCCTGGTAGGAGGTCTGGAGCTGCTGGAGCTGGGCGATTTCCTCGTCGATGTTCACGCCGGTCTGCGACTGGTAGCGCTCGCTGAGGAGCTGCATGGACTCCTTGTTGGAGTTGGCGGCGGTGCTGGCGGTCTTGGCCGCGGCCATCCAGGTGCCGGTGATGGCGCTGCCCATGGCGCTGTAGGTGGTGTCCTTCATCTGCAGGCCGTCGGCGCTGAAGCTGCGGCCGGCGGCATTGACCGCCTTGACGATGTCGTCGATGGCCGACTGCTTGATTTTGCTGGTGTTGTCCAGGAGCTTGGCGTTGATGTTGATGGTGAAACGGTCGGTTCCGGTGAAGAACTGGTTGGCCTGTTCACCGGCCGCGGCCGTGCCGCCGTTGTCGTAGGCGTCGGCGAAGCTGGTGGGCTCGCCCGGCTTGGTCGGGCCGGTGAAGGCCTTGGCGAATTCGTCCAGCTGCGAGCGCAGCTTGCGGATGATCTCCGTCGTCGGGTCGCCGCTGGCCGGGGTCGGCGGCTCGGTGGTCGAGCCGTCCTTGCGCATCTGGATCAGCGAGCCGAGCTTGCCGGTGGTCAGGTGGTTGTTGATCGAGGTGACTTGATTGCCGACCTGTAGGTTGATGTTGCCGCCGTCATAGGAAAGATTTGCCGGCTGCGCGTCGACCAGCGCCAGGCCCGACGGGGTGAAGATCGCCAGCCGGCCGTCCGGCCGCTCCACCGTGCGGATTCCCATGTAGGTGCTCAGTTCGCGGACCAGCCCGTCGCGCTTGTCGGCGACGGTGTTGGCGGCGGACCCCTGTCCCTGCAGCGACACCGAATCGTTGTTGATCGCGTTGATCTGCTTCAGCAGGTCGTTGACCGTGTCGACCGACTTGGTGATGTCGGTCTTCATGTCGCGGTCGATCTGCTCCACCCCCTCCGACACGCGGCGGATCTCGCGCGAGAAGCTTTCGGCCGCCTGGACCAGCTGGTACTGGGCGGTCTCGTCCTCCGGCGAGGTGGACAGCGTCTTGATCGCGGCCTGGAACTTGTCGGAATAGTCGTTCAGCAGCGGCGTCCCGTTGGTGGTCCGCATCAGGTCGCCCAGCTGCTGCATGTAGGTGGTCGTCACCTGCGATCCGCCATCGCGCGAGGTCAGGTCCATGACCTGTGCCATCAGCGCCTTGTCGACCTCCCGCCGATAGGTCGTGCTGACCACCTGGCCGCTGGCGTCCACCGACTGCTGGGCGGTGTGGCGCGTGCGGTTCGGGTCGTTGGCCTGCGCGATGTTGTCCGAAACCAGCTTGACGCTGGTCTGGACCGTGCGCAGCCCGGCCGTGGCACTGTTCAAGGCTGCGAAGAGGGACATGGCGGGAGACCTTTCACGGATCGGGATGGTCGGGGCGGTGCCGGGACGGCTGCCGCCCCCCATTCAAACGATCAGGGAACCGGCGATCGGGAAGCTGGCGATCGGTAGAGAAGCGATCAGGCAATCAGAAGGTCAGGGCCGCGCTTAGCGCTTCAACCCCAGCACTTCCTGAAGCATTTCGTCCGAGGTGGTGACGATCTTCGCGTTGGCGGAATAGCTCCGCTGGGTGACGATCATCTTGGTGAACTCGTCGGCGATGTCGACGTTGGAGCTTTCGACGCTGTTCGCCACCACGGCACCGGCGCCGTTCGTCTCCGGATCGTTGAAGTTCGGCTTGCCGGCCTCTTCGCTCTCGATGAAGACGCCGCCGGACTCGCGCTGCAGGGCGTTGGGATTGTTGAAGGTGATGATCGGCACCTTCGCCACCATCTTCGACCGTCCGTTGTCGTAGTTGACCATGACGGTGCCGTTGTCGCCGAACACCACGTCCTTGAACTGCCCGCGTGGCGCGCCGTTCTGGACCAGCTGGGTGACGTTGATCTCCTCGCCGGCATATTGGGTCAGGCCGCCCGGCTTCTGGTACTTGCCGAGGTTCAGCGTGATCTGCTGCGGGCCGAAGCCGTAATCGACGGTGAAGGTGACGTTGGCGTCGGATCCCGCGGACTGGTTGGCGGCGCTGACCGCCGAGCCGGTGCCGACCAGGGCCGTGGAGATGTTGGTCAGCGTGCCGACCGTCTCCGGGGTCTTGCCGAAGGTCAGGCCGATATGGGCCGGCGTCTGGCCGGCGACGGCACTCTGGTCCAGGGTGAACTGGGCGGCGGGGGCGTCGACGACCGTGCCGCTCGCACCGGCCGCCGTCAGCGTGTTGCCGCTGGCGGTAGCACCTGGGACGACCGAGGCGAAATACTGCATGACCTTGGCCGGCGTGTCGTACAGGCCGTAATTGGCGTTGGTGATCGTCAGCGGATAGGTCGTGCCGCCGGAGTCCGTGATGTTGTAGGTGTCGCCGATGTCGATGGTGGATCCGCTCAGCGTCACCGTGCCGGTGCCGGTCATCGTGTTGGTGTTGGTCGGGCTGGCCGCGGTCTTGGAGGTGACGGTGATGACGCCGCCCTGCGCGGTTGCCGTCACCGGCAGCGAGGTGTTGGAGTTGATCTTGTTCGCCAGCGCCGCGGTGATGTCCTCCATCGTCATCTCTTCGCCGGTGGTGCTGTAGGTCACCGCCGTGCCGTTGATGCTGAGGGTGTACTGCGTGCCGATGTCGCCCGGCGTGCCGGTCAGGGTCACCGTGCGGCTCTGGCGCACACCGGCCACGCTGGAGACCGACGGCAGCGAGCTCATCGTGTTCACCGCGGTGGAGGAATTGGTCACCGTGGCGCTGGAGGTGACGTTGGTGTTCACCGCATTGGCCTGGATCGACAGGATGTTGCCGGCCGACGAGGCGGTGACGCTTGATCCCAGCGCCTGGTTGATCTTGCCGGCCAGCTGGGAGACGACGTCGCTCACCGACGAATAGCTCTGATAGGTCGCGGCGGTCACCGTGTAGCTGATCGCCGTGCCGTTCACGTTGATGGTGAAGGAGTCGCCGACCTCGACCTGGGTCTGCGGGAACTGGAACTTGTCGATTTCACCGGAACTGGCGGTCGCCGCCGTCGAGGTCTGGTTGACGATGGTGTTGGTGGTGTTGGTGCCGGACACCACGTCCGTGTTCAGCTTGAACGGCGTGCCGGGGTTGCGGGCGGTCACGCGGATCGTCTGGCCCGACGAGGTGGCGAGCACCGAGGCCGCCGGCGAGGCGGAGTTGATCTGGTTGGCCAGCGCACCGGCCAGACCGGAGTAGGTGCGGATCGACCCGATGTTGTCGGCGGTGACCTTCAGGCTGTAGTTGGTGCCGTCGACCTTCACCGAATAGGTGTCGCCGATGCGCAGATTGTCCTGGCCGTTGGTGTTGTTGCCGGCGATGGTGATGACGTTGACCTGAGCCACCGCCGTCTGGCCGGCGATGTTCTGGCCGAAGGTCACGGTGGCGGGGTTGCCGGTGAAGGTGCCGTCGACCGGCTTGGTGTTGGAGCCCGGCGCGTCCAGGACCATGCGCCAGCTGCTGTCCGCCTGCTGCCGCCACTTGAAGTTGACGGTGCGCGGGTTGCCCTGGCTGTCGAAGATCTGGATGCTGCTGTCGGGGACCTTTTCGCCTTCCTTCGGCGTCGCCGGCAGGTTGGCCGCCAGGTCGATGGTGTTGGTCGCCACCGGCTTGTCGATCAGGGAGTTGACCTGGATCGGCGCCACCTGGTCCTTGTGCAGGACGCCCGTCACCGGATCGACCAGCCAGCCGTTCAGGGCATAGCCGGCGCTGTTGACGAGATAGCGGCTCTTGTCCAGTTCGAAGTCGCCGGCGCGGGTGTAGAAGGCGGCCGACGAATTGACCGTGCCCGTCTGCGTCTGCACCAACGTGCTGGAGCCCTGGGTCGCCACCTTGGTGACGCTGAAGAAGCCCTGGCCCTGGATGGCGATGTTGGTCGGGCTCTGCACCTGGGTCAGGCTGCCCTGGATGTTGTTCATGAAGACCGGCTGCGCCGTGACCCCGCCCGGCTCGTGCAGACGCTGGCTGGACTGCAGGACCATCGTCTCGAAGGCCGAATCGACACGCTTGTAGCCGATGGTTGAGCTGTTCGCGATGTTGTCCGAGATGTGTCCGAGCGCCTTCGACTGGGCATTCAGGCCGAGAACGGCGGTTGTCATCGAACCGAAGATGCTCATGGCCGGGGGTCTCCGATAGAAAGGGCAAAGGTCTTCTGCGCCCTATCTAGCAAGCGGAGTGCCAACTGCCGCTTCGGATCCAAGCCATTGAAAATGCTATATTCTTTGAACAAGCTGTACGGCGGGGCCGGAAATTGCCGCCCGGTAGGAAAGTTTCGCCTAGTGCCGCCGGGGCGGAGGGGCAGAAAGCTCCCGCCGAAGTTGCCGCTTCTACCGGGCGGTCCGGACGGCGCGGGCGGCCTGCGCCTTCAGCACGGCGGCGGCGGTGCCGAGCGTCGTGGCCCAGTCGCCGGGGCGCGGCTGGCGGAACAGGCGCAGCGACGGGTACCAGGGGCTGTCGGCCCGGTCGAGCAGCCAGCGCCAGTCCGGCACATGGGGAAGCATCAGCCAGCACGGCACGCCCATCGCCCCGGCAAGATGGGCGATGGCGGTGTCCACCGTCACCAGCAGGTCGAGGTTGGCGAGAATGGCGGCGGTGTCGGCGAAGTCGCGCACCCGCTCCATCGCGTTCGGCACCCTCACGCCGGGCAGGCGGTCCAGCCCGGCGGCGGCCTCGCCGGTTTGCAGGCTGACGAAGCGCACGCCCGGCACCATCAGCAGCGGCAGCAGGGCCGCCGCCGGGATCGAGCGGTTGCGGTCGTTGCGGTGCTGGGGGTTGCCGGCCCACACCAGCCCGACCCGAAGGGCGGCACTGTCATTCTCCGGTCCATCCAGCCCGTCCAGCCGGTCGCGCCAGCGGGCGATATCGCCGGGATCGGGGGCAAGATAGGGCACGGCGGCCGGAATGTCCGACAGGCCGGTGCCGAAGGCCCGCGACAGGCTCATCAGCGGGCAATGGATGTCATGCGGCGGCGGATCCTCGCCGCGCGACAGCACCTGGATCGACGATCCCAGGCAACGGTTGAACAGGCGGTAGAGCAGCATATGGCTTTCCAGGATCACCCGCCCGCCGCCCGCCGCGGCGATCTGCGCCACCAGCGGGGCATAACGGACGAACTGGATGGCGTCGCCGAAGCCCTGGTCCATGTGCAGCAGGATGGTGGCGCCGCCCGGCGGCTGTCCGGCCCAGGGCGGGGTGGCGAAGCGCTGCCAGCGGTGCTCGAACCCCTCCCATCCCGCGCGCAGGTCGCCGCGCACCAGCCGCCCCACCGCACGGGCAAGATGGGCGTCGGCACGGGAGGGCTGGCGCGCCAGCACGGCGTCGAAGCAGGCCTCCGCCTCGTCGAAGCGGCGCTGGTCGCGCAGGACGGTGCCGAGATTGAGCAGGGTCGCCGCATGGCCGGGCCGAAGCCGGGCCGCACGCTCCAGCCAGCGCCGCGCATCGGGATAGCGCGCCAGCGCATGCAGGGAGGCGCCTTGCGCCTCGAGGGCGTCGCCGTCGGCCGGATCGAGCGCCAGGGCGCGCCGCAGAACCGGTTCCGCCCGCTCCGGCATCTCCGCCGCCCGCAGGGCCGCTCCCAGATGGCCCCAGGGCGCCGGGGCGGACGGACGGACGCGCACCGCGCGGGCGATCCATCGCACGGCGGCCGCCGCGTCGCCGGTCTGCGCCCGCAGGACGCCGGACAGGTGCAGCGTGTCGGGTTGGGCCGGGTCCGCCGCCAGGATCCGCCGGTAGGCCTCGGCTGCCGCATCGGCATGGCCGGCCATGTGGTGGTTGACGGCGGCGTTGAGAGCGTCCAGGAGTGTAGCCATGCCCTCTTCTCTACACCGGCCGGCCGGGCAGAGCGAGGATCGAAGAACAGCGAAAATTTCAGGTCAGCGAGAGCTGACGATCAGGAGCCCGTCACGGCAATGGACGACCGCCTTCCGACGCATCTCTGGGTCTCGGCCCATATCCGCACGGCCGATTCCCAGGGCGTGACGATGACCGTGGTCCGCAAGGGCGACCCCAGCCGCGGCACCGTGATTCTGAAGATCAACCGGCTCGACCGGACCTTCTCCGTGCTGGTCCAGACGCGCGAGGCCGATGGCGAGCGGCTGTTCTGGGCGCGCGGCACCGGCGCCGACCCGGTGCCGGAGGCCGATGCCGACGCCTACATCGCCCGCCAGCTCCGCTACGACCCCGATGTCTGGGTGATCGAGGTGGAGGACCGCCAGGGCCGGCATTGGTTCGACGGGCCGGTACGCTGACCGCCGCTCAGAGCGCCGCCCAGAGCGCCGCCGTCAGGGCGGCTGGCCGATGATAGACAGCCGCAACTCTCCGACCTCCTCCGCCGTCGGCGGACGGGGAGGCGAGCCGGAGGCGGTGATGCGCAGGCGGAGCGTCAGGCGACCGTCCCGCAGGGCCCCGGCCGGCACCGGAATGGTGACCGTTCCGGCGCCCTGACCGCGCTGGGGACCGAAAGGGGCGGCGGTCCCGATGGGCTCGCCGTCCGCCGTCGTCACTTCCACCGTCTGCCCGCGGGTGAGCACGCCCAGGGTGACCGCCAGGATGGCGACCTCGCCCTGCCGCGGCGGATGCGGCAGGGCGAGCGTCGTTTCCCCAGTCCCGTCCGGTCGCCCGGATTGACCGGCCGATGCCGCGCCTGCGGGCTGGCCCGTCAGCAGGACCAGCAGCGCGAGCAGGGCGGCCGGCAGGCGGCCGGCCTGCCACGCCTTACAGGGTGTGGAGCGAGACCCCCTTGACCGCCGGGGCGGCGGTGGCGGAGCCGTTGGACGGGACAATGCGGACCTCCAGCGTTGCGGTTGCCGGCGCTGCTGCCTGCGCGGCCGGGCTCCGGGCCAGTGCCGCCGTGCGGGCGGGCTCGGGCAGCGGCAGGGTGAAGGTGGCGTCGTCCGCCATGCCGTGCATGGCCGGGCCGAAGAAACCGATGGTGCCGCCGTAATAGGGGCTGTCCGCCGCCACCGTCGTCACGCCGGCCGGCGCGTTGATCAGCAGGTCGAAGTTCCGCGGGGCGTTGCTGCCGGCCGGGCGGGTCACCTTGACCGCCATCACCACCGGGCTGGACGGCGCCGCCGACAGCTGGACCGATCCCACGCCCTTCGCCACCGTACCCTTGACCGGAGCCGACGGCTTGGCCGCCGCCACCTGTGCCGATTCCACGTCGCCGAAACCGTGCCGGTACTCGTACTGGAACCGTTCGGTGCTGAGATAGTCACCGGCGCGGCCGTCGAGGACATAGCTGCCGTCGGCGCGGACGAAGAACAGGAAGGGCTCGCGGGACAGCTGCGACAACTCTTCCTTGTCGGTCGGCAGGATCGGCAGGCCCAGCCGCTGCTGCTTGCGCGTCCACACGTCCCAGAGGCGGTCCATGTTCGCATGGTGCAGGAAGAAGACGGGATCCACCGGCGACAGGAAGTTGGTCATGTTGCCGTAGGGGCCCGGATCCCACGGGCCGACGCCGCCGATGCAGTTGTGGACGAGGTTGTGCGGCTGGCCTTCCAGCACCGAGAACTGGGTGTCCTTGCCCGGCATGACGTTGTGCGACGCCGTCTTGGAGCTGGTGAAGCTGTGCGTCACGTCGGCGTTGTAATAGTCCACCGGCAGCAGGCCGGTCAGCACCGTGTGGGGCGAGCAGGCCTTGGCCGTCTTGTCATCCAGCTTCGGGTTCTCGCGGGTCAGGTAGCGCGCACGGTCGGTCGCGGCGAAGGCTTGGTTGCCGGGGTCGCATTTGCCGTGGCTGCACCCGGTGACGTCGTCCCACAGCTTGTCGAAGCTGCTGTAGCCGCGAATGTCCAGCTGCTTGCGCTGGGCCTCGTTCAGCGTGTCCCAATAGGCCTTCATCGCCGGCTTGATGGAGGCGGTGAAGGTCTTCAGATCCTTGGTGTAGGGCAGGAAGGCTTCGCTGACCGGGGTCAAGGCGCCGTCGAACATCTCGTTGGGGATCTGCGGCAGGAGCGTCCAGTCCCAATAGGGAAAGGCGAAATTCGGATTGTCGCTGTACTTGCGCACCGTCTCTTCGAAATAACCGATATAACCACGGTGCCAGACATAGAACCACCAGTTGCCGTGCGGGCAGTCCATGAAATGGACGAAGGCGTTGCGGAACCAGTTGTGCGGGTGATCGGGAGGCAGGGCCACCATCTTTTGCACGGCCGTGGCGTAGCTGCGCAGCATCGCCTTGCCTTCGTCGCTGGTCGCGCTGTAGCGGATGTATTTCGCCGTCGCCGCCCGTGCCGGGCCGAACGGCAGCAGGGAGGCACCCGCAGCAGCGGTGGCAGTTGCAAGAAAATCGCGCCGACTGAAATTCATTACGATCAAGCTCCCGTATAACGGTAAAAACACGGGAATCCTGTATAGGAAACTGACGGTTTGCACGCAAAATCAACCGGCAGCGACGGGCAAACAAGCATCGGACGGATGCCGCCATACCTGCGCATGTCCAATGAAGTACGGACAGGCGCAAGCCGGGATCGGGCGGGTGGAAAAGCAGCCGGTGGATCTAGGCTGCCGCGGTGACTCGGGGAAAGCGCAGGGTGAAACGGGTGCCTTCGCCGGGACGGCTCTCGACCCCGATGGTGCCGTGCAGGCGGCCGGTCACCAGATTGTAGACGATGTGCAGCCCCAGCCCGCTGCCGCCCGCCCCGCGCCGTGTGGTGAAGAAGGGGTCGAAGATCTTGGGCAGCACGTCCGGCGCGATGCCGTTGCCGTCGTCGGCGACCGACAGCTCCACCATGTCGGGACCGAGCAGCCGGGCGGCGATGGCGATCCGGCCGGGCTGCTCCGGGTCCAGCGCATGGACCAGCGCATTCATGATCAGGTTGGTCAGGATCTGCGACAGCGCGCCGGGATAGCCGTCCAGCTCCAGGTCGGCCGGGCAGGCGACGTCGATGGTCAGGGCCGTCCGCGCCTTGTAGGTCGGGTGCAGGCTGCGCAGCAGTTCGTCGATGTAATCGCGCAGCAGGAAGGGGCGGCGCTCGTCGCTGGACTGGTCGACGGCGACCAGCTTGAAGCTCTGCACCAGATTGGCGGCACGGGTGCTGTTGGACAGGATCAGGGTGGCCATCTCCATCCCGTCGCTGAGGAAGCGCTGGAAGTCCGACTTCTTCAGCGCATTCGCCGTGTGGCGGTCCGACAGCTCGCCGATCAGCGCCTGCAATTGCGAGGCGCCGGTGATGGTGATGCCGATGGGGGTGTTCACCTCATGCGCCACCCCGGCGACCAGCTGGCCGAGCGAGGCCATCTTCTCCGCCTGGATCAGGCTGGCCTGGGTGGCCTTCAGTTCGTCGAGCGCGCGTTCGGCGGCGTCGCGCGACTGGCGCAGGGCATGCTCCGCCTCCACTTCGCGCGTCACGTCGACCACCACCGCCTGGATCGCCGGGCCGTCCATCCAGTCGACGCGCCGGCCGGTCAACTCCACCCAAAGCCCGGCGCCGTCGGACCGGCAGGCACGGATGCGGCGGCGCGGCGTCGACTGCCCATTCTCCAGCAGCCGGTCATACCCCTCGATCAGCGCCTGGCGTTCGGTCGCCGCCACCACCGACAGCAGGGACGGCAGGGCGACCACCTCCGCCACCGTCATGCCGAGCATGGCGGCGAAGCTGTCGTTGGCATAGAGCACGTGGAAATCGCGATGGATGACGATGCCCTGGATCGAGCCTTCGACGAGGTCGCGGAAGCGCCGCTCGTTGTCGGCCAGGGCCTGCTGGCGCCGGTCGATCTCCTCGATGAAGTACCGGATCGAAGCGCCGATGTCGGTGATCTCGTCGTCGCCATCGACTGGGACCGGAACCGGGACCGGAACCGGCAGGCCGGCCGGCGCCGCAATGCCGCAATGGGGGGGCTGGCGGTTTCCCGACAGCCGGGCCAGCACCGCCCGGTTCATCGCCACCAGCCGTGTCGACAGGAAGCGGCGGAAGAAGAAATAGACGCACACCGCCAGCAGAAGCGACGTTGCGGCCAGCACCATCACCGTGCGGGTGCGTTCGGCGATCAGCGCCGCCAGCGCATCGGTGCGCTCGGCCGACTGGTCGCGGATGGAATCGTACAGCGCGCGGGTGGAGCGTTCGACCGTCTCGACCAGCACCTGGGCCTGTCCGGTCAGCGCCTGGGCGCGGTTGCGCGCCTGCAGCCGGTCGATGGCGCTCTCGAACAGCCCGCCCGGCGCCACCAGCAGGGAGAACAGCTCCTCCTGCACGGTGGACATCATCTGCCCGGTGGGGTCGGGGGCGCCGCCCGACAGGCGGGCCAGTTCGGCCAGCGTGCGTTCGGCGGACCGCGCCTCGCCCTTCAGGCGGCTGAGATGATCGAGCTGCGTCGCTCCCGCCGCCCGCGCCATCAGCGCCCCGATGCGGGCCGCCCAGGCCCCCGTGTCCGGCATGCTCTCGATCGCCGCCGCCAGCCGGCTCAGCGCGCGGGCGGCTTCGGCCTGACGGTCGCCATAGTCGATCTGGCGCGTGACCTCCGCGTTCAGGTCGGCGACCGTGGCGGCCAGGATCAGCAGGGTGGAGCGGGTCTGCTCCAGCAGGCGGACATTGCCGTCGCGCTCGCCCGCTCCGGGATCGCCCTCCTTCATCAGGCCGCGCATGCGGGCGACCAGGAGCTGCATCGAATCCAGCTCCGTCACCAGCCCGTCATAGATGGACCGGCGCTGCGGCGTCGAGGCGGCGGCGGCGAGCTGCGGCAGCTGCGCCACCAGCTTCTGCAACGACCCGTGCAGTTCGGCGCTGGTGATGACCTCCGGCAGGGTGTTGGTGGACAGCGCCGCCACCTCCGCCCGGAACAGGCGGAAGGAGGACATCGACACGCCGCCGATCAGCAGCACCAGCAGCGCCATCACCGACAGGCCCAGCGTGATGCGGACGGCGATGCCGAACCGCCGCCGCCGGTTCGGCGGCGGCGCCTGCGGCTTGCGCCGTGCCGTGCCGTCCATGACCGCCGCATCGGGTGTCGTCAAGGGGTGTACCGGCAAGGGGGGTGCCGGCAAGGCGGTGGAAGACAGCCAGTCCATCACCGCCTCACCGTCATGCGGCCGTCCAGCCGGGGCACGAACTCGCCGCTGCGGGCGATCTGGTCGATCATCTGGGTGGAGACGAACTCGGTGTTGCGGTCCTCCACCAGCCGCGGCGCGCCGGCCAGGACGCCATAGCCGTCGCCTCCCGCCGCCAGGAAGCTGCTGGTCGCCAGACGGTAGCGGCCGGACAAAGCGACCGGCTTGCCGCCGACCGACAGGCTGCGCAGCCGCTGGCCGGGCGGACGGCCGAGGTCGATCTCGGCCCGGGCATTGGACAAATGGGGAAAGCGGCCCTGCAACTGCTCCACCGCCGACACGCCGCTCTCCACCGCATCCCAGAGCTGCTGTCCGGAGACGTCCAGCACCACCCCGACATCGTGGAAGGGCAGTTCGGTGTAGATGTCGCGCCGGGTCAGCAGGGTGCCGGCCGGATACTGGCGGTCGCCGCGGATGCCGCCGCCGTTGAACAGCGCCACGTCGCCGTCCAGCGCCTCGCGCAGCGTGTCGACCACCGCATTGGCGAAGGCGTTCTCGCCCGTCCGCAGCGACTCCTTGCGGGTGTCGAGCGGTGCGGTGAGACGTCCCACCTCCATCCGCAGCATGGTGTCGAGCCGCGCCGCATAGGCTTTGGCCTGGATCAGCACCGCCGGGTCGGGCGCCACCGTCGCCGTATCGATCAGGCGCGGCGCCGGGGTCCAGCTCACCACCGGCTGACCGTCCGGTCCGGCGGTCCGCTGCATCGTCAGGTCGAGCGCCAACACCCAGGCGGCCTGCGGCCCGACCGTGGCGGACAGGAACCGGCCGTCATACTCGACGGCGAAGGGGCGGCTGCGGTCCTGGTACAGCACGATGTCCGCCGGGCGGGCGGCCAGCACGCTGCGGTGGGTGTCGCCGGCATAGCCGGTCATCGCCACCACCAGATCGACGCCTTCCGCCCGCAAGGCCGCGGCCTTGGCGGTCAGCGCCCGAACCGGGTCGCGGAACTCGGTGCGCTGGGTGCGGGTGGTCTCCCGCGTCAGCACCGGCGTCGCCGCCATCACGCCGATGCGCAAGGGGCCGGTGGTCAGCACCACCGCCTCCTCCAGCCCGTCCGGCGTGCGGCCGGTGGAGCGGTCGACCGCGTTGGTGGTGACGATGGGGAATCCGGCCTCGAAGGCGCGGGCGCTCAGCCGGTCGTCGCCATGATGGTATTCGCGGTTCAGCGCGGCCATCGCGTCGACGGTCATTCCGTTCAGCAGGTCGATGATGTGGGCGCCCTGATCGTAGAAGGCGAGCACCGACGGCGCCAACGTCTGTCCGCCATGCAGGACCAGCAGGTTGGGGTGGGCGGCCCGCTCCTGGCGGATCGTGCCGGCCAAGCGCGCCATGCCGCCGCGCCCGGCGGTCTCGTCCAGGTCGGTGGTGCCCTGGGTGTAGAGGATGGTCAGCCGCACCGGCCCGCTGTCCGCCACGGTCGTCTTGGGCGAGGCCTCAGCCTCCTGCGCATGGGCCGGCAGGATCGCGGCGAGGCCGATGGCAAGGCCCAGCGCCAGCAACGCGGTCAGGGGCGGCGATGTCCTGCCGGGCCGGGACCACATCCCGCCGGCAGCGCCGATTGAAATACCGATAATGTCCATAGCCCGGCGTCACCATTGCCCCCGCACCGGATTATGCTCATTTTCCAGTTTTTGTTGAAGCAAAGCCGCGTTACGGGATTGTCATATTGATGACGCATGGCGGGGAAGAGCATGCTTTAACCACTCGTAGACTCCAAGAAGCCTCAGTATTTTGATCAACTTCATCCGAAACGGCGCCGGAACTGCGGCAAAACGTGGCGCCAACCCCGCCCGCCGGGTCTTCGCCAAGGCGACGCGGCGGGCATAGGCGACGCGATGCAGGGTGACGCAGCGCGCGACGGTGTCGTAACAGGCGAAGCAGGCGCGGGCATCGGCCCCGCGCGGCTCCCCCACCGTGCCGGGGTTCAGCAGGTAGAGCCCGTCCGCCCGCAACTCCGCTCCCGCCGGCTCGTCGAGCGGCACCGCCAGCACCGTCCCGTCGCGCCATTCCCACAGCCCGGCCCGGTGGGTGTGGCCGAAGGCACAGATCCGCGCGCCCGATGGATGCGCCGCGAGCGCCCGCAGGCTCAAGGCCCGCTTTCCGTCATCGTCCAGCCGGACCAGCTCCTTGCCGACCTCCGGATGCAGCGCGCCATGCACGGCGACGAGCGTGCCCTCCACATCGGCGATCAGGGGCAGGCCGGCCAGGAAGGCGCGGCTGTCCTCGTCCAGCCTTGCCCCGGTCCAGGCGACGGCCCGCGCCGCCGGGCCGCTGAACCCGTCGGTGCCGATCAGGCCGGCCACCGCCCGGTCGTGGTTGCCGGCGATGCAGACGGCGCCGGCCTGCCGCAGCAGGGCGATGCAGGCGGCGAAGTCGGTGTTGTAGCCGACGATGTCGCCGAGGCAGACGATGCGCTCCGCTCCCTCCGCCCGGATGGCGTCGAGCGTCGCCTGCAACGCCTCCAGATTGGCGTGGATGTCGGAGATCAGGGCGATCTTCATGGGCGGGGTCAGGGCTTCACGAGGCGGGCGGACCGGATGCCGCCGGGCATGCGCGCGAACAGCCGGTCCAGCTTCGGCCGCAGGAAGGGCATCGGGTCGTCCGGCGTGATCGCCTTCGCCTCGCAACGCGCCACCCAGGCCAGCCAGCGCGCCGTCGGCACGCCGCTTTCCCGCGCCGCCAGCCGGTCCTTGCTGATGTGGCACCAGCAGGCGCCAGGCCGGGCCTTGGCCGGGGCGGGGCGAGGCCGGCCGGTCAGGTCCGCCTGCACCATCGCCGGCAGGTTCACCCCGGCGACCGCCCCCAGATGGTGCCAGAGGTTGAAGCGCGGGTTGATCTCCAGCAGGTGCAGCCGGCCGTCCGGGTCGCGCTTGAAGTCGAACTTGGCGACGCCGCGCAGGCCGGTCTTCGCCGCGATCTCCCGCCCGAGCGCCGCGACATCGGCGCCCTCGCCGTCGATGTCGGTTATGGTCAGCGCCGTGCTGTGGCCGTAATCGACGGGGTAGGTGCGGATCTTGCGCCCGGTGAATTCCCCGGCCACCGCACCGCCGGCTTCGATATAGACATGGTGGCTTTCGATCCGCGTCTCCGGCCCGGGGATCAGTTCCTGCGCCAGCAGCTCGATGCCGACCGGGATCAGACGCGGCCACAGGGCGCGAAGCTCATCATGCCCGTCCAGCCGGATCGCCTTGCCCAGCCCCTCGATCTCGTCCCAGGGCGGACGGCGGGTCAGCGGCTTGACGATCACGGGATAGCGCAGGTCCAGATCCGGCGCCTCGCTGCCGGGCAGGGGGCGCAGGCGTCGGGTGCGCGGCACCGGCAGGTTCAGCCGTTCCGCCATCGCCTGGAAGCGGCCCTTGTCCACCAGCGTCTCCACCAGCTCGGCGTCGGCCAGCGGAAGGCGGAAGACCGAGGCCAGCCGGTCGCGGTTGCGCGACACCATCAGCAGCTGGGCGTCCTCCTCCATGTAGAGCACCGGCTTTTGCGACTGGGCGGCGCCGAAGCGCAGCAGACGGTCGACCAGCGTGCCGTCATTGCCGCCTTGCCAGGGGATCAGCTGGGCGGTGAAGCGGGAATGGGCGGTCGCCCCGTCCGGCGGCCCGACCACGGCACAGCGGATGCCCGCAAGCCCCAGCGGGCGCACCAGATCCATGTCGCCCAACACGCAGGCCAGCGGCCCGGCCTTCATCCCGGTCTTCATCGCCAATTCCCCCGTTCGGATACCGCACTCAAATGCCTTTGGCCGGCGCGATCCATCCGCGCAGCGACCGCTTGACCGCATCGGCCATCACCCCGCGCGCCCGGCGGACATGCGCCTCCATCCGCCGGCTGAACCGGTCGGGGCCGAGCGTCAGCCAGTTCATCGGCTGTTCGGCGTTGGAGAGCAGCGGCTTGTGCCCGGCCGGGGTCGACATGAAGTCGTAGCAATCCTCGCCGCGGGCCAGCGCGTCCTCGATGGCGAGCACATGGCTCAGCAGCCCCGGCTTCAGCCGGTTGTCGGCCTCGAAGGCGAAGCCGCCCTGATAGTTCAGCACGCGGTTGCGGTGGACGAAGTTGTAGAGATAGCCGACCGCTTGCCCACCGGCGCTGACCCGGCTCAGCCGCACGGCGCCCTGCGGCATCCCCTCGGCGATCAGCCGTCGATGGAAGGGGCGGAAGGCGGCATTGGCGAAGGCCCCGGCCTGCCCGCGCGCCTGCCAGCCGGCCTGATGCAGCACCTCCAGCCCGGCGAAATACTCCAGCGCCTCGTCCACCGTCGTGGCGACGCGGTGTTCCAGCGCACCGCGGGCCCGGTAAAGCCGCTCGCTGCGGTTCACCGCCGCCCGCGTGTTGCGGCCGAGCCCGCCGCGGAAATCGCCGCCCGCCGCGCGCACCGTGGCAAAATCCACCCATTGCGCGGAATCGGCGACGCGCAGTTGCAGCGTGTGGCCGGTGCGCGCCGCCACCCGCCGGGCCGCCCGCTCCGCCGCCAGGGTCAGGCCGCCCAGCACCAGCTCGTCATTGGCGCCCAGCCGCTCGCCCAGCCAGTGCAGCATGGCGTCCGTCACCTCGTCGGCGACGCGGCGGTCGGCGAGGATGCCGTTATACTCCATGAACAGCCGGTCATAGCTGCGGTCGCCGGTCTCGTGCAGCATCCAGCAGCGGCTGGGCAGCAGCCCGAACCGGCGCCGCAGGCGCGGGCAGAGCAGGGCCAGCCCGACCGTTTCATCCCCCTGGCGGGCGACCAGCAGCTGCGGCTCGATCCCGTCCGGCATCTGCGCCAGCCAGGGCCCGATCCAGGTCCAGGACAGGAAGAAGGAGGAGTCGGAGCGGCTTTCCAGCTCCGTCCATGCCCGCGCCAGCTCCGGCATGGAGGGCAGGGGATGCAGGGCGACCTGTATGTCGGTTGCGGTTGCGGAACCGGTCGCCCTCTGCGGAAGGGTGCCGTCGGAGTCGGTGCGTGGCCAGATGCTCATCGGCGCGGCATCTCCGGTAGATATTCTCTACCGAAAACAACACGCTGGTCAGACGAACGGTCCCGTCTACGCCGGGGGCACCCGAAAGTCTGCGCGGCGCAAACGGGTGCCGCGAAGTGGTAGCGGATAATACGAAGTTGTCCTTGGATCCCCTCTCTCGCCCCGGGAGAGGGAAGGGGCCCAAGCGAAGCTTGGGAAGGGTGAGGGGTGATCCAAGGATATGGGATCCATTGTTCACATCGCCCCTCACCCTCCCGCCTTCGGCGGGTCCCTCCCTCTCCCGGGGCGGGAGAGGGCGATTAACCTCAGCGCTTCAGCGTATCGGCGGACTGGCCGAACAGGATCTTCTTGCTCTCCTCGTTCACCGTCGGCGTGCGGTTGGGGTTGATCTCCTGCCCCTTTTCATAGGCGCGCACCACCGCCGGCCGCTCCTTGATCGCGGTGAACCAGCGCTTCAGGTTGGGGAAGTTGTCCAGATCCTGCTGCTGGCGTTCGTGCGGGACGATCCACGGGTAGCTCGCCATATCGGCGATGGACAGTTCCGCCCCGCCGAGGAACTCGTTGTCGGCAAGGCGCTTGTCCATCACGCCATAGAGACGGCTGGTCTCCTTGACGTAGCGCTCCATGGCGTAGGGGATGCGCTCCGGCGCGTACTGGACGAAATGGTGGTTCTGGCCGGCCATTGGGCCGAGGCCGCCGACCTGCCAGAACAGCCATTCGAGAACCGTCTTGCGGCCGCGCACGTCGCCGGGCAGGAACTTGCCGGTCTTCTCGGCAAGGTAGACAAGGATGGCGCCGGATTCGAACACGCTGATCGGCTCGCCGCCGTCGGCCGGGGCGGTGTCGATGATCGCCGGCATGCGGTTGTTGGGCGAGAAGGCCAGGAACTCCGGCTTGAACTGGTCGCCGGTGGAGATGTTCACCGGCTTGAAGCTGTAGTCCAGCCCGGCTTCCTCCAGAAAGATCGTGATCTTGTGGCCGTTCGGCGTCGGCCAGAAATAGAGGTCGATCATCCCAAACCCTCCTGCGATTTATCGGCCCGACGGTCCAGGCCGTGATTTCGGGAAAAAGGTTAACCGCTTCGGTCCGGCTGGCAAGCCCGCGCAGACGCGCGGCAGACCTCCAATCCGCCACCCATATTTCGTTAAACGAAATTCAGTTTCATTTTGTTGACAGGCATTTTCGCATCTGTCAGCGTGGCCAACGAACAGACGAGGCGGCGCCCCTCGATTTTTGATTTCCCCTGAAATCATTCTCCCCGCACGGAGAGCACGCATGGCCTTGGACAAGGACGTTTTGGATCAACTGCTGGACACTCTGGGGCGCTTCGTCCGCGAGAAGCTGGTCCCGCTGGAACACAAGGTGGCGGAGGACGACGCCATCCCGGCCGAGGTGATCGGCGCGATGCGCGAGATGGGCCTGTTCGGCCTGTCGATCCCGGAGGAGTATGGCGGGCTCGGCCTGTCGATGACGGACGAGGTGCAGGTCGCTTTCCAGCTGGGGCAAACCTCTCCGGCCTTCCGCTCGCTGATCGGCACCAACAACGGCATCGGCTCCCAGGGCATCGTCATCGACGGCACGGCGGAGCAGAAGCAGCGCTACCTGCCGCGTCTGGCCGCCGGCGAGATCGTCGGCGCCTTCGCCCTGACCGAGCCGGAGTCCGGCTCCGACGCCGGCTCCCTCCGCACCACCGCCCGGCGCGACGGCGACCATTTCATCCTGAACGGCACCAAGCGCTACATCACCAACGCGCCGCAGGCCGGTCTCTTCACTGTCTTCGCCCGCACCGATCTGGACAGCCGCGACGCCCGCGGCGTGTCGGCCTTCCTTGTGGAAGCCGGGACGCCCGGCCTGTCGCTCGGCCCCATCGACAAAAAGATGGGCCAGAAGGGCGCCCACACCTGCGACGTGATCTTCGAGGACTGCCGAGTTCCGGCCGGCGCCATCCTGGGCGGCAAGGAGGGGCAGGGCTTCAAGACGGCGATGAAGGTTCTCGACCGCGGCCGCCTGCACATCGGCGCCGTCTGCGTCGGTCTGGCCGAGCGGCTGATCCGCGACAGCCTGAGCTACGCCATGGAGCGCAAGCAGTTCGGCCAGCCGCTCGCCGAGTTCCAGCTGATCCAGGCGATGCTGGCCGACAGCCGGGCGGAGGCCTATGCCGCCCGCTGCATGGTGCTGGAGACCGCCCGACGCCGCGACGCCGGGCAGAACGTCAACACCGACGCCGCCTGCTGCAAGATGTTCTCGACCGAGATGGTCGGCCGCGTCGCCGACCGCGCGGTGCAAATCCATGGCGGGGCCGGCTACATCGCCGATTACGGGATCGAGCGCTTCTACCGCGATGTCCGCCTGTTCCGCATCTATGAGGGCACCACCCAGATCCAGCAGCTCGTCATTGCCCGCAACATGATCCGGGAGGCGGCATGACCGCCGGGCGGCCGGTTCCCGATTTCGCTGAAATGGTGGCGGCGTTGCCGCCGCGCTTCAGCAACGCCGCACTCGCCTGGGCGGAACGGACCCCGGACGCCCCCGCCCTGTTCGACGGGGCGCAGGACTGGAGCTACCGCCGTCTGGCCCAGGCGGTCGGCAGCGCCGCCGCGCAGTTGAAGCGGCTGGGGGTGGTCGGCGGCGATCGGGTGATGATCGTCTGCGAGAACGGCCTCGCCGCCGTCACCCTGATCCTGGCCGCCAGCGAGCGCGATGCTTGGCCGGTCATCGTCAACGCCCGCCTGTCGGATCGCGAGATCGACGCCATCCGCGACCACTGCCAGCCGCGCCGGGTCTTCTATACCGATACGGTATCCCATGAGGCCGCCGCCCATGCCACCCGCCATGGCGCGGAGCCGCTCGGCGACCCGGATCTGCCGCCGATGGCGGTCGGCCCGCTGCTGGACGCCGATCCGGAGCCGGTCCATGCCGGCAACCAGCGGCAGGTCGGCGCGCTGATCTACACCTCCGGCACCACCGGCAAGCCCAAGGGCGTGATGCTGTCGCACCGCGGCCTGCTGTTCGTCGCCTCAGTGTCGGGCTGGATGCGCGGGCTGGGCACCAACGACCGCACCTATGGCGTGCTGCCGGTCAGCCATGTCTTCGGGCTGGCCTCCACCTGCCTCGGCACCCTCTATGCCGGCGGCTGCCTGCACACCGTGCCGCGCTTCGCCCCCGCAGCGGTGTGGCAGGCGTTGGAACAGGACAGGGTGACCGTGTTCCAGGGTGTTCCAGCCATGTACGCCAAGCTGGTGGAGTACGCCACCGTCACCGGCAGCAACCCCGCCGCGCCGGCCCTGCGCTACCTGTCGTCGGGCGGCTCTGTGCTGGACCTCGACCTCAAGCGGACGGTGGAGCGGGTCTTCGGCTTGGCCCTGCACAACGGCTACGGCCTGACCGAATGCTCGCCGACGGTGACGCAGACCCGGCTCGACGCGCCGCGCGGCGACACCTCCATCGGCCCGGCCCTGCCGCTGGTGGAGATGCGCTTCGTCGACCATGTCACCGGCCTGGACGTGGCCGATGGCGAGCCGGGCGAGCTGTGGGTCCGCGCCCCCAACGTGATGCTCGGCTATTACCGCGAACCGGCGTTGACCGCCCAGGTGATCACCGACGACGGCTGGCTGAAGACCGGCGACGTCGCCCGGCTGGAACCGGACGGCTGCGTCGCCGTGGTCGGCCGCATCCGCGAGATCGTCATCCGCTCCGGCTTCAACGTCTATCCGGAGGAAGTCGAGGGAGTGCTGACCAGCCACCCGGCGGTGACGCTGGCCGCGGTGGTCGGCCATGCCGTCGCCGGCAACGAGGAGGTGGTGGCCTTCGTCCAGTTCGTCCCCGGCCGCAGCGCGACGGAGGAAGAACTGAAAGCCTGGGCCGCCGAACGGCTCGCCCCCTACAAACGCCCCTCGCGGATCGTCGCCATGGACGCCCTGCCGGCCAGCCCGACCGGCAAGCTGCTGAAAAGTGGCCTGCGCGCGCTCGCCGCCGAGGTGATGGCCGCCTGACGCAGAGACCGGAACTCCGAAAAACAAAGCCTCAAAAAGCAAAGCCCATGGGAGGGAACCAAAGCATGACCCGGACGCTCGCCAATCTCGTAACCGTTTCAGCCCTCGCTCTGTCGGTAACGCTCGGCGCCGGGGCGGCGCAGGCCAAGGACTTCCTGCTGGGCTCCGAACTGCCGCTGACCGGCAGCCTCGCCCGCGTCGGCCAGGGCATGCATGAGGGCATCTCCGTCGCCGTCGAGATGGCGAACAAAAGCTATGCCGGCAAGCACAGCTTCAAGGTCCAGACCATCGACGACGAGACCTCCCCGGCCAAGGGCGTGGCGGCGGTGGAGAAGCTGGCCGGAGACGGGGTGGTGGCGATCACCGGCGGCTACGGATCCAACATCATCGGTCCGGCATCGGAAGCGGCGCAGAAGGCCGGGCTGGTCTACATCACCTCGGGCGGCGTCTCCCCCGAACTGACCCAGCGCGGCTATCCCACCTTCTTCCGCATCAACAACACCGACGGCTACGCGCTCGCCATGATCGGCATGTTGCAGGAGATGGGCGCCAAGAAGGTCTCCATCGTCTATCTGAACAAGGATGCCACCAGCAGCCTCGCCAAACAGGTCAACAGCGCCCTGGCCGCCAAGGGCGTCACCGTCGGCATGCACGAGTTCGACGGCTCCACCAGCGACTTCAAGCCGCTGATGAACAAGGTGAAACTCCAGGACCGTCCCGACGTCATCGCCATGGTCGGCTACGAGAACGACTATGTCGGCATCCTGCGGGCAGCCAAGGTGCTGAAGCCGCAGGTCAAGGCGATGGTCGGCGTCTGGTCGCTCGCCACCGCGCAGATGGCCAAGGAATTCCCCGACCTGATGGAGACCGTCTACGGCACCTCGATGCTGCCCTACCCGGTGGAGTTCACCCAGCCGGAGGCGGTGGAGTTCGCCGCCACCTACAAGACGCTGTTCAACAAGGATCCCGACTATCTGGGCCAGTTCGGCTATGTCCAGACCCGCCTGCTGATCGACGCCGTCGTCCGCGCCGACGAGGCCGGGACGCTCGCCAAGGGCGGCTTGGCCGACGAGCTGCGCAAGACCGACGCCAACACCCTGATCGGCCGCGTCACCTTCGACAGGAACGGCGACAACCTGAACTTCACCCACCGCATGGGCCAGCACCAGGGCGGCAAGGTGGTTTTGGTCTGGCCGAAGGACGCCGCCAACGGAACGATGAATTTCCCGGCAGTGCCCTGGTGAGCGAGACCGCCTTTCCCAAGCGGGGAAAGGGGATGAGGCCACCTCCAACAGGGGGCAACCCATGTTCGAACTGACGCTCCAGGCCCTGTTCTCGGGCCTGCTCGCCGGCGGCTATTACGCGACCGTCGCGGTCGGGCTGGCGCTGGTGTTTGGGACCATGCGGGTCATCAACCTCGCCCATGGCGAGTTGGTGCTGCTGGCCGCCTATGTCGCCTATGCGGCGGAAACCACCTATGGCATCAACCCGGTGATGGCGATCCCGGTGGCGCTGGTGATCGTCGGGACGGCGTCTGCCATCGTCTATGCGCTGCTCAGCCGCATCCGGCAGGTCCGCGAAATCAACTCGCTGATCCTCACCTTCGGGCTCGGGATCATCCTGACCAACGCCATCCTGTCGATCTGGAAGGCCGACATCCATTCGACCTCCGATCCCTGGTTCCAGGATTCCCTGGTCGTCGCCGATACCCTGTTCGCGATGAATGCGGAGGTCGCGTCCTTCGTCGGCGGGCTGGTGCTGATGGCCGGCGTCTGGTGGTGGCTGAACCATTCCTGGCAGGGGCGCGCGGTGCGGGCGCTGTCGTCGAACCGGGCGGCAGCGACGCTGATGGGGGTCAACCCGCGCAAGATCGAGATCCTGTCCTTTTTGATCGCGGCCCTGCTCGCCACCTTCGCCGGCTTCGCCATCTACACCGGCAAGACCGTATTCCCGGCGCTGGGCCATGTGCTGACGGTCAAGGCCTTCATCATCACCGTGCTGGCCGGGATGGGCTCGATCCCCGGCGTGCTGATCGGCGCCGTCATGATCGGGGTCATCGAATCGCTGACGGTCACCTACCTGTCGGCCTCGTTGCAGGAGCTGGCTGGAATGATCCTGTTCCTGGTCGTGCTGTTCGTCTCGCCTTCGGGCCTGTTCGGCGGCGGGAGGGCACTGGCGCGATGAGCAATCCTTCGATGAACCGCATACTTCTGGCCGCGGCCCTTGCCGCCGCCTATGTCGGCATGCCCCTGCTGTTCGGCAGCAACGCCTATGTGCTGGGGCTGATCGTCGCGGCGCTGACCATCGCCGGGGTGGCGGTGGCCTGGGCGCTGCTCGGCAATCTCGGCGGCATGGTCAGCTTCGGCCACGCCGCCTTCTTCGGGGTGGGATCCTACACCTCGGCCGTGCTGGCGATGAAGCTGGGGGTGCCGGTCTTCGCATCCATGCTGCTGGGCGGGGTGGGGGCGGCGGTGTCGTCCATCGCCATGCTGCCGGCGCTGCGGCTGCGCGGGCCCTATTTCGCCCTCGCCATCCTCGCCTATGCCCACATCTTCCAGATTCTGGCGACCGAGATGACGCCGGTCACCGGCGGGGCCGGCGGGCTGCTGTCGATCCCGCGTTTTCCGAAAATCCTGGGCTTCGATTTCGGCGAGAAGCTGGGCGGCTACCTGATCGTCCTGACCATCGTCGTGCTGGCGGCCCTCGCCTATGACGCCATCCGGCGCAGCAGCTGGGGCCTCGCCCTGAAGGCGATGCACGACACCGAGGTGGCGACCCGCGTCGTCGGCGTGCCCAGCACGCACCTGAAGGCGGCGATGCTGGTGCTGTCGGCCTTCATCACCGGGGTGGTCGGCGCCTTCAACGCGCATTTCATCAGCTTCCTCGACCCCGACTACGCCTTTTCCAGCGGCTGGACCGTGTTGCCGATCGCCGCGGCGATCTTCGGCGGCTACCGCACGGTGTGGGGGCCAATGGTGGGGGCACTCGCGATCTATCTGGTCGATCAGCTGCTGTTCAAGCCGATCCTGCCGCACGGTCATCAGATGATCCTGGGCGTGCTTCTCTGCGCCATGATCCTGTTCAGCCCCGGCGGCCTGATGCCGGCCTTGCGCCGCCGCCCGGTGAAGGAGAGCCGCCATGCTCACGCTTGAAGGCGTCCAGGTCAATTTCGGCGGCGTCCAGGCGCTGAAAAGCGCCAGCTTCTCCGTCGCGGAAGGGGAAAGCATCGGTCTGGTCGGCCCCAACGGCGCCGGCAAGACCACGCTGTTCAACGTCATCTCCGGGGTGGTGCGGCCGACCGCCGGGCGGCTCGACTTTCGCGGCACCTCGCTGCTGAAGCTGCCGGACTGGAAACGGGCACGGCTCGGCATCGGCCGCAGCTTCCAGATCCCGCGACCCTTCGGCCATTGCACGGTGCGGGAGAACCTGCTGGTCGCCCAGCGCTTCGGCGCTGGGAAAAAGGACCCGAAGCGGATCGACGAGATCCTCGACATCCTGAACCTGCGCGACAAGGCCGACCGCGACGCCACCAACGAACTGGCCCTGACCGAGCACAAGGCGCTGGAGGTCGGCAAGGCATTGGCGACCGAGCCGAGCCTGCTCCTTCTGGACGAGGTGCTGGCCGGGCTGGAAACCAGCAGCAAGCGCGCCTTCATGGAACGGCTGGCGGCGGTGCGCGACCGCTACCGCCTCGCCATGGTCATCATCGAGCATGACATCGCCACCATCGCCGCGCTCTGCCCGCGGGTGCTGGTGCTGAATTTCGGCCAGATCATCGCCGACGGCTCCCCCGGCGCGGTGTTCCGCGACCCGGAGGTGATCCGCAGCTACACCGGCGAGACCACCCTTGCGGAGGCGTCATGACCAACGCGCTCGACATCCTGGCGCTGCGCGCCGGCTATGGCGCGATCAACGTGCTGTGGGACGTCTCGCTGTCGGTGGAGGCCGGCAAGACGACGGTGATCGTCGGCCCGAACGGCGCCGGCAAGACCACGCTGCTGCGCGCCATCATGGGGCTGGTGCCGGCCACCTCCGGCGACATCCGCGTCGACGGGCAGAGCCGCAAGGCGGCAAAGACCTGGGACCGGGTGGCCGACGGGCTGGTGATGATCCCCGAGGGCCGGATGATCTTCCCCGACATGACGGTGGAGGACAACCTGATGATGGGTGCCTTCCCGCGCGGCTGCCGCAAGGACTGGAAGCGCAACAGGGCGATGGTCATGGACATGTTCCCGCGGCTGGCCGAACGGCGCGGGCAGATCGCCGGCACCCTGTCGGGCGGCGAGGCGCAGATGCTCGCCATCGGCCGCGGCCTGATGGAGCAGCCGCGCGTCTGCCTGATCGACGAGCCGTCGCTCGGCCTCGCCCCCGTGGTGGTCGACGAGATCTTCCGCATCCTGGCGCGGCTGCGGGCGGAGGGGCTGACCATCCTGCTGGTGGAGCAGAACACCAGCCGCGCCCTGAAGATCGCCGACCATGTCTATCTGATGCAGTCGGGCAAGGTCGTGCTGTCCGAACGCGGCGACCGGGTGGACCTGGACCGCCTTCACGCGCTTTACTTCGCACACGAAACAGCCGCGTGATGGGACAGGGTATGGACGATTTGCTGAACGGCGAGCCGGAATCGGGCTTCCAGCGCCTGCTGGGCTACGCCTTGAGTCGCTGGGAGGAGGGCGAGGCGGAGCTGACGATGGCCATCGACGACCGCCACCTGAACCGGGCCGGCGTGGTGCATGGCGGGGTGCTGGTGACGCTTTTGGACACGGTTTCCGGATTCTCGGCAACATACTGTCCCTTCCCCGGCCGGGTGCGGCGGGTGGTGACGCTGTCGCTGTCGACGAGCTTCCTGGGTCAGGCGCGCACCGGTACGCTGATCGCCACCGGCCGGCTGCGCGGCGGCGGGCGCAAGATCATCGGCGTGGCGGCGGAGATCCGCCACGGCGACACCGGCGCCCTGATCGCCACGTCGGAAGGCATGTTCAAATACCGGCCGGGCAGCGAGAACCGGGAGGGAACCGAACTATGAGCGGACAATTGACCGTCGCGCGCCAGGGCCGCGTGATGGTGCTGACGATGGACGACGCGGCCACTAAGAACGCGCTGGGGCCGGAGATGATGGCCGCCGCGCGCGACGCGCTGGTGCAGGCGGCGGAGGATCCGGGGGTGGGAGCCATCGTCCTGACCGGGGCCAACGGCACCTTCTGTTCCGGCGGCAATTTGGGCCGGCTGCTCGGCAACGCCAAGGCCGATCCGGAGGTGACCCGCGCCAGCCTGGAGCGCTTCCATGGCTGGACCCGCGCCATGCGCGCCTGCCCCAAGCCGGTGATCGCCGCCGTCGAGGGAGCCGCCGCCGGAGCCGGCTTCTCGGTGGCATTGGGGTGCGACCTCATCGTTGCGGCGGAGGATGCCGTGTTCACGCTCGCCTACGTGAAGGTCGGTCTCAACCCCGACGGCGGGGCGTCGGCATTCCTGGCCCGTGCCGCGACGCCGCAGTTGGCGGCCGAGATCATGTTCGAAGGCGGCAGGATCGGCGCGGCACGGCTGGCCCAGCTCGCCATCGTCAACCGGGTGGTGGCGCCCGGCGCCACGCTGGCCGAGGCGCTCGCCTGGGCGGAGCGGCTGGCGGACGGGCCGACGCTCGCCATCGGCCGGGCCAAGCGGCTGATCGAGAGCGGCTTCGGCGCGCCCGACGACCAGCTCGACCGCGAGGCCGCCTTCTTCGTCGAGGCCCTGCACGGGGCGGAGGCGGCGGAGGGCATCACCGCCTTTTTCGAGAAGCGCGCGCCGAACTACCCCCGTTGAAAACCTGCATTCGCGGGCAGGCTTATCGTCAGGCCAGCAGCGACAGGGTGGGATCGGGCGGGGTGGGGGCGGCGTTTTCCAGGGCGCGGACGATGTCCGACGGCGCCCCGGTCAGCCGCAGCGGCTCCGCCCGTCCGGCGAAGTACAGGTCGGTGCCGCCGTCGCCTGCGGTGCGCAGGTAGGCGACGGCGATGGGGTTCACCAAAACGGTTTCCCCCGATGTGTCGGTCATCTCAACAAATGCCATTGCGTGTATCCTCTCTCGCGTCCGGGTAAAACGCTCTGCGATGGTGTATGTTTCCAACCCGGACGTTCAGTAGGGCGCCATGACCGGAAGGGAGTACCCCTTCGACCTCTTGAACGGAGCGGAACCGCGACAAACATGGGCGGTTCAGTTGATCGAAGCCGAACAGGCTTCGGAAACCGGACGGAACGGGCTATAAGCCCGCACCGTCATTCAAGGGAGCATGCCGTCTTGAAGGTGCTTGTCGTCGAGGACGATCCGCTGATCGGTCCGGCCGTGAAGGCCGTTCTGGAGAATGCGGGCTATACCGTGGTTGGACCGCTGCGCGATGCCGCCAAGGCTACGCGGGTCGGTGCCCGCGAATGTCCCGAACTGGCGCTGGTCGACGTCAATCTCGCCGGTGGGGAGAATGGCTTGGTCCTGGCCCGTCGCCTGTGGGAAGAGAATGGCATTCCGTCGCTGCTGATGACCGGGTTCGATCACCATGCCGCCGAAGCCCGCGCCTTCGCCATGGGGCTGCTGCGCAAGCCGGTGATGCCGGACGCGCTGGTCCAGGCCGTCGGCGCCGCCGGGGAAATCCTGGGCGGCCTGCGCCCGTCCTCCACGCCGGCGGCGCTGGAGATCTTCCATGGCTCCGCCGCCATGGCCGCCGGCCTGCCGAAGGCGCGCACGGCCTGACCGTTCACAGTCGTTGAGAATCCTGGAAAAGCGCCCGCCCCTCGGCGGGCGTTTTCGTTTCCGGCTGCCGCGCGATCATTCCGGACCGGGCCTGTTGGTGTGATGGCAAGCGGGGACGAACCGGACCCCACCGACAAGTTTTCGGCCCGCCGCCATTCGGCGTTGACGGGCCGCCCAGAGATAAGGAATCCCCATGAAGAGCGTGATGATCGGCGCCGCCACCGCCCTGGCCCTGATGGCCGCCCCAGCCTTCGCAGAAAGCAGCGGTTCGATCTCCGGTAGCCCCGCCGCGAACAGCGCCGGATCGAGCACCAATTCCAACCAGACCAACCCTCCCTGCACGTCGAACAACCAGCTCGGCTGCGGCAGCATGGGCGGCGTGGACAGCAAGAGCGGCGCCACCAGCGGCTCGTCGTCCAGCGGATCTACGATGGGCAGCGGGTCGATGACCGGTTCCGGCTCTTCCAGCTCGACCAACGGCACCGGCGGCAACAGCCTGGGCAACAGCGGCTCGATGGGCACCGGCTCCGACGGTCCGGTCGGCACGCAACAGCCGTCAGGATCCATGGGCGGTTCGATGGGTGGCGGTTCGTCCACCGGCACAAGCAGCACCGCCCGCTGATCCGGGCGGTCCGGGCATGAGGAAGGGCGCGCGGTCAGCCGCGCGCCCTTTTCCGTTCCAGGCTGGCCGTCAGCCCTTGGCGGACAGCAGGGCCACCGGCAGGTCGGCGAACAGCGTCGCCGCCATCACCGCATCGCCACCCTCGACCTCCGCCCCCGTCAGTCGGTTGCGCCAGCCGGTGCCGCGCGGCAGCGGGATGGCGGTGTTGCCCCAATCGGGCTTTTCGCCCAGTTGCCCGACCAGCCGCGGCACGGCCACCACCACGGTTTCGTCACCGGTGCGGCGGGCATAGGCCACCACATGGTCGGCACGCTCGCCGGTCGCCTCCAGCGGCAGATACTCGCCGGCGCTGAAGACCTCCGGCATCTCGCCACGGACCGCCAGTGCCTGACGGGTCACCGCCAGCTTCACGGCACCGTCGGTCCAGCGTTCCAGCAGGCCGGCAACCGTACCACGTTCCACGAGGCCCTCGACCTCCTCCAGCAGCGTGCGGCAAGCGTCATAGTCCACCGGCAGCCGGTTGTCCGGATCGACGAGACTGAGGTTCCACAGCTCGCACCCCTGATAGATGTCGGGCACGCCGGGGCTGGTCAGCTTCAGCAGGGCCTGGGAGAGGCCGTTGACCATGCCGATGCGGGCCAGGGACGCCTGGAAGGGCAGGAAGGACTCCAGGAAGGCGTTCCGGCGGGTCACGTCGAGGGCATCATGGATGAAACTGACGACCGCCCCTTCATAGGCTTCGTTGGGCGCGGCCCAGGTCGAGTGCACCTTGGCCTCGCGCATCGACTTGGTCATGGCGCCGACGATGCGCTCGGCGAAGGCCGTCATCGCCGGCTGTTCGATCCGGTCGACCGACGCGCCGGTCAGTTCCGCCGGCCAGGCGCCGAGCAGCAGCTGATAGAACAGATACTCGTCGTTGCGGTCGGGCGGGGCGGTGCCCTCCACGTCGCCGCGGCGGGCGCGCAGCAGCCGGCTCCAGGTCTGGACCTGCCGCTCCCACTCCTCCGGCATCTCCGACAGGGCGTAGAGGCGGGCTCGGGTGTCCTCGCCGCGCTTGGTGTCGTGGGTCGTGCTGGCCAGCATGTTGCCCGGCCAGTTACGGGCCCGGTCCTGGTTGGCGCGGTGGAAGGCGGAGACGCTGACGCCGAAATGGTCGGGATGGCCGCCGACCTCGTTCAGCGCCACCAGCCGGTTGTAGCGGTAGAAGGCGGTGTCCTCCAGCCCCTTGGCCATCACCGGCCCGCTGTATTGCTGGAAGCGCATGGCGAAGCGGGTGACCTGCCGGTGGCTGTAGCCGCTCTTGGGAGCCGCCACCAGATCGGTGGTCAGCAGGCGTTGCAGGAAATCATAGACCGAACCGTCCGGCCCCTGCTCGACCCGCCGGGCCTGGGAGATCGCCCAGTCGATGTCGCGGCGGTCCAGATCGCTCGGCACGCCGCCGTCGACGTAGGTGCGGTAGACGGGGAAGCGGGCGATCGTCTCCTTCAGCGCCTGATGCAGGATGTTGGCGGTGAAGTCGGCGGTGGCGGGGTTGGAGCGGGCGATGCGCGCCGCCTTGCGCGACAGCACGTTCAGCTCGCTCGCCATTTCGCTTTCCATGATGCGGATCTTGCACTGCCGCACCACCTCTTCGAAATTGTCGTGCCGTCCGATGAAGTCGCCATAGAGACGGGTGAAGGCCTCCTCCGCCTTGGGATCGACGAACAGGCCGCCCATCAGGTTGGCGTATTCGTAGCCGGTGGTGCCGTCGATGGGCCACTCCTCGCGCAGCCGCTCATGCCGGGCCAGGATCTTCTCCACCACCAGATAGAAGGGCTTGGAGGACGCCGCAACCAGCCGCTCGCAATAGCCCTTGGGGTCGATCAGCCCGTCGATGTGGTCGATGCGGATGCCGTCGAGCGTGCCGTCCGCCACCATCCCCAGCACCATGCGGTGGGCGACGTCGAACAGCTCCGGCTCGTCCATGCGCAGGCCGGCCAGCTCGTTGATGTTGAAGAAGCGCCGGTAGTTGATGTCGTCGGCCGCGACCTTGAAATAGGCGACGCGCCAGTTCTGGCGGCCGATCAGCTCATGCAGGTGGCCCCAGCTGTCGATCTCTCCCTGATAGCCGCGGAAGACGGACAGCCGCTGGGCAATCGCATCGGCCACGTCCGGCCGGGTCGCCACCAGCGTCGCCAATTCAGCCTTCTGAACGCCGGCCCGCGCGATCTGATGGGGCCGGGCGTAGGCAAGATGGGCGAATGCATCGCCGATGCGCTCCAGATCCGGGTGATCGTTGCCCAGGATGGTGCCGTAATCCTGCGGCCGCACCGGCAGCTTGTGGCTGTCATAGGCCCAGACGGCGAAGCTGCCGGTTTCCGGATCGAAGCGCAGATCCAGCCCGCCCGACACCAGCACCGCGCCATACTGGTCGCCCAGGAAGGGCACCAGAAGCTTGCCCTGGAGATAGCGGTAGTCGGATTCCCATTCGATGTCGAAATACCCGGCATACGGGCTTTCCGGCCCCCACTCCAACACGTTCAACCACCATTCGTTGTCGGAGCCGCCGACCCCCATATGGTTGGGAACGAAGTCCAGAATCTGGCCGAGCCCGTTGCGCTTCAGCGCCTCCACCAGATCGCGGAAGTCGTTCTGGTCACCGACCTCCGGGTTCAGTTCGTTGTGGTTGACGATGTCGTAGCCGTGGGTGCTGCCCGGCCGCGCCTTCATGTAGGGGGAGGCGTAGAGATGGCTGACGCCCAGACGGGCGATGTAGTCGGCGATGGCGGCGGTGCGGTCGAAGCCGAACTCGCCATTCAGTTGGACCCGGTACGTCGCACGAGGGATGGGATTGCCGGCGGCGGGGGCCATGGGTGTGTGCTCCTCGGAATGGGGAAGGGCGGAGTGGGAACCGATCAGGGACTTAAGCGCGGACGGGGGCGGAGGACGGACGCGCCGCCGCCAGGATGTCGGCGACCGCCGCCGGTTCCGGCGCGTCGGCCAGCTCCTCCAGCGTCATCGACAGCTTGCGGCGCCAGTTGGGGTACTGGTCGGTGGTACCGGGCAGGTTGACCTGATCGCGCTCGCGCGTCAGGTCGTCCAGCTGCGCGACCGCCAGCGCCGAGTTGGTGCGGGCAAGGAAGGCGTGCACCGCATGGTCCAGCGCCTCGTCATAGGGGCTGTCCGGCGTGAGGCCGGCGGGCAGGGCGATCCCGGCGGCGCGCAGGGCGTCGACCAGGGCGCCGCGGTCGGCCGACCGGCGGGTCTGCTGCTTCTCCTCCTCGTCGTCGGCCGGATAGAGGCCCGTCTCGGCCTTCAGCGTGATGTCGTCGCCTTCCCACCAGCCGCGCAGCGTGGCGAGGTCGTGGCTGCCGACGGTGGCGAGCGCCAGTTCCGGATACTCCTCCGGCCCCTTGAAGGCGCCGTCCTCGGTCCATTCGAAGAAGACGACGCGGTAGCTCAGCACGCCGGCCTCGGTCATCCGCTCGCGGAAGCCCTCCGGCACGGTGCCGAGATCCTCGCCGACGACGAGGCAGCGGTGACGCTGGCTTTCCAGCGCCAGGATGCCCAGCAGATCCTCCATCGGATAGGCGACATAGGCGCCTTCGCCCGGCGGATGGCCGTCCGGGATCCAATAGACATGCTGGAGCGCCATCGCATGGTCAATGCGCAGCGCCCCGGCATGGCGCATGTTGGCGCGGACCAGATCGATGAAGGGCTGATACCCCGCCGCACGCAGCGCCTGGGGATGGAAGGGCGGCAGCCCCCAATCCTGGCCGGCCGGGTTGAACAGGTCGGGCGGCGCGCCGACATGGGCGGCGTCCACCACCGCCTGCGGCGTCATCCAGGTCTCCGCCCCGCTGGCATCGGCCCCGACCGCGAGGTCGCGGTAGAAGCCGATGGCCATGCCGAGTTCGGCGGCCCGCTCCGCCGCCAGACGCAGCTGGTCGTCCGCCAGCCATTGCAGCCAGGCGAAATAAGCGACGCGGTCGGCATGCTCCCTGGCGAAGCGCTCAACCGCCGGGGCCGTCGCATCATGGAATTCCGCCGGCCACCGGTGCCAGTCCGCCTTGCCCTCGGCAGCGAAGCGTTCGCGCAAGGCCTGGAAGGTGGCGAAGCGCTCCAGCCCGCTGCCGCCCTCGCTCCGGAAGGCATCGAAGGCGGCGCGGCGGTCCGGCTTGGCCGACGCCTTGAAACCGGCGAAGAGCTTTTCCAGCATCGGCAGCTTCAGCCGGGACACCGCCGTGTAATCGACGTTGGCCGTTGCGCGGGCCGCCTCCAGCGCCTGCCGGAACGCGGGCGAGGCGGCCTCCTTCCGCACCCCCGCATCGTCGAGGAATTCCGCCACCGCGGTGACGTCGATGTAGAGCGGGTTCAGGAACAGCCGGCTGGCCGGGGAATAGGGGCTGGCATGCTCGGGATTGTCGAGGAACAGGGCGTGCAGCGGGTTCAGGCCGATCACCGCCGCTCCGCGCGCCGCCGCGATGTCGGCCAGCGTCCGCAGGTCGCCGAAATCGCCGATGCCCCAGTCATGCCCGCTGCGCAGGGTGTAGAGCTGCGCCGACAGGCCCCACAGCTTTTCCCCCACCAGCATCGGCGCCGGCAGGTGGCAGCGGGCAGGCGCCATAATCAGGCGGGTCTCCGCCGTGCCATGCTCCGTCTCCACCCGCAACGTGTGGTAGCCGGCCTGGGCCAGCCGCCCCAGCGGCAGGCGGCGTTCGGCATAGGTCACGTCGCCGGCGGTGATGCAGCGGCAGCGCGGCAGGCAGCCGAAGCCGACGACGCCGCTCTGCGTCTCCCCGCTTTCCAGCGTCAGGGTGTAGCGCAGGGTGCGGGTGCCATGGGGCAGGGTGACCGGCACGGTGACCGCCTCGCCCACCCGGCGGACCACCGCCGGGGGCAGGGCGCGGCCATACTCCTCCTCGTCCAGCCGGTCGAGATGGGCGAGTGCTGCGGCCTCGTCCCCCGCCTCCACGCCCATGGCCGACAACAGGGCGCGGACGGTGTCCTCGCTGGCCGTCACGGTTTCCCCGGCGGCATTGTCGAAGGACCGCTCCACCCCCATGCGGTCGGCCAGCCGGTCGAGTGCGGAGGCTTCCTCCAGCCACAGCACCACCGACCAGGGGCCGAGCGTGTCGCCGGTCAGCCCGCCCCCCTCCGTCCACAGCACGCGGCCATTGGCCTCGGGGAAGCCGGACGCCGGGCTGTCGGCCAGATTGGCGAAGGCATGCAGCCGGCTGCCGTCGCCCAGTTTCCAGCAGACGGTGAGGCCGGTCTTGCCGGCGACGCCGTGGCTCGACGCACCGCCGGGAACGCCGTCCAGCCGCGGCACGATCTCCGTCCGCCGCACTGCCAGCGCCCGGCGATACCAGTCGAGCCAGCCGGCGTGCTCCGGTGCCCCGCGGGCCTCCCAGTCCAGCTTGGCCGACTCCGCCGTTTCCGGCGCGGTGGGGTCGGGGATGCGGGCTCGGGCCTCGGGGTCCTGGAATTCGGGGAACTTGGCGAACTCCTCCGCCCGGCCCTTGCGCACCGCCTCGGCCAGCTCGTCGCCGAAATCGCAGAAGAAGGGGAAGGGCTTGGCCGATGCCCATTCCTCGCCCATGAACAGCATGGGGATGCCGGGACCCAGCAGATAGAGGATGGTGGCGGCGCGAACGGCCTCAGGCTTGGCGATGTGGGAAATGCGCTCGCCGAAGGCGCGGTTGCCGATCTGGTCGTGGTTCTGGATGAAGGTGACGAAGGCGGTCGGCGGCAGATGGGCCGACGGCTCCCCGCGCAGCTCGCCGTCGCGGTAGGCCGACGGCTCGCCCTGGAAGGCGAAGCCCTCCGCCAGGGTGCGGCCCCATTTGGCCGGATCGTGGGCGTAATCGGCGTAGTAGCCGCCATCCTCGCCGGTCGCGGCACTGTGCAGGCAGTGATGCAGGTCGTCGTTCCACTGGGCGGAGTGCCAGCGCGGGTCGCCCTCGCGGTGGCGGGTCAGGAAGCGCGCCTGGTTGGCGTCGTTCTCCAGCACCAGATGGACATGGCGCTGGTTCTGGAAATGGCTGTGCACCCGCTCCGCCAGTTCTTCCAGAACATGGCGGTCGCTGTCGTCGATGATGGCATGGACGGCGTCCAGCCGCAGCCCGTCGAGGTGGAACTCCTCCAGCCAGTAGAGCGCGTTGTGGACGAAGAAGTCGCGCACCGGCCCGCTGCGCTCGCCATCGACGTTGATCGCCGCACCCCAGGGGGTCTTGTGCCGCTCGGTGAAGAAGCTGTTGGCGAAGGCATGGAGGTAATTCCCCTCCGGCCCGAAATGGTTGTAGACGACGTCGAGGAAGACCATCAGCCCGCGGGCATGGGCCTCCTGCACCAGAACCTTCAGATCCTCCGGCCGGCCATAGGCGCTGTCGGGGGCGAAGGGCAGCACGCCGTCATAGCCCCAGTTGCGCGTTCCGGGGAAGTCGGCCACCGGCATCAGCTCGATGGCGGTGACGCCCAGCTCGACCAGATCGTCCAGCCGCTCGATGGCCGACAGGAAGGTGCCGCCGGGCGTGAAGGTGCCGACATGCAGTTCGTACAGCACCGTCTCGTGCCAGGGCCGGCCGGTCCAGGCGGCATCGGTCCAGGCATGGACGTCGGGGTCGATCACCTCCGACGAACCATGCACGTCGTCCGGCTGGAAACGGGAGGCCGGATCCGGCACCCCCAGCCCGTCCGGCAGCACGAAGCGGTAGCGGCTGCCCGCCTGCGCCCGCGCGGTGGTCAGGCTGAACCAGCCGTCGCCCTGATTCTCCATCGCCACCGGCTGCCCGCCATCGTCGAGCGACAGCAGGACGGACGCCACCGACGGCGCCCAGAGGGAGAAGCGGACGGAGCCGTCGGCCTGCACCTCCGCCCCGAAGGGCATGGTATGGCTGCGGCGGCGCTCGTCCACCGGGGCGATGCGGTCACGGTCGCGGCTGGCGATCTCCGGCCCGGCATCGGCACGGATGATGGCGGTGACGCCGGCCAGCGGGATCGCCACCCAGCCCGGCCGGTTGGCCAGCTCGTAGCCGACCTCGTACAGCGCCTTCTCCAGCAGGAACAGCTTCAGCAGGGCCGGGGCCGCCTGGGCATCGCGCGGGAAGCCGGGGCAGTCGCCGATGGCGCTACGGTAGCCGTCGAGGAAGGCGGCCGACGCCGCCCCCTCCCACCAGGAGAGCCACGCGGTGCGGGCATCGCGCGACGGGCCGTCGAGACCGGCCGGCATCGCGTCGCGCGCCATGGCGGCGGCATAGGCGATGGAGCGCAGCATCCCGGCGACGTCGCGCAGGATGCAGTGCTTGGCCCGCCGTTCGGCCAGCGGGCGCATCGGCTCGCCTTCGAAATCGACGATCTGCACGTCGCCACGCGACACCAGCACCTGACCCAGGTGATAGTCGCCGTGCAGCCGCATGGCGCTGAGATCGGCGGTCGCCGGGATCAGCGCGTCGATCTGTGCCATCACCGCCGCCTCGCTGGCGGCAAGCGCGTTGGCCTGTGCCGAGATCGCCGGGTCCAGCGCCGGCCCCGCGGCGCGCAGCCGTTCCAGCACGCGCTTGGCCAGCGTGCGCACGCCGCCCGCCCACTCCGTCAGCCGCTCCGCCGTCGCCGGCTCCGGCGTGAAGGCGTCGCCGCCGCCGGGGGTGGCGAGCGCCCGGTGCAGCTCCGCCGTCCGCTGCCCCAGCAGGCGCAGGAAGGCGACGCTGTCGGCATCGCCGGCCTTGGCCGTGTCGCTGTCCTCGAACCGGGCGACCCGGTCGTTCAGGTAGCCGGTGACATGCCCCCAGGCGTCCTTCGCCTCCGGCACCAGCTCCTGCATGACGCACAGCGTGGTGGAGCCGGAGCTGTTGGCCCGCTCGACCCAGCCCAGCAGGGCCGGCGTGTTGGGAAACTGCGCCACCTCTGTCAGGAAGCGGCTGACCTCCAGTTCGGGATGGATGCCGGGCTCCAGCTTGCGCAGGCCCTTCAGGATGGCGCTGTCGCCGATACGGATGGAGGTGTTGGACTGCTCCGCCGTCATCCGGTGCAGCGGGGCGTCGGCGCGCAGCCGGTCGGCCATCGCCTCGCAGGCACGGGTGTGGCCGGCGGTCAGGCCGGCGGACAGCGCCGTTTCACCGGGCACCGTGTCGCGCTTCAGGATGGCGCCCAGCAGCGCGCGGACCACGCCGTCATCGGCATAGCCGTCACGCAGCCGGCCGGGGATCTGCAAATCCTTGGAACCGGCAATCGCCGATGCATCCTCGCCGGTGCCGCGGTCGAGGATCAGGGGAAGCTGGTAGAGCTGAGGGTCACGCCCCGGCGGTTCGACCCGCAGCAGGCAGAGCTGGGCCTGCGCTCCACCGGCCAGAGGCAGCGGCAGGGCATCGACGATGCGCACGACCGGCCGTCCGGCGTCCTTCGCCGCATACCAGCGGCGGGTCAGCAGATGGTCCGGCAGCAGATCGTCCTGGAGGCGGGACAGGATCTCGCTTTCCAGCGGGTTCGCCAGCACGGTCGGCTGGGCATGTGACTGCGGCGCAGTGGGCACGAGGGCTCCTCCCCTGTTGAGCGCTGGGTGGCACGTCGCTCAAACAGCACGGAGGGAAGGAGTTCCCGCACCCGCGAAGCCGTTTCCACGAACGACCGCGCCCTTCTCCCAAAAGAGTTGTCAGACGGTACGCGGATGGTGCGGCAGATGGGCGATGCGGCCGATGCGCTCGGCCACTTGAAGGGCCTCGACCACGTCGTCCAGACGACCGTCGCGCATCAGGTTGTGCGCGTGGGTGTTCAGCGCGGCGACGACGGCCCGTTCATCGGACACCCCGCGGGCCGGCTGACCGTCCGGGTCGAGCACGGTGGCGCCCAGCGCCGCCATGGCCTCCGCGGTCAGGTTCACGGCCTCCGACAGGGCCTCTTCGTCGTCATCCGCGGCGGTCAGGATCGGTTCCAGAAGCTCCGCAAGGAGACGGGGGGTCATGGTGCTAATCCTCGGTGACATTCTCAGGCCGTCCCCTTCGACGTCGGTGCTGCACGGTCTATCGGTACAACAGCCGCAACGAAGGAAAGGTCCGTGCGGCCGCGACCCGCGGCTCGGCCGCACGGGTGGAGACGGCACATGGGAACCGGCAGAACCACTGGCAAGCTTGGGCGTTCGTCAACTGCCCCGATGGGAGAGTTGCAGGACGGGACGGCCAGCCCCTCGGCCGGTTGTTTCGTCAGGTCGGGGAAACCGAGAACCAGTTGGCCGAGACCTGCCACTGCTTCACAGTGTCGAGCGAGAGCGTGAAGCCGTTGCCGGTAACGCCCGATGCCGAAAGCCCGAGTTCGCCGTTGGTGAAGCTGGCCACCACGCCCATTCCGTCCGCGCGGTCCGTGAAGCGCGCCATGATGTCGGACAGGCTGAGCGAGGTGTGATGGAAGCTCAGCATATCGACGCCCGGCTGGAAATCCGTGACCGTCGTCACCGACGTGCCCGACCACAGGACATAGGAGCTGCCGCCGGGCCCCGGATAGGAGGTCCAGGCCTTCGGATCCTGCCAGAGCCGGTTCGGCGGAGAGCCGAGATCGACGAGAAAGGTGTCGGCACCATTGCCGCCGGTGAGGCGGTCGTTGCCGGTCCAGGCCACCAGCGTGTCGTCGCCGTCACCGCCGCTCAGCGTGTCGTTGCCCGACGCAACCCATGTGTAGAAGCGCGCGTCGTTGTACCCGACCGCCAGCAGATAATCGTCGCCGGCGCCCCCCTCCACGACCGCACCGCCGCTGCCGCCGGACCCGCCGTTCAGCGTGTCGTTGCCGGATCCGCCCAGAAGTTGGATTGGGGTGTTGGTGCTGCCGGCGGAAATCCAGTCGTCAGCAGCGCTTCCCGCGATGGTCGGAACCGACGGATCGGGGATCGGATTGATGAACACCCGCATCCGTTCGACGTTGGCCGGCATGGAATAGGTGTAATAGCCGCTGATGCCGTCCTCGATCAGGACAAGCTCGTCGGTGCCCGCATCGGTCGCTTCGGTCACCAGCACGCCGGCGGAATGGACGTAGTAGGTGTCGTTGCCGCTTCCGCCATTCAGGGTGTCGTTCTGCGCACCGTACAGCGTGTCGTCGCCGGTTTCGCCGAACAGCCGGTCGCTGTAGTCGCTGTAGCCGGTGTGGCCGCCGACCATCGTGCTGGTGGAAATGCTGTATCCGTCGATCCCGTCGAGTATGTCGTTGCCGGATCCGCCATTCAGAATCCGGACATGGCCGGGCGCTCCGTCGAAGGCGGTCCAATGGTCGTCGCCATTCAGCGCCGCCATGTCGTTCGGCATGCGGCCTTCGCGCCTGCCGAAGGCGTCGTAATGGGTGCGGGCGGTCATCCAGCCGGCATTCACCGCATCGCGGACGTCCGGATAGGCCTGGAGATACCACGTCTCGTCAAAAGCGCCCGACGGGGCAGGGGGAAGCGGCGGAGTGGGCTTCGCATAGAAGGCCACCCCCTCGTAGCGATAGGTCGACAGGCTTGCCATCACCCCGTCCCGTTCGCTTTCCGAGGCGGTGAAGAAATGACTGCCGGTCGCCGTGTCGAGGAAGCGGTAGACGGGCTGGGAGAATTGATAGTCCGGGGTCGCGGAGACGAGAAAGGCCTGCGGGTCCTCCAGACGGTAATGGTCCGCCATGTTCTGGAGGATGTAGTCCCGTTCGGTGACGCTGGCGGTGTAGAAATGCTCTCCGGTGTCCAGCCTGACGAAGCGGGCCACCGACACCGGGTTGCTGGCGCCGCCCCCCTGCAGGAAGGCGACGCCTTCATAGCTCATGTCGGCCATTCCGGCGATGATGGCATCCCGCTCGGCCGCGCTCGCCGTGTAGAAATGCTCTCCCGTCCTGCGATTGAAGAAACGGAAGGCTTTTGGAATCACCCCGTCCATCGCCGCATCCGCGATTGCTGCCGATCAACCCCCGGTAGGGTGCCGCAACAACCCTTCGGGGACAATGACCATTCCGTTCGCCGAACGGGGTGTAAAGTGTCGCATACCCTCAGTCGAGGAAGTCGTCACGGCTCAGCCCGTAGCGCTTGAGCTTGTCGTAGAAGGTCTTGCGCGGGATGTTCAGCGCCTCGATGGCAGCCTTCACGCTGCCGCGGTGGCGGGCGAGTTCGGCCTGGATCAGCCCCTTCTCGTACAGATCGACCTGCTCGGCCAGCGACAGCGCGGAAGGTGCCGAGACCGGCGCCGGCGCCATATCCTCCAGCCCCAGCACGAAGCGGTCGGCCGCGTTGCGCAGCTCCCGGACATTGCCAGGCCAGTCCTGGCCCATCAGGCGCTGGATCTGCTCACGGCTGGGCACCCGCGGCTCGCGGTTGTAGCGGGCGGCGGCCTGGGCGACGAAATGCTGGAACAGCAGCGGGATGTCGTCGCGCCGCTCACGCAGCGGCGGGATGGTCAGCACCACCACATTCAGCCGGTAATAAAGGTCGGCCCGGAATTTTCCGGCATCCGCCGCCTGCCGCAGGTCGGACTTGGTGGCGGCGACCACCCGCAGGTCGACCGGCACCTGCTCGTTCGATCCCAGCGGTTCGACCACCCGTTCCTGGATCACCCGCAGCAGCTTGACCTGCAAGGCCAGCGGCATGCTCTCGATCTCGTCGAGGAACAGGGTGCCGCCGCCGGCATGCTCGATCCGGCCGACCCGGCGCTTGGCGGCACCGGTGAAGGCGCCGGCCTCATGCCCGAACAGCTCGCTTTCGAAGATCGATTCCGGCATGGCGCCGCAATTCAGCGCGACGAAGGGGTTCTTGCGCCGGCCGCTGGCGGCGTGCAGCGCGCGGGCGACCATTTCCTTGCCGGTGCCGGTCTCGCCGAACACCAGAACGTCGGCATCGGTGTCGGCGACCGCGGCGATGGTGGTGCGCAGCCGCTCGATGCCCGGCGTGCGGCCGACGATGGTCTCCGCCGGGTCGATGCCCCCGGCGATCTGCGCCCGCAGCCGGCGGTTCTCCATCACCAGCCGGCGCTTCTCCACCGCCCGCCGCGCCACCTCGGTCAGCCGGTCGGACGGGAAGGGCTTTTCAAGGAAATCGTAGGCGCCGTTGCGCATCGCCTCCACCGCCATCGGCACGTCGCCATGGCCGGTGATCAGGATGACCGGCAGGTCGGGATCGATGTCCCGCACCCGCGCCAGCAGGGCCAGCCCATCCATCTGCGGCATGCGCACATCGGTGACAAGGCAGCCCGGCCAGTCGCGGCCGACATGGCGCAAGGCCCGCTCCGCCCCGTCGCAGGCCGTCACCTCGAACCCCGCCAGCTCCAGCGCCTGCTGCCCGGCCAGCCGCACCGCGCGCTCGTCATCGACGAAGATCACGCTGCCGGCATCCGCTGGGCCGGCATCCACTGGGCCTGCGGCCTCAGATCTGGACTGGCTCATTGACTCTGCTCCTTGGGAGGCTGCTCCGCGGTGGTGAGACGCAGGGTGAAGACGGCGCCATGGCCGGGCTTCCCGTTGCGGTTGGCGGCGGTCAGGCTGCCGCCGAAATCCTCGACGATGCCATGGCTGATCGACAGGCCGAGCCCCAGCCCCTCGCCGGCCTCCTTGGTGGTGAAGAAGGGGACGAACAGACGGGGCAAATCGGCCTCGGCGATGCCGCCGCCGGTGTCGGCGATGCTCAGCAGGGCTTCGCCCTCGGCCGCGACCAGCCCGATGCGCAGGCGGCGCACCGGACAGCCGCGCATGGCGTCGGCGGCGTTGCCGATCAGATTGACCAGCACCTGCTGGAGCCGCACATCCTCCGCCACCACCCGGACCGGTTGGCCGGGCAGATCGGCCTCGACGGTGATGTCCTCGCGCCGCAGCTTGGCCTCCAGCAGGGCCAGCGCCTGGGTCACTGCGCCCTGCACCGACACCGGCCCCAGCGTGCCGGAGGCGCGGCGGGCGAAGCCCTTCAACTGGCGGGTGATGGCGGCCATGCGGTCGGTCAGCTCGGCGATCTCCGCCAGATTGTCGCGCACCGAGTCCAGCCGCCCGCGCTCCAGCAGAACCACCGCGTTGTCGGCGAAGCTGCGCATGGCGGCCAGCGGCTGGTTGATCTCATGGGCGATGCCGGCCGACATCTGGCCGAGCGCCGCCAGCTTGGCCGCCTGGGTCAGCTCGTTCTCCGCCGCGCGCAGGTCGGCGGTGGCCGCGGCGACCCGGCGTTCCAGCTCAGCCCGCGACTCCTCCTGCAGGGCGATCCGCTCCACCAGGGCCACCCGGCGCAGCGCCACGGCATAGGCGGTGAGCGCCGCCATCGCCACCGCTGCCGCGGCCAGCAGCCCGGCGACCCAGGCATGGGCGGTCACCGGATCCAGGCTGGTCAGGCTGTGCAGGGTCCAGTCGCCGCCGGGCATGGCGACGGAGGTCAGCAGATAGCGCTTTTGCCCGTCCTTCTCCTCCAGGGCGATGCGGTCGGCAGCACCACCGAAGGCCCAGGGCAGCACGTCCAGCCCCTCGCTGGTGCCTTCCGGGATGATCGGCAGGCTGATCGGCAGGCGGCGGGGCAGGGCGTGATAGCGCCAGGACGGCACGTTGGTGATGAAGACCACCCCGTCGCGGTCGGTGACCAGCAGCCTCTCCTGGCCCGGCGTCCAGGCCGATTCCAGCCGGTCGAAGCCCAGCTTCAGCACCACCGCCCCCACTGTGCGGTTTTCCGCCACCACCCGGTTGGCGGTGTAGAAGCCCGGCACCAGCGACGTGGTGCCCAGCGCGAAATGGTGCCCTTCGCCCTGGTCCATCGCCATGCGGAAATAGGGCCGGTAGGAGAAATTCTCGCCCACGAAGCTGGCCGGGCTGTTCCAGTTGCTGGCCGCCACCGTCGTTCCCTTGGCGTCCATCACGTAGAGCGCCAGCGCATCCAGCGCGCGGGCGATGTCCTGGAGCTTGCGGTTCAGCCGGTCGACGGCGCCCGGCGTCGGGTTGGCCAGCAGGGCGCGCACCTCCGCATCCTGCGCCAGGGCGAGCGGTACGGCGGCATGGCGCTCCAGCTCCGCCCGCAGATTGGCGTTGTAGAGCGCCAGCTGCGCCCGCGCGCTCTCCCGCAGATCCTCCTGCGCCAGCGACGAGGCCCAGCCCGCCGCAAGCCCGGCCGCCACCGGCACGCCCAGCAGCAAAGCAGCCAGCAGCAGCCGGCGGGGCCGTTCCAACGCCCGCGCCACCAGCTGCGCCGCCGGCGAAAGCGTCACGGCCGGGGAGGGAAGGGTGGTTGAATCTGTCGCCTGTTCGCCCGGATGGATAAGCAACGCGGCCCCTGGTCATGCTGCGCCGCAACAATGATGCCGCAGCGCTGTGAAGTGTGCGGATTTTCGCACATCGCCGGACCCCATGTCGTGCGGATTCTCGCCCTCGCCATTTCGCCAAATGCTTGATGTTGTTGGATTCAGCAATTGGCCCACCGCTTGCTTTCATAGGCAATCAGTTGGGGGCCGCCCGCCCAGCCGGCGCCGAATGCCGGACGAAAGAACGGGCACCCCGCCAGGAACGCCGTTCTGAGGAACGCCACGAGGAGAGCAGCATGAGCGCAGACGCGACCGCCGTCCGGCATGGCACGGTGAAGAAGCCCTTCTACACCAACCTGACCTTCCAGGTTCTGACCGCCATCAGCATCGGCATCCTGCTGGGGCACTTCTACCCGTCCATCGCGGTGGAGATGAAGCCGCTGGGCGACCTGTTCATCAAGATGGTCAAGATGGTCATCGGCCCGATCGTCTTCCTGACAGTGGTGACCGGCATCTCCTCCATCGGCAACCTGAAGAAGGTCGGCAAGGTCGGCGGCAAGGCGCTGCTGTATTTCGAGGTGGTGACCACCTTCGCGCTCGGCATCGGCCTGATCGTCGTCAACCTCGTCCGCCCCGGCGCCGGCATGAACATCGTCCCCGGCCAGCTGAAGGCCGACGCGGTGCAGAAATACGCCACCTCCGCCAAGGAGCATGGCTTCATGGACTTCGTCGTCGGCATCGTGCCGGACAACGTCGTCGGCGCCTTCGTCCAGGGCGACATGCTGCAGATCCTGTTCTTCGCGGTGGTGTTCGGCGTCGCGCTGTCCGCCATGGGCCAGAAGGGCAAGGTCGTCGAGGACATCTTCGACAAGATCAGCCATGCGCTGTTCGGCGTGATCGGCATCCTGATGCGCGTCGCCCCGGTCGGTGCCTTCGGCGCGATGTCCTTCACCATTGGCAAGTACGGCATCTCGTCGCTGACCGCTCTCGGCCAGCTGATGGCGTCGGTCTACCTCACCATGGCGATCTTCATCTTCGTCGTGCTGGGCAGCATCGCCAAGGCCTACGGCTTCAGCATCTGGAACTTCATCCGCTACATCCGCCAGGAACTGCTGATCGTTCTCGGCACCTCGTCCTCCGAATCCGTGCTGCCGCGGATGATGGAGAAGATGCAGAAGTTCGGCTGCTCCAAGCATGTCGTCGGCCTCGTCATCCCGACCGGCTACTCCTTCAACCTGGACGGCACCTCGATCTACCTGTCGATGGCCGCGATCTTCATCGCCCAGGCCTTCAACGTCGACCTGACGATCTGGCAGCAGCTCTACATCCTGGTCATCCTGATGCTGACCTCCAAGGGTGCGGCGGCGGTCACCGGCGGCGGCTTCGTGACCCTGGCCGCCACCCTGTCGGCCACCGGCGTCCTGCCGATCGAAGGTCTGGCGCTGCTGTTGGGTGTCGACCGCTTCATGTCGGAAGCCCGTGCGCTGACCAACCTGATCGGCAACGGCGTGGCCACCGTCGTCGTCGCCAAGATGGAAGGCGAGTTCGACGAGAGCAAGGCGGTCGCCGAATACCAGCAGCACTTCAAGGAGCCGGCTCTGGCCCGTCTGTGAGCATCTGCACAAGACGCGCGGCAAGCATGCGCGGGCCGGTTTTGGAAATTCCAAAGATGATCCATCCGGCCCGGCAAAGGTTCCTGTAAGATCAGGGGGACGCTTCGATTTGGTTCGAATCGTCCCCTTCTGTATTCCGGGTGGTTGGCGCATCAGCCCGAATGGGCTATAACCACCATCCAGGTGAAGTGAACCCAAAGAATTAACTGAAATCTCGTTAACCGGAGGAAGAGACCCGATGTCCGGCGATTTTGAGGCGATGGCGCTTGAGTATCACCGCAACCCGCGGCCCGGTAAGCTGGCAGTCGTCGCGACCAAGCCCATGGCCAACCAGCGCGATCTTGCACTGGCCTATTCGCCGGGCGTGGCCTACGCCTGCACCGCCATTGCCGAGGATCCGTCGAAGGCGGCGGAGCTGACGGCGCGCGCCAATCTGGTCGCCGTCGTCACCAACGGCACCGCGGTTCTGGGGCTGGGCAACATCGGGCCGATGGCCGCCAAGCCGGTGATGGAAGGCAAGGCCGTCCTCTTCAAGAAGTTCGCCGGCATCGACTGCTTCGACATCGAGCTGAACGAGCTGGACGTCGATGGTCTGGTCGACACCATCGTCCGGCTGGAGCCGACCTTCGGCGCCATCAACCTGGAAGACATCGCCGCCCCGGCCTGCTTCGAGATCGAGCGCCGCTGCCGCGAGCGCATGAAGATCCCGGTGTTCCACGACGACCAGCACGGCACCGCCATCGTGGTGGGTGCCGCCGTGCTGAACGGGCTGGCGCTGGTCGGCAAGGACATCTCGAAGGTCAAGGTCGTCTCCACCGGCGGCGGGGCCGCCGGCATCGCCTGCCTAGACCTGATGCTGTCGCTGGGCGTGCGGCGTGAGAATGTCTGGCTGGTCGACCGCATCGGCGTGGTCCACAAGGGCCGCAACGAGGAGATGAACGAATACAAGGACGCCTACGCGCACGACACCGAGGCGCGCACGCTGTCCGACGTCATCGACGGCGCCGACATCTTCCTCGGCCTGTCGGGCGCGAAGGTGCTGAAGCCGGAGCTGCTGGCCCGCATGGCCGACAAGCCGCTGATCCTGGCGCTCGCCAACCCGGAGCCGGAGATCATGCCGGATCTGGCGCGCGAGGCCCGTCCGGACGCCATCATCGCCACCGGCCGCTCCGACTTCCCCAACCAGGTCAACAACGTCCTGTGCTTCCCCTTCATTTTCCGCGGTGCGCTGGACGTCGGCGCCACCACGGTGAACGAGGCGATGAAGATCGCGGCGACCCACGCCATGGCCAACCTCGCCCGTGCCGAGCCGTCGGACGTGGTTGCCGCGGCCTATGTCGGTGAATCGCTGCGCTTCGGCCCCGACTACATCCTGCCCAAGCCCTTCGACCCGCGGCTGATCGTCGAGGTCTCCTCGGCCGTCGCCAAGGCCGCCATGGATTCGGGCGTCGCCACCCGGCCCATCGCCGATTTCCGCGCCTATCAGGACCAGCTGAACCAGTACGTCATCCGCTCCGGCCTGTTCATGAAGCCGGTCATCACCAAGGCCAAGACCGCGCCCAAGCGCGTCGTCTATGCCGAGGGCGAGGACCCGCGCGTGATCCGCTGCGCCCAGGTGGTGGTCGACGACGGCATCGCGCACCCGGTGCTGATCGGCCGCCGCGAGGTGATCGAGCGGGTGATCGGCGAGATGGGCCTGCGCCTGAAGATCGGCCAGGACGTGGAGGTCATCGAGATCATCCGCGACCCGCGCTATCACAACTTCACCGAACATTACCGCAAGCTGATGGGCCGCCGCGGCGTGTCGCCCAGCCATGCCGCCAACGTGGTCCGCACCCAACCGACCGTCTTCGGCGCCCTGATGGTCCGCCGCGGCGAGGCCGACGCGCTGGTCTGCGGAACCACCGGCCGCTTCAATGAGCATTGGGCGCACATCTGCGGCCTGATCGGCCTGCGCGACGGCGTGAAGGTCGCCGCGACGATGAACGCGCTGATCTCGCAGAAGGGCGTCCACTTCATCACCGACACCTACGTCAACCCCGACCCGACCGCCGAGCAGGTGGCCGAGATCGCCCGGCTGGCGGCGGACGAGGTGAAGCGCTTCGGCATCGAGCCGAAGGTGGCTCTGCTGTCCCATTCCAACTTCGGCAGCGCCGACACCCCCTCGGCCCGCAAGATGCGCGCGGCGGTGGAACTGGCGTCCGAACAGATGCCGGATGTCGAGATCGACGGCGAGATGCATGCCGACGCCGCCCTGGCCCCGGCCATCCGCAAGGAGGTGCTGCCCGACAGCCGGCTGAAGGGGGAGGCGAACCTGCTGGTCATGCCGACGCTGGACGCCGCCAACATCGCCTTCAACATGATGAAGATCCTGGGCGAGGCGCAGAATGTCGGCCCGATCCTGCTGGGCGTCCAGCGGCCGGTCCACATCGTCACCCCGTCGGTCACCACCCGCGGTCTGGTCAATATGACCGCCGTCGCCGTGGTCGACGCCCAGCTCGCCGACCCGGTCAACGCCGCTCCGACCCCGCCTGCCGGCGTGGGCGCGTAAATCAAGGGAGGACAGGGGGCGCGGTGGTTGCCGCGCCCCCATTCCACCGCATCGGAATCGTGCTATCCCTAACCCGTAGCCAACAGGACCGGCACGGGGCATGAACAACCAGCGCAATTCCGGGCAGCGCAATTCCGGCAACACCGCAGCGGCGACCGCCGCGGCTCTGGTCGGGCAGGCCGTGCCGCTGCACCAGTCGGGCCGTTTGGCCGAGGCGGAAGCGCTCTACCGTCAGGCGCTCGCCGCCCAGCCGCGCCAGCCGGACGCCCTGCATTTGCTGGGCATGATCGCCTGCCAGACCGGCCGCTTCACCGATGCCGCCGACCTGATCGGGCAGGCGGTGGCGGCCAAACGCGATGTCCCCGATTACCACGCCAACCTCGCTTACGCCCTCCAGGCGCTCGGCCGCCCGGCCGAGGCGGAACGCGCCGCCCGCAACGCCCTGCGCCTGCGCCGCCCGTTCCCGGAGGCGGCCAACACGCTGGGCAACGCGCTGAACGCCCAGGGCAAGGCGGAGGAAGCCGCCGATGCCTACCGTGCCGCCCTGCGCGCCCGTCCCGATTATGCGGAGGCGGAAGGCAATCTCGGCAGCGTGCTGCGCAGCCTCGGCCGCTCGGCGGAGGCGGAACCGCTGCTGCGCCATGCAGTGGCAGCCAACCCGTCCCTGCTGGAGGCGCGCGCCGCCCTCGGCCTCGCCCTGCTCGACCTGGGGCGGAGCGAGGAGGGAGAGGCGGCCTTGCGCGCCGTGCTGGCCCACCGGCCGGATCATGCGCCCGCCGCACTCGCCCTGGCCGGATCGCTGCAACGCCGCGGTGCCGATGCGCTGCCGGCCCACCGCCGCCATCTCATGCTGGAGCCGGCGGATGCCGAGGGTTGGAACGCCCATGGCCTTGCCCTCCAGCTTGCCGACCGGATCGCCCCGGCCGGCGATGCCTTCGCCCGTGCCCTGCGGCTCGCCCCGACGATGGCGGAGGCGATGACCAATCTCGGCACCGTCCGTCGCCTGCAAGGACGGATCGTGGAGTCCGCCGATCTGCAACGACGGGCACTGGATCTGCGGCTGGGTTATGCCGCCGCCCACACCAATCTTGCGCTCGCCCTTCAGGATCTCGGCGACGATGCGGCTGCCGAGCAGGAGTTCAGCCACGCCCTGAAGGCCGATCCGGCGCAGGCGCTTGCCCGCTTCAACCGGGCCATCCTGCGCCTGCGGCAGGGCCGGCTGGCGGAGGGGTGGGAAGACTACGCCGTCCGCTTCGAGTCCGGCCGCCTGGAACCGAAGCGCCCCTTCAACATCCCGGAATGGGACGGTGGCGACCTCGCCGGGCGCCGCCTGCTGCTGTGGGCCGAACAGGGGCTGGGCGACGAGCTGATGTTCGGCGCCCTGCTGCCGGAGGCCCTGGCCCGCTTTCCCGGCACCATCGTCGAATGCGAGCCGCGGCTGGTCCCGCTGTTCCAGCGCTCCTTCCCCGGCACCAGCGTGCGGGGGCCGACGCGAAGGCCCGCCGATGCCGACTGCCATCTGGGCTTCGGCTCCCTGCCTCGCCTGCTCTGGCGGACCGCCCCCGTGCCGCCCCCCGCCGGCTGGCTGAAGCCCGACCCGTTGCGGGTCGCGGCGTGGCGGTCGCGTCTGGAGGCGCTCGGTCCCGGCCTGAAAATCGGCATCGCCTGGACCAGCCAGCGCCTCACCACCGAGCGCCGCCATTCCTATACGGAACTGGCGGACTGGGCGCCCCTGCTGCGCCTGCCCGGCCTGCATGCGGTCAGCCTGCAATATGACGGACGGGAAGCGGAGATCGCGGCCATCGAGGAACGCCTGGGCGTGCGCGTCCACCGTTGGCCCGACCTCGATCAGATCGCCGATCTGGAGGGCACCGCCGCCCTGATGGCGAACCTCGACCTTGTGGTCACCGTGGCCTCGTCCGCCGGGGAGATGGCGGCGGCGCTCGGCACTCCGGCTTGGCGTCTGGGCCGCCGTGACTGGACCCAGCTCGGCACAGCTGTTCGCCCGTGGTTTCCCTCCATGCGCTGCATCCAGCCGGATGCCGGCAATAGCATTAAAAACTCAATACAGAAGGCAGTTCAGCTGCTTATCGGACTTTCTGCAGGTGATCTGTGAACACTGCCGACTGGTTTGCCGAGGCGCTGCGCCATCACCAGCATGGAGCGCTGGACGCTGCGGAGCCCCTGTATCGACGGGTGTTGCAGGCCGAGCCGCTCCATGCCGACGCTCTGCATCTGCTCGGCGTTCTCAACCATCAACGCAATGATAACCTTCAAGCCGTTGAACTGATTTCCAAAGCTGTCGATCTGGCCCCCGGAGTGGCGGACTATCACGCCAATCTCGGAATCGTTCTGCAACGTCTGGACAGGCTCGTGGACGCCGAGGCCGCACAGCGCCGGGCACTGGAACGCGATCCCGGCCATGTCGGCGCCCATTTCAATCTCGGCCTTGTCCTGGCGGCGCAAGCCCGCTTGGCGGAGGCGGCGGACCACTATGCCGAGGCCGCCCGGCTGTCGCCCGATCTGGCCGACGCGCACCTCAATCTCGGCGCCGCCCTGCAAGGTCTCGGGAGAGCGGACGAGGCGTTGACGTCCCACACCCGTGCGGCGGATCTGCTGCCGGGCGATCCCCGTCCCTGGACCAACCGGGCCGTCAGCCTGCGCCAACTCGGCCGGCTGGACGAGGCTGTCGAGGCCTTGCGAATGGCCTCGGCATTGGGTGGAGGGGCCGCCGATGCTTCGGCCTTGTCCGCACTGGCGGCCGCCCTCCATGCCGCCGGACGGATGGAGGACGCGGCGGAACGCTATGCCGATGCCCTGCGGCTGGATCCGCGCGATGCATTCTGTCTCAATGGCTTGGGGCTTTGTCTTAAGGCTCTTGGTCAGCTGGAGGACGCCGCGACCTGCTTCGACGCGGCCACCGCCATTCAGCCCGACCATGCCGACGCGCTGGACAATCTCGGCAGTGTCCGCACCATCCAGGGCCGCCCAGCCGAGGCGGAGGCCCTGCACCTGCAGGCGGTCCGCCACCGGCCCGATTTCGCCGGCGCCTGGAACAATCTGGGCAATGCCCGCCACGCCGCCGGCCGCACCGCCGACGCCTGGAGGGCGTGGCATGCGGCTCTGGCGCTGGACCCGGGACTGGCGGAGACACACACGAACCTCGGCAACGCCCTGCGCAGCGCCGAGCGTTTCGCCGAGGCCGGGCGGTCGCAGCGCCGCGCCATCCTCCTCGCCCCGCTGGAGGCGCCGGCCCGCAACAATCTGGGCCATCTGCGCCAGGGCCGGCACGACTATGCCGGTGCCGCCGACTGCTACCGCAGCGCCCTGGCGCTCGACCCTGCCTATGGCGAGGCGTGGAGCAATCTGGGGCTGGCTCGCCAACGGCTGGGCGACAGCGGGGAGGCGGAGCACTGCTACGACCGGGCGCTGACCCTCCGGCCGGACCTGTCGCTGTCCCACTTCAACAAGGGCCTGCTGCGGCTGGAGGCCGGCGATCTCGACCGCGGCTGGCCCGGCTATGCCTGGCGTTTCGGATCGGGTCAGGTCGGACAGGCGCGTCAGCCCCGCGCCCCGGCCTGGCGTGGCGAGGATCTGACCGGCCGCCGCCTGATGATCTGGGGGGAGCAGGGCGTGGGAGACACCATCCTGTTCTCCGCCCTCTGCCCGGAACTGGCCGGACGGGCCGTCTCCACCATTCTGGAGATCGACCGCCGTCTGGTGCCGCTGTTCGCCCGGTCCTTCCCCACCCTGCGGGTGCGGGCGGAGGCGTTGGACGGGCAGGGGCGGGAGGCGATGGCGATCCCGGACTATGACCGCCACGTGCCGATGGGGTCCTTGCCCCGCGCCCTCCGCCGCCGGCTGGCTGATTTCCCGGCGCGGCCATCCTGGCTGGTGCCCGATGCCGGGCTGGTGGAGCGGTGGGGCGCGCGGCTGGCGGCCCTCGGTCCGGGCCTGCGCATCGGCATCGGCTGGCGCAGCCAGATGATGACCTCCGAACGCAGCGCCGCCTATCTGCCGCTGGACGCCTGGGCCCCGCTGTTCGCGCTGCCGGGCATCCACTGGGTGCTGTTGCAATATGGCGAGGTGGAGGAAGAGGCCCGGCAGGCCGAGGAGCGCTTCGGCATCCGCCTGCACCGCTGGGACGACCTCGACCGCAAGGACGATTTCGACGGCGTCGCCGCCCTGATCGCAGGTCTGGACCTCGTCATCTCGCCCGCCATGTCGATCGGCGAACTGGCCGGCGCGCTGGGCACCCCGATCTGGCGCTTCGGCACCCGCGACTGGACGCAGTTGGGAGCCGGCGTGCGCCCCTGGTATCCGTCGATGCGGCTGTTCCAGCCCCGCCCCGGCGAGCCGCTGTTGGCGACGATGGCCGACATGGCGCGTGCGCTGAAGTCACTCTCCCCCAAGCGGATACCCTCTCCCCCCCGGGGAGAGGGCTGGGTGAGGGGGTCGCACAGCACGGATTCTCGGGAAAGCCACGCTATGCCTCCCCCTCACCCCGACCCTCTCCCCGGGGGGGAGAGGGAGATTATGCCGGATGGCGAGTGGCTGGCGGCGCAGGCGGTCGCCCTGCACCGGCAAGGCCGGTTCGCAGAGGCCGAAGCGCTGCACCGGCAGGCCGTCGCCATGGCTCCGACCCAGCCGGCCGCCTGGACCAACGGCGGCCTGACCCTGCTTCGGCTCGGCCGTGTCAAGGAAGCCATCCACTGGCACCGGCTTGCGGTGGCGCTGAACCCGGCCTTTGCCGAAGCGCTGGGCAATCTCGGCGTGGCGCTCCAGGCCGATGCCGCCGCACCCGAGGCCGCCACGCTGCACCGCCGCAGCGCCCGGCTGCGCCCGATGCAGGCGGAAGTCTGGGGCAACCTCGCCGCAGCACTGCTCGCCACCCGCCGCTTCGCCGAGGCGGCAAACGCCTGCACCCGTGCGGCGGCCCTGGCGCCGGCTCTTGCCGGGGTGCTGACCACGGCCGGCGCGGCTGCGAAAGGACTGGGGCGCTTCGCCGAGGCCGCCCGCCAGTCCCGCCGGTCGCTGCGCCTCGTCCCGGCATCGCCCAAGGGCTGGTCGAACCTGGGCATGGCGTCGGCCGGGCTCGGGCGCTGGGACGACGCGCTGCACGCCCACCGCCACGCGATGGCACTCGCCCCCGACCTGCCGGATGTGCTGGTCAACCACGGCCACACGCTGCTGATGCGGGGAGAGTGCCGGCTCGCCGCCCTGTTTGCCGACCGCACGCTGAGGCTGGCCCCCGGCCGGGCCGAGGTGCGGATGAACCGGGCCCTGCTGCGGCTGGCCGACGGCGATCTCGGCGGCGGCTGGGCCGACTATGCCCACCGCTTCGCCACCGGCGACGCCGTGTCCCGCCGCTTCGACATCCCCGAATGGCAAGGCGAACCGCTGGCCGGCCGCCGCATCCTGGTGTGGGGAGAGCAGGGGCTGGGCGACGAGATCCTGTTCGGCACCGCGCTGCCCGATCTGCTCGCTCAGGCGGGGACGGTCATCGTCGAATGCGACCCGCGCCTTGCCGGGCTCTTCGCCCGCGCCCTGCCGGCGGCAGAGGTCAGGGCGCCCAGCGCGGATCCGCGGGATGCCGATTGCCACGCGCCACTGGGCAGCGTCGCGGCACGGCTGCGGCCGGATTTGCGACGGTTCCGCGCAACCAGCCCGTTCCTCAGCCCCGACCCCGGACTGGCGGCGGGCTGGGGCGAAAGGCTGGCGACGCTCGGCCCCGGCTTGCGGGTCGGCATCTGCTGGCGCAGCAGCCGGATGACGGCGGACCGGGCCGGCGCCTACAGCCGGGTCGCACAATGGTCACCGGTCTTCGGCATCCCTGGCATCGCCTTCGTCAGCCTGCAATATGACGGTCACGGCGCGGAGCGGGAGGAGGTCCTGCACCGCTTCGGCACCGTCCTGCATCACTGGCCCGATCTGGACCAGCGCAACGACCTTGACGGGGTGGCGGCGCTCATGTCCGGCCTGGATCTGGTCATCTCCGCGCCGACCGCGGTGGGGGAACTGGCCGCGGCGCTCGGCGTGCCGGTCTGGCGGATCGACGGGGCCGGGGACTGGTCGGCCCTGGGAACGGCGGTGCGGCCCTGGTTCCCGACGATGTCGCTGATCGGCCGGTCCGGCGACCTTGACGCCGCTCTTGCGGCAGTCGCGCGGCGCCTTCGCCGACTGGCTGACGACCCTTCCCGGTCGGGGTGACCATCGGAGAGTGGATGATTCGGCGCAATTCCGCATTGCGATTCCCGAGCGCGCCCATTATCGACTATGGCCGCCGGGTTCCGCGCAGGGTGGATGACCCGGCGCCCGCTCCGTCGTAAGCTGCTCCGGCAAGCCGAATGACGACAGCGGGACTTCAGCGAAAGGACGGTCGGTGCGGTCTGAGGACGCTCTTGCCAACATAGACGTCGCGGTGCTCGCCGGCGGGCTCGGCACGCGCATCCGGGGCGTTTTGGGTGACACGCCGAAGGTCCTGGCCCCGATTGCGGGCCGCGCCTTCCTCGGTCACCTGCTCGATTATCTGTCCACCTACGGGTCGCGCCGCGTGGTGCTGTGCCTGGGCCATCTGGCCGACCGGGTGACGGCCTGGCTCGCCCGCGGCGATTCGGCCGGCACCATCGACGTGGTCTGCCAGATCGAACCGCGCCCGCTCGGCACCGCAGGCGCACTCGGCTATGTCCGCAAGGAGTTGCGCAGCAGCACCATCCTGGTGGTGAACGGCGACACCTTCCTCGACGCCGACCTGCGGGCCTTCATCGCCTCGCACCGGCTGTCGGGGGCGGAGGCGTCGGTGCTCTGCGTGACGGTGGAAGACGCGTCCCGCTTCGTGCGGGTGGAGATCGGTCCCGACAGCCGTGTCCGCCGTTTCCTGGACAAGGCGCCGGGGGCGGGCACCATCAATGCCGGGGTCTATCTGTTCTCCGCCGCCTTCCTCGACCGCTTCGTCGCGTCGGGTGAGGTGTCGCTGGAACGCGACGTGCTGGAAAAACTGCCGGCCGGCACGCTGAACGCCCATGTCGCCAAGGCCCGCTTCCTCGACATCGGCACGCCGGAGAGCCTTGCCACGGCCGCCAGCGTCATTGCCGGCCGGGAGTCCTGAGGGGGGACTCCCGGCGCGCCGTCCCGAGGGCCGCAATTTACCCCCGCACGCCCCCGGTCTGTCGCTGGACAGGCGCAAAGTGCCGCGCCAAGATGCTGGGCACCCCGATCCCGCGTGCCGTGGTAGGACAGCCACGCCGTCTCTTACGGACCCGCGCCATGGCCGTCATCCTCATCCGTGCCGACGCCTCGCCGACCATCGGCACCGGCCATGTCATGCGCTGTCTCGCCGTGGCGGAAGCCCTGCGCGACCAGGGGCACGAGGCGCTGTTCGCCGCCGTGGAATCCACCCCCGCCATCGACCGCCGCCTGACCGCCGACGGCTTCCGCCATGTCTCCATCGCCGGCCCGGTGGGGGAGGCGGCGGATCTGGCCGCCACCCGCTCGCTGCTGCGGCGGGAACATGGCAGCGCGGTGATGCTCGACGGCTACCGCTTCGGCGAAGCCTACCGCGCCGGGCTTCAGGCGGCGGGCGCACGGGTGCTGGCCTGGGACGATCTGGGCGACGGCACGCCGCTGCACGCCGACCTCGTCGTCAATGCGGCACCGCAGGCCGCCGCCCTTCCCTATGACGCGATGGCGCCCGGCGCCCTGCTGCTGCTCGGCCCCGGCTATGCCCCGCTGCGGCGGGAGGTGCGGCAGGCGGCGCAGGCGCAACGGCTCGGCATCGCCGGCCGGCCGGTGCTGCTGGTGACCTTCGGCGGTTCCGACCCGCTGGGATTGACGGGCCCGGTCCTGGAGGCGTTGGCGAAGCGGCGGCCCGACGGCTGCCGGATCGTCGCCGTCGTCGGCGGCAGCAACCCGCGCGCGGCGGAGGTGGCCGGGCTTGCCGGCGATGGGTTTGCCGTGGAGATCGACTGTCCGCGCATGGGCGCGCTGATGGCGGAAAGCGGGCTGGCGGTGTCGGCCGGCGGCGGCACCATGGGCGAACTGGCGGCCCTGGCGGTGCCGACCCTGCTGGTGGTCACCGCCGACAATCAGGCGATGGCGAGCAGCGATGCCGCGGCGCTCGGCTGGAGCAGCGCCGTGGACGCCCGTGGCCGCCCCCCGGCCGAGGCGGCCGGGATCATCGCCGAGCGAGCGCTCGCTCTATGGGCCGATGCGGGACGGCGGCAGCGGATGCAGGATGCCGCCGCGGCGCTGCCGCTGGATGGCGAGGGAGCGGTGCGCATCGCCTGCGCCCTCACCGGCCCGGCTCCGAAGTCAGGCAGCGCCGCCCGGCGTCGGACGGCGCTCGCCTGAGGTTTTACTGGAGGTTGCTTGCGTCAGCTGACCACCCGCCAGGTGCCGTCCGCCTGCTGGCAGGCGGTGCCGAAGCCCTGCTGGGTGCGGCCCTGGACGACGATGGTCGTCTGATATTCACGGCAGAGCTGACCCTGCGGCCCGGTCCCCTCGCGCACGGGGGTATAGGTGCCGTAATTGCCGGTCTCCGGGTTGTTCCAGCGCACGGTGCTGCCGGTCGGCGCGCTGTAGGCGTTGACCGCCGCCTGCTGGGCATAATTCTGGTCTGCACGGTCGAGCGAGGCGCCGGCCGCATTGCCCAGCGCCGCACCCAGCAGCGTGCCGACACCCACCGCCACCAACTTGCCGCTGCCGCCGCCGAAGCGCGAGCCTGCCAGACCGCCGACCACGCCGCCCAGCACGGTGCCGGCCGTCTGCTTGTTGGCGCTGACGCCGCCATAGGAATCGCCGTAGCCGGGCTGGGCGCAGCCGGCAAGCGGGGCCGCGAGCAGGCTGGCGGACAGCACGGCGGCGAGGAAGGGGCTGGCTTTCATGGTGGCTCTCGTCCTGTTGGGTCCTGTTGGGATCGGCACGAAACCGTCCGTTCCTGACGCCATCAACATGGCTGACCCGCATCTTATTCCCGGTGCGTGACGCGGTGCCTCGGTTGCTCCTATGATCGACCCAACGGTTCCACAAAGGAATCGACGACAAGCCCTTGGGAGGGAACGAACATGCTGCCCAACGCGGACAGCTGGGACGGGGTATCCCGCGCCTTCGCCTGGCGCGTGCCCGACCGCTACAACATCGGCGTCGACGTCTGCGACCGCTGGGCGGAGGCGGAGCCGGACCGCATCGCCCTGATCAACAAGCGGCGCGACGGCGGGGTCGAGGAATACCGCTTCTCCGACATCCGCGCCCTGTCCAACCGCTTCGCCAACGCATTGGCGGCGCAGGGCGTGGCGCGCGGCGACCGGGTCGGCATCCTGCTGCCCCAGGCGCCGGAAACCGCCATCAGCCACGTGGCTGTCTACAAGCTGGGCGGCATCGCCGTTCCGCTGTTCTCGCTGTTCGGGGTGGAGGCGCTGGAATACCGGCTGGCCAATTGCGGCGCCCGCGCCGTGGTCACCGATGCCGTGGGCGCCGCCAAGATCGCCCAGATCCGCGACCGCCTGCCGGACCTGCGCGCCGTCTTCCGCATCGACGGGTCGGGGCCGGGCTGCCTCGACTGGCACGGACTGTGCGATGCGGCATCCGACAGCTTCACCCCGGCCGACACCGGCCCGGACGACCCGGCGCTGATCATCTACACCTCCGGCACCACCGGCCAGCCGAAGGGGGCGCTGCATGCCCACCGGGTGCTGCTGGGCCATCTGCCGGGCGTGGAGATCTCGCACGACCTGTTTCCGCAGCCGGGCGACCGCATCTGGACGCCGGCCGACTGGGCGTGGATCGGCGGGCTGCTCGACGTGCTGCTGCCGGCCTGGCACCATGGCGTGACGGTGGTGTCCCACCGCTTCGAGAAGTTCGATGCCGAGGCCGCCTTCGCCCTGCTGGCCGAGTTCAAGGTGCGCAACGCCTTCCTGCCGCCGACCGCGCTGAAGATGATGCGGGCGGTGAAGAACCCGCGGGCGCGCCATGCCATCGACATGCGATCGGTCGCCAGCGGCGGCGAGACCCTGGGCGCCGGGCTGCTCGACTGGGGACGCGAGACCTTCGGCGTGACGATCAACGAGTTCTACGGCCAGACCGAGTGCAACATGATCGTCTCCTCGGCTGCCACGCTGATGGCGCCGAAGCCCGGCATCATGGGGCGCCCGGTCCCCGGCCATGACGTGGCGGTGATCGACGGCGAGGGCAACCGGCTGACGCCGGGGCAACTCGGCCTGATCGCGGTGCACCGCCCGGATCCGGTGATGTTCCTCGGCTATTGGAACAACCCCGACGCCACCGCGGCCAAATTCATCGGCGATTGGCTGGTCACCGGCGACCAGGGCGAGTTGGACGGGGACGGCTACATCCGCTTCGTCGGACGGGACGACGACGTCATCACCTCGGCCGGCTACCGCATCGGCCCCGGCGAGATCGAGGATTGCCTGATCGGCCACCCCGCCGTCCGCATGGCGGCGGTGGTCGGCGTGCCCGATCCGCTGCGCACGGAGATCGTCAAGGCCTTCGTCGTCCTTCAGGAGGGCGTGACGCCGGACGATGCGCTGGTCACCTCCATCCAGGAGCATGTGAAGACCCGGCTGGCCGCGCACGAATATCCGCGCGCCATCGAATTCATGGAAAGCCTTCCCATGACCACCACCGGCAAGATCATTCGCCGGGAGTTGAGGAACCGCTCGTAATATCATGATCGAATTGATTTTATTGGCTGCGGCATTTTTCGCCGGGGCGATGAATGCCGTTGCCGGCGGGGGCAGTTTCCTGACCCTGCCGGCCCTGATCTATGCCGGGGTGCCGCCGGTCGCCGCCAATGCCACCGGCACGGTCGCCCTGCTGCCCGGCTATGCCAGCGGGGTCTACGGCTATCGCCAGGACCTGACGCCGGTCGGCACGCTCAGCCTGCCGCTGCTGTCGGCGGTCAGTCTGGTCGGCGGTCTCGCCGGGGCCGGGTTGCTGCTGGTGACGCCGGATTCGGTGTTCCGCGGCATCGTGCCGTGGCTGCTGCTGCTGGCGACCGGTCTGTTCGCCTTCGGCACCATGCTGGCGCAGCGCCTGCGCAGCCTGGGACTGCACGGCAACGGGGCGATGCTGGGCACGCTGTTCGTCGTCTCGGTCTATGGCGGCTATTTCAACGGCGGGCTCGGCATCCTCCTGCTGGCGCAGCTGAGCCTGTTCGGCATGACCGACCTGAACGCCATGAACGGGCTGAAGAACCTGTTCTCGGCGGTGCTGACCGCCATCGCCGTGGTGGCCTACGCCGCCGGCGGCGCGGTCGAATGGCCGAAGGCGCTGCTGATGACGGTCGCGGCGGTCGCCGGCGGCTATGTCGGCGCCCGCCTGGGCCGCCGGATTCCGAAGCCCGTGCTGCGCGCCGGCATCATCGCTGTCGGGCTGGTGATGAGCGCGGTATTCTTCCTGAAATGATCGCGCTATAGAGGGCGCAACTTTGCGCCTGTCCGGACCCCCGCCGCCATGCTGACCGTATCCAATCTCGACCTGTACTATGGTGACGCCCAGGCGCTCGACGGCGTCACGTTGCAGGTGGCGGCGGGGCAGACCACCGCCATCGTCGGCGCCAACGGGGCGGGCAAGACCTCGCTGATCCGGGCCATCGCCGGAATCCTGAAGCCGGCGCGCGGCAGCATCCGCTTCAAGGACCGCGAGATCGCCGGCCTGCCCAGCCATGTCGTCTGCGACCTCGGCGTCGGGCAGGTGGCGGAGGGGCGGCAGATCTTCCCGACGCTGAGCGTGCGCGAGAATCTGGAGATGGGCGCCGTCATCCCGCGCGCCCGCGCCGGCGCGCGCCAGACCTACGACCGCGTGCTCGACCTGTTCCCGCGCCTGCGCGAAAGGCTGGATCAGGCGGCCGGCACCCTGTCCGGCGGCGAGCAGCAGATGCTGGCCATCGGCCGTTGCCTGATGGGCAAGCCGGAACTCATCATGTTCGACGAGCCGTCGCTCGGCCTGTCGCCTGCCCTGGTGCAGGAGCTGTTCCGCATCATCCGCTCGCTGGCCGCCGAGGGCATGACGATCATTCTGGTCGAACAGAATGTCGCGGCCTCCCTGCGCATCGCCCAGACGGCTTACGTGCTGGAAAACGGCCGCGTCGTCCTGTCGGGAACGGGGGAGGCGCTGCTGGCCGACCCGGCGGTGAAGCAGGCCTATCTCGGGCTGTGACGCCACCGGCCCTCCGGCCGGCGTTACCCCCCTTATCCTCCTATCGTTGAATATACGAACCATCTACAGTCCTCGTAAGCTGGCAGTCCAAAGAATGAGCGGACGGGGACCATGGCGGCAGGCTGTAGCAGACGGGCGACCTTGCTGGCGGCCGGCGCGCTTCTGGCGTCGGCGATGGTCCGGACCGCCGCGGCCTCCGAGTCCGCCGCCAGCCGTCCGGCCGTCCGCGCCGGGGTGCTGAAATTCGGCACGGTCAGCTGGGAACTCGACACCGTCCGCGCCAATGGTTTCGACAGGCAGGCCGGGATCGACCTGCAACTGGTCGAGCTGGCCGGCAACCCCGCCACCCAGGTGGCGCTCCAGGCCGGTGCCGTGGAGATCATCGTTTCCGACTGGCTGTGGGTGTCGCGGATGCGCAGCAAGGGGGAGGCGCTGTGCTTCATCCCCTATTCGACCGCCGTCGGCGCGCTGGTGGTTCCCGCCGGGTCGAAGATCGCCGGGGTCGGCGACCTGCGGGGCAAGCGCATCGGCGTCGCCGGCAGTCCGCTCGACAAAAGCTGGCTTCTGCTCAAGGCGTTGGCGGCCGACCGGCACGGGCTGTCGCTCGACCGCGATGCGCAGCCCTTCTTCGCCGCCCCGCCCCTGTTGAACAGCAAGGTCGCCGACGGCGACCTCGATGCGGTGCTGACCTATTGGCCCTTCGCCGCCCGGCTGGAGGCGAAGGGCATGCGGGTGTCGATGACCGTGGCCGACATGCTGGAGGCATTGGGCCAGCCGGCGACGGTGCCGTCCATCGGCTATGTCTTCCGCGAGGAGTGGGCGCGCGCCAACCCGGCCGCCCTTGCCGGCTTCCAGGCTGCCACCGGTCAGGCGAAGACCCTGCTGGCGCAGTCCGACGCCGCTTGGCAGCGGCTCGCCCCGCTGATGCAGGCGGAGGACGATGCCACCTTCCGCACGCTGCGTGACCGCTACCGCGACGGCATCCCGCGCCGCTGGACGGAGGAGGAGCGGGCAGGGGCCGCGAAACTCTATGCGCTGATGGCAAGGCTGGGCGGACGGGACCTGGTCGGCGATGCACCCGCCATCGCGCCCGGCACCTTCTGGACCGGCGGGGCGTAGCCGGTGCGCCGCGCCCTGATGCCTGTCCTGATGCCGGTGGTCTCGATCCTGCTGCTGCTGGCGCTGTGGCAGGCCGCGGCGATGATCGTCGGCGGACGCCTGCTGCCGGGACCGCCGGTGGTGGCCCACGCCCTGCTGCGCGAGGCGGAGAGCGGGGCGCTGTTCCATCACATGGGCGTCACGCTGCTGCGCGTGCTGGCGGCCTTCGCGCTCGCCATGTCCATCGGCGTCGGCATCGGCCTGCCGATGGGGCGCTCGCCAGTCCTCGACCGGCTGTTCGGCCCCTGGTTGGTCTTCTTCCTGAACCTGCCGGCGCTGGTGGTCATCGTGCTGGCCTATGTCTGGTTCGGCCTGACCGAGGCGGCGGCCATCGGTGCCGTCGCCATCAACAAGATCCCCAACACGGTGGTGCTGGTGCGGGCCGGCGCCCGCGCCATCGACGAGGGGCTGGTCGACATGGCCCGCGTCTACCGCCTGTCGCCCGCGGACCGGCTTCGCCATGTGCTGGTGCCGCAACTCACCCCCACAATCGCCGCGGCTGCGCGGTCCGGCCTGGCGCTGATCTGGAAGATCGTGCTGGTGGTCGAACTGCTGGGCCGCAGCGACGGTGTCGGATTCCAGATCAACCTCCTTTTTCAGACCTTCGATGTCGCAGGAATCCTGGCTTACACCATCGCGTTCGTGGCCGTGGTCCAGCTTCTGGAATACGGCGTCCTCCAGCCGGCCGAGCGGCATTGCCAGCGTTGGCGGCGGATGCCCGCTGACGCTTGAGATCCGCTCCAAGCGCTTCGGCGCGGTGGAGGCGGTGCGCGGCCTGACCCTGTCGGCCCCGGCGGGGGAGGTCGTGGCGCTGGTCGGCCCCAGCGGCTGCGGCAAGACGACGGCGCTCGGCATCGTCGCCGGGCTGGACCGCGCCTTCGACGGCGTGGTGGAGGTCGGACCGCGGCCGGACGGCGGACCGGCCCGCATCGGCTATGTCTTCCAGGAACCGCGCCTGCTGCCCTGGCGCACGGTGCGGCAGAATCTGGCGCTGGTCCTGCCGCGGGCGCAGCGGCGCGGGCCGGCGGTCGACGCCATGCTGGAGGCGCTGGAGCTGTCGCCCTTCGCCGACCGCTTCCCGACCCAGCTGTCGCTGGGGATGGCGCGGCGGGTGGCGCTCGCCCGCGCCTTCGTGGTGGAGCCGGACCTGCTGCTGATGGACGAGCCGTTCGTGTCGCTGGACGAACCGACGGCGCTCCGGCTCCGCGGGCTGCTGTCGAACTTGCTGGACCGGCGGCCGACCACCGTGCTGCTGGTCACCCACAATCTGCGCGAGGCGTTGGCTCTGGCCGACCGGCTTCTCCTGCTGGCGCCTTCGCCCGGCCGGGTGGTGGCGGAGGTGCCGGTGGCCGTTCCCCGCGCCGCCCGCGACGACGCCACCATCGAGGCGCTGCGCCGCGACCTGCTGTCCCGGCCGGAGCCGGCCTTCCGCCTGCTGGCCTGAGGCAACGGGCCGACCCTGCGCGGCCTGTGGGTCCATTTGCCGCTCGTCCGTTCACGAACGCTGCGCTATCGTGGCCGCATCCTTGCCGGGAACGCCCGGCGTTTGCAGAGGGCGTCGAAGCCGGATGGCTTTCGGTCGGATGACAGTGCGGCAGGTGCGGCGGCTCGGCCTTGTGGCCGGGATGGCTGCCCTTTTGCTGCAAGTCATCGCCTGGGGCTGGATGCCCCTGATGAGCAGCCGGATCGCCCAGGCCGGGGAGACCGTGTCCCTGGCGATCTGCTCCTCCGGCGGCCTGACCACCATCCAGGCCGCTGCGGCCGATTTCGCGATCCCCCATGACGGCGATCCTGGGAAGTCGCCGGACCCGGCGTCGCCCGGAACCGGCCATTGCCCGCTCTGCCCGCTGGTGACCGGGCTGGCCTTGCCGCCGCCGCTGCTGGCGGTCGGCCCCGCTCTTGCCATGGACCGCGACACCCGCCTGCTGCCGGCCGAGCATGTCGCCGCCGGCTGGTTCCTGTCGACCCTCCAGGCGCGGGCTCCCCCACCGCTCGCCTGATTTTCCTCCCGCTTCGAGTCATCGCCGCTGCCGGCCGCCACGCCCGATCCCTGTGCGGATTCCCGCGCTCCGGTCGCCGCAGCGATCACAAGCACAAGCGTGCCCGCTGCACGCCCCATTTCCCGAGCCCTGCGGTGTCATCCGCCGTGGCGGCCACCCCCTGCCATTCACATCCGCATTCCAGGAGAAGAGTCCATGAAGCGCATTCTCGGCATCGCCGCAGCCCTCGCCCTGTTCGGTGCCGGCACCGCCCTGGCCCACGGCTTCAAGGCCGGTGCAATCGAGATCGGCCACCCCTGGGCCCGCGCCACCGCGCCGTCCGCGCCGAATGGCGGCGCCTATCTGTCGCTGACCAACACCGGAACGACGGAAGACCGTCTGGTCGGCGCCTCCACCCCCGCGGCGGAGAAGACCGAACTGCACACTCATCTGAACGAGAATGGCGTGATGAAGATGCGCGAAGTCGCCGGCGGCATCCCGGTCCCGGCGGGCGAAGCGGTGAAGCTGGCGCCGGGCGGGCTGCACATCATGCTGCTCGGCCTCAAGCAGCCGCTGGTGAAGGGCGCCCACATCCCGATGACCCTGCGCTTCGAGAAGGCCGGCGCCGTCGAGGTCGAGATCGCCATCGAGGCGGCTGGGCAGGCCGCGGCGCCGGCCGAAGGCCACAGCATGGGGGCTGCCGGCGCCGGCCACACCCACAACGCCGCACCGGCCCAGAAGCAGTAACGGAAAAGGCCGCCGGCAGGGAAACCCGCCGGCGGCCTTTTCTACACCCCACGCCCTTATTCGGCCGGAGCGATCCCCACCGGCTGGGCCAGCCTCGCCGCCTCGGCCGCCCGATAGCGGGGCGACAGCACGCCGAACCGGCGCGCCCACCAGGCGGTCAGCGGCGGCGTCAGCAGGGCGGTGACGACCACGCTGGTGGCGATCAGCGCCGTGGCGGACGGAGCGACCGGCGCGAAGGTCGGCTCGATGGAAGCGATGATCGGCGGCACCGTCACCGCGGCCCCGGCGGTGGAGGCAGCACCGATGCCCGCCGTGCCGTTGCCCTTCGCCAGCAGGATGTCGGCCAGCACCAGCATGAAGCCGGTGACGGCGATGACGCCCAGGCCCAGCACGATGCCCAGCAGGCCGGTGTTGAGGATGGTCGAGAAGTTCAGGTTGTTGCCCAGCGCGAAGGCGAAGAAGGGAACCATCACCGAGACGCCCTGGGTGAAGAAGGCCCGCAGATCCTTGTCGAGGTTGCCCAGCGCGAAGCCGATCAGGAAGGGCAGCAGGGCGCCGACCATCGTCTGCCAGGGGAAGGCGGCCAGACCGGCGATGCCCAGCGTGACCATGGTCATGAAGGGGCCGGATTCCAGGCACATCAGGCAGAAGGCGCCGGCTTCCTCTTTGGTGCCGTACTGCTGCATCAGCGCCATGTACATGCCGCCGTTGGTGTCGTTCATCACCGCGATGATCGCCAGCACCGACAGGCCGGAGAAGAAGCCCGAGGTGATGCCCTCCGCCGGGATGAACCAGGAGGCGATGACGCCCGCCATCGCCGCGGTGAGGATCTTGACCGAAACCAGCACGCCGCTCTTGCGCAGGACCAGCGGGGTAGCCTTCAGGCTGATGCTGGCGCCGATGCAGAAGAACCACACCGACAGGATCGGCAACGTGCCGGTGATCAGGCCGTTGGTGAAGGAGCCGAAGAATTTCCCCGTATTGGGAGCCAGCGTGTTCAGGCAGGCGCCAAGAAACAGGGGGACGATCATCATCCCGCCGGGGATGCGGTCGATCCGGGATTTGATGTTCATGGAAGACACTCCTGCGAATTTCATCCCGTCGCCGCCGCGCCCCTTCGCCATCGGGCATGTTTCAGCGGCCGTTAATCTCGTTGAAAGCGGCAGCCAAAGCGCCGCCTTGTGCATACTAGTATACAAGTTAGCTGGCCATTGTCAAAGCGGCTGATTGTCAGCCGCGACAGGTTGTCGCGCCGGGCGGGAAGCGGAGAGGGAAAGCGGGAGGCCGGGGAGGCAGCAGGCAGAGTCAGCATGCCGGAAGCGGCACGCAGGGCTGCGGCTGGACCGGGGTCGGTCCACAATGTCGATGCGGGTGCAGGCCGGTCCGCCGGTGCCGGTGGCGGCGGAACCGGCGGGACAGACGGTCAGCGCGGCCGGTGGCGGGCGAGGGCGTCGGTGATGTCGATGTCGCGGAACGGCTTGCCGATCACCGGCCGGGTGCGGTGGGCATCGGGCAGGCCCTCGGCGCCATGGCCGGTGGTGAAGATGAAGGGAATGCCGGCGCCGGCCAGCCGGTCGGCCACCGCGTCCACCCGTTCGCCACGCAGATTGACGTCGAGAAGCGCGATGTCGAATCCGCCTGCTTCGATCATTTCCAACGCCGCGGACACCGAACCCGCCGGGCCGAGACAGGCGACTCCCCGGTCGATCAGGGCGTCCTCCAGGCTCATGGCGATCAGCGGTTCGTCTTCGACGATCAGGACGGTCAGGTTCGACAGATTAGCGTCGGTCACTGTGGGCTCACTCGCGACGACAGAGGAATGACAAGCCGGCATCGCACGCCGGCGGTTTCGAAAGCAAGGGCTACATCGCCCTCCAACTCATGCGCCAGACCGCGCTCGATCAGGCGGGAACCGAAGCCGCGCCGGGTCGGCGGCGCCACCGGCGGCCCGCCGCTCTCGCGCCAGCGCAGCACCAGCGCGCCGGCACCGCTCCGGACGGATCGACCGCCGGTTTGGCCGGAATCGGCCTGACCGGAGCTGGCATGATTGGAACCGGCCTGACTGGAACTCGATTGGCACACGCCATCGCGCACCGGCGTTTGGCCCGGCTTGACGATTTCCCAATCCAGGTCGACACGGCCGTCTTCCGCCGACAGCGCACCGTATTTCGCTGCGTTGGTGGCAAGTTCGTGAAAGGCGAGGTGCAGCGACACCGCCACGCCGGTGGTCAGATTGACCGGCGGGCCGGCAACCTTGACGCGGCCGGCATGGACATGGGGCTCCAGCGTCAGCGCGGCGATCTCGCTCAGCGAGGCGCCCTGCCAATGGCGGCGGGTCAGCAGATCGTGGGCCTGGGCCAGAGCGCGCAGGCGGGACTGGAAGGCATCGGGGAAGGCCTCCACCGACGGGGCCGCGCGCAGGGTCTGCTTGGCGATGGACTGCACCATCGCCAGCGTGTTCTTGACCCGGTGGTTCAGCTCCTCCAGCAGCAACAGCTGCCGCTCCTCGGCCTTCTTGCGATCGGTGATGTTCAGCGAAACGCCGGCCATCCCGGTCGGCGCACCGTCCTTGTCATAGATGGCGCGGCCACGAACCTGCACCCAATGGACGCTGCCGTCGGGCCAGATCGTGCGGTATTCCATGTCCAGCGGGGAACCGCTGGACACCGCCTGGCGAACCATCGCCTGCTGATGCTCGCGGTCGTCGGGATGGACCCGCTCCAGCAGGCGGTCGTAGGTCGGGATGTCGGCCGGATCGGCCAAGCCGAGGTTGGCGGCGCAGATCGACGAGACGCGCAACCGTTTGGTCGCCAGCGTCAGCTCCCAGGATCCCAGCCGCCCGGCCTCCAGCGCGAAGCGCAGCCGTGCCTCGCTCTCGGCCAGCGCGGCACGCTTGTCGGCCAGCTCGTTGCGGTCGCGCGCCTCGATCAGGGCACGGCGGACCACCACCTGCAACCGCTCCATCCGCAGCTTCACGACATAGTCGGTGGCGCCCTTCTTCAGCGCCTCGATGGCGTTCTCCTCGCCCAGCATGCCGGACACGAAGATGAAGGGCACCCGCGGCAGGCGGTCGCGCGCGATGGCCAGCGCCGACATGCCGTCGAAATCGGGCAGGTCGAAGTCGGACAGGATCAGGTCGAAGGGTCCGCCGTCGGTGACCGCCTCGATGAAGGCCTGCCGCGTCTCGACGCGATGCACGTCGAACGCATGGTCGTCGATCATCAGAAGATGCTCGCGCACCAGATCGGCGTCGATGCCGCTGTCCTCCAGCAGGAGGACGCGGCAAGGCGTCGGCGGGCCCAGACCCGCGGCATCGCCGGCGGCGGTGTCGATCACGTCAGCCATCAGGTGCCGCGTGGCCGGCGGGGATGGCAGCCGGGCGGCGGCTCGTTCAGAATCGCCCAGAAGCTGCCGATGTCGCGGATCGCGTCGAAGAACTCCTTGAAGCCGACCGGCTTGACCACGAAGGCGTTCACCCCCAGGCGATAGCTGCGGACGAGATCCTGCTCCTCCTTGGAGGAGGTCAGCATGACCACGGGGATGGCGCGGGTGTTCTCGTTCGCCTTGATCCGCTGCAACACCTCGATCCCGTCCACCTTCGGCAGCTTGATGTCGAGGATGATGACGGCCGGATATTTCGGGTCGGTCGGCTTCGACACCGCCTGCCCGTCGTCATGGAAAAGATAGGACAGCGCCTCGGCCCCATCGCGGGCGACGACGATGTCGTTGGCGAGTTGCGCCTCGGCGAACGCCTCCAGCGTCAGCTCCAGATCCTTCGGGTTGTCCTCGACCAGCAGGATCGGTTTCAGCGTGGCCATGGGGCTACCTCGATTCAACGGCGACGGACCGCGGCAGGGAGAAATGGAAGGTGGCGCCGTGATCCAGCCTGCCTTCCGCCCAGACCCGCCCGCCGTGGCGCTCGACGATGCGGCGGACATTGGCAAGCCCGATGCCGATGCCTTCGAACTCTTCCTCGCGGTGCAGGCGCTGGAATACGCCGAAGAGCTTGCCGGCATAGGCCATGTCGAATCCACGGCCATTGTCGCGGACGAAGAACTCGTGCGCGTCGGCGTTGGAGCGGCAGCCGACCTCGATCTCCGGATCGGTGCGGTCGCGGGTGTATTTGATGGCGTTGGCCAGCAGATTCTGCACCACCAGCCGCAGCATGGTCGGGTCGCCGGTCACGCCGGGCAGCGGATGCACGGTCCAGCGCAGATTGCGGCCTTGCAGATCCGGCTCCAGCAGATGGCGCACCTCGTCCACCAGCTGGCCGACATCGACCTCCACCCGCGCCAGCGTGGCGCGGCCCAGCTGCGAGAAATGCAGCAAGCCATCGACCAGCCGCCCGGCCGAACTCGCCGCCTCGATGATGCTGTCCAGATAATGACGCTCCCGCTCGCTCAGCTTGTCGCCCGCGCGGGACCGCAGCAGCTCGGCATAGCTGGTGACGTGCCGGAACGGAGCCCGCAGGTCGTGCGAGACCGAATAGGAGAAGGCGGCAAGCTCGCCGTTGCTGCGGCGCAGCTCCTCGTTCAGCGCGGCCATTTCCTCGGCCTTGCGCAGAACGATGCTGACGATGGCGTTGCGGAAATCGCCGGCGGCCTCGATCTCGCCATGGCGCCAGGGCAGGGACTGGCCGCGCACCGTTTCCTTCCAGGCTTCGAAGGAACTGCGCGGCGACAGCCCGCCGTTGGAGTCCAGCGGCTTCTTGGGCTCGCCCGCCCAGTCGATCGACTGCACGATCTCCGGCCGGAACCACAGAAGATAGCTGGGGTGAAGCTGCGAGATGGAGATCGCCAGCAGGCCGCTGGATGTCCGCTCCATCCCGGCGGCGGCCGGCATCTCGGCCGGAAGCTGGTGGCTGACGAACAGATCCTTGATGCCCTGTCCGGCCAGTTCGGCGGCGATGGCCTCGACCACCTCCTGCGGCGGGGTGCGGCCGATCAGCCGGCAGTCGCCGTCGAACAGGATCGCGGCGCCGTCGGCGTTGACCAGCCCCAGCAGATCCTCGCGGTCCTCGCTCAGCCCGTCGATGAAACTCTCCGCCGCCGCCATATGGGCGAGCAGGCGGGCCTGCGTGCTCTTGGAGCGGATGCGATGGTCGGCGTCCAGCGCCCGTTCCAGCGCGATCATCTGGCTGGACAGCACCTGCCCGAGCAGATCGCAGGCGGTGCGCACCGCGAAGGAGACCTGCCGCGGCTCCGCATGGTGACAGGAGATCAGGCCCCACAGCCTGTCGCCATCCATCACAGAGATCGACATGGAGGCCGGCGTGCCCATGTTGCGCATATATTCGAGATGCACGGGCGAGACGCTGCGCAGCACGGAAAAGCTGAGGTCCAGCGGCGGCGCATCCCGCTTGGCCGACAGAAGGGGAACCGGCTGGTAGCGGGCGTCGGCGATCAGCCGCAGGCGGTTCAGCGCATAGAGCCGACGGGCCTGCTGCGGGATGTCGGAGGCCGGGAAGCGCAGGCCGCGGTAGGAGGGCAGGCGGCCGTTGCCGTCCTCGGCGATGACGGTGCCGTTCCATTGCTCGTCGAAGCGGTAGACCAGCACGCGGTCGAACCCGGTCAGCGACCGCACCTCCGCGGCCGTGCTGGCCAGCAGGGCATCGAAATCATGGGCGGCCTGCATGCGGCGGATGCCTTCGCGCATCTGCGGGTACAGCGCCTCCAGCGTGCCGGCACCGGTGTCGGGCAGTTCCTCCAGTTCCAGGATCGCCAGGGCACCCGAGCGGTGGACGATGGCCTGATGATCGGCGCCGCCGCGCAGGCTGACGAGTTCGAGCTGCACCGGCTCCGCCGGGGCGTTGCGCAGTCCACGGATCAGCGACGCCGTCGATACGCAGTCGATCAGCCGGTCGAGCGGCAGACCGAAAGCTTCGGCGGGCGGGCGGTTCAGCACCGCTCCGGCCTCGGCGCTCGCGCAGACCAGACGCAGGCTGTCCGCCTCCACCGCGAGCAGATGGCCATGCGGCTGGATGCTGCCGGGAAGATGAATCGGTTCGCGCGCGCAGGCGTCGAGGTCGAGCGTGCCCGCCATGGTCTGGGGCCACGGTTCCGGTCCGGTTGCAGGCGTCACAATCGTCCTTTGCTCGTCTCGGTCACAGTTCGACGGTCCGTTCCTGAGCCGGCCCCGTCTTCACATCGGGCCCCGCTGATGGCGCCCGCCGGTTTTCAGCATAATCAGCGGGTTAAAAACCCTGTTTTCGCCGCGCGCACCGCGTCGGGGTGAACGAAGCGACAGGATAACCTGTCAGACCCTATACTTCATTATCATAGGATACGTTGTATGATCGTTCCTGGATTTTTCAGAGTTCCGCTCTTTCATCATACGCCGAAGATCATATTCCGAATTGGCCTTTGGGATCGCTTATAAACAAGTATGCTGCACCGGTTTCATGACTGTCTGCGACAAATGGTCAGATATGGGGAAGGGGACGCCATGAAAACCGAGGTAACGCGCCTGCTCGGCATCGACTATCCGATTGTGCAGGGCGGGATGCAGTGGGTCGGGCTGGCGGAACTGGCCGCGGCCGTATCGAATGCCGGCGGCCTGGGCATCCTGACCGCACTGACCCAGCCGACGCCGGAGGATCTGGCGCGTGAGATCGGGCGGTGCCGCGCGATGACGGACCGGCCATTCGGCGTGAACCTGACCATGCTGCCCGCGGTGAAGCCGCCGCCCTACGAACGCTATCTCGATGTCATCATCGACAGCGGCATCACCATCGTCGAGACGGCCGGCAACAGCCCACGCGCCTTCGTGAAGCGGATGAAGGCCCATGGCATCCGCATCCTGCACAAATGCACCAGCGTCCGCCATGCGCTGAGCGCCGAACGGGCCGGGGTGGACATCATCAGCATCGACGGGTTCGAATGCGCCGGCCATCCGGGAGAGGACGACATCCCTGGCCTGATCCTGATCCCGGCGGCGGTGCGGGCCTTGCGGATTCCGGTGATCGCCTCGGGCGGGATCGCCGACGGGCGCGGCATGGCCGCCGCCCTGGCCCTGGGCGCCCAGGGCGTCAACATGGGCACCCGCTTCCTCTGCACGCGCGAGGCGCCGGTGCATGACGGCATCAAGCAGGCGCTGGTCGCCGCCGGGGAACGCGACACCAACCTGATCCTGCGCAGCATGCGCAACACGGCCCGCGTGTTCAGGAACGCGGTATCCGACGAGGTCGTCGCGCTGGAGAAGCGCCCTGGCGGCGCCCAGTTCGAAGAGGTTCGGCCGCTTGTCGCCGGACAGCGCGGCCGGGCGGCCCTGGAGTCCGGCGATGTTCAGGACGGAATCGTGTCCGCCGGCATGGCGATCGGCCTGATCGACGATATCCCGAGCTGCGACGATCTGATCCGCCGGATGGTTGCCGACTGCCGCGCCCATCTGCGCCGCGCACTGGCTCTGGCGGAGGAATAGACGGGCGGGGCAGGGCAGGGACTCAGAAGATCAGCTTCAGGATGCCGGTGACGACCAGCAGGCCGATGATGAAGATGATCAGGATGGCCCAGCCGAAAATCTTGAGCATGATGCGGTCCTTCAATGGCCTCGTTGGCAGCGCCGCCGGTATCCGGTGACGCCACGGTCATGCTTGGAACAACCCGCAAGGCAGCACCGGAGTTCCCGCCCGGCGGGCAGCGACGCCGGCCACACACCGTGCCCGGAGAGCGCGGCCCGGTCAGCGCGCATAAAAGACGCATAAGCATTCTTATGGAAATTGACTGTTGAGGCAGGGCCGCTTCCTAGGGAAATCCCCTATGGGGAAAATTGCCTGCCTCCGCGCAGGACTTCCGGCCGCAGCCGCGTATAAAAGCCTGACAGCAACCGGGAGCGGGCGGACGACGGCGTGAAGCCTACCGAGGAGACGGCGACGGACGAGGCGTTGATGGCGGACGCCGCGGCCGGTGACCGGAAAGCGTTTGGAACGCTCACGCGCCGACATCTGCGCCGCAGCATCGCCTTGGCCCAACGGGTTGTCGGGAACGCCGCCGACGCCGAAGAGGTCGCGCAGGACGCCTTCCTGCAGATCTGGGCCAACGCCGACCGCTGGCGCGGCGACGGAACCCGCTTCACCACCTGGCTGTACAGGATCGTGGTGAACCGTGCCATCGACTACAAGCGGCGGCGCAGCTTCGCCCCCCTGGATGCCGCCGACGAGATCGCCGACCCGGCCTGGAGCGCCGAAACGGTGATCGACGGCATCCGCATCGGCGCCGCGGTGGATGCCGCGATCGCCGCCCTTCCCGAACGGCAGCGGGCGGCGCTCAGCCTTTGCTACCATGAGGAGATGACGTGCGCTGAAGCATCGGAAATACTGCAGGTGTCTGTTTCGGCTATGGAAAGTCTGCTGGTCCGGGCGCGCCGCGTCGTGCGGGCCCGGCTTCAACCCCTGATCCGTCAGAAGGACGGTGCACGGTCATGACGCTCAAAGAGTTCAAACGCTACGCCGACGCCTATGGCGCCGATCTGGACCGCTGGCCGCGTGCCGCGCGGATCGATGCCCTGGCCCTTCTGGACGACAGCGCCGAAGCCCGCGACCTGCTGGCCGATGCCGCCGTCACCGACGCGCTGCTCGACGCCGCCTCGACCCCGCTGGTCTCATCCCGGCGCGAGGCCGAGGTCTTCGACCGCATCGCCGACTGCCTGGCGCAGCGGATCGTGCCCGAATTCGTTCCGTGGTTCCTGTCGCGGCCACCCTTCCGCCCTGCCCCGCTGGCCGGTTTCCTGGCCGGCATGGCGCTGGCCGGCTTCCTCAGCTACAGCCAGGGCCTGATTTCCTTCGAAAAGACGAGCACTCCCAGCCTGTCCGGCGTGATGATCGTCAGCTATCTGGGAGACACGCGATGACGCCGTCGATCCGGCGCCGCTGGCCCTGGTTCCTGCTGGTCGGGTCCCTTGCGCTCAACATGCTGGCCGGCGGCTTCGTCGTCGCCCACAGCTTCCGCCCGCCCCCGCCGCCCGGCGGGCCGGACCAGATGCTGGAACGCTTCGTCGACGACGTGTCGCAACGCTTGTCGCCGGCCGATGCCGCGGTCCTGCGGAAGGCGCTGGACGATGCCCGCCCGCTGTTCGTCCGCATGCATGTCAGCCGGGAGGAGTTCACTCCCCGTCTGCGCACCGCCCTGATGGCCCAGCCCTTCGATGCGGCCGGCCTGAGGGTCCTGTTCGACCGCGTCCACGCCAACGACGCCGCCCTGCGCAGCGAGATCGAGGCGCGCGTCGTCAATACCCTTTCCCGTCTCTCCCCCGAAGGCCGCCTGCGTTTGGCTGAAAGCCGCCTTCCCTGATCCTTTCGGTTTCGACCGGCGGCAGACACATCCGGGGTCAGGCCGGGGCGGCATGTCCGTCCCGGCCTTTTTTTCCTTTGTCCGGAAACGGACCGGGCGACCCAAAAAGAAAAGGCGGCCTGACGGTATCGCCGCCGGGCCGCCCTTAAGTTGGTTCGGGAGGAAACGCAACCAAGTTGCACGCAAAGATATAGGCCAATATGGTTAACGGCCGATGAATGGAGGGGAGAAATCGACCCCTACCACTTATTTGCGAAGATCGTCGCCGCATGGTCCCGCCGACGGTTGACCTGCCCTACCCTGTCTCTCTGACGAAAGGCCGGGGTGGCGTCACCCGCCCCCGACGCGCTATGACAGACGCCCGTTGTTTCGTCACCAGTCCGCAGGATCCCTGCCTCATGCTGTCCATCAGCCAGCGCATCGCCGACGAACTGTCGGTCCGCGAGTCCCAGGTCGCTTCCGCCATCGCCATGCTCGACGAGGGATCGACCGTCCCCTTCATCGCGCGCTACCGCAAGGAGGCGACCGGCGGCCTGGACGACACCCAGCTCCGCACCCTGGAGGAGCGGCTGGGCTACCTGCGCGAGCTGGAGGACCGCCGCGCCAGCATCCTGTCCACCATTCAGGACCAGGGCAAGCTGACGCCGGAGCTGGAGCGCCAGATCAAACAGGCCGACACCAAGACCCGGCTTGAGGATCTCTACCTGCCCTACAAGCAGAAGCGCCGCACCAAGGCCCAGATCGCCCGCGAGGCCGGGCTGGAGCCGCTGGCCGACGCGCTGCTGGCCGATCCGAAGAAGCAGCCCGACATGGAGGCCGCCGCCTTCGTCAGCGCCGACAAGGGCGTCGCCGACGTCAAGGCGGCGCTGGACGGCGCCCGCCATATTCTTGTGGAGCGCTTCGGCGAGGATGCCGAGCTGGTCGGCCGCCTGCGCACCGCCATGGCCGACAAGGGCGTCGTCACCTCCAAGGTGATCGAGGAGAAGAAGGCGGAGGGCGCCAAATTCTCCGACTATTTCGACTTCTCGGAGAACTGGTCGAAGCTGCCGTCGCACCGCGCCCTGGCGCTGTTCCGCGGCCGGACGCAGGGCGTGCTCGACATCCGCCTGGATCTGCCGGTCGAGGAGGGGCAGCCCCACCCGGCGGAGGGCACCATCGCCGTCCACACCGGCATCCGCGACCAGGGCCGCCCGGCCGACAAGTGGCTGTCCGACGTGGTGCGCTGGACCTGGAAGCTGAAGATCGGCCCGCACATTGAGACCGACCTGATGGGATCCTTGCGCGAGCGCGCCGAGGACGAGGCGATCCGCGTCTTCGCCCGCAACCTGCACGACCTGCTGCTGGCCGCCCCCGCCGGTCAGCGCGTCACCATCGGGCTCGACCCCGGAATCCGCACCGGCGTGAAGGTGGCGGTGGTCGATGCCACCGGCAAACTGGTGGAAACGACCACCATCTATCCGCACCCGCCGCGCAACGACTGGGACGGCTCGCTGGCGGTGCTGGCGGCGCTGGCGGCCCGGCACAAGGCGGAACTGATCTCCATCGGCAACGGCACCGCGTCGCGCGAGACCGACAAGCTGGCCGCCGACCTGATGAAGCGCCACCCCGAGCTGTCCCTGACCAAGCTGGTGGTCAGCGAGGCCGGCGCGTCGGTCTATTCCGCCTCGGAAACCGCGGCGCACGAGTTCCCCACCCTGGACGTCAGCCTGCGCGGCGCGGTGTCCATCGCCCGCCGCCTGCAGGATCCGCTGGCCGAGCTGGTGAAGATCGAGCCGAAATCCATCGGCGTCGGCCAGTACCAGCATGACGTGGCCGGCGGCAAGCTGGCCCGGTCGCTGGACGCGGTGGTCGAGGATTGCGTGAACGCCGTCGGCGTCGACCTCAACACCGCCTCGATTCCGCTGCTGACCCGCGTGTCGGGCCTGAACGAGACCATCGCCCGCAACATCGTCGAGCATCGCGACCGCAACGGCGCCTTCCGTTCGCGCAAGCAACTGCTCGACGTGGCGCGGCTGGGGCCGAAGACCTTCGAGCAGGCCGCCGGCTTCCTGCGCATCCGCGACGGCGAGAATCCGCTCGACGGCTCCGCCGTCCATCCGGAGGCCTATCCGCTGGTCCAGCGCATCGTGAAGACGACCGGCCGCGATCTCGGCAGCGTCATCGGCGACGCCCGCTTCCTGCGCGGCCTGAATGCCGAGGAGTTCACCGACGAGCGCTTCGGCGTCCCCACCGTCGAGGACATCATCAAGGAGCTGGAGAAGCCCGGCCGCGACCCCCGGCCGGAGTTCAAGACCGCCACCTTCAAGGAGGGCGTGGAGGAGCTGAAGCACCTCCAGCCCGGCATGATGCTGGAGGGCGTCGTCACCAACGTCACCGCCTTCGGCGCTTTCGTCGACATCGGCGTCCACCAAGACGGTCTGGTGCACATCTCCCAGCTTGCCAACAGCTTCGTGAAGGACCCTCACACGGTGGTGAAGGCCGGCGATGTGGTGAAGGTGAAGGTTCTGGAGGTCGACATTCCCCGCAAGCGCATCGCGCTCACCATGCGCATGGGCGAGGAAGCGCCGCGTCCGGCCCGCCGGGAAGAGCGGCGCGACGAGCGGGGACCGGCGCGTCAGCCGCAGCAGCAGGATCGCCGCCCCGCGGCACCTGCGGCCAAGGCTGCGCCGAAGCCGGCGAAGGCGCCGGAGCCGGTCAACAGCGCCTTCGCCGAGGCGTTCGCCCGGGCGCAGTCGGGCAAGAAGAAGTAGGGGTTGGGGGGCGCGATGCCCCCTTCTCCCACTCCCAGGCGATAAACGGAAATTTCTCGATGTGCCGGCGGCCCCTCTCCCCCCAAAACGCGGGGGAGGGTTGGGCTCCCCTGCCCTGCGCTGGCACATGGCCACAGGGCATCACTCGCTTTTTGCCCCGTCCAGCCGTTGCGGTACAATTTTTAGCCGATTCGATGTTGATAGTTTTTCTCTTTTTGCTAATAATTTGTTGGTCCATCAATACTATTACGGGTGTATGAATATGACTTATCAAAATCCGCCCAAAGTGCCGGTCAGCTTTTTCGGACCGACCTGGACCCACCAGTCCCAGAACTATTTCTGGCATCCGCCGGTGCAGCAAACCGAATATCCGCATTTGCATCTTACCGGCGGCACAGTTTCCGAAATCGTTACCATCAGCAATCTTTCCTATACGACGGGAGGAGCCGGAGGAAATATCAATATCGTCTTCAGCGCGGCGAGCGGCTTTCAGCTGATCACGCAAGATATCACTTACAAGATGGCCTACAATACGACCATCAGCGCTCTCAATGCTGCCCTGCTGAAGGTCTGACCGGCGAGTAAGCTGCCATTCCGACTCCCTCTGCTTCGACTGCCGGGAGAGGTGAAGCTTTTCCCGGCAGCCCGCGGATGGCGGACAAAAAAGTCCCCTCGTCCGCGGGGGGGACGAGGGGACGAAGGCCGACGGCTTGGCCGTTACGGGGATGTCATTCGGCTGCCATCAGCATCGGCGCCTCGTCGCGCACCCGGTTCACCGCCACATAGCGGTCGAGCGCGTCCAGGCATTCGTTGAGGGTTCCGGAACCGACCGCACGGCAGTCCTCGAAGGCATGCGGTTCGGGGCGGAACCAATGGGTGACATAGCATTCCTCGCGCCCGTCCAGGCTGAGGGTGAGGGCGAAGCGGCCCTCACGCCCGAGATGGGCTTGAGCGGCGCGCAGACGCGCCTGGACCTCTTCTATCGTCATGGGATGATATCCTTCCCTTGATGCCGCCTGCGGTCAGGCGGCGTGAGCGAACTTGCCGTCTTCCGAATCAGAATCTTCCAACCGTCGAGCCCAGTCGATGTCACGCGACAACGAGTCGACAAGGACGCGGGCCGCAACTGAGGTTTCCGCAGGCGTGTCGGACCGCAGCAGTCCCGACAGCCGCATCGCCAGCGTTTCGGCCTCAGCCTCCACCCAGCGGGCGTAGTGGCGGCGGCGCTGGTCGCGATTCCAGTACCAGCGCGGCAGCTGCGCGTTGGCACGTTCGAACTCGCCTTCCCAGGCGCTCATGCGGAAAAGACCGCTGGGCGACCGGTCGCCGGTGCTCTGAGTCGCCCTGGGAGTTGTCTGGGTCATGGCCTTCCGTCAGGCGGCTTCCCGCCCGTCCTCTTCCTCGCGCTTCAGAATCTCGGCCTTCTTCTGGGCGAACAGGCCGGTGATGCGGTGCTGGGCGGCGCGGTCCACGGCGCCGATCTCGCGCAGGCGGGTGCCGACGCCCGACCGCCAGACCTCTTCCAGGTCATCGAGGTCCAGGCAGACCCCCAGCCGGCGCTTCACCTCCGCCTCGAAGGCTTCGACGGCGGCGGGTTGCAGGTCCGGGTTGGACTTGGCGGCATAGAAGGCCTCCGATTCCTCCCGGTATTTGCTGTCGTCGAACTGGCCCATATAGACGTCGGCGGCCAGACCGATCTGCAGCAGGCATTTGCCGACCGCGTCGGTCATCGACATCTTGAAGCACTCGTCGTCCGGCATCTCCATGCCGTTGCGGCGGCGGACCATCTCGGTCCCGCCCCACTGCGGGCCGGTGAAGCACTTTTCCTTCGTCTCCGGGTCGATGTACCAGACGCGGGCGCAGATGAAGATCATCCGTTCCGCGATGGTCCAGTCGACCTGCTCATAACCCCAGCCCTTGCCGATCGGGCCGAACACCTCCGTCATCATCTGGAAGCGCCAGGTCGGGTCGATCTGCGTGCCGCGGAAGCCGCCGGCACGGGTGAAGGGCTTGGTCGCCTTCGGGTCGGTGCGCTTCAGCCGGTTCCACAGGAACATGGTGTCGATGCGCTGCGGCTCTTCCGCCCGGCTGCCGGCGCCGGCAGCCCCCTTGGACCCCTGGGAGCCGCGGCCGCCGGATTTCGGCTCGGCCGGGCTGGTCTCCGCCACGCTGGACTCGGTCACGTTCGATTCAGGCATCTCGGCATCGGCAACGATGTGGTCGGTCTTGCTCATGCGTCCCATGATTTGGGTCCTTCTTGTCCAAACGTTTCGGCTCTCCCCTCACCCCAGCCGGCGGTCAGCGCTGCTTCCAGGCTGAATTCCACCCCGTTCGGGTCAGCGGAGGGCACCCAGGATTGCGCGTCCGCCAGGGCGCGGCGCGGCGGTGCGCCATAGCGCAGGCTGAGTCGCCCCTCGCGGTCACGCGTGAGATAGAGGCCACCGGCCTGACCGGTGGCGACAAAGGCGATACGGGCATCGTCGGGCATCAGTGCCTTGAGGGCGGCCTCGGCCTCCTTCACCTCCAGCGCCGCCGCCCGGTTGGCGACCAGCCGGTCGGCCAGCGCGCGGAAGCGGTTGTGCCGCCCCATGTCGAAGACGCGGCCATTCTCATAGGACGGGCCGTCCATCGGCAGCGGATCCGACGGCTCGACATCGTTGACGACGTGCCACCAGAAGGCTTCCAGCGTCTCGACCAGCCGCTCGACATCGTCCGGCCGCCGGTCCACCGTCACCAGGCTGTGGCCGGTGGGGCGCAGGATCGACAGCAGCGCGCGGTCCAGACCGACCACTTCCAGCTGGTGCTGGACCTGCCAGTGATAGCGGCGGGCGAGATCGGCATCGGTCTGGAAGCCGCTGTTGAACTTCGCCTCCACGATGGTGTCGAGAGCGCCATCGGCCACACTGCCGGTCAGGAAGTCGGGATGGGCGACCATCCAGTCATGCTCGGCGTGTCGGTAGGTATCGGGTGCCGCAACGCAGACGCGGCCGGTGGCATGGGCGACGAAGCGCGGGTGCAGATGCTCGGTCGCAATTCCGATCTGCACGGCGGCGACGAAATCCAGATTCTCAGGCTCGACCCGGCCGGTCTTCTCGCGCCACAGCGACAGCCAGTCGCCAGCCATCACGCGTGTCGCATCCGACGACCCGATCCGCCCCGCCCGCAAGTCCCGCTGTGCCTGAGTGATCGCCATGCTGTTCCGCTTTTCCCGGTTTTGGGCCCTTTCGGACCACCCGTCCCGGCGTCTAAGCGCGGCCCTTGCTGCGACTTCGCAGCATGTGTTTCGGACCGCCTCACCGGACTCTGAATATGGGATGCGAACACGCAGCTTTCAAGAACAAAACATGAACCTACGGCTTGACCATAGACCAGATCAAAGACCTGAAAACACGCTATATTTGGTGTGTTCTGACAAGAGTCGTCACAAGTCAAAACGGACGGAGTAGAGCTGACCGTTTTTGCGAGTCGCGGCGGATGGGAACGCGCACCGCGACTCTGTCCGCCACGGGCTTTTACATGCGAAGCGCTCGCACCACGTGAACGGCGACTCCAGCCACATGGGCACGGTCGAAAGCGGTGGGGTGGCAATCGGGATCGGTCGAAACCGGCATCAGATGGGGCGGAAAGAAGCGGTATCCGCAGATGGTGCCCTCGCCCACCGTCACCACCACGTCGCCCGCCTGCGGCGTCAGCACGTCCAGCGGTTCCAGTACCACGCAGTCGCGCGGCAGCACGCCGGCGGCGTCCAGGCTCTTCGACAGGATGCGCAGCGCGAAGGCCCGGCGGGAGGTGTGTCCGTCCATGGCGACCGACGCGGCACCCTCCTTCAGCGCCCCAGCCAGGAACGCCTCCCCTGCCCGGCGGCCGAGGTCGAGGAAAATGTGCGCCTGTTCCAGCGACAGCACCGGCACGCGCGTGACCGGCGCATAGGCATGCTCGTCGAGGAAGCGCGGCTCCGACCCGGCCACACGGGCCAGCCGGGCCAGCGTGTCGGCGCTGGGCACGCTGCCCATTGCCGGATCGCGCAGGAAGCGGGTCAGGTTGGTGGCGGTGACGCCGGCCAGCCGCGCCCAGCCGCCGGCGCTCCAGTCCTTCGCCTCCATGACGCCGGTCATCCAGCGCAGGATGGCTCGCCGCGTGTCGTCCATCATTCTCCCCTTGGCAATCCCCCACCCTGTCCTACACGGTCGCGACCGGATGGGGGAAGGCGCGATGGACTAGAAGCTGCTGCGATTTCGCAGTGCCGCCTTGGACTCCGCCGTGGCGGCCCCATCTGTGCGGCATCGAAGCCAACAGCAAGGAGTTGCGACCGTGATCGTCACCAGCACCGAGTCCATCGAAGGCCGCCAGATCACCGAGTATCTCGGCATCGTCGCCGGCGAGGCGATCATGGGCGTCAACGTGTTCCGCGACCTGTTCTCCTCCGTGCGCGACATCGTCGGCGGCCGGGCCGGCGGCTACCAGGCGGCCCTGCGCGACGCGCGCGAGGCGGCTTTCGCCGACCTGCAAGAATCGGCCCGCGCCCTGGGCGCCGACGCCGTGGTCGGCGTGGACGTCGATTACGAGGTGCTGGGCAAGGAGAACGGCATGCTGATGGTGTCGGTCAACGGCACCGCCGTCCGCCTCCGCTAAAGTCAGCCCCTGACCGTAAGCGTCAGCGATGGCGTCTGGACAGGCCGGACCTTATGCGTAGACTGCCGACCAAGCAAACAATCGGAGGGGGTTGCACATGCGTGGGGTTGTCCGCGGTTCCATCCGGTCAGGCTGCATCGGCGGCCTCGCCATGGCGGCGTGCCTGTTCGGCGCCCTGCCCGCTCTGGCGCTCGACGCCATCGTCGAGAAGAAGGTCTTCGAGATGCCGTCCTACACCACCACCGGTGGCGGGACGATCAAGAATGTCCGCATCGGCTGGGAAAGCTACGGCAAGCTGAACGATGCCAAGGACAACGTCATCCTCATCACCCATTTCTTCAGCGGCAACAGCCATGCCGCCGGGAAATACAAGGCCGATGATGCCGCTCCGGGTTATTGGGACAGCATCATCGGCCCCGGCAAGCCGCTGGATACCGACAAATACTTCATCATCGCCTCCGACACGCTGGTGAACCTGTCGCCCAAGGATCCCAACGTCGTCACCACCGGCCCGGCCAGCATCAATCCGGACACCGGCAAGCCTTATGGCATGAGCTTCCCCATCGTCACCATCCAGGACTTCGTCAATGTCCAGAAGGCTCTGGTCGACAGCCTGGGCATCAAGACCCTGCAGGCGGTGATGGGCGGCTCGATGGGGTCGCTCCAGGCCTTCGAATGGGGGGCCGACCATCCGGAGATGGTCAAGCGCGTCATCGCCGCCATCGGCGGGCCGGAGGCCGACCCCTTCCTGATCGGCTGGCTGAACCTGTGGGCGGCCCCGATCAAGCTCGACCCCAACTGGAACAACGGCGACTATTACGGCAAGGCGGAGCCGAAGGCCGGCCTGACCGAGGCGCTGAAGCTGGTCACCCTGCACGCCCGTCACTGGAAATGGGCAGACGCCGCCTTCGGCCGCAAATGGGCGGAGGACGGCAAGGACCCGAAGGCCGCGATGGCCAACCAGTATGCCATCGAAGCCTGGCTGGAAAAGGCGGCCTCAGGCCGCGCCGCGGTCAGCGACGCCAACCATTTCCTCTATCTGGTGAAGGCCAACCAGACCTTCGTCACCGGAAACGGCGCCTCGCTGGAGGACGGTCTGGCGAAGATCAAGGCTCCGGTCCTGCTGATCCCGTCGGCCGACGACCTCGTCTTCCCGCCCGACCGCAACATGCGCCCGCTGAAGGATCGGCTGGAAAAGCAGGGGAACGCGGTGGAGTACACCGAATCGATCACCTCGACGCTCGGCCATCTCGACGGCGTGGTGAACATCGGCAAGGCGGGCGACACGATCGCGCAGTTCCTGGCGAAGTGAGGTGGCGGGGGGCTTTGGACGCCGGAGCCCCCTACTCCCCGCTGATCGGCGCTCCGCGGAAGTTCAGCAGGCTCGGCGCCTTGTCGATGATCTCTTCCAGGATCAGCGACGCCGTCTCCAGGTCGCGGTCCAGTTCCGGGCCGAGCTTGCCGACATAATTGGGCCGCTTCAGCTTTTCCGCGGCATCGTGCAGGCTGCGCAGCTCGGCGACGAAGATCTCGCGGGCGCCCATCGGCAGGATCGGGTTGGCCGACAGCACGAAGAAGAAGCGCATGCTGGCCCGCACCAGAAGGGCCAGCATCACCATGTCCAGCTTCTCGAACTGGTCGCGCAAATCGTCGGAACGCGCATCGACCAGATTGCGCAGGCGCTGCTCGATCAGGATGACCAGCGCCTGGAACTCGCCCACCTTGTCGCGGAAGTCGCGGTAGGCGCCGAAGCTGTGCTTGCTGGCCTCATGCTCGGCCAGCTGGGCCAGCTTCGATGCCTCACGGCACTGGCGCTCCAGCGCGCCCAGCAGTTCCTTGACCTCGGTTCGGGTGTATTGGCGCTTGCTCATGGGACTCGGCCGGGTTTGTGCAGGTGTTCGGACTGGCGGTCTGACGTTCCGTCAAGCTATAGCACAACCCACGGGCGGCAACCTATCCCATGCTCAGTGATCCGCCTTCACCGGCGCCCCCGGGCGGCGCACCAGCGGCATGAACAGCAGCGCGCCGAAGAACACCGCCGACATCAGCAGCATGGCGTCGTTGAAGGTCAGGATCAGCGCCTCGCGCTGGACCAGCCCGACCAGCCGGGACATCGCGGCGGCGGTCGGATCGGCCACCAGCCCGTCAAAGCGCTGGCTGAGGCTGTCGACCATCTGCTGCACCTCCGGACGGGCGAGGTTCACGTTGTCGCCGAGCCGGTTCAGGTGCAGCGCGTTGCGGTCGGTCAGCACCGTGTTGATCGCGGCAAGTCCGATGGCGCCGCCGAGGTTGCGCATCAGGTTGTAGAGGCCCGACGCGTTCTTCAGCTTGTCAGGCGGCAGGGTACCCAGCGCCACGCTGTTGATCGGGATGAAGCACAGCATCAGCGACATGCCGCGCACCGCCTGCGGCAGGAACAGCTCCCAGAAGCCGGTGTCGGCGGTGAAGTGGCTGTTCAGCCAGACGCCGGTGCCGAACAGGATCAGCCCCAGCGCCAGCATGGCGCGCAGGTCCATCCGCTTCGACAGCGCGCCGGCGATGGGTGCCGACATGAACTGGAAGATGCCGGTCACGAACATGATCTCGCCGATCTGCAGGCTGTTGAAACCGCGCACGCGGGCCAGGAACAGCGGCTGCAGATAAACCGACCCGTAGAGGCCGATGCCGAGGATGAAGCTGTAGAGCGATCCGATGGCGAAGTTGCGGTCGGCGAAGGCGCGCAGCTCCACGATGGGATTGCGGTAGGACAGCACCCGCCAGAAGAAGCCGGCGGCGGAGACGGCGGCCACCACCGCCAGCGCGAAGATCGTCTCGTCGTCGAACCAGTCGTTGCGCGGCCCCTCCTCCACCACATACTCCAGGCTTCCCAGGAAAGCGGCCATCAGCCCCAGCCCGAGGAAGTCGAAGCCCTTGCGCAGTTCCGGATTCGGCCGGTCGACATCGACCAGGAACCAGACCAGCGAGGTCACCAGGATGCCGGGGATGACATTGGCCAGGAACAGCCAGTGCCAGGAAAGGTGCTGGGTCAGATAGCCGCCCAGCGTCGGGCCGATGGTCGGCGCCATGGTGGCGACCAGCCCCATCATCACCGACACGCCCGCCCGCTTTTCCGGCGGGAAGATCATGAAGCTGGTGGCGAACACCGTCGGGATCATCGCGCCGCCGATGAAGCCCTGCAAAGCCCGCCAGACGATCATCGATTCGATGCCGCCGGCAAAGGCGCAGGCGACACTGGTCAGGGTGAAGCCGGCCGCCGCCAGGGTGAACAGCACGCGGGTCGACATGATGCGCGACAGGATGCCCGACAGCGGGATCATCACGACCTCCGCGATCAGGTAGGAGGTCTGCACCCACGAAATCTCGTCGGCGCTGGCGGCGAGACCGGCCTGGATTTCCGACAGCGAGCTGGAGACGATCTGGATGTCCAGGATCGCCATGAACATGCCGACGACCATCGCGAAGAAGCCGGCGATGTCGCGGGTGGTGAGGGGGCGCATGCCCTGGGCCGGTGTCGCCATGGAACCGCTGCCTTCCGTCGCGGCCGAACGACTGCCGCCCCGGGGGTGGCCCCAGGGATGGCTCCGGCCGATAAGCTGCCTGGATCTATCGAAGTGAATGACGGACAGGGACGCCGCCCCGAAGGGGGAGGAGGGGCGGCGTCCCCGCCGGAGCCGTGGCCGCTTACCTGGCGGCCACCGCCTGCTTGTCGGTCAGCGCGCCGAAGACGGCGCCGCTGGTCAGATGCGGCTGGCTGTCGGCACCGCGGGTGTCGACCTCCGCCACCACGGACAGGCCGGGGCGCAGCAGGCCGGCCAGCGCGTTGTCGCGCGGCAGGGCGATGCGGACGGGAACGCGCTGGACGATCTTGGTGAAGTTGCCGGTCGCATTCTCCGGCGGCAGCAGCGAGAACTTTGACCCCGAGGCCGGGGCGAAGCTTTCCACCGTGCCGGTCAGATGGCGATCCGGGAAGGCGTCGACGGAGATGCTGACATGCTGGCCGGGGCGCATGCGCGACAGCTGGGTCTCCTTGAAGTTGGCGACCACATAGACGTCGGGCAGCGGCACCAGCGACAGCATCTGCACGCCTGGCCGGGCATACTGGCCGACCTGGACGCCGCGGTTGCCGATCACCCCGTCGACCGGCGCGCGGATCACGGTGTTGTCCAGATCGTTGCGCGCCGTCTGCAGGGTGGCCTGCGACTGGGCCAGATGGGCTTCCGTCTCGGTCCGGGTGGCGCGCAGGACGTTGACCTGCTCGTTCTCCGAGGCCAGCGCCGCCCGCGCCTTCGCCACCTGGGCCACCGCCTTGCGCAGGTCGGCGTCGGCGGTTTCCAGCTTCTGGCGGCTGGTCCAGCTGTCGCTGGCCAGCGAGCGGTTGCGCTCATAGTCCTGCTGGGCGCGGCGCTGTTCGGCCTCGGCGCTCGCCAGCGTGGCGGCAGCCTGGTCGATCACCGTGCGCTGAAGCTCCAGCTTGCTGTCCAGCGTGCCGAGCGCCGCCTTCTGCGCGGTCACCGCGGCTTCGGACTCCGCCACCTTGGCGCGGAAATCCTGCTCGTCGAGGATCGCCAGCACGTCGCCCGTCCGAACCAGCTGGTTTTCGGCGACCTTCACATCGCGGACATACGCGGAGATCTTCGGGCTGACGACTGTGATGTCGCTCTGCACATAGGCATTGTCGGTCGATTCCATGAACCGACCTTCCGTCCACCACTGTTGGCCGGCGACGGCGCCGCCTGCCAGCACGGCCAGCGCAACGCCCGACAGCACGATCTTCCGCACGCCATTCGCCATTGTCTCTATCCCCAATCCACCGCGGTCCGGCCAGATGTCCGCCGATGCGCTCTTGCCGGCGCCGTCACGGAAAAGAAACTGAACCGTTCAGTTTAGTCTTGCCGGAAGATGGCGGACGGCCTATCTGTTGTCAAGACCGAACTGAACGGTTCAGTTTTTGTCAACGGGTGTCAGGGGGCTTGTCGGGCGATGCGGAACGCGGTAGGGGCCAAGCACATGGACCAAGGCGAGGCGCGCATGACCACGTTGGTTGCCCCCACTCCCGAAGCAGGATCGAAGCCGGCCCAGATCATGGACGCGGCCGGCACCCTGTTCCTGGAACATGGCTACAGTGCCGTCAGCATGGACGCGGTCGCCAAGAGGGCGAACGTGTCCAAGGCGACGCTGTACGCCCATTTCGGCAGCAAGGAGGAACTGTTCCGGGCGATGGTCGCCTGCGAATGCGCGAACTCCGTCATGGCCGGCATCTGGGACGAAGCGATGCGCCTGCCGGCGGCCGATGGGCTGCGCCTGATCGGCAAGACCTTCGTCCGTTTCATCGCCTCGCCCAAGGCGCTGGGCCTGTACCGGATGGTGCTGGGCGAGGTTCTGCGCCAGCCCCAGCTCGCCCAGGCCTTCTATGACAGCGGTCCCGCCGAAACCTTCCAGCGCGCGCACCAGTTCATGACCCATATGGTGGAGCGGGGGGAGCTGGCGATCACCGATTGCGACCTCGCCACCCACCAGTTCTTCGGTCTGCTGAAGGCCAACATGCACATGAAGCTGCTGCTTTGCCTGAGCGAACGGCCGGGCGACGCGGATCTGGAGCGATTCGTCGATGCCGCCGTCGATCTGTTCGTCAAGGGCTATGCGCCCGAAGCGCGCTGAGGGGTAAGGCGCCTGAAATACGCCCAATAAGAGTTGAGCCGCAGCGCCCACAAACCTTCAGTTGGTGCCGGAGACAATCCAAATCCAATCGTCATAAATCCAGCGACAGGCTTCGCCCCCTTCGTCTTGTCACCGGCCAAGGCTTCGTATAGCGTGCCCACGACATACCGGCGTAACGGTGCGTGGCGGGTTTGCGGATGGATTTCGAGACGACCTTCATCGCGCAGGTCATCACCGTAATTGGCTTTGCCGTCGGTCTGTCCATTGTGGTCGCCTCCGGCCGCTATCCGCGCCATATCCGCAATTCCCTGCGCGCCTATGCCTACGGCAAGTTCCTGGTGGGGCTGGGCTTCCTGGTCGCGGGCCTGCGCGGCGGCCTGGCGCCGGACCTGCTCGTGCCGCTCGCCAACGGGCTGGGCATCGCCGGGCTGTCGATGAACTACACCAGTGTCCGCCATCTCCAGAATCGGCCGGCCCCGCCGCTGGCGCCGCTGGCCGTCGGGTTGGCGGTGGGGCTGGTCAGTGCCCTGCTGCTGCTGTCCGGCGGCGGCATCGCCTCGATCCGCATCCTGGTCAGTTTCACGACGGCGGCCATGCTGCTGGTGATCGCCTTCGAAGTGCTGGTGCGTTACGAGGGGCGCGGCATTCCGCACTATGTGACCGGGATCCTCTGCGCCTCCCTGGCGGTGGCCTATCTGGTCCGCATGGGTGCCGGTGTGACACAGGGCGAGGCGCCGACCGCCTACATGCTGGACGACGGGGTGGAACGGCTCACCTTCCTGCTGACGCTGCTGGGAACGGTGGTCGGGGCGATCAACTATGTCCTGATGGCCAGCGACGAGTTCAACCGCGAACTGGCGAAGCTCGCCCACACCGACGGGCTGACCGGCAGCCTGAACCGCCGCCGCCTGTTCGAGCTGGGCGAGGTCGAGTTCCGCCGCGCCCGCCGCCATGGCCGCGACCTGACGGTGCTGGTGCTCGACATCGACCGCTTCAAGGCGGTCAACGACCGGGCCGGCCATCCGTTCGGCGACCGGGTCATCCAGGCGGTGGCCGATTGCTGTGCCGCACAGATCCGGAGCGAGGATTCGGTGGGCCGGATCGGCGGGGAGGAATTCGCCATCCTGCTGCCGGAAACGGGTGTGGAGGCCGGCCGGTTGCTGGCCGAACGGCTGCGCAGCGCCATCGAGCGGCAGTTGGCCCAGCTTGGCGCCGAAGCCGGCGTGACGGTGACCTGCAGCATCGGCGGCGTCAGCCTGACGCGGGAACACAGCGAGTTTTCCGACCTGATGGCCCAATCGGACAGCGCGCTCTACGATGCGAAGCATGCCGGGCGCAATCAGGTGCGTTTCTACCCCGCGGTGGCGCTGACCCCTGCGTTGCACGCCTGACAGCCAGGAAAGAGACGCGCGGGACCGGTTAGAAAAAGTGGCCCCGCGGGCAATGGCGCACGGCCGCCTTTACCCGCGGGGCCGCTTGCCGCATTATCCGCGCCGGTCCCCGCCGGCCGGCTTACTCCGGTCGATAGTCCGGGGCCGGCTTGCCGGGTCCGATCCGGCACCGTCCCTTCCGGCAACATCGGCGCAAGGTCGTGGTTCTTTCCCATCTCGGCTCCAGCGGCCTGGAGCCGCAGCGGTCGCAGCTGACGCTCGGCACAAAATTCAGGCTCATCAACTGGGGGCTGGTCCTGCTGATCTGCACGATCACCGGGGTCGGCGTCGGGCTGCTCTATTCCGCCGCCGGCGGCCACTGGAAACCGTGGGCACAGCCGCAGCTGGTCCGCGCCATTCCCGGCCTCATCCTGATGCTGGGCATCGCGCTGGTCGACATCCGCCACCTGATGAAGTCGGCCTACGTCATCTTCTTCATGGTGCTCTGCCTGCTGATCGCGGTGGAGCTGATGGGCCGCATCGGCATGGGCGCCCAGCGCTGGATCGACCTCGGCTTCTTCCAGCTCCAGCCGTCGGAGCTGATGAAGCCGGCGCTGACGCTGGCGCTCGCCCGCTATTTCCACGGGGTGACGCTGGACCAGATCGGCCGGCCGCTTCTGCTGATCCCGCCGCTGCTGCTGGTCTTCACACCAGTCGCCTTCGTCCTGATGCAGCCCAACCTCGGCACCTCGCTGCTGCTGATCATGGGCAGCGGCGCCATCTTCTTCGCCGCCGGAGTCCGGGTATGGAAGTTCCTGCTGGTGATCGGCGGCGGCCTCAGCGCCATCCCCATCGCCTGGGAATTCCTGCACGACTACCAGAAGCAGCGCGTCTACACCTTCCTCGATCCGGAAACCGATCCGCTCGGCGCCGGCTACAACATCCTGCAGTCGAAGATCGCGCTCGGCTCCGGCGGTCTGTTCGGCAAGGGCTTCATGTCCGGCTCGCAAAGCCAGCTGATGTTCCTGCCGGAAAAGCACACCGACTTCATCTTCGTCGTGCTGGCGGAGGAGTTCGGCATGGTCGGCGCCGCCACGCTGCTGGCGCTCTACATCCTGCTGTTCATCTATGGCTGGGTGATCGCGCTGAACAGCCGCAGCCAGTTCGGCCGGCTGGTCGCGGTCGGCATGACGGCGCAGTTCTTCCTCTACGTCTTCGTCAATGTGGCGATGGTGATGGGGCTGATCCCCGTCGTCGGCATCCCGCTGCCGCTGGTGTCCTATGGCGGGTCGGCGATGATGACGCTGATGATCGGCGTCGGCCTGCTGCTGAGCATGTCGGTCCACCGTGACGTCCGCATCCCCAAGAGCGGCGTCACCGACGTCTGACGTCCAACGTCTGACTTCCGACCTCCGGCATCCCCCATTCGGTTCGGTTATCGGCTGAGGTACGCCGGGCAAGTGCCTGTCGCACCCCGGCCGCGCCGTTGCCGCTTCGCCCCGCTCTCGCGATATCGGGGTGCAGGCCGACCGATCTTGCGGATAGGCCCGGTATCAGCGGGAGGAAATAGCCATGCGGAGAGATGCCTCAGGACAAAGCGGACGGACGGCGGTGATCGGGGCGGGCCTCGCCGCCCTTCTGCTCGGCAGCGCACCGGCGCTGGCGGACTCGCCGTTCAGCCATATCGGCGGCAGCTTCAGCGAGACTTCCGGGTCCTTCGAGACCTCGCGCTGGCAGCGGTCGGACGGCTGGAAGGCCGGCGGGCACATGAACTGCACCTGGAGCCGGGCCAACGTCACCGCCGGGAAAGGCCACGTCGCCCTGTCGGTCAGCGACCGGATTGCCGGCAGCGAGCGCATGTCCGGCAGCGACCGCTATTCCTGCGGCGAATATTCGACGCACCGCTTCTACGGCTACGGCGCCTACACGGTGTCGCTGAAGGCGGTGAAGGCCGACGGGGTGATGACCTCGGTCTCCCACTATACCGGCCCGCCCTTCGGCGATCCGTGGGACGAAATCACCATGGGGATCGCCGGCAAGGACACCACCAAGCTGGAGATCAGCTACGTCGTCAACGGCGCCGGGCACCGCGACACGGTGGTCGATCTCGGCTTCGATGCCGCCAAGGGCGTCCACAGCTACGGCTTCGACTGGAAGCCCACCGGCATCGTCTGGACCGTCGACGGCAAGCCGGTCCATCAGGTGTCGGGCAAGCCGGAGGAACTGCCGCGCATGCCCGGCCGGCTGATGCTCCGCTTCTGGAGCGCGTCCGGCGACACCGAATGGCTGCGCCGCTTCACCTATCCCGGCCATCCCCTGGCAGCCGAGGTCGCCTCCGTCACCTACCGCGAGGATCCGGCGAACCTCAGCAACTGAGGACCGCCCGGTCAGTCCAGCGCTTCGGCGCCCAGGTAGGATTCGACGACGCGGGGGTCGGCGACGACCTCCGCCGGGGCGCCGTCGGCGATCTTCTCGCCATGGTCCAGCACCACCACGCGGTCCGACAGCGCCATCACCGCGCGCATGACATGCTCGATCATCAGGATGGTCAGGCCTTCGCGCCGGTTCAGCTCGCGCAGGACCTCGACCATCCGGTCGACCTCGGTCGGGCGAAGCCCCGCCAGCACCTCGTCCAGCAGCAGCAGGGTCGGGCGGGTGGCCAGCGCACGGGCGACCTCCAGCCGCTTGCGGTCGGGCAGGGTCAGGCTGCGCGCCGGGCGGTTGGCCTGATCGGCCAGCTCCAGACGCTCCAGCACGGCGCGGGCCTGCCGCCTCGCGGTCTCCACCGACCGTTCGCGGGCCAGCGCGCCGACCACGACATTCTCCTCGACCGTCAACTGGCCGAAGGGCTTGACGATCTGGAAGGTGCGGCCGATCCCGGCGGCGCAGACCTGGTTGGGCTTCAGGCCGGTCAGGTTGCGGCCCTTCAGCGTCACCCGCCCCTCGTCGGGCGGGAAGACGCCGGCGATCAGGTTGAAGGTGGTGGTCTTGCCGGCGCCGTTCGGGCCGATCAATGCCAGGATGCGCCCCTCCGGCACGGTGAAGCTGACCTCCGACACCGCCTTCAGCCCGCGGAACCGCTTGGACAGGCGCTCGACCTCAAGCAAGGCGGTCATCTCAGGCGCCCTCCCCCGGCTGGCGGACAAGACGCAGGCGGCGGGCCAGCCAGGGCCACACGCCCTCCGGCCGGAACACCACGATCGCCACCAGCGCCGCACCGTAGAACAGTTGCTTCAGGCCGGGCAGGTCCAGCCCGCCGGCCTCGATCAGGAAGGTCAGCGCCTCGCCCAGCGGCGTCAGGATGAAGGCGCCCAGGATCGGGCCGACCAGCGTGCCGATGCCGCCGACGATGGCCGGCAGGATGATCTCGATGGACCGGCCCATGGAGAAGACCTGCTCCGGGAACAGGTTGTTGAAATAGAAGGCCTGGAACACGCCGCCCAGCGCGGTCAGGGCGGACGACACCGCCACCGCCGTCATGCGGGCGCGGAACAGGTCGACGCCCGACGCCTCCGCCGCGTCCGGCTCCTCGCGCACCGCCAGCCACTGGTAGCCGAGCCGGCTGTGCAGCAGGGCGCGCGACAGGAACAGCGCGCCGACGACCAGCGCCAGCGCCACGTAATAGAACAGCACCGGCGAGCCGCGCAGGTTCAGCGGATCGCTCGCCCCCGCCTCCACCGGCAGGAAGAAGCCGCCGGACCCGCCGACCCAGGTGATGTGGTCGAAGCCGATGCGTGCCACTTCGGCGAAGGCGATGGTCAGCAGGGCGAAATGCACGCCCTTCACCCCGAAGCGGAATCCCAGGAAGCCGATGACGCAGCCGGCCACCACCGCGACCAGCATCGCCAGGACCATGCCGGCCCAGGGGCCGATGCCGAAATGGACGAACACCGCCGCGCTGACATAGGCGCCGAGCCCGACATACAGCGCATGGCCCAGCGACAGCAGGCCGGAAAAGCCCATCATCACGTTCCAGGCCTGGCCGACATAGGCGAACCACAGGACGGTGGTCAGCACCGACACCAGATAACGGTCGGCGACGAAGGGCGCCACCGCCAGCCCCAGCGCCGCCAGGACCAGCAGGACAAGCCCGCGTCCTGTCACACCGGAAGGCATCATTCCCGAAAGGCCGCTCATGACCGTTTCCCCAACAGCCCTTGCGGGCGCAGCAGCAGAACCACGATCAGCACCCCGTAGCTGAACAGGGATTTCATGGACGGCGTCAGCAGGAAGCCGGCCAGCGCCTCCGACATGCCGATCAGCACGCCGCCCAGCAGCGCGCCGGGCAGGCTGCCCAGCCCGCCGACGATGACGATGATGAAGCTGAGCAGCGTGTATTCCGGCGCCAGCTGCGGCCGGGCATCGACCAGCAGCGTCATCAGCGCACCCGCCACCCCGACCACAGCGGCGCCGATGCCGAAGGTCAGGGCATAGAGCCCGTCGATGTTCAGCCCGACCACGCGGGCGCCCAGCGGATTGTCGGCACAGGCGCGGATCGCCTTGCCGGTGCGGCTGAAGCGGAAGAAGGCGAACAGCGCCGCCGCCACCACGATGGCCGCCGCCCCGGCACGCAGCCGCACGGCGTCCAGCAGCATCGACCCGATCTCCACCGTGTCGAAGCTGTAAGGCACCTGGACGTTGCGGGCGTCCGGGCCGAACAGCATCAGCATGGCGTTGACCAGGATGGTGGCGATGCCCAGCAGCAGGATGAACTGCATGTGCTCCGGCCGCTCGACGAACTTGTTGACCAGCCCGCGCTGCAACAGCCAGCCGCAGGCGAACAGCAGCGCCGCCATAAGCGGCGCCGACAGCAGCGGGTCGAGGCCCAGCCAGCCGCCCAGCAGCACCGCGCCGTACATGCCCGCCACCATCATCTCGCCATGGGCGAAATTGACGACGCGCACCACGCCGAAGATGACCGAAAGCCCCAGTGCCGCCAGCCCGTAGACCAGGCCGGTCAGCAGGCCGGAGGCCGCGATGTTCAGATAATAGTCGATCGGCATGGGCGGCGGATTGTCCGAACGGTTGGGTTCTGCGGGTTAGCAGTCCAAGGGGGATGCAGGCAAGCCAGAACGACCGCCGGCACTGCGATTCGTTCCGATCCCGCTATGGCTGGCCGGCGATCCGGGTGCCGCCGCGCAGGCTCGCGATACGCTCCGTCACGTCATTCAACCGACGGTCGAGTGCCGTCGCCAGACAGGACTGCGCCGCCGCGGCCACCGCCGGGTCCCCCTCGGTCCCGCTGCGAATCCAGCAGAGCGCCGCGATCCGCTCGTGGAAGCGGCGCTCGTCCTGGATCAGTTCATAGGCCGCGCCGGCACGGGCCGCCGGATCGGCGATGCCGGCCAGAAAGCGGTCCTGCGTTCCGCGGGCACGGCCGTCGAGAAAGGCGAGCGCCGGAACGTCGCAGATCATCCGCCGCAGCGGCGCCGTCATGGTGGCGCAGCGCGGATCGGCGACAGGCGCCGGTGGCGGCTCCGGCGGCTTGGCGATGGCGACCGCAGACACCGGAGCGGCAAGGGGCGGTGGCGGGGCGGTCTTGACCGCAACCGCAACCGTCCCGGCCGGCCGGGAAGCCGGCAGCTCCGGCGTGGCCCCGCCCAACGCCCCCCGCACCACCCGCACCGGCATGCCGACCTCCGCCGCCGCGAAGACGGTCTCGATGTCCGCGGGCAGCATGCGGAAGCAGCCGCCGCTGGCCCGTGTGCCGACCGAGTCCGGGTCGTTGGTGCCGTGGATGGCGATGGCCGGCCAGCCGAGATCGAGCGCGAACCGGCCAAGCGGATTGTTCGGTCCGGGCGGAACCGCCCGCGGCAGGGCGGGGTTGTCACGCCGCTGATTGGCGGTCGGCCGCCATGTCGGGTCGCGGCGCTTGCGCTTGATGCTGCTGTCGCCGACGGGAATCGGCACGCCGGGGCGGCCGATGGCGACCGGAAAGCTGCGGGTTCCGCCGTCGGGATCCGTCAGGTAGAGGCGGCGGTCGGCAAGGCTGATGGCAATCGACCGGCCGACTGGCTCCAGATTGGCCGGCTCCAGATTGGCCGGCCCCGGATCGGCCGCTTGCGCCGCCCCCTGGCCGGCGATCCCGGCGAGGGCGAGGAGGGCCCACAAAAGACACCGTGCCAGGATGGCGGTGGCGGCTGTTGTCGGTCGGAGGAGGACGCCGCGGCCGCGGTCTCCCCGAAAGGTCGTAAATCCATGCATGCGGAAAGTTGATCGCGTGTCCCCTAAAACAGGGTAAACAGCATGGGACGACGGTCGCCGGGGAACGGGGCCGCCCCGGACAGCAAGGACGTGCATCATGGACCAGATCGAGCAGACGTTGGCCGTCGCAACGGAACACCACCGCGCCGGCCGCACCGCGGAGGCCGAACGGCTGTATCGCGACGTGCTGGACGCGTCGCCCGGCCATCCGGACGCCCTGCATCTGCTGGGCGTGATCGCGCTGCAATCCGGGCGGGCGGACGAGGCGGTCGACCGCATCGCCCAGGCCGTGGCCGGCGATGACGGTTCCCCGCTGTTCCATGCCAATCTGGGCCATGCGCTGCACGCGTCCGGCCGCCACCGCGAGGCGGCGATGAGCTTCGCCCGCGCCCTGACCCTGCTGACCAATGAGGGAGAGGGCTGGGGCAATGTCGGGGCCCTCGCCAACCTGATCCGCCGCTATGACGACGACATCCGCGCCGCCGCCGCCGCGGAGGTCGATGCCCGCTACACCATGGGCGACGTGATGCGGCGCCAGTCGCTGCTTTTCCTGCTGACCGGCGACGTGACCTATTACCGCGCCCTGGTGAACACGGCGCTGGACGACCCGCTGCGCTTCTCCATCCCGTCGATGCATTACGCCTATTGGGGCATCGCCATGCGGCTGTTCCAGGGCGACACGCGCAAGGGCGATGTCAGCGCCTTCACCGTCGGCGAATTCCGCCGGTTCTACCGCCTGCTCGTGGAGGAGACGGCGCGCCGCTACGGCCTCGACACCCGCCTGCGCCGGGTGGCGCCGCGCACTGCGGTGAAGCGGGTGGCGCTGATCACCAACCAGATGCTGGGCGAGGGGCACCAGCCGACCGCCGACGCCTTCGATTATGCCCACCGGCTCCAGGACGACCATGGCTGCCAGGTGCTGATCGTCAACCCCAACGCCATGGCGGTGGAGGGCGAGAACGGCTTCGTTCCGGAATACAGCTACAACGTCACCGCGGAGTATGACGGCGAACAGACCCTGACCGCCTTCGGCGCCGAGGTCCGCATGCTGTCCTTCCCGCAGCCGCGTTTCGACGAGGAGAAGCTGACCGCCATCGTCGATGCGGTGCAGCATTTCGATCCCGATGTGATCGTTGCCTTCGGCGGCTCCAACACGGTGGCCGATCTGTTCGCCCGCAGCCGGCCGGTGGTGTTCCTGCCGACCTCCAGCGGCCTTCCGCCCTCGCTCGCCACGCTTCTGCTGGGCTATGCCCCGGAGGACAGCGCCGCCGGCTGGCCGGAGGAGGCGCGGGCGCGCTTCCGTCCCTTCTTCTTCGGCTGGACCCTGCCGGATGCCGGTCCGGCACGCAGCCGCGCCGATTTCGGCCTGCCGGCCGATGGGCCGCTCCATGTCGTCGTCGGCAACCGCCTGGATCAGGAGGTCGGGCCGGAGTTCCTTGAAACGCTCGACCGCCTGCTCGACCGCGTGCCCGACGCCCATATCGCCTTCGCCGGCGCGGTGACCGACCTGCCGGGCCGGATCGCCGCCACCCGCAACGCGGCGCGGATGCAGGCGCTGGGACATGTCGACGCCATTCGCGGGCTGTACGGCGTGGCGACCGCCTATCTGAATCCGCCGCGCCAGGGCGGCGGCGGCAGCGCGGCCTTCGCTCTGGCGGACGGGCTGCCGGTGGTGACCTATGCCCAGGGCGATGTCGCCGGGATCGTCGGTCCCACCCTGACCGTTGCCGACGAGACGGCCTTCCTGGACCGGGCCGCGACGCTTGGACAGGATGCCGCCGCACGGGCGCAGGCTGCCGAGGCGGCACGCACCCGCTTCGCCGAAACGGCGGACCGCGCGCGGTCGGTGGAAAAGCTGCTGGACTATGCGCGCGAGGCGCAGGAGCTGTACTGAACCCCGGCCCCTCCCCTGCCCCGGACAGACGTCCGCCCGGCCCCCGTACGAAGCAAACCTTCGTACAAGGGCCGGGCGGAATTGTTTCAGACGCCATCCGACGGCGGAGGTCTCAGACCGTCACTGATCGTACGTCCCGGCGCCGACGATGTAACGGCCATCGCGGGTGACGTAGGAATGCTTGTGCTCGACCTTGTTGGTCTGGCGGTTCAGCCAGACATAGTCGATGACGGCGGTCGGCTTGTCCTTGGTCTCGGTGATCATTGCCTGGACGATGGGCTTGCCTTCCGCATCCTTCAGATCGGCGGCGTTGGAGCCGGCCAGCTTCGGGTTGGCGCCGGAGGCGACATAGCGGCCGTCGGTGTCGAAAACGAACACATACAGCTCGCCGCGGCGGAAACTGCCCTTGGGGTCCTGGAAGGCCTTGGTCGCCTCGTCCGGCCCCTTGGCCTTCAGGTAGGCGACGGCCTCGGCGACCAGCGACTTGGCCTGTTCAGGCGTGGCGTGATCGGCGGCGAAGGCCGGTGCGGTCAGCAGGGCTGCCGCGACGGCGACCAGGGATGCGGTTCTGCGAATCATGGATGACCACCTTGGAAGAGAAGAATAAAGGGAAGGAGCCAACGATCCGGCAGGGGGTCACTCCTCGTGCACGGTTTCCAGCCAGGAGCGGATCGACCACAGCGCCTCCTGCCCCAGGGCCTCGCCGAACTTCGGCATGTAGGTGACACCGTTGCGGATCGAGCCGTTGGTGACGCGCTCCTTGAACCACTCGTCGCCGGCGTCGCCCTTCTCCAGATAGCGCAGGTCGGGGGCGATGCCGCCCGACACCGCACCCAGCCCATGGCATCGGGCGCAGTTCTGGTTGAAGGCCGACGCGCCGATCTCGATGGCGCGCGGATTGCCGCGGAAGGGATTGCTGTCCCGCCACTTTTCACCCAGCTTCTCCAGCCCGGTGGTGTCCACCGGCTGCGGGACGACATCGCCGTGGGCATAAACCAGACCGGGAAGAGCGACGGCGCCGATCAGACCAACCGCGGCTGCAAGCCGAACAATCCGTGCATTCATGAGAAAGACGTTCCCTCTGTTTCTAGCCGCCCTGCGGCCTTTGCTTCGCATGAGCAGACGTTATCAGCAGTGGGACCCACGAATAATTGGACTATGGTAGGACATCATCGGAACAATGCCTGACATGACTACAATGAGGCACAGACACGGGAATGGGCGGACCGGATCGCTCCGGCCCGCCTTGCTCCCGCCTGTCCGCGCTGGCGGTCAGGCCTTCGGCAGCTTGAAGACCCAGAGCGAGCCGCCCTGGTTGATGTCCTTCACCAGCTTGGCGACGTCGCCGCCCCACAGCGGCACCGCACCGCCCCAGCCGGAGACGACGGCGACATACTGCTCGCCATCCATCTTCCAGGTGACCGGGCTGCCGACCACGCCGGAGCCGGTCTGGAACTTCCAGACCTCCTGGCCGGACTTGGCGTCGAAGGCCTTCAGATAGCCTTCCGGCGTGCCGGTGAAGACGAGGTTGCCGGCGGTGGTCAGGACGCCGCCCCACAGCGGGGCCGGGTTCTTGTATTCCCAGACGATCTTGCCGGTCTTCGGATCGACGGCGCGCAGCGCACCGATGTAGTCGTCGTACAGCGGCTTGATGGTGAAGCCGGCGCCGAGATAGGCCGCACCCTTCTTGTAGGTGATCGGCTCGTTCCAGATGTCCATGCCCCACTCGTTGGCCGGGACATAGAACAGCTCGGTCTGCGGGTTGTAGGCCATCGGCATCCAGTTCTTGGCGCCCAGGAAGGCCGGGGCCGCGAACACCGACTTGCCCTTTGCGTCATGCGCATCGGCGGTCGCCGGGGCGCCTGGACGGTTGTCATCGTTGTACATCGGACGGCCGGTCTCGATGTCGATGCCCTTGGCCCAGGTGATCTTGGTGACGAAGGGCGAGGCGTTGATCAGCTTACCGTTGGTGCGGTCGATGACATAGAAGAAGCCGTTGCGGTCGGCCTTGCCGCCGGCCTTGATCACCTTGCCGTCCTTCTTCAGGTCGAAGGACACGAACTCGTTGACGCCGTCGAAGTCCCAGCCGTCATGCGGCGTGGTCTGGTAGTGCCACTTGATCTCGCCATTGTCCGGATTGATGGCCAGCGTGGAGGAGGTGTAGAGGTTGTCGCCCGGACGCAGGTGCGAGTTCCAGGGGGCCGGATTGCCGGTGCCGAAGAACAGCGTCTTGGTTTCCGGATCGTAGGTGCCGCCCAGCCAGGTGGCGCCGCCGCCGGTCTTGTACATGTCGCCGGGCCAGCTGGCGTTGGTCTTGCCGGTGACGGTCGAGTCCTTGCCGTTCAGCGTGCCGACGTTGCCTTCGATGGTCGGGCGCTGCCAGACCAGCTCGCCGGTTTCGGCATCGCGGGCTTCGATCATGCCGATGACGCCGAACTCGCCGCCGGAATTGCCGGTGATGATCTTGCCGTCGATGATCAGCGGGGCGGCGGTGTTGGAATAGCCTTCCTTGTAGTCCTGCAGCTTCTTGTTCCACACCACCTTGCCGGTCTCGCGATTCAGCGCGACGAGGCGGGCGTCCAGCGTGGCGAAGTAGATCTTGTCCTTGTAGATCGCCGCACCGCGGTTGACCACGTCGCAGCAGGGCATGATGCCGTCGGGCAGGCGGTGGTTGTATTCCCACTTCTTGTGGCCGGTGCGGGCATCGACCGCATAGAGGCGGGAATAGGAACCGGTGACGTAGATGGTGCCGTCATAGATGATGGGCTGGGCTTCCTGGCCGCGCTGCTTCTCGCCGCCGAAGGAGAAGGACCAGACCGGGACCAGCTTCTTGACGGTGTCGGCAGTCAGGTCGGTCAGCGGGCTGAAGCGCTGGGCCTGGGGCCCCATGCCATAGGTCAGGACCGCTTCGGTGTTGGTGGCGCTCTTCAGCAGATCGTCGCTGGACGGGCCACCGGCGTCGGCGGCGAGGACGCCGGTGGCGCTGAACGCGGTCAGCGAGGCTGCCAGGGCGAGACTTGTAACCAGGCGCTTCATGTGCGGTTGCCTCCCAAAACTGATGATGACGGCACCGCCCGGGCAAGACCCGCCCGTTGCCGCCGGACGGGCGGGTCCGGCGGTGGCGAACGGAATCGGGGCGGCTTTTCAAGCTTTTGGCGGCCGGAGGGGCCGCATCGCTCTACGATATTCGGCAGTGTAGACGGATGATCGGTCGGGTAAATTGTCGGATAGTAGCAGGCGTAAGCGTCAGTTCTCCTCCGCGTCCCCGAGTCCTCAATTGACCCGTGGCAGACTTGCCTGCTCGATCTTCGGCCAGAGATGGGCGACGGAGCGGCGATACTCTTCCCGCAGCACGTCAAGCACTTGGAACCGCTCCGGAATCGGCAGTTCCAACGCTTCGGCCATATCGAGGCCTGATGAGACGGCGTCGCGCAGCGTGCCGTCGAGCCAGGTCAGCCAGTCGCGGGTCTGGGCGACGCAGGCCTTGTCGGGACGGATGTGGCCGTGGTTGGGCACCAGCAGCCGAAGGTCCAGCGCATCGACCGCGTCCAGCTCCTTCAGCCAGTCGGCGACGGTGGCGTGCGGCGTGGTCGGGGTGCGGTCGCAGAACACCACGCCGCCGGAGAACAGCACGCCCGTCGATTCGTCCAGGATCATCAGGTCGGCGGCGGTGTGGCCGCTTAGCGGGATCAGCCGCAGGCGGTGGTCGCCGAACTTGACGGTCGAGCCATAGACCGGCTCGGTCGGCAGCGTCACCTCGGTCCCGCGCATCCAGTCGCCGACCAGCCGGTACATGTTCTCGGCGATGCCATTGCCCTCCTCCTGGATGCCGGCGATGGTGCCGGGCAGCGCCGCGACGGGCACATCGGCGAAGGCCTGGTTTCCCAGCCAGTAATCCGGGTGCAGGTTGCTGACGAAGACCTTGCGGATCGGCTTCTCGGTGACCTTGCGGATGGCCGCGCGCATTTCCTCGCCATAGCGGCGGGACGGGCCGGTCTGGATGACGATCACCCCGTCCGCGGTGACGATGAATCCAGAATTCAGGATGTTGCCACCGTTGGCGCGGGTGAAATGCTTGGTGGAGCCTTCGAAGACGTAAGTGTCGGGGGCGATCCTCGTCGGCTTCAGATCGTAGGTCAGCGTCCCGGCGGCATTTGCCCCACCCGACATCAGTCCAGCGGCAAGGACGGTGGACAGCGCCAGCCGGCGCAGCAGCGGCATGCTCATTGCCCGACACTCCATGGCTGCCCGGCAGGTTTCAGGGACATCGCCGGCTTGGCGCCGGGCGGCGGCATCGGGATGGTCGCGTGGATCTCGCCGCCCTGGTTGTCCCGGCCGCGCAGAATCAGCGCCGTGGCGTCCGGCGGCGGGCGGATATCCAGCGAATAGACCGGATTCTCCGACACCGGTTCCAGGCTGTCGATCCGCGCCAGCGTCGGCGACCCGCCGGGGGTCTGCGCATCCACCTGCAGGGTTTCGACGAAATAGGCCGGTATGCCGTCGACCAGCCCGGTGTCGTTGGGGTGGCGGATACGCAGCCGCAGCCGCGCCACCCCGTCCTCGCCCGCCGGCCACAGCCGGGCCTGGACCTCACCGACATGGTCGGCCCAGTCCTTCTGGGCATAGGATGCCGGCGGAGCGCTGCACCCGCCGCCCGCCGCGTCGACCAGCACGCCGGACACATGCCAGACCCCGTCGGCGGTCCGTGCAGCACCCCGCACGGCGGTGGCCTGCTGGATCTTGATGCGGGTGGCGATGTAGGGCGCCGCAGTGCCGGGATGGTAGCGCAACACCAGCGGGAAGGGGTTCAGGTCGGCAATCGCCACCATCTCCACCACCTGTCCCAGCGCCGTGGCATCGACGGAGAGCGGCACCGCGCGGGTGTCCTCCGCCGCCGCCGGAGCGGTCACCTTGACCGCAGCGTCGAACACGACCGGAGCGCCGGCGAAATACTGGTCGCGCAGGATGTCCCACATCACGGACTTCAGCGGATCGGATGGGGAACTTGCAGCAAAGGCGGGGACGGCAGCGACGAGCATCGCACCGGTAAGTCCCATGTGACGCAGCGCGTATCTCATCCACCCCTCCCGACCCATACGGCAAACCATCCGCGCGTGTCCCCGGTTCACTCCACCAGCGGCGGCGGCGTGTGGGTGACGCCGTAGGCGGCGAAGATCTTCGCCATCGTTCCGTCCTCGGTCAGCGCCGTCACCGCGTCGCCGATGCTGTAGGCGAGGTCGCGGGAGTTCTCCTTGGTCGCCATGCCGATGTTCCAGTTGGAGGTCATCATGCCCGGCAGGGTCACTGTGGTGACCGGGAACTGCTCCATCCTGGCCCCGAGCGCTGCCTGCACCTGGCTCAGCGGCGCCAGCACCGCCGCCACCTCGCCGGCAGTCAGCTTTTCGATGGCGGCCTCCGGCGTCGTGCAATGGATGATGCGGCTGCGCAGCCGGCCACCCTGCAAACCCAGCAGGAAGAAGTCGGGAACGCTGTCGATCTCCACCGCGATCGGCTCGTCCGGCAAAGTCGCCAACACGGCGGAGCGCACCCGCTGCGGATCGCGGGCGAGCGCGAAGACCTCCTGATGATAGGGGCCGAACAGCACGGCTTCCGGGTTCATCAGGCCGAAGCGCTTGTCATAGGGGATGTGCATCATGATGTCGGCCAGCTCGCCGCCGAACAGGCTGCCGCGCCACACCGCCACGCGCAGATCGTCCGACACCGTCTCACCGGGGATCTGCTCGTAGATGTCGGCCTTGACGCCCAGCTTCTCCGCAATCGCCCGAGCAAGATCGACGTCGATGCCGACCAGACTGCCGTCGCGCTGAAAGGAAAAGGGTGGAAACCCGCGATAGACTGCCACGCGCAGCCGCCCGCGCTCCATCACCTCGTCCAGCGGCCGGGCGACGGCAGGCCCGGTGCCAAGCATGGACGCAGCCCCGGCGGACGCACAGCTTGCGGCCAGTCCGGACAGGAAACGGCGGCGGGTCACAATCGCCATGGCAGGTCCCGGCAGTGGTGGGTTCATCGGGGATAAGGGCTGGCAGGATAGCCATTGATCCGCAACGCCAATAATTGGACTTTGGTACAAGATGCCCTCCGGCCCGCCCGGCAGTCCCCGGTCGGCGGCCCCCGGCCGGTGGGCCCTGCCCGCCCCGTCTCCTGTCCATGCTTCCATAGTCGCATTCCGGAGTTGTGCGTCGCCCGATAGGCTGCACACCAAACTGTTGGCATTCCGACGGATACGATGCGACGGATACGATGACAAAGCTTCGCCTGTCCCGCCTTCTCAACAGCGTGTCGCTGGCGGCACTCGGCGCCCTGCTGCTGGCCGGGGCGCCCGGTGTCGGCACAGCCGCCGACGCCGTGGGCGAGATCCGCATCGGCTTCCTGTCGCAGACGCCCGAGCCGCCGCCCTCCGTCGCCAACCCGGACGAGCCGGCGGCCGACGACGGTCTGGCCGGGGCATCGCTCGCCATCGCCGACAACAACACGACCGGCAAATTCCTGAAGCAGTCCTTCGTGCTCGACAGAGTGGAGGTTGCGCCGGACGGCGATGCCGCCGCGGCCCTGCGCGAACTGGCCGGCCGCAGCGACCGCTTCGTCGTCGTCGATGCCCCCGGCGCGACGGTGGAGGCGCTATCGAAGCTGCCGGAGGCGCGCAATCTGCTGCTGCTGAACGCCACCGCGCCCGACGACGTCCTGCGCGGCAGCGCCTGCGCCGCCAACCTCATCCATGTCGCGCCCAGCCGGGCGATGCTGGCCGACGCGCTCGGGCAATATCTGGTGAAGAAGCGCTGGCCGCGCTGGTTCCTGGTCACCGGCCGCCGGCCGGAGGACAAGCTCTACGCCGACGCCGTCCGCCGCGCCGCCAAGCGCTTCGGCGCCCAGATCGTCGCGGAGAAGGAGTGGACGGCCGAAAGCGACGTCAACCGCACCGCCGAATCCGAGATCCCGGTCTTCACCCAGGCCAAGGCCTATGACGTGCTGGTCGTCGCCGACGAGGTCGGGGAGTTCGGGGACTATTTGTCCTACCGCACCGCCGATCCGCGCCCGGTCGCCGGCACACAGGGGCTGGTCCCCACCGTCTGGCACCGCACGCACGAGCAATGGGGGGCGGCACAGCTGCAATCCCGCTTCAAGGCAGCGGCGAAGCGCCCGATGACGGCGCGTGACCACAATGACTGGACCGCCGTCCGCGTCGTCGGCGAGGCCGCCGCCCGGGCCCGCACCGCCGATCCCGACCGCCTGATCGCCTTCATCCAGTCGCCCGACTTCACCATGTCCGCCTTCCGCGGCGCACCGCTCAGCCTGCGGCCCTGGGACGGGCAACTGCGCCAGCCCGTTCTGCTGGCCGCCGACCGCTCGCTGGTGTCGGTGTCGCCGCAGGAGGGGTTCCTGCACCCGCGGACCGAGCTGGACAGCCTGGGCTACGACCAACCGGAAACGCTCTGCAAGACGCGAGGAAAGACCACGCCATGACCGCCGCCCGCTTCACCGGCATTTCCTTGGCCGCATTGATCGCCGCCACCCTGGCGTCCGCCGCCTCGGCCCAGACCATCTATGTGTCGAACGAGAAGGACAACACGCTGTCGGTGATCGACGGCAAGACCATGGCGGTCACCGACACCATCAAGGTCGGCAAGCGCCCGCGCGGCATCACCCTGTCCAGGGACGGCACCCAGCTGTTCATCTGCGCCAGCGACGACCACACGGTGCAGGTCTTCGACCTCGCCAGCAAGACGGTGGTCCACAACCTGCCGTCGGGCGAGGATCCCGAACAGTTCGCCCTCAGCCCCGACGGCAAGAGCCTGATCATCGCCAACGAGGACAGCAACATCGTCACGGTGGTCGACGTGCCGACCCGCAAGGTCGCCTTCCAGGTCGATGTCGGGGTGGAGCCGGAGGGGATGGACGTCAGTCCCGACGGCCGCTGGGGCGTCAACACCTCCGAGACGACCAGCATGGTCCACTGGATCGATATGGAAAAGCGCTCGGTGGTCGACAACACGCTGGTCGGTCCCCGCCCGCGCTACGCCCAGTTCACCAAGGACGGCTCGCAGCTGTGGGTCTCGTCGGAGATCGGCGGCACGGTCAGCGTCATCGACACCGCCACCCGTCAGGTGAAGAAGGTCGTCGATTTCCACATCAAGGGTGTCGCCAAGGACCGCATCCAGCCGGTGGGCGTCAAGCTGACCGACGACGGCCGCTATGCCTTCGTGGCGCTCGGCCCGGCCAACCATGTCGCGGTGGTGGATGCCAGGACCTTCGAGGTGAAAGATTACCTGCTGGTCGGCCGCCGCGTCTGGCATCTGGCTCTGACGCCGGACCAGAAGATGCTCTACACCACCAATGGGGTCAGCGGCGACGTGTCGGTGATCGACGTCGACAGCCTGAAGGTGACCAAGACGGTCAAGGTCGGCCGTTACCCCTGGGGCGTGGCGGTCAAGGGCTGAGGCACAGGAAGGGGAAGGCGGAATGACGGTGCCGGCATTGGAGGTCGAGGGGCTGCGCCACGGCTATGGCGGAAACCGCCTTGCGCTGGAGGATGTCGGCTTCCGCGTGATGCCCGGCGCCTTCACCTGCCTGCTTGGGCCGAACGGGGCGGGGAAGAGCACGCTGTTCGCGCTCGCCACCGGGCTGCTGCGGCCAGCCGACGGGCGGGTGCGCATCCACGGCCACGACATCGTGCAGGCGCCGGGCAAGGCACTGGCCGAGCTGGGCGTGGTGTTCCAGCAGCCCACCCTCGACCTCGACCTGACGGTGCTGCAGAATCTGCGCTATTTCGCCGCCCTGCACGGCATCGGCCGGCGCGAGGCCGACCGGCGGATCGAGACGGAACTGACCCGCCTGTCGCTGTTCGAACGGCGGGGAGAAAAGTTGCGGGCGCTGAACGGCGGCCATCGCCGGCGGGTGGAGATCGCCCGCGCCCTGCTGCACCGCCCGACCCTGCTGCTGCTGGACGAACCTACGGTCGGGCTGGACATCCCCGCCCGTCGCACCCTGATCCGCCATGTCCACGCCCTGTGCGCAGAGGACGGCATCGCCGTGCTGTGGGCCACCCACCTGATCGACGAAATCGACCCCGTCACCGACCATGTGGTGGTCCTGCACCGTGGCCGGGTGCGCGCCAGCGGGCCGGTCGCCACGGTGAATGCCGAGACCGGCTGCGCCACCGTGGCGGAGAGCTTCGACCGGCTGACCGCCGCCCGACCCGCCGCCGTGGAGGCCGCAGCATGACCGGACGGCAGCTCAGAACCTGGGGGATCGCCTTCCAGGGCATCGTCGCGCGCGAGGTGCTGCGCTTCATCCACCAGCGCGAACGCTTCCTCGGCGCGCTGGTCCGCCCGCTGGTCTGGCTGTTCGTCTTCGCCGCGGGGTTCCGGGCGGCGCTCGGCATCGCCATCATCCCGCCTTACGAGACCTACATTCCCTACGAGGTCTACATCGTGCCTGGGCTGATCGGCATGATCCAGCTGTTCAACGGCATGCAGGGGTCGCTGTCGATGGTCTACGACCGCGAGATGGGCAGCATGCGCATCCTGCTGACCAGCCCGCTGCCCCGCGCCTTCTTGCTGGTGGCGCGGCTGTTGGGCGGGGTGGTGGTGTCGGTTCTCCAGGTGGCGGCCTTCCTGCTGATCGTCAGGCTCTATGGCATCGACCTTCCGGCCTGGGCGCCGCTGACCGTGCTGCCGGCCCTGCTGCTGAACGGGCTGATGCTGGGGGCGCTCGGCATGGTGCTGGCCTCCACCATCCGCCAGCTGGAGAATTTCGCCGGGGTGATGAACTTCGTCGTCTTCCCCCTGTTCTTCCTGTCCTCCGCGCTTTACCCGCTCTACCGCATGGAGGAGGCTGGCCCGCTGCTGTGGTGGCTGTGCAGCCTCAACCCCTTCACCCATGGGGTGGAGTTGATCCGCTTCGCGCTCTATGGCCGGATCGACGGGCTGGCGCTGGCGGTCGTCACCGGTGCCACCCTGCTGTTTGCGGCGCTTGCGGTACGCGGCTATTCCCCGGCGCGCGGCATGGGATCGCGGGCACCGTCGGCGGCGGGGTAACGTCTCATGCCGCATCGTGGAAGATGATGCCCGTCGTGTAGCGCTCACCTGACCGCACCGGGCTGACGCCATGGCGATGACGGACGCGGTAGGTCCCGCGGGTGCCCTGCACCGGGCGTTGGTCCACCGCAAAGATCACCGCCTCCCCCAGCCCCAGCGGCACGACGGTGGCGCGCGACTGCATGCGCGGGCGCTGCTCGGTCAGGACGAACTCGCCGCCGGTGAAGTCCGTTCCCGGTGCCGACAGCAGGATGGCGACCTGCAATGGGAACAGCGTCTCGCCATAGAGATCCTGATGCAGGCAGTTGTAGTCGCCGGGACCGTATTTCAGCAGCAGCGGCGTGGGGCGCATCTGCCCCGCCGCATGGCAGCGCTCCAGAAACCCGGCATGCTCCGCCGGATAGCGGGTGTCGAGCCCCATCGCGGCAGCCCAGCGGTTGGCGACCGGTGCCAGCCGGCGGTAAAGCGGTCCGCGCAGCGCCGCAATCGGTCCCGGCAGCGGGTAACTGAAATATTTGTACTCACCTTTGCCAAAGCCGTGCCGCTCCATCACCACCCGGCTGCGGAAGGGGGTGTCCTGCCCATAGAGCCCCGCCAAGGCCTTGCAGCTCTCCCCATCCAGCAGAGGCCCCACGACGGCATGGCCCACCGACTCCAGTTCCGCGCCGATGCGCGTCCAGTCCAGATTCTCCAGCGCCATCACCGTGTCGCCTCGCTGCGCTCACGGTCCAGCAGATCCCGCTTGCGCTCCACGCCCCAACGATAGCCGGACAGGGCACCATCCGACCGCACCACCCGATGGCAGGGGATTGCCACCGCCAGTGGGTTGGCCCCACAGGCGCGCGCCACCGCCCGCACCGCCGCCGGCTCGCCGATGGCAGTGGCGACCTCGGCATAGCTGGCGGTGCTGCCGGCCGGTATGGCACGCAGCGCCTGCCATACCCGCTGCTGAAAAGCGGTGCCGCCGATATCCAGCGGCAGGGCAAGGCCCGTCCCTGGAGTCTCCACAAATCCCACCACCTGCGCCACCGTGGCCTCGAAGGCCGGATCGCCCCCGATCAGTTCGGCCCTGGGAAAGCGGTCCTGCAGATCGCGAAGCAGCAGCTCCGGATCGTCGCCGAGCAGGATCGCACAGACCCCGCGCTCCGTCGCCGCCACCAGGATCGAGCCCAGCGAGCAAGCGCCGACCGCGAAACGGATCGTCTCCCCCGCTCCACCCCTGCGGTAACTGGTGGGTGTCATTCCCAGCCGTGCCCCCGCGGTTTCGTAGAACCGTCCGGAGGACCCATAGCCGGCCTCATAGATCGCCTCGGTCACGCTACCGGCCTGCTGCAAGGCGTCGGCGACGCGGGCGGCACGCTGGGCCTGCACATAGGCCCGCGGAGTAACCCCGGCCACCTGCTTGAAGATGCGGTGGAAATGGTGCGGGCTCATCCCGGCTGCCGCCGCGAGCTGGTCCAGTTGCGGCGCTTCCTCCGCCTCCTCAATCAGGCGGCAGGCAGCGGCGACGGCCTCGGCGCGGCGGTCGCCCTGGCTCGGCCCCTCCGGCCGGCAGCGTTTGCAGGGCCGGAAGCCTGCCCGTTCGGCCTCGGCATTGGTGGCATAGAAGGCGACATTCTCCGGCCGCGCCGGCCTTGCGGCACAGCTTGGCCGGCAATAGACGCCGGTGCTGCGAACCGCATAAACGAACTGCCCGTCAGCGGCAGGATCGCGGCGGCGCAACGCCTCCCAGCGTTCCGCCTCGGCATCGATGACTTTGGAGGCGGCAGTATCGAGTGCGACGATCATGTGTCCCTCTCTCTGCACGAACCTTACAGGTTCCGTGGTGTGATGAGGGAGCACTCTCTACCGCGTGGCAGGTCGGCACACTCCGCCGCTTGCTTTCGAATTGCAGATATCCGGCCCAAACAGCGAAACGCCCCGGCTCATGTGAGCCGGGGCGTTTCCGAAGTGCGTGAAGATGCAAGCATACGTGCTTTGGGTTGAAGCGTCTCTTGTGCCTGAGCGACCTGGCGGCGACCTACTCTCCCACGTCTTAAGACGCAGTACCATTGGCGCGGAGGCTTTTCACGTGTGCCTGAGCGACCTGGCGGCGACCTACTCTCCCACGTCTTAAGACGCAGTACCATTGGCGCGGAGGCTTTTCACGGCCGAGTTCGGGATGGGATCGGGTGTTTGACACCTCGCCATGACCACCAGGTCACCGAGGCACAAGACCGACGCATTGTTACCGAAAGCGCTGTATGCTTGTTCGTGCAAGTGATGTCGAGGATGTATCGAACGGCGATGCGCTGGTCAAGCACTGCTT
>NZ_PDKW01000041.1:485351-635976 GCF_002573965.1 Azospirillum palustre | reverse complement strand
CACTACTAGCGGAGTCTCGGTTGATGTCCTTTCCTCCGGCTACTTAGATGTTTCAGTTCGCCGGGTTCGCTTCCCATACCTATTTATTCAGCATGGGATACCGCTTGCGCGGTGGGTTTCCCCATTCGGAAATTCACGGATCAAAGCCTGCTCGCACGGCTACCAACTGCCGCCGCCTGCGCATCCCTTCTCACAACACGGTATTAACTTGTCAATGAACCCGCAACGCTGAGACGCGTCGCACCGGCCGCTCTTCCGCATCCTCTTCTTGAGAGGATCGGATTGGAGTGACCGGAGAATTTCGGTCGAAGCCGGAAGATCGAAACCGCTAAGTCGCTGTTTTCTCTTCCGTTTCTGCCGCCGCCGCCGCGCCTCAATCAGCGCCCCGCCGTCGGTGGAGCGGTTTATAGGCGCCCTCCCCCAAACCGCGCAAGCGCTTTTTTCATCGCTCCGTCATTTTTTCGTCAGCGTCATTTTTCGCAGGCGCGGCCGGTGGCGCGGTCCTTAGAGTGGCTCATCGTTTCGTTGCGAGCGCAGGACCATGCGGAGCTTCCGTCTTCTCCACACCGCCGACTGGCATCTGGGCCAGACTCTGCACGGGATTCCCCGCGATACTGAGCATGCCTGCTTCCTCGATTGGCTGATCGACCGCATCGGCGAGCATCGGGTGGATGCGCTGGTGATCGCCGGCGATGTGTTCGACGGGCAGAATCCGCCGATCCCGGCCCTTGCGCTCTTCTACAGGTTCGTCGCGCGGGCGAAGGCGTTGCACCCGCGGCTCGACATCGTGGTGGTCGCCGGCAACCATGACAGCGCCAGCCGTCTGGAGGCCCCCTCGCCGCTGATGACCGAAATGGGGGTGCGGGTGATCGGCGCCCTGCCCGCTTCCGCCGCCGGGATGTTCGACCCCTCGCCGCTGATCGTGCCGCTGCACGACGCCGATGGCGCCGTTGCGGCCCGCTGTGTCGCCATGCCCTATCTGCGGCCGTCCGACCTGCCGGCGGTCGAGGAGGCCGAGGACATCGATCCGCTGATCGAAGGGGTGCGGCGGCTCTATAGCCTGGCCTGGACCGGTGGGCGGGAGCATTGCGGCCGGGGCGAGGCGCTGATCCTGACCGGACACTGCTATATGCGGGGCGGCGCCCTGTCCGAGTTGAGCGAGCGGAAGATCCTGGGCGGCAACCTGCATGCCCTGCCGGTCGACATCTTCCCGGACGATGCCGCTTATGTGGCGCTCGGCCACCTGCACCGGGCGCAGGCGGTCGGCGGGCGCGAGGCGGTGCGCTACAGCGGGTCGCCGATCCCGCTGGCGCTGGACGAGCAGCCCTATCCTCATCAGGTGGTGCTGACCGAGTTCGCGGGCGGGCAGCTGGTCGGGCATGAGGCGTTGCGGGTGCCGCGCCATGTCGCGATCCACCGGGTCAGCGAAGCCAGTCCGGAGGCGGCGCTCGACAGGTTGAAGCGGCTGGAGTTGGACAGCGGCCTGCCGCGCGATGCCTGGCCCTTCCTGGAGGTGACGGTCACGCTGCCGGAACCGCGCCCAGCATTGCGCGACGAGGTTGAGGCCGTGCTGGCCGGCCGGCCGGTGCGGCTGTTGAAGCTGGGGGTGCGGCTGACCGGCAGCGGCCAGACCCTGGCCGACAGCGCGCCGCTGGTCGATCTGGCCTCGCTGGAGCCGGAGGAGGTCTTCCGCCGTCTTTATCGCCGCAGCCACGACGGCGATCCAGAACCGGACCTGATGGCGGCCTTCCATGAGCTGCTGACCGGCGTGCAGGAGACGATGTGATGCGAATTCTCGCGGTTCGCGGCGCCAACCTGACCAGCCTGGACGGCCCCTTCGCCATCGATTTCGACCGGGAGCCATTGCGGCGGGCCGGGCTGTTCGCCATCACCGGACCGACCGGCGCCGGCAAGAGCACCATCCTGGACGCCCTGTGCCTCGCTTTGTTCGACAGCATGCCGCGGCTGCCCGAGGGGCGCGGCGAGATGCTGGGGCCGGAGGGCGATCCCAACAGCATCCGCACCACCGACGTGCGGACGATCCTGCGGCGGGGCGCCGGTTTCGGCTGGGCCGAGGTGGATTTCATCGGCATCGACGGCGACGCCTATCGCGCCCGTTGGGAGGTGCGGCGGGCCCGGCAAAAGGCTCAGGGCGCTTTGCAGCAGCAGAGCATGTCGCTGAGCAGCCTGGACGGCGAACGCCGCTTCGGTGACGGCAAGAAGAGCGTGCTTGAGGAGATCGAGCGGCGGCTCGGCCTTACATTCGAACAGTTCCGGCGGGCGGTCCTGCTGGCCCAGGGCGATTTCGCCACCTTCCTGAAGGCACCGCCGCGCGAGCGCTCCGCCCTGCTGGAATTGCTGACGGGGACGGAGATTTACTCGCGCCTGTCGATTGCGGCACATGAGCGGTCGACTGCGGAGAAGCAGGCGCTCGACAGGCTGATGGCGCAGGGCGGCGGCATCGGGGTGCTGAGCGACGACGACCGGACTGCCCTGCAAGCCGAGGCCGGCGACGCGGCGGAGGCGGTGCGGAGCGGCGAACAGGCGTTGGCGCTCGCCCAGGCGGCGCTGGCCTGGCATGAGCGCGACAGCCAGCTCGCGGCGGCGGAGAGCAAGGCGGTCGAAGCCGCCGAAACGGCCGAGAATGCCTGGAGCGGCGCGGAGGAGCGGCGCAATGCGGCTCTCGCCCTGCGCGGGTTGCAGCCGCTGCGGTCGGTGTTGGTGGACGCCGACCGCGCGGGCGACGAAGCGGCGGAGGCCGCGGCGGCGGTCGAGCGGGCGGAGACCGCCCTGGTCGCGGCACGGTTGGCGGTGGATGAGGCGACCGGCCGCCATGGCGAGGCCAGGCGGCGCTTCGAGGCGGCATGTGCCGGGCAGGCCAAGGCCGAGCCCGATCTCGACCGCGCGGCCGACCTGGATGGACGGATCGCAACCCTGACCGGCGAGCAGGCGACCGCCGACGCGGCGGCGAAGGCCGCGGTCCAGCGCAGCATCGCGCTGCGGAAGGCGATGCAGGACATCGACGCCACGCTGTCCTCGGCCCGCAGCGATGCCGCGAGGCTGGAGGTCTGGCTGCGCGAGCAGGCCAGCTTCTCGGGGGTGGCCGGACAGTGGGAGCGCTGGGACCGGCTGCTGGCGCGCCTCATCGCCGATGGACGGAGCGGAAGGGCTTCCGCGCAGGAGCGCCAACGGCTGGAGCGTGAGCTTGCGGCGACCGAAGCCGCGGCACGCACCGTGGAAGGCCGGCTGGCCGAGGCGCGGGAGCGCTGCCGCTCGGCCGAACAGGCGCTGGACAGCTTGCGCGGCATGGCGGTGCCGTCATTGGAGGAGGCGCGGCAAACGCGGTCGGAGGCCGGACGACGGCGCGACGGGCTGCTGGCGCTGCTGGCCACCGGAGAGGCGCGGCAGCGGCTGGAGGCCGAGCGTACCGCCGCGGACGGGGAGCGGCTGCGGCTGCTGGGCGAGGCGGACCGCGACGGAACGGCGGCGCGGGAGCTTGCCGAAGGCCGGGCCGCTCAGCAGGCCGCGGTCGACGAGGCGGATCGCACCCTGCAACGGCTGTTGCTGGCCCAGAGCGAGGATGTCGAAAGCCTGCGCGGCCGGCTGGCCGAAGGCGAGCCTTGCCCGGTCTGCGGATCGGCGGCTCATCCCTGGGCGGGCGCCGATGCGACGCCGCTCGGCCGGGTGACGCGGGATCAGGAAACGCACCTCGCCGGATTGCGCGAAGCCCTGGCCGCGACGGTGGCCCGGCATGCGGCACTGGAAGCGGCGGAGCTGGCGGCGCGCAAGGGGGCCGAGGCGCTGACCGCGCGGCTGGCGGCGATGGCGCGGGAGGCCGACGGGCTTGATGCGCGCTGGGCCGCGCAGGCGGCGGCCATCGATTGGGATAGCGGGGGCGGAACGCTCACCGACATCCATACCGACATCCTCATGGCCATCCGCGGGCAAGTGGATGCGGTGGACCGCCGGATGGCCGCCATCGCGCAGGATGAGGAGCGGGCGCTCGACCATCGCCGGCGGCTGGATGCGGCGCAGCTGGAGCATCGGCGGCTGGAAACCGCGGCGGCTGGCTTGGCAAGCGAGTGCGAGGCGACCCGGCAGCGGCTGGCCGACGGACGGCAGGCCCTGGCTTTGGCAGCTGCGGCGCTGGAACGGGCGGAGGCCGACCGGTACTCCGCGCTGGCCGAGCTGTCCGACGGCCTGGCGGGAGAGGACGGGTGGCAGGCTCTGCTGGAGCGGGACCCGGAGGGCTACCGGGCCACTTTGGCAAGGCGGGTGACCGAGTACCGGGAGAAGAGCGACGGGCTGGCCCGTGCCGCCCGCGAGGTCGAGCGCGCCAGCGGCGAGCGGGCGGTGCAGAGCGCCGAACGTGAGGCCGCGCAGCGGGCGGAGGACGAGGCGCGCAATCGGGCGGCCGATCTCGCCGGACGGCTGGCGGAGGCCCGGACGGCGCGCGCCGCGGTGCTGGGTGGACGGCCGGTGTCGGAGGTGCGGGCGGCCCTGGCTGCGCAGAAGCACGAAGCCGAAGCCCTGGTCGAGAGGGCCACCTTCGCCCGGCAGGACACCATCGCCCGACTGTCGGCCGCGGAGCAGGAGCGGGAAACCCGCGGCGAGGCGGCGAGACGCTGCACCGACAAGGCCGTGACCGCCGGTGAGCGGCTGGAGCGGGAGATCGCCGGGCGCGGGGTCGGGCTGGAAGAGGTCCGCCGGCTGCTGGTCGCGCCCGAAAGCGAGCTGGAAGCGGAAGAGCTGGCGCTGGCGGTGCTGGAACGGGCGCGCGGCGATGCCGCTCTGGTGGTCGCCGAACGGCGGCGCCAGCGCGGCGACCATCATGCCGCGGGTCGCCCGGCGCAGAGCGTCGAGGACGCAGGGGCGGCGGCGGAGAACATCCGCGCGGTGCTGGAGCGCGACCGCGACCGGCTCGGTTCGGCGCGCGGACGGCTCGAGGCGGACGATGCCAACCGGCGGCGGCTGGCCGGGCTGATGGCGGACATCGAGGCGCAGCAGGCCCGTTGCGCGCTGTGGGGCAAGATGGCGCAGCTGATCGGGTCGTCGACCGGGCAGAAGATGCGCAACTTCGCCCAAAGCCTGAGCCTGGACCTGCTGCTGACCCATGCCAACCGGCATCTGGAGGATCTCGCCCGCCGCTATCGGCTGGAGCGGGTGGCCGGGGCAGATCTGGAGATCCAGGTGGTCGACCGCGAAATGGGCGACGAGCGGCGCGGCGTGCACAGCCTGTCGGGCGGCGAGCTGTTCCTGGTCTCGCTGGCCCTGGCGCTCGGGCTGTCGGCGATGGCGGCGGGCACCTCCGGCGGGATCGGCACGCTGTTCATCGACGAGGGGTTCGGCACGCTCGATCCCGACAGCCTGGACGTGGCGCTGTCCTGCCTGGAAGCATTGCAGGCCGGCGGGCGTCAGGTCGGCGTCATCAGCCACGTGCCGGCGATGGTCGAGCGCATCGGCACGCAGATCCGCGTGTTGCCGCTGGGCGGCGGGCGCAGCCGGGTGACGGTGCAGTCGGTGGCGGGGGCTGCGCTCGGGCTGGCGATTGAAGAGGTGGAAGGCGTTTGAAGGGCAAGCGACAGCCCCTCACCGCCCCCGCTTGGCCAGGAACGCCAGCCGCTCCAGCGTATGGACGTCCTGCTCGTTCTTCAGCAGCGCGCCGCACAGCGGTGGGATCAGCGTGCGGGCGTCCTTGGCGCGCAGGGTCTCCGGATCGACATCCTCGACCATCAGCAGCTTGATCCAGTCCAGCAGCTCCGAGGTGGAGGGCTTCTTCTTCAGGCCCGGAACCTCGCGCAGATCGTAGAACAGGTTCAGCGCCTCGCGCAGCAGGGCCGATTTCAGGCCGGGATAATGAACCTCAACGATGCGCTCCATCGTCTCGCGCTCGGGAAAGCGGATGTAGTGGAAGAAGCAGCGGCGCAGGAAGGCGTCCGGCAGCTCCTTCTCGTTGTTGGAGGTGACGATGACGATGGGGCGTTTGGCCGCCTTGATCGTCTGGCGGGTTTCATAGACGTGGAACTCCATGCGGTCGAGTTCCAGCAGCAGGTCGTTTGGAAACTCGATGTCGGCCTTGTCGATCTCGTCGATCAGCAGGACCGGAGAGTCCGGCGCGTCGAAGGCTTCCCACAGCTTGCCGCGGACGATGTAGTTGGCGATGTCATGGACTTTCGCCTCGCCCAGCTGGCTGTCGCGCAACCGGCTGACCGCGTCGTACTCATAGAGGCCCTGCTGCGCCTTGGTGGTCGATTTGACGTGCCAGGACAGCAGCGGCTTGTTCAGCGCCCGGGCGATCTCCACGGCCAGCACCGTCTTGCCGGTGCCCGGCTCGCCCTTCACCAGAAGCGGCCGCTCCAGCGTTATGGCGGCGTTGACCGCCACCATCAGATCGTCGGTGGCAACGTAGCGGTCGGTACCGGTGAAGCGCATGGACAGGCTCCCTCAAGCGAAGACGTTTCAGTCGACAATGAACAGGGTGGCGCCGATTTCGGTCGAGGAGCGGTGCGGATGGTCGCCGAAATCGGACACCTGATAGCTCATGCCCGCGGTCAGGACGAAGCGGCGGCCATCCTTCAGCTCGGTGATCAGCTCGCCGCTGACCACGAACAGCACATGGCCGCGGTCGCACCAATGGTCGGCCAGATAGCCCGGCGTGTAGTCGACCAACCGCACCCGCAACTCCCCGGCGTGGAAGCTGCGCCAACGGGCAAGCCCGGTCTCGCCCGGATGTTCGGTGACGGGAACGGCGGACCAGTCGGTCACGGTGAAGGGAAGAGTCGGGAGTTCCATCGCCGGACCTTATGAAGACGGCACCAACAGAAAAACGGCCCCCGGAGCGATCCGGGGGCCGGTGTTCATCGCGATCAGGAGGCCTTCCTGGCCGCAATCGCCTTTTCGATGGCCTCGATTGCCGCAGGGGCCAGCGAGGCGTCGGGGCCGCCGGCCTGCGCCATGTCGGGCCGTCCGCCGCCGCCCTTGCCGCCCAGCGCCTCGGCGCCGACACGGACCAGATCGACGGCGCTGAAGGTCGCGGTCAAATCGTCGGTCACGCCGATGACGATGGAAGCCTTGCCCTCGTTCGACGCGATCAGCACGACGACGCCCGAGCCGACCTGCTTCTTCAGCTCGTCGGCCATCGGCTTGAGGTCCTTGGCCGGCAGGCCTTCGACCACGCGGGCGGCCAGCTTGACGCCGGCGACATCCTTGGCCTCGTTGCCGCCGTCGGCCTTCGCACCGCCACCCATGGCGACCTGACGGCGCAGGTCGGCCAGTTCGCGCTCCATCTTGCGGCGTTCCTCGACCAGGACCGCCACGCGGGCCGGAACCTCGTCGGGCTTGACCTTGAGGACGCTCGCCGCCTCGGTCAGCAGATGGTCGCGCTCGGACAGCCACGCCTTGGCGCCGGTACCGGTCAGCGCCTCGATGCGGCGGACGCCGGCGGCGACGGCACCTTCGGAGACGATCTTGAACACGCCGATGTCGCCGGTGCGGCGGACATGGGTGCCGCCGCACAGTTCGATGGAGTAATCGCGGTCCTGCTCGCCATGCGGGCCGCCCATCGAGACGACGCGGACCTCATCGCCGTACTTCTCGCCGAACAGCGCCATGGCGCCCTGGGCGCGAGCCTCGTCCGGCGACATCAGGCGGGTGATGACCTCGCTGTTGGCGAGCACGCGGCGGTTCACCTCGTCCTCGATGGCGGCGATGTCGGCACCGCTCAGGCCGGTCGGCTGGCTGATGTCGAAACGCAGACGCTCGGGCGCCACCAGCGAGCCCTTCTGGGTGACATGGTCGCCCAGGCGATGGCGCAGCGCCTCGTGCAGCAGGTGGGTGGCGGAGTGGTTGGCGCGGATGGCGGAGCGGCGCTCGGTGTCCACCCGCAGTTCGACCACGTCGCCGACCTTGAGCGTGCCCTTGGTGACCGTGCCGACATGGGCCCAGACGGCGCCCAGCTTCTTCAGCGTGTCGGACACCGCGACCTCGGCCCCGCCGGCGGAGAAGATCACGCCGGCATCGCCGACCTGACCGCCCGATTCACCGTAGAAGGGCGTCTGGTTGACGACGACCAGCACCTGATCGCCGATGCCGGCGGCCTCGACGCGGGCGTCGCCCTTGACAAGGGCAGTCACCTTGCCTTCGGCAACTTCGGTGTCGTAGCCGAAGAACTCGGTGGCGCCCAGCTCGTCCTTGATCTCGTACCACAGCTTCTCGGTGCCGACCTCGCCCGAGCCGGCCCAGGATTCGCGGGCCTTGCGGCGCTGCTCGTCCATCGCCGCCTTGAAGCCGGCCTCGTCGACGCCACGGCCCTGGCCGCGCAGAACGTCCTGCGTCAGGTCGAGCGGGAAGCCGTAGGTGTCGTACAGCTTGAAGGCGACGTCGCCGGCCAGCGGCTGGCCTTCGCCCAGATGGCCGACCTCATCCTCCAGCAGGCGCAGGCCGCGCTCCAGCGTCTGCTTGAAGCGGGTTTCCTCCAGCTTCAGCGTCTCGACGATCAGGGCGCGGGCGCGGTTCAGCTCCGGATAGGCGTCGCCCATCTGCTGGATCAGCGCCGGGACCAGACGGTGCATCAGCGGCTCGCGCGCGCCGATCATGTGGGCGTGGCGCATGGCGCGGCGCATGATGCGGCGCAGCACATAGCCGCGGCCCTCGTTCGACGGCAGCACGCCGTCAGCGATCAGGAAGGAGGTCGAACGCAGATGGTCGGCGATGACGCGGTGCGACACGGCATGCGCGCCGTCCGGCGAGGTCTTGGTCGCCTCGGCCGACGCCATGATCAGCGCCCGCATCAGGTCGATGTCGTAATTGTCGTGCTTGCCCTGCAGCACGGCAGCCAGACGCTCCAGCCCCATGCCGGTGTCGATGGACGGCTTGGGCAGCGCCACCAGATTGTCCGGACCCAGCTGTTCATACTGCATGAACACGAGGTTCCAGATCTCGATGAAACGGTCGCCGTCCTGGTCCGGGCTGCCCGGCGGGCCGCCGGCAATCGACGGGCCGTGGTCGAAGAAGATCTCCGAGCACGGGCCGCAGGGGCCGGTGTCGCCCATGCGCCAGAAATTGTCGTCGGTCGGGATGCGGATGATGCGGTCGTCCGACAGGCCGGCGACCTTGCGCCAGATGCCCGCCGCGTCCTCGTCGGAGGTGTGGACCGTCACCAGCAGCTTGTCGGCCGGCAGCCCGTATTCCTTGGTGATCAGGTTCCAGGCGAACGCGATGGCGTCGTCCTTGAAATAATCGCCGAAGGAGAAGTTCCCCAGCATCTCGAAGAAGGTGTGGTGCCGCGCGGTATAGCCGACATTGTCGAGGTCGTTGTGCTTGCCGCCGGCGCGCACGCATTTCTGCGAGGTGGCCGCGCGCTTGTAGGGCCGCGTCTCGGCACCGGTGAAGACGTTCTTGAACTGGACCATGCCGGCGTTGGTGAACATCAGCGTCGGGTCGTTGCGCGGCACGAGCGGCGACGACTCGACCTTCTGATGGCCCTGCTTGGCGAAGAAATCCAGGAACGTGCGACGGATGTCGTTGGCGGTCTGCATACGGTCAAGGCTCCGGGTGCGCGGCTGAGGCCTTTTGGTGGCCGAACCGTGCTTTTAGCGCGAGAATGGCGGCATGTCCACGACGGACGGATTATTACCCTAGGTCAAGGCAGGCAAATTGCCAGTGGCGAATTGCCCCTGGCAAGATGCTGCGGGCGCGTTGCCGCCGATCACTCGGCTTCCGCGGCGGCCCGTGCCTTTTCGATCCGGCGCCCGATGACGATCGCGATCTCGTAGAGCGCGATCAGCGGCAGCGCCAGACTGACCTGGCTGATCACGTCGGGCGGGGTCAGCACCGCGGCGGCGATGAAGGCGCCGACGATGGCGTAGCGCCGCTTCGACGCCAGGGCGTCGGTGCTGACGATGCCGACGCGGACCAGCAGGGTCAGCAGCACCGGCAGTTGGAAGGCGATGCCGAAGGCGAAGATCAGCGACATCACCAGATGCAGGTATTCGCCGACGCGCGCCTCGAACTCGATGGGCAGGGCGTTGCTGCCGTCCGGGTGGAACTCGAAGCCCAGGAAGAAGCGCCAGGCCATCGGGAAGATGAAGTAATAGACGATGCCGGCCCCGGTCAGGAACATCACCGGGGTGGCGATCAGGAAGGGCAGGAACGCCTTGCGCTCGTGCTTGTAGAGGCCGGGCGCCACGAACATCCAGATTTGGCTGGCGATCACCGGGAAGGAGATGAAGCAGCCGGCCCAGAAGGCCACCTTCACATAGGTGAAGAAGGCTTCGGTCAGGCCGGTGTAGATCATCCGGCGCCCCTGCCCCGCCAGGATGTCGGCCAGCGGCTGGACCAGGAAATTGTAGATCTTGTCCGAAACCGCATAGCACAGCAGGAAGGCGATCAGGATTGCGCCGATTGCCCACATCAGCCGGTTCCGCAGCTCGATCAGATGATCGATCAGCGGCATCTTGCTGTCTTCGAGTTCGTCCTGCTGCGTATCGCCGGTCATGGGCCGTCTTTGTCTTCAGGTCTGCTTGTCGGTCGGCTGGGCGGCGGCCACGACGTCCGGCCGCGGGGCCGGAGCGGGCTGCGGCACCGGGGCCGGCGGAGCGGGGTCGGTGGCGATGGGCGAGATCGGAGCGGTCGTGATCGGCGACGGCGCGCCGGCCGGTCCCACGCTGTCCATCACCGCCGGAGCAGCCGGGGCCGGCGGCTGCGGGGTCGGCGCCTGGGGCAGGTCCGGTTCGGGCGTGCTGCCGGCATGGCCGTTCAGGCCCACATCGAATTCCTTGGCGTCGAAGGCCTTGCCCACCTCCCCTTTCGGGTCGATGGTGTCCTCCATCATCTTCTTGATGTTCAGGTCGCGGGTCTTCAGCGCTTCCTTGCGAAGCTCGTCCAACTCGGTTTCCCGCATCATGTCGTCGATGTGGGTCTGGAATTCGCGGGCGACGACCCGCGTCTTGCGCACCCATTTGCCGAGCGTGAAGATCGCCTTGGGCAGATCCTTGGGTCCAATGACCACAAGGGCGATGACGGCGATCACCATCAGTTCGGACCAAGCGATGTCGAACATGTTCTTCCGGCTTCACGAATGCGGTGGGCAGGGTGGCGTGCGGCGCCCGGAGGGGCGGCCGCGCGCCTGCCGGTCAGCGGACCGCCTCGTCCTTCTTGGCCGCGGCTTCGGCCGTGTTGGCCGGCTGGTTCGGAATGGTCTTGGCGTTGGCGCCGGGAGCGGCATCGTCGCTGTCGTCCTGCAGCCCCGCCTTGAAGGACTTCACGCCCTTGGCAAGATCGCCCATCACCTTCGGCAGCTTACCGGCGCCGAACAGCAGAAGAACGATCAGAAGAACGATGATCCAGTGCCAGATGCTGAAAGAACCCATGGCGCGCCTATCACGTTTGAACGGCCTTTGCGGCGGGCCGGCACTATGGCAGAAAGGCCGGGGTGCCGCAACGTTCGCCCCACCATCCTTAACCGGTTGTCATTGAGGTTTCACGGGAATTCGCGCGAGCGCCGGAGAAAAACCGAGCTGCCGCCTGCGGCTTATGTCTCGTCACCCGTGCCGAGCGCGCTGTCGTCGGCCGTCGCCCCCAGCCCCAGCAGCACCGGGCGGCTGTCCAGGAGGCCGGCGGCGCGCAGGTCGTCGACGCTGGGCAGGTCGCGCAAGGTCTCCAGCCCGAAATGGTCGAGGAAATGGTCGGTGGTGATCCAGGTCAGCGGCCGGCCCGGCGTCTCCCGCCGCTTGCCCGGCCGGATCCAGCCATGCTCCATCAGCAGGTCCAGCGTGCCCTTGCTGGTCGCGACACCGCGGATGGATTCGATCTCGCCGCGGGTCACCGGCTGGTGGTAGGCGATGATCGCCAGCGTCTCGATGGCGGCGCGGGAGAGCTTGCGCGACACCTCCTCCTCGCGCCGCAGCTCCGGCGCCAGATCGACCGCGGTGCGGAAGGCCCAGCCGCCACCGGTGCGCACCAGGGTGACGCCGCGGGGGGCGTAATGGGCGCGCAGCTCCTCCAGCAGCAGGCCGACCTCCGGCCCGATGCGGCCGGCCAGCGTCTCCTCGTCCAGCGGCTCGCTTGAGGCGAACAGCAGGGCCTCCAGCAGGCGCAGCTTGCCGATGCGGGCCTCCGCCTCGTGGGCGTCGGTGACTTCCTTAATCATGCGATTGCGCTTCTTCCGAAATGTCGCCGTCCTGGGAACCGGCCGGCCGGCCGCGGACATAAAGCGGGGCGAAGGCACTCTCCTGGCGCAGTTCGACCCGGCCGGCCTTGGCCAGTTCCAGCGTCGCGGCGAAATGCGCGGCGAGCGCCGAGCGGGTCAGCAGACCGCCGCCGCCCTCGCCGCCCTCCCCGCCCGGCAGGAAGCTTGCCAGCGTCGCCCAGTCCGGCATGCGGCCCAGCAGCGAGGACAGGCGCCGCACCGCCTCCTCCATCGAATAGAGCCGGACCGGGGCGATGTGCAGGACGCCGGATTCCTTGCGGGCGCGCTGCTGGCCGTAGGCGCGCAGCAGGTCGAACAGCGTGACCTCGTAGACCGACTTGCGGCGCAGGTCCAAATCCTCCGGCGCGCCGCGCGGGTGGAGGTCAATGCCCAGCCGCGGGCGGGCGAACAGCGTTCCGGCGACGCCCTTCATCGCTTCCAGCCGCTGGAGCTGGAAGGCGAGTGCGGCGGCCATGTCCTCGCCGGACGGCTCCTCCCCCTCCGGCTCGGGCAGCAGCAGGCGCGATTTCAGGTAGGCCAGCCATGCCGCCATCACCAGATAGTCGGCGGCCAGTTCCAGCCGCAATTTCCGCGCTTCCGCCACGAAGCGGAGATACTGGTCGGCCAGTTCCAGGATGGAGATGCGCGTCAGGTCGACCTTCTGGTCGCGCCCCAGCGCGAGCAGCATGTCGAGCGGCCCCTCGAAGCCGTCCAGAACCAGCAACAGCTGTTCGGACGCCGACTCCTCCGCAACCGCAGGGGAGCCGGCTTCGCGCTCGGCCAGCAGATCGGCCATTCGATACCCTATCAGTCGTTGCCGGTCAGGACGCGGATGAAGTCGATCACCGCATCGACGGGCGGACCCAGCACCCAATGCATGACGCTGAGGTCCATGCCGATCTGGCGCCCCAGCATCGGCAGCAGGAAGAAGGCCGCCATCAGGATCAGCAGCCCGAAGCGCTCCAGCTTCGCCAGCGGCACCGCCAGGACATCGGGCAGGATGCCGACCGCGACGCGACCGCCATCCAGCGGCGGCAGCGGGATCAGGTTGAACACCATCAGGATGACGTTGACCAGGACCGAGACCTCGGCGGCGGAGCGGATCCACAGCTCGATATAGCTGTTCTCGGGATTGACCAGCCGCCAGATCACCGCCGAGGCCACCGCCAGCAGGAAGTTGGTCCCCGGACCGGCCAGCGCCACCCACACCATGTCGCGGCGCGGGTGATCCAGCCGGGCGAAATTGACCGGCACCGGCTTGGCCCAGCCGAAGACGAAACCAGTGGTGAAATACATCAGCGCCGGCAGCAGCACCGTGCCGAACGGGTCGATGTGGCGGATTGGGTTGAAGGTGACGCGCCCAAGCCGATAGGCGGTGTCGTCGCCCAGCCGCCAGGCGACGAAGCCGTGCGCCGCCTCATGCAGGGTGATGGCGAGGATGGCCGGCAGGGCCACGGCCGTCACCTGGAAGATCCATTCCTCCATCGTCCGCTCCCGTCCGTCAGGTCTCAGCCGTGCCGAGAAGCTCGGCCAGCCGGTTCGTCAATGCCGCGATGTCCGCCGGTTCCGGCGCGTGGCGCATCGCTTCCGCCCGCGCCCAGCGCTCCGCCGCCACCCCGCTCAACAACGGAACGGCGCCGAGGATCGACCGCATCTCGGCCAGATCGCCGTTGCAGTGGAGCACGACATCCATGCCGGCCGCCAGCACCGCTTCGGCCCGCGTCCTTGGGTCGCCCCGCAGCGCGTTCATCGACAAATCGTCGCTGAACAGCAGGCCGCCGAAACCGATGGACGGCCCGCGCACCACCTCGCGCACCACAATCGCCGAGGTGCTGGCGGGGGCGGTCGGGTCGATGGCCTTCAGCACCACATGGGCGACCATCGCCAGCGGCAGGTCGGCCAGGGCGCGGAAGGGGGCGAAATCGGTGGCCTCCAGCGCGGCGCGGCCGGCCTCGACCACCGGCAGCTCGGCATGGCTGTCGGTGAAGGCACGGCCATGGCCGGGAATGTGCTTGATCACCGGCAGCACCCCGCCGGCCAGCAGCCCGTCGGCGGTGGCGCGGGCGAGGTCGATCACCAATGCCGGGTCGCGCGAGAAGGCGCGGTCGCCGATGATGTCGTGCGCGCCCTCGACCGGAACGTCGCAGACCGGCGCGCAATCCACCGTGATGCCGACCTCCGTCAGCATGTGGGCGAGCAGCCGGCCGTTGATCCAAGCGGCCTCCTGGGCGGCCTCACGTCCGGCGGCGGCATCGCGTTCGCCCAGCGCGCCGATCACGCCCATCGGCGGATGGGCCGGCCAGTGCGGCGGTCGCATGCGCGCGACCCGGCCGCCTTCCTGGTCGATCAGGACAGGGGCGTCGGCCCGGCCGACGCTGGCGCGCAGATCGTCGACCAGCCGGCGCATCTGGTCGCGGCTGTCGCAGTTGCGGCGGAACAGGATGAAGCCGAGCGGATCGGCGTCACGGAAGAAGGCGGCCTCGTCGGCCGTCACCGCCAGCCCGGCGCAGCCGAAGACGACCGCGCGCGGGTGGGAGGCCTGGGTGGAACTCACAGACTCAAGTCCAACGGAATCGGGGCCGGAAGCATCAGGGCCAGAACAATTAGGGACGGACAACCACACACCCCACATTTTGCGCACGCAGCTGGGCGCAGGCCGACTTGGCCCGCGTCTCGTCGGCGCCGGCACCCTGCACCCGATAGAAGATGCCCTTCTCGCCCAGGTCGACCTTGGCGACCTGCATCGACAGCCCGCCGAGCGCGTCGGGGTGGCGGCCGGCGAGACGGCGCCATTCGGCCGCAGCCTCGCCCTCGCTGCGCACCGACGCCAGCTGGACACGCCAGCCGCCGCTGCCGCCGGCCGCCGGGGCGGGAGCGGACACCACTGCGGGCTTGGCCGGCTGGGGAGCGGCCTTGGCCGGAGCGGCCGGGGCCGGCATCGAGGCCGCTTCCAGCTTGGCGATCAACTGCCCCATCGACGGGGCGGCGTTCTGCTGCGCCGGCGGAGCGGGAGGCTTGGCGACCGAAGCGACCTGCTGCTGCGGAGCCGGCTTGACGGGAGCGGCCGGGGGCTGCTGCGGCTTGGCGGCGACGCTGGGCGGAGTCTGCATGGCGGTAGCCTGCGCCGCCGGGGCCGCCGGGGCCGGAGCGACCGCCGTCGAGGTGGCGGCGGGCAGGCCCGGCACCGGTTCCGGCGCTGCCAGCGGAGCCGCCGCCGCAACCGCCGCGGCGACGCTGTCGCGCGGGACGGTGGCGGTGGCGCCCGGCGGCAGCTGGGCCACCGACGCCACGGAGGGCAGCGGCACCACGGCCGGCATCTGCGGCGTCACCACCGGGCGCGGCAGCGGCACCTCCGGCGGCGGCAGCAGCCGTTCCACCTGATTGCCGCGGCCGCCGTCATGGTCGCGCAGCCGCTCATAGGCCAGGATGTCCTGGTGCGGCACCTCCATCCCGCCCGGCTGGTCGGGACGGGCCTTGGACGGGCCGGCTTCCGCGGTCAGCAGCGGCGGCCCGTCGCCGGACAGCCGCGACGGGCCGCGCAGCCCGATCACCGCCGCACCGGCGAACGTCACGACGCCGACCACGGCGAAGCCGAGCGCCAGCAGCCCGCGTTTGTTCGCGGACTGTCGGGGCGGCATCCCATAGGGATTGGCCGCGTAGTTGACGTCGCCGTCGTACCTCATGAACGCAATTCCTCCACCGGTTCCACACCCATCACCGACAGGCCAGAGGCGATGACCGTCGCCACCGCGGCGATCAGCGCCAGACGGGCCGTCGTCAGCTCCGCATCGCCTTCGATCAGGAAGCGCAGCGAGGCATCGTCCCGGCCCCGGTTCCACAGCGCGTGGAAGTCGCTGGCGAGGTCGTACAGGAAGAAGGCGATGCGGTGCGGCTCATGCGCCTCGGCCGCCGCCTCGACCACGCGCGGCCAGGTGGCCATCCGCTTGGCCAGCGCCATCTCCTCTTCGCTGTCCAGCCGGGCGAGGTTCGCCGCGGCGGCGAGCGAGGCCGGCGTCTGGTCCAGCTGCGGCAGGGCGGTCGCGGCATGGCGCAGCACCGAGCGGCAGCGGGCGTGGGCGTACTGCACGTAGAAGACCGGATTGTCCTTCGACTGCTCCGTCACCTTGGCGAAGTCGAAGTCCAGCGTCTGGTCGTTGCGGCGGGTCAGCATGATGAAGCGGACCACGTCCCGGCCGACCTGATCGATGACGTCGCGCAGCGTCACGAAGGTGCCGGCGCGCTTGGACATCTTCACCGGTTGGCCGTTCTGCATCAGATGCACCAGCTGGCACAGCTTCACGTCCAGTTCGGCCTCGCCGCCGGAAATCGCCCGCGTCGCCGCCTGCATGCGCTTGACGTAGCCGCCATGGTCGGCACCGAGCACGTCGATCAGCGACGCCGCACCGCGCCGGTACTTGTCGTAGTGATAGGCGATGTCGTTGGCGAAATAGGTGAAGGAGCCGTCGGACTTCTTCAGCGGCCGGTCGACGTCGTCGCCGAAATCGCTGGACTTGAACAGGGTCTGCGGGCGCGGCTCCCAATCGTCGGGCTTCTTGCCCTTCGGCGGCTCCAGCACGCCGGTGTAGATCAGGCCGCGCTCCTCCAGCGCCGCCAGCGCCGTCTGGACGGCCCCCGCCGTCACCAGCGCGCGCTCGCTGCTGTAGACATCCATCGTGACGCCGAGAGCGCCCAGATCCTCGCGGATCCAGCCCATGATCATGCCGATGGCGAAGTCGCGGCAGGCCGGCAGCCATTCGGACTCGTCGGTGCCGACCCAGCGGTTGCCGTCGCGCGTCGCCAGGGCCTGGCCGACCTCCTTCAGGTACTCGCCGGGATAGAGGCCGGCCGGGATCTCGCCCACCTGCTCGCCCAGCGCCTCGCGGTAGCGGATAAAGGTGGAGCGGCCCAGCACGTCGACCTGCGCGCCGGCATCGTTGATGTAGTATTCGCGGGTGACGGCATAGCCGGCCTTCTGCAGCAGTGCTGCCAGCGCGTCGCCGAACACGGCGCCTCGGCCATGGGCGGCATGCAGCGGGCCGGTCGGGTTGGCCGACACATACTCCACATTGACCGGAGTCCCGGCCCCCAGCTCGCTGTCGCCATAGGCGGTGCCGGCGGTCAGCACGTCGCGGATGCGGTCGCGCCAGACGTCCGGCGTCAGGCGCAGATTGACGAAGCCCGGACCGGCGATCTCGACCGACGCCACGTCGGCGCGGCCCTTCAGTTTGGCGACCAGCAGCTCCGCCAGCGCGCGCGGCGCCATCTTCGCCGGCTTCGCCAGGATCATCGCGGCGTTGGTGGACAGGTCGCCATGCGAGGCCTCGCGCGGCGGCTCGACCGTCAGACGGCTGCTGTCCAGCCCAGCGGGGATGGCACCCTCGGCGGCCAGCTCTTCCAGCAGCTTGCGAATATCGGTCTCGAAGGCCTTGAAAATATTCATCGTCTCAGGTCGTCTTTTCAGGAGGTCGCAGGAGCCTCGCGGCTCAGGTCTTCACATGCAGGTCGAAGAGCCGGTCATGTTCGGCCAGCGCGTAGCGGTCGGTCATGCCGGCGATATAGTCGGCCACATGGCGGGCGCGCACCGCAAGATCGGCGTCACCCCCATTCTTGGCGATATCGCGCTGCCATTCGGTCGGCAGGGTGTTGGGTTCGTCCATGAACAGCTGGAACAGGGCACGCACCACGCGCTTGCACTTGCTCATCTCGCGGTTCACGCGATAGTGCCGGTACATGCGCTGGCGCAGGAAGGCGCGCAAGGGCCGCTGCGCCTCCAGCATCCCATCGGAGAAGCTGACCATCGCCAGCGGCAGGGCGCGCAGCTCGGCCGCGCTGCCCGGCCTGTGCTCCGCCAGCCGCCGCCGCGTTTCCGTCACCAGATCGACGACCATGGCGTTGATCATCCGCCGGATCGTCTCGTGGATCAGGCGCGAGCGCTCCAGCCCCGGATAGAGGTCGCAGACCTCGCGCACCAGCGGGCCGACCAGCGGCAGCTCCGCCACCTCGTCCACCGTGAACAGGCCGGCGCGCAGCCCGTCGTCGATGTCGTGGTTGTTGTAGGCGATGTCGTCGGCCAGCGCCGCCACCTGCGCCTCTGCCCCCGGATTGGTCTGCAGCTCCAGATCCCAGTCGCCCTGGAAGGCGGCGATGGTGGTCGGCAGGCGATGGCCGGGCAGCAGCGGCAGCAGCGGGCCGTTGTGCTTGACCACACCCTCCAGCGCTTCCCAGGTCAGGTTCAGCCCGTCGAACTCGGCGTAGCGCCGCTCCAGCCGCGTCAGGATGCGCAGGGTCTGGTCGTTGTGGGCGAAGCCGCCGAACGGCTCCATGCAGGCGTTCAGCGCCTCTTCCCCGGCATGGCCGAACGGCGTGTGGCCAAGGTCGTGGGCCAGCGCCACCGCCTCCGCCAGATCCTCGTTCAGGCCCAGCGTGCGGCTGATCGAGCGGGCGATCTGCGCCACCTCCAGGCTGTGGGTCAGCCGGGTGCGATAATAGTCGCCCTCGTGATAGACGAAGACCTGCGTCTTGTGCTTCAGCCGGCGGAAGGCCCCGGAATGCACGATGCGGTCGCGGTCGCGCTGGAAGCACGAGCGCGTCGGGCTTTCCGGCTCCGCCACCAGCCGCCCGCGCGTGTCCGCCGGGTTGCAGCCATAGGGAGCCAGCCGATCATGGGAACAGTCCGCCGTCATGGGGCGGACACTACCGGCGGGGAAACGCAGGTGCAACGGCGAAGGCGTGCTATGCCCAGGCGTTGGGCCAGCCGGCGGCGGAGCGTGCCAGATGCGCAACGCTTTCCCGCAACGGTGCCCATACTTTGACGAAGCCGTCGATCCCCCTTACATTTGTGCCCAACTCCCGCACCGCACCAGAGGGGCCACCCCATGCCCGACACCGCACTCCCCACCGAACCCCGCATCCTCGGCGTCAGCGAAAGTGCCGCCAGGCGCGTCGCCTTCCTGATCGAGCAGGAGGGCAATCCCAACCTGATGCTGCGCCTGACCGTGTCCGGCGGCGGCTGCTCCGGCTTCCAGTACGGCTTCACCTTCGACGAGACCGCGACCGACGAGGATCATGTCTTCGAGAAGGACGGCACGAAGGTGGTCACCGACGACGCCTCGCTCGACCTGCTGGCCGGCGCGACGCTGGATTATGTCGAGGACCTGATGGGCGCCGCCTTCCAGATCAAGAACCCCAACGCCACCGCATCCTGCGGCTGCGGCAATTCCTTCGCGGTCTGAGGCCGCGGTCTGAGACCGGAAGACCAAGAAAAGAAGGCAGGCCTTTTTCGTGAAGATCGCCACCTGGAACGTCAACTCGGCGAAGGCCCGCCTTCCGCTGATCACCGACTGGCTGCGCACGGCGTCCCCGGACGTCGTGCTCTTCCAGGAAATCAAATGCGAGACCGCCGCCTTCCCCGCCGCGGCCTTCGAGGACCTCGGCTACCACGTCAATGCCGTCGGGCAGAAGGCCTACAACGGCGTCGCCCTGCTGTCGAAGGCGCCGGCGGAAGACGTGCTGACCCGCCTGCCCGGCGAACCGGAGGACGAGCAGGCCCGCTATGTCGAGGCCACGGTGTCTGGCGTGCGCATCGCCTCGCTCTACCTGCCCAACGGCAACCCGGTGCCGGGCGAGAAGTTCGCCTACAAGCTGCGCTGGATGGACCGGCTGTACGACCACGCCAGCAAGCTGCTGGCGCAGGAAATCCCGGTGGTGCTGGGCGGCGACTACAACATCATCCCGGAGCCGCGCGACGTCTACTCGCCGCAGGCCTTCGCCGGCGACGCGCTGTTCCGCCCGGAATCGAAGGCCAGGTTCCGCGCCCTGCTGAATCTCGGCCTGACCGAGGCCTACCGCGCGCTGCATGACGACGACCGCGCCTATACCTTCTGGGATTATCAGGCCGGCAGCTGGCCGCGCGACAACGGCCTGCGCATCGACCATTTCCTGCTGTCGCCGCAGGCCACCGACCGTCTGGCCGACTGCACCATCGACCGCGGCCCGCGCGGGCTGGAGAAGGCGTCCGACCACACTCCCGTCATCCTGGAGCTGCGCGACGCCTGACCGGCATAGGGTCACCGGGTGTGGAAACTCCGTGATAAAAGCATTTTGTTAAAAGTTTCGCTTCTACGATGACAGCGCCGCCCGACCGATGACCGGGCGGTGACGGTCAACGGCGGAGCGTAGGGCGGGCATGGCGTGGGGGCGCGACATCGGTCGGGAGCGGGTGAAGTCTCTGCTGGCGGCATTGGAGCGTCAGGCGACCGAAGCCTCCCAGCTTGCCGACCGGGCCCAGCGCGACATGGGCGACGACCGCTTCGCCTCCTTCCTCGACTTCCGCCGCAAGGTGGAGGAGATCCGCGCCCTGTTCACCCTGACCGAGGAGCATCTCCAGGGCGTGGACGAGTCGCGCCTGACCGACCTGCGCGCCGAGTTCGAGCGGATGGACCTTCTGCTGACCCGCATGCTGGCCCGCACGATGCGCAATTACTTCTCCAGCATGCGCGAGGACCAGGTCCTGCCCATCGGCGCCCGCGAGCTGTTCGAGCCCGAACTGCGCAGCATCGACCAGACCCGCGCCCGCCTGCTGAGCCCCCGCTACGCCGACCGCGTGGCGCCGGAGATTCTCGACGATCTGGACGCCACGGCCGAGCTGATCCGCAAGACGATAGCCCGCGCCCCCAGCCTGCCCGACTTCTCCGACAGCCCCAGCCCGCCGAAACCGACCCGCCGTCTGCGCACGCTGGGCCGCCCGATCCGCAAGTGAGGGGCAGCCACTGAGGGGCAATTCGCAGCAGCTTGCGCGCGACACTTGACCCACCGCGACGCATTCGCTACTCCCGTGGGCCGAGGGAAGAGTGGCCGAGTGGTTTAAGGCAACGGTCTTGAAAACCGTCGTGGGTTCACGCCCACCGTGGGTTCGAATCCCACCTCTTCCGCCACGAATTCAGCCCAAGCAATTGATTTGCTTGGGCTTTTTCATTTCCGGAAAATGCGTCCCCCACAGTTTGCCCCACATTTTTCGGTGGATTGACGCCGCTGTCAGCGGACGTTCGCGGACGGGACGGACCAACAAAAAAGCCCCCGGTGAAGACCAGGGGCTTCTGTGTCTGCCGTGCGGTCGCAGCCGGCGGATCAGGTCGCGGAGAACCTCAGCAGCTTGAGCGCTTCACCGTTCTGCAGCCCTCCACCGACGCGGCGATAAGCGTACATCAGGACGTGCGGCTTCGCGGTGAAGGGGTCGCGGAGGTAACGCACCCCGGCCTTCTCTACCACGATGTAGGCTTGCTGGAAGTCGCCAAAGGCGATGGAGAAGCTGTCCGGGGCAATGTCCGGCATCTCCTCGTCCAGCTCGACCGGGAAGCCCAGCAGCATGGCCGGCATGCCCTGGGTGGCATCGGTCCACACATACCGGCCCTCGGTGTCCTTCAGCTTCCGCACCACCCCGGCGGTCTTCTGGTTCATCAGCCAACGGGCGTTGCGCCGGTAGGGCGCCCGCAGCTTGAAGGTCAGGTCCACCAGCGGATCGACAGGGTTCACGGTTGTCGACGCGGCCGGGAAGGCGCCGGCGGCGCCGGTCGGCACATACTGGACGGTGAACCAGTCGCGGGCACCGTCGTCGATGATGGAGGTCTGATAGGTCAGGATGCCCCGCGGCTTCTTGATGCCATCGCCGTTGACGAAGGCCGCCCCTTCGGCACGCGCGAACTTGTCGGCATGCTTGTTGTCCAGCCAGGCGCCGACGTCGAAGCGCGCATCGTCCATCAGGCGCTGCGTCACCTTCTGCAGCGCATAGATCTCGTGGACCGGGACGTCCAGACCCTTGAGCTTCGGATCGTCCGTTGCCGGCCGCTCTTCGCTCTCGCCAACCCACGTCGCCCCAACGTCGCTCGGGTCGATTGGCTCCTGGAAGGAATCGCCCGTCGTGATCGTCTCCCGGCGCGCCAGCCGGCCGAGCGGCGACACGTCGAAGATCTTCTGGGTGATACGGTCGGACAGAACCGGCGCCACCAGATACCCGCCTTCAGGATCGGAGCCGACGCGCAGGGTGGCCTTCACGCGGGTATCGCTGCCGGTGCGGACCATCTCGGCAAGACCGGCGTGGACTTCGGCGACGTGCGCTGCGCTCGGCCCGTCCAGGCCGGGGCCGAACCCGTTGAGTTTCAGGGCGGCGTTGGCGCCCGCCACTGAGTCCAGATCGGAGCGCAGTTCATCCATCTCGCGCTTGTGCTTGGCCTTCATTTCCGCCACAGCCGCAGTGACCTGCGCCACGAGGTCGTTTGGAGACAGGTCGTTGCTCATCGCGAACGGGACCAAGGCGGGACGGTGGAGCCGCGTCGCACCGGGGATCGAAGAAGGGTGGTGCATGGTGTTCCTCTCAGGTGGGGGATTCGGTATGCCCGGCAAGCAGGCGATAGGCGTTCATGGCCGCATTGAGGAGGCTGGCGTGGAGGTCGGGATCCTCGATCTGGACACGACGGCGGTGCGGCTGCACGCCATCGAACCACGCGGGGGAAAGGAGCCATTGACCGGCGGCGTCCTCCACCAAGGCGCATCCGTGAAAGCAGATGCCGCGGGCGGCCATGGTGAGCACGGCGTGGACTACCGGCGCGCCAGCGCCACGTCCGACTTGCCGTTGTGTGAGGCGGATGGATCGGATCGCGACGGACATGTTCAGCCCTCCAGATCCGAGTTGGCAGCTTCTGCTGCTCGCCTGGATGCGCGGAAGCGCGAGACGGGATCGGTCTCCCCATTCACCCAACCACCGCGCCGGCTGTTGCCGCCGGCTAGTTCGAAAGCGATCTGACTCAGCACCCCAGCGCCGTAGCGAAACTCCTCCCGCGCACCCCATGTCTGAAATCCGGCCTCGCGGGCAGTCTCATTGGTGGCGTAGCCGTAGGAGTACTCACCTTGCTTGGTTTCGATAATGGCCAGCGGCCACGAACGGCAAATCCGGACGGAGAGAACCTCCGGCCCTGCGGCGGAGGGATTTAGAATTTCAAGCAGAGCTTCTCCGAACGTATCGGCGACGGCGTCAATATCTGCGGCCGCATCGCACTCCGCCACCGGCATGGCCGCATAGCCAATCACGGCGTTCGGCGCGTCTCCCGGCTTCTCGGCGACGGCCAGAGCAATGAGCATGTTCGCCACATGCTGAGGAGTGATTTCCGGAGCGGCCAAGCCCCGGCCGCCCAGCGGGAGGAGGCCGGCAGCCCGAAGCGCGCGGCCGAAATGATCGAGCTGGGTGTGGGTGCGAGGGACGAGCACCGACAGCTTGCGCTCGAGATCCTTTCCGTTCATTGGCTTTGTCCAGTTCAATGGCAAATTTCGCCATTGACCGTGGGCGCAACACCCGTGCGTGTCAATGGCGAATTTTGCCATTGCGATGCGTAGTGCGCATCAGTGCGCATCAGTGCGCAGTGCGCACTTGCTGGAGGGTTAGCAGAGGTTAGCAAATGAACTGCAAACAACCCGTTGGAAAACCGCGCGAAACCGCCGTTTTACAGCCTGCAAATCCCGGCATTTGTTAGCAGCCGGAGTGCGCAACGCAGGGACAAAGTGCGCACCTCAAATTCATTCGGAGGGGAAAAAACTCTGAATGGGGGAAGGCGCGGTCCCCCGGTCGGCCGCCTCCCAGACTTTCGACCGCCCCCCTCGGGTCAGCCGGCGGCAGCCTGCCCAGACACTTCGAGCCTTGCCCGGCGCTCGGCTTCGGAGCGCGACAGCCCGCCATCGAATTCGAGGATGGCGGCCCGTTCCTCGAAGGCGTCGAGCAGGTCTTGAGACCGTTCAGCGTGTCGGAGTGCCCAGTTTTCAGAGGTTACCGGGGTTACTGGGGTTACCGTGTTGATTTCATAAGGGAGATTTCGGTAACCCCGCTCGAAATGCTCGGGGTTACCGGGGTTACTGGCCGGGGTTACTGGCACCGCAGCCCACCGTGCGAACAGGTCACGCATCGTCGTCACCACCCGCCAGGGCGGCAGGCGTGAAGTGGTAGAGCTTCAACGGCCCGACGTTCGGCACCTTGACCGGTTTGGACGATTTCCCGTTGCCGGCCGGCGCCAGCATCCCCGCCTTGACCAACTCGGCCGCCAGTTCCTTGGAGTTGAAGCCCTTGGCCATCTCCTTGAAGCCTTCAGCCATGGCGTAAAATTCCCATTGGCCCAGCGCGTCTTTGCGGCGGAATCCCACGCGATTGATGGTGCGGGACTCCACTGGCTGACCGGTGGCGTCGGTCTCCCAGGCCGGTTCAAAGCGGCTCATGCCGTGGGCTTCGAGGAAGCCGCGAACCTGCGCAATTCCTGCGGTCACTTCGGCCGGGCCCTTGCCGCCCCGCGCGTTGATCCAGGCGGTGAAGCATGCCGCAGCGGCGCGGCTGGCCTCACCGTCCGGCCAAGGCAGCACGCCCATGGTGGCGGCCAACTCACCCGCGGCGGCGATCAGGGCGAAGCGGCCGGCGGCCCGCTGGACCTGACCATCGGCACCGGCTGGCAGATGCTCGGCCTTCCATCGGTCGCCACCGGCCCGGACGGCGGTGGACAACTCGTCGAGGTCGCTGGCGGTGATCCGCTCGAGGAAGGCATGGGCGGCGTGCCCGCGGTGCGTCTCGGTGGCCAGCCGCAGCCGGCGGGAAAAGGCGTCGCCGTCGATGGATCCATGCAAGGCCTCGAACGCCCCCAGCCCAGCGCCGGCATCGGCCGGAATGTCGAGGATGCGGATTTCCTGCCCGGCCCGCGTCCTGCGGCCAGCTTCCGCCACCTTCTCCGCCAAGCCGATCTCGCCGGTGGACACGAACACCATCCGCCACGTCATGACCGGCCGGGCGCTGGTGTCCTTCGCCATGCGGGCTTTGCCGGCGCCGTTGGAGAGCATGTATCCCATGGCATCGGCTGCCCGGCCGTCCGCCTGTCCCAGCTCATCCAGGCACAGCAGCGCATCGTTCGCCGCGCGGGCCAGCGCCTCGGCAGCGTTGTCGGTGGCCCGCCAATTGTAGACCGGGCAGCCCCAGGCGGACGCGGCGACATTGAGCATGCTCGACTTGCCGATGGACGACGCACCGCGGAAGTGCAGCCCGCCGGACTCGGCATTCAGCAGGTAGAGCAGCGGGCCGGCAAAGGCGGCAGACAAGGCGAAGGCAAGCCGGCTGTTTCCGATGGCCAGCGCCGCAACCTCGTCCTGCCAGCCTTCCAGGGTACCGCGCGGCTTGGTGTCTGCCGCTGCTGTGACACCCTGCAGAATTACAGGGTCGCTCTGGGTGTCCCCATAGGTCCGGGTCGCCGACACATAGACCCGGCCATGCCAGCCGGTGCGATCGACACAGGTTGCATAGGTTTCTGCCCGCACATTGGCGAGGTAGACCATGAGCATGTCGCGCGCCTTCCGGCCCGGCGCGACGAACAGTCCCCCATCGAGGAAGACACGGCGGAACTCGGTCCCGTCGCCGGCCAGGATGGACCGGGGCATTGCCCATTCGTGGCGCCTCCCGTCCGGATCCTTCCACGCCAGCAGCACGCCCCAGCTTCCGCCGGTGGAGTCGCGCGTCTCGGCCACCACCTCGAACGGCCCGGACAGTAGCGTATCGCCCGTGTCGGGGTCGCGGTGATACAGGCCATAGTCGCGCATGACGAAGGCGAGCATTTCCGGCGGCATTCCGCGGCGCTGGCCGGCGGGGGCCTTGGGCGGTGGCTCCCACGGCCCGGCAGCCTCGATCATGGCGCGCAACGTCTCCACCGTGACACCAGCCGGCGGTTCGTCGGCAAGGTCCCATCCGGGCGGCCAGTCTGCGGGCACCTTCACTACCCGGACGCTGGCGGCTCCTGCCTTCGTCGCCAGCTCGGCGACGGCTTGGGCGAAAGAGGCGCCCGGTTCGTCATGGTCAGGCCAGATCACCACCTCACGCCCCTTCACCGGGGACCAGTCGGTTTTATGCGGGGACTTGGCGCCGTGCATCGGCGTGGTGGTAATGCGCTCGGGGAGCAGCTCGGCGGCGGCATCGGCAGCCTTCTCGCCCTCGGTGACGATCACCAGGGCGTCGGGGCGGGCGATCAGCTCGGGCAGCTTGTAGAGCGGTCGCGGATCGGGAATTCCCTTCGAGCGCCAACCGCGCTTGCCGTTGCCCAGGTCGCAGAAGGTCAGCGGCAACACGTCCTTGGCCGCAGTGCCGTCGCTGGCGGTGAAGTCGAAGCGCGCCGCATAGCCCAGCAGTCGGCCGGCGGCATCACGGTATGGCCATGTCCGGGACGGTTCACCATACTTGGGATGCTTGAACCGTAGCTGTGGGGCGTTGTCTGGCACCGGCAGGATCGGCACCTTGTCGGCGCCCTTCGCCAAGCCGGTCGCTCGGCTGGCCTTCACCTCGTCGGGCGTCAACGGCGTGAACATGCTGGTATTGTCATCTGGCATCATCTCATTCCCAGCATGTCGGCAAGATTTCGGGCGGCCTCGGCTTGGGTGGAGCCGGTCAGGAAGGCAGCCAGGGACACGACGTCGCCGCCGCGGTCGCCGGTGGCGAAGTCGCTCCACTTGCCCGTGGTCAGGTTCACCTTGAAGGAGCCGGGCTTATCGTCCGCACGGCGCGGGTTGAGCGCTACCCACTCCACACCGGCCCGGCAGCCGTCCGGGAGCCAGCGCGCCACCAGCACCGGCAACACGGCCAGCGCGGCGGCGTTGATCCTCTCGAAGTCGAGACGGGCGCGCATGGTCAGCCACCCCACGGATCATGCGGCTTGGTGACCGGTGCCCAGCTGTAGCGAAGAAAGCCGTGCAGCCGGTCGGCTTGGTCGCCCTCCGGCAGGAAGCCGACCAGCCTCATCACCGGCCGGCCGTCGCTTCCCGCCTCGGTCAACAATGCCCAGGCGGCCAACCGCTGGCGGATCGGGCGTCCACCGGCTACGCGCAGGGTGTCGACATACTCAGCGAACCAGCCGATAGCGGGGATGATCTGCGCCCCGGTAATCTGCGCCCCGGTAGGTAGGGAGGCGGAAGCGTTGGGCATGGCTCAGCCTCCCGTGTTGCTGGCCACCCGCGCCAGGAATTCGGCAGGTGAATCGGTGATGATTCTGCGGCGCCCGACGGTGACGAAGCGGATGAGACCGTCCCCCATCAGCTCGTATGCCTTGGACCGGCCAATGCCGGCGCCATAGCAGAACTCGGGCACCGAATAGCCCGCCTTCTCAATGCGGGGCGGCTCCGGGGCTGGTTGCTTGTGATCCACCTTGGCCATGGTGTGTCCCTCCCGGTCGATCAGGCCGACTCGATTCGTCCATCAGCCAGGGCGGCCAAGCGGTCCACCTCATCGGCCGGGATCAGCCACGCGCGACCGACCTTGGTCCCCCTCAGCTTGCTGTCTCGGACCAGATTGCGGACGGTAGGGCGCGGCAACCCGGTTTCGGTCGAGAACTCGGCAATGGTCATGAACCGCTTGGCCATAAGAGCCTCCATGGAAAAATAGCGTTCGTTACGTCTATATGCGTAACAACGCCCGAAGGGGCTTGCAACGAATAAAGCGCGAACGATACGATACCAACCGTAATGAACGAGGTGGGTCGTAATGGACGCTTTAAGCTGGAGGCGCCCGATCCTGGGGGCGGTGGTGGACCGTGATGGCAACGTGCAGGTGATCGACAATATCCAGGCCAGCTACACCCCGCAGGACATACCGGCGGTATGGCGTCGAGTTGCCGACACTCCGCTGGACGTTGCGGCCCTTGCCACACGTTGGGGGCCGACCGAGCAATGGGGCGAAGATCAAAGCTTCTGGCAGGCGCTGCATATAGAGCTTTCGGAGGTTGCTGCCCTATGGTCCCAAAAAGATCAGGCTGGCCGGGAAGTGTTGACGAATGGTCTTGAGGCCGATCCGATCAAACGCAGGGTGCATGACCATCTTTCCAAGATGCGGAACAACGGTTATTTCGAAGTCGGTCAAGCTGGTCTGCTTCTGAATGTTCGTGCCACCCGTCTTGCAGCAGAGCTGATGTACAGTGCGGCGCAATCGCTGGCGGAAGGAACGAAGTACAAGCGTTGCAGCGAGTGCGGCCAATACTTCGAAGCCAATCGGGCCGATGCGGTCTTCTGTTCCCCCGCTTGCCGGATGGCAGCCCATCGGAAGGGATGACAATCCGGCGCGCGAGAAGGCTGCAACTCACTGCCCCGCGAGGGGCTTCATGAAATCGCGCAGAAGCGCCACGGCGGTTTCCTGCGCCTCCACATGATCGCCATGGCCCATGCCGGCAACGTCATGCGCCAGCAGCTCCAGCACGGCCATCGCATCGGCCGGCGTCTTGGGCGGTGTGGTGAACACGGCGCGTCGTATGTCGCACGCTTCCACTACCAGATGATCCGGCAGGTTGTCGGGGCCAGCCATGGTGGCGGCCGCATGCTCATCGAACAGGCTGAGCACCATGGCGCTGGCGGCGGTGAAGGTTTGGTCCAGCGATGGGATGATGGACGAGGCACCCGGCGCGCTGGTCGGTCTCGCCGCCATGCGGGCGATGCGTTCCGCCGGCCCGTCGATGGAGTCGATCATGTTCCACAGCATATTGGCGTGGGGATCTTCGTTTAGCACCATCTGCAGGTTCGGCGTCATGTCCTCTTCGAAGATGATGACGTCCCAGGCGTCGTCTATGTCGATGTGCTTGGTCAGCAGGTAGCGGAGCTGGCGGACAAGCCCCCTCATAGACTTCGGCCGAAGCTCCTCGAGGCGAAGCCCGATGTTGAAGGCGATTTCCTCGTACAGCCTTTCCTCGCCATCCGGGGCGCACTGGTAGGCCGTCACGGCGTTGACATAGGTGTCCCAGGCGAACAGCAACTCGGCGTCGGGATCGGAACCCGGCCCGGTGCCGCGCTTGGGAAGGTGATTGATGCAACCGGGCAAGGCATAGGCGTTCGCGCCCGCGGGCGCGTTGATCGGGGTCGTCATTGCGGTATTGCTCCAGTTAAGAGTGGCTGGCCGACGGCGGGCAAGGTTCGGGCGTGGCGAGAAATGCTCGCGTTGGGTAACCCTTGCATTGCGTCGGAAACGATTAAGTGATAGCTTTCCTATCACTGCCGTATGTCGGTGTCAACAAACAGATGACATGATCGAAATATGATCACCGGAGCACAGATCAGGGGCGCGCGCGGTATGCTGGGCATCAGCGCCGACGAGTTGGCGACTTCAGCCAAGCTGGGGGTTGCCACAGTGCGGCGTGCTGAGAAGCACAACGATGCACCCCCCATCACGGCAGCGAACCTTGCCGCGATCCAGACAGCCCTGGAAGCGGCCGGCGTCGAGTTCATCCCTGAAAATGGCGGTGGAGCTGGTGTGCGTTTAAGAAAGGAATGAAAATGCGGATGACAAAAAAGACTCTCCTAATACTCTTTCTGAACTCTGTTGTTGATGGAGGAAAATATCAACATATAACCACTGAGGAAATGAAGGACGCCATTATTAATTCTGGAGTTAAATATCTACTAAAGAGCAAGATTGGTGATGACATAGATCTGAGTATATATAGCGATGATGATTGGAGCGAATTCCACAAAGAATGGTTGCCGATCGTCGAGGTTGTTAGTGAAAGTAGAAAATTCGGCGTGCGGAATAGTGGGCTTTGCCTGTTGATTGCCTATGTTAACGAAACAATACAGCAGCATTTTTCACAACAGGGATAAGAGCGAAGCCCGCCCGGTTCGTACCGTGGCGGGCTTCGTCGTTCCGGAGCGCCGGTAACCCCCGACTGGTAACCCCGGTAACCCCGCTCGAAATGCTCGGGGTTACCGAAATCAATCCTTTGAAATCAATGCAGTAACCCCGGTAACCCCGGTAACCCTGGAAATCAGGCATCACCTGCACGTTTCCGCTTCTTCGCGGTCGACAACGGCACCACGTTGGCCTTGGCTCCCTGGCAGAAGTCGGCCCACAGTGTCATCAGCACGCGCCGCTTCTCCAGCAGGTCGCCGCGCCGATAGGCGGCCTCCACCTTGTTCTTGATGGTGTGGGCCAGCGCCATTTCCGCCACGTCGCTGGGGGTGTTCGTCGTCTCGGCCGTCCAGTCGCGAAAGGCGGAGCGGAAGCCATGGGCGGTGGCCTCCACCTTCATCCGGCGCAGCACCATGGTCAGGGTCATGTCCGACATGGGCTTGCCGGGCTTGCTGCCTTCGAACACCAGGGCGTCGAGGTCGTCGGGCTTGCGAGCCAGCTTGCGGGCTTCCTCCAGCAGCTCCAGGGCGCGCGGCGCCAGCGGCACCACATGCGGCTTGCCGGCCTTCATTCGCTCGGCCGGGATCGTCCATAGCTTGGCCGCAGTGTCGATCTCCCGCCATACGGCGCCGCGCATCTCCCCCGACCGCACCGCGGTCAGGATCAGGAACTCCATCGCCAGCTTGACCACAGGGCCGGTCTGGTCGGTCACCCGCAGCTTGGTCAGGAAGGCCGGCACGTCGTCATAGGGCAGAGCGGCGAAATGCTCGGCTGTGTCCTTCTGCTTCGGCAGCCCCTTGACCACGGACCGCACCGGGTTCTCGCCGTCCCGGAAGTTCTTGGTTGCAGCCCAGTCCAGCACCGTCCCGATCCGCTGGCGCACCCGGCGGGCCGTCTCGGGCTTCTCCAACCAGATCGGCAAGAGCACGTCCCGTACCTCGGGCATGCCGATCCTGTCCACTGTCATGGTGCCGATGACCGGGAAGGCATAGGTTTCCAGAGTGGTGAACCACTGATCAGCGTGCTTTCCGTTCTTCCACGCGTCCTTGTGCTCGGTGTGGCAGGTGCGAGCGGCGGTCTCGAAGGTCGGCACGACGCGCATAGCCTTCTGACGCTCGGCCAGGGGATCGCCGCCGGCCCGGGCCACCTTGCGCATGGCTGTCGCGGTATCCCGCGCCTCGGCCAGCGACACCAGGGACGTGGCCCCCAAGCCGATGTCCCGCCGTCTCCCCTGCACCATGATCCGGAGAAGCCAGCGCCGGGCGCCCGACTCGTCCACCTCCAGATACAGCCCGTTGCCGTCCGCATGCCGGCCGGGCTTGGCGTTGCGCACTGCAACCGCGGTCAGGGCCTTTTCGGGATGCCTCCCGGTTCGCTTGGTCATTTCGAATCCCTGCCAATCCTACCCCACACCTCACCCCACATTCTGTTTCGGGTGCAGGCGGATGGCAATGGACAAGCGTGGACGCTGGCGGAAAATATCTCCGGTCAAATCAATGGCTTACCGAATATTAGCGGACGCTGGCGGACACCAGCAAACGCCTTGTTCTGAAGACACCTCTTCCGCCACCTTGGCACCCGCGCCGCTTCGCCGCGCTTCGAAAATACCAACGAAATCAACGCTCCCGACTAAATGGGAAATCCGCTGCGGCTCGCCGTTGACCGCCGGAATCCGCGTTCCGATGATGGGTCCGTTAGTGGGTAGCGGTCCCGCCCATCATGCCGACAGGCTTTGGACACCCGCACCCATCATCCGGCACCCATCAACGGGGCCTGCTGATTCGGAGCGTAGGAATGCCACGAAAGGCCGCTGGGCTCACAGCTCGGAAGGTTGAGACTATCAAGACGCCTGGGCTGTTCGCCGACGGGAACGGCCTGTACCTGCAGGTGACCGCATCGGGCGCCCGGTCCTGGATCTACCGCTTTGCCATGAGTGGCCGGCGCCGCGACATGGGGCTCGGCAGCGCCATCGTGGTCAGCTTGGCTCAGGCCCGAGATAAGGCGATTGAGGCCAAGAAGCTGGTGGCGGCCGGCGTCGATCCATTGGAGGCCCGCAAGGCGCAAGCGGCCGCTCAGGTGCAGGAAACCGCGAAGGCCGCGACCTTCAAGGAATGCGCGGTCGACTACATCGCCTCCATGAAGGCTGGCTGGAAGAACGCCAAGCACGGCGCTCAATGGATTGCGACACTGGAGACCTATGCCTTCCCGACGCTGGGTGCCTTGCCTGTTGCGGCCATCGACACGCCCCTCGTCCTGCAGGTGCTGCAACCGATCTGGACCACGAAGACCGAGACGGCGAGCCGGCTCCGGGGGAGAATCGAATCAGTGCTCGATTTCGCGAAGGTGACCGGTCTGCGCAGCGGCGAGAACCCTGCCCGCTGGAAAGGGCACCTGGATCTGATCCTTCCCGCGAAGGCGGCGGTGGCCAAGGTCGAGCACCATGCGAGCGTGCCCTATTCGGACATGCCGGCCCTTTGGCCACGCCTCCAGGTCCAGGACGGCGCCAGCGCGCGGGCGCTGGAGTTCACGATCCTCACCGCGGCGCGGACGGGCGAGGCGCTGGGCGCCAAATGGTCGGAGATCGACCTTGGCGCCCGCACCTGGACCATTCCAGGGGAGCGAATGAAGGCGGGCGTCACCCACCGCGTTCCGCTGACGGATCCCGCACTGGCGCTGCTGAAGAAGATGGCGGCGATCCAGCGAGGGGAGTTCGTTTTCGAGGGGATGACGACCGGGAAGCCGTTGTCCAACATGTCGATGGCGATGGTTCTGCGCCGCATGAAGGTGGACGCGACGCCGCACGGGTTCCGCTCTACCTTTCGCACTTGGGCAGCTGAATGCACGTCGACGCCGCATGAAGTGGCCGAAGCGGCACTCGCGCACACCCAGGGCGACAAGGTGGTCGCCGCCTACCAGCGTGGCGATCTGTTCGAGAAGCGGCGGGCGTTGATGGAAGGGTGGGCCGCTTTTCTCTCCGGATGATGTGCCGGTTCTGAAGCGGTCAGGTGGGAGGGCGCGGCGGCCCTCCCGTGGCAAAGGTCAGGCGGGCCGGCTTCCTCTTCGCTCGATATACGCCTCTACCTCACTTCGATAATTCAGCTTGTCGGCAGCGGTGAGCATCATGGCAGGATCGCTGGTCACCATCCCCCGCATCAACTGCCGGATGGCGATGCGCACGGGTGGAGGCGCCGCTTGGAGGTCTGCAGCGAACTCGGCCATGTCGGCATCGATCATTCTCGACGTAATCGGTGCCGTGGTGGGCAAGGCGGCAACAGCTACACCCGCCGCAGTGCCGACCAGCATAGATCGACGGTCGATCATGCCGCACCTCCGCGATTGTATCTTTCAGGGTGTGCATGGATGGTAGCTTGCACCGGCTCCCGCAGTCCGAGTGAGTCAGCTTCATCCAGCATCCTGTCCACGTCTTTGTTCACCATTGCCCAGGCCAGCCGAGCGAAAGACGCCTGATCCTCTGAAGGAAGCTCGCCGAACATCTTCATGATTTCATCGCGCATGGGATGTAGAGGAAGCGATATATTGATCTCGCTTAAATTCAGCGGGCGCCGTGTTGGCGTCGACACGCCACCAGAAGCATGATGCGCAGCAGACAATATCGGGGTATGCTCGGAAACAGCCATTTCCGGGTTCTCCAGCTCGCGTTGTGGTCCGGCCGGGCGGGTGGGCCAACACCTGCCCGGCCTTTGCGCGCTCGTGGATAGTGACGAGCGTGATCCTTTTGGTATAATGCCATCGATTGCCCAATGCAATCGAGTTGGATAACAAATTATACGAAAGGTATCACGTCATGCTGACGGCGCCGCAGGTCCGGGCCGCTCGCGCGCTCCTAGGATGGAGCCAAACTGAACTTTCCACGGCGAGCGGCATATCGGTACCCACCATAAAACGGATGGAGGGGGCCATCGGTCCTGGTCGAAGCGCAGCCGACAATGTGCAGGCGATCCGTGCCGCTTTGGAAGCAGCAGGGGTCATTTTCATCGATGACGACGATGAAGGGCCGGGTGTGCGGCTGAAGAAGGTATCTCTCTGAAGCAATCCGACGACAGGGTGCTGCCTGCCTTTCGCCCGGCCAATTTCAGTCGGCGACTCTATTTTGGAACTTCCCTACGCCGCAGAGCGTCAGGAAAGGTCGCCCCTTTGGCAGCACAAGATCGGCGAATGAGCGGCGTCCGGACGATCCGTCGGGAAAGTTCGGGGGCAGGGCGCCGTAGGGAAGTTCCAATCCGCTTTCAGGCCGTTGCTTTTCTGGACGGCTTTAAACAAGCTGGGCTTGGTGGCGGCGTACTGTAAGAGATGCCGGGTAGCCTTCGGGTCCGTGGGGCGTGTCTCTCTCCCCGGCCGCCATCACCCGAACTTTCCTGCTGGAATACGCTGACGGTTTCTTGACTATGGCTTGACCTGTGCCGCTCCTCGCGCTTTCCTCGATGGCGCGCTGGCGCAAATTGCTGCGATGCCGGATAACCTTCGGGTCCGCTGGGGTGCTTCGCTCCCAGGCCAGTGCGTTTTCTCACCCGAACTTTCCCGACGCTCGGTTGACATCGTCTTCCTGCCGGCGTGATCCTGAAGCCGGATCGGAGCACAACCTGGTTGCCGAGTCACCTTCGGGTCTGTGAGGTGAAGACCAGTCCCTCCCGATCTGGCGATCTCCGCGTTCCAGTTAATGGGGGTTGATCTACCATGGGCACATATCTCCTATTCAGACTTGCTGATTTGATATAACGTCTTTAGCGTGCGGCACGTGCTGCAATTATTTTCTTTTCGGCCGGAGAAGATTATGGATAAGAGACTGGAATATCTTAATGCGTGGAGGCGCTATAAGGCTGCCATCTCGGCGCTTGAAGATATTAAAACGAAACTCAAGGGAGCTTCTGAGTATGTCGAACGGATCAGGCCGAATGTTTCTATAAGTTCTGGAGATACAGTATTTCGGCAGTGGCCTGATGAAAGTAAGCTCTCCAAAACCGTTAAGGATTATTACGACTCTGTGGCGGACTTGGTGCAGATTTGGAGTGAGTTGCCGCACGATTTGCAAGATGGACTCCAGAGTCCGCCACGGTAATGGGTGGTTTTACTGAGATTGCGCCCAGGTAACTAGGCAGCTGTTCGGGCCTATCCGCTCGAGATCAACGATTGTAGGCGAACTGCGGTCCATCTGCGGGCCGATTGGCCGGTTAAGAATCGTTACAGCGTAAGAGCTTGGCCCAAACCTCATCCTCCCGGGTAGGGGGCGCCAGCTGCCCCCGTAGGGGGCACGTCGTTCCCCCCGGAACGTGCTGCCCCCCTACCGTGCCTCCAGCTTGGCGCCGGCATCCGCGGCAGCCCGGCGCCAAGTTGCGGCGCGGTGGAAGCGCAATTCAGCGTGCTGATCGAGGAACCGGACAACGTAAACGGGGATGCGGCGCCTTCCGGAGAGCCAGAGGCTGACCGCCGCTGGCGAGCGTCCGACCATCCGGGCCAGATCGGCCGGCCGCAGATTCAACTCGGCGAGCCGGGCGCGGAGACCCGCCGGGGTGATGGGGTCAGCCTTCATTCGGGGTGCTCCACGAATCGATGTGTCCCTCCACCTTGGCCCGGGCGTTGAGATAGCCCGCCGTCCCGCGTGCCGGCCATGGGCCGCTGACAGATGCCGTGGCCAGCGTCAGGAATGGACCACCCGTCCCGGCCAGCCGCGACAGGCGGGCCAGCAACTCGCCAGCGGACTCGGCAAGCTCGACCGGCCGTGCCGGACCTTCAGCAACCGGAGCGAAGGCGTCGATCCGGATCGTGAGCGGTTGGCGCTGGTAGACGCGCCCGCTATCGCCCCACCCCTTCGCTTCCGACGTTCCGCCTTCCACCTTCACCATGACGAAGGGGCGCGGCGGGTTCGGTTCGGGGAAGGGGTCCCCGGAGAACACGAGGTCTGTTTCGGTCCAGCCCTGCCGGATCCGGTCGACAATCTGGCCCATGGCCCATGCATAGCCCGCCATGATCAGATCCCCGCCAGAATGCGCCAGACCGCGCCGGCGCCATCGAGTTGCGCGCTCTTCACGGTGAGGGTCCGCCCTCCGATCAGGATCGTCGCGCCGGGCCTGGGCTCGTCAGGCAGGGTCTGTGCCAGCACGTTCACGAAGACATCAGCGGAGCCGATCAGCGTACCGGTCAGCCGCGCAACCTCGACCGCCTCAATCCAGGCCAGGATCGGCGTATCGGTGGAGCGCGCCAGCGGTACCACCGCGCCGGCGGCGATAGGTGCGGTTAGCGGGGGCGCGAAGGTGACGGTAATCGTGCTGTCGACCACAGGCGCTGGCACGGTGACGGCCTTGATGGTCGGCCCGCCCACGGTGAAGGTGTCCCCCGCCATGACGCCGTCCATCCCGGAAGGAGGGGTGATCCGCAGCGAGGTGGCGCCGGCCGCTGCGGGTGCCGCGGCCTTTCCCTGGAACGTCGCCACGACGCGGTAGGTGGCGGGCGCGGCTAGCGGGCGCATGGTGGCGGCGATCCGTCCGGACAAGTCGGTGAGAAGCGGCGATGTCATGGCGTCGGCTCCAGGATGTCCGCCAATTCTCCGGCCACGAAGTCGTCGGCTGTTTCGGCGAATGCGAAGCTGTTCTTTTCCCAGTCGTCACGCTTTCGCAGCTTTGACCGCAGGCCGGCGATGCGGTTATCAGCCAATGTGCGAAGCCGTCGGCGGGCGTTGCGGGGCGCTCTCGATTCGGCGGAGGTGACGCGCTCCAGTGCCGCTTTGTGTGCCGCCAGCAGGGCGTCCGTCTTGGCTCTGATTTCGGCCCGTTCCGCCCGCGTGCTGTCCCGGCACCAGAAGCGCTCCTCCAATGGCCGCAATTCGGTCTCAAATCGCTCGATTTCGGCCGCATAGGCGTCCAGCATGGCGTCGATGGGCGTTGTCATGCCGCCACCTTCTGCGTTGAAATATCCGCGGCGAAAGCTTCGTTCGGATCGCCAAAGAGTTCCCGATGCCGCTCGTAATCCGGATAGAAACTGCCGATGCGTTGGGCGATGGTGGTGCTGGTGACCGACGTCAACGTCATGACGCCACCGATGCAGAAATTCCACCCGGCTGTCTGACTCAGCTTCCACTGCGCCAGGGTCAGACGTTGCGCCAGATCATCGGTGTAGCCTGTCGGGACACGCGCCATGATGCCCGTCCCAAGATCAGGGCTGAGGTGCCAACCTGCTTCAAGCTCGTTCACCGTAACCTGACGCGTTTCAGGAGCCACAACACCTTGGACCGCAAACAGCCTCTGGCGAGCGGCTGAGTACCCCGCGATGGTGATTTCGTGCCCATCTTCGTTAATGACGCCGCTGGCCTCATATTCGGCCAGGATCAGATGAAGGTTGCCAACATAATCGTCAAATCTGGCGATGTCAGAAAACAGTTCACGGTGCATTCGCGCGATCTTGACCTGCCCACGACAGGCAATGGCGGCGATGCTGTCGCCAATGACATCGCATTTTGTTTTGCACAATGCCACCGGCCTTTCGCCATTGTAGACCAGGGTGTCGGACAGTATGTTGATTGCCTGTTCGGACACGTGAACATTGACGACGGTCATTCCAACACCTCCAGAACGGTGGTCATTGCCTCATCAGATTTGAGGAACTCGGCAGGAAACTCTTGGACAGGGGTCACCGCGTCTGCGTGCTCCTTGGCCTGCGACGCGATGTTGTAGGCACTGGCAAGATCGTGGAGCCGTTGCGCCAGCTCGAAGTTGCCTTGCGCTTCGGCGGCCTGTGCGGCGGCAATTGCAGGCGCGGTAGCGCGGTAGACGTCGACTTGGCGTTGGGCTTCCTGCTGAGCTGCGCCGCTGATGCCGACCGCGTGGGCGACACGCAATTGCAATTCGGCCATTCGGGCAAGGTCGGTCGCCTGCTTCGCCAAATCAGCGGCTGCTGCTCCGGCAGCGGCCCGAACGTTGGCTTCGGTCAGTTCCTTGATGTTCACGGCCGCGTTGCTGGCGGCGGCTGCTATAGCGTCGTTGGCGGCCTTCTGGCGGATCGCAGCGGCTTCCGAGATGCCGTATGCTTTCGCGAGGTCGAGGTTTCCTTGGGCGGACAGCGCCAGATTGCGGAGTTCATCACCGTAGGAAGCCGCCATCTGCAGCATCACCTCGCGACGCCGCAGGATGCGGATCCTCTCGGCCTCCACTCCTTCAAGGTGGTGCTCTCGAATCTCGTCCTCGGCTCGCATCTGGGCTGCGGCGAATGCGCGTTCGACGGCATTCCCCTTCAGGGCTTCCGACAGACGGTCGACCGCATGGGACTGGGCATCTACATATTCTCTGGCCTTCTGCTGCTGCGCGATCCAGGCCGTCGTATCGCCTGAGATGTCATTTGCGGAACGGTGCGCCGGCACATTTGCGGGCGTATCGGTAGGTGCGGTTGGTGCCGTTGCTGCTTTTGCACCGGCCGTCCGCTTATTGATTTCGTCTAACCGCTTTTCCAATGCGGCGATGTCATTGCGTGCTCGTTCGATCTCCAGCGTCACGGTTGCCGGGTCGCCGGACTTATCAGCCATTATGCTGTCCAGGCGAGATTGCGCCTCCGTGATCCGGCGCTGAAGCGCCGTGGCATCCTCCTCACTGAACAGTCTGTCGGCGATGTATGAGCCGATGATCGTCCCGCCGGGCGACGCCACGTATGCACCCACCTTCGCAATCTTCCCGAACCCCTCCAGGGTCGGGTTCTGGAGGAAATCGGCCATCGCCTTGAAGCCATCAGACAGCGCGACCGTGACGCCGATCGTGATGGTCGAACCGGCCGCGGCGTCAACCAGTCGGTCGAACTGGACGCCCAACTCGTGCATTGCGGTCGCCGCAGGCGACATACTGTCCTTGCGAAGCCCGTCGAAGCGGCGGTGCAGGGCCTCGAGCGTGACTGCAAGGGCTTCCGCTTGCCGGCCGTGTTCGGACATTGCCCGGATCGCGGCCACCTCTGTTGGCGTGAGGAAGCCGATGGCCTCCTGCAACTTCATGATGGCTGGATAGCCCTCCGTCGCGATCTTCGCCAGATCCTTGACCGTTCCATCGACCGACTGGCCCAGGCCCGCCGCCATGTCGCTGCCCAGCTTGGCGAACTCACGCGCGAGCGCTGCCGTGATCCCGCGCGTCGAGGCCAGCACACCGGCCGTCGCAGATGCCTCGTCCTTGCCGGCTCCGCCAGCATAGAGATCCTTCGCGATCCCGCGCAGTTGTTCGGCGCTGGTCTGTGCCTCGGTGCCGAATGCCTTGGTTGTGACGCTCAGGCTACGGAGCTGCCCTTCTATGGACGCGGCCCGGATGCCAATGAGCGCGATACCACCAACCAGTGCGGCGGCACCGGTCACCGCGAGTCCCATGGGTGAGGTGATCAGCGCCAGGGCACGGCCGACACCACCAACGGCGCCGGTCGCCTGGGGGCCCTGCTGCATGAGCACCAGGAACGGAGATTGACCACCGGTCAACTGCACCGCCGCGTCCTGGAGCTGATAGCTCAGGTTGGTCACCTCGTGCGCTGCGAGCTTGGTGGATTTTGCAGCGTTCTCGTTTGCAGCAACGAGCTTGGGCGCGGATTCGGCGGCCCCAACATACCGCTCCTTGAGCTTCGCGACGGCTGCGGCGTGCTGTTCGGCGGTGATGCGGCCGGCTGCCAGGGCGGCGTCGGCTTGCCCGCTGACCCGGGTGAACCTTTCCATGGCCGCGGTAGTTCCGGGAATGGAGCGCTCCAAGCTTTTCCACTCACGATCGGTTTCCCGCAGTCGGGTCGTGGTCGTCGAGGCGCTGGCGGCGACCGCCTGTTGCTGGCGATCCAGCGCCTCGAACTGCTTGGCCGCAATCTCGGTTGCAGAACCGGCCCCCTGTATCAGGGTGTTGTACTTCTCGACCGCCGAAAGCCCGCTCATTCGGACTTCGAGTTCGGCCAGAGTGACTTTTGACCCGGCCATGATTTACCTCCTCTCGATTGTAAGAGCTGGAGTTCTGCCGGACTGGCCGTCGATTGTGACCCACGTCAAAGAAATGTCGGCGATCTGCCCGAACTCGCGCTTCAGAGTCTTGGCCGCCGCGGTGTAGACACCTTCGGCTGGAACCTGCGGCTGCTTCGACCACGGGACATGTTTGCCCATGCCGCGCTCGATGATCCTTGCGTACTTCATGGTGTTGGCGACGACGACGCGGCGGACAGTGCTCAGAGATTCGAGATCCGTTACCAGAGCACCGTCGACGAATACTTCATGATGATTGATGTAGTTTCCAGTATCAAGTGGGCTTGTGCTTTCCAAAACCTCGATCGCACGTTTGGCGATGCGGGTCGTATAATAGAATTCGAATAGCACACCGCCGTTCATCTTCACGTTTTCCAGAGGGGCGCCGCGCGCGCCGTCGACGTACTGGACCACTCCATCCGGCGGAGATTCCTCTTTCGCCGCGGCAAGCTGGCGCTGCGTTTCCGCGACGAACAGCTCCCGGACGGTGTCTTCGGCGCCCTGGATCAGCACGTCGACGTTTCGACTGGAATAGTTCAACTTCATGGGATTTCCCCGTGGATGGCCGCCTTGCAACCTTGAACCCCTACCCCTCCCACATGCCGGCGGGCAGGTTGCTTTCCGGTTCAGGACGGGCGGCGCGCCCTGCCTCATGCGCCGGCATGATCGCGTTGGGTCGGCGTGTCGGCGCCAGCCGAATTCGTTACGCGGCGGGTGCGGTCGGCACCTCCGCCAGCTTCACCCGCACCGTCGGTGCGCCGGCACCGGCGGGGGCCACCGCCACGCCGATCGGGTAGAGGCCGCTGCCCGGCGCATCGCACCGGTGATTCGTGTCGTCCCAAGAGACCCGGTCGCCCACGGCGAAGGCGGCGGCGCTCTTCTTCGGCAGGTCAAAAACGCCCTCGGTACAGCCGACAAGAGCGGCGCCGGTGGCGGTGGTGGTGCTGGCCACCGCGAAGATCGAGCCCACGACGAACCCCTCACCGGATGCGAGAGCTCGCGGCGCGGTGAGGTCCAAGTGGCAGCCCTCGGAAACGAAGTTGCGCATGTCAGAGTCCTTTCGAGGTCGTGAAGGTCACGAAGGGCGAGCCGGCCGAACCGCTGGCGGCGGCGATCTTCCGGTTCAGGTCCAGAAGCGCCGCCTTCATCTCGGCGTCGGACTTGAACTCGATTTCGGTTCCGCCCACACGCACCCGCCGGTTGCCGCTGTAGCGGGCCGCCTCAAGGGCGTCCCGCATCCCGATCAGTTCGGCCGGCGTCGCCATGGTCAGGCGCCCGGGTTGAAGTAGGCGCCGCGGTAATCTACCGCGCCGACCGCGAAATCGATCGTCAGCTTGACCTTCACGCCCGCGACATCGAAGCCGGGTTCCGGGGTGATGACCGGCCCGGACTGGCCCTGCAGGTAGCCGTAAATGAAGGTCTCTAGCGCCGCCGGTTCCGCCATGAGGTACCAGCCGGGGCCGGGAATGTTGGCGTCGCCCACCGGCTCCAGCTTGCCGGCCAGCGGGTTGACCGCGGCGGCGGTGGTCGGCGCGACGGCAGTGCTGGTGAACTGGCGGGCCGCGGTGAACTGGTCTGGGCCAGTCGCCAGCACGGCGGGATGCAGGTTCAGCTTCAGGCCGTCGAGGCTCGTCTGCTTCATCATGGCGGCCTCACCCGCCGATACGCTGGTGAGGTCGATCACCGCGCCGGCGGCGGCGAGGTTGCCGTGCGCGGTGTGGAACAGGGTCTTGCCGTCGGACAGGACAGGATTGCTCACCACCAGCGCCCAGGCGACGGAGTTCTCCCAATCGGCGCAGCGTAGCGCTGCCTTGGTGGGGAGGTCGGAGAAGGCGCCCAGGTCGTCGTTGATCAGCGCCTTGCGGCTGAACATCACCACCCGGCCGTATTCGCCGAGCGTGACGGTCTCGCCGCTCTCGGAGATCGCGCCGTGCTTATACTCGCCGTTCTCCCCTACCGCCATCGGCACGGGGAAGTCGCCGACGCGGGCGAAGGAGGCCGGCTTGAAATCACGGAAGTCGCGGCGGGCGAAGAACCGGCGGTAGGTCGGCGCCGCCGCCTGATAAGCCGGCAAAAGGGTCTTGTTGGCCGCGTTTGCCAGGAGAACCGGGAAATCGCCGGTGGTGAGCGCACGCTGGTACAGGTCGGCGGGCGACAGGTGCCGCGTGCTGATGGGGTTTCCGCGACGATCCGCCAGTTCGGCGGCGAGATCCAGCAGGGTGCGGCCGGCATAGGCGCGAGCTTGGTCCGGCATCTTGACCCGATGCGCCTCTGGCAGGTGCGCGGTGGCGCGAGCGGCGAACGCCGTCGCCATGCGGTCGATCACGTCATTCGGATCGTCGTGATCCTGCAGGACCTGGATCGCCGCCAGCGGACGAGTGCCAGAGCGTGCCAGCATGGCGTCGAACACGCTGGCGCGGGCGCGGTCGAGGTCGGCACCGGCGTCGATCAGCTGGTCGGCGGTCGTGGCATCCAGGCCGGCGGCCCGGACCATCGTCCGGATCTGGCCGTTGATCCCAGCACGGTTGGTGGTCGAGGTGGTGTCCGCCGCGCGGGTGCTGGTCTCCGTCGTATCGTTGGTGGTCGTCGTGCTCGTGTCGGTGGTCTGCGCCGTGGTGTCGGCCGGCGCCGCCGTCTGGTCTTCTTCCACTATGCCCTCTCTGGAACGGACGGTGGCGCCGGCGTCAACCGGCACCGGGGTAAAGCTAAGTTCGTGGGGCGCCCAGGCGACGGCGCGGAATACCGGCAAGCCGTTGCGCTTGCCCATGCGCTGCCAGCGCTGGACGCTGTAGCCCAAGCTGACGCCGCGCACGCTGCCCGCCTCGACCTTGGCGATCAGGTCTTCCGCCGTGGCGCTGGAGTCGAAGCGAACTGTTGCGGCGATGCGATCCCCGTCGATCTGCGCCATGGCGACGGTGCCAACGGCGGCGTCTGTGGTGTTCCGATGGTCCTTCAGCGCCGGGCCACCCCGGAAGCGCGACAGGTCGGCGCCGGCCGCGTCGAGTTCTTCGATCCAGGCAGTGCGGGTACCGTCCGGGGCCGGGGCGGGGCGAACCGCTGGGGCCGGGCCGGACAAGGCCACCACTTCGACGGTGCGAGCCTCGCGGTTGAGCGTGGTTGGCGTGGTGGCGCCCAAGGAGCGGCTGAGGTCAGCCATTCGTGGGGGCCTCCCCTGGGTTGGGGGCCTGCACCGGCACGGATGACTTTGCGTCGCCGAAGTTGAGGCCGAGACGCTTCTCCCGCTCCCGGTCGGCGGCGATCTCAGTATCCAGCCTCTCGACGTCGTATCCGGCGCCCGCGACCGACTGTGCGCGCGACTTGAGCCCGTTTTGGATGGCCTCGACCTCCGCACGGATATCCTTCTGGGGGTCCACCCAATCGAAAGCGGGCGGCAGCCAATCGGCGGCGAGGTAGGGCTCCGGGTCGCGGAAGAAGTCCGGCGCATCGATGGCGCCGCTCATCACGGCCAGCGTGACGAAACGTCGCCAAACCGGGTCGCAGAACTGCGGGATTATGACGAGGTGTTGGAGTTGTTCGACGCTCCGGCGGAACTCCACCAACCCGCCGCGAAGGCTCGAATAGTTGGCGTCCTTAAGGTCGCCGCTGGCCTGGAAGTAGGTGCATCCCAAGCCCACGGCGATGGCGCGCATGTGGTTCTTGGTGAACTCGGTGTAGTTCGCGTCATCGGGCGGGTCGGTGAACTCGACGGATTCGCCGGGGTTCAGCGGTAACAGTGCGCCAGGTTCAAGCGTCGGCGTGTCGGCGTTGGCTGAAGATTGCCATGCGGGGTTATCGGAATCCTTGTTTAGGATGAAGCCCGACAACAGGGCGGCTACCTTTGCGCGGACCAAGGCGGCGTCCTCATAGGCATCCAGTTCCTTCACCCGGAGAAGCACCGGTGCCAGAAAAGTCAGGCCGCGGAGTTGGTTCTCCACCACTTCACGGAACAGGTGGACCATGTCCTCCGACGGAACCCGCGTCGGCTGCCAGGTCGGCGCCAACAGTGGCATGGTCGGGTCGTTCGGGTTGAAGGGGAGCACCCAGTAGGCCACCCGCCGGCCCAGCGCGTTGAACTCGATCCCGGCCCGAATGGCGTTGCCCGGCCGCTGTTCCTGCCACTGGGTTGACGGAACTTGGTCGCGGGCGATCAACTCCACCTGGAGCGGGACCGGCAAGCCGTCTTCCGGCAGCCGAGTACAGAGCCGGGCGAAAGCCTCGCCTCCCTCGATCATCGCTCGGACGGCAAGGGCTTGCTGCGCGTAATGTCCGCCGGCCCGGCCGCTGGCATCGGCCACCCGCTCCCACCGCTCCCACAGGGCGTGCAGCGCTTCCCGCACGGCTGGATCGGGGTGCTTCGAGCGCGGCCGGATCCCGGTACCCACGGCGTTGCTGACCAAGGCGCTCACCCCGGCCGCCACGTTGGGGTTGTTTCGGGCGAAATAAGCCGCGCGCTGTGCCGCAATGGTGGCGCCGGAAAGCATGTCTGCGTTGAGGTTGATGACGCGCGGCGCTCGTCCCCACCGCTTTCCACCGGCCGCAGCATCAAGGCTCCGTGTGAAAACGTTCCGGATGGTGGATAGAAGAGACATACAGCTGCTCGCGTAAAGCCTGAATTAACTTGTCAAGGTCAATTTGCGCTTACAGGCGACAGTGTAAAGAGAATTGAGTAAGTGATTTATATTTTATAGTGGCGAAATTACGTGTCAGGAATTTCCGAATTTCACTCATACATCCAGCGGGAGCGGGTCGCCGTGCGCCGAGTCGTTGGGGGCGAAACCGGCGTAACAACTGGCACAACCGCGGCCTCCAGCTCCGCCCAAGCGGCTTCGGACAGGCGGTCGAGACCTTGGCGTGCCGCCGCGGCGCGGGCGTAGTTTCTACAATCGAGGGCTTCGTTTCGGTCGCGGAGGGGCTCCCAGCCGGTGGTCCGCTTCCGACCCTTGCCGCCACGCGTGACGCGGTGTTCGGCAACGAGCTGCTTGATCGTCTCTTCTCCGATATGCTCGGGGACGTGGACATAACCGGCCGGGAACGCTTCACCACTCTCCATTGTCGGGGGGTCGAGCCGGAGGAATCCGTAGAACTCCGACTTCGCCGCGCTGGAGCCCACCGGCCACAGCTTCACCCCGCCCGCGATCTTCTTGCCCCGGAACGAGACATCCGCGGCGGTCGGCTGCCCCAGGATCGGCGCCAGGGCGATGGATGAGCCCTTGATGGCCATGACGCGCGGGCCGGCGGTGCGGACCCACGCCTTGACCGCTTCGATCGTCACGCCGTCGCCGGCGTCGATGGCGGTCATCGTGAGCTGCAGGTCGGCACCGTGCTCATGGCGCCAGGTCTCCGCCAGCATCGTCGACAGGTCGCGCCACACCGCCGCCTGGAACGGGTCGCCCATCAGGAGGCGATGCTCGATCAGCCAGGATTCCTTCCCTCGACCCCATGCCCAAACGCTGACCTCAATACGATCCCGCTGGACGTCGGCACCGGCGGTCAGGAAAAGCCCGCCGGCCGGGACGGTACCTGACTCCCATGGCTCCCGCCTGTCATAAAGCCGCCGCCAGTCGGGCGCCTCGCCGCGGTCCACCCAGGTCTCACCCAGGACCGTGTTCGTCCAAACCTGCAGCTTCTCCCGGTCCTGCTTCGCCGCCAGGAATTCTTCAACCAGATTGGGCCAAGCAGCGCCCGGTAGGGGGCAGTATGCGGACCAAACATGAAACGAGCGGTGCCCCTTGAACGGCTGTTCGGCTACCCACCTGCCGGCATCGATCATGCACAGTTTGTGCGCTTCGTCGATGGGGCAGCCATTCACGCAAACGTAATGTGCCGTCGCCGGATCGTCGTCACGCCACCGCATCCCCGGCCCAGTCCCATCACCCCACCGCAGGAACTGGAACTCGCCGCACCGTGGGCAGGGCACATGGAAACGCTCCCCGGTTCCGGCCGCGAAGGCGTCGGCGATCTTGGACTCCCCGTCGATAAGCGGCGTGCTGCCCAGGACGGCGAGCGGATGCAGCGACTGGGTGAGCCGCTTCAACCCCAAGGCGATCTGGTCCCCCTCCTTGCCTGCCATCTGTGGATAGCCGTCCACCTCGTCGAACAAAATCACGTCCAAGTCGATGCGTCGGAAGGCGCGCGGGCTGTTCGCTCCTACGATGCGAAGCGAGCCACCGGGGAACGCCTTGCGCTTGATCGTGTTTCCCTTGACGCGCGCCTTCACCTCGGAAAGAAGTCCCGCCAGAGCTGGCCAATCGCCTAGAGGATCTATGGTGTCTTTACTGTAGTCTTCTGCATCCTCTGTGGTCGGCTGAACCACCATGATCTTGGATGGTCGTTGCGCGACGAAGTAACCGAGTGCCGCGGATAACATCTGTGTATAGCCAACGCGCGCCGACTTCATCAGCGTGATTTGCTTCACCGCAGGATCAACCATCGCGTCAAGGATGGCGCGCTGGTAGGGGTAGGGCCGAAACACGCTGCCGTCGTAGAGCCGCGCATGGAGCGGTGCCCACTCTGCCAGCGATAGCCGCGGCGGCGGGCGCAGCGCCGCGAACCATCCGGTCGCCACCTCCGCCACCAATTCGGAGACAGGCAGCTCAAGCCGCATCGGCGGGTTCCTCAACGGTGACGACGCGCGTCTCAGCCAATTCGGCCAGCACGTCGCCGATGGCAGTCTCAAGCCGGGCGCGCACGTCGGCGGGCTCGGTCGAGGCAGCCAGTGTGCCGGCCAGCCGCGCCGGTAATGCGGACAGCCGGTCCCGCACGATGTTGAAGGCGCCGACGACCGCCCTGGAGACGTCGACGCGGCGCAGCAGCTCCCGCCGTGACACGGCGTTGCGGATCGCGACCGCGTCCGCTTGCTCCCGCGCCAGCCGGGCGCGCTCCGTCGTCAGGTCGTCCCCGGCCGGTCCAAGGGTACGCCCAGCGGCGACAGCACGCATGTGGCGGAGGTATGCGATCCGGCAAGCATCGAGGTCATGTTCACCACGGCGAGCCGGCGGGAGGATCCCCCGCGTCAAGAGCTCCCGCACGCTACGGTCGCTAAGGTCCAAGTGCCGCCCGACCTCGATTTGGCTCGCCATTCCACACCTCGATAGGACTATTATCATACAGCATGCGGAACCGGAACCCCCTTTAGGGGGTGATGCCTAGGGACGTCACGGGGCTGGGGCAACCCCCGGGTCTCGACCCCCAGAGGGACCCGCAATAATCTTGCGCATTGTTACGACCTGCCACCCAGCCTAACCGCGCAACATTCTTGCGCAGGGGCGCCCCACCCGCCAGGGAGGGCGCACGCCCGGCCGCTGCTCTGCAGCAGGGCAAGGGGCGGGGCCGTTCATGCCAGCGGATCGGCGCCGGCGGCGATGCGGCGCTCGATGGCGCTGAGGGCTTCAAGGGCGGACTGGTCGACGATATCCGGCTTGGGCAAGGGCCGCCCGTCGCGCGCCGCCTGGGTGCATCCAACCAGAAAAACCGTGGCCGTGGTGAGCCGGCCGATCAGGTCTACGATCGGATCCATTTCCTCGTCCTCGACCCAGGGGAGCTGCTCAACCAAGACCGCAAGCTGATTCAGGCCAGCGGTCACCTTCGTCGACACATCAACGAGCTGTCGACCGGCTCGATCGTCGCGCTGCCCGGCCATCTGGCGCTGGAGCGCACGTCGGGCCATTTCATCCCTCTTGCCCATTGCTCACCCCCGCTCGCCGACGATGCGCTCACCCCAGACGGGCATCACCGAAGGCATCTCGAATAGCGCTTTCGGTTCCGGCGCCGGTGGCGCCGTGGCGATGGCGCGCTCGATCGCCAGCTTCAGATCCTCGTCAGTGGGATAGCCTGAAGCGGCCAGCGCTCTGAGGTGCTGGAGGGCTTGCAGATGCTCGGTGTTCGTGTTGTCGGTCATTGTTTTTCCTCGGTGAAATCGAAGCGCAGCTGCTTGAACCGCGGCCGGCGGCGTGGACGCTTCGGGTGTGGGGGGCGGTAGGCGTAACCCCAGCCGATGGGAAAATTCCCCAGGATGACTTCGCCCCGACGCTGATCGGGGCGCATCATCTGCCCCGCGTCGCTGTCGTCGGTCGGTCGCGTGTCGGCGCGTCCAATCGTCATCCTGTCGCCCTCCGTTTCGGGGTTTCTGCCGGTGTCGTGGTGCTGCTGGTGTGCTTGGCGGCGATGCGTGCGACCGGTGTCGAACTGGCGGGTTCGGCGATCAGAAATGGCGGATCGCTCACGTCGGTCGCTGACATCTCTCGTGTGCTCGATTTTTCGAGCGCAATATGTTGATGAGTTGCTGTCCTATGGTCTTGTTTACGTTCTATTGTTCTGGGTGACACGGCTGTCAGGGGTGGGGCGACACACGTGTCAGGGGCGGGTGACAATTCTGTCAGGGGTGGGGTGACATGATTGTCAGGGGTGCCGTGCCGCCGATCGGCACCCTTTCGGCCCGCTTCGCCAAAGACGCTGCCCCTCTTTGCGATGGCATTCTCGTTGCCGTCTTTGTTCTTTTCGATCTGGTCGCGGTGCCGGACGATCTGGAACTGCGACGACCGCCCTGGCACCGGGGTCACGACGAGGTATCCGGCCCGTTCCAGCTCAAGCCGCCAGCGCTCCACCGTCCGCGTTGAAACACCTTCGGCTTTCGCGACCCCTGCCAAGCTGCGCCGCAGCTTTCCTTCGCCGTCGGCATGCGAGGCCAAGAGCGAGAAGAGCCACCGGGCGTCCCGGCTGATGGTGGGATCGGTCAAAATCCAGAACGGGGTAATTGCGAAGCGATCGGCCCGATCAGCCATCGTCAGCCCTTGATCGGGCGGCGGGGAAGATTCTCGACGTATTTGTGCAGTGACGAGGTAAGAACCAACGTCTGTCGACCAGACTTGACGGCCTCGATCTCTCCAGAATTCAAAAGCTCGTGAAACTTCGTGTTTCCAACGCCGATCATTTTCACGGCATCTTTGATCGTGACGCAGATCGGATGACTTTGCGAATGCATTGTTATGCACTCCGAGTTCGGTGGTGTTCGGTAGGGTGGTGCGGCCATTCGTTAGGCTTCGCTGGAATTCAGCGTTACCCTTCAGGCGGAGGGTATCAAGTGAAAACACTACGAAGCGGCGTCTGAAATTACATTTTTCAGAAATCAGGACGAAATAAAATGTGATTTCCGCCGTCTATATAGCGATTCGTCTGTTGACGTTCCCAGTTGCGTCGCTCTGCGAATATGAATGTGTGCTTCGTCGGTTAGGTATTTGGAAGTCGAAATGCTGTGCGATACGCTGTATGAGTTGATCAGCGACAAGCTGCACGAGAGGATTTGCGAGAGGTTGGAGGACGCCCCGAGTCGGGCCGTTTTCTTCGTTAGCCGTCGCTGACGATCGGGAAGACGATGTTGGGTAGAATGATGGGTTTTAAGGTGGATGCTTGCCTAATGCATTGTTCCTAATAGGGGATTTTCGGACACCTCTTCCGCCATAGACACACCAGGATGACAAGCTACTCAAATCCACGAGCCCGCCACATCGGCAGCGGGCTCGTGTCTACTGTTGAGCGAGCGAGTATCAGGAAGTCGGCAAACTTGCCACTTTCGGCTTGGTGCCGGCCTGCAGCAAAGCTTGATGCAGGTTTGTGTCCTGAACGACCAGTTGAACGGCATCACGCAATGCGGCCGACAGGGCTGGCGCAGCCTGCTCTCCCATCATGAGCATAACGTCTTTGTTAACCCCGACCGCCCGATAGCTCCGGCTGTAAACCAGCGTGCCGTCCTGGCGTTTTGCCGTCAGATCGAACGCGACTTCCGCGACCGCCTCCGCCGTCCAGAAGCCGGGTTTGAAATCGTTATAGAAATTGGTGGTTTGCACGGAAATGGCGATTCCGCCGGGACCGACATTGAAACCAAGAGATGACAGCTCACTCTGCACCGCTTGACCGACTTCGGCCACCACGTCATTGGAGGCGACGATCTTCGCCATTTCCATGCCGTAGCCATTCTTCTTGGTGGACACTCGGTCGCGATTCGATACCCGACCGTCGGCGGCAGCAACGCTAACGGTTACATCCTTGGCCCCTGGCACCACCGAAATACTCGCCGGAGCAGAGTATTTGACAGGAATCGCATCCTCGGTCAAAGCACAGCCAGAAACCAACCCCGCGAACAGCGCACATGCAATAATTCTGATCATTTTATTCTTGCCTTGATGGATTTTTAGTCAACAACCTTGATGCCCTGCGGCCGCGCGATCTGATTTGGCAGATGATCGGCTGGCAGAACGCGCTGATAAGTGCCAGTTGCCTGCACCATCACTCGCTCGGACGGGTTGAATACACGGTCTCCGGTCGCCTGCTCCTGAACGATCGTTATGGTCTTTCCGTTCGCAAGTGTGATGGTGTACTCGATTCCGACACGATCACTGGCCGCCTGCTCCGCCATAGCGCCGATGGCAGCACCCACGAGGACACCCCCCAGGATCGCCGCGACATTCCCCGAACCCTGCCCGACATTCGACATCGCCAAGCCACCGGCTGTTCCTCCGACGACACCGCCGACACCCGTATTCTGTCCGCGAATGTCCACTTGGCGGGATGCCACCACCGTGCCGAACTCTACAACGGACGCACGGCCGACATCTTGGAAACTGTAGCGGCTTTGTCCCTGCGTAGCGCAACCGGAAAGACTGCCTGTCAGGCACATACCCGCAGCAGCCGTTATCAAAAGCTTCCGCATTGCCAAACAATGCCTCTTTTCTGAGATTAGTGCGAAAAAAACTCAACCTCAGAATGACATGCTTGGTTTTCGATGTCGATACCGGCACTACCGTAGATCAATCTTCGCAAAATCCGGAACCTTCCGCCTGCGTGGCATTGATGGCCTTACGCCGCGTCCCAACACCCCACTCTCCCACCCCCATTCCCACTGGCGACAGCCCGCCCCCGCCTTGCTACAGTCCCTGTTCCTCGGACCTGTCCCGAACGGCTTGATCCGCAAGACAGACACAGACCAGAGACAAGGCACATGGACAAAGGCACGCCGAAGGCCATCCGGCTTCAGGACTATCGCCCGCCGGCGCATCTGATCGACACGGTCGACCTGTTCGTCGATTTGGGCGAGGATGTCACCACCGTCCGCGCGGTGCTCGCGATCCGCCGCAATCCCGACCGGCCGGAGGCGGCGACGGAGCCGTTGTCGCTCGACGGGCAGAGGCTGGATCTGGTGTCGGTGGCGCTGGACGGCCGCACTCTGGGGCCGGACGAATACACCGTCACCCCCGATCACCTGATCGTGCTGGAGGTGCCGGCCAGCGCCACGCTGGAAACCATCGTCCGCATCAAGCCGCAGGAGAACACCGCGCTGGAAGGGCTCTACAAGTCCTCCGGCAACTTCTGTACCCAGTGCGAGGCGGAAGGCTTCCGCAAGATCACCTATTTCGCCGACCGGCCGGACGTGATGGCGCGCTACAGCACCACCATCACCGCCGACAAGGCGCGCTATCCGGTGCTGCTGTCCAACGGCAACCTCGCCGAGTCCGGCGATCTGGACGGCGGGCGCCACTGGGCGCGCTGGGAGGATCCCTTCCCCAAGCCCTGCTATCTGTTCGCGCTGGTCGCCGGCAGCCTCGTCCATGGCGAGGACCGCTTCCGCACCGCGTCGGGCCGCGACGTGACGCTCCGCATCTATGTCGAGCCGGGGAACGAGGACAAGATCGACCACGCCATGCGCTCGCTGATCAAATCGATGCGCTGGGATGAGGAGGTCTATGGGCTGGAATACGACCTCGACATCTTCAACATCGTCGCGGTCGGCGACTTCAACATGGGGGCGATGGAAAACAAGTCGCTCAACGTCTTCAACACCAAATACATCCTGGCCAAGCCGGAAACCGCGACCGACACCGATTTCCTCAACATCGAGGCGGTGGTCGCGCACGAGTATTTCCACAACTGGACCGGCAACCGCGTCACCTGCCGCGACTGGTTCCAGCTGTCGCTGAAGGAAGGGCTGACCGTCTTCCGCGACCAGGAATTCTCGGCCGACATGCATTCCCGCGCGGTGAAGCGCATCGCCGACGTCCAGGGGCTGCGCACCGTCCAGTTCCAGGAGGATGCCGGCGCCATGGCCCATCCGGTGCGCCCGGACAGCTATGTCGAGATCAACAACTTCTACACCCCGACCGTCTACAACAAGGGTGCGGAAGTCATCCGCATGATCCACACCCTGCTCGGGCCGGAAAACTACCGCAAGGGCACCGATCTCTACTTCCAGCGCCATGACGGGCAGGCGGTCACCTGCGACGATTTCGTCGCCGCCATGGCCGATGCCAGCGGCGTCGACCTGAGCCAGTTCCAGCTGTGGTACCGGCAGGCCGGCACGCCCGAACTCGACATCGCCGGCAGCCATGATGCGGCGGCCAGGACCTTCACCCTGACGGTCAGGCAGACGGTGCCGCCGACGCCGGGCCAGCCGACCAAGCAGCCGATGCACATCCCGCTGGTCGTCGGCCTGCTCGGGCCCGACGGGCAGGATCTGCCGCTGCGCCTGGAGGGTGAGGAAGAGGCCGCCGGCACCAGCCGCATCCTGCATGTGACGGCAGAAAGCCAAAGCTTCACCTTCCGCGACATCGCCGCCCGGCCGGTGCCGTCGCTGTTGCGCGGCTTCTCCGCCCCGGTGAAGCTGAAGACCGACCTGACCGACGCCGACCTCACCTTCCTGATGGCGCACGACAGCGACGCCTTCAACCGGTGGGAGGCCGGGCAGATTCTCGGCACCCGCATCCTGCTCGGCCTCGTCGCCGACAAGCAGGCCGGCCGCGAGCTGGTGCTGCCGGAGGGCTATGCCGACGCCTTCGCCAAGATCCTTGACGATGCGGAGCGCGATCCCGCCTTCGCCGCCCAGGCGCTGGTTCTGCCGACGGAGGCCTATCTCGGCACCCAGATGCCGGTGGTCGATCCCGACGCCATCCATGCGGTGCGGGAATTCGCACGCAAGACGATGGCCGGGCGCCTGCGGGCGCGCTTCCTCGACCTCTACCGCCGCAACAGCAGCCAGGAGCCCTTCTCCGTCGATGCCGACGCCATCGGCAAGCGGGCGCTGAAGAATCTCTGCCTCGCCTATCTGATGGCGCTGGAGGACGACGAGGCGCTCGACCTCTGCCTGACGCAGTACCGCACCGCCCAGGGCATGACCGACGAGATCGCCGCCCTGCAGTTCCTGTCGAATGCCGCCTCGCCGGAAGGGGAAAAGGCGCTGGCCGACTTCTATGCCCGCTGGAAGGGCGAGGCGCTGGTGGTCGACAAGTGGTTCGGCGTCCAGGCGATGTCCAACCGCGCCGACACGCTGGCCCGAGTCACCGCCCTGCTCGGCCATCCGGCCTTCGAGATCCGGAACCCGAACAAGGTCTATGCGCTGATCGGCGGCTTCGCCAACGGCAACCCTGTCCGCTTCCATGACGCGAGCGGTGCCGGCTACCGCTTCCTCGCCGATCAGGTGCTGCGCCTGGACCCGATGAACCCGCAGGTTGCGGCCCGTCTGATGGGTCCCTTCTCCCGTCTGCGGCGCTATGACGCGGCCCGCCAGGGGCTGATGAAGGCCGAACTGCAGCGGATCGTCGCCACGCCGGGCCTGTCGCCGGACGTTTACGAGGTCGCGAGCAAGAGCCTGGCCGCCGCCGGCTGAGACTCGGGACCAAAGGACTATTCCCAAGCGCAGGGGCTCAAAAGCAAAGGGCCGGTGGCATCGCCACCGGCCCTTTCGCCGTCCGCGGCGTCCCCCGGCCGCCGGACCGGGGGACAGCGGTCTTACTTCTGCTCGGCCAGGAAGGCGATCAGGTCGGCGCGCTTGGCGTCGTCCTTCAGACCGGCGAAGGCCATCGTGCCGCCCGGGACGATTTCCTTCGGCGCCTTGATGTAGGCGTCCAGGTTCTCCGCGGTCCAGACATGGCCGGCGGCGCCCTTTTCCTTCATCGGGGCCGAATACTTGAAGCCCTCGATCGAGGCGGCCGGACGGCCGACGATGCCGAACAGCGACGGGCCGACCTTGTTCTTGCCCTGCTCGGCGGTGTGGCAGGCCATGCAGACCTTGAAGACATCCTTGCCGGCGGCGGCATCGGCCGCCTGGGCGGCACCGGCACCCATCACGACCGCGGCGATGGCGGCAACGCCCATCAACAGCTTCTTCATTCTTCGGCTTCCCTTCCGATGGATCCACCGGCCGACGGCGCCGACCGGAATCGCGCGGCAGCATACACATTCCGAAAGGGTGTCAAACCCCTTTGATGCAGCCGTACGACCAATGAACAATCTGCCACGTCAACTCATCCAAGCAAGCGATGCGAGCAGAACCACAACCACAAGAAGCGCAGCCCACGGCACGTAGAAATTGCCGCCGCCGGCCCCCGTCCCACGCCCGACCGGCAGCGGCAGCGGGATTTCCGGCGGCACCTCCGCCATGCGGCTGGCAGGCTTCGCCGTGGCGGCAGCGGCGGCAGTCGCTTCGGGCGCGGCGGGCTCGACCGCCGGCTCGACAGCCGAGGGAACCTCGGCCGGGGCGGGACCGACGATCTGGGTGAAGCGGGCGAAGAACTCCTCCGCCATCTTGCGGGCGGTGGCATCGACCAGCCGGGAGCCGATCTGGGCCAGCTTGCCGCCGACCTGGGCCTTGGCGGTGTAGCTCAGCAGCGTGGCGCCACCATCCTCGGCCAGCGTCACCGTGGCGCCGCCCTTGCCGAAGCCGGCGGCACCGCCCGACCCTTCGCCGGTGATGGTGTAGCCGTTGGGCGGGTCGAGGTCCGACAAAGTGACCTTGCCGGCGAATTTGGCGCTGACCGGGCCGACCTTGGCGACGACCTTGGCCGTCATCTCGGTGTCGGACTGCCGGGCCACCTCTTCGCAGCCGGGAATGCACTGGCGCAGGATGTCCGGATCGTTCAGCGCCGCCCACACCGCGTCGCGGCTGGCCTCGATCCGGTGGCTTCCGCTCATGTCCATGGTTCGTGGTTCCTCCAACCCTGCTGGCAACCAGGATGCGCCCCGTTGCGGGCGTCGGTTCCCCGGATTGCGGCCGGGGTTACGGTCGAGGATATGGCATAACCGGGCGCCGCGACAGCCCCGGCCGCCTCATCTCAAAGTCTTAAGCCGCGGCGGGCATGGTCAGCCGGGTGGCGGCGCCATGCAGGTGCTGACGATCGGCGTGCAGGACGACAGCGAGGCGCCGGCCGGGTAGCTGACCTGCTCCACCGTGCCGCGCGGACCGATGACCACCGTCGCCTCGCATCCCGGAGCCGTACCGCCGCCGACCGGCACCCCGAAGCCGAGGCCGAGCCCGACTCCGCCGCTGCCGCCGAAGCTGCCGGCCCCGATGCCGATGCTGCTGCCGGGGCTGTAGGCCACCGCCGGATGGGCGACATAGGTGTAGTATTCGCGCCCCGACGCCGTCGCCTGCCGGTCCGGCACGCCGGCGCAGGCCAGCAGGTCGGCCTTGGGCATGCCGATCATGGCGGTCTGGGCACGGCGCGCGATCTCCGGGTCGGGACCGGTGGCGCAGCCGGCAAGGAGGACGGCCGTGCCGCCGAGAAGGATCATCGCAGCGCCCACGGTCCTTGCCATAGCCTTGTCTCGGCCCATCTCTCGTCCTCCACCAGAATATCGTGTCATCGCCGGGTTCTTCTCAACCGGTTGATACAGTGCTGAAACCCCGCCGCTGCCCGTCCGTTCCCGAAGGGCGCCGGGCAATGCGGACTTGCGGCCCGGAAGTGACGGGCGGGCCCGGATTTGCTAGGAGTCCCGCTTCCTGCCCATACCAGCATATCGGGACCGCCGACGCCATGGCCGAGCTTACGCCCCCCTCCCCCTCCTCATCGACCTCCGCCGCGACGGTGTATCTGGCACTCGGCGGCAATATGGGCGACCGCGCCGCCAACCTCGCCGAGGCGATCCGGCGGCTGGGCGGGGCGGTGCGGATCGACGCGCAGTCCGCCCTCTACGAGACGGCGCCGATGTATGTGACCGACCAGCCGGCCTTCCTGAACATGGCGGTGCGCGGCACCACCGAGTTGGAGCCGTCGGCCTTGCTGCGCGTCCTGAAGGAGATCGAGGCGTCGCTGGGCCGCGACCTGGGCGGCCTGCGCTTCGGCCCGCGGCCCATCGACGTCGATATCCTGCTCTACGCCGACCGGGTGGTGGCGGAGCCGGATCTGGAGATCCCTCATCCCCGCATGGCGGAGCGCGCCTTTGTTCTCTGCCCGCTGGCCGACATCGCCGCCGACATCGTCCACCCGCTGCTGAACCGGCGGATCGGCGAGCTGTGCGACGAGGTGCCCGGCCGGGAGACCGTCGTCCGCATCGCCGAAGCGCTATGATTCGGGCGGCCCAAGCGCGGTGGCAAGCGGCGGCCGCACCGCTTATAGTGCCGGCCTGATTGCATTGCCGGCGCCCGCCCGCCGGCCGGGAGAGTGTGTTGTCGGACGATAGCGTGAAACGGACCATGCTGGTCCAGCCGGGCGGCGCGCCGCTCACCTACACCATCCTGGTGCGCGGCTTCGCCGCCGCGGTGGCGCTCGCCGGCCGCACCGACCGGCCGGAGGTCGGTTTCGACCTGACGTTGACCGTCACCCATCCCGGCCCCGGCTTTCCCGACGACATCGCCGCAGTGATGTCTTACGAGGATATTGTCGAAGACTTGCGTCGTCTTTGTGGCGAATCCAATGTACCCGGTGCCGATTATTTGGCGGACCGCGCCGCGGATTTGTGCCTGTCCCATGCCAAGGTGCGGCGGGTACAGGTCGATGTCGCCATTCCTGCCGCCGACTCGGGCGGTCCGACCGCCGGCGCCAGCCTGACGCGGGCACGGCCGGCGCAGGGTTGAGCGGCCGATCCCCCGGCCGCGGGCCCTAATACTGGAATACACAAAGATATAGCGGCTGTTGACAAAAGGACGGGTGACAATACCACCCCGTCTGAGTTATGGTCGCCATATTGTATTTCAGACCCACAATCCGGACCGAAGGGGGTATATCCCCAGAGGCAATCCGGACACCGAAAGCCGAGACGAGCGCGCAGCAGGGATTAGGCCAATCGCCATTGCCGGCTTCGTCCGTCCGCCGATCCCCCTTCAGGGACGGCTGCGGCACCCGGAGGCCGGACACAAGGGAGGGACGCATGGACCGAAACACGACGCCGACCCTTTCCGAACTGCTCGAAGATCCGATCGTGATCGCCGTTATGGTGCGCGATGGGATCAGCCCCGACAGTGTCCAGCAGCTTTTCGAGCGCCTCCGCCGGAGCCGTCGAGTACAGGAAGAGCGGCTCGCCGCCTGACCTGCGGGACTCCTGACCCCTGCGGGAATTCTGGCACGGGCGTCGCAGACGCCCCTGGAAAATGCGTCACGGACGCCCCGACATAGGCGCCGGATAAGGCCCGGTCAGGCAAATCGGCTGGAACCCATGACAGCGAAACGCCGCCCTCCCCCGGGAGAGCGGCGTTTCGCATTTCCCGGGTCAGACGCTTCACCCCTCCAGAACCGCGCGCACGACCTCCATCACCTCGACCGGGGTGAAGGGCTTGCGCAGGGTGCGGTGCGCGCCCAGCGCCTCCGCCACCGGCAGCACGTCCAGCGACGCACGGGCGCCACCGCCGGAAATCGCGATGATCTTCAGCGACGGCGCCCCGCGCCGCAGCTCCATGATCGTCGCCAGCCCTTCCTGATTCGGCATGAAGATGTCGGTGATGACGAGGTCGAGCGGGCTGTCCGGGGGACGGTTGCGGAACCGCTCCATCCCCTCCAGCCCGTCGCGGGCGCCGACAGCCTCATGGCCGGCCATCGTCAGCGTGCGCAGCAGGACCGCACGCGCAACGTCGTCGTCATCGATGATCAGAACCTTCGCCACCACGCCGCTCCCTGTCATTCGGCCGGATGGGGCGCACCGTGGCCCTGCCCGCCACCATGTCCACTGCCATGTCCACTGGCCGCCTGCTCCGCCTCGCCGGTGTCATTCTGCATCGGCTTCTTGCGGGCAAGATAGCTGTATACCGTCGGCACGACGAACAGGGTCAGCAGCGTGCCGAGCGTCATGCCGCCGACGATGACGGCGCCGATGGCCTGCCGGCTTTCGGCACCGGCCCCCTTGGCATAGGCCAGCGGCACGGCGCCCAGCACCATGGCGCCGGTGGTCATCAGGATCGGGCGCAGGCGCAGCACGGCGGCCTCCTCCACCGCCTTGCGGATGTCGGTCCCGGCGCGCTGGAGCTGGTTGGCGAACTCCACGATCAGGATGCCATGCTTGGTGATCAGCCCGACCAGGGTGACGAGGCCGATCTGGCTGTAGACGTTCATCGTCCCGCCGCTCATCTGCAAGGCCGCCAGCGCGCCGGTCATCGACAGCGGCACCGTCAGCATGATGACGAAGGGATCGACGAAGCTCTCGAACTGCGCCGCCAGCACCAGATAGATGAAGGCCAGCGCCAGGATGAAGACGAAATAGAGCCCGGTCGCCGATTCGCGGAACTCGCGGCTCTGCCCGGCATAGTCGGTCTGGGCGGTTGCCGGCAGCACCTTGTTGGCCGCCGCCTGCATCACCGCCAGCGCCTCGCCCAGCGAGGTCCCCGGCGCCAGCGTCGCGGTGATGGTGGCGGAGCGCAGCTTGTTGAAGTGGTTCAGCTCCTTGGGTGCCACACGCTCCTCGACCTTCACCAGATTGGCGAGCGAGATCATCTGGCCCGCACCGCCTGTCGCGCTGGTTCCGCCGCGCACATAGATGCCGGCGATGTCGTCGGGGTTGCGGCGGTCGACGTTGGCGACCTGGACGATCACGTCATACTGCTTGCCGTCCTTCTTGAAGCGCGTCACCTGCCGGCCGCCCAGCAGGGTCTCCAGCGTGCGGCCGACGGTGTCGACATCCACCCCCAGGTCGGCCGCCTTGTCGCGGTCCAGCGACACCCGCAGCTCCGGCTTGTTCAGCTTCAGATCGGTGTCGAGGTTGGTCAGGCCGGGGAAGTTGCGCGCCTCCGCCATCATGGCGTTGACCATCGCCTGCAGTTCCTCGAAGGGCAGCGAGGTCTGGATGACGAAGTTGACCGGCTTGTCGATCGGGCTCTGGCCCAGCGACGGCGGGTTGGTGACGAATCCCAGGATGCCGGGGATGCCGAACATCTTGGGGAACAGCTGGGCGGTGATCGCCTGCTGCTTCACCTCGCGCTCGTCCCAGTCGATCAGGCGGACGAAGGCGATGCCCTGGTTCACCACTGGGAAGCCGACGACGACGAAGAACTTCTCAAGCACCGGGATCTGGCGGAACAGCGCTTCCATCCGCTGGGCATAGCCCATGGTGTAGTCGAGCGTGGAGCCTTCCGGCGCGATGGCGATGCCGACGATGGTGCCGCGGTCCTCGACCGGCGACAGCTCCGACTTCAGGCCGGTGAACAGAAAATAGCTGGCGGCGGCGACGCCCAGCCCGATCAGCAGCACCAGCGGCCGTGCCCGCAGCGACAGGCGCAGCAGCCGGCGGTAGCCATCGGTCATCCCCTCCAGGAAGCGTTCGATGGCGCGGTAGAGCAGCCCGTGCTTCGTCTCGTGCTTCAACAGCTTGGAGCACATCATCGGCGACAGGGTCAGCGCCACGAAGCCGGAGACGATCACCGCCCCGGCCAGCGTCAGGGCGAACTCGGTGAACAGCCGCCCAGTGCGCCCGGTCATGAAGCCGATGGGGGCGTACACCGCCGCCAGCGTGATGGTCATGGCGATGACGGCGAAGCCGATCTCGCGCGATCCCTTCAACGCCGCCTGGAAGGGGTTCATCCCCTCCTCCACATAGCGGAAGATGTTTTCCAGCATGACGATGGCGTCGTCGACGACGAGGCCGATGGCCAGCACCATCGACAGCAGGGTCAGCGTGTTGATCGAGAAGCCCAGCGCGTACATCAGGGCGAAGCCGCCGATCAGCGACACCGGGATGGTCACCAGCGGCACCAGCGTCGCCCGCAGCGAGCGCAGGAAGAAGAAGATGACCAGAACGACGAGGATGATCGCTTCGAAGATGGTGTGGAACACCGCGTCGATCGACTTGGCGATGAAGACGGAACTGTCGTACCCGACATCCACCCCCATGCCGTCCGGCACCGCCGCGCGGATCTTGGGCAGCGCGTCGTTGACCGCCTTCGACACGTCCAGCGGGTTGGCGGTGGATTGCTTCACCACGCCGATGGCGACGGCGCCGCGGCCGTTGAAGCGGGCGCTGACCCGCTCGTCGAGCGCCCCCAGCTCCGCCCGGCCGATGTCGCGCAAACGGACCAGATAGCCCGCATCGTCGCGCAGGATGATGGCCTCGAACTCCGCCGGGCTGCGCAGGTCGGTTTCCGACACCACTGTGAACTCGCGCGCCACGCTTTCGACGCGGCCGGCCGGGATTTCGACATTCTGCCGGCGCAGCGCGGTCTCGACATCCTGCGGCGTCACCCGGTAGGCGGCCATCCGCTGCGGGTCGAGCCACAGCCGCATGGCGAAGCGGCGTTCGCCGAAGATGCGCACCTGCGCCACGCCGGGCAGGTTCTGCAGCCGGTCCTTGACGTAGCGGTCGGCGAAATCGGTCACCTCCAGCGGCGAATGCCGGTCGGAGGAGAAGGCGAGATAGATGATCGGCTGGGCGTCGGCCTCGACCTTGGCGATCACCGGCTCGTCGATCTCGCTGGGCAGCTGGGCGCGGACGCGGCCCACCCGGTCGCGCACGTCGCTGGCGGCGACGTCGACGTTGCGGTCCAGCCGGAAGCGCAGGGTGATCTGCGACTTCTCCGCCCGGCTGATCGAGGACATCACGTCGATGCCCTCGATGCCGGCAAGGCTGTCCTCCAGCGTCTGGGTCACCTGGCTTTCGATGATCTGGGCCGAGGCGCCCTTGTAGGTCGTCTCCACCGTGACGACCGGCTCGTCGATCTTGGGATATTCGCGGACCGACAGGCGCTGGTACGACACGATGCCGATCAGCATCAGGGCGAGGCTCATCACCGTCGCCAGGACCGGACGGCGGATGGAAATGTCGGAGAGGACCATCGGTTCAGCTCCCGGCCGGCTTGGCCGGCAGCACCGTCACCGGCACGCCGTCGCGGATCTTCAGCTGGCCGGCGGTGACAACCATGTCGCCGGGGGCGAGGCCCTTGGCGATCTCCACCTCCGCGTTGCGGCGTTCGCCCAGCACGACGCGGGTCTGGACAACTTTGCCGTCCACCACCTTGAAGACGAACTGGTCCTTGCCGAAGGCGACGATGGCCTGTTCGGGGATCAGCACGGCGTCCGGCACCGTGGTCAGCGTCAGCGACACGCGGGCGAACAGGCCGGGGCGCAGCGAACCGTCGGGATTCGGCACGCGGGCGCGGATCGCCAGGGCGCGGCCGTTGACGTCGACCAGCGGATCGATGGCGTAGACGGTGCCGTCGAAGCTGCGCCCGCCGAAGGCGTCCACCACCACCCTCACCGTCTGGCCGACCTTCACCGCCGGCAGGAACATCTCCGGCACGCGGAAGTCCAGCTTGAGGGTGTCGATGTCCTCCAGATTGACGATGTCCTTGCCGGCCTGGACGAAATCGCCGACCGACGCCTTGCGCAGGCCGAGAACCCCGTCGAAGGGGGCGGCGATCACCTGCTTGTCGAGCTGCGCCCTGGCCAGCTGCACCGCCGCCTCGTCGGCCAGCAGCTTGGCCGAGGCCTGCTCGCGGTTGCGCAGGGGGCCGGTGTTCTGGCGCACCAGCTGGTCGGCACGCGACAGCTCGGCGCGGGAGAAGGCGATGCTCGCCTGGGCCTGGGCCAGGGTGGCGCGGGCGATGGCGTCGTCCAGCCGGACCAGCACCGTGCCCTTGGTGACGCGCTGCCCCTCCTTGAAGGCGATCTCGCTGATGCGGCCGGCGATCTCGGGCCGGACGACCACCGATTCGTTGGACAGCAGCGAGCCGACGGCGGTCACCGTCCGCTCGACCGTGCCGACGCGGACCTGGGCCGCCTCCACCGGCATCGGCGGGGCGCCCCCCGGCGGCTTGGCTGCCCCGGCGGCGCCACCGGAGGCGCCACCGGAGGCGCCGCCCGGGGCCGGTGCGCCGCCGGAAATGGCGCCGTTCACCATCGCGGTCAGACCGGCAACGGTCCCGCCCTGCTTCACGAAATACCAGTAGGCCCCGCCGGCGAGTGCCGCCAGGACGAGGAGTGCAGCGATGCGAAGCGTGTGGCGCATGGGGCCGGGATCCGGGCGGGTTTCGCTTTGCCGCAGCGCAACCGACGGGAGCACCGGGCAAACTGAACTATATCGGTCAGTTCACATCCGGAGTCGAGAAGGTTCAGCGATCCGAACCGTCCCTATGCACCGCATCTTTATGACCGCCTATCCCTTAGGTCTTTGCGGTTTCGAGCTTTCCCGCCAGCATCGGCACCGTCCGGCCGCCGCACAGCGTTACCCACAGGTCGGCCGGATCGCCGGCCATGACCGGAGCATCAGCGTCCATTCGCCGCACCCCACCACCGTCGAGGTCGAGCCCCGGCGCGCAGCAGGGCGACTCGCCGGCCGGCACCAGGGCGCGGACCCGGCCGTTCTCGATGCGGATATCGCGCAACCCGTCGTGAACGCGCGCGTTCTTCAGCCAGAATTTTCCATTGGCGGGGATGCGGGCGAGGCAGCAGGTCGGGGCATTCATGGGAGTTTACCCGTGTCCGGTCCGGCGATGTGCGACGCAACAAAGCTGACACAGAATGGTAAAGCAAAGCCAAGCCTTAAGCTATGCCTGTATAGTTACTTCACCATCACATTTTACAACCGCGCGATGAAATTCACTTTAAGTTCAGAAAGTTTCATTCTTTATTGACACGCCAAGCATTCGCTCAATACTATCAAAAATAGAAATAAATATTTTCGGTGGATCTATAATAATAGAAATTGTCTTTTTGATAAATTCACAATGCAATCAAACGTATCATTACAAATATCATATCATGGTATGATATAATCACTTAATTAAGTAAATTTTTTTATAGATTTTTATTCCTTGGTGTTACATTATTCAATAATGTTTATTGTAAAATTAGGTGAGAAAATGAAAGACGAAGCTCTTTTGGATGCGGGTTTGAAATTGGCCTCCGCTCTGAATAGCGTTGCTGATAGCAATCTCCCTCAAAGACTATCTGACATTGTTAAACTTCACGCGAAAATCGCGGTTGGCGCCGCCCTTGTGCCAATTCCAATTGCCGATATGGCCGCCGCCGGCGCCAACATATGGACGATGTATATAAGAATAAATAAAGAAATTGACCTTCCCTTCTCCGACAATATCATAAAAAGTATCGCTGCAGGAGTTTTAACAAATATTGGTGGAGCAGTTGCGGGAGCAATTGCTATTGGAACAGCCCTGAAAATTGTCCCAGGACTTGGTTCCATTGGAGGGGCTGCCGTAATGTCGGCAACCGTCTATGCGGTTACGATAGTCTCCGGTATTATTTATATGAAGGCGCTTGCGAAATTGATAGGCAAGAAAAATCTTGAGGATATCAGCGAATCCGACATCAAGAAAGCCGCGGAAGAAGAAATGTCAAACAAAAGCAATATAAAAGAAATGTTTAAAGAAGCAAAAAGCTCGTACAAATCCGAAAAATAAATGAAATAGTTTTTGAAATCTATAAAAATACGCTCAATCACGCCGCAAACCAAGTATAGTTCACAGAAAATTTATTACAATAAAGCAAAATCGCTCATGAAATATTTCGAAAACTATCTGCGTAAACGCTATTTTACTTATGCCAATGTCAGGAATTCCTGGAAATTGGCGCAGCGGCCGGCCTTGAACGCAGCCTCATAGGCGGCATTGCGGGCGCGCTTGGCGGCGATGGCCTGGGTGAAGCGCCGGCGAAGCCCGTCGTCCCGGATGCCCAGCCCGTCGCCGTCCAGCCGGTCCAGCACATGGCGGTAGCAGCGCTCCGCCCGCGCGCCGCTGTCGGCGGAAAAGGTGACGGAGCCGGCGCGCTGCCGGTATTCATAGAAGGGCGTCGCCACCAGCGGCACCGGCCCGGCGGCGTCGAGAAGCCGGACGTTGAAGACCACGTCGTCGCAGAAATCCACGTCGTCGTCCCAGCCCGGCACCAGATCGCGCCGCACCACCGGGAACATCGGTACGGAGGTCGCCAGGAAGCCGTCGCCATCCAGCAGGGCCGGCGCCTGCCCGTCCTCATACAGGTGCTGCAACGGCGAATCGTCCCCGTCGCGCACCACGGCGACATTGTCGAAGGCGGCGCCGTTGCCGAGCGCCAGCGGCACCAGCGCGGACAGCCGGCCGGGACGGAAGCGGTCGTCGGCGTCCAGCGGCGCCACCAGTTCCAGCCGCGCCGCCGCCAGCCCGGCGTTGCGCGCCGCGGGCGCCCCGGCGCCCACCCGGCCGGTGCCGGTGAAGACCAGCCGCGGATCGTCGATTCCGGCGGCCCGCAGGGTCGGGCGGTAATCGGTGCCGTCGTCGCTGACGATCACCGCCTCCCACACCGTCCAGTCCTGCTCCAGCAGGCTTCTCACCGCGCGGGCGATGGTGTCATGGGCGCGGTGGGCCGCGATGATGACGGAAACGCCGAAGGATGGGTCCTGCCCTGTTCCAGTCCCGCCCATAGCACTGCACTCCAGGCCCGTCCGCCGGCAAAGTTTGGCGTCGCTAATCAAAGGTCGTCAATGGCCTGAACCGGATTTCGACCCTCCCCTTACCCGTGCCGCCGCCGCATGGTAGAAAGGACGGCCCTTGCCTGTCAGGTCGGAGGACGGTGTCGTGTTGGACGGGTGGAACGGTGGAACACCGCCGGAAAACTGTTGCAAGGCGTTCCAAACGTGCCATCCGGACACGGCCCCGCCCATCGATTTTGCCCCGCCGGACGTTGAACATGAAGCCCGGACGGGCTATGTGGTGAAGCAGGCAAGGCGCATGCGGCAGCGGGACAGCGGTCGGGGCATTCCTCCGGCGGCGAATCCCGGTCCCGATACCCCGCTTCCGATACCAGGGAGAAGAACATCAATGGCGCAGGTCGGATACACCCGGTTCGACGATGAACCCGAAAAGGAACCGGACGAGAAGTCGAAGGAAAGCGCCCAGCCGCAGTTCGCCGCCGTGCAGCAGAGCCTGTTCAAGGCGCGCACGGTCCTGATCTTCGGTCAGATCGACATGAAGCTGGCGCAGGTCGTGTCGGCCCAGCTGCTGGCGCTCGCGCATGAGAGCGACGACGACATCACCGTCGTGGTCAACTCGCCGGGCGGCCATGTCGAGGCGGGCGACACCATCCACGACATGATCCGCTTCATCAAGCCGCGGGTGAAGATGCTGGGCACGGGCTGGGTCGCCAGCGCCGGCTGCCACATCTATCTGGCGGCGAAGAAGGAAGACCGCTTCTGCCTGCCCAACACCCGCTTCCTGATCCACCAGCCGCTGGGCGGAACGGGCGGCCGGGCGACGGACATCGCCATCGAGGCGAAGGAAATCATCCGCATGCGCGAGCGTCTGAACAAGATCATCGCGCGTGAGACCGGGCAGACGTTCGAAAAGGTCGCCAAGGATACGGATCGCAACTATTGGATGATGGCCGATGAGGCCAAGGACTATGGCATCGTCAGCCATGTCATCGACACGATGGACGAGCTGAAGTAAAAGTTCCCTTGTCAGCCGGAAGAAACCGGGCCTTTCTCCCAATGGGAGGGAGGCCCTTTTTCTTTTGGAAAATGGGAAACCTATCGGTCGGCAGCGGCGTTGATCCGCCACAACATCCACGAAAGATGGAGCCAACCGATGAAACGCTATCTCGCTCTCGGCTGCACCGCAGCACTGCTCGCCGCCACGCCCGCGCTCGCCGCCTCGGACCACAGCGTGACCAAGTCGAACAACCCGTCGGTTGCAGCCGTAGACGACAGCGTCGACCCGGCTCTGATGAAGCTGCATGTCGACCAGCTGAAGGGCAAGGACATCTACGGCGCCAAGGGCGAGAACATGGCGGAGATCGAAGACATCGTCCGCTACGACAACAAGCTCTATGCCGTGATCGACGTCGATCACACCATCGACGTCAGCGACAAGGACGTTGTCCTGCCGCTGAACAAGCTGCACATGAAGGGCGTCAAGCTCACCCTCGACATGACCGAGCAGCAGCTCCAGGGCCTGGAGAAGTGGCAGAAGGGCCGCTACGAGACCGTCAAGGGCAAGGGTCCGCTGAGCGAACTGTCGCGCTGAGTCTGCCCACGGAAAAGGCGGCGGAGGGAAAGCCCTCCGCCGCCTTTTCCTTATTGGAGCGATGCTTCCACTGGACCGGCAGGTTCAGCCCTAGACCGACAGGTTCAACAAAGATCCGCGCGGCTGGTAGCCCTGCGCATTCACCCGGGCGGCGAGCGTGCCGGCGGTGGTGTCGACCGCCTGATTGCCCTGGGTGGCGGTGCGGGCGTCACGGGTCTGGTCGGACTTGCCGGCCGCCTGGGGGGCCGCGACGGTCTGGGTCCGCACCGCAGGCGCGGTCTGCTGCGCCGCCTGGACCGCCGGGGACATGGCGACCTGCGCCGCGGGCGTCAGCTGCGGGGTTGGCTTCAGCGTCTGGTAGGACGGTATGGCCGGGTTGACTTGCATGGTCGAATTATGCGCTCACCCGGCGCAGGATTCAAGACGCCCAGCCGTAGCTTGCTTTCCCGTGTTCACGGCGTTTCGGGCACCGCGGACGGCGTCGAGGCCGTGGACGGCACCGCCGGCTTCGATTGCCTCGGCGGCTGCCGGCGGGTCCGCCGCCGCTCCAGCACCAGGGCCAGAGCCAGCAGCGCGGCAACCCCGACCAGATTGACCGCCACCACCATCAGGGCACCGTCCTCCGCCACCAAGAGGGCGGAGCCGGCGATGGACAGCACCACGCCGACGCAGAAGACCGGCAGCGAATGCCGGCCGCAGGCGACCAGCAGGCGGGCGGGGGCCGAGCGCAGCCATCCCGCATCCCGCGGCACCAGCAGGGCCGCGGCACAGGCCAGCGCCAGGAAATGCAGGAGCCGCATCGGCCCAAGCGTGTCCTTGTCGGCCCAGGGGATCGTCTCCTCCGGCAGCCAGCCCCGGAGCGCTGCCGGCGTCACGGCATGGCCGATGTCGGAGGCGGCGAACTTCCACACCGCCATGCCGCCGAGCAGCGCCAGCACGGCCGTCAGCAGCCAGCGCGACTGCGGCAGCCGGACCCGCCCGCTGCGCACCACCAGCGCCAGGGCGGTGCCGAGGAAGAACACGCATTGCCAGGCCAGCGGGCTGAAGTTCCAGTCCTCGTCCCACAGGTTGGGCGGCACCAGCCCGGGGGCCGCCTGCGCGACCAGATAGAGCAGGACCGACAGCGCGACCGCCGCATAGCCGAAGCGGGCATAGCTCCACAGGAACAGTGGCGCCACCGCCACCAGCAGGATGTAGAGCGCCAGGATGTCGAAGGCGAAGGGCAGATACATCAGCACCAGTGTCCATGCCATCGCCGTGACCGGGGTGTCGAACAGCGGCGCAAAGCTTTCCAGGCGGTTCGATGCCTCCATCGGCAGGTCGCCGATATACACCGCGAAGGCCACCACCAGCGCGCTGACCAGCATGGTCAGGATGTTGGCGACCCAAAGCTGACGGCAGCGGTCGAGCGCCTTGCGCTGGCAGGCCGCGAACCCGTGCTCCGCCAGCACCGGGCCATAGGCCAGCGCGATGGCATAGCCGGAGATGAAGACGAAGATCTCGGCCGAATCCGACGGTCCGAAGCGGGCGGGCATCACCTTCGCCAGCGGATTCCCGCCGACATGGTTGATGAAGATGATCAGAAGGGCCACGCCCTTGAAAAGATCGAGCCGGGCGTCGCGTGTCTGACGTTGCTGCATGCAGCCCTCGCCTCTCCTGCTGTCGCGGGCCTCTGCGCCCCTTGTGGAAGCGGCCCCGGTGGGGGTCAGCAGACGAATCGCTACGGTGCCTGACTACCTTTGGTCCGGCACCGCCACGACGGATGTAGCCCAACCATGGTCAATTTCGCCGGCCGGGTGTCCAACGCGATGGGGGAATCCTTCCAACGCGGCGCCGGAGGGGAAAAGCGTTAAACCCTTCTCGGGAGGGGTGTGGAAACCAACCCGTTATCGGGGGAGGCAGGAATCGCGGGCGGATGAGAAGGGCAAGGCGCATCGCCGCAGCTCCTTCATTTTCATCGCGCCGGACAAGCCGTTCCCCGGCGCATGCCGGGCGAGCAGAGCGAGGCCGTGGCGGAATATTACTCCGGCAGAGGCTCCGTTTGCGCGAGGGTGAAAGGCCTATGCGGAAAATCGTGACGCGACGTCAGGGAACAAGAAGGCCCGCTGTTGATTGTTCTTCACATGACCCAGCTGTCGCTTGCCGTGCGGCATGACAGTACAGGCCGCACCGGGCGGCGGGTCGCCAACATCGAAGCGTAATCGAGAAGGATGGCAACCATGCGTGGGATTTCGAAGATCGTCATGACCGCCACTGCGGCCGGCGCCCTGTTCGCGCTCAGCGCCTGCGGCAGCACCGAAACCTCGCGGACGGCCACCGGCGCCGGCTCGGGTGCTGTGGCCGGTGCCGTCGTCGGCGGTCCGGTCGGTGCGGTGGTCGGCGGCGTCGGCGGCGCGGTGGCCGGCAACACCATGGACGAGAGCCTGAGCAAGAAGACCGACCGCGTGACCGACCGCGCCACGGCCGAAGTGAAGGACGAGACCTCGGGCAGCTCCACGCGCCGGTCATCGGCCAACCATTCCGGCAGCATGGCCTCCAGCACCCGGCTGAGCCATGATCAGGTCCGCGAGCTCCAGCAGGCGCTGAACGACCGCAACGACGGCCGCGACATCGCCGTCGACGGCGTCTGGGGCGCCGGCACCCGCAGCGCCCTGATGAAGTTCCAGCGTGACAACGGCCTGCGCGTCACCGGCCGCGCCGACCAGCAGACGATGTCCGCCCTGAACATGGGCAGCACCGGTCAGGCCACCTCCGGCAGCACGACCGGCACCACCACGGGCAACACCACCGGGACGACCGGCACGACGAACAACACCATGCCGGGCGCCACCGGCACGACCGGCACCCAGCAGTAACCTCGTCTCCAGTACGGGACCCGCATCGCCGGTTCCGGGGCATCGCGACGGCAGCCAGCCGCCGCGGCGTCCCGGAACCGGCGATGTCGTTTTACCGGCTCTGTCGCTTTCCGCTCAGTCCCGGCCCCAGAGCCCCCGCTCGCCCAGATCCTCGCCGCGCTGGCGTTCCAGCGCCTGGGAGTAACGGCGCAGCGCGAAGGACTCCGTCACATAGCCGATGATCCGCCGGTCGGTGGGGGAGGACAGCACCGGCAGGGCCTCCACCTCCTCGCTGCCGAAGCGGCTCAGCACGGTGCGGGCGTCATCGCCGGGCATCAGGACGGCGTCGGCTTTGCCGGCGAGCGAGCCGACGCGGGTTTCGGTGGCGGCGGTGTCCTGGTCGGGGTCGTGGACGACCGACATGTCGACCATCCCGGCATAGCGCCCCATCTCGTCCACCGCGAAGACCGCCTTGGTCGAGCCGAGCGGGTAAAGGCGGCGCAGCGCCTCCACCGTCAGGGTGGCCGGCACCGTCTTGGCATCCCGGCGCATCAGCCGGAAGGCCGTCAGCTCCGACAGCCAGCCGACATCGTAGGCCCCGCGGATCGGCACGCCGCGCAGATGGAAACGCCAAGTGGCGAAGGAGTAGCCGAAGGCCTGCCGCACCACGGTGGTCGACAGCACCACCCCGATCAGCACGCCCGACGCTGCCCACAGATCCTGCGTCGTCTCCAGCACCAGCAGCACCATGGTGACCGGTGCGCCGACGACGCCGGCGGCGACCGACCCCATGCCGACCAGCAGCAGCAGGCCGCCATCGATTCCCAGCCCGGGCAGGAAGGTCGCTATGGCCTGCCCCAGCAGCCCGCCGAACAGCCCGCCGATGAACAGCGAGGCGCTGAACAGGCCGCCGCGGAAGCCCGAGCCCAGGGACACCGCCGAGGCCAGGATCTTCGCCACCAGCGTCAGGGCCAGCGCCAGCGCGCCGCCCGCCAGTTCCGGCGGCACCGCGCCGGGGCCGCTGCCCATCACCGCCGGAACCGCCAGCGCCAGTGCGCCCACCATCAGCCCGCCGATGGCCGGGCGCATCCAGCGCGGGACCGGCAGGCGGTTGAAGCCGCGTTCGGCCATCGTCACCGCCTGCATGGCGAGGATGCTGAGCCAGCCGGCCAGGAAGCCGACGACACCGCAGGCGGCATAGTCCCAGCCGGCGATCTCCACCGGCCGGCCGAGCGCCAGCGGCACCTCGCCGCCGGTCAGCAGGGCCGACGCCGCCACCCCCAGCGCCGCCGCCGCCCCGACCGGGGCCAGCACCGCCAGCGTGTAGCCGCCCAGCACCAGCTCGAAAGCGTAGAAGGCTCCCGCCAGCGGCGCATGGTAGGCCGCGGCGATGGCCGCCGCCGCCCCGCAGCCGACCATGGTGCGCAGGTCGGCCCGGCGCAGCCGCAGCCGCTGGCCCAGCGACGAGGCCAGCCCGGCGCCGGCCTGGGTATAGGCCGCCTCCATGCCGACCGACGCGCCCGATGCGTTGGACAGGGCGGTGGTCACCGTCAGGCGCAGGCTGTCGATCAGGGACATCTTGCCGCCGTAGAGCGCGTTCGCCTCCACCGCGTCGACGATGGCGTTGGGACGCCAGCGCCGCACCAGCAGCGACAGGATGCCCAGCAGCAGCCCGCCCACCGCCGGCACGCCGAGGGTTCGCATCAGGTCCGGCGCGCCCTGCCCCAGCCGCTCGCCGTCGGGCACGTCGAAGGCCAGCGTCTGCATCAGCAGCACCGCCTCATGCAGCAGCCCGACCGCCAGCCCGACCGCGCCGCCGACCAGTGCGGCCAGCACGACCACGGCGAGCGCGCTGTTGCGCACGCTCCAACGCTCGGACACGGTGGTGGCGGCTGAGGCATCGAGCGACGCATAGGGATCGCTTCCGGCGCGGGCATTGTCGCCCACGCCGTCGATGGACGCGGAGTTGTCAGGCATGGTCACGCTGATTGATGGCCCTTCCGTATAGGGTCAATGGGCCGGAAGGGCGTGAGTTCCGTCAGGGCTTCGACGGCTGCGGTTTCGATTGCGGCTTCACCGTCGGCGGAACGGGGGCCGCGGGGGTAGCCGCAGGAGCAGCGGGAGCCGGTGCGGCCTGCGTGGGGGCCGGCTGACCGGGTGCTGCCGGTGCCGGCGCAGGCTGGGCGGGTGCGGATTGAGCGGGCGCCGGCTGGGCAGGCGGCGCGTCGGTGGTCGGAACGGGCGCCGGGGCGACACCGGCACGGCGCAGCACCTGGGCCAAGTTGTCGCGCACCTTGTCGGCCAGCTGCACGTCGGGCTCGCCGGCCTCGTGGAAGATGACGGTGAACAGGCGGCGCTGCGACAGCAGGAAGTTCAGCGTGACGTGCAGCTTGCCCTGCGGCATCGCGCAGTCGACCGATCCGGTGCGCAGCCAGACCGCCCCCGCCTGCTCGGACTGGTTCAGGACGACGGTCGGCGTGCCCTCGCAACGCTGCTTCATCGCCTCGGCGAAGCTGTCGGACAGCTCGTCGATCCTGGCGCCTTCGCCCACCGCACGCTCGCGGATGCCGCCGACGATGGGGCCGAAGCGCCAGGCGACGTCGGCCGGGCGGCGGTCCTGCGGGATCTTGTCCATCGGCACCAGTTCGGCGTCATGGACCCCGGCGGCGGTCAGCAGGCTGTCCAGCCCTTCCGGCAGGCGGTTCTTCCGCTCCTTGTCCGCCGGGCGGCCGGCGGCGACCTTGATCGGCGGAACGTTGCCGCCCTTGTCGACGCAGGTCTTCAGGTCGCTTAGCACCTTCTTGGTGCCGGCCAGCTTGAAGACGATGCGGTCGCTGGCCGACGACACCACCAGCTCGTTGCCGCCCATCAGGGCGTTGATCAGCTCGTCGTCCTTGCCGTTGGAAACCACCAGCATGTCCGGCTGGGAGGCGACGGCGGTCCGCTCGCGCTTCAGCTTCTTGTCGACCTCGATGGTCACCGGCCACTCGCCGCCCTTGGGCAGGTCGGCGCCGGGGATGCCGATGCCGATGTTGGTCTCGCCCTTCGGGCTGCGCGCGAACATCAGCACATGGCCGGAGGTGAATTCGCCCTCCGCCACGCAATAGGCGAAGCTGCCGTCCTTCTTCTTGGCGGCCCCGCCGTCCCAGCTTTCGATCAGCTCGCCCGGCCCGTCGGGCTTGGCCGGGGCCGACGCGGACGGGCCGGCGGCCGGTTTGCCCGGCCCAGCATTCGGCCCACTGTTCGGCGCGTTGCCCGGTTTGGCGTCCTGCACCGGACCGCCGGGAACGACGATCTCGGCCTCCGGCTCGGGCAGTCCGTAATAGGCGGCGGGAGGAATCGTCGGCTGCACCGGCACCAGTTCGGCCATCGCCGGAGCCGACGCCACCCCCAGCAGGAGAAGCGCGGACAGCGATGCGGCGAAGCGGGCGGTCATGACGAGGTAATCCATAGATGGTTGTGGCGGCGAAGCTATCCGCGCCTGCCCCCGTCCGCAAGCCCAACCGCCCATCCTGTTGCACGGAGCAGACACCTGTTGCACAGGACACGCATAGGGAGGCACCTAACCGCCGAAGAAGGTCTCGCGCAGCCTCTCGTCCGACAGCGTCGCCGCCGGCCCGTCGCCGACGACCCTCCCCAGCCGCAGCAGCACGGCGCGCGGTGCGACCGCCAGGGCGCGGGCGGCGCTCTGCTCGGCCAGCAGCACGGCCGTGCCGGTGCCGGCAATGCGGCGGACGGCGGCGAACAGCTCGTCGGCCAGCTTGGGCGACAAGCCGAGCGACGGTTCGTCCAGCAGAAGCAGGCGCGGCCGGCCCATCAGCGCCCGCCCGAGGCTCAGCATCTGCTGCTGGCCGCCGGACAGGCGCCAGGCGCTCTCGCGGCTCTTCAGGGCAAGGTCGGGGAACAGGGCGAAGACGCGCTCGACATCCTGCGCGCGGTCGCGGGCGGCGGGCAGGCCGGCGACCTCCAGATTGTCGCGCACGCTCATGCCCGCGAAGACCCGCCGCCCTTCCGGCACATAGCCGATGCCGCGCCGAACCCGCGCCTCGGTGGCGAGCCCGCCGATGTCCGCCCCGTCGAAGTAAAGCGCGCCCCGCGCCGGCACAAGGCCGAGCAGGGCCTTCAGCAGCGTCGACTTGCCCGCCCCGTTGGCGCCGAGCAGCGCCACCGTCTCCCCCGCCGCAAGGCTCAGCGACACGTCGTCGAGCGCGCTCGACCCGCCATAGCCGGCGGTCAGGCCGCAGATGGACAGCAGCGCGCTCATGCCGGCACCGCCCGTCCCAGATAGGCGGCGGCCACCGCCGAATCCCGGCGCACGCCGCCGGCCGGCCCATCATAGATGACCCGGCCGCGGTCGAGGCACAGCACCCGGCCGGCAAGCGGCAGCAGGAAACCCATGTCATGCTCCACCAGCAGGATCGCCACGCCCTCCTGCGCCAGTTCGCGCAGCAGGGCCGCCAGTTCCGCCTTCTCGCCGTCGGTCAGACCGGCGGCGGGTTCGTCCAGCAGCAGCACCGCCGGCCGGCGGACCAGCGACCGGGCCAGCTCCACCCGCCGCCGCAGCGCCGCCGGCAGCCCGTCGCAGCCCTGGCCGGCGAGGTCGCCGACGCCCAGCCGGTCGAGCGCCCAGCGGGCATGCGCCTCCGCCGTCCGGGCGTCGGGATCGATGGCGAGGCGCGCGGCGGCGACCGCCTCCAGCACGCCGGCCCCATTCGGCAGAACCGCCGCCTGGAAGCTGCGGGCCAGCCCGGCGCGGGCCAGCCGGTCGGCGCGGAGGCCAGTGACCTCGCGTCCGCCCAGCCGCACCCGCCCGGCGTCCGGCCGCTCCAGCCCCGACAGCAGGTTGATCACCGTGGATTTGCCGGAGCCGTTCGGGCCGATCAGTCCGGTGATGCTTCCCGGCCGCAGTTCCAGCGACACGCCGTCCACCGCCCGCACACCGCCGAAGGACTTGCGCAGATCGTCAACCGCCAGCCCGTCCGGCGAGTTTTGCGGACGCGGCGGCTCCTTCGCCTCGACCGAAGCCCGCGGCCTGCGGCCGAACAGGCGGGCCGCGATGCGGTCCAGCAGGCCGGTCAGCCCGTCGGGCGCCAGCACCACGGTCGCCAGCAGGGCGACGCCATAGACGACCAGATAGCCGCGCTCCAAGAAGCGGAACCATTCCGGCAGATGCAACAGAAGCACGGCGCCCAGCACCGCCCCGGCCATCCGCCCCCGCCCGCCGACGATGGCGATGGTGAGGATGGAGACCATGACCGGAAACTCCAGCACCTCCGGGGAGACGACGCGCTGGGTATGGACGGCCAGCGCCCCGGCGGCCCCGGCGAAGAGCGCGCTGATGCCGAAGCCGACCAGCCGCAGCCGCCCGACGTCGAGCCCCAGCGTTGCCGCCGCCAGCGGATCGTCGCGCAGCATCGCCAGCGATCGGCCGAGCCGTCCCCGCGCCAGCCGCCAGCCGATCAGGCCGCCGAGAGCGACCAGCCCCCAGACCAGCCCGGCCATCGGCAGCCCGCGCGGCACCGCCCAGCCGAACAGCACCGCCGCCGGCACTCCGGCCAGCCCGTTGGAGCCGCCGGTCAGCTCCGGCAGGTTGACCGCCAGCAGATGGAGGACCTGGGCGATGCCGAGCGTCGCCAGGGCAAAGTAATGCGATTCCAGCCGCAGCACCGCCAGGCCGACCGGCAGGGCCAGCAGCAGCGGCACCAGCATCGACAGCGGGAAGGTCGCTTCGAAACCGAGCCCGTAGCGGCTGCCGAGGATACCCGTCACATAGGCGCCGACACCGAAGAAGGCGCCCTGCGCCAGCGACAGCGCACCGCCAAGCCCGAAGACGATCTGGAAACCGAAGGTCGCCAGCGCATAGACCCCGGCGACGGTCAGGACGCGCAGGCCGTAGGGGGACGCGAAGGCCAGCGCATAGGCCAGCAGGGCAAGCGCGCCGGCGATCAGCGCGACAGTCTCCGCCGGAGAGTGCCGTTCACCCACGGCGCCGCACCGCTTCGCCGAACAGCCCTTGCGGACGCAGCACCAGAATCGCCAGCAAGGTCAAATACAGCGCGCCCAGCGCCACCGGATATGAGAGCACCGACGACACTCCCACCTCGAACAGCGCGATCAGCAGGGCACCCACCACCGCCCCCGGCACGGAGCCCCAGCCCCCCACCGTCACCGCGATGTAAGCCTTCAGAATCAGGTCGCCGCCCGAGGTCGGCGTGACGAAATAGCGGTTGGCCAGCAGCAGCCCAGCCGCCCCGGCGCAGGCCGCCCCGATGGCGAAGGTAACCAGGATCATCGCGGTGACCGGCACGCCGCAGGCCCGCGCCATCTCCGGATCCTGCGCCGTGGCGCGCAGCCGGCGGCCGAGCTGCGTGCGGGCGAACACCCATTGCTGCGCGCCGATCAGCAGCCCGGCCACCGCGACGATGGCAAGCGACTGCTCGGGCACCGCCAGCCCGGCGATGTGCAGCGTGTCGTCGCCGAACAGCGGCGGCGCGGCGCGCGGCTCCGGCCCGAACAGGATGGCGGCCCCGTTCTGCAGGATGATGCCGACCGCGATGGTGCTGATGAAGACCGAGACCGGCGGTCGGCGTCGCAGCGGCAGATAGGCCGCCAGTGCCAGCAGCAGCCCCAGCGCCGCCATCAGCGCCAGAACCACCGGCAGCAGGACGATGCCCGGCAGCGGGATCAGCGGCGCCAGCGCAACCGCCAGCAGCCCGCCGGCCATCACGAGATCGCCCTGGGCGAAATTCACCGCCGAGGTGGCGTTCAGCACCAGCACGAAGCCCAGCGCCACCAAGGCATAGGCCGCCCCCAGCGCCACCCCGTTGACCAGCAGTTGAAGCGCCGCCATCCGCTCACTTCGCCGCAAGCGTCGGGTCGTCGTACCGCTTCACCAGCACCGGCACGCGGCTGGCCCCATCATAGCAGACGATGACGGCGGAATGGGCCATGTTGCCCTTGCCGTCGGACTTGTAAGTCATGGCGAGGCCCCGGAACGTCTCGGCGGACAGCGCCTTGCGGATGGCGTCCGGCGACCGGGCGCCGGCCTTCACCGCCTCCAGCACCATGGTCATGCCGTCATACTGGCCGAGCGCGAAGGCGTCCGGCTCCTTGCCGAAGGCGGCGCGGTAGGCGTCGGTGAAGGCCTTGACCTCCGGCGTGCCGCCCGAGATCGGCGAGGCCGCGGTCTCGGCACAGACGCCCTTCAGCTCCGCCGGTTCCAGCAGGGCGGCGGTGCTCGGCTGATGCATGGCGGAGCCGGCGACGATGGGCAGGGTCACGCCGCTGGACGCCGCCTGCCGCAGCAGCAGCGCGGTCGGGCCGGAATGCAGGTGCAGGACCAGCACGTCCGGCTTGGTGGCGAGCGCCTTGGTCAGCACCGGCAGCAGATCCTTGGCCGCCGGGTCCACCCCCTCCTCGAAGACGGGCGTGACGCCCAGCGCCTTGAAGGCGGCGTCCAGATGCGCCTTGCCGCTCTGGCCGTAGGCGGTGGTCTGGTAGATGACGGCCGGCTGCCGCTTGCCCAGCTCTTCCACCACATAGCGGGCATGGGCGGCCTTGGTCACGGCGTCGCCGGGGAAGAAGCGGAAGACCCAGGGATTGCCCTGCTCGGTGATCGAGGCGGTGCCCGACACGGTGACCAGCGGCAGCTTCAGCTCGCCCGCCAGCGGCAGCATCGCCAGCATCTGGGTGCCGAGCATGCTGGCGGCGACCGCGCCCACCGTGCCGCGGCCGGCCGCGCGCTCCAGCGCCGTCACCGCCGCCTCGGGCGAGGTGCCGGTGTCGACGACCTCCGAGGCGATGGCGACGCCGGCCGGCGTCTGCTTCAGCGCCAGGACGGCGCCGTTGCGCTGGCTGGTGCCTTCCAGCGACAGGAAGCCGGTCAGCGGCACCAGAACCGGGAAGGACAGCGTGTCGTCGGCACGGGCGGCGGACGACAGACAGACGGACGACAGGCAGGAGGATGCGGCCAGCAGGCCGATCAGAAGGGAAAGCGTGCGCCGCATGACCGAAAACTCCTCGACACGCGCCGGCGGTTGGGGCGACGCGGAGGGGACGGGGCGCTTTGCAGCAGCTTTCAGCGGGTCCGTCGGGTTCCGGTCGGCTCCCTTCGCCGGCATGACCCGGATCAGGTTCGATGGGTGTTGTCTCAGCCCATGCGGTTGCCGAACCGGCATCCGCACGGGCACCCCAGCCGTGAACAGGCGGCGAGAGTGTCGCCGCCGGCCCCGTCCTGTCAAGAACCCAACCGGCGGCGCGCCACCATGGTTTCACGATGCAGGATGTAGAGCCCGCTGCCGATGATCACCATCGCGCCGGCCAGGACCGGCACCGTCGGCAGGTCGCCGAACACCAGCCAGCCGAACAGGCTGGCCCAGACCATGCCGGTATATTCGAAGGGCGCCACCACCGCCGGCGGCGCGCGGCGGAAGGCTTGGGTCAGCAGCACCTGCGCCCCGGCGCCGATGGCCCCGACCAGCGCCATCAACCCCAGCGCGACGGCGGTCGGCGCCGTCCAGACCGGCAGCGCCAGCGCCCCGCTGACCAATGTCGTCGTCAGCAGCAGGTAGAGCACGATGGAGGCACTGGTTTCCGTCCGCGACAGGCCGCGCACTGCCAGTGCGGCCAGCGCATAGAACAGGGCGGCGCACAGCCCGACCAGCACCGGCACCAGCGGCGCCCCGGCCGACGGCTGCGCCATCACCACCACGCCGCCGAACCCGACCACCACGGCGGCCCAGCGGCGCCAACCGACCGGCTCGCCCAGCAGCGGCGCCGACAGCGCGGTGATGAACAGCGGACCGGCGAAGCTCAGCACATAGACGTCGGCCAGCGGCAGCTCGCGGAACGCATAGAAGAAGCATCCCATGGAGATCAGCCCGGCGAAGGCGCGCCAGACATGCCCCAAGGGCCGCCGCGTCCGCATCGCCGCAATCCCGCCGCCGCAGGCCAGGGTGTAGCCGCCCACCAGCAGGAAGGCGACCAGCGAGCGCACGAACATCAGCTGCGGCACCGGGTAATCGGCGGTCAGGAACTTGATGAGCGTGTCCATCGCCGCGAACAGCAGGATCGCGCCCAGGAAGCAGCCGACGGCATAGGGAACCGAATCGGCCTCGGCGGGCAACAGGTCGGCGGTTTCGGCGTCGGTCATGAAATCGGTTCGGAACGGCAATGGCGGAGGCTGCCCACATTATGGGCAAATGCACCCGCGTCCCAATGCCGCAACCGCAGGTCTGGTAGGCGCAGCCATACTCAAGGGTTGGCGTGAAGCGCGCCCCGTCGCCTCACCGCGTCAGCACCATCACCAGCCGCTCGACCGGCGCATCGTTGACCAGATGCGAGTCGACAATCTCGTCGATGTCCTCCGGGGTTTCCGGCCGGTACCAGATGCCTTCCGGATAGACCACCATCAGCGGCCCGGCGGAGCAGAAGCCGAGGCAGCCGGTCATCGCCATGCCGACATCGGTCAAACCCTTGCCCTGGATTTTCTGATCGAGCCGCTGCCACAGCGGATGCGCCCCCTTGGCGGCGCAGCTGCCGCGCGGATGGCCGGGCGGACGCTGCTGGGCGCAGCAGAAGACGTGGTGGCGGAAGGTCTGCGGGATGTCGAGCGGCATCGGTCATTCTCCATAGCCATAAAATTTCTATGGGTAAGAAGCATGCCAGAATGCTGCGTTGCGGCAAGACTTTTTGTAATCCTTCTAACTCCTGGCGCCGCTTGGATTCCCGGCACCATGAAATGCTTGGTCGGCAGAGCATTGGCGGTTAAGAATCCCCGGCAAGGGGCAATCCAGGAGATGCCGGTGCTGCTGAGCGGATCGGGGAAGGGCCAGCCGGGCGCGGTGCCGGGCTGGGTCGGGTATGCGCTGCTGCCGGTTCTCAACCTCGTCGCAGCCTTCGTGCTGTCGGGGCTGGTGATCCTGGTGATCGGCGAGAACCCGGTGGACGTGCTGTCGCTGCTGCTGTCGGAGGCCCTGGGATATCCCGAGGCCATCGGCTACACCCTTTATTACACCACCGACTACATCTTCACCGGGCTGGCGGTCGCCATCGCCTTCCATTGCGGGCTGTTCAACATCGGCGGTGAGGGGCAGGCCTATCTGGGCGGGCTCGGCGCCGGGCTGGTGGCGCTGGCGCTGACCGGCTGGCCCTGGCCGGTGGTGGCCGTGCTGGCGGTGCTGGCCTCGGCCCTGTTCGGTGCCGCCTGGGCCTTCATCCCGGCCTGGCTCCAGGCCAAGCGCGGCAGCCACATCGTCATCACGACGATCATGTTCAACTTCATCGCCGCGTCGATCATGACCTGGCTGCTGGTGGACGTGCTGATCCGCCCCGGCAGCCAGTCGCCGGAAACCCGCGAGTTCGATCCCGGCGTCTGGCTGCCGTCGATGGACCGGGCGCTCGGCTGGTTCGGCATCGCGATTCCCGCGTCCCCGCTGAACCTGTCCTTCCTGTGGGCGCTTGCCTGCTGCCTGCTGTTCCACATCTTCCTGCGCCGGACTCGCTGGGGTTACGAGCTGCGCACCGTCGGCCGCAATGAGCGGGCGGCGGTCTATGCCGGCATCTCGCCGGCGCGCAACATCGTCATCGCCATGCTGATCTCCGGCGCGCTGGCCGGCTTCGTGGGCGTGAACGAGATCCTGGGCGTGCAGCACCGGGTGATCCTGAACTTCACCGGCGGCGTCGGCTTCGTCGGCATCGCCGTGGCGCTGATGGGGCGCAACCACCCGGTCGGGATCATTCTGGCGGCACTGCTGTTCGGGGTTCTGGCGCAGGGCGGCGGCCAGCTGTCCTTCGAATACCCGACGATCAACCGCGAGCTGGTGATGGTCATCCAGGGTCTGGTCATCCTGTTCGCCGGTGCGATGGAGAATTTGTTCAAGCCGCAGGTGGAGGCGCTGTTCCGCCGCCGCGGCGCCGCCGCCACCGCGGATGCCGCAACCGGGGGGAGGGGCTGAGCGATGGAAGACGCGCTGCTTCTGGCGCTGCAGCTGCTGGGCGCCACCATCCGCGTGGCGACCCCGCTGGTGCTGGCCGCCTTCGCCGGCATGTATTGCGAGCGGGCCGGCGTGGTCGACATCGGGCTGGAAGGCAAGATGCTGGCCGGTGCCTTCTTCTCCGCCGCCGTCGCCTCGGCCACGCTGAACCCGTGGCTGGGGCTGCTGGCCGGCATCGCCGCCGGGGTGGCCCTGGCGATGGTCCACGGCTTCGCCTGCATCACCCACAACGGCAACCAGGTGGTGTCGGGCATGGCGATCAACATCCTGGTCGCCGGGCTGGCGCCGACGCTGGCCTATGCCTGGTTCCAGCAGGGCGGCCAGACCCCGCTGCTCCCCAACCAGGCGCGCATCCCCGCGGTGGAGCTGCCGGGGGCCGACGCCCTGTCCGGCATCCCGGTCCTGGGGCCGGTCTACCGCGAGCTGCTCAACGGCAACAATGTGCTGATCTGGGTGACGCTGGTCCTAGTGATCGCCACCCATTGGGTGCTCTACCGCTCCCGCTTCGGGCTGCGGCTGCGGGCGGTGGGCGAGAATCCGGCGGCGGTCGACACCGCCGGCCTGTCGGTGGCGACGCTGCGCTATCAGGCGCTGCTGGTCACCGGCGTGCTGACCGGCATGGCCGGCTCCTATCTCTCCACCGGCCATGGCGCCGGCTTCGTCCGCGACATGACCGCCGGCAAGGGCTATCTGGCGCTGGCGGCGCTGATCTTCGGCAAATGGCGGCCGGGGCCGACCCTGTTCGCCTGCCTGCTGTTCGCCTTCACCGACGCGGTGCAGGTCCGCCTCCAGGGCGTGGTTCTGCCGGGCATCGGCGTAATCCCGGTGCAGTTCATCCAGATGCTGCCCTATGTGCTGACCGTCCTGCTGCTTGCCGGTTTCGTCGGCAAGGCCATCGCCCCCAAGGCGAGCGGCATCCCCTATGTGAAGGAACGCTGAGCCGATGGCCGACACCGCAGAGCTGCCCCAGCTGATCGAAGCGGCCCGCGCCGCGCGCGGGAATGCCCACGCCCCCTATTCCAAATTCAAGGTGGGCGCGGCGATCCTCGGTGACTCCGGCCGCATCTTCGCCGGCTGCAATGTGGAAAATGCGGCCTACCCGCAGGGGCAGTGCGCGGAATCGAGCGCCATCGGCGCCATGGTCACCGCCGGCGACCGCCGCATCCGCGCCATCGTCGTGATGGGCGGCGAAGCGGGCGCGGAGGAGATCTGCACCCCCTGCGGCGGCTGCCGCCAGCGCATCCGCGAATTCGCGTCCCCGGACACGCCGATCCACATCTGCGACCCGGCCGGACTGCGGCGCACCTTCGCACTGGAAACCCTGTTGCCCGAATCGTTCGGCCCCACCAATTTAGCCTTCTGAGCGGAGTTTCCCGACATGACCGCAGCCCGCGCCGCCGCGGACATCCTTCACCGTGCCTCCGGCCATCGGCCGCGGGTCGGCATCGTGCTGGGCTCCGGCCTGGGCGGCATCGCCGACCGCATCGCCAACGCGGTCGCCATCCCCTACACCGACATCGCCGGTTTCCCGATCCCCAGCGTGTCCGGCCATGCCGGGCGGCTGGTGGTGGGGCAGCTCGGCGGCGTCGAGGTCGCCTGCATGCAGGGCCGCGTCCATGCCTATGAGGGCAACGGCTTCGATGCGCTGAAGACCGCGGTGCGGGCGCTGAAGCTGGCCGGCTGCGACACGCTGGTGCTGACCGCCGCCGTCGGCTCGCTCCGGCTGGAGGTCGGCCCCGGCCGGCTGATGGCGATCAGCGACCACCTGAACCTGCTGGGCAGCAACCCGCTGACCGGCCCGAACGACGAGGCCTTCGGCGAACGCTTCCCCAGCATGACCGACGCCTGGAATCCGGAGCTGCGCAGCCTGCTGAAGGAGGTGGCGTCCAGCCTGTCCATCGATCTGGCGGAGGGCGTCTATGCCGCCTATCCCGGCCCGTCCTTCGAGACGCCGGCCGAGGTGCGGATGATGAAGCTGCTGGGCGCCGACGCGGTCGGCATGTCCACCGTTCCCGAATGCATCGTCGCGCGCCATTGCGGCCTGCGGGTCGTCGGCTGCGCCGTCGTCACCAATCTGGGCGTCGGGCTCGGCGACGGGCCGGTCGACCATCACCAGACCCTGACCGCCGCCTCGGCGGCAGCCGCCGACCTGGAGCGCCTGCTGGTCGGCTTCCTCGAACGCCTGCATGAGAAGGACGGGTCCCGGTCATGAAACTGTCTGCCGACCTGCAAAGCGCGCTGGACGCCAGCGCCAACGCCCCGTCCGACGCCGATCTGGCGCGCCGTGCCGTGGGCATGCTCGACCTCACCAGCCTGAACGGCGACGACAGCGACCGGGTGGTGCAGGACCTCTGCGCCCGCGCAGTCACGCCCGTGGGGCCGGTCGCCGCGGTCTGCGTCTGGCCGCGCTTCGTCCCCACCGCGCGCAAGGCGCTGGACGGCACGGCGGTGAAGATCGCCACCGTGGTCAATTTCCCGACCGGCGAGGCCGACGCCGCCTCGGTGGCGGCGGAGACCCGGCGGGCCATCGCCGACGGGGCCGACGAGATCGACGTGGTTCTGCCCTACAAGGCCTTCATCGACGGGGCCCGCACCCAGCCGATGAATGTCGTGAAGGCCTGCCGCGAGGCCTGCGGCGACAAGGTGCTGCTGAAGGTGATCCTGGAATCGGGCGCCTTCCCCGACGCCGACCTGCTGGCCTGGGCGTCGCGCGACGCCATCGCCGCCGGCGCCGACTTCCTGAAGACCTCCACCGGCAAGACGCAGCCGGCCGCGACCCTGCCCGCTGCGGCGGTGATGCTCGACAGCATCTATGAATCGGGCAAGAAGGTCGGCTTCAAGGCGTCCGGCGGCATCCGCGACGCGGCGGAGGCTGCGCGCTATCTGGCGCTGGCCGACCGTATCCTGGGGGATGGCTGGGCCACGCCGCAGACCTTCCGCTTCGGCGCCTCCAGCCTGCTCGACGCGCTGCTGGCCGCCGCCGGCCATGGAGAGCGGGAGGGCGAGCGCGAACCGGCCCCGGCGGGAGGGTACTGAGGCATGCTTCCGCAGGAAATCGTCCGCGCCAAGCGCGACGGCCAGCCGCTCGACGCCGCCACCATCCAGGACTTCGTCCGCGGCATCACCGACGGCCGCGTGTCGGAAGCCCAGGCATCGGCCTTCGCCATGGCCGTCTTCTTCCGCGGCATGAGCCTGGACGAACGGGTGGCGCTGACCCGCGCCATGCGCGATTCGGGCACGGTGATGGAATGGAAATCGCTGGACCTGCCCGGCCCGGTGATCGACAAGCATTCCACCGGCGGCGTCGGCGACAAGGTCAGCCTGATCCTGGCGCCGATGTTGGCCGCCTGCGGCGGCTTCGTGCCGATGGTGTCGGGGCGCGGCCTCGGCCACACCGGTGGCACGCTCGACAAGTTCGAGAGCATCCCCGGCTACCGCGCCAAGCCCGACAACGAGCTGCTGCGCCGGGTGGTGAAGCAGGTCGGCTGCGCCGTGATCGGCGCCACCGACGACATCGCCCCGGCCGACAAGCGGCTCTACGCCATCCGCGACGTGACGGCGACGGTGGAATCGCTCGACCTCATCACCGCCTCGATCCTGTCGAAGAAGCTGGCGGCCGGGCTGGACGCCCTGGTGATGGACGTGAAGTTCGGCAGCGGCGCCTTCATGCAGCGCTTCGAAGATGCCGAGGCGCTGGCCGAGAGCATCGTCACCGTGTCGAAGGGCGCCGGCCTGCCGGCGGTGGCCCTGCTGACCGACATGAACGAGGTGCTGGGACGCAGCGCCGGCAACGCGCTGGAGATGCGCGAATGCCTCGCCATCCTGCGCGGCGAGCCGGCCGAACCGCGGCTCTACGAGGTGACAGCGGCGCTGGCCGCCGAATTGCTGGCGCTGGCCGGACTGGCGCCAGACGCTGCGGCGGGCCGCGTCCTGGCCGACCGCTCCATCGCCAGCGGTGAAGCGGCGGAACGCTTCGCCCGCATGGTGGCGGCGCTGGGCGGGCCGGCCGACCTGCTGGAGCAGCCCGACCGCCATCTTGAAAGCGCGCCCATCGTCCGCCCGATCTTCGCCGAGCGGGCCGGCTTCGTCGGCGCCATCGACACCCGTGGGGTCGGCATGGCGGTGGTGGCGCTGGGCGGCGGCCGGACCAGGACGACCGATGCCATCGACTTCGCGGTCGGCTTCGACGCGGTGGCCGGGCTGGGCGACGCAGTGGGACCGGGAGACCGTCCGCTGGCAATCCTGCACGCCCGCAGCGAGGCCCAGGCCGACGAGGCGGAACGCCGCCTGCGCGCCTCGGTCACGGTGACGGACACGGCATCGGTCCGCGGGCCGCTGATCGCAAAGCGTCTGGGGTAAGAGATACCGCCCTCTCCCGCCCCGGGAGAGGGAGGGGACCCGCCGAAGGTGGGGAGGGTGAGGGGTGATCCGAACATGGATCTGGATCCTTGCACTCCCCCTCACCCTTCCCAAGCTCCGCTTGGGCCCCTTCCCTCTCCCGGGACGGGAGAGGGACACGTAGCGGCCCCAGACTACCGCCGGAACAGGAACTCGCGGCCGACCTTCACCCGGCGCTCGCCGTCATATTCGATGATGTCGGCGGTCGCGTAGGTCTCGGTCCAGCGTTCGGGCAGGTAGCTGCCGGTGCCGATGATGTCCACCGGCGCGTTGGCTTCCGCCATCAGCCGGCATTTGGCCGGGCCGAAGCCGCTGCTGGCGACGATCTTCACCGCTGGGAAGCCGGCATCGTCCAGCCTTTCGCGAACATAATGGATCGCCGCCGCCGACACGCCGGTGCCGATCAGATAGCGAAGCTGCGTCTCGTCGCGATAGCCGCGGATGGCGTGAGGCGCATGACGCTCCAGCACGGCGTAGGAGCCGGGCGGGTCCAGCCCCTCGACGAACCGGCCGCCGGGGGTGTCGAGCCGCAGCGACAGCTTGCCCTGGGCGGCCAGTTGCGGGAAGCGGCGGCAGACCTCCAGCCCGTCGGTGATCTCGCGGCCGAAATAATCGACCAGCACGGTCAGGCCAAGGTCGGGGAAGGTGTCGTGGAACATCTCCGCCGCGCGCACGGTCGACCCGGCATAGCCGATCAGGGCGTGCGGCATGGTGCCCATGCCCTTCTCCTGACCGAAATAGGGGGCGGTGGCGTCGGTGGCATTGCCGATGAAGCCCTTGGCGCCGACCTTGCGCTTGGCGCGGTCGGACCCGACGGAGGCGGCATAGGCCATCATCTCCGCCATCTCCGTCCCCGCGCAGTGGCGGGCATCCATGGCGAGGAAGGCGACCTTCGGCAGGTCGGCGCACATGGTGAAGGCGTTGTAGGCGGCGACGCTGGCCGGACCCAGCTTCTGCAACAGGATCGTCTCGCAATCGACCAGATGGTAGAACGAGCCGGTGATGTACATGATCGGCTCGCCGGCGCCGACCCATTTGCCCTCGGGGTAGTTCAGCTCGATCTGGAAGCCGGTATTGCGTTCGCGTGCCACCGACTCCAGCCACTCCACCGCAAGGCGCGGGGCGCAGACCACGGGACGCCGCATGAAGATGGCGTAGGTGACGGTCTTGTCGCCGAACTTGCCCACCGCTTCCTTGGTGCGGCGGAAATAGGTGTCCGTCCAGTCGGGAACCGAGGCGGAGGACGGGAGAAGAGCCGTCGGCCCCTGTCCGGCCTTCCGGCTGCCGGCCGCCTGGTTGCCAGCTGAACGGTTGTCGGTGTCGCTCATACCCGTCACCCTCGCCTTTCGCCCCTGTCGGCACATGGCCCTGCACATGCGTCCACGCATCGGTCTGCGCATGGCGTTCAGTGCTTCGTCGTCGATGGCCCGGCCCCCGGACAGGGCAGCCGGCCGGTTGTGTTGGAATCCCAGCATTATACGTCCCGGCCGGACGGGGGAAGAGGCTTCCCGCCCGGCCGCCCCCCGGCGGATGGCTGAGTTGCATTTTTCGCGGGAAACCGGATTGCGGCCGTCACGGAATACACCGGCTGCCGCCGAAGGAAACGTCGCAAGTCCGCAGTCGAATTCCGGCCGCCAATCGACAATCAAAGAAAAAATCCAATAAAATACCTTTATTTGACCTACCACTTCCGCGCTTTTAAGGTTTCACGCACCGGTTCGTCAGCAACATCCAGGCAGAGCGGAATGAGCAAGGCAGCGATGTCCGCGGAATTGGAATTCGCCGAACCCGATGGGAACGGCCTGCCCTCCTTCGATGGCACCGGAAACCGGATCGTCCTGGCCTTGCTGGGGCTGATGCTTGCCTTCGCCGGCGCCGGGGTCGGCGGTGTGCTGCTGCTGCGCCCGGCCCCTGCCCAGGGCGCCCATCCCCCGGCACGGGTCGAGGTGTCGCCGGCCGTCTATGCCGCCCTGCCCACCCTGACGATCACGCTGAACGATGGCCGCCGCTTGCAGGAATTGCGGCTGCGCGCGGTGCTGGAGTTCGATCCGGCAACCCCGATGGAGGCGGTGACACCCCACCTGCCGCGCATCGCCGACGCCATGGGCCGGCGCCTGCTGGAGGTCGATCCGGCCGAACTGCGCGGCGCCGACGGGCAGGTCTACATCAAGGACGCGCTGCGCTACGTCGCCAACAAGACCATGCGCCCGCTGAAGCTTCGACAAGTCCTGATCCAGGACATGCTGCTGCGCTGAGGGCGCGCTTCCCAATGCCCTGCACCTCCCCATATGCTGCCGGTCCACAGTGAACAGGCCCCGACCGTTCGCAGGAGCCGTCCGGGGGAATTGTTTGCAGGATCAGGGTCCAGTTGCGGAAGGAGACGGCCGTGGCCGAGTTCGATTTCGACCTCTTCACCATCGGGGCAGGGTCCGGCGGCGTCGCCGCCAGCCGGCGCGCTGCGTCCTATGGCGCCAAGGTGGCGATCTGCGAGGGCAGCCGCGTCGGCGGCACCTGCGTGATCCGCGGCTGCGTGCCGAAGAAGCTGCTGGTCTACGCCGCCCAGTTCCGCGACGGTTTCGAGGACTCCGCCGGCTATGGCTGGAGCGCGCCGATGCCGTCCTTCGATTGGGAAACGCTGATCGCGCGCAAGGACAGCGAGATCGACCGGCTGAACGGCATCTACATCAACATGCTGAAGAACTCCGGCGTCACCCTGTATGAGGGGTTCGGCCGGATCGTCGACCGCCATACGGTGGAGGTCGACGGCAAGCGCTACACCGCCCGCAACATCCTGATCGCCACCGGCGGCTGGCCGACGCTGCCGCAGGTGGAGGGGATGGAGCATGCCGTGACCTCCAACGAGGCGCTGCATCTGGAAACGCTTCCCCACTCCGTCCTGATCGTCGGCGGCGGCTACATCGCGGTGGAGTTCGCCAGCATCTTCCGCGGGCTGGGCGCCGAAGTGACGCTGATGATCCGCGGCGACGATCTGCTGAACGGCTTCGACGACGACATCCGCGTCGCCCTGGCGCAGGAAATGCGCAAGCGCGGCATCACCATCATCTCGCGCTGCAAGCCGGCGAAGCTGGAAAAGGGACCCGGCGGCTATACCCTGACCGACCATATGGGCCGCGAACATTCCGCCGGTCTGGTGATGGCCGCCACCGGCCGCCGCCCGAACACCAGGAATCTGGGCCTGGAAGAGGTCGGCATCACCCTGGACGAGGCCGGCGCGATCCCGGTCGACGAGTGGTCGCGCACCTCTGTCGACAACATCTATGCCATCGGCGACGTCACCGACCGCATGGCGCTGACCCCCATAGCCATCGCCGAGGGCCGCGCGCTGGCCGAGACGCTGTTCAACGACAATCCGATGCACATCGGCTACGACAATGTGCCGACCGGCGTGTTCTCCCTGCCGCCGCTGGGCACCGTCGGCCTGACCGAAATGCAGGCGCGGGCGAAATACGCGAAGGTCGACATCTACAAGGCCGGCTTCCGCCCGATGAAGCACACCCTGTCCGGCCGGGACGAGCGGGTGCTGATGAAGCTGGTGGTGGATGGCGAAAGCCAGCGCGTGCTGGGCTGCCACATGATTGGCATGGATGCGCCCGAGATGATGCAGGCCCTGGCAATCGCGATGAACTGCGGTGCCACCAAGCGCGATTTCGACCGCACCATCGCGCTCCATCCCTCCACTGCGGAGGAATTCGTGCTGATGCGCGAGAAGGCTGAGCCGGAAAAGACGATCTGAACGGTCAGCCCTGCCGGGCGGCAGCGGCGGGCTATCCGCAACCGGGTCGTGACTGGAGACTCCCCTCACGGCCCGGTTTCATGCCAATAAGGACTGGAAATCCCTGGACCTTGGCCGATTGTGGTACCTACCATGGTCGCACGAACAATTTTCCCAGGGAATGGCTCCAAACATGCGTGGAATTTTTGCGGTGGCTGCCTGTGTTGCGGCGTTCGCTTCGGTCGGCTCGGCTCATGCTCAGACCAAGATCGGCGTGTGGGACGTCAAGATCGACAAGGACTGCGCCATCAGCCAGGAATGGAAGACCGAAACGAAGGACACCGCCACCATTGCCCTCGCCTACACCAACAAGGGCCAAGCGATGGTTCTGATCTTCGGCGATTCCGCCTGGAAGCTGAAGGAGAAGGAAGATCTCACCATCTCCCTGTCGGTCGACAAGAAGTGGAGCGACAAGGTTCAGGGCGCCGCCATCGACAAGACGATGGCCGTCGTCGGCATCCCGGCGACCTCCAAGGCGATCGACGCCCTGATGAATGGCCGTGAGCTTTACATGGAGATCGACGGCAAGAGCGACGATTACGCCTATACCTACTACCTCGACGACACCCGCAAGGCGATCTCGGCCCTGGAAGCCTGCCGCGCCCAGGCGCAGTAATCCTCCCCAGCACTTATCGGTACTTGTCGGCCAAAGACGCCCACCCGGATGTGATAAACCGGGTGGGCGTCTTTGTTCCGGAGCCACCTTCTATACGAGCATCTTCTGTACGGAAGGCAATCGTTTCCGCCGCCGTTGCGATCCATCCGGCATAGCACTCCGAAACAGGCATTCTTCCTGGAACGCTTCTAAAATTTCCCGGTTGAGGACATGAAGCGATCCGGTCCGGACCCGGTCGCACCGATCCGCAGGCCCCTGCAAGGCGGGCCATCTGACCCAGGAGGAATTCCTCGCATGTTCATGCACAACAAAAAGCTCATGTACACGGTCCGCGTGTCCGAGCCGAATCCGGTGCTCGCCAGCCTGATGCTTGAACAGTTCGGCGGTCCGCAAGGCGAGCTGGCCGCGGCCATGCGCTACTTCACCCAGGGTCTGGCCGATGAGGATCCGGGCCGCAAGGATCTGCTGATCGACATCGCGACCGAGGAGCTGAGCCACCTCGAAATCATCGGCTCCATCGTGGCGATGCTGACCAAGGGCGCCAAGGGCAAGCTGGCCGAGGGGGCGGAATCGACCGCCGACCTGTATGCCAACATCACCCAGGGCAGTGGCAGCCATACCCTGTCGCTGCTGTATGGCGGCGGTCCGGCCCTGGTGAATTCGGCCGGCCAGCTGTGGACCGGCGGCTACATCGACAGCATCGGCGAGCCGACGGCCGATCTGCGCTCCAACGTCGCGGCGGAAGCGCGCGCGAAGATCATCTACGAGCGCCTGATCAACGTCACCGACGATCCGGGCGTGAAGGATGCGCTGGGCTTCCTGATGACCCGCGAGATCGCCCACCAGAAGAGCTTCGAAAAGGCGCTGTACGCCATCGACAACAACTTCCCGCCGGGCAAGCTGCCGGGCAAGCCGGAATACACCGACAAGTATTACAACACCAGCCAGGGCGAGGGCGACATGCGCGGCCCCTGGAACCAGGGCGCCCAGTGGGAGTTTGTCGACGTCAAGATGGGCGACGCCCCGGTCAACGGCGGCGACGGCAACCCGACGGTCAAGCTCGCCGCGTCGGAACTGGCGGCGGTCAACGCCGTGGCCGCCCGCACCATGTCGAAGCCCGACTCCGATCCGCTGACCGGCGCCGACCTGGGCGCCGGACCGGGCGCCGGCAAGACCAAGAGCACCACCTGAGGCTGATGGCGGGGGCTGATAACAGCTCCCCCAGACAAAGCCGTCCCCGTCACTGGGCGGGGACGGCGGCCTCTTCCTCGCGCCTGTGCAGGCCCATCAGCCAGATCAGCAGGCACAGGGCCGGAATGGCGCCGGCCATCGACAGCAGGAAGAAGCTGACCCAGTCCAGCCGCTCCGCCAGCCAGCCCGACGAGGCGCCGAACAGGTCGCCGCCCAGCTTGTACAGGCTGGACAGCAGCGCATACTGGGTCGCTGTGTAGGCGACGTTGCACAGGCTGGACAGGTAGGCGACGAAGGCCGAGGTCGCGATGCCGCCGCAGACATTCTCCACCGCCACGGTGACCGCCAGCATCGACACGTCGTTGCCGCTCCAGGCCAGCACGACATAGCCGAAGTTCGACACCATCTGCAGGATGCCGCCGATCATCAGGCCGCGCAGAACGCCGACCTTCCCCACCAGCAGGCCGCCCAGCAGACCGCCGGCGATGGTCGCCCACAGGCCGAACAGCTTGCTGACGTTGGCGATCTCCACCTTGGTGAAGCCCAGGCTGATGTAGAAGGTCGAGGACATCTGGCCGGCCAGCACCTCCCCCAGCTTGTAGCTGGCGATGAAGGCCAGGATGACCACCCAGCCGCGCCGCTCCATGAACTGGGCGAAGGGCGCCACCACCGCACCGTAGATCCAGGCGAGAAGCACGGCGCTGCGGCCCGACAGATGCGGCCGGTGGCCAAGCCATTCGGCGATCAGTTTTTCGCGGGCGTTCGGCGGCGGCTCCTTCGGTTCGCGGCACAGCAGGACGGTCGCCATGCCGACCAGCACCAGCCCGGCCATCACCTCGTAGGCCGTGCGCCAGCCATGGAACTCGGCGATGTAGAGGGCCCCCGCCCCCGCCGCCATCATGCCGAAGCGATAGCCCAGCACCAGCACTGCCGCACCGGCGGCCTGCCGGTTTTCCTCCAGCACCTCGACGCGGTAGGCATCGACCACGATGTCCTGGCTGGCGGAGCAGAAGGCGACCAGCACCGCGCACAGGGCGGTCCACCACAGATCCTGCCCCGGATCGGTGCCTCCCAGCCCGAGCAAAGCTGCGATCAGCGCCGCCTGCGCCGTCAGCGCCCAGCCACGCCGCCGCCCGAACAGCCGCGTGATCACCGGCAGGCGCAGCCGGTCGATCAGCGGCGCCCACAGGAATTTCAGCGCATAGGGCATGGTGACCAGCGCGAACAGGCCGATGTTGGTCCGGCTGACGCCCTGTTCGGTCAGCCAGACATTCAGCGTGGCGCCGGTCAGCGCCAGCGGCAGCCCTTCGGAGAATCCCAGGAACAGGATCGCCAGCACGCGCGGGTCGCGGTAGACCGCCAGGGCCTGCCCCCAGGAGGACAGGCGCGTTGTCCGCCAGGATGTCGGTTTCACCGGGAAGGCTCCTCTAGGGGGTGATCCATCGCCCCCGATGTATAAAGGCCGCGGGCATCCGCCGCCAGCGGCCCCTGCCGATCCGATCCCTGCCCATCGGGCGGGAGCGCGGAGGTCAGACGCGAATTTCCTTTCATCTGAAATCACCCCCGGTGGCAGGCGGCCTATGCCCGCGGCACAGCATTGCCGGCAAGGGAGCCGAAACTATGGAAAAGTTTCCGCGAGTCGCGCTATAGAGTACCTTCCACGGGATTCGCCGCCGGTCGTTCGCCGCCCGCCCGGCCCCCGTTCCGCAATCGTCAAGGAAGAGCAGGCGCGTCATGGTCGAGCGTTGGACACCCGCCAGTTGGAGGACGAAACCGGCGAAGCAGTTGCCGACTTATCCCGACCTGTCCAAGGTCGAGGCGGTCGAACAGCGCCTGTCCTCCTATCCGCCGCTCGTCTTCGCCGGCGAGGCCCGCCGGCTGAAGGCCAAGCTGGCCGATGCCGCCGCCGGCCAGGCCTTCCTGCTGCAGGGCGGCGACTGCGCCGAGAGCTTCGCCGAGTTCCATCCCAACAACATCCGCGACACCTTCCGCGTCCTGCTGCAGATGGCCGTGGTGCTGACCTTCGGCGCCTCGATCCCGGTCATCAAGGTGGGCCGCATGGCCGGCCAGTTCGCCAAGCCGCGCTCGGCCGACATGGAGACGATCGACGGGGTGGATCTGCCGTCCTACCGCGGCGACATCGTCAACGGCTTCGACTTCACCAGCGACGCCCGCGTTCCCGATCCGGAGCGCATGATGCAGGCCTACACCCAGGCCGCCGCGACGCTGAACCTGCTGCGCGCCTTCGCCCAGGGCGGCTATGCCGACCTGCACAAGGTCCATCAGTGGACGCTGAGCTTCGTCGAGAAATCGCCGGCCGGCGAGCATTTCCAGGAGCTGGCCACCCGCCTGGACGAGACGCTTGCTTTCATGGCGGCCTGCGGCATCACTGCGGAGACCACCCCGCAGATCCGCGAAACCGACTTCTTCACCAGCCATGAGGCGCTGCTGCTGCCGTTCGAGCAGGCACTGACCCGCGTCGACAGCACCACCGGCGACTGGTACGACGTGTCGGCCCACATGCTGTGGATCGGCGACCGCACCCGCCAGCCCGACGGCGCCCATGTCGAGTTCCTGCGTGGGGTGAAGAACCCCATCGGCCTGAAGTGCGGCCCGACCACCGACCCGGACGAGCTGATCCGCCTGATCGACATCCTGAACCCGACCAACGAGGCCGGGCGCCTGACGCTGATCGTGCGCATGGGCTCCGACAAGGTGGCAGAGAAGTTCCCGCCGCTGCTGCGCAAGGTCCAGCGCGAAGGCCGCACGGTGGTGTGGTCCTGCGACCCGATGCACGGCAACACGATCAAGTCGACCACCGGCTACAAGACCCGCCCGGTCGAGAGGGTCCTGGCCGAGGCGCGCGGCTTCTTCGAAGTTCATCAGGCCGAAGGCACCCATGCCGGCGGCGTGCATTTCGAACTGACCGGCCAGGACGTGACGGAGTGCACGGGCGGCGCCCAGGCGATCACCGATCACAATCTGGCTCTGCGCTACCACACCGCCTGCGATCCGCGCCTGAACGCCAGCCAGTCGCTGGAACTGGCGTTCCTGCTGTCGGAAAAGCTGAAGGAAGGCCGTCAGTCCCGCGAGGCCCGGCGCCGCGCCGCGGTGGCGGCGGAGTAAGGCTTCCGCCGAAGAGGTCCGGTCAAAAAAAGGGGGCGTTTCCGCCCCCTTTTCCATGTCCCGGTTATTGCCTGCGTTACCGTTCGATTTCCTTGTTCCAGCGCTGGTTCCAGTCCGGGCGCTTCTCGTTGATGACGTCCCAGTCCACCGTGACGGCGTTCTTCATGTAGCCCTGGAACTTGTTCATCTCGTCGGCGACCTCGGCCGGCGGCGTGACCTTGGTGTTGGACGGGATCTGAGCGCCGTACTGCAAGGCGGCGAGCTGCGCCTCCGGCCCCAGCAGATAGGCGGCCAGTTTCTGCGCGGCCTCGTTGTCCGGGTTCTTGGCGACGACGCACTCGCCGACCATCAGGACGACCGAGCCTTCCTTGGGCTGGGCATATTCCACCGGGATGCCCTTGGCCTTCAGGCTGCCGACGCCGGTCGGGGTCAGCGGGAAGATGGCCGCCTCGTTGGTCTGCACCATCTCGGCGATCTTGGCCGAGCTGGGGATGTATTCCAGCACGTTCGGGCCGATGGTCTTGCGCCAGGTGGTGAAGCCCGGATCGACATTGCCCTCGGTGCCGCCCTTGATGCGGTTGTACATCAGGAAGGCGTGCAGGCCGAAGGAGCTGCTGGCGGCCGACTGGACGACGATCTTGCCCTTGTACTTGGGATCGGCCAGATCCATCCAGCTGGTCGGCGGCGCCCAGCCCTTCTCGTCGAACATCGCCTTGTTATAGGCGAGACCGGTCATGCCCATGTTGACGCCGACCGCCATGTCGCCCTTCAGGCGCGCGGACTGGTAGACGTCGTTCAGCACCGGCGAGCTGTCCATCTTCTGGCACAGGCCCATGCCGATGGCGCGGTACATCAGCCCGTCGTCGAGGAAGACGACGTGCATCTGCGGGTTGTCTTTCTGGGCCTGCAGCTTGGCCAGGATGTCGGACGAGGTGCCGGGAACCACCACCACCTTGATGCCGGTCGCCTTCTCGAAGGCGGGGAAGACGTTCTCGGTGTAGGTCTTCTCCATCGTGCCGCCGTTCATGCCGATGTAGACCGTCTTGGTCTGGGCGGCGGCGGGGGTGGAGAGTGCGGCGGCGGCCGTGATGGCAACCGTGGCGAGACCGGTGAGCGACAGGGAACGCAAGGTGGGCATGCACGTCCTCCAATGGGCCAAGGGATGGGAGCTTAAGCGGTCGGTGTGAAGCGGTCGATGCGGAAGGGCTCCAGCGGCATCGGCGTCTCGCCGCCGGTGACCAGCTCGGCCAGCGTCTGGCCGACGCCGGGGCCGATCTGGAACCCGGCACCGGAGAAGCCGAAGGCGTGGAACAGGCCGGGCGTGGTGCGGCTGGGGCCGACGATCGGGTTGCGGTCGGGCGTATAGCCCTCCACCCCGGTCCAGCAGCGGATGACGTGGGCGTGGCGCAGTTGCGGGAACAGCTCCGCCGCGTCGCGCATCAGGGTCAGCACGGCGTCGCGCTGCGGCCGGGCGCGGTCGGCGTCGAGCGCGAAGCCGCGTCCGCCGCCGACCACCATGTTGCCGCGCGGCACCTGCCGGCCATAGACGCCACCGCCCTCCACCCCGATGTTGACGTCGAGGAAGCGGGGCAGCGGCTCCGTCACCGCCATGTTGGGATGAAGCGATTCCAGCGGCACCGGCTCGCCGAAGGCTTCCGCCACCCGCCAGGACCAGGCACCGGCGGTGTTCAGCAGGACGCGGGCACGCACCTCCAGGGCATCGCCGCTCAGCAGGACGAAGCGGTCGCCGTCCTTCTCCACCCGGTCGACAGGCGTTTGTTCGCGCACCACCGCGCCCAGTCTGGCAGCCGCACGGGCGAAGGCGGGGGAGACGAGGCGCGGGTTGGCGTGGCCGTCCTCCGGGCAGAGCGATCCGCCGATGGCGCGGTCGCCCAGCGCCGGCCAACGGCGGCGGAACTCCTCGCCGGTGATGATCTCCAGCCCGAGGCCGAAACCCTGTGTGCGCTCGCGGTAGTCGATCAGGGAGGCAAGGTCGGGTTCGCTGCGTGCCAGCTTCAGATGGCCGGAGCGGATGTATTCGGCGTCGGTGCCCAGCAGCTCCGGCAGACGGCCCCAGATGGCATGGGCGCGCTGGGACAGCGGCAGCTGCTCCAGCGGGCGGCCCTGCCGGCGCACGCCGCCAAAATTGACGCCGCTCGCCTTGGCGCCGCACCAGTCGCGCTCCAGCAGCGTCACCGACAGGCCGGCCTGCCGCAGGAACAGCGCCGCCGACCCGCCGACGATCCCGCCGCCGACGATGGCGACATCGCAGTCGATCCGTTCCCGCATCACGCGACCTCCCGCCGCTCGGCACCGGCGGAGACCGGCAGCGGCTTGATCGGCGGCTGCGCCCGCAGGCGCCCCACCCCATCCGGGCCGGTGCCGAGCGTGCGGGACAGCAGTTCTGCCGTGGTGGCGCTGCACATGCGGCCCTGGCAGCGGCCCATGCCGGCGCGGGTCAGCGCCTTGGCTCGGTTCATCTCGCGGGCCTGCCCGCTGCGGGCCACTTCGCGCACGGCACCGGCGGTGATGCCTTCGCAGCGGCAGATCATGGTGTCGTCGGCAATCGCATCGGCCCAGTCCGCCGGGAAGGGGAAGGCGGCCGACAGGCTGCGGCGGAAGGCGGCGATGCGGGCGAGCCGGCCGTCCAGTTCCTTCACCCGCGCAGCCTCGACCGGCCGTCCGAGATCCTCCAGCAGGGCCAGCGCCGCGCGCTCTCCCGCCAGTTCCGCCGCGTCGGCGCCGGAAATGCCGCTGCCGTCGCCGGCCAGATAGACGCCGGCAACCGAGCTGCGCCCTGCCCCGTCCCGCTCCGGCAGCCAGGCCCGGTCGGCCTCGTCGAAGCGGAAGCGGCAGCCGGCGAGGTCGGCCAGCTGGGTCTCCGACCGCAGGCCAAGCCCGAAGGCGACGGCGTCGCACCCGGTGCGCCGTTCGTGCCCGCGGGCATCGCGCCACACCAGCGCATCGACCCGCTCCGCGCCCTCGGCGCGCACCGGACGGACGCCGTTGTGGATCGGCACGCCATGGGCGCGCAGCCAGCCGACGAACAGCAGCCCCTTCGCCAGCGTCGCCGGATCGCGCAGCATGCCGGCGGTGGCGCGGGCCTGGGCGGCGAAGGGCGTGGTGTCGAACACCCCCGCCACCTCGACCCCGGCCTTCAGATACTGGTAGGCGACCAGATAGAGCAGCGGGCCGGTGCCGAGAAAGGCCACCCGCCGGCCGACGGCGCAGCCCTGGAACTTCAGCGCCACCTGCGACCCGCCGAGCGTGAAGATTCCGGGCAACGTCCAGCCGGGGAAGGGCAGCACGCGGTCGGTGGCGCCGGTCGCCAGGATCAGATTGCTGAAGGGCAAGGTCTCGCTCGCCCCGTCGCTCAACAGGTCGAGCGCCCCGGCCTCGCAGTTCCACACCAGCGTGCGCGGACGGTAGTCGACCCGGTCGCGGATCGCCGCCATGGCGCGGTGGACCGCATCGGCCTTGCCGGCCTCGAACCCATAGAGCGCCGTCTTCGGCCGGGTGAAGCCACCATCAGGCGGCTGGCGGTAGATCTGGCCGCCCCAGCGCGCCGCCTCGTCCACCACCACCGGCCGCAGGCCGGCGGCGACCAGCCGCTCCGCCGCGCGGATGCCGGCCGGGCCGGCACCGACGATCACGGGGGGGAAAAGAGGTTCGCTCACGATGTCCACTCCCCGCCGCTCAGCAGGCGCATGCCGTCGGCGATGAAGGTGCCGCAGGCACGCAGCCGCTCGCCCTCCTCCGTCCGCACCCAGCAATCCTGGCAGGCGCCCATCATGCAGAAGCCGGCGCGCGGGGTGTCGGCGAATTCCGTCCGGCGCAGCCGGTCGCCGTTGGTGAGCATGGCCGTCAGGATGGTGTCGCCCTCAAGCGCCTCCACCGGGCGTCCGTCGAGGGTGAAGCGGACCACGCGCCGGCCCTGTTCGGCCACACGCTGCAGCAAAGCCATGATGACTGGTCTCCGAAGAGAGGACGGCCGGAGCGGACGCTCAGTGCTGGCCGACCAGGATGCGGTCCAACCCATAGACACGGTCGAGCAGAAGCACGGCGACCGCGGTGATACCGATGATCAGCGCCGAAACCGCCGCCATCATCGGGTCGATGGATTCGGTGGCGTACATGTACATCCGCACCGGCAGCGTCACCGTGGACGGCGAGGTGATGAAGATGGACATGGTCAGCTCGTCGAAGCTGTTGATGAAGGCGATCAGCCAGCCGCCGGTGACGCCAGGCAGGATCATCGGCAGGGTGACGCGGCGGAACACGGTGGCCTCGCTGGCGCCCAGCGAGAAGGCCGCCTGTTCCACGCTGCGGTCGAAGCCGGAGATGGCGGCGATCAGCAGGCGCATCACATAGGGCGTGACGATCACCATGTGCGCCGCCACCAGCCAGCCGAAGCTGCCCGCGGCGCCGACGACGGCGAACAGCCGCAGCATGGCGACGCCCAGCACCAGATGCGGGATGATCAGCGGCGACAGGAACAGCGCATTGAGGAAGCCGCGGCCGGGAAATTCATAGCGGGTGATGGCGAGCGAGGCGGGAACCGCCAGCGCCACCGCCAGCGTCGCCGACAGCACGGCGAGCCAAAGGCTGTTCCAGAAGGACTGGACGAAGTCCGGGTGGTGGAACACCGCCTCGAACCAGCGCAGCGAAAAGCCCCTGGTCGGCAGCGACAGGGTGTTTTCCGGCGTGAAGGCGACGAGGCAGACGATCGCCAGCGGCGCCAGCATGAAGATGACGACCAATGCGTGGAAGAACAGGGCGACGGGTCCGTTGCGGGTCATGGCGTCTTCACCCCAGCCGGCGGCGGTAGTGGCCTTCCACCATGCGGTGGTAGGTCAGCATGATGATCAGGTTGGCGGCGAGCAGGATGACGGCGACCGCGGCCCCCATCGGCCAGTTGAGGTCGCTCAGATACTGGTCGTAGACCACGGTTGCGACCATCTTCAGCCGCCGCCCGCCGAGCAATCCTGGGATGGCGAACGCGCTGGCGCTGAGGCCGAAGACGATCAGGCTTCCCGACAGGATGCCGGGCAGGATCTGCGGCGCCACCACCCGGACGATGGCCGTGGCACGCGAGGCGCCGAAGGAGAGTGCCGCCTGCTCCACCGCCGGGTCCAGCTTCTGCAAGGAGGTCCAGACCGGGATGACCATGAAGGGCAGCATGACGTGGACCAGCGCCACGACCACCGTGCCCTCGCTGTAGAGCAGCTTCATCCGGCCGATGCCGAGCGCGATCAGCGCCCCGTTCACCGGCCCTTCCGGCCCCAGCAGCATGCTCCAGCCGAAGGCACGGACGACGACCGACACCAGCAGCGGCGCCAGGATCACCAGCAGGAAGATCGACCGCCAGGGGTTGCTCATCCGGCTGAGGATGTAGGCTTCCGGTACGCCGATCACCACGCAGATGGCGGTCGCCAGCGCCGAGATGCGGAAGGTGCGCAGAAAGATTTCCAGGTAATACTCGTCGGTCACCACCGCCAGATAATGCTCCAGCGTGAAGCCGCCGGTGCGCCCGGTCGCATAGTCGAACTGGTTGAAGGACAGGAGCGCCGTCAGGAACAGCGGGGTCAGCACCAGCGCCGCGAACAGCAGCGCGGCCGGCCCCGACAGGAACAGCGGAGCGGTTGGGAACCGGCGTACCGGCGTCTCGTCGCCCGGTGCGGCCGGGGCGGCGTCGGGAAGGGACGCGCTCATCCCGTCACCTCGAGGGCCACGTCCGGCGCCTCCGCCATGGCGCCGCGGTGGACGCGCACGACCGACGGCGACCAGTCCAGCCCGACCGGGGCGCCCTGCTCCGCCGGGGTGGAGCCGTCGTTCGGCGTCACCACCATCAGCGTGCCGAGCGGCCCGTCGATGTGATAGAGCCACTGGCTGCCCAGGAAGAAGCGGTCGGCGACGCGGCCGGTCAGCAGCCCGCCCGACGGCGCGGTCAGGTGCAGCTTCTCCGGACGGATGCACAGGGTCACCGTCTCGCCCACCGACAGGCCGGCGGTTTCCAACGGCACGGCGATGCCGGCCAGCGACACCGTGGCGCCGGCGCCGGTCGCGGTGACGACCTTGCCCGGCAGCAGGTTGGTCTTGCCGACGAAGCGGGAGATGAACTCCGTCTCCGGATGCTCGTAGATGCGGTAGGGCTGGTCGATCTGGGTGATGCGCCCGGCCTCCATCACCACGACGCGGTCGCTGATCGAGAAGGCTTCCGCCTGATCGTGGGTGACCATTACGGTGGTGGTGCCGACCTTGCGCTGAATCTCGCGCAGTTCGAACTGCATCGCCTCGCGCAGCTTGGCGTCCAGGTTCGACAGCGGCTCGTCCAGCAGCAGGACCGGCGGGCGGATCACCAGGGCGCGCGCCAGCGCCACGCGCTGCCGCTGGCCGCCCGACAGCTCGCGCGGGTAGCGCTTGGCATAGGGCGAAAGGTGGACCAGCGACAGCGCCTCTTCCACCCGCGGCTTGCGCTCGCCCTTGGGCACGCGCTGCATCTCCAGGCCGAAGCTGACATTGTCGAATACGGTCATGTGCGGGAACAGCGCGTAGCTCTGGAACACGATGCCCAGCCCGCGGCTGTTCGCCTTGGCCCGCGTGATGTCGCGTCCGTCCAGCCGGATGGTGCCGGCCGACGGTTCGACGAAACCGGCGATCATCTGAAGGGTCGTGGTCTTGCCGCAGCCCGAAGGGCCGAGCAGGGAGACGAACTCGCCCTTCTCCACCGACAGCGACACGTCGCCGACCGCGGTCATCGGGCCGTAACGCTTGGTGATGTTTTTCAATTCGAGGAACGACACGGGGGGAATTCTCCCTCTTGCGACAATTGGCCTCGGTCTCCGGGCCTCACCTGTTGCCCCGATGGTTCCGTCTACCGACCATTCGCGTCAATCCGCTTTTTCCGTAGAAAGAAAAGATTTTGCAAAAGCTTCCGATATACGGAATAGATGGGGCAACCAACATCACCGATTTTCAGAACGGAGCCCAACATGAGCGCCGACCTCCGCCGCAGGGCAAAAGACAGTGCGGGTGTCGAGAGCGCCGGCCCCGAAAATGCTGGCACCGACGAGGCGGGCAGCAAGTCCAGCCTGCAGCGCGGGCTGGCGATCCTGCGCCTGCTGGCCTCCTCCAACGAGGCGGGGGCCCGGCTGACCGACATCTCCCGCGCGCTCGACCTCACCCCGCCGACCGTCCACCGCTTGTTGAAGATCCTGGTCGAAGAGGGGATGGCCGAGGCGGACAAGGCGACCAAGCGCTACCGGCTGGGCATCGACCTGTTCGGGCTGGCGGCGCAGGCCGGCAATCCGAACAACCTGCGCGACATCTGCCGGCCGATCCTGCTGCGCCTGTCGGCGACGCTGCGCGACACCATCTTCCTGCTGGTGCGCAGCGGCTTCGATGCGGTGTGCCTGGACCGCAGCGAGGGGCCCTTCCCCATCCGCTCCTTCACCGGCGACATCGGCGGCCGGGTGACGCTGGGTGTCGGCCAGGGCAGCCTCGCCATCATGGCCTTCCTGCATGCCGAGGAGCGGGAGGAGGTCATCCGCTTCAACCTGCCGCGCATGCAGGGCGTCGGCATCATCGACGAGGTCTATCTGCGCACGGAAATCGCGCGGGTGCGCGACCTCGGCTATGCCAGCCGGTCCACCGGCCTCTTGCCGGGCATGTCCGGCGTGGCGGTTCCGGTGCTGGACCGCGACGGCTATGCCGTGGCGGCGCTCAGCGTCGGCACGATCAGCGAGCGGCTGAACGAGGAACGGCTGCCGGTGGTGGTCGACATCCTGAAACGCGAATCCACCGCGATCAGCCGCCAGTTGAACCCCTTCGACCCGGTCCTGCGCCGTCCCGCCGCGATTCTGGGCGGCGGCCCGGCATGAAGGGCGTGAAGAAGGCCGACCTGCCGACCAAGACCTGCCCGGTCTGCAACCGCCCTTTCACCTGGCGGAAGAAATGGGAGCGGGTGTGGGACGAGGTGAAATACTGCTCCGACCGCTGCCGCGGCGACGCCCGCAAGCGCGAGGGCGGACGGCAGGACGATGCGCCGCGATCCTGACCGGATCGTCAAGAAGATTTGCCCTTTATTCAATCACATGCCAGCATTCTGACCAACCGGGCGCGTTTGCCTGCGAGATGGGCAGCGCTCCCGGCGGATGGCATTTCCGTTGCATTCGAAATTGCGGCCGCACGGGTCCATGGATTTACGGGCACATTCCCGAGTATTCATGAGCTTGGCGGCTCGGCCATACTGCCGCCGGTGACGGCGGCCAACGATACGCGACCAACGATACTCAGCGACGAAGGGGACTCATGATGTCGGTTCGGGGGATGGGGGATCGGGCGATGAACGTCTTTGGGAAGGCGGCCGGGGGTATGACTCGCCGTGCGGTGCTGTGCGGCGTGGCCGCAGTTGCCTTCGCGGCGGCTGCCGGCAGCTCCCTGCCGGCATTCGCGGACGGCAAGGTGAAGGTCGCCGGCATCTACACCGTGCCGATCGAGCAGCAGTGGGTCAGCCGCATCCATGTCGCGCTGAAGGCCGCCGCCGACCGTGGCGACATCGTGTATGTCTGGGCCGAGTCGGTCGCCAACACCGATTATGAGCGCGTGATGCGCCAGTATGCCGAGGCCGGCCAGCAGCTGGTCTTCGGCGAGGTGTTCGGGGTGGAGCGCGCCGCCCGCGCCGTCGCCAAGGACTATCCGAAGACCGCCTTCGTCATGGGTTCCAGCTTCAAGCCGCAGGAGCCGAACTTCTCGGTCTTCGACAACTACATCCAGGAGCCGGCCTATCTCTCCGGCATGGTGGCAGGCGGCATGACCAAGTCGAACGTCATCGGCATGGTCGGCGGCTATCCGATCCCCGAGGTGAACCGCCTGATGAACGCCTTCATGGAAGGCGCCAAGGAGGTCAACCCGCAGGTCAAGTTCTCGGTCAGCTTCATCGGCTCGTGGTTCGACCCGCCCAAGGCCAAGGAAGCCGCCTTCGCCATGATCGACCGCGGCGCCGACGTGATGTACGCCGAGCGCTTCGGCGTGTCCGACGCGGCCAAGGAGCGCAAGGTGCTCGCCATCGGCAACGTCATCGACACCCAGCCGCAATATCCCGACACCGTCGTCGCCAGCGCCCTCTGGCACATGGAGCCGTCGGTCGAGCGCGCCATCGCCGCGGTGAAGGCCGGCAGCTACAAGGCCGAGGATTACGGCCCCTACAGCATGATGGCGCACAAGGGCTCCAGCCTCGCGCCGCTCGGCACCTTCGAGGCGAAGGTCCCCGACGCCGTCAAGGCGAAGGTGACGGAGCGCGAGCAGCAGATCCGCGACGGCAAGTTCACCGTGAAGGTCAACGACGCCGAGCCGAAGTCGACGATGTAGAGCCCGGCGTATCCGCAATGTCATCACCCGTGACAGTTGGGCCGGAGGTCGTCCTCCGGCTCGCCGGCATCTCCAAGCGGTTCGGCCCGCTGCTCGCCAACGACGGCATCTCGCTGACGCTCCGCGCCGGCGAGGTGCTGGCGCTGCTGGGCGAGAATGGCGCCGGCAAGACCACCCTGATGAACATCCTCTTCGGCCATTACGTCGCCGACGAGGGCACCATCGAGGCGTTCGGCCGCCCGCTGCCGCCGGGCTCTCCCCGCGCGGCGCTGGAGGCCGGCATCGGCATGGTCCACCAGCATTTCACGCTGGCGGACAACCTGTCGGTGCTGGATAACATCGCCGTCGGCACCGAATCGCTGTGGCGCTGGCGCTCCGACCGGGGTGCGGCCCGCCGCCGGCTGCTCGACCTGTCCCAGCGCTTCGGGCTGGAGGTGCGGCCGGACACGCTGGTCGGCGAGCTGTCGGTCGGCGAGCGTCAGCGGGCGGAGATCCTGAAGGCGCTCTACCGCGACGCCCGCATCCTGATCCTGGACGAGCCGACCGCGGTGCTGACGCCTCAGGAATCGGCCGGGCTGTTCGAGACGCTGCGCAAGCTGACCGCCGACGGCCTCGCCGTCGTCTTCATCAGCCACAAGATGAACGAGGTCTTCGCCGCCAGCGACACCGTCGCCGTTCTGCGCGCCGGCAAGCTGGTCGCCACCCACGCCACCGCCTCCACCGACCGCGCCAAGCTGGCCGAGCTGATGGTCGGCCGCAGCGTCAAGCCGCCGGCCCCCGCCCCGCTCAGCCCCGGCGAACCGGTGCTGGAGTTGTCGGGCGTCACGGTGGCCTCCGGCCATGGCCGTCCGCTGCTGGACGGGGTCGATCTGACGGTGCGCCGCCATCAGGTGGTCGGCATCGCCGGCGTGTCGGGCAACGGCCAGACGGCGCTGGCCGAGCTGGTCAGCGGCCTGATCCGCCCCGACTCCGGCCGGCTGTCCTTGAAGGGCAGCGTGGTCGAGCATGGCGACCCCGCCGACATGGTCCGGCGCGGCGTTGCCCGCATCCCGGAGGACCGGCACAGCGCTGGCCTCGTCGGCGCCATGGCGGTGTGGGAAAACCTGATCGCCGAACGCTATCACGACAGCGCCTTCTCGCGTTTCGGCGTGCTGCGGCGCGGAGCGGCACGGGCCTATGCCCGCGAGGTGATCGAGGAGTTCGACGTCCGCTGCCCCGGACCGGATGCCCGCACGCAGCTGCTGTCGGGCGGCAACATGCAGAAGCTGATCCTGGGCCGCACGCTGGCCCATGGGCCGGACCTGATCCTGGCGAGCCAGCCGACGCGCGGGCTCGACATCGGGGCGGTGTCCTACGTCCACAGCCGGCTGCTCGACGCCCGCGCCGCCGGGGCTGGGGTCCTGCTGATCTCCGAGGATCTGGACGAGATCCTGGCGCTGGCCGACTGCGTCACCGTCGCCTATCACGGCCGCCTCACCCCGCTGCTGCCGCATGACCGGGTGTCGGTCAGCCAGCTCGGCCTGCTGATGGCCGGGCATTGGGACGTTTTGCGCGACATCCTGCCGGAGACTGTTGATGCGGCTTGAACCGCGCACCGATACCCCGCTCGCCCTGCGGCTGCTGGCGCCGGTTGGCGCCGTCGTGGCGGCGCTGGCGCTCTGCGCCCTGCTGGTCGCCTGGACCGGCGCCCCGGTGCTGCGCGCCTACGGCCTGCTGTTCGAAGGCGCCGTCGGCTCCCGCTTCGCCCTGACCGAGACGCTGACCCGCGCCACCCCGCTGATCCTGACCGGCCTTGCCGCCGCCGTCGCCTTCCGCGCCAAGCTGTGGAACATCGGGGCGGAAGGGCAGCTCTACATGGGCGCGCTGGCCGCCGTGGTGGTCGGCGGCGGCATGCTCGACCTGCCGGCCTGGGCGCTGATCCCGCTGGTGATGATCGCCGGCATGGCGGCGGGCGGCGTCACCCTGCTCGGTCCCGCCGTGCTGAAGGTCCGCTTCGGCGTCGACGAGGTGGTGACCACCCTGCTGCTGAACTTCGTCGTCCTGCTGCTGGTGTCGCTGCTGCTGGAAGGGGCCCTGAAGGATCCGATGGGCATGGGCTGGCCGCAGTCGGCCCCGGTCGCCGAGGCGGCGGAGCTGCCCAAGCTGGTGGCGCGCACCCGCCTGCATGCCGGGCTCGCCATCGCGCTCGGCCTGTCGGTGCTGCTGTGGCTGATCGACACCCGCACCATCTGGGGCTACGAGAACCGGGCGGTCGGCGCCAACCCGCGCGCCGCCGCCTTCGCCGGCATGCCGGTGACGCGGGTGATGCTGCGCACCGCCCTGCTGTCGGGCGGGCTGGCCGGGCTGGCGGGTGCGGCGGAGGTGTGCGGGCTGAAAGGCTACCTGACGCTCGACCTGTCGCCGGGCTTCGGCTACAGCGGCATCGTCGTCGCCATGCTGGCCCAGCTGCACCCCATCGGGGTGGTCGGGGCCGCACTGTTCATCGCCGGCATCTTCGTCGGCGCCGACGCCATGAGCCGGGCCATGCCGGTTCCCAACTACATCGCCGACGTCCTGGTCGCCACCAGCCTGCTCTGCATGCTGGTCGCCGGGCTGCTGGCACGCTACCGGCTGCGGCGGGGGTAAGGGGTCATGGATTTCCTGTCGATCATCCTCGACATCCTGCTGTCGGCCGCCTTCTGGACCGCGGTGCTGCGCATCGCCACCCCCTATGTGCTGGGCACGCTGGGCGAGCTGGTGTGCGAGCGGGCCGGCGTGCTGAATCTCGGCATCGAAGGCATCATGACGCTGGGCGCCATGGCCGGCTGGATGGCGGTCTACCAGGGCGCCGACCTGTGGACCGGCGTGCTGGCGGCAGCATGCTGCGGCGCGCTGCTCGGCCTGCTGCATGCGGCGCTGACCGTGCCGCTCGGCCTGTCGCAGCATGTGACGGGCATCGGCGTCACCCTGCTCGGCACCAGCCTGTCCTATTTCGTCTACCGCCTCGTCCTGCCGCAGGCCAGCACCCCGCCGACCGTCGAGCCGTTCCAGCCGCTGGCCCTGCCGGGCGCCCTGGCCCAGACTCCGCTGACCTACCTTGCGTTCCTGCTGGTCGCGGTCGTCGCCTATGTCCTCTACCGCACGCCGGTCGGGCTGGCGGTGCGGATGGTCGGCGAGAATCCCGCCGCCGCCGAGGCGCAGGGGCTGAACGTCACCGCCATCCGCATCGGCGCGGTGGTGGCGGGCAGCGCGCTGATGGCGCTGGCCGGGGCCTTCCTGACCCTGTCGGCGTTCAACGCCTTCTTCTTCAACATGGTCAACGGGCGCGGCTGGATCTGCATCGCGCTGGTGGTCTTCGCCTCCTGGCGGCCGGGCAAGGCTCTGCTCGGCGCCCTGCTGTTCGCGGTGTTCGACGCGCTGCAACTGCGCTTGCAGCAGGCGAGCGGCGGCGTCCTGCCCTACCAGCTGTTCCTGATGATGCCCTATCTGCTGAGCATCCTGGCGCTGGTGCTGGTGGCCCGCCGGGCCTCCTACCCGCGCGCCCTGATGATCCCGTACCGCAAAGGAGAACGCTGATGTTCGACCTGATCCTGCGCCGCGCCACCCTGCCGGATGGCCGCACTGGTATCGACATCGGCATCAAGGACGGTCGCATTGCCGCAGTCGAAGCCAATCTGGCCGGCGAGGCCGCTTCCGAGATCGACGCCACCGGCCGGCTGGTCAGCCCGCCCTTCGTCGATGCCCATTTCCACATGGACAGCACGCTCAGCTACGGCCTGCCGCGGGTGAACCAGAGCGGCACCCTGCTGGAAGGCATCGCCCTGTGGGGCGAGCTGAAGCCGCAGCTGACCCAGGACGCCATCGTCGAGCGGGCGCTCGCCTACTGCGACTGGGCGGTGGGGCGCGGGCTGCTGGCGATCCGCAGCCATGTCGACATCTGCGATCCGCGCCTGCTGGCGACCGAGGCGCTGCTGGACGTCAAGAAGCGCGTCGCGCCCTATCTCGACCTTCAACTGGTCGCCTTCCCGCAGGACGGCGTCCTCCGCTCAGCCGATGCGAAGGGACTGCTGCTGCAGGCGCTCGACATGGGTGTCGATGTCGTCGGCGGTATCCCGCACTTCGAACGGACCATGGCCGACGGCGCGGCTTCGGTCCGGCTGCTCTGCGAGATCGCGGCGGAGCGCGGGCTGCTGGTCGACATGCATTGCGACGAGAGCGACGACCCGCTGTCCCGCCATGTCGAGACGCTGGCCTATGAGACGCAGCGGCTGGGTCTGCACGGCCGGGTGACGGGCTCGCACCTGACCTCCATGCATTCGATGGACAACTACTACGTCTCCAAGCTGATCCCGCTGATGGCGGAGGCGCGGTTGGGGGTGATCGCCAACCCGCTGATCAACATCGTCCTTCAGGGCCGCCACGACACTTATCCCAAGCGCCGCGGCATGACCCGCGTGCCGGAGCTGATGGCGGCAGGGCTGACGGTCGCCTTCGGCCACGACTGCGTGATGGACCCCTGGTACCCGCTGGGCTCCGGCGACATGCTGGAGGTGGCGCATATGGGCCTGCATGTCGGCCAGATGACCGGCCAGGACGGCATCAAGGCCGCCTTCGACGCGGTGACGGTCAATCCGGCCAAGCTGCTGCATCTGGACGGCTACGGGCTGGAGCCCGGCTGCAACGCCGATCTGGTGGTTCTCCAGGCCGGCAACCCGGTGGAGGCGATCCGCACCCGCGCCGCCCGCCTGTTCGTGCTGCGCCGCGGCCGGATCGTCAGCCGCTGCGAACCGGTGCAGGCCAGGCTCGACCTGCCGGGCCGGCCGGAAACGGTCGATTTCCTGCTGAAGCGGGGGTAAGGCAAAACGATAGGCCCTCTCCCGCCCCGGGAGAGGGAGGGGACCCGCGCCGTCAGGTGTGGGGAGGGTAAGGGGTGATCCAAGAATCCCGAAGCGCATGAGCTGGAAGCGCATGGCTTCGTGCCAACCCCCTCACCCTTCCCATGCTCCGCATGGGCCCCTTCCCTCTCCCGGGGCGGGAGAGGGAAACTCAAGCCACGCTCGTTACGCCTTCAAAAAGTCCCGCAGCGCGTCGGCCACCGCGTGCATCTCCTGCTCGGTGCCGATGGTGACGCGCAGGCAGCTCGGCAGGCCGTAGGACGGCATCTGGCGGACCAGGATGCCGCGGGCTTTCAGGAACTGGCGGGCGGCCTCGGCGTCGTCCTTGCCGGCGGGCTGGCCCTTGAAATCGACCAGCACGAAGTTGGTCACGCTGGGGTGCACCGTCAGGCCCAGCTCCCGCACTGTGGCGGAGAACCACTCGCGCCACTGCTCATTGTGGCGGCGGGAGCGGTCGAGGAACTCGGCATCCTCAACCGCGGCGACGCCGGCGACATGGGCGGCGTTCGACACGTTGAAGGGACCGCGCACCCGGTTCAGCACGTCGACGATCCCGGCCGGGCCATAGCACCAGCCGATGCGCAAGGAGCCCAGCGCGAAGATCTTCGAGAAGGTGCGGGTCATCACCACGTTGGGGAAACGCTCCACCAGCTCCTCGCCGGCGGTGTAGTCGTCCTTGTTCATGTACTCGGCATAGGCCGCGTCGATGACCAGGATGACGTCCGGCGGCAGGCCGGCATGCAGCCGCGCCACCTCCGACGCCGGCAGATAGGTGCCGGTCGGGTTGTTGGGGTTGGCGAGGAAGACCAGACGGGTGCGCGGGGTGACGCGGGCCAGCAGGTTGTCGACGCTGGCGGTCAGCCCGTCCTCGGGCGCCGTCACCGGGGTGGCGCCGACCGACTTGGCGCCGATCGGGTACATCAGGAAGCCGTACTGCGAATACAGCACCTCGTCGCCCGGCCCGGCATAGGAGCGGATCAGCAGGCTGATGATCTCGTCCGACCCGGCGCCGCAGACGATGCGGTCGGCATCCAGGTTGAAGCGCTTGGCGATGGCGCCGCGCAGTGCCGCCGAACCGCCATCCGGATAGCGGTGCAGGGTCCCGGCCGCCGCCCCATAGGCCTCCATCGCCTTCGGGCTCGGCCCCAGCGCCCCTTCGTTGGAGGCGAGGCGGATATGACCCTGATGCTCGCCGCCGACATAGGCGGCGATGTCGAGAATCCCCGGACGCGGCTGCGGGCCGTTCGGCTGGGTCATGGTCTGCTTACCTTCCGACGATGGTGGATGGGCGGTTCATGGATGGGGTGGAACAGGATGGAACAGGTCCGACGGCACTGTTCCAACGTTCCACGGAGGGCCGGCAGGATAAGGCAGGAGCCGCCCCGGCGGCTCGCCTCATTCGCGCACATCAGCCCAGAGCGAGCGGCACGGCATAGCCGCCGACGACGTTGACCCGCACCGGGATGTCGCCCGAGCGTTCCAGCAGCTTGGCGAGGCGGGGGTCGCCCTGGCCGACGAAGTCGGCGATCTCGACCAGATGGACCGACGGGCCGCCGCCGCTCATCCCGGTGGCGTGGCCGGCCGGATGCCAGGTGCAGAAGCCAACCGGCGGCAGGCCGCAGGCCTCCAGCGAATCCTTCAGACGGCCGCGGCTGAGATCGCCGCCGATCTCGATGCTCAGCAGGGTGCGGTCGTCGCCGGTCGGCTCATGCGGGACGGCGGCAATGGCGAGCGCGTCGCGGTTCTCGCCGCGGGCATTGCCGCGCCCGCCGAAGGGCAGACGCGCCACCACCTGCGGCCGGCCGGCATCGGCCGACACCAGGAAGCGCCACCAGGGATCCGAATCGTCCTCGGCCGGATAGGGCACCACGGCGACGGTCGCCGTCCCCTCCGACACGGCGCGGAGCGCTGCTGCGGGAGTGTTGACGGCGGTCATCGGCACGAAGCCGCCGAAATGGTCGCGGGCGACGTCCCAGAAGCCGCGGCGGTCCTCCGGCGCATAGACGGCGACGGCGAAGGGACCCTGCATGCGGGTGAAGGCGGTGATCATCTCGCGCCAGATGCGGACGACGACCTGGGCGGGGAAGGTGCCGGCATGGCGGGCCATCAGGCGGCGCAGGATCGTCGCCTCGCGCGCCGGGCGGAGGAAGACGGGCTGGGCGCCGGTTTCGGCCGCGCCATTGCCCTTGGCCGCCCCGATGCGTTCCACCACGGCGGCGCGGCGCATCAGCAGGTCATGGATCGCGTCGTCGATCTGGTCGATTTCGCGGCGCAAATCGTCGAGCGGGGTCCGGGCGGAAGCCATGGGTCAAAAAACCATCGAATGCAGAGCCGGTTAGTAGTAGTCCGCATGCGCCCTGAAATCAAAGAAAACATTGACACTCCGAAGGCCGGCTTCGTAGCTATACGCTCCCGTTCCGCCACAGCTCCCTGACGGTTTCCATCAAGGCGCCGTAAGGCTTCCGACAAGGCACGAAACGAGATGTCCGCGGCCCTCGACAGCTCCGCCCCCAATGCCTCCGCCCCCAACGCCCCCGCCCCCGCCTCCAGTGAACAGGTCATGCCGGGCAAGCGCGTGCGTCTGGCGGTCGACCGGCCGATGCGGCTGGACAGCGGGGTGGAGATCGGCGGCTTCCAGATCGCCTACCAGACCTACGGCACGCTGAACGCCGACAAGTCCAACGCGATCTTCATCTGCCATGCCCTGACCGGCGACCATTTCGTGGTGGAGAGGCATCCGGTCACCGGCAAGCCCGGCTGGTGGGAGATGCTGGTCGGCCCCGGCAAGCCGGTGGACACCGACCGCTATTTCGTCATCTGCTCCAACGTGCTGGGCGGCTGCCTGGGCAGCACCGGGCCGAAGGACGTCGATCCGGCCACCGGCCAGCCCTATGGCCTGTCCTTCCCGGTGGTGACCATCGGCGACATGGTGCGGGCGCAGAAGCTGCTGGTCGAACATCTCGGCATCGAAAAGCTGTTCTGCGTCATCGGCGGCTCGATGGGCGGCATGCAGGTGCTGCAATGGGCGGTCGCCTATCCCGAATCGGTGTTCGCCGCGGTGCCCATCGCCACCGCCGCCCGCCATTCGGCGCAGAACATCGCCTTCCATGAGGTCGGGCGCCAGGCGATCATGGCCGACCCGGAATGGCGCGGCGGCAACTATCTGCTGGAAGGCACCAAGCCGGAGGCCGGTCTGGCCGTCGCCCGCATGGCGGCGCACATCACCTACCTGTCCGAAACGGCCCTGCACCGCAAGTTCGGCCGCAATCTGCAGGACCGCAAGGCGATCACCTACGGCTTCGACGCCGATTTCCAGGTGGAAAGCTACCTGCGCTATCAGGGGGCGGCCTTCGTCGAGCGGTTCGACGCCAACTCCTACCTCTACATCACCCGCGCGATGGATTACTTCGACCTCGCCGCCGATGCCGGGGGCACGCTGGCCAACGCCTTCCGGCCGGGGGGCAAGACCACGCCGGTGCGCTTCTGCCTTGCCAGCTTCTCCAGCGACTGGCTGTTCCCGACCTCGGAATCGCGGGCCATCGTGCATGCGCTGAACGCCGTCGCCGGGAATGTCAGCTTCGTCGAGATCGAGACCGACAAGGGCCACGACGCCTTCCTGCTGGACGAGCCGGAGTTCCATCAGGTCATCCACGGCTTCCTGGAGGGCTGCGCCGAGCATCGCGGCCTGTCCGTCCGCCGCCGCGCGCGCTGATTTGGGACTGGACGACCGACCATGGTGGACATTCGCGACGACCTGAAGCTGATCGCCGAGATGGTGGAGCCGAACAGCCGCGTGCTGGACGTCGGCTGCGGCGACGGCGCCCTGCTGGATCATCTGGCCCATACCAAGAATGTCGACGGGCGCGGTATCGAACTCAGCATGGACGGCGTGCGCCAGTGCGTGGCGCACGGCCTGTCGGTGATCCAGGGCGATGCCGAGACCGACCTGAAGGATTATCCGGCGGAAGCCTTCGATTACGTCATCCTGGGCCAGACGCTTCAGGCGATGAAGCAGCCGCGCGACGTGCTGGAGATGCTGTGCCGCATCGGCCGGCGCGCCATCGTGTCGGTGCCGAATTTCGGCTATTGGCGCGTCCGCATGCAGCTGATGCTGACCGGCCGCATGCCGGTGACGGAAAAGCTGGGCTACCAGTGGTGGGAAACCCCCAACATCCATTTCTGCACGCTGCGCGACTTCGTCGTGCTGACGGAGGAGATGGGCATCACCATCGAACAGACGCGGATCATCAACCGCGCCGGCCGGGTGACCAGCCACGCCCATTCCGGCTTCGCCAACCTGCTGGGCGAACAGGGCGTGTTCCTGCTGCGACGGAACGGCAACTGAGGTTTTCGGGTTGGGAGCGGGAACTTTCGGCCTCCAGATTTGTTCATGATGCGTTCCCCTTCGAGAGGCACGCATCATGACGACCAAGCACACCGCCGATACCCATGACCATGCCGGCCACGAGAATCCGAAGACCGGCGACGACCATTCCAATCGCGACAAGAACCCCGACGACTGGACCACCGGCGACGAGCCGATGACCGGCGCTCAGGCTTCGTACCTGAAGACGCTGAGCGAGGAAGCCGGCGAGTCCTTCGATGACGGCCTGACCAAGGCGGACGCGTCCAAGCGCATCGACGCGCTTCAGGACAAGACAGGCCGCGGGAAGTGAGTGGGGCATAAATGCCCTCTCCCGCCCCGGGAGAGGGAGGGGACCCACGAAGTGGGGAGGGTGAGGGGCGACCCGAGAATCCCGAACCGCGTGGCTCCTTGCACTCCCCCTCACCCTTCCCAAGCTGCGCTTGGGCCCCTTCCCTCTCCCGGGACGGGAGAGGGAGCATATGCGACGCCGCTGTCGGCAACCCAAAGGCACTCTGCGCTGTTAACCAGGGCGATACCTGAATCCGAACGGAAGGGTCGCCCTCATGCTCCGCCCCCTCATGCTTGTTCCGGCCGCGGCGCTGCTGCTGACCGGCACCTCCTTCGCCCAGACCGCGCCGGGCGTCGCCACCTCGCCGCCGCTGATGACTGCGCCGCGGCCGGACGACCAGCCGGCAACCGGACAGATCGCCTCCCCGCCGGGGATCAGCGGCGAAGCGCCGTCGCAGGAGGTGCAGAATCCCGCAGCACCGGTTACGGGCGCGCAGGGCTCGTCGCCGCCGGTGGCGGCACTGCCCTCCGCCGCGCTCAATCCCGAGCAGGCGCGGGCGATGGTGGGGACGGAGTTGCGCACCCGCGACGGGCAGATGGCCGGCCGCATCCTCGACTTCACCATGGACCGGAGCGGCGACCGGGTCGACCGCATCGTGATGGCGCCGAACGAGGTGCTGGGGCTGGGCGAGAAGCTGGTGGCGCTGCCGGCCGGTACGCTCGCCAACGGTCCCGACGGGCCGATGCTGGACATCGGGCAGGCCGACCTCGACAAGGCGCCGACCTTCGCCTATGGCGACGAGCCGACGCTGACCCGGCCGGAAAGCCAGCAGCCCAAACCGTAACCGCTCAGGCGGCCGGGCGGCGGCGGAAGATGCCGGTCAGGCAGGCGAAGAGGCAAAGCCCGGCGCCCAGCCAAAGCACGACGACGCTGCCGTCCGCCTTGCCGATGGCGGTGAAGACCAGTCCGACCGTGGCGGCGCCCAGCGTCTGGCCGAGCAGCCGGCCGGTCGCCTGGATGCCGCTGGCGCCGCCGCTGCGCTCCTTCGGCGCGCTGCTGACCAGCACCTTGTTGTTGGGGGTCTGGAACAGGCCGAAACCGAAGCCGGCCAGCGCCATCCGCCAGACCACGTCCAGCGTCGACGGGTCGGACGGCAGCAGCGCCATCAGGGCAAGGCCGGCGGCGAAGGCCAGCAGGCCCGCCGCCGCCAGCCGCGTCGGCTCGTAGCGGTCGGCCAGCCGGCCGGAGATCGGGGCGACCAGCGCCACCACCAGCGGCCAGGGCGTCATCAGCAGGCCGGATTCGGTCAGCGACCTGCTCAGCACATCCTCGAAGAAGAAGGGCATCGCGACGAAGACGATGTTCTGCGCGGCGAAGGAGCAGACCGAGGTCACCACCGTCAGGGCGAAGACCGGGCGGCGCAGCAGATCCACCGGCAGCAGGGGGGCCGCCTGCGCCAGCTCGCGCCGCACCAGCGTCGCCCCGAGCGTCAGGGCCGCCAGCAGTTCCGCCGCCACCAGCCAGTAGGGCTGGCTGCCGTCCACCCCCTTGAATCCGACGATCAGCAGGCCGAGCATGCCGGCGTTCAGCGCGGCGCTCAGCCAGTCGAAGCGGTGACCGGCCGGGTTCGACGCCGGCATCGCCCGCGCCGCCACCGCCAGCGCCGCCAGCCCCAGCGGCACATTGACGGCGAACAGCCAGGGCCAGGAGGCCACCGACAGGATCAGCGCCGCGAGGCTTGGGCCCGCCGCGGAGGACACCGCGACGATCATCGCGTTGTAGCCGACGCCGCGGCCGAGATGGGTGGACGGGTAGATGTGGCGCACCAGCGCCAGATTGACGCTCATGATCCCGGCGCCGCCGATGCCCTGCACCACGCGGGCGGCGGTCAGCACCGGCAGGTTCGGCGACAGTGCGCAGGCCAGCGACGCCACGGTGAAAAGCGCAAGCCCGAACCAGTAGACCTTGCGGTAGCCGATGATGTCGCCCAGCGACGCGAACGGGAACAGCGAGACGGTGACCGCCAGCTGATAGGCGTTGACCACCCAGATCGCGCTGGCGGCATCGACCGCGAACTCGCGCTGGATGGTCGGCAGGGCGATGTTGGCGACCACCCCGTCGAGCACCGCCATGATCAGCGCGACGGTCATCGCCGTCATCGCCCAATAGCGCTGCGGGATCGGCAGCCCGTCGGACGCCGTCGCGGGCGGCTGGCGGGTTGCGGATTGGACGGGGGCGAGAGGCTGGACGGGGAGATCTGGCATGGTGGGGATCAGCATAGAGTCCGATCCACTCTGCGCGGTCGCAGCAATTTCGCATGAAAGCATTGCGGACGCCGAGCACAGGGCTGGGTCTATGCCCGGCCGGCCCCCTCCCCCGCCCCGGGAGAGGGCGCTTACCTCACGACGCCAGATCCTTCAAGATCGGGCAGTCCGGCCGCTCGTCGCCGTGGCAGGCATCGGCAAGCTCGTGCAGCGTGTCGCGCATCGCCTGCAACTCGGCGATCTTCGCCTCCAGCTCGTCGATGTGCTGGAGCGCGATCCGCTTGACCTCCGAGCTGCAGCGCGAGCGGTCCTGCCACAGCCCGACCAGCTTCTGGATGCGCTCGATCCCGAACCCCAGCGTGCGCGCCCGCTTGACGAAACGCAGCACATTCACGTCGCGGTCGTTGTAGACGCGATAGCCCGACGCCGTCCGCCCGGCCTCCGGGATCAGGCCGATGGATTCGTAATAGCGGATCAGTTTGGCGTTGACGCCCGACGCCTTGGCGGCGTCGCCGATGGTCATGCCGTCTTTCATCATGCGCCCTCGTTCTTCGGCGGCGTCCAGCCGCGCAGGGTGAGCGCGTTCACCACCACGCTGACCGAACTCAACGCCATCGCCGCTCCCGCCAGCACCGGGCTGAGATGGCCCGACGCCGCCAGGGGGATGCCGATCACATTGTAGGCGAAGGCCCAGAACAGCCCCTGGCGGATCTTCGCATAGGTCCGGCGCGACACGTCGATGGCGCCGGCGACCAGACGCGGGTCGCCGCGCATCAGGGTGACGCCGGCGCTGTGCATCGCCACGTCGGTGCCGGTCGCCATGGCAATGCCGACATCGGCGGCAGCCAGCGCCGGCGCGTCGTTGATGCCGTCGCCGACCATGCCGACGGTTTTGCCCTCCCCCTTCAAGGTCGCGACCACGGCGGCCTTGTCGCCCGGCAGCACCTCGGCGAACACCCGCTCGATGCCGAGCGCCGCGGCGACGGAGCGGGCGGCGCCCTGGCCGTCGCCGGTCACCATCACCGGCTCCACCCCCTGGGCCTTCAGCGAGGCGATGGCGGTGACGGCACTCTGCTTCACCGTGTCGCCGAAAGCGACGAGGCCGAGCAGACGCGGCGCCTCGCCGACCTCGATCAGCCAGGACAGTGTGCGTCCGCTCGCCGACAGCTCGTCCGCCTGCGCGGCGAGAGCGCCCGGCTGCAAGCCGGCTTCCGCCACCGCGCGGGCGTTGCCGAGTTGCAGGCGCCGTCCCGCCACCGTGCCGGCGACCCCGCGGCCGGCCAGCGCGCGGAAATCGCTTGCCGATCCCGGTGCCATGCCGGCGGCGGCGGCACGGTCGCGCAGCGCCTGGGCGAGCGGATGCTCGCTGCCGGCCTGGAGGGCGGCGGCAAGGCGCAGCAGGGTTTCGCCGTCGGTGCCGTCTGCCGGGATCAGGTCGGTGACGCGCGGCTTGCCTTCGGTCAGCGTGCCGGTCTTGTCGAAGGCGACGGCGGTCAGGGCATGGGCGCGCTCCAGCGCCTCGGCGTCCTTGATGAGGATGCCGTGGCGGGCGGCGACGCCGGTGCCGACCATGATTGCGGTGGGCGTCGCCAGACCGAGCGCGCAGGGGCAGGCGATGACCAGCACCGAGACGGCGGTGACGATGGCGGCCTCCAGATCGCCGCCGACGATCCACCAGCCTGCGAGCGTCAGCGCCGCCACCGCCAGAACCGCCGGGACGAACACCGCGCTGACCCGGTCGACCAGCCGCTGGATCGGCGCCTTCGACGCCTGGGCGCCCTCCACCATGCGGACGATCTGCGCCAGCATGGTCTCGGTGCCGACCGCCGTCGTTTCCACCACCAGCAGGCCGTCGCCGTTGATCGAGCCGCCGGTGACGCGCGCACCCGGCTCCTTGTCGACTGGCAGGCTCTCGCCGGTCAGCATCGATTCGTCGACGCCGCCGGAACCCTCGACCACCCGGCCGTCGACCGGAACCCGCTCGCCGGGGCGGACCACCACGGGATCGCCGACACGGACGCGCTCCACCGGCACCTCGGTCTCGCCGCCGTCGCGGCGCAGCCGGGCGGTCGCCGGGCGCAAATCCATCAAGGCGCGGATCGCCGCCGCGGTCTGGCCCTTGGCCCGCGCCTCCAGCCATTTGCCGAACAGCACGAAGGTGATCAGCACCGACGAGGCTTCGAAATAGAGGTGCGGCTGGTGTCCGGGGTGGGCCGTCAGCATCAGATAGAGGCTGAGCCCCCACGCCGCCGAGGTGCCGAGCGCCACCAGCAGATCCATGTTGCCGGCGCCCGCCCGCAGCGCGTTCCAGCCGGCGCGGTAGAAACGCGCGCCGAGCCAGAACTGCACGACGCTGGCAAGCACCAGTTGGACCGCACCCGGCAGCATCCAGTCGGCCCCGAGCAGGTCGCCGGCCATGCCGGCCAGCAGCGGCAGCGACAGTGCCGCGGCGATCAGCACATGGTGCAGCTCGCGCCGGCTGCGGTCGGCCCGCAGCTCCTCTTCCGCCCGCTCGCCGCCTTGTGCGACCGGGGCGGCGCCATAGCCGACCCTCTCCACCGCGGCGACCAGATCGGCGGTGTCCAGGCTGCCGGCGAAGGCGACGACATGGGCTCGCTCGGTCGCCAGATTGACCGCCGCCGAGTCGACGCCGGGCAGCCGGGTCAGCGCCTTCTCCACCCGGCCGGAGCACGACGCGCAGGTCATGCCGGTGACCGACAGATCGAACTCGCGCCGTTCGGCCTGGAAACCGGCGGCCTCGACGGCTTCCGCCGCGGCCCTGGCGTCGGGCGTTCCGGCGAAGCTCAGCCGCGCCCGCTCCGTTGCCAGATTGACCGACACGGCGGTGACGCCCGGCACCCGGCCCAGCGCCTTCTCCACCCGGCGGACGCAGGAGGCGCAGGTCATGCCCGACACGCCGATGTCGAGATCGGCGGTCGTCGCAGGGCTGCTGTCGTGCTGGGTCGTGGTCATGCCGGTTCTCCTTCGATTCCGCTCGGCATGACGGGATATGGGGCTTCCAGCGATTGGAAGGTCAAGGGGCGGATCGACGCAGATCGGCAAGGTCCCGAACAAATGGCTCCTGAACAAATCGCCGGAGAGGGCGTTCGTCTCCTGACCGCCGCGCAACTTGCCCGAAGGGACCAGCCCCTTGACCCGCCTGACCATCGCCGAGGCGCAGAGCCGCGTTACCCACATGCTGACCCATGAGGTGGTCGAGGATCTGCGGGCCGTCGAGTATGAGACGCCGCCGCTGGCCGATGCCCCGTCAGCCACGCCGCTGAGCGAGCTGCGGCGGGCCGAAGTGACCTTCAGCCATGCGCCGGGCTCGCCCGACTGCCTCTATCGCATCGGCGCCTTCGGCGATTCGCTGCTGATGCGGCTTCAGCTGAATGTCCGGCGCTTCGTCGCGCTCTATCAGGTGCCGGTGAAGGACCCCATCGACAGCAACACCATCGCCCCGCATTTCGAACGCTGGGCCATCGGCGCCGGCCATGCCGGCTGGACCATCGGCTGGCGCGACGGCGTCGATCCCTGGAATCCGGATCTGCGGGTGGTGGAGACCTATTGCTACGCCATGCTGCCGGAAGACTTCCTCGACGAGCCGCTGACCCAGCTCTACTGGCGCACCGACCTGTTGCAGATGACCCGCGCCTTCATGCTGGAGGCGCGGCGGATGGGCATCCGGCTGTCGGCGCCCGACACGGTGTAGCGGAGGTTCCGGGAGCGGAGGTTTTGCTTGGCGCGGCCGTGGCGGCTGTGCTCAATCGGTGGGCAAACACCCTCCGCAGAGCCCGACCAAGAGCCCGTCCATGCCGCCGCTTCCCATTCCGATGCCGACCGACCTCTCCGCCCTGCTGACGGTGATGGATTTCATCGGCGTGTTCGTCTTCGGCCTCAGCGGCGGCACGCTGGCGGTGCGCAAGCGGCTGGACCTGTTCGGGGTGATGGTGCTGTCGCTGGCGGCGGCGCTGGCCGGCGGCGTGGTGCGCGACCTGCTGATCGGCGCGCTGCCGCCGGCCAGCCTGCATGACGACCGCTATCTGATGGTGGCGCTGGCCGCCGGAGTGACCGCCTTCCTGTTCCACAAGCCGATCAACCGGCTGGGCAAGCCGGTGATGGTTCTGGATGCCGCCGGGCTGGCGCTTTTCACCGTCGCCGGCTGCGGCAAGGCGCTGTCTTATGGGCTGAGCCCGCTGCCGGCCGCCCTGCTGGGGGCGCTGACCGCCTGCGGCGGCGGTGCGGTGCGCGATCTGCTGGTGGCCGAGGTGCCGCGGGTGCTGCGCGAGGAGATCTACGCGATGGCCTCGCTGCTGGGGGCCGCGGTGGTGATCGCCGGCCAGCGGATGGAGTTGCCGCCGGTGCCGGTCGCGGTGGTCGGCGCGCTCGCCGTGTTCACGCTACGCGTGGTCAGCGTGCTGCGCAACTGGAGCGCGCCGCGGGCGCCGGGGAGCTGAGGTAGGCCCTCTCCCGCCCCGGGAGAGGGAGGGGACCCGCGCCGAAGGCGTGGGGAGGCTGAGGGGTGATCCGAACATGGATCCGATTCTTGGAATCCCCCTCACCCTTCCCATGCTCTGCATGGGCCCCTTCCCTCTCCCGGGACGGGAGAGGGAGCGTTGGGAACGCTTCACATCAAGCGCGCTTGCCCCAGCCCGGCATCGGGAACACCGGCTCGGCTTCGGCCGAGGCCTTGGGCAGCACCACGGTCGGGCGCAGCTTGTGGTTCTGGATGCAGGCGGAGATCAGGTTGGTGTTCTGGCCCTTGTCGTCGAAGGTGATCGCCGGGCCGACCATCAGCTTGTCCGACAGGTTGGTCTGGCGCAGGGCCGCCAGCATCGCCGACGCTTCCGCCGTGCCAGCGCGCTTGAAGGCGTCGGCGGCGATCAGGATCGCCTCGAAGGTGAAGGCGACGTTGAAGGCATAGCCCTCGAACCGGTCGTTCGGGAACTGCTTTTTGAAAGCCGCCTCGACCCGCTTGGTCATCGCCGCCTTGGGGTCGTACCAGGGCAGGTTGGTGATGGCGAAGTCGGCGTACTTGCCCAGCACCTTGTAGAACTGCTCGTCATAGAGGCCGGGCGAGCCGGGGGAGACGATGCCCTTGGGCTCCCAGCGCTGCTTCACCATCTCGCGCACCATCATGATGGCGTCGTTGGCGCGGGTGGTGACGATGGCAAGCTCGGCCCCGGTGCCCTTGGCCTTCGCCACCTCGACCGCCAGATCCTGCGCCTTGGGATCGTAGGAGATCGACTCCACGATCTGGAACGGCATGTCCAGCTTGGGGAACAGCGCGTCGATGGCGGCCTTGTTCGCCATGCCGAAGGTGTCGTTGGCGTGCAGGAACACGGCCGTCTTCGGGGTGGTGCCGGTGGCGGCGAACAGGTCCTTCATCAGCGACATCCCGTTCGTCACCAGCATGGTGGAGGTCGGGAAGTTGCGGAAGACGGTCTTGTAGCCCTGCTCGGTCAGCTTGTCGGCGGCGGCGATGTTCATCACCAGCGGCACGCCGCGCTGTTCGCAGACCTGGGCGGCGGCGGCGGTCTGGCCGCTGTCGAAGGCGCCGACGATGACATGGGCGCCGTCGTTGATCAGCTTTTCCGTGCGCGAACGGGCGACGTCGGCGTTCGATTCGGTGTCGGCCGACAGAACCTCGACCTTGTAGCCGAGTTCGGACAGCACCGCAGGCGCGATGTCGGCGCCGCGCTGGCAGGCCTGACCGGCCTGGGCCAGCAGACCGGACCGCGGCAGCAGCACGCCGACCTTCAGCGTGGTGTCCTGCGCGAAGACCGGCGCACGGCCGAAGCCGGCCAGCACGCCGCCGGCGATGGCGGCCTGCCCCAGCGTGCGGCGGGAAAGGGCGAGTCCTCCGGTGGAACGGTTCTTATGGTCGTTGGTCATGATGCTGCGGGGGCCTTTTTTGGCTGGACGCACTGCGGATCGGATCCGCTCTGATCGACCGAAGAGTTCACCGCGTCCCCCCTCCGTGTCAAAGTGGAATCGCCGGAGCCCTTCGTTTCGCAATGGCCTTCGTTTCGCAAGGGATTGAAACCACATGCCCGCCAGCGGCCGGACCGTCACCCTCGACGAAGCGCTCGCCATCGCGCTCGACCACCTCAAATCCGGCCGGCTTGCCGAGGGCGAGGACCTGTATGCCCTCATCCTCGATGCCGACCCCGGCAACGCCGAGGCGCTGCACCGGATGGGCTTCATCGCCGGCCGCCGCGGCGACATGGACCGCGCGCTGGACCTGCTGACCCGCTCGGTGGAGAAGACGCCGGATGCAGACGCGCTGTTCAACCTCGGCACCGTCCATCACCGCGCGCTGAGGACGGAGGAGGCCATCGTCACCTACCGCCGGTCCCTGGCGCTGCGCCCCGATTTTCCCGACTGCGAATATCATCTGAGCGAAGCCCTGCAAGGTGCCGGACGGCTGGAGGAGGCGCTGGCGGCGCTGGACATGCTGCTGGGCCGCCACCCCCATTTCCCCGCCGGCTGGCGCCAGCACGGCGACATCGCGGCCGATCTGGGCCGTCCCGGTGCCGCGGTGCATTTCTACGAGATGGCGCTCGCGCTGAACCCCGCCGACGAGCAGTCGCAGGAGCGGGTGGCGGTGCAGGAGGCCGCCTTCCGCAGACGGCGATGGCGGCGCGGCTGCCGGACGGGCGGCACGACCTGCGCGACACCACCATCCTGATCCCCTTCCGCGCCGACAGCGACGACCGCAAGCGCAACCTGCGCTGGATCGTCGGCTTCCTGCTGAAGCATGTCGACGCCACCCTGCTGATCGGCGAGGACCGGGACGGGCCGAGCGACGTGCCCGATGCGCTCGGCCCCGATCTCGCCGCCCGCTGCCGCCATCTGCACCTGTGCGGCAACGACACGCCCTTCACCCACAAGGCCCATCTGATCAACCGCATGGTCGAGGCGGCGCAAACCCCCATCGTCGCCCTGCACGACACCGACATCGTGGTGGACCCGGTTCAATATGTGTTGGCGCGCGACCGGGTGCGGCAGGGGGGCGGGCTGGTGTTTCCTTACAATGGGCTGTTCTTCCGGATCGTCGGGCAGGAGGTTCAGCGCTTCGGCTACACGCTGTCGGCCGCCCCGCTGAACGTCGTCTGTCCGCGTTTTTCGCTGATTCACCGCAATTCTCCCGGCGGCAGCGCCTTTTTCGACCGGGAGCGGCTGCTGGCCAACGGCGGCTACAACGAGGCCTTCCTGTCCTGGGGATACGAGGATGACGAGATCGTCGAACGGTTCGTCCGGCTGGGCCTGAGCGTGGAGCGGGTGCCCGGTCCGCTCTATCACCTGGAACATGCGCGGCCGGCGAATTCGTCGGAACAGAATCCGTTCTTCGCGGCCAACCGGGCGGAGCTGGACCGCGTGTGTGCCGCCGACGGTGGTGCTCTGCGCGCCGACATCGCCGCCGGGCGGCTGCGCCGGCCGCTGCTGTCGTCGCGCGACCTTGCCCCCCCGAATGGCGTGAATGCGGTGCAACAGAAGAAGCCCCCTTCGCCCCCTTGAAGAGCCGGCGGCCCGGACACAGCTGAGTGGGTGCATTGTGACGAAATCGAGAACTGCCGCGTGTTGAGCTTGGCACGGAAACTGTGGGCTGATGCCACGTCGGGCGCGTCCTCGGCCGGGCGGACGGGACCGGCAACGGTGCCGCGCGGCATGCGCGTCTATGCGGTGGGCGACATCCATGGCCGGCTCGACCTCTTGGACCAGATGCTGGGCCAGATCGCCCGCGATGCCGACCAGGCGCCGAACCTGCTGAAATACCTCGTCTTCCTCGGCGATTACGTCGACCGCGGCCCGGATTCGCGGCTGGTGATCGAACGGCTGGCCTGCGGGCTGCCGCCGGCCTTCGGCGCCGTGTTCCTGCGCGGCAACCACGAGGACACGATGCTGGGCTTCCTGTCCGACCTGCGCGTCGCTCCCGGCTGGCTGACCTATGGCGGCGACGCGACCCTGGAGAGCTACGGCATCCCGGCCCCCGACCCCGATGCGCCGGCGGAGCATCTGCACCAGGCGCAGCTGATGCTGAACAGCCTGCTGCCCGCCCATCACCGCGCCTTCCTGACGGGCCTGCGCAACCACCTGACCATCGGCGACTACCACTTCGTCCATGCCGGCGTCCGCCCCGGCGTCCCGCTCGACCGGCAGGAGGACCAGGACCGGCTGTGGATCCGCGAGACCTTCCTGGCGTCGCGCGCCGACCATGGCAAGATTGTCGTGCATGGCCACACCATCGCGCCGGAACCGGAACTGCTGCCCAACCGCATCGGCATCGACACCGGCGCCTACGCCACCAACCGCCTGACCGCCCTGGTGCTGGAAGGGACGGAGCGGCGGTTCCTGTGCACGGTGTGACACAGCCCTGAAACGACGGCCCCGAAACGACGAAAGGCTCCCGGATTTCTCCGGAAGCCCTTGTCTTTATGGTCGGAGAGAGAGGATTCGAACCTCCGGCCCCTGCCTCCCGAAAGCAGTGCTCTACCAGGCTGAGCTACTCTCCGGTCCTGTCACCGCCGTCCGGTCACTCTTAAGTGCGCCGTCCGTCGGTGGAGCGGGTGTATAAACGGTTCCGGCCGGCGACGCAATGCAAAGTCACAGCCCGGCCGCTGCATTTTTGCCATGCCATTTTGTGGGGCCATTTTGTGGGGGCCATTCGATCCGGCTGTTCCGCCCTGCCGGACGGCAGCGCTGAAACGACGGCCCTGAAACGACGAAAGGCTCCCGGATTTCTCCGGAAGCCCTTGTCTTTATGGTCGGAGAGAGAGGATTCGAACCTCCGGCCCCTGCCTCCCGAAAGCAGTGCTCTACCAGGCTGAGCTACTCTCCGGTCCTGTCACCGTCGGCCAGTCACTTGTGTGTGCGCCGTCCGCCGGTGGAGGGGGTGTATAAACGGTCCGGACCGGGTGCGCAACGCAAAAAATGCGTCATCGTCAAAAACATCCGGACCTGCGGCCAGCCTCCTCCGCAGCCTCGTCAGAAATCGCGATCGATCACGAAATCAATGACTTCCAGCAGCGCCTGCTTGATCGGCCCGTCGGCGAACAGGCCCAGGCTGTCGCGGGCGATGGAGCCGTAATGGCGCGCGCGCTCCACCGTGTCCTTCAGGGCGTTGTGGCGGGCCATCAGCGCCTGGGCACGCTCCAGATCGTCGTCCTTCTGGTCGAGATCCTCCATCACCCGGCGCCAGAAGGCGCGTTCCTCGTCGTTGCCGCGGCGGAAGGCCAGCACGACCGGCAGGGTGATCTTGCCCTCGCGGAAATCGTCGCCGACCGTCTTGCCGAGCTTCGCCTGCAAGGCCGAGTAGTCCAGCACGTCGTCGACCAGCTGGAAGGCGATGCCGAGATTCATGCCGTAATCGTTGAGCGCCATCTCCTCCGCCTGCGGGCGGTTGGCGACGACGGCGCCGACGCGGCAGGCGGCGGCGAACAGCTCGGCGGTCTTGCCCTTGATGACCTCGAGATAGGCCTGCTCGCTGGTCTCGGTGTCGTTGGTGGTGCGCAGCTGCAGCACCTCGCCCTCGGCGATGATGGCGGAGGCACCGGACAGGATGCGCAGCACGTCGAGCGACTGCACCTCCACCATCATCTCGAAGGCGCGGGAGAACAGGAAATCGCCGACCAGCACGCTGGCCTTGTTGCCGAACACCGCGTTGGCCGAGGCCATGCCGCGGCGCAGGTCGCTCTCGTCGACCACATCGTCGTGCAGCAGGGTCGCGCTGTGGATGAACTCCACCACCGCGGCCAGCAGCCGGTGATGCTCGCCCTGGTAGCCGCACAGGTTGGCGGCCGCCAGCGTCAGCACCGGACGCAGGCGCTTGCCGCCGGCGGCGATCAGATAGCCCGCCAACTGGGGAATCATCTCGACCTGCGACTGCATGCGGTCGAGGATGATCTGGTTGACGGCGCTGAGGTCCTCGGCCACCAAAGCGGTCAGGTCGTCGAGCGGGGAAGACTTGCGCCGTTTCGGCTCGAAGTTGGTCACGACCGCCAAGGTCGACTCCACGGATGATTGACACCAGAATTTGCGCTAGGGAGCATAACGGCCTAGGCTCTTCGGTCAAGTCCGCAGGGGGCCGTTATTTCGAGACGCCCGTCCTTTCGAGAAACCATGACCGAACTGCTGCGCACCACCGATCCCGTCCGCCTGTCCTGGCTGGTCGCCCTGCTGGCCGATGCCGGGATCGACGCCATCGTGCTGGACAGCTACACCAGCATCCTCGAAGGGTCCATCGGTGCCATTCCCCGGCGGCTGATGGTCGATACGGACGACGCCGCACAGGCCGTCCGCATCCTGCGCGAGGCCGGCGAAGCGTGACCGGCACGATCATTCCGGTTCCGGAACAAAATCTCGAAGCACCTGCCGATTTCCTGCTGAACGGCCGGGTCAGGCTGCTCCAGCCCGAGGGCGGCTATCGCGCCGCCATCGATCCGGTCTTCCTCGCCGCGATCACCGCCGCCGGCGACGGCGAGCGGGTGCTGGATGTCGGCACCGGCACCGGGGCTGCGGCACTGTGCCTCGCCGTCCGGGTGCCGGGGGCGGCGGTGGTCGGGCTGGAACAGCGGGCCGACGCCTGCGCCTTCGCCCGCCGCAATGCCGCGCTCAGCGGTGTCGCGGAGCGGGTGACGGTGGTGGAAGGCGACCTGCTGGCCCCGCCGGACGCGCTCCGCGGTGCCGGATTCGACCGGGTGATGATGAATCCGCCCTATCTGAAGGCGGGGGCCGCCAGCGTCCCGCCCGACGGCTGGAAGGCCGCCGCGAATGTCGAAGGGACGGCGCAGCTCGCCGACTGGGTGCGCTTCGCCGGCCGCATGCTGAAGCCGCGCGGCACCCTGACCATGGTCCACCGCGCCGACCGGATCGAGGACATCCTGCACGCGCTGCGCGGCCGCTTCGGCAGCCTGGTCCTGGTGCCGCTGTGGCCCAAGCCGGGGGCGGAGGCCAAGCGGCTGCTGCTGGTCGCCCGCAAGGGCAGCAGGGCGCCGGCCCGGCTGACCGCCGGCCTGACGGTGCACAAGGCCGAGGGCGGCTACAGCCCGGAGGCGGAGCGGGTGCTGCGCGACGCGGAAGCGCTGCTCATCTAGCTTTTTTTTAGCGGGAACTGTGCCTTTCAATCGGGAGACTACGCTCCCATCTCTGCCGGCATGAGCCTGAAATCCCTCCTCGCCAAACTCCCCTTCGGCCCCTGGCGCAAGGCCGGGCCGCTGGTGTCCGTCGTCCGCCTGACCGGGGTCATCGGCCAGGGCGGCCCCTTGCGCTCCGGCCTGACGCTGGCCGGGGTCGCCCCGCTGCTGGAACGCGCCTTCGCGCCCAAGGACCAGAAGGCGGTGGCGCTGGTCGTCAACTCGCCGGGCGGGTCGCCGGTGCAGTCGGCGTTGATCGCCAAGCGGATCCGCGATCTGGCCGAGGAGAAGAAGGTGCCGGTCTTCGCCTTCTGCGAGGATGCCGCGGCCTCGGGCGGTTACTGGCTGGCCTGCGCAGCGGACGAGATCTGGGCCGACGAAAGCTCCATCGTCGGCTCCATCGGCGTGGTGTCGTCCGGCTTCGGGCTGCATGGGCTGATCGAGCGCCACGGCATCGAACGGCGCCTCTACACCGCCGGCGACAAGAAGGTGCTGCTCGACCCCTTCTCGCCGGAGCGGGAGGACGGCGTCGCCCACCTGAAGGCGCTCCAGGCCGACGTGCACGAGGCGTTCAAGGCGATGGTGCGCAGCCGGCGCGGCACCCGCCTGACCGGTCCGGAGGAGGAGCTGTTCTCCGGCGCCTTCTGGGCCGGGCGTCGGGCGCTGGCGCTCGGGCTGATCGACGGGCTGGGCGACATCCGCTCGGTCATGCGCGGCCGCTTCGGCGAGAAGGTCCGGCTGCGCGTGGTGCAGCAGGAGCGCGGCATGCTGCGGCGGCTTGGGCTGCGTGCCGGATACGGCAACGCCCCGGCCTTGGAAGCCGGGGCGCATGAGGCCTTCGCCGATGCCCTGGTCGCGGCCGCCCGCACCTCTCTCGACGATTGGGCGGCCTGGGCGAAGCTGGGGCGTTGAGGAGACCCCGCCGTCAGCGCTCGGCGGAGACCGGTGCCGCCTGAAGCCCGTAATCGTCGGCCTGGATGAAGGCCGCGCGCAGCGGCTTCAGGACGAACAATGCCAGCACCGCGGCCACCAGATTGAAGCTGGCGGCGATATAGAACACGGCGTGCCACCCGAAATGGCTGGCGATGATGCTGCTGAGCGGGACCAGAAGCGCCGCCGTGCCCTTGGCGGTGTAGAGCATGCCGGCGTTGGTCGCCGCGAACTTCGAGCCGAAGGTGTCGCCGGCGGTGGCCGGGAACAGGCTGTAGATTTCGCCGAAGACGCAGAAGAACATCGCGGTGAAGATCACGAACATCACCGGGTTGCGGCCGAGCTGCGTCACCAGGACGATGGCGAGCGCCGCGATGCCGAAGGCGATGAACATGGTGTTCTCGCGGCCGATGCGGTCCGACACCCAGCCGAAGAAGGGCCGGCCGGCGCCGTCGAGGATCCGGTCGATGGAGATCGCCAGCGTCAGCGCCGGCAGGACGAGGCCGAACATGTTGATCGGCGAATCGGCGACCTGGAAGTCATGGGCGATGGGCGCGATCTGGGCCGCCGCCATCAGGCCGCCGGAGGCCACCATCACGAACATGACGTAGAGCAGCCAGAAGACCGGGGTGCGGATGACGCGGGACGGCGGGTGGTCGATCTTGGTCTGGGCAAGCCCGCTCCTGCGCACCGGGCCGCTCGACTTCGGCGCCTTGCGCAGGAAGAAGGACAGCACGAAGATGACCACGCCCTGCCCGATGCCGAAGACCAGGAAGGCCTGCTCGTAGCCTTGGGAGGCGATCATGTTGGCGATGGGAATGACGGTGGCGCCGGCCCCGGCACCGAAGCCGGCGGCGGTGACGCCCGCGGCCAGGCCGCGCTGCTGCGGGAACCATTTCAGCGCATTGCCGACGCAGGTGCCATAGACGCAGCCGGCGCCGATGCCGGAGATCACCGCCGCGGTGTAGAGCATCGGCAGCGAGGTGGCCTGGCTGTCGATCACCCAGGAGCCGCCGACCAGCAGGCTGCCGACCAGCACCACCACCTGCGGGCCGTAGCGGTCGACGAACCAGCCTTCGACCGGGACCAGCCAGGTTTCGGTGAAGACGAAGATGGAAAAGGCGATCTGGATGGCCGCGCGTCCCCAGCCATGCTTGGCATCGATGGGATCGACGAACAGCGTCCAGCCATATTGCAGGTTGGCGATCATCGCCATGCACAGCAGGCCGACGCTGAGCTGGAACCATTTGTTGTGCAGAAGACCGCGGTCTTCGGTCGTCTCTGTGGTCATGCCCCAAAGTCCCGTTGAGCGTGGGGGCGCAGGATCGGCGGGGTGTGGCTGTCCGCTGTGGCGGGCCACCCGCATCGCACCGCATCAGGCGCCGTTCGGACATGACTGTGCGCCTCAACAATCCGTATTCCAAATACCGGATACCGAATGCGTTATTCTTTTCCACATCGTGGAATGCGTTGAAAAGTCTCGCTTTTTTACGCTAGCAGGCATGCGCCGATTGCTCACCTTACGAACAGAACTGTCAAGGCAGAGCCATGCGGCGCACACATATTTGAAATACGGTATCTGGTATACAGAATATCTTGTTGCGGTGCAAAGACAGGCGCATGATCCGGTCATGTTCAACGGCGCTGCCGAGCCGCGCCGCAGCCAGGGGAAATCGCATGATGTCCAGCATCCTGACCCGCCTGTTCGCCGGTTCCGCCACTCTGGCACCCGCCGGCTTCGCCCCTGCGGGAGGCGATCTCCCCGCTTCGTTCCCGCACATCGCCCTGCCGGATCTGTTTGCCGGTTTCCGCACCCGCCATGGCGGCGGCAAGCGCAAGCCGGAGTCGCCGGACGTCGCGCTGTCCTGGGCCGAGTTCGGCCGGGGGTTCTGAACGGAGATGTCTCGACGCGGCCGGACTCAGGCCGCGGAGTTCTGGGTCAGCAGGGTGGTCAGCCAGCGGAAATTGGCCCCGTTGCCGGTCTGGATGGCGCTTTCCACCACCTGCATCGCGGTGGCGGGGTCCTGCGGGTCGGGCACCGGGGATGCGGCGGGGTCCATTCCGGCCCCGCCTTGCCCCTCTTCCTGCGCGAACAGGGTGACGGCACCGACGCCGAGGCGCACGGAGGGCTGGGCGTTCGCCACCACTCCCGCGCCGCCGGCACCGGAGGCGTCGCCCTCCCCGACCCCGTTCAGGGTTTCCAGCATCGCCGCGAACTGGCCGGCCAGCGCCCCGGCCTGCCGGGACGCAGGAGTCCCTTTGCGCTCCAGGACGTCTTCCGCCCTGATGCGCATGGCTTGCGTGGCCTCGCTGTTGGCCATCATCGACATGGGACGATCCCCTGCGGTTTGTGGCGAACCGCAGGGATACACGCAAAAATCACGCCATCAACACAACCGGCGATTCACAAGGGCCGGCGCCGCTCCTGCGACGATTTGACCGGCAAAAATTTCCCAGCCGCCCGGCAGAAGATTCCCAGCCGCCCGGCAAGGCTTGCCGGGCCGGGGCTGGTCCGACGGCTGCCTCAGTCGCGGAAGTTCTGGTACTGCAAGGGCTGCTCGATGCCCATCCGCTTGACCACGGCGATGGCGTCCTGCAGGTCGTCGCGCTTCTTGCCCGTCACCCGCAGTTCGTCGCCCTGGATCGAGACCTGGACCTTCATCTTGCTGTCCTTGATCCCTTTGACGATGGTCTTCGCCAGATCCTGCGCGATTCCCTGCTTGATCGTCACGGTGTGGCGCAGGGCATCGCCCGCGGCGCGCTGCGGCTGCGCGGTGAAGTCCAGCGCCGCGGCGTCGAGCTTGCGGCGGGTCACATAGACGCGCAGCAGTTCCTGCATCTGCGCCAGCTTCGGCGCGTCGTCGGCCAGCAGAACGATCTCGTTCTCGGTCCGCTCCACCGTGCATTTGGAGCCCTTGAAGTCGAACCGGGTTTCGATCTCGCGGCGGACACCGGCGAGGGCGTTGTCGATCTCGTGGACGTCCGTCTCGGACACGATGTCGAACGACGGCATGGCGGCACTCTCCCTGATAGGACTTGGAAACGAATCGGGCCAACCGTAAAGAAGACGGCCGCCGCACTCAACAGCCGCTTTGCCGCCTGTGTTTCAGTGATGGGCGTTTCAGCGCTGTTCGTTTCACCGGGCGGGCGGATGGAACGGCAGGGCGATTTCCCGCAACTCCTTGCCCGGCAGCAGCAGGATCGCCACCGCCCGGTCCGGCTCGAACCGCCAGCTGCGCGGATCCTTCAGGTCGGGGCCGTCGCACTCCGCCGCCAGATCGGGGCCGAGCGCCGCCCGGCAGGCGGAGATGGCAGTCGCCGGCCAGGAGCCGGAGCCGAACATCTGCGCCGGGGTCGGCACCTGCCTGCGCGCAAGATCGACCGTCAGCGCCGCCGCGTATCGAAAGCCGTTGCCCTGCACCCCCTCGCCCAGGAACTGGACCGACAGCAGACCGGGAGCGACGATGTGGACATCCGCGGTCAGGACCAGTTCCGCCTCCATCCCCTCCGGCAGGTCGGCCGAGCTTTCGCGGAACGAGCCGGTTTCGCCCTCGACGAAACGGCGCACCGTCTCGTTGAAGAAGGCGGCTCCGGGCGTGGCCGGGCCGGCGATCTCCGGCCGCTCGGCCCGGATGTAGAGGCGGCTGCCCGGCGTCCCTTCGGTCTGCGGAACCATGCGCAGCCGTGCGCCATGCGCCGCATCGGCGGCACCGGGCGCCGGTGTCGAACAGACCGGCTTTTCCTCCGCAGTTTCTGCTCCGGCGCGGGCCTGGCCACAGTCGAGGCTGGCCGCGGCGGCCGGAGCGGCAAGGCCGAGCAGGACCGGCAGGCAGAAGGCGGCAAAGCGGCGGAAGGCCATGGTGCGGACTCCATCGCGAGGAGGCCGCATCAGTGGAGCAAAGATAGCCCGGCCGCCGCAAGGGGGGCCGGGCTCGTCTTCACCGCAATCCGTTACCGCAATCCGTCGGGGCAAATGTCCTGCCGCCGGTCAGTCCATCTGTTCGGCGTAGTGACAGGCCACCAGCCGCTCGTCGACGGTACGCAACGGCGGAACCTCCGCCGAGCAGCGCTCGGTGGCGAAGGGGCAGCGCTTGTGGAAGGAGCAACCGGGCGGCGGGTTCAACGGCGACGGCAGCTCGCCCTTCGGTACCACCCGGTCCATCCGCAGATCCGGGTTCACCCGCGGCGTCGCCGCCAGCAGGATGCGGGTGTAGGGGTGGCGCGGACGGCTGAACACCACGTCCTTGGCGCCATGCTCCACCGGCTTGCCCAGATACATCACCATCAGCGAATCGGCGATGTGCCGCACCACGCTGAGATCGTGGGAGATGAACAGGTAGGCGAGGTTCAGCTCTTCCTGCAAATCCATCATCAGGTTCAGCACCTGCGCCTGGATCGACACGTCGAGCGCCGACACCGGCTCGTCCGCGACAACGACGCGCGGATTGAGCATCAGGGCGCGGGCGATGGCGATGCGCTGGCGCTGGCCGCCGGAGAACATGTGCGGATAGCGGTCGACCTGATCGGGGCGCAGGCCTACCTTGCCCATCATGGCGACCGCGCGGTCGCGCCGCTCGTGCTTGTCCATGGCGGTGTTGATGACCAGCGGCTCGGTCAGGATGGAACCGACCGTCTTGCGCGGGTTCAGCGAGCCGTAGGGATTCTGGAAGACCATCTGCACCGTGCGGCGCAGCTCCTTCATCTCCGCGGCGCTGCGCCCGACGACCTCTCGGCCGTCATAGAGCAGCTCGCCCGAGCTGGGCGGCTCGATCATGGTGACGGAACGGGCCAGCGTCGACTTGCCGCAGCCCGATTCGCCGACCACCGCCAGCGTCTTGCCGGCCTGGAGGCGGAAGGACACGCCGTCCAGCGCCTTCACCGTCGCCATCGGCTTGAAGGCGCCGCGCTTGACCGCATAGTGCTTGCGCAGGTCGCGGGCTTCCAGCACGACCGAATTGCCGGCCGAGGCCTCGAAGATATGGGGTTCGGTCTGGATGCTCATCACAGCGCCTCCCCGGCGGCGGGATGGCCGTCCGGCAGCGGGTAGAAACAGCGCGCACGCCCGTCGTCCACATCGAACAGCGCCGGACGTTCGGCACGGCAGCGCGCGTCGGCGAAGCGGCAGCGCGGGCTGAACAGGCAGCCGGCCGGCCGGTCGGCGATGCCCGGCACCATGCCGGGAATCGTCGGCAGCCGGCGCTTGCCGAGCGCCCGCTCCGGCAGCGCATCCAGCAGGGCGCCGGTGTAGGGGTGGCGCGGCCGTTCGAACAGGGACTGGACGGGCCTCGTTTCCGCCACCTGGCCGGCATACATGACGACGACGCGCTGGGCCGTCTCCGCCACCACGCCCATGTCGTGGGTGATCAGGATCAGCGCCATGCCGCGCTCGCGCTGCAACTGGACCAGCAGGTCGAGGATCTGCTTCTGGATGGTGACGTCCAGCGCCGTCGTCGGCTCGTCCGCCACCAGCAGGCGCGGGTTGCAGGCGATGGCGATGGCGATCATCACGCGCTGGTTCATGCCGCCCGACAGCTGGTGCGGGAAGGCCGACAGGCGGGTTTCCGGCGCCGGGATGCCGACCTGCTCCAGAAGCGCGATGGCGCGGTTGCGCAGCGCCTTGCCGGACAGCCCCTCATGGACGCGCAGGGTCTCCATGATCTGGAAACCGACGGTGAAGCAGGGGTTCAGGCTGGTCATCGGCTCCTGGAAGACCATGGCGACGTCCTTGCCGGTGATCTTCCGGCGCTGGGCGGCGGGCATGGTCAGCAGGTCCCGGCCGCCGAACATCATCCGGTCGGCGACGACGCGGCCGTTGGAGCCGAGAAGCCCCATCACCGCCAGCGAGGTGACGGACTTGCCGGAGCCGGATTCGCCGACGATGCCGACGACCTCGCCTTCGTCCACGGTCAGGTCGATGCCATCCACCGCGCGGAAGGTGCCGGCGCGGGTGGTGAACTCGACCGACAGGTTCTTGATGTCGAGAAGAGGCATGAGGTCAACGCTTCAGCTTGGGGTCGAGCGCGTCGCGAAGACCGTCGCCCAACAGATTGAAGGCCAGCACCGTCACCAGGATGGCGATGCCGGGCCAGGTCACGACCCAGGGGGCGCGCTGGAGGAACTGGAGCGAGGAGGCCAGCATGGTGCCCCATTCCGGCGTCGGCGGCTGCGCGCCGAGGCCGAGGAAGCCCAGCGCCGCGGCATCGAGGATGGCGGTGGAGAAGCCCAACGTCGCCTGCACGATCAGCGGGGCGACGCAGTTGGGCAGAACCACGATCAGCATCAGGCGCAGCGGCCCGGCCCCGGCAACGCGCGAGGCGACGACATAGTCCTTGTTAACCTCGGCCAGCACGGCGGCGCGGGTCAGGCGGGCATAGTGCGGGATCACCACCACCGACACCGCCAGCATGGCGTTCACCAGCCCCGGCCCGAGGATGGCGGCCACCACCACCGCCAGCAGCAGCGACGGCAGCGCCAGCAGGATGTCCATGGCGCGCATGATCAGCACGTCGGCCATGCCGCCGAAGAAGCCGGCGACCAGCCCCAGCCCCAGCCCGACGGCCAGCGACAGGGTGACGACGATCAGGCCGATCATCATCGACAGCCGCGCGCCGTACATCAGGCGGGACATCATGTCGCGGCCGATGTCGTCGGTGCCCAGGATGTAGCTCCAGCTTCCGCCCTCCTGCCAGACCGGCGGGGTCAGGATGGCGTCGCGGTACTGGATGTCGGGATTGTGCGGGGCGATGACGCCGGCGAAGATGGCGATCAGCGCGATCAGCGCGATCACCACCAGACCGCCGAGCGCGCCCTTGTTCTGCTTGAAGTGATACCAGAACTCGGTCAGCGGGTGCGGCGGGCGCGACACGGCGACCGGTTCCGGGACGGCGGGCTCTGGATTGGTCGAGAGTTCAGCGGACATGGATTGGCCTCACCGCGCGTGACGGATGCGGGGGTTGAGGACGCCGTACAGCACGTCCACCAGCAGATTGACCAGGATCACCGAGGTGGCGATCAGCAGGACGCCGCCCTGCAGGGCCGGATAGTCGCGGCGGTTGATCGATTCGATCAGCCATTTGCCGACGCCCGGCCAGGAGAAGATGGTTTCGGTCAGGATGGCGCCGCCCAGCAGCGTGCCGACCTGCAGGCCGATGACGGTCACCACCGGGATCAGCGCGTTGCGCAGCGCGTGCATGCCGATGACCCGGCCGTCGGCCAGGCCCTTGGCGCGGGCGGTGCGGATGTAATCCTCGCCCAGCACCTCCAGCATGGCCGAGCGCGTCATGCGCGCCACCACGGCCAGCGGCACGGTGCCCAGCACGATGGTCGGCAGGATCAGGTGCGACAGCGCCGAACGGAACGCCTCGTACTCGCCGGCCATCAGCGTGTCGATCAGCATGAAGCCGGTCACCGGCTCCACGTAATAGACCAGATCCAGGCGCCCCGAGACCGGGGTCCAGCCCAATGCCACCGAGAAGAACAGGATCAGCAGCAGGCCCCACCAGAAGATCGGCATGGAATAGCCGGTCAGGCTGGCGCCCATCACGCCGTGGTCGAACAGCGACCCGCGCTTGACCGCCGCCAGGATGCCGGCCGGCAGCCCCACCAGCGTCGCGAACAGCATGGCGCACAGCGCCAGTTCGAGCGTCGCCGGGAACAGGGTGACGAATTCGCTCAGCACCGAATTGTGGGTGACCAGCGACAGGCCGAAATCGCCGGACAGCACGTTGCCGACATAATCGAGGAACTGTTGCCAGAGCGATTGATCGAGACCCAGTTCATGGCGGAGGGCGGCCAGCCGTTCGGGCGCGATACCCCGTTCGCCGACGCGCACCTCGATGGGGTCGCCGGGAACCAGCCGGATCAGGATGAAGGTCAGAAAGGTGATGCCGAGAAAAGTCGGAATCACCAAGCTTACCCGCGTCAGGATGAAGCGAAGCATCGACGGGTACTCGTTTTTTAAAACTACGGTGAAAACTGGAACGGAGCGCTGACTTGGCAACGCCCCGTTCCATCAGGGGCACCTGCCCCCACTCCGGCCCTCTCCCGCTTGCGCAGGGTTGGGAATGTCCTTCGTTTCAAAGGATTGGAGGCGCGGAACTCCACGCCTCCAATCCTGTACGCTCATTGCCGCACCCCCATTTTGCAGAGGGCGCGCCTCACATCACTTCAGGTCGACGCCTTCGAAGCGATGGACGCCGAACGGGTCCATCTTGTAGCCGACGACGTTCTTGGCGAGGCCCGTGTAAACCACCGAATGGGCGATGGTGTACCACGGCGCCTCTTCCTTGAAGATGACCTGCGCCTGCTCGTACAGCTTGGTGCGCGCGGCGATGTCGGTGGTGCGCTTGGCCTGGACGACGAGGTCGTCGAACTCCTTGTTGCACCACTTCGACAGGTTGTTGCCGCCCGGACGCGCAGCCTCGCAACCCAGCAGGGTGTAGAGGAAGTTGTCCGGGTCGCCGTTGTCGCCGGTCCAGCCGAGCATGCCCATCTGGTGCTCGCCCTGCTGCATCCGCTTGCGGTATTCACCCCACTCGTACTGCACGATCTTCGCCTTGATGCCGACCTTGGCCAGATCGGCCTGCATCATCTCGGCGACGCGCTTGGCGTTGGGGTTGTACGGGCGCTGCACCGGCATCGCCCACAGGTCGGTCTCGAAGCCGTTGGGATAGCCTGCGTCGGCGAGCAGCTTCTTGGCGCGCTCGACGTCGTAGGGATAATCCTCGATGGCGTCGTTGTACGACCACATGGTCGGCGGAATCGGGTTCTTGGCCGGGACGCCGGCAGCCTGATAGACCGCGGCGACGGTCGCCTTCTTGTCCAGCGCCATGCTGACGGCGCGGCGGACGCGCACGTCGTCGAACGGCTTCTTCGTCACGTTGAAGGAGACGTAACCGACGTTCAGGCCTTCCTGCTCCTGGACGACGATGGAGGTGTCCTTCTTCATGCCGTCGATGTCGGCCGGATTCGGATACGGCATGATCTGGCATTCGTTGGCCTTCAGCTTGGCCAGACGAACCGCCGCATCGGGCGTGATCGCGAAGACGAGGTTGTCGAGCGGCTGCTTGCCGCCCCAATACTGCTCGAACGCCTTGTAACGGATGACGGCGTCCTTCTGGTAGGCGACGAACTGGAAGGGACCGGTGCCGACCGGAACCTGGTCCAGCTTCTCCGGCGTGCCCTTCTTCAGCAGCATCGCGCCATATTCGGCCGACATGATCGGGGCGAACGGCATGGCGAGGTTGGCCAGGAACGGCGCCTCGACCGCGTTCAGCGTGAACTTGACCGTCAGGTCGTCGACCTTCTCGATCGACTTCAACAGCTTGGGCATCGCCATGTCGTTGAAGTAATCGTAGGCGCCGCCGGAGATCTTGTGGAAGGGATGATCCGGCTTCCACTGGCGTTCGAACGAGAAGATCACGTCGTCGGCGTTGGCGTCGCGGGTCGGCTTGAAATCGCCGACGCTGTGCCACTTGGCACCGGCACGCAGCTTGAAGGTGTAGACCAGCCCGTCGTCGGAGATGGTCCAGGATTCGGCAAGGCCGGGAACGACCTTGGTGCCGCCATGCTCGAACTGGACGAGGTTGTTGTAGACCGGAAGAGCAACGTCGAAGCTGGTGCCGGTCGTGTTCAACATGGGGTTGAAGTTTTCGGGGCTACCCTCGGAGCAATAAACAAGGGTCTTCGCCGCCTGGGCCGGCGCCGACAGCGCCAGCGCCGCGGCCATACCAAGCCCGGCACCCAGCAGGATGCGCTTCATTCGTCTTGCCTCCCGATTCCGATTGGAGCGTATGGAAATTGCCAGAACGCCTTTGGAAATAGCGTCGCCATTTGGCGCGAGCCCAAGGCGCCTGTCAACGCCTACATGCATACGTGGCTATACCGTGGCGCAGAGCACAATTCGTGGCGCCAATACGTCCGTATGGATACATTTTCGCCCCCAAAAACGAAACAGTTGCAAAGCCAACCATCCGGTTGACCGAACCGGCAGCTTCCTGCCCCACCGAATCAGGCCATGCGGGTGGGGCGCCGGGGAAATGCGCGCAGCCGCTGGAGGTGGCCAGCTGCCATGCGCACCCGCCGTGAAGTCGGGCGGCGAGCCCCATGCTAGGCTGGGTTGCACCTGCCATGAAACCATTTTTCGGATACCGGTCCGGCATGCCCTTTCCGCTTCTGCCGTCCTCCCTGCGGTCCGGGCCGCTGGCCGCCTACAGCCTCTACATCGTCGGGTCCGCGCTGCTCGCCTCCAACCCCGTGGTCGGGCGGGCGGCGGCGCATGTGGTGCCGCCGATCGGGCTGGCCTTCTGGCGCTGGCTGATCGCCTTCCTGATCGTGCTGCCCTTCGCCCTGCCGGGCCTGCTGGCCCACCGCGGCCAGTTGAAGGCGCAATGGCGGCGTTACCTGCTGCTGGGCGTGCTGGGCCAGGGGATTTCAGGGGCCATCGTCTATTACGGGCTGGAGCGGACCAGCGCCACCAACGCCAGCCTGATCTATGCCACCAGCCCGGCGATGATCCTGGCGCTGGCCGCGGTCTGGCTGGGCGACGCCATCCGGCCGCGGCAGATCCTCGGCATCCTGCTGGCGATGGCCGGGGTGCTGGTGATCCTGACCCGCGGCGACCTGGAGGCTTTGCGGCACCTGTCCTTCAATGGCGGCGACCTGCTGGTGCTGGCCGGGGCGGTGTCCTGGTCGGTCTACACCATCCTGCTGCGGCAATCGGGCACACCCCTGCCGGTGGTCACCGCCTTCGCCGCCAATGCGCTGGCCGGCGTGCTGGTGCTGGCGCCCTTCTATGCGTGGGAGACGGTGGCGGTGCGGCCGGTCCCCTTTTCCGTCTCCACCGTCCTGTCGATCGTCGCCGTGGCGCTGTTCGCCTCGGTGCTGGCTCTGCTCGCCTATCAGAAGACCATCGTGATGATGGGCGCGGCCCGCGCCTCCACCGCGCTGTACGTGTCGCCGCTGTGGGCGGCGCTGGCCTCCTGGGCAATGCTGTCCGAGCCGTTGCAAAGCTTCCACCTGATGGGCGTGCTCCTGGTGCTGCCCGGCGTGATGCTCGCCACCCTGCAAGCCCGCAGGCCGGCGGCGGAACCGGCAGGCAAAGCAGCCTGAGCGGCATGCCAACCGGTATCGCTTGATCGGCAAGGGCCGCCCTCCCATCTTGGCCGGACCTTCGCCACCCGCATCCGTCCGGCCATGACCGATACCGCATCCACCCCCTTGCTGCTCTGTGCCGACGATTACGGGCTGGCGCCCGGCGTCAACGCCGCCATCCGCGAGCTGATCGCCCAGGGCCGGCTGACCGCCACCTCGGTCATGAGCCTCTGCCCGCATTGGCGCAGCGGCGCGGATGCGTTGCGCGAACTGAAGGGCAAGGCCGACGTCGGGCTGCATTTCACCCTGACCGACCAGCCGCCGCTGGGGCCGATGCCGATTCTGGCGCCGGACGGACGGCTGCCGCCGCTGGGGCGGCTGATGGGCTGGGCCTATCGCGGGACGCTGAATGCGCCGGCGGCACGGGCAGAAATCCGTGACGAACAGTCACGCCAAATCGCCGCCTTCACCGACGCCTGGGGTGCCCCGCCCGACTATATCGACGGCCACCAACACATCCACCAGCTGCCGGTCGTCCGCGATGCGGTGGCGGAGGCGCTGGCCAGCTTGCCGGGCGCCTATGTCCGCCTGTGCGGCGAGCCGGTGGCGGCGGTGCTGCGCCGGGGCGTGGCGGTGCCGAAGACGCTGCTGATCGGCGGGCTGGGCGGCGGGCTGAGGCGCATGGTGCGGGAGCGCGGCATTCCGGCCAACGACCGCTTCGCCGGAGTCTACGACTTCGCCGGCAGCCGCCCCTTCGCCGACCTGATGCCGCGCTTCCTCGATGGGATCGGCGGCCGGACCCTGGTGATGGTCCACCCCGGCCTGCCCGACGAGGACTTGCGCCGCGTCGACACGCTGGTCGAGCCGCGGCGCGCCGAATACGACTATCTGCGGGGGCCGGAGTTCGCCGCCCTGCTGGAGGCACGCAACATCCGGCTGACCCGCTTCGCCGGCCTCCCCCGGTAAAGGCGTTACTCCGCCTCGTCCGGCTGCCAGGCGCGGCGGCGCAGCTTGAAGCGCTGGACCTTGCCGGTTTCCGTCCGCGGCAGGGCGTCGAGGAACTCCACGGCGCGGGGGTATTTGTAGGGCGCGATGTGGTCCTTGACGAAGGCTTGCAGCTCCTCCGCCAGGCGCTCGTCGGGACGGACATCGTCGCGCAGGACGACGAAGGCCTTGGGGATGGTTCCGCGCACCGGGTCGGGCGCGGCGATCACCGCGCACTCCTGCACCGCGTCATGGCTCAGCAGGATGTTCTCGACCTCCAGTCCGGAGATCTTGTAGCCGGCCGAGACGATCAGGTCGTCGGTGCGGGCGTGGTACCAGAAGAAGCCGTCCTCATCGACGTGGAAGGCGTCGCCGGTCAGGTTCCAGCCCTGCTGGACATAGCTTTCCTGGCGCGGATCGTCGAGATAGAGACAGCCGGTCGCCCCGCGCACCGCCAGCCGGCCGACTTGGCCTGGGGGAAGCCGGCGGAACTGGTCGTCCACCACCATCGCCTCATAGCCCGGCACCGGCTTTCCGGTGGAGCCCGGCCGCACATTGCCGGGCACGGCATGCAACACGGCGTTCAACAGCTCGGTGGTGCCCAGGCTGTCGAGGATCTCCAGGCCGGTGGCATCGCGCCAGCCCTCGAAGGTCTGCTGCGGCAGCGGCTCTCCGGCCGAGATGCAGAGGCGCAGGCCGGACAGCCCCTTCGCCAGCGCCGGGTCGGCGGCCATGCGGCCGATCATGCCGCGATAGACGGTCGGCACGGTGACCATCACCGTCGCCTTGTGGCGGGTGGCGGCCTCGATCAGCCGGTCGGCGGTCCCGCGCTCCAGCAGGATCACCGAGGCGCCGATGCGCAGCGGGAACAGCAGCAGCCCGCCCAGCCCGTAGGCGAAGGCCAGCGTCGGCGAGCCGCAGAAGACATCCTCGGCCGTCGTGCCCAGCACGGAGCGCGGCGACAGGTCGGAGATCGCCAGCAGATGGCGGTGCAGATGGGCGGCGGCCTTCGGCGTGCCGGTGGTGCCGGAGGTGAAGGCGATCAGCGCGACGTCGTCCTGCGCCGTGTCGGCGGCCTGGAAGCCCGGCGGCTTGGTGGCGATGCGGTGTTCCAGCTCGCCGTCGCGGAAACCGACGATGCGCAGCGACGGCAGCGCCGCCTCTTCCAGATCGTCGAGGAAATGCGTGTCGCACAGCGCCATGTCGATGGAGGCGCGCTTCAGCACGTCGGCAAGCTCGGGCGCGCGCAGCAGCGGCATGGTCGGCACCAGCACCCCGCCCGCCTTGATCACCGCCAGCCAGCAGGCGGCCAGCATCGGCGTGTTGGGACCGCGCAGCAGGACGCGGTTGCCGGTGACCATCCCGTAATCCTCGGTCAGGACGCGGGCGATGCGGTCGACGGTGTCGCGCATCCGGCCATAGCTCCAGACCTCGCCATCGCCGCCGATCAGGCAGGGACGCCCGTCCCAGCCGCGCTCGCGCCAGCCGTCGATCAGGGCGGACACGGCGTTGAGACGCTGCGGATACTGAAGTTCGGGACGGTCGAGAATCAGGTCGGGGCGCTGCGACGGCGCTGGCAGCCGGTCGCGGGTGAAGCTGTCCAAATGTCCGGATGGCGTCATGCGCTGAGTCGTCCCCCCCCGTTGCAGGACGGGAAGAACAGGGCCGGCGTGATCGGTGGGCGGACCCGGCCGCCACACGCGCGGTTCAGACACGGCCATGCCGTCGGCCGGCGCGAATGCGCATCCCTTCATGGGCAATGCTCCATCTCCCCCCGCAGAGGACGCATGAACACGCCTCCGTCTTATCTTTTATGATCCGACTATAGTGCCAGGGGGAGCAACTGAGCCATGCAACGAACGAATGGTGGGTGCACCATCAATCGCCATTCGTGCCGGGACAAGTGACTGAAAAGGCCAGTTTTTCGTTGGTAAGACGCATGATTTGGAACGAAAGTACGGGTCGGCCTGCCGATCGTCAGCCGTTCTGCAGGTAAAGATCGATCTCGCCCTGCTCCATCACGTGGGCGGTGCCGTGGATGATGCCGTTGGCGACCTGGATGATGCGGTGGATCATCGCGACGGAGGTCTGGCAGTCCATCCGCAGCTTGTCGGGATCGCCGCTGTCGATGTCGGTGCCGATCCGCTCCAGCGTGTGGGCGATCACCTGATGGGCCTGGGCGATGGTGTCCTCGAAGGGACGGAGGAACTTGGACGGCACATGGCCGTAGGCTTCGATCGCCAGTTCCTTGTCGGAGAAGCCGCTGTCGCGGAAATGCTCGGCATAGCTCTTCGGCTGCCAGATTCGGCATTCCTCCAGCATGTCCGGCATGTCCGGGATCATCTCGATCAGCATCACGATTTCGTTGAAGTGATTGAGATAGTCGGTCGCCAGCAGCGTCTTCTCGGAAATGTTCGTGCCGCGCACGCGCTCCCGCCACCGGGCGAAGTCGGCCAGTTCATCCGGCGGAATGCCGTCCATCAGGGACCGATCCAACTCTTGGTCTTCCATGCACAAACCCGGACCCGATGCGGCAGCCCACGCGATAACCCCGGCCGGCACAGGTCCGCCGGCCCTGAAACGGCAGGGTGCGCCCAAAGACGCCATACCCCAACCGTGTGCCGATGTCCTTAACGTTGGATTAAACGCGTTGCAAGTGCCGGCTTGTGAAAGTCCCCGATTGACGGAAGCGAAGCGGCGACATGGCCGTTATCTTGGCAGATAAAAGTTCGCCGCCGGCGCCACCCGCGTGATGTCGCGGCGGCGCCCGGCGGCGATTAGGATTGGCGGTTCAGGGAGGACTCACACCATGCCACTTCCAACACCGCCGCTGACGGTTGGTTCCCGAGCAGGACAGTCGGCGATTCGAATCGCTGCCTTGGCGGAAAAGAAAAACGCGCCGGCCTGGGGGGTGGCCGGCGCGCACGAGGATCGGGAACACTCGCCTCGCCCCCGCACGGCACCGGAAAGACCGGTGCTGGGGGGCGAAGACAGAGTAGGCTTGTAAGCCTTTCCGAACGGTTAAGTCTCCCCCTCCGGCATCCCCTATGCCATGCCGGTCATAGGCCGCCGGCAAGCCCCGGAGCCCCCGATCCGGCCTTGCTGCATAGTATTCATACTGAGTAATCCGTTGTCGGTATCTCGAATAAATCTTTCGGGTTCACTCCCGTTAGGCCGCGGACTGCGCCATATGAACTTCACCGCTGCCGCTCGGGATGAGTCAGTCTGCTGATCGAAGCAGCGGCGATGGCGTCGTGATCTTCGGCAGGGCCGCCCAGGCGGTCCGGTCGCCGGATTTCAGCGCCGGACATGCTGACCGGGAACAGGCGCCCGGGAGAGATCGAGTTGCACCGGCCGTATCCGGGGTCCCGGAAACGGCACATCGGGTGGATGCCAGGAACACGCGCCGCAGAAAGGCACGGGGAGAGAGATGGAGCAGTACACCGGTCACTTCATGCAGCATTTGCCCTACCTGCGCCGCTACGCCCGCGCGCTGACCGGGACGAACGGGCGGGGGGACGCCTTGGTGACCCGCACCCTGGAATGGTACCTGGAGGCGGACGAGGCGGAGAGCGGCCGCGGCGACGACACGTCGCGCGGTACGCTCTACCGCCATCTGCACAAACTGCAGGACGAGGACGGCTCGCCCCCGGCGGTCGCGCCCTACCATCCGGTGGAATCGGCGCTGATGACGCTGGCGGAGACCGACCGCCGGCTCTACCTGCTGGTCAACCTGGAGGATCTGCCGGTCGGCGAGGCCGCCGCCGTGCTGGGTCTTGCCCCGGAAGACGCGGTGGAACGGCTGAGCCACGCCCGCGAGCGTGTCCGAGCCCGGCTGACCGCCACCATCCTGATCGTCGAGGACGACGCCATCATCGCCTACGATCTGGCGGAGACGGTGCGCGGCATGGGCCACATCGTCTGCGGCAACGCGGCGACGATGGACGAGGCGCTGTCGCTGGCGGCGGAGCACCGGCCGACGCTGGCCTTGATGGACATCCGGCTGGCCGACGGCGACAACGGGCTGGAAGTGGCGCGCGAGCTGCGGGCCCGCCGGTTCCTGCCGGTGATCTTCGTCACCGCCTTCCCGGACGATCTGGCCAAGCACGGGCTGGAGCATCTGGGCCCGGTGATTCCGAAGCCCTTCACCCGCGACCAGATCGAACAGGCGATCACACGGGCCGTGTTCATGCCGCAGCCGGAAGATGCCCGCGAGACGGCGCAGCCCCATTGAGGGGCGGCGCCAGCCGGCACGGTTGTCCTGAAGTGGACTGGCCTGGAAAGCGGTGGGCTTAGCGGAAGACCACCGTCTTGTTGCCGTTCAGCAGCACACGATGCTCCACGTGGTAGCGGACGGCACGGGCCAGCACGATGTTCTCGATGTCACGCCCGATGGCCACCAGGTCGTCGGGCGTCATCGTATGGTCGACACGCTCCGCCTCCTGCTCGATGATCGGGCCTTCGTCGAGGTTGGAGGTGACATAGTGCGCGGTGGCGCCGATCAGCTTCACGCCTCTCGCATGGGCCTGATGGTAGGGCTTGGCGCCCTTGAAGCTGGGCAGGAAGCTGTGGTGGATGTTGATCACCCGGCCGGCCATCCGTTCGCACAGCGCGCCGGACAGCACCTGCATGTAGCGGGCGAGCACCACGAGGTCGATTTTCTCCTCGTCGACGATCTCCAGCAGGCGGGCTTCCTGCTGCGCCTTGTTGTCGGAGCCGACGGGCAGATGGTGGAACGGGATGTTGTGCCACGCCGCCAGTTGATAGAAATCGCGGTGGTTGGAGACGATGGCCGGAATCTCGATCGGCAGATAGCCGGTGCGGTAGCGGTACAGCAGGTCGTTCAGGCAGTGGCCGAACTTCGACACCATGATCAGGACGCGCGGGCGGCGCCGGGCGTCGTGGATCTTCCAGGTCATGCCGAAGCGCTCGGCCACCTGGGCGGCGAAGTCGGCCTCCAGCTGCGCCTTGCCGGGCCCGGCCGGGTTGCCGTTGAAGCTGACGCGCATGAAGAACAGGCCGGAGATGCGGTCGCCGAACTGCGCGCTGTCGATGATGTTGCAGCTCCGCTCCGCCAGGAAGCCGGACACCGCGAAAACGATGCCGACGGTGTCGGGGCAGGAAACGGTGAGGATATAGTCGGAGCCGGTCTCAGACATCGCGCGTCCACCATGACGTAACAGCAAGAAAAGGGGGAGGCTTCCCTAGCACGAACGCCGCGATGTTGCACCCGCTTCATGAGCGGGTGTGCACATGGCTGTGCCGTCAAGCGCGTGTGCCCCCGATGCCGGGCGGTCCACGCCGCTCTGGCATCGGCCGGCCGGCGGTGCGACAATCGGCGACGGCGGCCGGACCGGCCGGCGGAGGAAGACGGAGTCCCCCCATGGCATCCGGCGGCAAGATCATCGGTGAATACACCAAGGGCAAGGTCGACAAGCTGATGACGGCGGACGCCGCCGACAGCAGCCGCAGCCAGCGCATCCGCCATTTCCTGGAAAACATGGATGCCGCGATCCTGGAGGCCAACTGCGAGGTCATCGGGCGCGAATTGCCGAACCTCGACCGCGACTCCTTCCTGCGGATGGCGGTGCGGGTGGCCGAACTGCGCGCCGACTATATCCGTGCCGGCCTGAAGATGTCGGAGTCCCGGCACCCCGACGCCGCCGCCGTCACGGACCTCGCCCGGCTGCGCGCGGCCTACGAGCAGATGCTGGCGGTTTACGAGGCCGCGGAGCGGGTGATCGAACGCGGATACGCCAAGCTGGGGTGAGGTGCCGGGACATCCCCCTCTTCCCTTCCCTGGAAACAGGACCCGGAAACAAAAATCCCCCTCCCCGCGGTCCTGCGGAGAAGGGGGCGTGACCCATCGGTCACAAAATTCAGTGGCGACCCACCTGAAAGACACCGGTCGGCCAAAGCCGACGGCCGGGGTCAAACGTCGTGGAAATGTTCCAACTCACGACGCAGGCTGGTGGCCTCCTGTTGCAGGCCGACGATCCGGCGGACGTCAGGACTCTGCTGCTGTCCCTCGCGTTCGAGCTTGTCCTCGATATCGCGCTGCTCTTGCCGGATGATGTTGAACAGTGCTTTCCTCAACATCGACACCTCCCGAGCTGATCGCTAAAATTTTAGCGCTTTTTCAATTCGCCATCAAGCAACCAATGACCTCTGTCGAATCCTCGGCACGTCAAGTCTGCCCCGGTTACCGAATGCCCACAAATATTCAGAAACGGTAATCTGGCCGGCCTTGACAATACTTTTGCGCCGCCGCATTGGTTAATGATTCAGGCTAGATGAACGGCTGGCACGGCCTGGTGCCGATGCCTTCCCTCCTTTGCAGCACGGTATTTTTGGCCATGGATCGACGACAGCTGCTTGGGCTCGGGCTCAGCAAGCTTTGGTTAACCGCCTTCGGCGCCGCCGGTCTGGCGCTGGCCCAGCCGTTGGGTTCGGGCAGCGCCCAGGCGTCGGGCCGGCGGCCCGACCGCAAGCCGGCCGGCGGCACTTCGTCGCGGTCGCGGCTGGTGATGCTCGACCCCGGCCATGGCGGCAACGATCCCGGCGCCATCGGCACCCGCGGCACCTTCGAGAAGGAGGTGACGCTGGACATCGCCCGCGACGTGGCGCGCATCCTGGCGGAGCGGCATGGTGTCGCCGTCCGGCTGACCCGGCGCGACGACCGCTTCCTGGCGCTGGACGACCGGGTTGCGCTGACGCGCGAGGCCGGGGCCGACCTGTTCGTGTCGATCCACGCCGACAGCGCCCCCAATGCCGATGCCCGCGGCCTGTCCGCCTACATCCTGTCGGAAAAGGCATCGGACTCCTTCGCCTCCCGCCTCGCCCAGCAGGAAAACCAGGCCGACCGCTTCGGCAAGCCGGGGGCGGTCGGCGGCGGCCGGATCGTCAAGGACATCCTGATGGACCTGACGGCGCGCCACACCCGCCATGCCTCGCTGGCCGCCCGCCAGATTCTGGTGGAGGGGGCGGGCAAGGAGCTGCGCCTGCTCGAAAACCCGATGCGCGCAGCCAATTTCGCGGTGCTGAAGGCGCCGGACGTGCCGTCGGTGCTGGTGGAAACCGGTTTCCTCTCCAACCCCAGGGACGAGGAAATCCTGCGCGACGCGACCGCCCGGCGGGTGGTTTCCCGCGTCCTGGCCCGTGAAATCGCCGGCGTGCTTTCCAGCCCAGCTTTCGCCTGATTTCGCCGTGAGACTGGCGAAGGCATCGCGGCGACCTGTGCTTCGCGGACATCCCTTCGCACTCGCAGCGACTGCAACATCCGTGCATCACCTCGGGACAAAGTGACGATGACTGGTGAAAGCCTCGAATTTCCCCATTGCAAAGACTGTTCCGCCGTGACTTTTTCCGGCCGCGCGCCGATTCCGCCCGGCGCTGGCCATGCAGGCGAAAGGAGGCACACTGTGACGGGTTCGAGCCGCCTTTGGACAGTCTTCGCACTCGCCTGCACCGCCGGTGTTTCGCTGGCCGGCTGCGGGCCGCTGGTGCTGGGCGCCGCGGGCGGGACCGCCGTCGTGGCGACGCAGGAACGCGGCTTCGGCGGCTTCGTCAGCGACACCGAAATCCGCGCCCGCATCAATTCGCTGTGGCTGCAGCATTCCATCGACCTGACCAACCGCATCGGGCTGACCGTCGACCAGGGCCGCGTCCTGCTGACCGGCCGCGCCGCCGACGCGCAGATGCGGCTCGACGCGGTGCGCCTCGTCTGGCAGGCGCAGGGCGTCAAGGAAGTCATCAACGAAATCCAGATCGACAACGGGTCCAGCATCATGGACACCGCCCGCGACACCTGGATTTCGACCCAGATCCGCAGCCACATCACGTTCGATGCGGATATTCATAGCCAGAACTACAGCATCGATACCGTCGATGGCGTTGTCTATCTGATGGGGGTCGCCAGTTCGCAGGAAGAGCTGGATCGCGCGCTCCAGCACGCCCGTTCGGTGCCCAACGTCCAACGCGTCGTCAGCTACGTCCGTCTGCTCCCGAACCCAAACATCCAGGGTTGAACCCCGACCGCCATGGCCTCCGCCCTATCCCGTGTCCTCGCCGTTCTCCGCACCGCCGCCGTCGCCGCAGCCTTGAGCCTGCCGGTGGCGTTCGCGGCCGGTCCCGCATCGGCGCAGGACGCGGCGGTACAGGATATGGCCGGGCAGCAGGACGGGGCGAAGCAGACCGTGCTGGCGCAGGACCAGGACGGCGGCGGGGCGGACAACCCGGCCTCCGGCACCCCCGGCCCGGCCAACCGCCTGTTCGTCCAGGCCTTGCAGCTGATCCGGCAGGCCGACAACACCTATGACGTCGCCGAGGAGGGCCGCCTGCTGAAGGAGGCGGACAAGCTGTTCAACGACATCGTGACGAAATATCCCGACAGCCCGCTGGCGGTGCAGCTCGTCACCAACCAGTTCGTCGGCGATTTCGACTTCTACGAATTCCGCTCGCGCATCCGGGCGCTGGTCTGCAACGACCAGCTGAACAGCCTGTGCTTCCTCCACCGCATCGGCGAGATGCTGCCGCCGGTGGAGACGCCGATCAACGCGGCGCGCTGGGACTGGCTGTCGCTGGCCGTCGCCTACCAGCAATTGGGCGATGTCGGCCGCGCCAAGGAGATCATGGCGCCCTTCGTCAGCGCGGTCCGCCGCGGCGGCGTCGCCGACAGCTCCGGCCAGGACCTGTTCGTCGCCCGCGCCCTGTCGCTGATGGGACAGACGCCGCTGGCGCTCGACATCACCCGGCAGATCAACGACTGCTCGACCCGCATCTACAACCTCGCCGACATCGCCAAGGCGGCGGCGTGGCGTGGCGACGGCGGCCTGACCAACGCGCTGGCCGACGAGGCCAAGAGCTATGCTTCCAGCCACAATTGCGCCTGGGAGCTGGGGCTGGTCGCCCAGACCCTGCTGCGCGCCGGCAAGGAGGCGCAGGCCCGCACCCTGTTCCTCAACACGGTCGAGACGCAGTTCTCGAAATTCAAGGAAACCCGCGGCGACTGCTGCCCGCCGGAACTGGCGGTGGCGGCGGCCGACATCGGCGAGCCGAAGCTGGCGCTGGGCCTGCTCAGCACCGTGCAGGACGAGAATCCCTGGACCATCCCGGCGGTGCTGGGGCGGCTCGCCAAGCGCGGCGAGGCGGGCATGGCGGTCGCCTACGCCGAGCAGGTGGCGGACATCGACACCCGCGGCGAGGCTTTCGCCGAGCTGATCGAAGCGGCGATGAAGCGCGGCGAGCCGGCCGTCGCCAACGATCTGATGAACCGCCTGAACAAGCTGGTGGACGAGGCCGCCGGCCGCCGCCCCGGCCTGCTGGCGCAGCGGGCCAAGGCGGAGAAGGTCTTCTACAACGACGACCGCTGGCGCCGGACTTTCCAGCTGGCGATCAACGCGGCGGAGAAGGCCAGCAACTTCGTCCGCCGCGACATCGGCGCCCCGCTGCTGGCCGCGCTGGTCCGCATCGAGACCGGGCTGCCGATGCTGGATTGAGGCGGAATTAACGCCCTCTCCCGCCCCGGGAGAGGGAGGGACCCGCCGAAGGCGGGAGGGTGAGGGGCGATCCGGACATGAATCTCATATCTTTGGATTACCCCTTACCCTTCCCAAGCTTCGCTTGGGCCCCTTCCCTCTCCCGGGGCGGGAGAGGGAGATTTACCCCACCGCCAGCACCAGCTTGCCGACATGCTGGTTGCTCTCCATCAGCCGGTGGGCATCGGCGGCGTTGCCAAGCGGGAAGACCTCGTGGACGACCGGCTTGACCGTGCCGGCGGCGACCAGCGGCCAGACGCGCGCCTTCAGCTGCTCCGCCACCGCCTGCTTGTAGGCGATGGGCCGCGCCCGCAGGGTCGAGCCGGTCAGCACCAGCCGCTTGGTCATCACCGGGAAGAAGTTCACGTTGGCCGTCGCACCCCGGACGAAGCCGATGCAGACATAGCGGCCTTCGACCGCCAGCGCGTCGATGCTGCGGGCGACGTAATCGCCGCCGACGATGTCCAGCACCACATTGACGCCGGCCCCGCCGGTCGCCTCCTTCACCACCGCGACGAAATCCTCCTCGGCATAGTCGATGGCGCGTTCGGCGCCGAGCCGCACGCAGGCGGCGCATTTCTCGGCCCCGCGGGCGGTGGCGAAGACCCGTGCGCCGAAGGCCGCCCCCAGCTGGATCGCCGTGGTGCCGATGCCGGACGTGCCGCCATGGACCAGCAGCGCCTCGCCGGGCTGGAGCGCGCCGCGCTCGAACACGTTCGACCAGACGGTGAAGAATGTTTCCGGCAGCGCCGCCGCCTCGGCCATCGACAGACCCTCGGGGATCGGCAGGCACTGCGCCGCCGGCACCACGCAGTACTCGGCATAGCCGCCGCCGGCCAGCAGGGCGCAGACCGGATCGCCGATGCGCCAGCCCTCGACCCCCTCGCCCAGCGCATCGACGGTGCCGGCGACCTCCAGGCCGGGGATGTCGGTGACGCCCGGCGGCGGGTTGTATTTGCCGAGCCGCTGGAGCACGTCCGGCCGGTTGACGCCGGCGGCCTGGACGGCGATGCGGATCTCGCCGGGCGCCGGATCGGGAACCGGACGGCGCGCCGGGATCAGCACCTCCGGCTTGCCGGGCTGGCTCACCTCGATTGCCGTCATCTGTCTGGGTTCTGCCATTCGGATCACTCCCCTGCCCTGTTCTTGTGAAAGGTCTGGGGGGGCACTGTGTCGTCGCGGCGGACGGCCAGTCCACGCGGCGATGGATCCGATTTCGCCCTGCGGAAAAATCAGAAAAAATGGCCGTGCTGCACACAGCACGGCCAGTCTCCGAGAGAAGCGCGAACATGCAAAACAACACATCCGCCCGATGAGAAAGGAACGCCTTTCCCGAGACAGACAATCGCACCGCCCACGCCGATTTTCCCGAGAAAAAAGACGCTTTTCCATCCCGTGGAAACGGCCCTTTTATCAAGAAAAAGGGCCGCATCCCGTGAGGAATGCGGCCCGAAGTGCGCCAGGGAGGAATGCCAACGTGCACCACCTGCCGTCAGCTCTTGGCGTTCTCTTGCTTGAAGCGTCTCTTTGTCCCTTGTCAGGGATGGATCAGTTGGGAACCGGCACGCGGCCACCCAGCTCCTGCGTCACCGCCGCGGCGGCGCGCTTGACCATTTCGCCGAGCGCGCGCAGCCGCGCGTCCTCGATGCGCCGGCTGGAGCCGGACAGCGACAGGGCGCCCATCACACGGGAATTCTCGTCGAAGATCGGAGCGGCGACGCAGCGCAGGCCGGACACCCGCTCCTCCTGGTCCAGGGCATAGCCGCGGGTGCGGACCAGCGTCAGGTCACGGTACAGCGCCGGCAGCGACGACAGGGTGCTGCGGGTGAACTGGCGCATGCCGCGCTGGGTCACGATGGTCTGCACCTTGGTCTCGGGCATGCCGGCCAGCAGCGCCTTGCCGACGGCGGAGCAGTGCAGCAGCGTGCGGTCGGCCTGCGGCACCGCGACCTGGGCGGCGCGCGGACCGCCGACGCGGGCCAGATAGAGCGCCTCGCCATTCTCCTCGACCGCCAGATTGACGATCTCGCTGCTCTCCTCCATCAGGCGGCGCATGCGGGGACGGGCGACATCGACCAGATTGCGGGTCTTCAGGAAATTGGCGCCAGTCATGTAGGCCTGGACGCCGACCACCCAGCCGCGCGCGCTCTGGTCGAAGCGCACATAGCGCTCGTACTGCAGCGTCGTCAGCAGGCGGTGGGTGGTGGAGGGCGACAGGTTCGCGGCCTCCGACAATTCGGTCAGCGTCATCGGACCGTCGTTGGAGCCAAGGATCGTCAGGATGTTCAGCGCGCGACACAGCGACTGGACCACCTGGCCGCGCTCGGCCTTGGCCTCCTTGCCGTTGTCGTTCTTCACCCGCGGCGTCTCGATGATCGCGGTCTTGATGATGGCCGCGGCGCCCTCGCTGGGGTCGTCATGGATGATGCGGCGGGCCAGGATGCTGTTTTGGGCTTGCGCTTTCATGTCCCATCTCCCTCGGGGTCCGGCGCGTTGGTTGCGCCTGTCTGTTGCGGCTGATGGCGTGAGTGACAGAAGGCTTGGCTAAGGCCGCGGGACCGTCGCGGACGGCGGCCCCGCGGGGGGAACGGTTACCCTTTGAAAATCGCCTGCATGGTGGAGCCCAGGCTGGCGGGGCTGTCGGCGACGGCGATGCCGACCGACTTCATGAAATCGATCTTGAAGTCGGCGGTGTCGTTGCCGCCGGAGATCACAGCACCGGCATGGCCCATGCGGCGGCCCGGAGGAGCCGTGCGGCCGGCGATGAAGCCGACGACCGGCTTCTTGGTGCCCGAGGCCTTGATGAACTCGGCGCC
>NZ_PDKW01000041.1:470184-485251 GCF_002573965.1 Azospirillum palustre | reverse complement strand
TGGAAGGTGCCCTGGGCTCCGGTGAAGCCCTGGCAGATCACCTTCGTGTTCTTGTCGACGAGAACAGCCATGTTACGTGGCCTCCTTCTTCACGGCGGCGACGATCTTCTTGGCTGCATCGTCCAGATTGTCGGCGGACAGGATCGGCAGGCCGGACTCGGCCAGGATCTTCTTGCCCAGATCGACGTTGGTGCCTTCCAGGCGCACCACCAGCGGCACATGCAGCTTCACGTCGCGCGCCGCGGCGACCACGCCCTCGGCGATCACGTCGCAACGCATGATGCCGCCGAAGATGTTGACCAGGATGCCTTCGACCGCGCTGTCGGACAGGATCAGCTTGAAGGCCGCGGTGACGCGCTCCTTGGTGGCGCCGCCGCCGACGTCGAGGAAGTTGGCCGGTTCCGCACCGTACAGCTTGATGATGTCCATCGTCGCCATGGCGAGGCCGGCGCCGTTCACCATGCAGCCGATGTTGCCGTCAAGCTTGACGTAATTCAGCTCGTGCTTGGCGGCTTCGATCTCCGCCGGATCCTCTTCGGCCTCGTCGCGCAGGGCGGCGACGTCCTTGTGGCGGAACAGCGCGTTGTCGTCGAAGCTCATCTTGGCGTCGAGCGCCAGGATGTCGCCCGAGCCGGTGACGATCAGCGGGTTGATCTCGACGATGGCGCAGTCCAGATCCACGAACGCCTTGTAGGCGGCCTGGATGAACTTGGCGGCGGCCCCGACCTGCTTGCCTTCCAGACCCAGCGCGAAGGCGACCTTGCGGGTGTGGTAGCCCTGGATGCCGGTGGCCGGGTCGACCGCGACCTTGACGATCTTCTCGGGCGTGTTGTGGGCGACCTCTTCGATCTCCATGCCGCCTTCGGTCGAGGCGATGATGGTGACGCGGCCGGTACCGCGGTCGGTCAGCAGGCCGAGATACAGCTCGCGCTTGATGTCCGCACCTTCCTCGACATAGAGGCGCTTGACCTCTTTGCCGGCCGGGCCGGTCTGCTTGGTCACGAGGACGTGGTTCAGCATCTCGGCGGCGTTGGAGGCGACCTCTTCCACCGACTTGACGACGCGGACGCCGCCCTTGCCGCCGGGATTGTCCTGGAAGCGGCCGGCACCGCGGCCACCGGCATGGATCTGCGACTTCACCACCCAGACCGGACCGCCGAGTTCGCGGGCGACCGATGCAGCCTCTTCCGGGGTGAAGGCCACGCCGCCGCGCGGAACGGCGACGCCGTACCCCCGCAGCAGATCCTTGGCCTGATATTCGTGAATGTTCATGGTTTTCGTCTCTGTCCCAGTCGGGAATTGTCTTTTGGAGACCGCGGGGAGCCGGAAATTCTTCGGCTGACGGGCGGCGGATTTTTAAAAGTCCGGGCTTCGGCTCCCGCTTCGGCTCTTGAGCGACCGGGAAGGGGACGGTCGGGAAGAGGGGAAGCGGGGTTTTTAAAAATCGGCAGGCTTTTCAAATATCGGGTGCCGGCCCTCCTCCCCACCCTCTCCCACCGAAGCGGGGAGGGCTGGGGAAGGAGGCGGAGACTGTTACTCCGCCGCCAGCCTCTCCACGACGCCGATGGCGCCGCTGTCACGGATGTCGACGATCTCACGCTCGTTGAAACCGAGCACGTCGCGCAGGATTTCGTCGGTGTGCTCGCCCAGCAGCGGAGAGCGGGTGACCTCCGTCGGGCTGTCGGACAGCTTGATCGGGTTGCCGACAGTCAGGTAGCTGCCGCGGGTCGGATGCTCCACCTCGACCAGCGTGCCGGTCTCGTAGAGCGACTTGTCCTCGGCGATTTCCTTCATCGACAGGATCGGGCCGCAGGGAATGTCGTACTTGTTGAGAAGATCCATGACCTCGAACTTGGTCAGGGTCTTGGTCCACTCTTCCACCGTGGCGAAGATGCTCATCAGGCGCGGCAGGCGGGCCACCGGGGTGGCGTAGTCGGGATCGGTGATCCACTCTTCCTTGCCGATGACCTTGCAGATCGACTTCCAGACCGGAGCCTGGGCGATGAAGTAGATGTAGGCGTTGGGATCGGTCTCCCAGCCCTTGCACTTCAGGATCCAGCCCGGCTGGCCGCCGCCCGACGCGTTGCCGGCGCGCGGCACGGTGTCGCCGAACTCGCCGTTCGGGTATTGCGGGTATTCCTTCATCGGGCCGTTGGCCAGACGCTGCTGGTCGCGCAGCTTGACGCGGCACAGGTTGAGAACGGCGTCCTGCATGGCGGCCAGCACCTTCTGGCCCCGGCCGGTTTCCCGGCGCTGGTAGAGTGCGGTGACGATGCCGAGCGCCAGATGCAGGCCGGTGCCGCTGTCGCCGATCTGGGCGCCGGTGACCATGGGCGGGCCGTCGTCGAAACCGGTGGTCGAGGCCGCACCGCCCGCACATTGGGCAACGTTCTCGTACACCTTGCAGTTCTCGAACGGCCCGGGCCCGAAGCCCTTCACCGACGCGACGATCATCGCGGGGTTCAGTTCCTGGATACGTTCCCAGGTGAACCCCATGCGATCGAGCACGCCGGGGGCGAAGTTTTCGACCATCACGTCGCAGGTCTTGATCAGCGCCTCCAGCACCTCCTTGCCCTTGGGCGTCTTGGTGTCGAGGGTGATGGACCGCTTGTTGTGGTTCAGCATGGTGAAATACAGGCTGTCGGCGTCCGGCAGGTCGCGCAGCTGGCTGCGGGTGATGTCACCCTCGCCCGGCCGTTCGACCTTGATGACGTCGGCGCCGAACCAGGCGAGCAACTGGGTGCAGGTCGGTCCCGACTGAACATGTGTGAAGTCGAGAATCCGCACGCCCTGAAGTGCCTTGCCCATGTATTTCTCCCCCTGCTTCTTAAGTCGTGTCGGTCGGCGTTCGTTTTAGGACGGCATCTTGCGGACCGAGCTGGTCGGATTGAGGCTGCCGATGTTGCCGCTTTCGGTGCCGGCGGCCGGGTCGATGACGGCGTTGACCAGGGTCGGACGGCCGCTGTCCATCGCTTCATTGACGGCGCGGTACAGCTCGTCCGGGTTGGTGACGTGGACGCCGACGCCGCCGAAGGCTTCCATCATCTTGTCGTAACGCGAGCCGGGGACGAAGACCATCGGCGACGGGTCGTTCCCGCCGGTCGGGTTGACGTCGGTCCCGCGATAGATGCCGTTGTTGTTGAAGATGACGATGCAGACCGGCAGGTTGTAGCGGCAGATCGTCTCCACCTCCATACCGGAGAAGCCGAAGGCGCTGTCGCCCTCGACGGCCAGAACCGGCTTGCCGCTCTCCACCGCCGCAGCGACGGCGTAGCCCATGCCGACGCCCATCACGCCCCAGGTGCCGACGTCGAGGCGCTTGCGCGGCTCGTACATGTCGATGATGCCGCGGGCGAGGTCGAGGGTGTTGGCGCCCTCGTTGACCAGCAGGGCGTCCGGACGCTCCTTGATGATGCGGCGGAGCGCGCCCAGCGCACCGTGGAAGTTCATCGGCGACGCGTTGCTCATCAGCTTCGGCGCCATCTTGGCGACGTTCTGCTCACGCTTGGCGGCGACGGTGGCCATCCAGTCGGTCGGCGGGGTCAGGCCGCCGTCGATGCCCTTCAGCATCACTTCCATGACCGACGCGATGTCGCCGACCAGCGGAGCGTGGATTTCGACGTTGCTGTCCATCTCCCTGGGCTCGATATCGACCTGGATGAACTTCTTGGAGCCGGGCTTGCCCCAGGTCTTGCCCTTGCCGTGCGACAGCAGCCAGTTCAGCCGCGCGCCGACCAGCATGACCACGTCGGCTTCCTGCAGAACCAGGGAGCGGGCGGCACCGGCCGACTGCGGATGGGTGTCGGGCAGCAGGCCCTTGGCCATGCTCATCTGCAGGAAGGGGATGCCGCTCTTCTCGACGAAGGAGCGGATCGTCTCGTCGGCCTGGGCATAGGCCGCACCCTTGCCGAAGATCACCAGCGGACGCTTGGCGCCCTTCAGCAGGTCGAGCGCGCGGTTGACCGCCTCGGCCGACGGATACTGGGCCGGGGTCGGATCGACCACCTTGACCAGCGACTTGGCGCCTTCCGCGGCGTCCATCACCTGCGAGAACAGCTTGGCCGGCATGTCGAGATAGACGCCGCCCGGACGGCCCGACACGGCGGCGCGGATGGCGCGCGCCACGCCGATGCCGATGTCCTGGGCGTGCAGGATGCGGAAAGCGGCCTTGCACAGCGGCTTGGCGATGGCGAGCTGGTCCATCTCCTCATAGTCGCCCTGCTGGAGATCGACGACCTCACGCTCCGACGAGCCGCTGATCAGGATCATCGGGAAGCAGTTGGTGGTGGCGTTCGCCAGCGCGGTCAGGCCGTTCAGGAAGCCCGGCGCCGACACCGTCATGCAGACGCCCGGCTTCTTCGTCATGAAACCGGCGATGGCGGCGGCGTTGCCGGCATTCTGTTCGTGGCGGAACGAGACGACCCGCATGCCCTCGGCCTGCGCCATGCGCAGCAGGTCGGAGATCGGAATACCGGGGACGACATACAGGTTGTTGATGTCGTTGAGCTTGAGCGCGTCGATGACGAGCTGGAAGCCGTCGGTCAGCGCCGGCGCGTCTTCGACAACAGATGCTTCCGTGGCCTGGTTCTTAGTGATCGTTGCAGCCGCAGTAGACATATGGGTGACTCCTCCCCGAGGCTCCAAAAAGGTTCAAAGTTGGTTAGTCGAGGAAGGCGCAATGCCGTTCCACGTACTGTGCGAGACCGAGCGTGTGTTCCCGGACGCGGCGTTCCGCGAGATCGGCATCGCGGGCGGCCAGCGCCTCGATGATGTCCCGATGCTCGTGGATGGACTGGTCGGCACGGTCGCCGAGGCCCATCGTCGCGCGGCGGATCGCACGCATATGGATGAAGAAGCGGTCGGTCAGGTCCGAGATCAAAACGGACCCCGAAGCCTGGACGATGCTTTGATGGAAGACGATGTTGGCGTCCGAATATTCGGCGACATGCTCCGCCAGTTCGGCCTTCGTGTATTTGTCGAACGCGGCGTGCAGGAGTTCCAGCTTCTCCGTGGTGGCGTTTTCGACGAACAGGCGTGCCGCCATGCCTTCCAGGGCGGCACACACCGTGATCATCTCCACCAGTTCGGCCTTCGTCTTGCGCACCACGAAGATCCCGCGCCGCGGTTGGGAGCGGATGAACCCCTCCTGTTCCAGCAGCGCCATCGCCTCGCGCACCGGGGTGCGGCTGACACCCAACGCCTCGCACAGACGGCGTTCGTCCAACCTGATCTCGTTGCTCTGGCCGTAGATGTTCATCTGCGTGATGGCCTGTCGCAGCGATTGGTAGGCCTTGGCCTTGAAGCTCATCCCCTGTTCGAGGGGTTCGACACTGAATCTTTCCCGGTTCATCACGTTTCCGACCCTTTGCGCGCCGACGCCATCGGCGCCGCTTGTTGTCGTGAGCGTTGTTCGTGCGAGCGTTCGGACGATCGCCCTTGACCCTTGGTACTGAGTGGCGCGTCGTTTTTGAATTATCGATACGGTATACCAGATGCCAGACACCCGCAAGGCCAATTGCGGGCACCTCGAACTATTTCTGCTGCCGACGGAGTTGCGGCCGGTTTTGTTCGATTTTTCTGGCCATTGCGCGGTAATCGCCCTAATTTGGCCGTTCAGGATCGCTCATAGCGAAGGAACCCGCGCATGGCCGAAACCCAGCAACTGGCCGGGGCCGCAGACAAGACACCCTCCGGCGCAGCGGAAGAGGCGTCCGATCCGAACTTCATGACCTCCCTGGCGCGCGGGTTGTCGGTGATTCGCGCCTTCACCGAGCGCGAACCGAACCTGACCATCGCCGACATCGCCAAGATCACCGGCCTGCCAAGGGCGGCGGCGCGGCGGTGCCTGCTGACGCTGATGCAGCTGGGCTATGCCGGGTCGGACGGCCGGACCTTCCATCTGAAGCCGAAGATCCTGGCGCTCGGCTATTCCTTCCTGTCGTCGGCCCCGCTGGCGACGATCCTAGACCCGCTGATCGAGCAGGTCAGCGGGGCGGTGCAGGAATCCTGCTCCGCCGCCGTCCTGGACGAGGACGACGTGGTCTACATCGCCCGTGCGGCGACCAAGCGGATCATGTCGGTCGGGCTGAATGTCGGCAGCCGCCTGCCGGCCTACTGCACCTCGATGGGCCGCGTCCTGCTGGCGGCGCTGCCGGAGGCGGAACTGAACGCCTATCTGGCGCGGGTGCCGCTGAAGCCCTTCACCGAACGGACCATCACCGCACCCGATGCGCTGAAGCGCGAACTGGAACGGGTGCGCGAGCGCGGCTTCTCTCTGGTGGACCAGGAACTGGAGCTGGGGCTGCGCTCCATCGCCGTGCCGATCAGCACCGCCGTCGGCGGGGTGGTGGCAGCGATGAACATCAGCGCCCAGGCCGCCCGCGTCACCTGCCCGGAGATGGAGGTGCAGTTCCTCCCCCACCTGCACCGTGCAGCGGAGGAAGCGCGCGTTCTTCTGGTGCGCTCGCGCGGGGTGTGAGGCCGGCCGGACCGGCCCGCCCGTCACTGCGCCCCATTACTGCGCCCCATTACTGCGCCCCATTACTGCGCTTTGATCAGCATCTCCTGCAGATTGCGGTTGATCGCCTCGACGCCGTTCCGGGCTTCCCGCATGTTCGACACGACGCCGTCGCTGAGCGACATCTGTTCCTCGGCGCCGGCGGCAACCCCATGGACGGTCGATTTCACGCTGTCGACCGACCGGGCGATTCCGCCCAGCGCCTCCACCACCTGGCGGACGACCTCCTGCATGGCGACGATCTCGACGCCGATCCGCTCGGTGGCGCCGGAGGTCTGTTCGGCCAGCGACTTCACCTCGGTCGCCACGACCGCGAAGCCGCGGCCGGCCTCGCCCGCCCGCGCCGCCTCGATGGTGGCGTTCAGCGACAGCAGCTTGATCTGCGAGGCGATGGCGTCGATGAATTTCGCCACACCGTCCATCGCCGCCGCCGCTTCGTTCAGCCGGCCGGTGGCGCTGTCCGCCGCCGCGGTGCGCCGGTCGATCTCGTCCACCACCTTGCGCGATGTCAGGATGTCGGCGGAAATCCGCGTCGCGGACGTGCACATCTGCTCGACCGACCCGGCGACATCGGTGACCTTCTGAACCGTCTGCTTGGAAAACTCGATGGCTTCCAGACGCGACTTGATCATGGCGGTCACATCGGTGGCGAACTTCACCACCTTTACCACCTCCCCCGTCTCGGACAGCACGGGATTGTAGCTGGCGTTGATCCAGACGTCGGACCCGTTCCTGGCCCGGCGGCGGTAGAGCGACGTGTGAAATTTCCCGCTGCGCAGGATGTCCCAGAACTGGCTGTATTCAGCGCTGGCCTGCTGTTCCGGCGAGACGAACAGGCGATGGTTCTGCCCGACCACCTCGTCCAGCCGGTATCCCATCGCCTTCAGGAAATTGTCGTTGGCATCCAGGATGGTGCCGTCGGGCTTGAAGTGGATTACCGCCTGCGACCGGTTGATCGCTTCGATCTGGGCGCGGAAGTCGGCGTTGCGGGCTCGCTGCTCGGTCACGTCGGTCGCGAACTTCACGATCTTCCACGGCTTTCCGGTCGGGTCGAGGATCGGCGTATAGGTCGCCTGAATCCAGACCTGCGCGCCGCTCCTGGTCAGGCGCCGGAATTCGCCGCTTTGATGCTCGCCCCGGCCGAGCTTCTCCCAGAAGGCGCCGTAGGCTGGATCGGCGGCATCCACGCCATCGAGGAACAGCTTGTGATGCTGCCCCTGGACCTCCTCCAGCCGATAGCCCATCAGATCGAGGAAGCGCTGGTTGGCCCTCAGGATGGTGCCGTCCAATCCGAACTCGATCACCGCCTGGGACAGTTCGATGGCGGCGAGCTTGCCGTTGGCATCGGCGTCCTTCAGCTTCGCCTCGGTGATGTCGGTGGCGAATTTCACCACGCCGACCACCCGCCCGCCGGCACCGAGGATCGGGTTGTAGGTGGCGCGCAGCCAGATTTCCCGGCCCGACTTGGTGATCCGCCGAAACACGGCCGATTGGAAGCGTCCCGCCCGCAGCTCGCCCCAGAAATCGCAGTATTCTGTGCTCTTCGCATAGTCGGGATCGACGAACATGCTATGTGGGCGCCCCCTCACCTCCTCCAGGCTATAGCCCATCGCCTCAAGGAAGTTCCTGTTCGCATCCACCACCGTGCCGTCCATCGCGAATTCGATGACAGCCTGCGACCGGTCAAGAGCCTCCAGCTTGGCCCGCTCGCAGCTCACACCCTTGGTGAACAGAAACATGGAGTCCTCCCTTCCTCGCGCCGCGCCGGACGGATGCGGAAGGGCCATGGCTTCCCATTCTACCGCTTCATTTCCGATACGAGCCATGAATGGGATCGTCTCTGGAAACAAAGTATCCTGGCGGCACGGCCTCTGCATACGATAGCGCCATGCAGGATAGGCAAAGCATCCAGCCCGACCAGTCGGGATTATCCCTAGGACTGGAGCCCTTTGGTCATAGGATCGTCTCAGGCGATATTCCCAGCAGCGCCGACTTGATCTTCGGCACCATATGGTCGGCGAAAGCCCGGACCTTGGCGGGAACCAGCGCGCGATGGGGATAGAGCACGGCCAGCGTCACCGGCTCCGGCGGAAAATCGGGCAGCACCGGCACCAGGGCGCCGCTGGCCAGATGCTCCGCCACCTCCCACAGGGGTTTCATCGCGATCCCCCGCCCGTCGAGCGCCCAGCCGGTCAGCACGTCGCCGTCGTCGGCGTCGAAGCGGCCCGACACCGGCAGCTTCACCGGCTCGCCCCCTTCCAGCACGCTCCATTGATATTGCTGGGTGCCGGGGAAGCGCAGAAGCAGGCAGTTGTGACCGGACAGGTCCGCCGGCTTGTCCGGCCGTCCGCGCTCCGACAGGTAGGAGGGCGCCGCCACCAGCACGCGGCGCACGTCGGCGATCTTGCGCACGACGAAGCTGGAGTCCTTCAGCGTCGCCATCCGCACCGCCACGTCGACCGCCTCGCGCAGCAGGTCGAGCAGATGGTCGGACAGGCGCAGCCGCACCTCCACCAGCGGGTGGGCGGCGCAGAAGTCGGGGACCAGCGGCGCCAGGATGCGGCGGCCGAAGCCCAGCGGCGCCGTCACCCGCACGCTGCCCGACGGCACGCCGGACCCGGCGGCGATGCTGCTGTGCGCCCGCTCCACCGCTTCCAGCACCTCAAGGCAGCTCTGGTAGAAATCCATGCCGGTCTCGGTCGCCTGCAACTGCCGCGTCGTGCGGTTCAGCAGCCGGACGCCGAGATGGGTTTCCAGCTGCTGGATGCGGTGGCTGACCATGGCCGGCGACATGCGCAGGTTCCGCCCGGCGGCCGACAGGCTGCCCAGTTCGACGACGCGGACGAAGATGCGCATGTTCTCAAGCAACGCCATGCTCGCGCGGACTCCCTGCCGGACGATTGGGCCGGACCGATGGGTTTACGGATCGGGACGGACGCTAGCACGGCTTTCGCAGGCAGGGGAATTCCGCGATGCAACAGGTCCGCCCAAACGAAAACCGCCGGAGCGCGGCAGCGCCCCGGCGGCTTTCCGGTCGGACGGGATGGAAGCGGATCGTCAGACCAGAACGGTCTCGCTCTCGTCCACCGGCAGGTCCAGCGTCTCCTCGAACTCGGTGACGCTGTCGATGTCGGCACCCATCGAGATGTTGGTCACCCGCTCCAGCACCAGCTCGACGACGACCGGCACCTGATACTGGTCCATCCAGGCCTGGGCCTGGGTGAACGCCTCCTGGATGCGGTCGGGCTCGGTGACGCGGATCGCCTTGCAGCCCAGCCCCTCGGCCACCGCGACATGGTCGACGCCATAGACGCCGATCTCCGGCGCGTTGATGTTCTCGAAGGACAGCTGCACCTGGAAGTCCATCTGGAAGGCGCGCTGCGCCTGCCGGATCAGGCCGAGATAGGCGTTGTTCACCAGCACATGGATGTAGGGCAGCTTGTGCTGGGCGCCGACCGCCAGCTCCTCGATCATGAACTGGAAGTCGTAGTCGCCGGACAGCGCCACGATGCGCCGCTTCGGATCGGCCACCCGGACGCCGAGCGCCGCCGGCAGGGTCCAGCCCAGCGGGCCGGCCTGGCCGCAGTTGATCCAGTGGCGCGGCTTGTAGACGTGCAGGAACTGCGCGCCGGCGATCTGCGACAGGCCGATGGTGGTGACGTAGGTGGTGTCCTGGCCGAAGGCGCTGTTCATCTCCTGATAGACGCGCTGCGGCTTCATCGGCACCTGATCGAAGTCGCTGCGGCGGTGCATCGACCGCTTGCGGCCCTGGCAGTCCTTGACCCAGCCGCCGAGATCCTTGAAGCGCCCCTCGGCCTTCCACTCCCTGGCGACCTCGATGAACAGGTCGAGCGCTGCCCCGGCGTCCGACACGATGCCGAGGTCGGGCATGAAGACTCGACCGATCTGGGTCGGTTCGATGTCGACATGCACGAACTTGCGGCCCTTGGTGTAGACCTCGACCGAGCCGGTGTGGCGGTTGGCCCAGCGGTTGCCGATGCCCAGCACGAAGTCGGACTTCAGCATCGTCGCGTTGCCGTAGCGGTGGGCGGTCTGCAAGCCCACCATGCCGGCCATCAGCGGATGGTCGTCGGCGATGGTGCCCCAACCCATCAGCGTCGGGATCACCGGCACGCCGAGCAGCTCGGCGAACTCCACCAGCTTGTCCGACGCATCGGCGTTGATGATTCCGCCGCCGGCGACCACCAGCGGACGTTCGGCCGCCGCGAACATCGCCAGCGCCTTCTCGACCTGGGCGCGGGTGGCGGACGGCTTGTAGACCGCCAGCGGCTCGTAGGTCTCGTCGTCGAACTCGATCTCGGCCATCTGGACGTCGATGGGCAGGTCGATCAGCACCGGGCCGGGGCGGCCGCTGCGCATCAGATGGAAGGCCTGCTGGAAGACGTAGGGCACCTGCGCCGGCTCCAGCACGGTCACGGCCCATTTGGCGACCGGCTTGGCGATGTCGGCGATGTTGATCGCCTGGAAATCCTCCTTGTGCAGGCGGGCGCGCGGCGCCTGGCCGGTGATGCACAGGATCGGGATCGAGTCCGCGATCGCCGAATAGAGGCCGGTGATCATATCGGTGCCGGCCGGGCCGGAGGTGCCGATGCACACGCCGATGTTGCCGGCCTTGGCCCGGGTGTAGCCTTCTGCCATGTGCGAGGCGCCCTCGACATGGCGGGCCAGCACATGGCGCATCGTGCCGCGCCGCTGCATCGCCGCATAGAAGGGGTTGATCGCGGCGCCCGGGACGCCGAAGCAGACGTCGATGCCCTCCCGCTCCAGCACCCGCACCGCCGCTTCCGCCGCCGTCATTCTCGCCATCGCTCGACTCCTCACCAAACGCGATTGTTGCTGAAGACAGCTAAGCGCGCGGATGGTGGGGACGGCAAATCAACGGGTTGCCTTTTCCACAGGCTGGAAAGCGGTGCCGAATGGGGAGGAGCGTCAGCTGCCGCGATATGTCGAATAGGCCCAAGGCGAAACCAGCAGCGGGACATGATAATGCTGGGACGCATCCTTGATGCCGAAGCGCAGCGGCACCTCGTCGATGAAGTCCGGGCCGTCACCGTCAATGGCGCCCGAGATCGCGCCGATGCGGCGGAAATACTCGCCGGCCATGAACAGCAGCTCGTAGCGGCCGGTCTTGAACTCCTCGCCCTGGAGCGCCGGGGCGTCGAGCCGGCCATCGGCGTTCGTTGTGAACTCGCCCAGAACGGTGCCGGTGTCGAGCGAGGTCAGGCGGATGCGCATGCCCGGCGCCGGACGGCCGGCGGCGATGTCGAGGACGTGGGTGGTCAGGCGGCCCATGGGGTACGGTCTCCGCAACGATACGAGTTCGGACCCACAGCTTAAGCGCATCCGCCCTGCCCTGCCCACCCGTCCAGATCCGGAAACTGTCTTCGGCCGCCGGAAGACAATCGGCCGGTTGAACCCCCTGCCGCCAATGGCTTAGCGTAGGTCCCGCTTCGACCGCAGCGCGAAAAGGGCGAGACGACGATGACCGGCACCGCTTATCCCCGCGACATGATCGGCTATGGCGCCACCCCGCCGCAGGCCAACTGGCCGGGCGGCGCCCGGGTGGCGTTGCAGTTCGTCATCAATTACGAGGAAGGCGGCGAGAACTGCGTCCTCCATGGCGACGCCGCGTCGGAGGCCTTCCTGTCGGAGATCGTCGGCGCCCAGCCGATCCCCGGCGCCCGCCACATGAACATGGAGTCGATCTACGAATACGGCTCGCGCGCCGGTTTCTGGCGGCTGCACCGCCTGTTCACGGAGCGCAACCTGCCGGTCACCGTCTATGGCGTCGCCATGGCTCTGGAGCGCAATCCCGAGGTGGTCGCCGCGATGAAGGCCGCCGGCTGGGAGATCGCCACCCATGGCTGGCGCTGGATCGACTACCAGCATCTGCCGGCGGAGGTGGAGCGCGAGCATATGCTGCGCGCCATCGAGGTCCACACCCGCGTGACCGGCGAACGTCCGCTCGGCTGGTATCTCGGGCGGTGCAGCCCGAACACCTGGCGGCTGGTCGCCGAGGAGAGCGGCTTCCTCTACAACGCCGATTCCTACGCCGACGATCTGCCCTATTGGGACGACAGCCATGGCCGGCCGCAGCTGATCGTGCCCTACACGCTCGACGCCAACGACATGCGTTTCGCGACGAACCAGGGCTTCAACAGCGGCGACCAGTTCTTCGCCTATCTCAAGGACAGCTTCGACACGCTCTATGCCGAGGGGGAGACGGCGCCGAAGATGATGTCCATCGGCCTGCATTGCCGTCTGGTCGGGCGTCCCGGCCGCGCCGCGGCGCTGGCGCGTTTCCTCGACTATGTGCGCAGCCATGACAAGGCATGGGTGGCGACCCGGCTCGACATCGCCCGCCACTGGATCGCCGAACACCCCTACACCGCGACGTGAGAAATCAGATGCCCTACAGCATGGACGATTTGAACCGCATGGACCGCGCCGAATTCGTCGCGGCGCTGGGTGCCGTGTTCGAGGACAGCCCCTGGGTGGCCGACGCCGCCTGGGACAAGCGCCCCTTCGCCGATGCCGCGGCCTTGCGCGCGGCGATGACCGGCATCGTGCGGGCGGTGGGGGCGGAGCGGCAGCGCGCGCTGATCCTGTCCCACCCCGATCTTGCCGACCGCGCCAGCCGCCCGGCCAACCTGACCGCCTTCTCGCAGACCGAGCAGGCGAAAGCGGGCCTGAACGAGCTGACCGAGGCGGAGGCCCAGGAACAGCGCGACCTGAACCGCGCCTATCGCGAGCGCTTCGGCTTCCCCTTCATCATGGCGGTGCGCTTCAGCAGCAAGCAGGAGATCCTGGCGGCGATGCGCGAGCGCGTGGCGAACGAGCCGGAGGTGGAGTTCGGCCGGGCACTGGAGGAGATCTACAAGATCGCCGGCTTCCGGCTGGACGATCTGGTGACGGGATAACACCGACGCCTAAAACGGAAAAAGCGCGCCGCCCCAGCCGGAGCGGCGCGCTTTTCCGTTTAAGTGTCCGTTACGCTTCCATCGCCTTGACGACCTCTTCGGTGACCTTCTTGGCGTCGCCGAACAGCATCATGGTGTTGGGGCGGAAGAACAGCTCGTTCTCCACGCCGGCATAGCCGGCGGCCATGCCGCGCTTGATGAAGAACACCGTCTTGGCCTTCTCCACGTCCAGGATCGGCATGCCGTAGATGGCGCTCGTCGGGTCGGTCTTGGCCGCCGGGTTGGTCACGTCGTTGGCGCCGATGACGAAGGCGACATCCGCCGTGCCGAAGTCGCGGTTGATGTCCTCCAGCTCGAACACCTCGTCGTAGGGCACGTTGGCCTCGGCCAGCAGCACGTTCATGTGACCGGGCATGCGGCCCGCCACCGGGTGGATGGCGTACTTCACGTCCACGCCTTCGTGCTTCAGGCTGTCGGCCATCTCGCGCAGCGCATGCTGGGCCTGGGCCACCGCCATGCCATAGCCGGGGACCACGATCACCGACTGGGCATTCTTCATGATGTAGGCGGCATCCTCGGCCGAGCCGGCCTTGACCGAACCCTGCGGACCCTTGGCGCCAGCCACGGCACCCGCCGCCTCGCCGCCGAAGCCGCCGAGGATGACGTTGAAGATCGAGCGGTTCATGCCCTTGCACATGATGTAGGACAGGATCGCTCGCCGCCGAAGCCGCCGAGGATGACGTTGAAGATCGAGCGGTTCATGCCCTTGCACATGATGTAGGACAGGATGGCGCCCGAGGAGCCCACCAGCGCGCCGGTGATGATCAGCAGGTTGTTCTGCAACGTGAAGCCGATGCCGCAGGCCGCCCAGCCCGAGTAGCTGTTCAGCATCGAGATGACGACCGGCATGTCGGCGCCGCCGATCGGCAGGATCAGCAGGAAGCCCAGCGCCAGCGCCACGACGACGATCAGCCACATCGCGGCATCGGCATTCGACTGGACCAGCCAGCCGATCAGGATGACGGTCAGCACGCCGAGCGCCGCATTCAGCGGGTGCTGCATCGGGAAGACCAGCGGCTTGCCGGTGACGAGGCCCTGGAGCTTGGCGAAGGCGACGATGGAGCCGGTGAAGGTGATCGCGCCGACCGCGGTGCCCAGCGCCATTTCGATCAGCGAGCCCTTGGCGATGGCGCCGCGGAGACCGATGCCGTAAGCCTCCGGCGAGTAGAAGGCGGCCAGCGCCACAAAGACGGCGGCGAGACCGACCAGCGAGTGGAAGGCGGCGACCAGCTGCGGCAGCGCCGTCATCTCGATCTTCTTGGCCACCACATAGCCGATGGCGCCGCCGATGGCGATGCCGAGCACGATCATCCAGTAGGACTGGACGATGGGCGAGGCCAGCGTGGTCAGGATGGCGATGGTCATGCCGACCATGCCGTAGATGTTGCCCTGGCGCGAGGTCTCCGGGCTGGAGAGCCCGCGCAGCGCCATGATGAAGCAGATGGAGGCGACGAGATAGAGAAGGGCGGACAAGGTTTCCATGGTCTTACTTGCCCTTCTTCTTGAACATGGAGAGCATGCGCTGGGTCACGAGGAAGCCGCCGAAGAT
>NZ_PDKW01000041.1:340653-470084 GCF_002573965.1 Azospirillum palustre | reverse complement strand
AGGTTTCCATGGTCTTACTTGCCCTTCTTCTTGAACATGGAGAGCATGCGCTGGGTCACGAGGAAGCCGCCGAAGATGTTGACGGACGCCAGGATGACGGCGAGGAATCCCAAGACCTTGGAGAAGCCGAAGCCGGCCGGACCGGCGGCGACCAGTGCGCCGACGATGATGACCGACGAGACGGCGTTGGTGACGGCCATCAGCGGCGAATGCAGGGCCGGGGTGACGCGCCAGACGACGTAGTAGCCGACGAAGCAGGCCAGCACCAGCACGGTCAGGCCGGTGACGAAGAAGCTGCCGTGGCTGGCCGCCTCGGTGACCGGGACCGGCGACAGCTGCGCCACCTGCACGGCCAGGGCATCGACCTGATTGGTCAGGGCCGCCAGGGTCTGGCGGAACGCGGCGATGTTGCTTGCGGGATCCGGGTGTTCCATGGGATCCGCCTCCTCACGCGGGTTGCGCTTCGCGGGCGTCCGCGAAGGCAGGATGCACGATGGCGCCGTCGCGGGTCAGCGCGATGGCCTTGACGATCTCGTCGTCCCAGTTGACGACCACGCCGGTGTCTTTCCCGTGCAGCGACGTCAGCAGCGCCAGCAGGTTCTTGGCGTAGAGCAGCGACGCGCTCTCGGCGATGCGGCTGGCGTAGTTGGCGTGGCCGACGATCTTCACGCCGTTGGCCGTGGTCACCACCTCGCCCAGCTTGGAGCCCTCGACGTTGCCGCCCTGCTCGCGAGGTTGGCCTGGGAGGACAGCACGTCCATGACCTGGGCGCGGGTGATGCGCGGCATGAACTCCATGGCGAAGGCGTTGACACCGGCGTCGGCATAGGCCTTCACATGGTCGCGGCTGTTGTAGGGATTGAGGATGGCGAACAGCAGCGCGCCCTTGCGGATCAGCGACAGCTCGTCGACTTCCCCTTCGCCAGCGATCAGCGGCCGCTGGACCTTCAGCACGATGTCGGCATCGGCCAGCGCCGAAGCCTGGTCGGCGGCGATGGCGGCCCCCGCCGCCTCATAGGCTGCATCGGTGATGCTGGAACCGAGGCCGGCCCCGCTCTCCACCACCACGTCCAGACCGAGGGCTTTGAATTTCTTGACGGTTTCGGGAGACGCGGCGACGCGGCGCTCGCCCGGGCGGCGCTCCCTGGGTATCGCGATCTTCATGTCGTTTGCTTTCGAAGGCCGGCCTTGGCGGCGGGCAATAATCGGCCCACCCCTGGGTCAAGGCTCCCGGTCAGGGCCGGATCAGGGCGGGCGAGCGCCGAAGCGGCAACTCGGGTGGGGCGGCGGACATGCGCCGGCCCCACCCGCACAGCATTCACTGGTTGGCAACGACCGGGAAGTCCCAGCCTTCCGCCGCCGTGGCGGCGGCTGTGGCGGCAGCCGCAGGAACGCCCTCGCCCGACAGCTCTTCCAGCTGGCGGCGGATCAGGTCGCGGACGCTGACGACGCCGACCAGGGTGGAGCCTTCCAGAACCGGGACATGGCGGATGCCGTGCTCGTCCATCAGGCTCAGCACATGACGCACGGAGTCCGACGGGCTGCAGCAATAGGGATCGCGCGTCATCAGCGCCGAAACCGCCTGCTCCAGGATGGCGGGACCGCGGTCGACCAGGGCGCGGACGACATCGCGTTCGGAAATGACGCCGACCACCGTGTTGCCTTCGGTGCGGCAGACGTCCTTGACCACCAGCGCGCCGGTGTTCTCCGCCTTCATCAGGCGCAGCGCCGTGGTCACCGTTTCATTGATGCGCACCATGCCGATGCGCGTGCCCTTCTTGCGGAGAATGTCCTCGACCTTCATGACGCTCATCCCCCCTGTTCGAAGCGGCCGGCCCGACCCCCTGTCCGGGTTTGCGCCGGCCGCGTCACCTGAATTGCTTATTGGGCCGCCACCGCTTCCGGAGTGCGGGCGGGAGCGGCGGACTGCGGCCGGCTGTAGCAGCCGGCGGTCTCGCCGCGCTGCTTCACCAGCGCCAGCACCACGTCGATGGTCGGCGTCGGCACGCCCACCATGCGGCCCATCTCCTGCACCACCGACAGCAGCGGGTCGATCTCCATCGGCCGGCCGCGCTCCAGATCCTGGAGCATCGAGGTCTTGTGCGCGCCCACCGCGGCGGCGCCGTTGATGCGGCGCTCCACATCGACGCGGAAATGGACGCCCAGCTTGTCGCCGATGTCCTTGGCCTCCAGCATCATCGCCTTGGCGACGGCGCGGGTGTCGGCATCGCCGCAGATGACCTCCAGCGTGCCATGGGTCAGCGCGCTGATCGGGTTGAAGCACAGGTTGCCCCACAGCTTCAGCCAGATCTCGTCGCGGATGCGGTCCAGCACCGGCGCGCGCAGGCCGCCGGCCTCCATCGCCTTCGACAGGGCGACGACGCGGTCCGACTTCGACCCGTCCGGCTCGCCGAGAGAGAATTTGTCGCCATAGACATGCTGGATGACGCCCGGCTCCACCACCTCGGTCGCCGGATAGACGACGCAGCCGATGGCGCGCTGCGGACCAAGGCCCTTCCACTGGACGGAGCCCGGATCGACGGTTTCCAGCGTGCGGCCGTCGAACTCGCCGCCGGTGCCGTAGAAATACCAATAGGGAATGCCGTTGACCGCGGTGACGACGGCGGTGTGGTCACCGAGAAGCGGTTGCATCGCGGGCACGACACCGGGGACGGAGTGGGCCTTCAACGCGACGATCACATAATCCTGCGGGCCGAGTTCGGCCGGGTTGTCGGTGCAGCGGGGGTGGACGACGGTCTTTTCCTCCCCCATCAGCAAGGTGACGCCGTTCTCGCGCATCGCCGCCAGATGCGCGCCACGCGCCACCAGGCTGACTTCGGCACCCGCCTGATGCAGGCGAACGCCGAGGTAGCCGCCGATGGCCCCGGATCCGTAGATGCAGATCTTCATGCCGGATTCCCCTCTCCCCCGATTTCACTTTTTGAATGCTGTGGGGCTGGACGACGCCAGCCTGCCCGCACCGGCCGCATCCATCGGCTGACCGGTCGCTTTGCAGCGGCATCCAACAGTCTGTCGCGCAAACTGTGTCTGGAGTTTGGTATACCACATACCGTATGTCAATGCGGAATGTGGGGGCACGGTTGAGATTGCGGACGCCGGTTACACCCCGTTCGGGTCAGGCTCCCTTCGCGAAAAAGTACAGTGTCAGCACCGCGCCGATGAGGACCACCAAGGTCTTCAAAAGCTTGGGATCGACCCGCTTCGCACCGATGGCGCCGGCATAGCCGCCGGCCACCGCCGCCAGGGCCATCGCCACTGTTTCCGGCCAGGACACCGCGCCGGCGACGATGAAGGTGCCGACCGCCGCCGCGTTCATCAGCATTGCAAGCAGAAGCCGCAGCCCGTTCATGGCATGGATGTCGCGCAGCCCGAACAGGGTCAGCGCCGCCAGCATCAGGAAGCCGATGCCGCCGCCGAAATAGCCGCCATAGATCGAGATCAGGAACTGCACCGCCAACACGCTGCGCCCGCCCAGCCGCAGCCTGGACACGATGCCCGGTGCATAGGCGCCGATGGCGAAGACGGTCGTCGCGAACAGCAGAAGCCAGGGCACGAAGCGGGCGAAGGTCGCGTTCGGCGTCACCAGCAGAAGCAGCGCGCCCACCAGCCCGCCGACAAGGCTGAGGGCGGCGAAGACCGGCACATTCACCTGGCCGCCAGCGGCGATCTCCCGCCGATAGGCCCAGCTGCTGGCCGCCTGTCCCGGAAACAGCGCCACGGTGCTGGAGGCGTTGGCGGCCACCGGCGGCACCCCGGCGAACAGCAGGGCCGGAAAGGTGATGAAGGCGCCGCCCCCGGCGACGGCGTTGAGCGCGCCGGAGCAGAAGGCCGCCAGCATCAGGACAAGAATACCCAACATGACCGACCCACCCCTTTCGATCCGTGTTGACGGCACCAGCCGTATTCTGTATACAGAATATCAGTCTCCCAGCGTTCTCTGCCGGGACCTGTCAGTCGGGGGTGCGGGTCGTGAATGCGGTTCACGACCGGCCTCCCAAAACGCGACAAACCGACACCGGGACCAATGCGGTGGTCCCGATGCCGGTTTGTCGTTTTTCCGGCGGTACCTGTTCCGCCCTTACGCTGTTCCGCCCTTATTTGGAGTTCCGGCTGGCCCCCCGGTCAGCGGGAACCCCATCGGTGGACGGTCCGCGGTTCCTTCAGTCGGCGCCCTCGGCCGCCAGCTTGCCGACCGGCTGGGTGGTGTCCTCGGCAATCTGGCGGGCACGCATCGGCTTCAGGACGAACAGGGCCATGAAGGCGGCGATGGCGTTGACCGCGGCGGCGAAGAAGAACACCGCCTGCCAGCTGCCGGTCGAGGAGACGATCACGTTGGCGAAGGGAACGACCAGCGACGCGGTGCCCTTGGCGGTGTAGAGCAGGCCAGCGTTGGTGGTGGCGAACTTCGACCCGAAGCTGTCGGCGCAGCAGGACGGGAACAGGCTGTAGATCTCGCCCCAGGCGAAGAACACCAGACCGGTCAGGACGACGAAGGCGACCGGATGCTGGCCCCACTGGTTCAGCGCCAGGATGCCGACCGCTTCGATGGCGAAGGCGACGAACATCGTGTTTTCACGGCCGATATGGTCGGACACCCAGCCGAAGAACGGACGGGTCACGCCGTTCAGCACGCGGTCGATGGTCAGCGCGAAGGTCAGCGCCGGCAGGGTCAGGCCCATGATGCTGACGGGCATGCCGTCGAGGTGGAAGTCCTTGGCGATCGGGCCGAGCTGGGCGGTGGCCATCAGACCGCCGGCGGCGACCATGACGAACATCAGGTACATCACCCAGAAGACCGGCGACTTCAGCGTCTCCTGCGGGGTGTAGTTGCGGCGGCTCTGAGCGATGTTGCTCTTGGTCTTCGGCAGCAGGGCCGGGTCGGCTTCCTTCAGGAACCAGGCCAGCGCGAAGACGATCAGGCCCTGGCCCAGACCGAACACCAGGAAGGTCTGCTCGAAGCCGGAGGTCTGGATCATGTTGGCGATCGGAACGACCGTCAGGGCGGAACCGGCACCGAAGCCGGCGGCGGTCAGGCCGGCGGCCAGGCCGCGGCGATCCGGGAACCACTTCAGCGCGTTGCCGACGCAGGTGCCATACACGGCGCCGGCACCGACGCCGCCCACAGCCGCGCCGATGTAGAGCAGCGCCAGCGAGTCGGCGAACGAATTGATGACCCAGGCCAGGGCGCACAGGATGCCACCGACCACGACGACGATGCGGGGACCGAACTTGTCGACGAACCAGCCCTCGACCGGCACCAGCCAGGTTTCGGTCACGACGAAAATGGTGAAGGCGATCTGAATGGCGGCACGGCCCCAATGATACTTTTCATCGATGGGGTTGACGAACAGCGTCCAGCCATATTGCAGGTTCGCAATCATCGACATACAGATCACGCCGATGACCAACTGCATCCAGCGGCCGCCGAGCGGTGCTCCCTGCGCCTCCGAATTCGTATGCTGCATCTTCTATCTCCTCCTAGGAAGCGGTTCTCTGCCGGTTCAGGCGTCGCTTCTGTTTTGATGCTTTAGGCGTTTTCTTTGGTGTGTTCTGAGATGCTTCGGAATTTGATGCTGTTGTTTGCTGTGAGTGGCAGCGCGGCGGGGATGCGGCCCCGGGGCGCTTCACTGCTGTGGGAGGCGGGTTTTCGCCCCCCGCCAAATCGGTGCGGTCCTGATCCGATCTGGAATTATCAATATGGTATACCAGATGCCGAATGCCGTGCAAGCGATTAGTGGAAGGCACGAACTGTTTCCGCAGGCTGCATTCGCGCCGCTGCGGGGCCTGCCTCCGGCGATTGGTTTTCCGGCACGCGGAAAGTGTGGCAGGCCAGCTTTTGGCCGGACAAGCTGCTGGCATATGGTATGCCAGCGCCGGGGACGTACCGCCGGTGCCGATGCCCTTTCCGGCAGAACCCATATTGATAAGGAGTCGACCGCCATGGACCAGCAGCAGAACATTGAGATCGTCGTGGCGCGTGACGATGCCGATATCGCCGCCAGCTACGCGGTCATGAAGGAGCTGCGGACCCACATGACCGACCCCGAAGTCTACCGCGCGCAGATCCGCCGCCAGATGGACGACGGCTACAACCTCGCCCTGCTGCGGCTGGATGGCGAGATCGCCGGCTGCGGCGGCTTCCGCGTCCACGAGACGCTGTCGCGCGGCCGCTATATGTATGTCGAGGATCTGGTCACCAGCTCCGCCAAGCGCTCCTACGGGCTGGGCGACAAGCTGTTCGACTGGCTGGCCGGCGAAGCGCGGGAGCGCGGCTGCGCCCAGATGGAGATCATCTCCGGCATCCAGCGCGGCGAGGCCCACCGCTTCTACCACCGCAAGCGGATGACCATCAAAAGCTTCCAGCTGGTGCTGCCGCTCGCCTGACCGGACGGGGCGGCGAAAGCGGGCACAAACGAAAAAGACGGCCCTTGGGAGGCCGTCTTTCTCACGATGACAGGAAGGAAGAGCCGCGGATCAGAAGGCGCGCGGGAAGCTCGCCCAGGCCGGGCCCGGCGGCAGTTCGTCTTCCGGTTCCTTGAGATCGGCCTCGGTCGGGTTGGCGAGGCGAAGCGGCGCGGAGGAGAAATCGCGCTGCGACTTGCCCGCGTTGGCGATCTGCATCGACAGAATATAATGGACCGTACCGCCGAAGACGGACAGCACAAGCGCCAGAACCAGCATTTCCAACATGTTCATCGCTCCAGTGTCTCGGTGGGGTGCTTTTTTGTTTGATCGGCTTCGGCGTGACAATTCCGTTATGACGCAGCGCAGCAATCGGTTCAAGTTTTTTGGTATACAAGGTACATGATGCCGGACATGCGCATACCGCATGCCTCGGTTCATTTGCATGCATAACAAACATATCGCATTCCGGACATTCAGGCTGTGCTGCGTTGGTATCATGAGCCAACAGGACGCGGCCCATTGCGCTGCACCATCGTATGAGGCGGCCTGGGAAACAGGGCCGCCGCCAAAATTGGCCATCGAAATTGTTTGATTGGCGTACAGTATTTGGCATACCATATTCAAAGCACGACGCCCGGCCGGGCGCCCTGCCGGCCCTGAAGACGGGCCGCCCCACAGATGGCTTTCCCGCCAGCCGCAGCCGATCAGGAGTCCCGCCATGAAGGTCGAACACATCCTGCGCACCAAGCAAGCCCGCGTCGTCGCCGTGCGGACCAGCGCGACGGTCGCCGACGCCATCCGCCTGATGAAGGCGGAGAACATCAGCGCCCTGGTCGTCAAGGACGTCTGCCGCACCGAAGGCAACACGCTGGCCGGCGTCCTGTCGGAGCGCGACATCGTGCACGCCCTGCTGGAGCGCGGCAGCTCGCTGATGGCGATGCCGGTGTCGCAGCTGATGACCCGCCAGCCGGTGACCTGCGCCCCGTCCGACAGCGTGCGGCAGGCCTTGCATCTGATGGAGCAGCACCACATCCGCCATCTTCCGGTTCTGGAGGACGGCCACCTGGTCGGCGTCGTCAGCGCCCGCGACTTCACCCGGCTGCAATTGCAGGAGCTGGACGGCACCGTCACCGCGGTCGCGGAACCGCCGTCCGCCGCCACCTACGCCCACTGATCCGTCCCACCCGTACCCGACCGCGCCGCCGCCGGCACATCCAGCCCGGCGGCGCCTTTGCCATGGGAGTGACCCTCCGTGACCACCCTGATCTTCACCCATCACGACTGCTTCGCGCACGACACCGGCCCCGGCCACCCGGAGGCGCCGGAACGGCTGGCCGTGGTGTGGCAGGTGCTCGATCGGCCGGAGTTCCGCGACCTGGAGCGCCGGTCAGCGCCCGAAGCGGATGTGGAACAGCTGTCGCGCGTCCATGAGCGCTCTTACGTCGATGCGGTCCTGGCCGCGGTCCCGACCGACGGTTACCAGCGGCTGGACGGCGACACGCTGCTGTCGCCGGGGTCGCGCGGTGCGATCCTGCGCGCCGCCGGGTCGGTCTGCGCCGCGGTCGATGCCGTGCTGGCCGGCGAGGCGACCAACGCCTTCTGCGCGGTGCGCCCCTGCGGCCATCATGCCGAACCGGCCCGCGCCATGGGATTCTGCGTCTTCAACAACATCGCCGTCGGGGCGGAGCATGCCCGCAAGATCCATGGGCTGACCCGTGTCGCGGTGGTCGATTTCGACGTGCATCACGGCAACGGCACGCAGGCGATGTTCGCCGACGACCCCAACCTGTTCTTCGCCTCGACCCACCAGTCGCCGCTCTATCCCGGCACCGGCAATTCCTGGGAGCGCGGCGTCGACGGCAACATCCTGAATCTGCCGCTGGAGCCCTACAGCGGCTCCGTCGAATTCCGCCAGGCGGTGGAGCGCGTCATCCTGCCGGCGCTGGAGGCATTCCAGCCGGAACTGCTGCTGATTTCCGCCGGTTTCGACGCCCACAAACGCGATCCGCTGGCTCAGCTCGGCCTCACCAACGAGGATTTCGAATGGGTGACGCGCAAGCTGGTCGAGCTTGCCGACCGCGTCTGCGGCGGCCGGGTGGTGTCGGCGCTGGAAGGCGGCTATGACGCCACCGGTCTGGCGGAAGGCTGCGCCGCCCATCTGACGGCGCTGATGCGGGCCTGACGGGCGCTGTCCAGGGAGAAGGCGTTCGCAACCCGAAGCCTTCCTCTCGGTCCTCTTCCCCTCAATCCGTCGCCAGCCCCACCCCGCACTCGCGCGCCCACTCCAGCAGCCGGGCGGTCGCGCCGTCCGGCGCCGGCCGCTGCAACGGGGCAGCCCCCAGCACCACGGCGCCGTTGCTGCCGTCGATGGTCAGCAGGTCGCCGGTTCGGACGGTCACATCGCCGACCCGCATCACCCCCTCCTCGACATCGATGCGGAGCATGCGGGCGCCGCAGACGCAGGGCCGGCCCATGCCGCGGGCCACCGTGGCGGCGTGGCTGGTGAAGCCGCCGCGGGCGGTGACGATTCCGATGGCGGCGTGCATGCCGTGGATGTCCTCCGGCGAGGTTTCCGGCCGGCACAGGATCACCGGCGCCCCGCCGCGCGCCAGCCGCACCGCGTCGTCGGTGGTGAAGGCGGCCCGGCCGGTGGCCGCTCCGGGCGAGGCCGGCAGGCCGGTGGCGATGGCCGCCGCCAGCGCATCGGCCGTCAGGGTCGGGCGCAGCAGCTCGTCCAGCGCCTGCGGATCGACGCGGCGCACCGCCTCGTCGCGGGTGACGATCCCCTCCTCCGCCAGATCGACGGCGATGCGGACCGCCGCCTCGGACGACCGCTTGCCGCTGCGCGACTGCAGGATGAACAGGCGTCCGCCCTCCACCGTGAACTCGATGTCCTGCATGTCGGCGAAGGCACGCTCCAGCCTGTCCGCCACCGCGCACAGCTCGGCATAGACGGCCGGCAGGCGGCGCTCCATGGAGCGGCCGGAGTCGAGTTGTCCGGCGCTCAGCGGGTCGGGGTCGCAGGTGCCGGACACCACATCCTCGCCCTGGGCGTCGGCGAGGAACTCGCCGCACAGGCCGGGGGCGCCGGTCGAGGGGTCGCGGGTGAACAGCACGCCGGTGCCCGAATCCGGCCCACGGTTGCCGAACACCATCGCCTGCACCGTCACCGCCGTTCCCAGATCCTCCGGAACGTCGTGCAGGGCGCGGAAGGCCACCGCCCGCGGGTTCATCCAGGAGCGGAACACCGCCGCCACCGCCAGACGCAGCTGCTCGGCGGGATCCTGGGGGAAGGGCCGGCCGCAGCGGGTCTCAACCAGCCGCAGGAAGGACGGAAGCAGGGTGCGCCAGTCCTCCGCCGTCAGATCGGCGTCGCGCTGGAGCGCCCGCTCCTCCTTGTGCTCGTCCAGCAGCGCCTCGAACCGGTGGCCGGGCACGCCCATCACCACGCAGCCGAAGGACTGGACCAGCCGGCGATAGCAGTCATAGGCGAAGCGCGCGTCGCCCGACGTCGCCGCCAGCCCTTCGACGCTGCGGTCGTTGAGGCCGAGATTGAGGATGCTGTCCATCATGCCGGGCATCGAGACCGCGGCGCCGGAGCGCACCGACAGCAGCAGCGGACACCCGGCATCGCCGAAACGCCCGCCGGCCTGCCGTTCCAGCGCCAGGACGGCGCCGTCGATCCGCCCGATCAGGCCGGCCGGCAGCGCATCCTGCGCCCCCAGCCCGCGCCCGGCCTCCGCGGCGATGACGAAGCCCGGCGGCACCGGAATGCCGAGAGCCGCCATCTCCACCAGACGCGCGCCCTTGTTGCCCAGCCGCCCGACATCGGCCCGGCCATCGCCCAACCCGGCGCCCAGTCCGGCACCGAAGGGAACGATCACGTCCGGTACGGCCGACAGGAGGAGAGCGGCCGGATGGCGGAGCGGGGCGATGTCGGGAGCGGTCAAGCTGTTCATGATGCACTCAACATGGGTTCGGCCGGCCCGTCGAAGGCCATCAGACGCAGCAGCCGGTGCAGTCCATCCGGATCGTCGTTCTTCCTGTCCGCAGTCCGGGCAAGATGCGCCCGCTGCCCGTCACCGGGTCCGCCGGCACGGACGACGCCATCGCTGAACAGCCGCAGCAGCGGTTCGGCCCGCGCGCAGGCCGCATCGCTGCCGCCGAGATCGATGGTGAAGCCGGGAGCGAAACCGGGAGCCGGCGGCGCATCGGCGGTCAGGACCCCCATGCCGGACAGCCGCGCGGCGTTGGCCGCAGCCTCTGCCGGCGGAATGCGGGACAGATCGATCACCAGCGTGCCCGGCGGCAGGGCGCCGGCAAAGCCGTCATTGGCGAAGCGGGCGTCGCCAAACAGGGCGGCCTCGACCGCGCGGGCATCGGGCAACAGCATCATCACGACGTCGCACATCCCGGCCTGGTGACGGAACGCGCCGCGGCCATGGCGGTCGTGGTGCAGCCGGTGCCCGGCCTGCCGCAGCCTGTCCATGATCGCATCGGCCATCTCCCCGTTTCCGACGAACCCGACATCCATTGCGCGATCCTCCTGCCTCCGGCCCCCGCCGCCGTTTCCCTCAGCGGGATCCGGCGCCGTGCGTCAGTCTGGAGATTGATTGCGCATTCCGCGTCGCACAATAGCACCATCGCGCAATTTTCACATCGCGGAAACCCGTCCCGACTTACCTAATCTTACCCAAGCCTAACATGTTCGGCCGGGGTCTCCAGTGGCGAAAAGCCGCAGCCCTCCGGAATGCGGAGCACCGGACCGGACGGGGTTTCCACCATCAGCGGCACGATCGGCGGCGGCAATTCCCGTCCTGGCAGGGCACAGGCCATCGCCGCCGCCACGTCGGCACAGCCCGCCAGCCGCAGCAGCGTCATCCGGGTGGCGTAGACCAGCCGCCGCCGTCCGGCTCCGGACTCCGCCAGAAGGCGGCGCGGGCTTGCCCACAAGGCCGCGACCGCCTCCCCACCGTCGCAGACCGGCTGCTGTCCCTCCGGTGCCGGGGCCAGATAGAACAGCGTGTCGAAGCGGCGCGGCAGCATCTCCGGCGTGACCCAGCGCGCCAGCGGCGCCATCCGGTCGAGGGCGGGGACAGCGCCCACCCGCGCAAGCGCCGCGGCGAATCCCTCCCCCGCCGCCAGCGCGCGGCGCAGCTCGTCGAGGGTGCCCGGCGCAAGGGGATCGCGGGACAGCAGCACGCCGCATTCCTCCGCGCATTCCCGCAAGGCGGCGACGCGGTGCGCCAGATCGATGGGCGGGTCTCCGTTCGGCCAGTGGCGGCGCCAATGCGGATCATGGTCCATCGCCTCCATGCGCCCGCCGGGGAAGACGGTGGCGCCGGCGGCGAAACGCAGGCCGGCATGGCGTTCCATCACCAGCAATTCCAGCCCCTCAGGCCCGTCCCGCAGCAGGATCAGCGTGGCGGCGGGATGGGCTGGAACGGGGCTTTGCGGCGCGGTCTCGGGCATGCCCCAGTGTCGCCGACGAGCCGGCCGGCTGTCCATGTGCCGCGGGTGGAACCACTCTCACGATGCGGAATAAGGATCGGGCGCCGTTTGACCGTCCGGCCTAGGACTTCCAGCATCGGGCCAACACCGAACCCCAACTCATCATCGTTCGCCAGTCCCGCCCCTTTTTCGCGAAGGGCCGGGCGGAGGAAGGCTGTCGTCATGCCGTTTCACCGCAGCACAAAGATCGTCGCCACGCTGGGTCCCGCCAGCTCGTCGGAAAGCCAGATCACGGCGCTCGCCCGGGCGGGCGTGAATGTCTTCCGCCTGAACGCCAGCCACGGCACCCAGGCCGAACATGCGGAGCGCTTCGCCCGCATCCGTGCCGCTGAAAAGACCGTTGGCCGGCCGATCGGCGTCCTGCTCGACCTTCAGGGGCCGAAGCTGCGGGTCGGCACCTTCGGCTTCGGACCGGTGGATCTCGCCATCGGCGACCGCTTCCGCCTGGACCTCGACCGCCGGCCGGGCGACAGCCGCCGCGTCTGCCTGCCCCATCCGGAGGTCTTCGCCAGCCTGGAGGCTGGCCTGGACCTGCTGCTGAACGACGGCCGCATCCGGCTGCGCGTTCTGGACTGCGGCCCCGACTTCGCGGAGACCGAGGTGGTGGCCGGCGGCACCCTGTCCGACCGCAAGGGCGTCAATGTGCCGGGTGCGGCGCTGGCGCTCAGCGCCCTGTCGGAGAAGGACCGCAGCGACCTCGCCTTCGGGCTCGACCTCGGGGTGGACTGGATCGGCCTCAGCTTCGTCCAGCGGCCGGAAGACATTCTGGAAGCGCGCGAGCTGATCGGCAACCGCGCGCATGTGATGACCAAGATCGAGAAGCCGGCCGCGCTGCCGACGCTCGACCGCATCATCGAGCTGTCCGACGCGGTGATGGTGGCGCGCGGCGACCTCGGCGTCGAACTGCCGCCGGAAGACGTGCCGGGCCTCCAGAAGAAGATGATCCGGCTCAGCCGCGCCATGGGCAAGCCGGTGATCGTCGCCACCCAGATGCTGGAATCCATGGTGTCGGAGCCGACCCCGACCCGCGCCGAGGCGTCCGACGTCGCCAATGCCGTCTATGACGGGGCCGACGCGGTGATGCTGTCCGCCGAGTCCGCCTCCGGCCGCTATCCGGTGGAGGCGGTGGCGATGATGGAGCGCATCGTCCGCCGGGTGGAGGGCGACCCGCTCTACCGCCGCATCATGGATGCCGACCATCCCAGCCCGGAGGCGACGGCCCCGGACGCGCTGACCGCCGCCGCGCGACAGGTGGCGGAAACCATCAGCGCCGCGGCCATCGTCACCTACACCACCACCGGCTCGACCACGCTGCGCGCCTCGCGCGAGCGGCCCAGCGTGCCGATCCTCGGCCTCAGCGCCAACGAGGCGACGGCGCGGCGGCTGTCGCTGGCCTGGGGCGTCCATGCCGTGCTGACCGACGACGTGGCGAATTTCTCGGAGATGGTCGGCCGTGCGCTGACGGCGGCGGCGGAGACCGGTATCGGCAGGTCCGGCCAGTCGCTGGTGATCACCGCCGGCGTCCCCTTCGGCACGCCGGGCAAGACCAATTCCCTGCGGGTGGTGACCATCGACGGCGACGACATGCCGAAGCTGGAGACTGCGCAGAAGGAGGCGGTGACGGTTTAAGCACGCTGCGGTCGGGGCGGCGTAAACCGCCCTGGACTGTTCCTCACTCCCGGAAACTTACTCAAGAAAATCGCAGTGCTTCTCCACATGCGCGGCCAAGCCCATGGTGTGCTCGCGCACCAGCCGTTCGGCGAGGTTGGCGTCGCGGTCCTCCAGGGCCTTGATGATGGCGCGGTGGTCGTGGATGGAACGCTCGGCCCGGTCCTCCTGGCCGATGGTCAGCTTGCGGATCGCCCGCATGTGGATGAACAGGTTGTCGGTGACGTCCTGGATCAGCTTCGACCCGCTCAGCTGGATGATGCTCTTGTGGAAGGCGATGTTGGCGTCGGAATATTCGCCGACATGGTCCTTCGGGCTGCGCTGCTCGAAGCTGCCGAACAGATCCCACAGCTTGTGGATCTCGGCGGCCGGCGCATGTTCGGCGGCCATGCGGGCGGCCATGCTTTCCAGCGCGGCCCAGACCTGGATCATCTCGACGATCTCGGTCTTGGTCTTGCGGACGACGAAGATGCCGCGGCGCGGCTGAAGGCGGATGAAGCCCTCCTGCTCCAGCAGGGTCAGCGCCTCGCGGATCGGTGTGCGGCTGACGCCGAGCTTGTCGCTGAGCTGCCGCTCGTCCAGCCGGATCTCGCGGTCATGGTCGTAGATGTCCATCTCCGTGATCGCCTGCTTCAGCGCGTGATAGACCTGACTGCGGAAGGTGGTTCCGGTGTCGAGGGGCTGGACGTTGAGAGCGGGAAAAGTCATGGAGTGGATGTCCTCATGTCTCGCCGGACGTTGCGGCGCAGCCGGGCGGGTCCCCGGTTCGGGACCTTCGGCGTTTTCGTATCCTACATACCAGATGCATGCAAGGCGCTGAAATGTCCAGGGGGACAGGCCTGAAACGCGCCGGCGGTCAGCCGCGGCGCGGCAGATCGTCTCCCCCCGGCGCCAGCGCCGCCAGCAGAGGCTTGAGCGCTTGCGCGTCGCGCATCGCCAGCCCCATCACCGCAAAGCCCGCGGCCCCGGCCGCCCGGCATCCGGCCACCGCATCCGCCCGGTCGAGGCCGCCCAGCCCGACCACCGCCATGCCGCAGCGCGCCCCGAGATCAACCCATCGCCGCAGGCCCGCCTCGCCCAGGCAGGGCCCGTAGCCCGGCTTGCTGGCGGAGGGGAAAACCGGCGAGACGGTCACATAGTCGGCCTGCCCGGCCGCCCGCTCCATCGTCTGCGCACCGTCCGAGTCGTGGAGAGACAGCCCGATCAGCGCCCCGGCCCCCAGCAGCGCGCGCGCCGCCACCGGATCGCCGCCGGCCGGCAGATGCACCCCGTCCGCACCGGCCGCGGCGGCCAGCGCCGGGCCGCCATGCAGGGTGACGCGGGCTCCCCACGGACGGGCGCACGCAATCAATGCGCGAGCCAGATCGAGCCTTTCCCTATCGGGCAAGTCCTTGTCCCGCAAGGACAGCCAGCGCACGCCGCAGGCGAACAGACGCTCCGCCACCTGCGGCAGCGGCCGGTCGGCCAGCCGGCGGTCGGTGATCGCCAGCAGCGGCGGTTCGGGCAATGACACGGGATGCAAGGCAGGGTGTGAAATGGGACCGCGTCCTTCGGTTGGGCCGGCCATCATCGCAGGACCGATCTCTTTCGGCCAGGTCCGGGACTGTCATTTTCCCATCCTGCGGAAATCCAGCGGATACAAATCGACAATCCGCATGCCCGTTGTCCGCCCGGCAAATGGTTCGTATTGACATCATCCGTCAAACTGATGATCGTAGAGGCGGGCATGGGGCATTTGGCATGCCAGCAACCCCAAGTTGGTGGTGGAGAGCCTCAGCCCGTCGCCTTTTTTCCGGACCGGACATCAGAAACCAACAACGTGGCCACACGGGAGCCCGAGGTCCGGCAATCCGAACGAAACATGTCGCCGAACAGAACATGTCGGGTGCAATGGGGAGGAAGGACATGGTGCGTGACACGCACGGCAATACGGCCCAGGTCGCACCCTGGGGCGGGCGCTGGATGCAGCTGGCCATCGGCATCGTCTGCATGTCGATGATCGCCAACCTGCAATATGGCTGGACCCTGTTCGTCGAGCCGATCGACGACAAGCATGGCTGGGGTCGCACCGCGATCCAGGTGGCCTTCACCATCTTCATCGTCACCGAAACCTGGCTGGTGCCGGTGGAGGGCTGGTTCGTCGACAGGTTCGGTCCGCGCATCGTCGTGCTGGTGGGCGGTGCGCTGTGCGCCCTGTCCTGGGCGTTGAACGCGGTGGCGGATTCGCTGACCCTGCTCTATCTCGCCGCGGTGATCGGCGGCATCGGCGCCGGCGGCGTCTATGGCACCTGCGTCGGCAATGCCCTGAAATGGTTCCCCGACCGCCGCGGGCTGGCCGCCGGCCTGACCGCCGCCGGCTTCGGCGCCGGCTCCGCCCTCACCGTCGTGCCGATCGCCACCATGATCGAGACCTCCGGTTTCGAGAACACCTTCATGACCTTCGGGCTGGGCCAGGGGATGGTCATCCTGGTGCTGGCCTGGTTCATGGCCGACCCGCCGAAGCACGGCTATGGGCAGGCGCGCGGCGGCTCCGCCCCGCAGCGCCGCCATTACACCCCGCAGGAGATGCTGCGGACGCCGGTCTTCTGGATCATGTACGGCATGTTCACCATGGTCGCCGGCGGCGGCCTGATGGTGACGGCCCAGCTCGGCCCCATCGCCACCGACATGGGGCTGATCGATGCCCCGGTCAGCATCCTGGGCCTGACCCTGCCGGCGCTGACCTTCGCGCTGTCCATCGACCGGGTGATGAACGGCATCACCCGGCCCTTCTTCGGCTGGGTGTCCGACCATATCGGGCGCGAGAACACCATGTTCATCGCCTTCACCATCGAGGCGGTGGGCGTGATGGCGCTCAGCGCATACGGTGCCGACCCGGTCGCCTTCGTCATCCTGACCGGCCTGGTGTTCTTCGCCTGGGGCGAGATCTTCAGCCTGTTCCCGGCCTGTTGCGGCGACACCTTCGGCTCGCGCTTCGCCGCCACCAACGCCGGGCTGCTCTACACCGCCAAGGGCGTCGCCGCCCTGCTGGTGCCGGTCGGCAACCTGATGGTCGAGGCGACCGGCAGCTGGCAGACCGTCTTCTACAGCGTCGCCATCGTCAACGCGCTGGCCGCCTTCCTCGCCCTGTTCGTCCTGAAGCCGCTGCGCGCCCGCTATGTCGCGGCGGCCACCGGCACCGCCCCGCGCCTGACCACCCGGCTGGCCGACTGAAAACCAACCGACCGGCTGCACGAGACGCCCGGTCCCGCGGAAATTCCGCCGGTCCGGGCGTCTTCTTTTTTGGGGGCGTGCTACCTGACCACCATCCGGTCCAGCAGGATTTCCCTCACCCGCACGCCGCGCAGTTCGCGGTCGAGGACACCGGCAATCGTGCTCTTCATCAGCAGCGCCCCGTCGGCGCCGGTCAGCTGCTGCGGGTCGAGCTGGCGCATGCGGTCGGACAGCCGGTCGGTGATGCGGGGGACATAGGGGTCGGCCACCTTGCCGTCCACCGACGGGTCGATCTCCAGCAGGACCTTGACGTCGACCATCCGGGCATCGTTGCCGCCCAGGCTGAAGGTCATCAGCGGCAGCGCCGCGTATTTCTTGTCGGGTCCCAGCTGTGTCTGGGAGGCCGGGGCGCGGTTGCGGGTGGCGACATAAGCGGCGGTGCCCCCCAGCGCCGCCAGCACCAGCAGCAGGCCGGTCAGAAGGATTGGCATCAGGGAAACCGTTTCCCCCTGCCGGTTGCGACGAACGAGCCGCAAAGTGGCCTTTCCGCCCCCATCGCGGGGGCCACGAAACCCATCGGGGATCCTGCCCGTCCGGGAATGCTAGGCGCACAACAAATGCCGGTCAAATGCCGATCATGCCGGCAACTGCCAATGTTAGGGCCCCAGTCTCTGGCCGGTCAGCCGGCGGGGATCACCGGCACATTGTCGATCAGCCGGGCCTTGCCCATCCAGGCGGCGGCCAGCAGGCGGGCCGGCCGGGTGACGGCGCTCACCGGCTCCAGCGTCTCGGCGTCGCGCAGCTCGACATAATCGATGGTGCCGAAGCCGGCCTCGGCAATGCGGCCACGGATGCCGGTCAGCGCGCCGTCGGCCTCCGCCCCTGCCGCCAGCGCGGCGGCGGCGGCGGTCAGCGCCCGGTTCAGTTCGGGCGCGCGGGCACGCTCGTCGGCGCTGAGATAGGCATTGCGCGAGGACATGGCGAGCCCATCGGCCTCGCGCACCGTCGGCAGCCCTTCGACCCGGACGGGAATGTCGAGGTCGCGGGTGAAGCGGCGGATCACCATCAGCTGCTGGTAATCCTTCTCGCCGAACACCGCCACGTCGGGCAGGGCCTGGAGGAACAGCTTGGTCACCACCAGCGCCACGCCGCCGAACATCTGCGGCCGGAAGGTCCCGCACAGCCCCTCCGCCGGGCCGCCGACCGAAATGGCGGTGGCGAAGCCCTGCGGATACATGGCGCGCACGGTCGGCGCATAGAGCACGTGGCAGCCGGCCGAGGCCAGCTTGGCGGCATCGCCGCCTTCATCGCGCGGGTAGCGGTCGAAATCCTCGTGCGGGGCGAACTGGGTCGGGTTGACGAAGACGCTGGCGACCACCCGGTCGGCCAGCTCGCGACCGCGCCGGATGAGGCCCAGATGGCCGTCATGCAGGGCGCCCATGGTCGGCACCAGGGCGACGGTCAGCCCCTCCCGGCGCCAGGCGGCGACCTGGGACCGCAGATCCTCAACCGTCCGCAGGATCGGCAGGGTGCCGGCGGACAGGGTGCCGATCGGATTGGAAGACGACGGGGCGGCGGTCGGTGTCATGGCGTCGGTCCTTGGCACAGCGAAACGGGCGCTGGATACCCCGACGGACCGTTCCTGTCCAGAAAAGCTTTCCGCAGGACAGACTGTTGCCGAACCGCCATGGTTCGGCACCGGCGGCGGAGAGGACGGCCTCCCTCTCCACCGCGGTTTCGGATCGGCGCCTGGCTATCGGAGCCGGCCGATCAGCGCTTGCCCATCAGCGCTTGCCCAATCAACGCTTGAAGGTGATGCCGACCAGATAGGCCAGGTTCGCCCAGGCCAGCAGCGTCGCCAGCAGCGCGGTGAAGGACGGCACCAGGATCACCGAACCGATGATGACAGCCAGGACGGCGACCAGCAGGGCGAGAGACAGCAAAGCGATACGGGTATCGTCCATGTGAGTTGCTTTCCGAAGCGGGTGACAGGGATGGCGTCCTGTCTAGCCCATTGCAGCGCAAAAGGGGCTGATCTGCGTCAATCGACCGCGGGATCGCCACTCACATAAGGATTTTGCGATGTTGGCTGTCCGGTCCGCCCCTGCGCGCGCAATTCCCGTCGGCGGAAAGCAAAAAAGGCTCCGGACAATCGCCCGAAGCCTTTTTTAATGGTGGGCGCGACAGGGATTGAACCTGTGACCCTTCGCGTGTGAAGCGAATGCTCTCCCGCTGAGCTACGCGCCCGAACCTTGAAACTCTGTACCGAACTCTTTTGCGTCGCGACCGTCTTTCGTCGGCCCCGCCGCTGCGGTGGGCGGGTTTCTACGGCCTTCCCCACCGGGTGTCAAGCGTCAGATTCATCCCCATCTTAAAAAAGATTGCCCACCCGAAACGACGCCCCGAAAACGTCGCCCCCGAAAACGCCCCGACGACCGCAGGAGCTTTGGACCGTGCCGCAGCCCAGCCCCCGCCGCCTTCCCCGCCATCTCCTCCGCCCTGCCCGGACCGCCCTGATTGCGGCCGGCCTTTCCCTGCCCCTGCTTCCCCTGACGATGGCCGCGGCATCGGCGGAACCGGTGAAGGCGACCTACCGGGTCTTCGTCGGCGGGGTGACCGCGCTGGATGTGACTGCGACGCTGGACGTGGCCGGCGACCGCTACCGCATCGCCGTGTCGGCGGTAACCGGCGGCACCATCGGCCGGCTGTTCAGCTGGCGCACCGACTCCGAGAGCGACGGCCATGTCCGCGGCGACGATTTTCGGCCGGACAGCCACCGCCAGACCAGCCTGCTGCGCGGCGAACCGCGCAACGTCACGCTGACCTACGGACCGCAGGGCGACGTCTCCACCAGCGTCACGCCGCCGGCGGACAAGGACGACCGCGAGCCGGTGCCGCCGGACCTGCAGCGCGGCACGCTGGATCCGCTGACCGCCGTGCTCGACCTGCTGTTCGCGGTGGGAGCAAGCGAGGGCTGCGACCGGTCGCTGCCGGTGTTCGACGGCCGCCGCCGCTACGACATGGTGTTCAGCGAGGTGGGGCGGCGGATCGTCGACCCGTCGCGCTACTCGATCTTCTCCGGCGTCGCCCAGCAATGCCGGGTGAGCTACAAGCCGGTGGCCGGCTATGCCCGGTCATCGTCAGGCGGCAGCTTCTGGCAACGCAACAATCCTGCCGACCGGCCGCCGGTCAATCTGTGGCTGGCTCCGGTCGCCGCCGGCTCTCCGCCGCTGCCCGTCCGGCTGGAGACGGACAGCGATTTCGGCAGCGTGGTGGTCCATCTGACCGGGGTCACGCCGCCAGCGGCAGACCGCCGGGCCGGAGCCTCGCCGCAGACTGTGCGCTGACCGCGGCAGCCGGCCCGGCCGATCCCGTTGTGGAGCGGGTGTCCAGGATCAGGTCGGACAGCGCGATGCCGGCCCGCCGCGCCGCGCCGCTCAGCGCCGCGGCCGACGGCCAGAGGAAATAGCCTTCCAGTTCGAGCATCCTGCCATCCAGCAGCGCCGCAAAGCCGCCCAGTTTGCCCATATGAACGATCCGAGCCATGCGAGAGGCCATGGTGGAGTTCCTTCCCATCGGCTGCCGTCATGACGCCGGCCGGCCGGCCGCGAAGCACGCCGCCGTCCGACCCGCACCCGGCAGGTTTTTGATTGATTGTCGTGCCTGCCGGCTGCGGCCAACGTCAGCAGCAGGATGGCGAAAGCCAGCGAGCCGGCCGTCAGGGCATCGTCCTGCATCATGGCGCGTCCTCCCCCGGATCGGCGTCCCGTCGCCCGGCAGCACCGGATCGACCCTTGTCAGTCTATGGGCTTTGCGGGTCCGGCACGCGGGTCCTGAGGGATACCCCTTCCGGTCAAAGGGATAGTATCGGTGTATGTATCCGTCGCTATCCGAACCCGGATCGCCCCGCGGTCGGTGGACATCGCGCCTCGAACCTACTGACGGTTGAGGCCATCACAGGTTAATGACAAAGTTGAGACCGTATGCAATGTCCACCCCGGCCCACGAGTTACCGTCTCGGGAAATGTTCCGGACCACTCACGGCTGGAGGGCTTCGCACAGTGCCGGCAATCAAAGGGAACACCGTCGTTGTGTTGGAGCAGAACGCGGTTCTGCGCCTTGGCATCGAAGCATTGCTGGAATCCTGGGGATGCCAAGTCGTTTCCGGCGACAACCTGGATGACATCATTGCAGACACCAGGGCAGACAACCTCCGTCCGACGGTGTTGCTTCTTCCTCCGACGAACGGCCAGGAGACCGGCGACCAGCTGGCCAGCCGCTTCGAAGCCGAAATCGGCTATCCCCTGCCATGGATCGGCATCACGGGGGATTCCAGCCTTCTCCAACGCTGGAAAGCCGGCGCCTTCAGCGGAATCCTGCTGGAAATGCCCTGCTCGCCCGAGACCCTCCGGGCTGCCTTGCTCAAGGCGCTGCGGCAGAAGGACGGATCTTCCGGCCCTCCCACAGCCTGAAAACTGTTTCTGGCTGCGCCCCATATGGCGCCCCCGGCCAGACGTCATCGGACCCCGCCAGCCGGACGGCGGGATGACTATGACGGCCCTGCGGTCCTGGCTACTCAGAAAAAGACCGGTAGCCGGCTGTGGGTACCGTGCCGCGCGGACCTAAAGGCCGAGTTGACGCAGGGGAAGCGAACCGCTACTTCGGTGACAATACTGTTCAACTCCGCCTCCGGACGCCCCGGGACAGAATAGGATTTGGCGGCACCCTGCTCTTGGCAAGACAAGATCATCCGGAACCGAAAGGAAACATTTCCAAGATCTGTGAAAGGCACCATCCTCCCTGCCGGCAGAATTCGGCCGCCCTGTCTTGGAGATCGCGGCCGTCATCGGATACATGTCCCTGAAAGATCCCGGGCTCCATCGGGCCGGGCAGACCGGCCGGAACGGCTGACCGCAGCCATCGCGAAGCGGCAAGGCGACCGACGGAACCCATAGGAAATCTGGCTGATAACCCGTTGGAAACATTCGTTTATTGCAGATTGAAACAAAAGTTGACTTGGGCTTCCATGCTGTGCTGTGGCACACCATTCTCGGAAATGCGGATGGTGCGGCGCCCACTCCCGGAGAAGCGCCGTCCTTTCCAGCAGTGATGTCTTAACGTTTACCGGCTCAAGTACGTCGCCTTCATCGACCGGCTTTCCCTTCCACTTCAAGGCTCGACCAGGAACATCACCATGGCCCATCGTCCGCTCGCCTGCGTGATCCTCGCCGCCGGCAAGGGCACACGCATGAAATCCGATCTGCCCAAGGTGCTGCACCGGGTTGCCGGCCGGCCGATGGTCGGGCATGTGCTGGCCGCGGTGAAGACGCTCGACCCCGACCATGTCGTCGTCGTGGTCGGCCCCGGCATGGACAGCGTGGCCGCCGCCGTCGCCCCCTACCCCACCGCGGTCCAGCACGAGCAGCGCGGCACCGCCGACGCCGTGCGCGCCGCCTTCGGCCTGCTGGAGGGCTTCACCGGCGACGTCATCGTGCTGTACGGCGACACGCCGCTGGTGACGCCGGACACGCTGCGCGCGCTGGTGCAGGCGCGCCGGCAGGCGGCCGACCCGGCGGTTGTGGTGCTGGGCATGCGCCCCGACGATGCCGGCGCCTATGGCCGCCTGATCCTGAACGCCCGCGGCGGGCTGGAGAAGATCGTCGAGTATCTCGACGCCAGCGAGGAGGAGCGCGCGGTCACCCTGTGCAATGCCGGCCTGATGGCGTTCGACGGCGCGCGCATGTTCGACCTGATCGGCAGCGTCGGCAACGACAACGCCAAGTCCGAATATTACCTGACCGACGTGGTCCAGATCGCGCGCCGCGCCGGCATGGCCTGCGCCGTGGTGGAGGCCGCCCCGGCCGAGGTGGTCGGCGTCAATTCCCGCGCCGAGCTGGCGGAGGTGGAGAAGCTGCTGCAAGGCCGCCTGCGCAAGGCCGCGATGGACAACGGCGCCACGCTGATCGACCCCGACAGCACCTTCCTCAGCGTCGACACCCGGCTCGGCCGCGACGTGGTGGTCGGCCCCGGCTGCTTCTTCGGCGCCGGCGTGACGGTCGGCGACCGGGTTGAGATCAAGCCCTACTGCCATCTGGAAGGCGTGCGCATCGACAGCGGCGCCGTCATCGGCCCCTATGCCCGGCTGCGCCCGGGGGCGGAGATCGGCCCAGACGCCCACATCGGCAATTTCGTCGAGGTGAAGAACGCGGTGATCGAAGCCGGGGCCAAGGCCAACCACCTGACCTACATCGGCGACGCGCGGGTCGGGGCCAAGGCCAACATCGGCGCCGGCACCATCACCTGCAATTACGACGGCTTCTCCAAGAGCCGGACGGAGATCGGAGCCGGGGCCTTCATCGGCTCGAACAGCGCGCTGGTCGCCCCGGTCGTCATCGGCGACGGCGCCATCGTCGGCGCCGGCAGCGTGGTGACGATGGCGGTGGAGGCGGACGCGCTGGTGGTCGCCCGCGGCAACCAGAAGGCGTACGCCGGCTGGGCAAAGCGCTTCCGCGAACGGAAGCAAAACGAGAAAGCAAAAAAGGCGTAGGATCGGTCCGGGATCCGTTTCTCTCCGGCTCGTCTGCCGGCACCTTTTTTCAGGAGCATCAGGTCCATGTGCGGCATCATCGGCATCAACGGCATCCACGACGCGTCCCCCCGGCTGGTGGAGGGCCTGCGCCGGCTCGAATACCGCGGCTATGACAGCGCGGGCGTCGCCACCCTGGTGAACGGCCATATCGAGCGCCGCCGCGCCGAGGGCAAGCTGGCCAACCTGGACATGAAGCTGCGCGACCAGCCGCTGTCCGGGACAGTCGGCATCGGCCACACCCGCTGGGCCACCCACGGCGGCCCGACCGAGAACAACGCCCACCCGCACGCCACCAAGCGCGTGGCCGTCGTCCACAACGGCATCATCGAGAATTACCAGGAGCTGAAGGACGAGCTGACCGGCCACGGCTACGTCTTCGAAAGCGCCACCGACACCGAGGTGATCGTCCACCTCGTCACCTATTACCTGGACCAGCAGGGCATGACGCCGGTCCAGGCGTCGGCCGCCGCCTTCAAGCGCTTCACCGGCGCCTTCGCCCTGGTGCTGATCTTCGCCGGCGAGCATGAGCTGATGATCGGCGCTCGCCACGGCACGCCGCTGGCCGTCGGCTATGGCGACGGCGAGATGTATCTGGCGTCGGACGCCTTCGCGCTGGCGCCGCTGACCAACCGCATCTGCTATCTGGAGGACGGTGACTGGGTCGAGGTCAGCCGCACCGCCGCCATCGTCCACGACGCATCCGACGCGGTGGTGGAGCGGCCGGTGAAGACCACCGCGGTGTCCGGCGCCCTGATCGGCAAGGACGGCTACCGCCACTACATGCTCAAGGAAATCTACGAGCAGCCCCAGGTCATCGGCGACACGCTGAACGCCTACATCAACCCGGAGACCGGCAATTTCACCCTGCCGGACTTCCCCTTCGACCTGGCCGGTGCGTCGAAGCTGACCATCGTCGCTTGCGGCACCGCCTATTACGCCGGCTTCGTCGCCAAATACTGGTTCGAGACGCTGGCGCGCATCCCGGTCGAGGTCGACATCGCCTCGGAGTTCCGCTACCGCGAAGCGCCGCTGCCGCCGGGCGGCATCGCCCTGTTCATCTCGCAGTCGGGCGAGACGCTGGATACGCTGGAAGCCCTGCGCTACTGCAAGCGCCAGGGCCAGAAGATCCTGTCGATCGTGAATGCGCCGGAAAGCACCATCGCCCGGGAATCCGACGCGGTGCTCTACACGATGGCGGGGCCGGAGATCGGCGTCGCCTCGACCAAGGCCTTCACCACCCAGCTGACCACGCTGGCCTGCCTTGCCGTCACCGTCGGCCGCGCCCGCGGCGCCATCGACCAGGAGCGGATGCAGCAGATCGCCCACGCGCTCCGCGAAGTGCCGGCGCGGGCCGCCGACGTGCTGGCCCATGACGAGCGGCTGAAGGAGCTCGCGCAGGAGGTGTCGGAGGCCCGCGACGTGCTGTATCTCGGCCGCGGCGCCATGTATCCGCTGGCCCTGGAAGGTGCGTTGAAGCTGAAGGAGATCAGCTACATCCACGCCGAGGGCTATGCCGCCGGCGAGCTGAAGCACGGCCCCATCGCGCTGATCGACGACAATGTCCCGGTGATCGTGCTGGTGCCGTCCGACGCCCTGTTCGAAAAGGTCGTGTCGAACGTGCAGGAGGTCTGCGCGCGGTCGGGCAAGGTGCTGCTGCTGGCCGACCGGAAGGGCATCGACAAGCTGAAGGACAAGGTCCGCTGGTCGGTCGAGCTGCCCGCCTGCGACCCGCTGGTCGCCCCGCTGCTCTACGCCATCCCGGTGCAGCTGCTGGCCTATCACACGGCCGTGCTGAAGGGCACCGATGTGGATCAGCCGCGCAATCTGGCGAAGAGCGTGACGGTGGAGTAAGCGGGGCATTCTCCGTGGGCAAATTGTTCACTGAGAATAAAGTCTCATACTGATCGACCTTGCACCGCCTGGGGATTCGGCGCACCAACGAAAGAGGTGGCCGCACCCCGGAGGTGCCATTGCTCGCCGCCGTTACCCGTTCGACGAGGACAGGATCGCCGTCTTCCACAAGGAAGGGCGGTCCTGGAGAAATGCACCCGACACCTTTGCCACATCGCCTGGAAGACCCGGGTGACGGCGGCTTTGATGGCGCCATGGGCGTCGGAGATCAGCTGCCGCCGATGGCTGGCACAATGTGAATGGGGGCATCGTTTATTTGGCAGATGCCGGGTCCAACGTGGCCTCGATCCACGCACGCGTCTGTTCCAGAACCTCATCCGAAAGCGCCCTGTCGTCGATTGCGCGGGCAAGGATCACCGCTCCCACCATCGCGGCCCAGGATCCGATCGCCGCGCGGCGCCTGTCCTCCGCCTTGATATCCGGGAGGGCTTTCGCCACACACTCGATCTGCGACCGCAGGCCAGCCGTCATGGCGGCGCGGGCAGCCGGTGTCTGGTGGCGGATATCCGCGGCAAGGCCCGCCGTGGGACAGCCGGCGGCAGGATTGTCGCGATGCCGGGGCGCAAGATAGTCGGCAAGATAAGCCCGCAGATCGAGGCCTCCGCCGTCGCTCCTTGAAAGGACATGGCCAATCGTCTCGGCGACAAGATCGTCCTTCGAGCCGAAATGACCGTAGAATCCGCCATGCGTCAGACCGGCGGCCTTCATCACCTCGGACACGCTGACGGCATCGAACCCTTTCTCGCGGAACAGTCTGCTGGCGACATCCAGGATCCGGTCGCGATTCTCCGCCATCCTCTCTCGACTGACCTTCATTTCAAATTTCTCCACCGGCCCCATTGACACAATCATGATCATCATCATAATTAAGCAATCATGACGATGATCATGATTATAGGTTTCAGCAGAGCAGAGAGCAATCCCATGGCAACCCTTCCCTCGGTCCTGGTTACCGGAGCCTCCACCGGCATCGGCGCCGCCTATGCCGACCGGTTCGCACGGCGCGGCCACGATCTCGTTCTGGTCGCGCGCAACCGGAAGCGCATGGAGGCGCTTGCCGCACGCCTGAGGCAGGAAACCGGCGTGGCGGTCGACATCGTCGAGGCCGATCTGACGCAGGCCGACGAACTTGCCGTGGTCGAGGCGCGGCTGCGCGACGATGCGCACATCGGCATCCTCATCAACAATGCCGGAACCGCCATTGGCGGCAGCTTCATCGAGCAATCGACGGATGTCGTCACGCGGCTCCTCGCCCTCAACACCACAGCCATGCTGCGGCTTTGCAGCGCCGTTGCTCCCCGCTTCGCGCAGGCTGGCGAAGGTGCGATCATCAACGTCGGCTCCGTGGTCGGATTGGCCCCTGAATTCGCCATGACCGTCTATGGCGCGACCAAGGCGTTCGCGCTGTTCCTGTCGCAGGGGCTCGGCATCGAACTCGGACCGAAGGGCGTCTATGTCCAGGCGGTGCTTCCGGCCGCGACGCGCACCGAAATCTGGGAGCATGCCGGCGCTGACGTCAACAGCATGACCGGGGTGATGGAGGTCGATGACCTCGTCGATGCGGCGCTGGTCGGCTTCGACCGGCGCGAGGCGGTCACGATTCCGCCGCTGCCCGATGTGGAGCAATGGAACGCCTATCAGGCGGCACGTCAGGCCATCCTCCCGAACACCCGCCAGGACCAGGCCGCGGCGCGCTACCGGACGACGGACTGAGCCCTCGGGCAGCGAATTCTCCGACCGAACGCCCCAGCCGTACGAAAGGTGACCGCTCCATGAGCGAAAAAACCCTCTTCGGGCCTTATGAACTCGGCCCTCTCACGCTCTCCAACCGCATCGTCATGGCGCCGCTGACCCGAAACCGCGCCGGCGCCGGCCTGGTGCCGGGGGCGTTGGCGGCGGAGTATTATGCCCAGCGCGCAAGCGCCGGCCTGATCGTCACCGAGGCCACCCAGGTCTCGGCGCAGGCGCAAGGCTATCAGGACACGCCCGGCCTCTACACGCCGGAACAGATCGCGGGCTGGCGAACGGTGACCGACGCGGTCCATGCCAGGGGCGGACGCATCTTCGTCCAGCTGTGGCATGTCGGCCGGGTCAGCCATGTCGATCTGCTCGGCGGCGAGGCGCCGGTCGCGCCGTCGGCAATCCGCGCGAAAACCAAGACGTTCGTGAACAACGGCTTTGCCGATGTCTCCGAACCGCGTGCGCTGGACGCCGGGGAGATCCCCGCAATCGTCGACTCCTTCCGCCAGGCCGCCGCCAACGCGATCGAAGCGGGGTTCGACGGGGTCGAGGTGCATGGCGCCAACGGCTATCTGCTCGACCAGTTTCTGCGCGAGACGGCGAACACCCGCACCGACGCCTATGGCGGCTCGGTCGAGAACCGCGCCCGCCTGCTGCTTGAGGTGACCGACGCCGTGTCGGCGCGGATCGGGGCGGATCGCACCGGCGTCCGCCTGTCGCCGGTGTCACCGGCCAGCGGCATCGTCATCTCGGACAGCGAACAGGCACAGTTCAATTACGTGGTCGAGCAACTGGACAAGCTCGGCATCGTCTATATCCACGTCGTCGAGGGCGCGACCGGCGGTCCGCGCGATGCCTCGCCTTTCGATTACAGCGCGCTTCGCCAACGCTTCGGCCGGACCTTCATCGCCAACAACGGCTTCGACCTGACGCTGGCCGAACAGCATTTCGCAGGCGGCAAGGCGGACCTGTTCGCCTTCGGCCGGCCGTTCATCGCCAACCCCGACCTCGTCGAGCGGTTGAAGACGGGGGCGCCGTTCAACCCCCTCGATCCGGCGACCCTCTATGGCGGCGGGGCCAAGGGCTACACCGACTACCCGACACTCGCCGATTGACGGACATCGGGCGGCGCTTCAGCCAAGGCGCCGCCCATCCGAACCGCATCCAAGGATCCGCCCAGCATGTCGAGGTGGTCGGTACGCGGTTCGCTTATCGCCGGCTTGGGCCGTATGCAGGCACTCTTCTTCGAACGCGGCGCGAGAACCCGGGGCGTCCTGGCAGGCATTTCCAAGGTGACGGCTCCGTTCGTCAGGCCAGATATTTATTTTTCGAGGTCAATCCATGAGAGCTCTCGTCTTCAAGCGCTACGGCAAGTCCGCCCAACCCGAATACGCCGACATCCCACGTCCCACCATCCGTCCGGACGAAATCCTCGTTCAGGTCCATGCCGTTGGGCTGAATCCCATCGACACCGTCATCCCCAAGGGCACTTTCAAGCCAGTGCTCGCGTTCGAGCTTCCGGCGACCATCGGCAGCGACGTCGCAGGCGTCGTCGCGGAGGTCGGCAGCGGCGTGACACGCTTCAAGGTGGGCGATGCCGTCTTCGCCAGCGTGTTCGACCTGGGCCGCGGCACGCTTGCCGATTTCGTCGCTGTTCCGGAGCGTGCTGCGGCGTTCAAACCTGCAAAGCTCGATTTCAACGAAGCAGCCTCGATTCCGATGGTTGGCCTGACATCCTGGCAGGCACTGAAGGAACGGGCGGGCCTCAAGCGCGGGCAGAAGATTTTCATCCCCGCCGGTTCGGGCGGGATCGGCACCTTCGCGATCCAACTCGCCAAATATCTCGGCGCGACTGTCGGCACAACGACCAGCACCGGGAATCTTGCACTGGTCAAAGGGCTCGGCGCGGATGAGGTCGTGGACTATAGGCAGCAGAATTTCGAAACCGTTCTGCGCGCCTACGACATGGTGCTTGGGACCGTCCGAGGGGATGGCATCGAAAAGTCGATCGGGATCCTCAAGCCAAAAGGCTCCATCGTCTCTCTGGTCGGCCCCCTCGATGCCGCTTTCGCACGAGCCCGGCGCATGAATCCGGTGTTCCAGGCTATTTTCTCTCTTATGAGTTGGAAAATCCGGCGCCTCGCAAAGAGAAGCGATCTCCGCTACTCCTTTTTGTTCGTTCGCCCCGACGGTGGGCAGCTGGCGGAAATCGGCGCTATCATCGATGCAGGACATATTCGTCCGGTGATCGACAGGATTTTTGCGTTCGACCAAGCGAAGGAGGCACTGACCTATCTCGATGGTGGGCGCGCCAAGGGCAAGGTTGTTGTCCAGCTGATCTGAGATGAAATCTGGACTTTGGCCAATTTTGCGGTGTCCGAGGCAGGATGCTGTAAAGACCGCATGAAGGTTCCCCAAAAGGGTCGGTCCGAGCTGGTCCCCGTTTCCCGGACAGCTTGTCGGCATCGTCAGGCTCCGCTCAGGTTAGAGCCATGCCGCCGAGGGCGGAGCGCGGCCAGTCGGCACGGATCCGGCTCCCGATCCAGGCGGTTCGGGAGCACGATCCAATCAAGCCCTCACTTGCGGTCCAGCGGGAACAGGACGGCGGGCAGATGCAGCAGCCGCACGGTTCCCTCGTAAAGCCGGACGATGGCCGGCGTCAGCACTCCATCGACGATGGGGCGTGCCGGAATGACCAGCAGGGACGCGGTGGCGGAGACCAGAAGCGCACCCGCCATGTCCAGGGGGAAGTGAACGCCGAGATAGATGCGCGCCCACGCGACGCCCATCCCGAAGGCCATCATCCCCCAGCCCAGCCGCTGCCAGGACCCTCGCAGCAGCAGGCTGATCCCGATCGTCCACATGAAGGTCGCATGGTCGCTGGGGAAGGATGAATCCGCGGCATGCGGGATCAGTTGATTCCCCAACCCGATCACGAAGGGGCGCGGATGATGCCAGAGCGCGCCAATCGCCGCGTTGACCAGGGCCGCCGTCAGCAGCGCGCAGCCGGCACCGACCAGGACGGCGCGCCCGTCCTGCCGTCCCCACACCCACAGCGCCGCGACCAGGGCCGCGACCAGCACCACCACGTCGTCCGCCAGAAAGCGCGCCAGCATGAGAATCCCGGCCGGCGGATCGGGCGGAGCGTTCAGCAGAAGGAACAGATGTTGGTTCAGAGCTTCCATAAGCGGGATCCGATCGTTTCGATTCGATGACAGGCAGGGCAGACAGATAGGCCGTGGTGCTTGCGCCTGCCTGGGCGCGAACGGTCAGGACCGGGGCGTTCGGCTGAGTCCGGGAGAGCGATGAGGATAGCGAACGCTCCAATCGGCCCCCCGATGAAGACGGTCCTCATGGCAGGGCGGGCACGTCGGCACGCAGGCCGGCGGATCCGTCTCAGCTGCTTCCGCGATGGGTCAGCGTCAGCTCGACGGCACGGATCGGTTCCGGCGGCATGTCTCCGCGCATCCGTTGCAGGATCATCGATCCGGCCTGCCGGCCGAGATCGCGGCTGTCGATGCCGATGGTGGTCAGGCCGGGCGGCAGTTCCTCGGCCACGTCGTTGTGGCCAAATCCCAGGATGGCGATGTCGTCGGGCAGCCGCATGCCCAGCCGGCGCGCCTCCAGCAGCGCGCCGGTCGCCAGCAGGTCGTTGGCGCAGAACACCGCCTCGACCGCCGCGTTGCGGGACAACAGTTCGGCAAGCGCGCGGCGGCCGTCGACCATGCTGGTAACCCTGTCGACCGACAGCTCGGCGACGATGTCGAGCCCGGCGGCGCGGGCGCCCTCGCGGAAGCCGGTGAGGCGCAGGGCGCCACGGCCGCTGCGCCGGCCGATGAAGGCGACGCGGCGATGGCCCCGCCCGGCGAAATGCTCGGCCGCCAGACGGCCGCCGTCGATGTTCGAGAAGCCGACCAGCATGTCGATGGGGTCGCGGGGATAGGCCCAGGTCTCCATGATCGGAATGCCGAGCGCCCGCAACGCCCGCCGGTTCTCCTCGATCTCGATGACGCCGGTGAACATGACCGCCGCCGGCCGCATCTCGCGCAGCGACTGGATCATCGTCGTCTCCTTGGCGTAGGAGTAGGAGGTCTGCCCGATCATCAGCTGGTAGCCCTGCGGCTCCAGCACCTCGCCGCAGCCCTGCACGGCAAGGCAGAACTGCTGGCTCTGCAGGTTGGAGACGAAGGCGGCGACGATGTTCGACTGGCCCGACCGCAGCGCGCGGGCATGGGGATTGGTGGCGTAGCCGGTGCGCTCGACGATCTCCAGGATCTTCCGGCGCTTGGCCTCGGCCACCTTCTCGGGCTGGCGTAGGGCGCGCGACACGGTGATCGGCGACACCCCGGCCAGCCGGGCGATCTCGACGATGCGCGTCGGAGCCGCCCCCCCGTCTGCATCCCCGGCGGCGTCCCCGGTGGCGTCCCCATCTGCCGACGGCAGCGGTTCCGCCGCCCGGAGGCGGAGGACGTCGTCGATGGTCGGCGGACGCTTGGCCGCGCTGCTCTCACTCATGTCGCCCGTCTCCCTGGCCGCCTGTCCCTGCGATGCCCCGGTCAGGCCGCGCGCCCCAGGATGCCCGCCTCCTCCACCGGACGCGCCACCTGGATCAGGCAGTCGCCGGCCTCGCTGTCGCTGTGCAGGCGCCGCGAAATGACGATGCCCGCCTCCTCGAAGCGCAGTTCCTCCTCCGGCTGGTCGAGCCGCGTCAGGTCGTGGAACCAGCCGGCGAGATCGCCGGCGGCGACCCGCGCCCCGACATCGACCGCCGGTTCGAACCAGCCGCGCCGCAGCGCGTAGATCGCCTGCCGGTGGCTGTCAAGCTGAAGCAGTTGCATCGGCGCCGGAACGGGGGCCGCAACCGAGAGAACCGGCGCGTCGGTCAACCCGGTGGCGATCAGCAGATTGTCGATGGCGCGGGCGGTGTAGGCCATGGTCTCCGGCGTGACCGTGCCGCCGCCGCCGAACTCGCCGCTGATGCCGATGACGCCCGCCCGTGCGGCGGCGGCCATCGAGGTCGGCGCCGTCGCGCCGTTCTCCGCCACGAAGCCGTAGGGCATGCCGAGCGCCCGCATCAGTTCCAGCGCGCGGCCGAGCCGGTCGGGCGTGCCCTGCCGTTCGATCAGGGCACAGGGCAGGTGCGCCATCGAGGTGCCGCCGGAATGGATGTCGAACACCACGTCGTGGCGCGGGAACAGCTCGTGTTCGAGGAAATGCGCCAGCCGGAAGGTGGGCGTGCCGGCAGGGTCGCCGGGGAAGGCGCGGTTGAGGTTGCCCTCGTCCAGCGGCGACCGCCGCCGCGCCGCCATCGCCGCCGGGGCGTTGGCGACCGGCAGGATCGTCACCTCGCCACGGATGCGCGCCGGATCGAGGCGGCGGAACAGCCGGCCCAGCAGCAGTTCGCCTTCATATTCGTCGCCGTGGTTGCCTGCCATCAGCAGCACGCGCGGACCCGTTCCGTTGCGCACGCGGCAGACCGGGACCTTCACCTGATAATAGGGGGAGCGATCCACCGAGAACGGGATGCTGAGAAAATCCAGCGACTTGCCGTCGGCGGCGAAATCGAGCGCGTGGTAGAGGCCAGTGTGCATTCCAAAAACCTTCTGGCGGAGGGGCGCCTCAGCAGCGTTTGCCTCAGCAATGTTTGCCGGGGCAAGCGGCTGCCCGGCGCCCCGTCCGATTCACCGAGGAAGCCCGCTTACAGGGCGGCCAGCGCCGTCATCTCGACGCGCAGGTCCGGGTCTGCCAGCCGCGCCTCGGTGCAGGCGCGGGCCGGCGGGTTGGCCGGATCGATCCAGGCATCGTAGACCTCGTTCATGGCGTCGAAGTCGGTGATGTGCGGCAGGAAGACGTTGACGGCGACCAGCTTGGACTTGTCGCTGCCGGCCTCCGCCAGCAGGGCGTCGATCTTGGCCAGCACGTCGCGGGTCTGCTCGTGAATGGAGCCGGTGCGGTTGTTGGCGACCTGGCCCGCGATGTGGACCATGCCCTGGCAGACGACGGCCTGGCTCATGCGCGAACCGACCTGGAACCTCGTGATCATCGAAAAAACCTCTCTTGGATGCCGAACGGCGGGTTACATCTGCGGAAGCGTCTGCTTTTCCTTGAACCACGTCATCTGCAGGGCGCCCAGCTTGCCGTTCAGGCGGTTGTAGAACAGGAAGGTGTTGATCCAGTTGACCAGATCCTGTTCGCCATGGCGGACGGCCACATGGGCCGGCGACTGGCGGATCAGGAACTTCTGCTCGACCTCCTTGCCGGGATTGTCCTGCGCGACCTTCAGCGCGATGGCGCTGTTCTCGGCGAAGGTGTCGACCTGCCCCGCCAGATAGGCGGCGATGGCGCCGGGGGTGTCCTCGAAGCGCACCAGCTTGGCGCCGGGGGCGTTGTCGGTCAGCCAGATGTCGAGCGTCGAGCCCTTGGCGACGCCGATGCTGCGGCCCTTCAGCCCGTCGGGATCGCTGGCGTTCGCCATCGACTTCGGCCCGTAGACGCCGAGATTGACCGCGGCATAGGGCTGGGTGAAGGTCACCTGCTGGGCGCGCTCCGGCGTGGCCCCGGCGGCGGCGATCAGCACGTCGACCTTGTTGGCAAGCAGGCTGGGAATGCGGTTGGCGCCGGTCACCTGGACCAGATCCAGCTTCACGCCCATGTCGGCGGCCATCAGCTTCGCCAGATCGATGTCGAGGCCGGCGGCCTCGCCCTTGGCGTCCTTGAAGCCCCAGGGGGCCGCGTCCATCAGAACGCCGACGCGCAGCTTGCCGGCCGACAGCACGTTCTGCAGGGCGTCCGCCTTGGCGGCGGACGGCAGGGCGGCGGCGGAGAGCGCGACGGTGGCGCAGACCGCCACGGCGGCGGCGAGGGTCCGGAAGAGTCTCACGACATTGCTCCTCTGTTCTGGTGATTGTCCGGTCCTCGGGGGGAACCGGTGGTTGGTTCGGCACGCCTCAGCGGACGGAGGCGATGAAGCTCTGCAGTTCGGGGGTGCGGGGGTTGGCGAAGAGTTCGGCCGGCGGCCCCTCTTCCCAGACGCGGCCCTGGTGCATGAAGACGATCTTGGAGGCGACGTTGCGGGCGAAGCCCATCTCGTGGGTGACCAGCACCATGGTCATGCCCTGGCGCGCCATGTCCTCCATCACCTTCAGCACCTCGCCGACCAGTTCGGGGTCGAGCGCCGAGGTCACCTCGTCGAACAGCATCAGGTGCGGACGCATGGCGAGGCAGCGGGCGATGGCGACGCGCTGCTGCTGCCCGCCGGAAAGCTGGGCGGGATAGGCGTCGATCTTGTCGGCCAGCCCGACGCGCTCCAGCACGTCCAGCGCCAGCGCCCGGCCGTCGGCCTTGGCGATCCGCTTGTTGAGGACCGGGGCCAGCGTGATGTTGCGTTCCACCGTCATGTGCGGGAACAGGTTGAAGGCCTGGAAGACGATGCCGACGCGCTGGCGGAAGTCGCGCAGGTTCGGCATGTCGGTGCGCACCGGCTGGCCTTCCACTGTGATCTCGCCGCCGTCGATGCGCTCCAGCGCGTTGATGCAGCGCAGCAGGGTCGATTTGCCGGACCCCGATTTGCCGATGATGGTGACGATCTCGCCTTCCTTGATGTCGAGCGACACCCCCTTGAGCACCTGGGTCGACCCATAGCTCTTGGTAACGTTTCGGATGTCAACGAGCGCCATTGAGACGGACCTCCAGGGAACGGGCCCACAGGGTGAGCGGCAGGCAGGCGGCGAAATAGATCGCCGCGACGATCGAGTAGACCAGCAGGGGCTGGAAGGTGGCGGCGCTGACCAGCTGGCCGGCGCGGGCAAGCTCGACGAAGCCGACGATGGAGGCCAGCGAGGTGCCCTTGATCAGCTGGACGAGGAAGCCGACGGTCGGCGGCAGCGCCATGCGGAAGGCCTGCGGCGCGATGACGTAGCGGAACTGGTGCCAGGTCGACAGGCCGAGGCAGGCGGCGGCCTCCCACTGCTCGTGCTTCACCGCCTCGATGCCGCCGCGCCAGATCTCGCCGAGGAAGGAGGCGGTGTAGACGGTCATGGCGATGCCGACGGCGACCAGCGGCGGCATCTCGATGCCGAGGAAGACCGGCATGCCGAAATAGAAGAACATCAGCAGGCCGAGCAGCGGCACGCCCTGCACCAGCTGCAGGAAGGCGGTGGCGGTCCAGCGCAGCGCGCGGCTGGCGCTGGTCCGCATCAGGGCGAGCGCCAGCGCCAGCGGCGCGCCGAAGCCCAGCGCGATGAGGACGAGGACGGCGGTCCATTGCAGGGCGCTCAGCAGCGACAGGAAATCGGCGAGGGAGAAGGAACGCATGGCCGGTGTCTCCGTCAGCGCCGAACCGGCCAGCGGAAGGCGAGGTGCCCCACCGCGGCGAACAGCAGTTTGAAGGTCATCACCAGGGCGAAGTAGATGCCGCAGATCACGGCATAGACCTCGAAGCTGCGGTAGGTGCGCGTCTCGATGAAGCCGCCGGTGTGGAACAGCTCCTCCGCCGAGATCTGCGAGGCCAGCGAGGTGCCGAGCAGCAGCAGGACGAACTGGCTGGTGAAGGCGGGATAGACGCTGCGCAGGGCGGGCGGCAGCACGATGTACCGGAACACCTGCCAGCGGGTCAGCCCCAGGCATTGGCCCGCTTCCACCTGGCTGCCGGGGATGGCGTCGAGCCCGGCGCGGACGATCTCGGTGCAGTAGGCGCCGAAATAGAGGCCGAGCGCGATGGACGCCGCCTCGAAGGCCCCCATCCGCAGGCCGAAGCCCGGCAGCACGAAGAAGACCACGAACAGCTGGATCAGCGACGGCGTGTTGCGGATCAGCTCGACATAGCCGCGGATCGCCCAGCGCACCGGGCGCGGCCCGCTGCGCACCGCCGCCGCCGCGGCGACGCCGATGGCGGTGCCGAGGACCGCGGCGACCAGGGTCAGCAGCAGCGTGTGCAGCGTGCCGTCGATCAGCTGGTCCTGATAGCGCCAGAGCTGCTGGAAATTCAATGTCTGCATGGGGAATCTGGCCGCCTCGGGTCAGCCGAAGAAGGTGCGGTAGGCGCGGCACACCCGCCCGTCGGCATCGAGGCCGAACAGCACCCGCCAGCGGTCGATGCAGGTGCAGGGATGCGAGATGCCGAACTCGACGATGTCGCCGACCTCAAGATCGTGACCGGCAAGGTCGGGGCCGGCCGGCACGGCGACGAAGGCGTGCTGGTCGTTCAGCCGCGTCACCCGCAGCCCGTCCGCGGACAGCGCCACGCCGTCGCGGTGGATGCGCAGCGGGCGGGGCAGATCCTGGTCGAAGGAGGAATCGCGCATGCCGAAGCCGCAGATCGCCAGCCCCGGCTCCGGCCGGGTCAGCACCTCCGCCCACAGGCGCAGGGCCGGGCGGAAATCGGCGGCGGTGGCGCCGCCGCAGGCGAAGCCCTGCCGGGCGTCGAGCGCACCGAGCGCACGTTCGTAGGTGCCATGGTCGTGGAAGAAGATGGCGCCGCTGCGCAGCACCAGCGTGGCGTTGCCGTCGGCTTTCACGACCGGCGCCAGAGCGGCGACCACCATGTCGAAGAAGGCCGATCCGCCGGCGGTGAGCAGCAGCGGCCGGTCCGGCGCCAGCGCGCGCACCAGGGCGAAGGCCTCCGCCGTGCGCTCCATCAGGGCGGCGATGTTGGCGGCGGTCACGGCCGGGTCGGAGGTGGCGACCGCCCCCTCATAGGTGGCGACGCCGTCGAGGACCAGCAGGCCGGGATGGTCGAGGATTGCGGCGAGGATCGCCTCCACCGCCGCGCGGTCGCGGGCGCCGCCGCGGCCGGCGCCGACCTCGACCAGAACGGCCAGCGGACGGCCGGAGGTCTGGGCAGCCGCGGCCAGCGTCTCGACCGCCGCCGGGGAGTCGGCGAAAGCACGCAGGTCGGCGTCGGGATGGGCGGCCAGCAGCGCGCCCAGCCGCCGGCCGCTGGCGATGCCGCCGATCTCGTTGCCGAGGATCAGCCGGGTCACGCCCGCGCGCAGCAGGACGGCGGCCTGCTGCAGATTGGCGACGGTGGCACCCCAGGCCCCGGCCTCCACCAGTGCGGAAGCGATCTGCGGCGCCATCGGCGTCTTGGCATGCGGGGCGAGCGCCACACCGTGATGTCGCGCATAGGCAAGGATCAGGTCGCGGTTGGCGGCAAAGGCGTCCTCGTCGAGCGTCAGGACCGGCAGCGCCATGTCGCCGGCAGCCGGCCGCCAGCCCTGTGCGCCGACATCGCGCAGCCGCAGCGGCGCCGTCCCCGGCGGCACCCCACGGATGCTGTCGTCCAAACTGCTGTCGAGCAGGGCATCGAGAAACATGCTCATGGGCGGCAATCCTGATCAGCCAGAAGAGGACGAAGCGTCGAACGTCCGATGACAACGTTATCATATTGCTGCCCCGTTGCAATGACAACGTTGTCATTTCCGAGCACAAAGAGTCGTTCCCGGCCGACCGCGGGATCGAACGTGACCGTTTCCGCCGCAAAACCGGCCGGGTGCGATGGAATGGCCGAACGTGGAAGACTTAAAGTTGCGCGCTCCGGTCGATCTCCTGGCGCAGGGTCAGCGCCAGATCCTCGATCCGGTAGGGCTTCGACAGGACGGGGAAGCCTTTCAGCCCGGCGCGGTCCTCGCTGTAACCGGTGGTCAGAACCACCGCCAGCCGGGGCAGCAGGGCCCGCGCCGCCGCGGCCAGGGCCGCGCCGTCGATCTCGCCCGGCATCACCACGTCGGTGAACAGCAGGTCCGGCCTTTCCCCGTCCCGCAACAGGCGCAACGCCTCTTCCCCGGTCGCGGCACGGCTGACCCGGTACCCCATCTCCTCCAGGGCCGCAACGATCACCAGCGCCACAACCGGGTCGTCCTCGACCAGCAGCACGCTGGCGCCGCCGCCGTCGACCATGGCCCGCTGGGCATCGACCGCCGCCACGGGCATCGTCTCGGCGCGCGGCAGCAGCAGCGTCACAATGGTGCCCTGCCCCTCCACGCTGTCGACGGTCGCGATCCCGCCGGACTGCCGGCAGAAGCCGTAGACCTGCGCCAGCCCCAGCCCGGTGCCCTGTCCCACCGCCTTGGTGGTGAAGAAGGGCTCGAAGATCCGCTCCAGCATTGCCGGGGCCATGCCATGGCCGCTGTCCCGCACCCAGATCCGCACGAAGTGGCCTTGCAGCCCGCTCTCGCCGCACTGCTCGACGTTGCCGGCACCGATCATCAGCCGGCCGGCTCCGGCAATGGCGTCGCGGGCGTTGGTGGCGAGGTTCAGGACCGCCAGCTCGAACTGCACCGGGTCGGCCATCGCCGGCCACAACCCGCTTTCCAGATCGAATTCCAGCCGGATGTCGGCGCGCAGCGCCCGGTCGAGGAAGCTGCGCATTCCCAGCAGGCGGTCGCGGACGTCGAAGGCTTCGGGTTCCAGGCTCTGACGGCGCGAGAAGGCCATCAGCTGCCGGATCATGCTGGCGCCGCGGTCCACCGCCTGATACCCGGACTCCAGAACCTTCTGCACCCCGGCGACATGGCCGGCGCGCCGCCCGACCAGCTGAAGGCAGCCCGACATCGCCTGGAGCAGATTGTTGAAATCATGCGCCATGCCGCCGGTCAGCTGGCCGACCGCCTCCATCTTCTGCGCCTGCCGCAGCTTCTCCTCGGCCTGCATCAGCTCGGCCGTGCGTTCGGCGACGCGCTGCTCCAGGGTGTCGTTGAGGGAGCGCAGCTCCGCAATCGCCCGGTCGCGCTCCGCGACGATGGTGCGCCGCTCCTCCACGTCGATCAGCACGCCGGGAAAGCCCCGCGGCGTCCCGTCGGCATCGAGATCGACCCGCCCGTTGGCCTCGATCCAGTAATAGCGCCCGTCATGCCGGCGGACGCGGTACTGGTGGGCATAGCGGCCGCCCCGCACGATGGCCTCGCCCATCGCCTCGGCCAGACCGGCCCGGTCGTCCGGATGCACGGTCTCGACCACCTGCGACAGGCCGATGCTATCGCGGCCGAGCGCCGGATCGAGCCCGAAGGTCGCGGCGAACGCCTCGTCGACCGTGAAGCTGTCGGTCGGGATGTCCCAGAACCATGTGCCGATGATCGCACCGGCGGACAGGGCCAGCTGGATCCGTTCGGCATCGGTGCGGGCGGTCTCCAGGGCGCGCTTGCGATGGTCGATGTCGTTGAGCATCACGATGGCGCCGGTGACCTGTCCAACGCCGTCCGTCAGCGGCACGCTGCTGACGGCGAACCAGCGCTCGGACCCGTCAGCCTCTCTGTGGAGGAACTCGATGCCCGGCGAGACCACCTCGCCGCGCAAGGCGCGCGCACCGGGATAGCGGCTGGGCGGAAGGAGTTTCCCGTCCGCGTCGAAGCTGCGCCACCGGTCGGCGTCCTCCGCCTTCGTCATTCTGGAGGGCATGGGTTGATCGGGCAGGAGTTCGCGGAACAGCGGGCTGGACAGCAACACCCGCCCATCGGCGTCGAACAGGCACACCGCGACCGGAAGATGCTGGATGAGGGTGGAGAACCGGTTGCCGGCTTCGGTGCGGGCGGCCACCTCCTGCTCCAGCGCCACGTTGCGCGCCCGCAGCTCGGCCTCGACGGCGTCGCGCTGCCGGGCCGCGACGACCCCCGCCGTCGTTTCCGTCGCGATGTCGAGCATGCCGACGACCCGTCCGCCGTCGCGCAGCGGGCTGTAGGCGAAGGTCCACCATGTGTCCTCCTCGCAGCCGTTGCGGGTCATCACGAGGTGCAGGTCGGTGAAGCTCACCGCCTCGCCCTCCAGCACGCGCGCGATGAGCGGACCGATCGTGTCCCACAACTCGGACCAGACGACGGAAATCGGCTGTCCAAGCGCCGCCGGATGGCGCTTTCCCAGAAAGGGAACATAGCCGGCGTTGTAGAGCAGCGTCTGTTCCGGTCCCCAGGTCGCGCACATGGCGAAGGGGGATGCGAGCATCATCGTGAAGATCGCATCGAGGGCAGGACTCCAGCCCTCACGCGGTCCGAGCGGGGTTGCGCTCCAATCGCATGCCTCAAGGTCCGGCAGGGTGGTGCTCATGCGGTCACAGACTCTCTGCCCTGCCTGCGCGATTGGCTCTCGGCCGGCAATCGTCCGGCAACGGCTCGATGTTCGGGACCGGCCGGGACTGAAACAGTCTTCCGTTGAGTCATGCCTGTTTATAGATGGTGGGACTGTCCCGGACAAGATCGGCTCACGTCCCGGGGAAGACGCCGGCGACCGTCCTTACCGGGTGGAGGCGTCCATTCGCTCGCCTTCGCGACAGCCCGGCGTCAATCCTGCCCACGCGAGACGCGAAACCAATGCTCGGCATACTGCCGGCAAAGCTCCGCTTCCACACTGTCGCCAGTGCGTTCGGCATCGGTGGCGCGGGCGAGCCACTGGGTCTGTTTTTGCAGCGCCGATCCGTTCACACGGGCGGGCGCCGGCCGGACCCCGGTCGATGCGCCGGTGTTGGAGCGGGACTTGCTGAAGTTCGGTCGCGGCACTGGTACGCGGGGCCTGGAGGGTGGCATGGGGCTTACGGACGTCCTTGATGACACGGGAGGGGATGAAACGGGAGGGGCATCCTCCGATCCGGCAGAGTCTACGCTCCCCATCGCCGCGATGCGCGGAAATTCTGTAGCGCCGTGCCGCCCTTTGACGGACGGCGATATTCGCGTCAGCATGCGGACCGGCGGGGATGTGTGGCGGTGCCAAGCGACCGGACCCGGCGCACCCTTTCATCCATCCCCCTCAACCGACATGGATGGGACCGACGTCGTGCCGATCCGCAGACTGGACCTGAATCTGCTTCGGGTGTTCGAAGCCGTCATGCAGCATCGCAGCGTGATCGGCGCCAGCAGGGAATTGCGGATCACGCCCTCGGCGGTCAGCCACGCGCTCGCCCGGCTGCGTCAGTCGCTGGAAGACGATCTGTTCGTCCCCGGCACCTCCGGGATGGAACCGACCGCCCGCGCCCTCCAGCTGTCGTCCGGCATCGCCGATGGGCTGGGACGGATCGCCGACGCGATGAGCATGAAGGCGTTCATCCCGGCGGAGGCGGTGCGGACCTTCCGCATCGCCGCAACCGACTATGCGGCGGTGATCGTCCTGCCGCGCATCGTCGCCCGGATCGCTCCGCTGGCGCCGCAGATCGACCTGCGGGTCTTCCCTGTCAACCGCATGGACGTAGTCCGTCAACTCGACGACGGCCGGGTCGATTTCGTGATCGGCTGGTTTGCCGACCTGCCGGACCGCATGCGCCGCACCACGCTTTTCCAGGAATCGGAAGCCGTGGTGGTCCGCCGCGGACATCCGCTGGCCGCCGGGCCGGTGACGCGGGAACGCCTGTTCGAGTTTCCCCACGTCGTCGTCGAATTGACCGGCAGCGAAGAGGGGGCGACCGACGGGTTCATCGACGACCGCGGCGTATCCCGGCGGGTCTGGGTCGAACGGCTGATCCTCGAAGCGGCCGACAGCGACAGGGGACTGACCGGGCGGGTGGCCGTCTCGGTCCCGCACTATGCCGCCGTCCCTCCGTTGCTGCAGGTCAGCGACATGGTGGCGACCCTGCCCAGGCTCCTGGCCATCCGGGCCGTGGAACAGTCCGGCCTGGCGATTCTCGACCTTCCCTATGAGCCGCAGCGGGTGAACCTGGACATGATCCGGCACCAGCGTGCCGAGCGTGACCCCGGTGCCTGCTGGCTGATCGGGCAGATTGTTGCCGCGATGGCCGACCCGGACACACTGAACGCCGTTCATCATGGTGCTGTATAAACTTCATTTGCCGAATCCAGGTTTTTCAAAGTAGCTGTTCGACACCGGAACCGCCGCTTCACTGCAAAGTCCGGGAGAAGCTCGGCAGCCCTCAATGAATGACGGCGATGCATTGGCGCGGGCTCGCGCTGTATTCTCACCGAATACATCAGCCCATCGAGCACACGAAGGAAACGGGACCGGCGTCGCGTCCGGGGCAGGGTGGAAGCAGGCTGGGGGATGAGCGGAATGAGGGCACTTCGCTGGATGATCGGGGTTGCCGCCGTCGCGGCGCTCGGGACGACCCTGTGGTTTGCGACACGGCCGCCGCCGCTGACCGTCCAGGGGGAGGTGTCGGCCGACCGGGTCGACATCAGCCCCCGCGTTTCCGGCCGCGTCGCCAGACTGGGCGCCGACACCGGGGACAGGGTGGCGCGCGGGACGGTGCTGGTCGAGCTGGAAAGCCCGCAGCTGGTGGCGGCGCTGTCCGCCGCCCAGGCGGCGCTCGGCGTGGCCAGGGCCGACCTCGACCGGGTCAACAGCACGCGGGCCGAGACCATCACCGCGAGACGGGCCGAACTGGCTTCGGCGGAGGCCGACGTCACCCTCTATCAGGACAATTACGGCCGGCAGGCCCAGCTGATCCGCTCGGGCAACACCCCGCAGGCCCGGCTCGACGAGGCGGCGCGCAATCTGGAGGCCGCCGTCCGCAAGCGTGAATCGGCCGAGGCCGCTCTGCATCTCGCCGTCACCGGCGCCAGCCCGGAGGAGCGCGCCCTGGCCGCCGCCCAGGTCAAGCAGGCGGAGGCCGCACTCCGCCAGCGCTCCGTCGATGTGGAGGAGCTGGTCGTCCGCGCGCCCATCGATGGCCAGATCACCACCAGGGTGGCCGAGCCGGGCGAGAATTTCAGCGCCGGCGCGCCGCTGTTCTCGATGGTGGACATCGCCCACCCGTGGTTCACCTTCAACCTGCGCGAGGATCTGCTGAGCGGGCTCAGCGTCGGCGACGGCTTCCGCCTCGCCGTTCCGGCCCTTGGGGCGGCAAAAATCGGCTCGGCGGAAATCCCGGTGCGGGTGACGACGATCAACGTCCAGGGGCAATACGCGACGTGGCGGGCGACCCGCGCCACCGGCGATTTCGATCTGCGGACCTTCGAGGTCCGGGCCGTGCCGGTCGAGCCGGTGGAGGGACTGCGGCCGGGAATGAGCGCCATCTGGGTCCGGCAGGGGCATTGAGATGCGGCCCCGCACCGGGTTGCGTCCCGGCTTCCTGCTGGTCTTCCAGCGTGAACTGGTCTGGCTGCGCCGGCGCCGTCCCGGTCTTCTGGTGCTCGTGACCCTCCTGCCGCTTGGCCTGATGGGGCTGCTGATGGCGATTTTCAGCGCGGGCCTCGCCACCCGCCTGCCGGTCGCCGTGCTCGACCTCGACGGCTCCGACCTGTCGCGCACCATCGTCCGCACCGTCGACGCCACGCCCGATGTCGCGGTGGCGCGGCGCGTCGCCGACCTTGCCGAAGGGCGCCGGCTGATCCTGTCCGGTGCCGTCCACGGGCTGCTGATGATCCCGCGCGATCTGGAACGGGACGTGAAGTCCTCACGGCGGCCGGAAATCGTGTTCTTCTACAACGCCCAGACGCTGAGCACCGGCAACCTCGTCCTGCGCGGGGTCAACAATGCCGTCCCGACGGTGGCGGCCGGCATCCGCCTGTCGCTGCGCACGGCCCAGGGCCAGCCGATGGATGCCGCCCAGGCCTCGCTGGCACCGATCCCGGTGCAGGTCCACGGCCTGTTCAACCCCACCATGAATTACGCCCATTTCCTGTTGGCGGCCCTGTTGCCCAGCCTGCTCCAGGTCGTGGTGGTGGTGGCGTCCGCCTATTCGGTGGGTTTGGATGTCGAGACGCGGCACCGGCTGGCGATCCTGCGCAGGCTCGGCGGCGGCCTGTGGCCGGCCCTGGCGGGGAAGGTCCTGCCCTACACGATCCTGTCGCTGATGGTGCTCGGCATTGCCGACTCCGTCCTGTTCGGCCTGCTCGATCTGCCGTTGCGCGGCCAGCGGGGGATTCTGCTCCTCGCGGGCATCCTGTTCCTGCTGGCCTGCCAGCTGCTCGGCATCCTGCTGGCGCTGCTCCTGCGCTCCACCGCGATGGCGGTCAGTGTCGGAACGCTGCTGACCGCCCCGGCCTTCGGTTTCATGGGCATCGGCTTTCCGCGCCTCGGCATGGGCGGTTTCGCCCAGGGCTACGGGGCGCTGCTGCCGGGAACCTGGTACCTGACGGCACGGATCGACCAGACCGTCCGCGGCACGCCGTCCGACCTGTCCTGGCCTCCGGTGCTGGTCCTCGCCGCTTTCGTGATCGGGCTGGCCGGGCTGACCGCATGGCGGCTGGAGGGGCTGCGTGCCCGGCGCCGGCGGGCGGGCAGCATGGCGGTTCACGGCGGGAATGCGTCATGAAAACGGTCGTCATGAGAGCGGTCGTCGCCGTGTTCCGCCACGAACTCCGCCGCATTTTCACGGTCCGCCCGGTCTTTTCCGTGTTCATCCTGGCGGCGGCGATCTATGCCGCCTTCTATCCGCAGCCCTACCTCACCGAGGCGCTGCGCAACGTCCCCATCGTGGTGGTGGACCGCGACGGGACAAGCAGCAGCCGGGAGATGGTCCGCCGGCTCGACGCGACCTCCGACGTCAGCGTCGCCCTGGTGCTGCCCGACCTCCCCAGCGCCCAGCGCGCCGTCTATGAACGCGCGGTGTCGGGCATCCTGCTGATCCCCGGGAATTTCGAGCGCGACCTGCTGCATGGGCGACCCTCTCCGGTCGCTCTCTATGCGGACGCCAGCTATTTCCTGATCTATCAGCGGATCGCCGGGGCCGTCTCGGCGGTAGCAAGGACGCTGGGGGCGGAGGTCGAGGCCGCGCGGCTGGTCGCTGCCGGCGTCGATCCGGCCCTGGCCGGCGCCGTCGTCGACCCGATGCCGCTGACGGCGGTGCCGCTGTTCAATCCGCAGGGAGGCTATGCGACATATCTGCTGCCGGCGGCTTTCATCCTGATCCTGCAACAGCTCCTGCTGATCGGAACCGGCCTGCTCGGCACCATCCCAGACCCGGACCCCAACCATCCGAAGGCGGGGCCGCTGGCGACGGTGACCGGCAAATACATGGCCTATCTGGTGCCGGCAGCCCTGATCCTGCCCTTCTACCTGATCGCCCTGCCCTATCTGTACGGCATCCCGCGCCTGGGCTCGCCGGCGACCGTTCTCCTCTTCGCGCTGCCGTTCGTCCTTGCCGTCAGCGGCCTTGGCATGATCGCCTCGGCGGTCTTCCGCACGCCGCTCGCGGTCCAGCTCGCCACCGCGGCGGTCGGCTTGCCCTTTTTCTTCCTGGCGGGCTTTTCCTGGCCGCAGGAATCGATGCCGGACGCCGTTCGTCTGGTCGCCCGGCTGCTGCCCAGCACATCGGCAATCGACGGGCTCGTCCGCGTGGCCCAGCTCGGGGCGCCCCTCTCCGAGGTTGCCGAACCCTTCCTGACGCTGTGGGTCCTGGCCGGACTCTATGGCGCAATCGCCGTTGCGCTCGCAGCCCGGCGCGGAGCCCCCGCCCCTCGGCCCAATCACGTCGACAGGCGCAGATAGAAGGTCGGCAGCACCTCCGGCAGCTTGTCGGCGCGGTCGATCACCATGACGTTGCGCCCCCCGAACATCCGGGTCAGGTACTCGCGGCCCTGGGGATCGAGCCCGATCACGAAGCAGTCGATCCCCCGCGCCGCCAGCGCCAGCACGGCGCGGCGGGCGTCGTCCAGCAGATAGCGGCGGTCGGCGACGTCGATGTCCGACGGCTCGCCGTCGGTCACCACCAGCAGCAGGCGGCGGTGGGTCGCCTGCCGTTCCAGCAGCCGCCCGGCATGGCGCAGCGCGGTGCCGAGCCGGGTGGACAGCCCCGCCGTCAATCCGGCCAGCCGTCCCCTGGCCGCGTCATCGTAAGGCTGGCGGAACGCCTTGATCCGGTAATAGCTGACATCCTGCCGCCCGTTGGAGCGGAAGGCATGGATGGCGAAGGGATCGCCCAGCCCGTCCAGCGCCTGGGCGAACAGGGTCGCCGCCTCCCGCTCCACCGACAGCACGCTGCGCCCGCCCCCGGCAACCGGATCGCCGGTGGAGGCGGAGACGTCGAGCAGCAGCAGGACCGACAGGTCGCGGTTGCGGCGGACCAGAACCTCATGCACCCGCGGGTCGGGAGCCTCGCCGCGGCGGTGGCTGACCATCGCGTCGATGCAGGCGTCCAGATCCATGCGGTCGCCCTCCGGCTGGCGGCGCAGCCGCACCGGCCGGCTGACCTTGGCCGAGCGGACCAGTGCGGTCAGCCGGTCGGCGGTCGCCCGATGACGCTCGACGATGCGGGCGATGTCGGCGGGGTCGCCGGACCCGGTCCGGCGTTCATTCAGCACCACCCAGTCGGGCCGGTCGATGCCGACCCGGTAGTCCCATTCCGGGTAGCGCAGCGGCGGGGCGGTGATCTCCTCCTCCCCCACCGCGCGGGCGGGGACATCGGTGGCGGACAGCCGCGCCGGGGTGGCGCCCTCCCCCAGCTGCTCGTCGGGGCGGCCGTGGTCGCGCTCCTCCTGCTCGGTGCGGAAGGCCTCGAACACCGGCTCGGCGTCGCTGGGCGGGGTCGGCGGCGCCTCGCCATGGTCCCACAGGCCGATGTTGTCGTCGCGGTAGGCCGGCTCGACGACATGATCCTTGGAATTGAACTGCACCCGCATCTGGCCGAGATCGTTGCCCAGCAGCCCGCCGATCCGGCGGCTGAGCGCCGGGTTGTCCCACTCGCCCTCCGCCTCGAAGAACAGCCGCCTGCCCTTGGCGACCCAGGCGTCGCCGTCGCGGTAGCCGGGGTCGATCAGCGCGCGGGCCAGCCGCGCCATCAGGGCGGGTGCCGTGCCGGCGCCGTCCGGCTCGGCGACATGGAAGGGGCGCCAGACCCGCAGCAGTCCGGGATGCTCGCGCATCGCCAGCTGCTCGACCCGCGCATCCTCGATCAGCGAGACGAGCGCCAGCTGCAACGGCTTCAGCCCGGCGGCGGGAAAGCGCGGGCCGGTGAAGCGCAGATGCGCCCCGGCATGGACCAGGGCAGCGCGGAACAGCGCGCCGGAGCGGCGGCCCTCGACGCCGCGGAAGGTGCCGGGCATCCAGATCAGCCCGTCCGACAGGCTGACCCGCCGCGGCGGGTTGCCGGCGGCATCCGGCTTGGCATGGCGGATCGGCACCCGCAACCGCCACAGCGCGACCAGATAGGCGACCAGCCGGCGCTCGACGGTGGAGAAGGCGGTGTCTGCGGGAAATTGGCGCGATTGGTCGTCCGGCATTTGGTCTCCGGTCTTATTCCCTCTCCACGGAAAAGCGAGGGATGGGTCAGGCAATCGCCGCCGACACGGCAGCGGAGAAGGCGTCCCGCACGTCGGCGTCGTCGGTGATCGGCAGGACCAGCGCGATCCGGCAGGCGGTCTCCAGCGCGATCCCCTGCGCCGCCAGCCGGCCGGCATGGATCAGCATGCGGGTGGACACCCCCTCCTGAAGCCCATGGCCCTTCAGATTGCGCGAGCTTGCGGCGATGCGGACCAGCAGGGCCGCGGTGCCGGCGGCGACGCCCGATTCATGGGCGACGATCTCCGCCTCCACCGCGGCGTCGGGATAGCCGAACTCGATGGCGGCGAAGCGCTGCTTGGTCGATTCCTTCAGATCCTTCAGGACGCTCTGGTAGCCGGGGTTGTAGGAGATCACCAGCTGGAAGTCCGGATGGGCCTGGACCAGCTCGTTGCGCTTCTCCAGCGGCAGGATGCGGCGGGCGTCGGTCAGCGGGTGGATGACGACGGTGGTGTCCTGGCGGGCTTCGACGATCTCGTCGAGATAGCAGATGGCGCCATGCCGCACCGCCTGGGTCAGCGGCCCGTCGTGCCAGACCGTGCCTCCGGGATCGAGCAGGAAGCGCCCGACCAGATCCGACGCGGTCATGTCCTCGTGGCAGGCCACCGTCACCAGCGGCCGGCCGAGCCGCCATGCCATATGCTCGATGAAGCGGGTCTTGCCGCAGCCGGTGGGGCCCTTCAGCATCATCGGCATGCGCGCCGCATAGGCGGCTTCGAACAGCGCCACCTCCCCGGCGACCGGCCGGTAATAGGGCTCCTCCGGAATCCGGTGTGCATCCAGCGCCATCGGCGCGTCTCCTTCATGATTGGTCTCGCCCCGGAGAAAGGCGGCGGGCATCTCCCGACACCCGCCGCGCTATCCATGCGCTGCTTCAGCGGTGCAGGGCGGTTTCCGGGTTGGGGATGCCGTCGATGGGGCATTCCTCGGTCCCGACGGTGCCGCGGGTCATCGCCTCGACCCGCGCGCGGGTGCCTTCCGGATCGTTGACCCAGTCATGGTAGAAGCTGTAGGCGCAGGCCGCCTCGCCCTTCGAATCCTCACCGGAGTTGATCTTGCCGGTGTAGCCGCGGTGGACCAGCTTGAAGAGATGGTTCTGCGACTGCATGTTCTTCCGCGCGTCGCGGATCAGCGAGGTGGAGAGCTGGGCGTACTGGATGCCGTTCTCCTCGGTGCCGCACTCGCCCAGCGTCCGGCCGTCGAAGCCGATGATGGCGGAATGGCCGAAATAGGAATAGACCCCGTCGAAGCCGGCGGCGTTCGCCACCGCGACGTACGTGTTGTTGGCCCAGGCCATCGCCTTGGACATGATGACCTGCTGTTCCTTGGCCGGATACATGTAGCCCTGGCAGCGGACGATCAGTTCGGCGCCCTTCATGGCGCAGTCGCGCCAGATCTCCGGATAATTGCCGTCGTCGCAGATGATCAGGCTGATCTTCAGCCCCTTCGGCCCTTCGGTGACGAAGGTGCAGTTGCCGGGATACCAGCCCTCGATGGGCACCCACGGCATGATCTTGCGGTATTTCTGGACGATCTCGCCCTTGTCGTTCATCAGGATCAGCGTGTTGTAGGGCGCCTTGTGCGGATGCTCCTCATGCCGCTCGCCGGTCAGGGAGAAGACGCCCCAGACCTTCGCCTTGCGGCAGGCATCGGCGAAAATCTCGGTCTCGTCGCCGGGGACCGACGAGGCGGTCTCGTACATCTCCTTGGAATCGTACATGATCCCGTGGGTCGAATATTCCGGGAAGATCACCAGATCCATGCCGGGCAGGCCGACCTTCATGCCCTGGACCATCTCCGCGATCTTGCGGGCGTTGTCGAGAACCTCGGCCTTGGTGTGCAGGCGCGGCATCTTGTAGTTCACGACCGCGACGCCGACGGTGTCCTTGCTGCTGGAAATATCGCCGTGCAACATGGTGGATTCCCTTTCTGGTCTGTAGATCGATAAGGAGGGGGCATCCCGTCCCGGTGCGAGGCGGGACGGCGGACCCCTTGTTTCGGGGATGGCGGGAGTGGGACCGGAGCTGCGGCCTAGACGGCCATGTGCCGGTGCACCAGATCGTCGGTCAGGCTCTCCGTCGGCCCGTGGGCGGCGACGCGCCCCTTGTCGAGCATCAGGAAAAGGTTGGAGGCCTGCCGGGCGAACCTCACATTCTGTTCGACCAGCACGACGGTGATGCCGTACTGGCGGTTCAGGGTCATGATCACGGTCTGGATCTGCTCGACGATGTTGGGCTGGATGCCCTCGGTCGGCTCGTCCAGCAGCAGGACCTGCGGGTTTGCCGCCAGCGCCCGCGCGATCGCCAGCTGCTGCTGCTGTCCGCCGGACAGGTCGCCGCCCTTGCGGTTCAGGTTGTCGCGCAGGTAGGGGAACATCTCGAACACCAGGGGCGGGATTTCCCGCTTGCCGTCCGGGCGGGCGAAGCTGCCCATCAGGATGTTTTCGCGGATGGTGAATTTGCCGACGATGCCGCGCCCCTGCGGGACATAGCCGATGCCGAGGCCGGCGCGGCGGTGGGTCGGCTCGCCCCGGATGTCGCTGCCGCCCAGCCCGATCCGGCCGGTGACCCGGTCGGTCAGCCCCATGACGGTGCGCATCAGTGTGGTCTTCCCCACCCCGTTGCGGCCCAGCACGCTGAGCAGGCTGCCCCTGGGCACGGCGAAGCTGACATTCTGCAACACCGGGCTGCTGCCGTAGAAGGAATAGACGTCGGTCATGTCAAGCATGGGAGATGCCCCCGCTTCCAAGATAGGCCTCGCGCACCTTGGGATCGTTCTCCACCTGCCGGATCGATCCTTCGGCCAAGCGCTTGCCCTGGTGCAGCACGGTGATGGTCCCGGCGATCTCGCGGACGAAGCCCATGTCGTGCTCGACCACGATCAGCGTGTGCCGGCCGCGCAGCCGCTGGAAGATGCGCGAGGTCTTGCCGGTTTCCTGGATGGTCATGCCGGCGGTGGGCTCGTCCATCAGGATCAGGGCGCTGTCCTGAACCAGCAGCATGGCGATCTCCAGCCATTGCGTCTTGCCGTGCGACAGGAAGGCGGCCCTGGTGTCCAGCTCGTCGGCCAGCTCGACGATCTCCAGCACCTCGGCGATGCGCCGGTCGAGGCGGAGGCCGGGGAACAGGCGGATCGTCCGGGCCGGGCCGGGATGGCGCGACTGCGCCACCTCCAGATTTTCGCGCACCGTCAGTTCCTTGAACACGCTGGGCACCTGGAACTTGCGCCCCACCCCGTGGCGGGCGCGCCGGAATTCCGGTGCCCGGGTGATGTCCTGCCCGTCGAGCAGGATGCGCCCGCCGGTCGGCTGGGTGCGGCCGCAGATCAGGTCCAGGGTGGTGGACTTGCCGGCCCCGTTGGCGCCCAAGAGGCAGCGCAGCTCGCCGCGCTCGACCGCCAGATCCAGGCCGTTGACCGCCTTGAAGCCGTCGAAGCTGACTTCCAGCCCGTGGAGTTCGAGATAGGCCATGGGGATCGTCTCCTTCAGCTCGGCGTGCGGGGGGCATGCGGGGCATCGGAAAGGGCATCGACAGGGACGGCCTCCGCCTTGGGACCGGCCGGGCGGCTCAGGCGGTCGGCCAGGATGCCGATCAGGCTCGACAGGCCGTTGGGCAGGAAGACCACGACCAGGATGAACATGCCGCCGAGGATCAGCTGCCAGGTGTCGAGGAAACTCTCGGACAGGCTGCCCTGCATGAAATTGACCAGGATGGCACCGATGGCGGCCCCCAGCAGCGAGCCGCGCCCGCCAACCGCCGCCCAGATCACCATCGACAGGCTGAGCGGCACCCCCATGAAGGTGGGCGAGGCGAATTCCAGCACCATGGCGTAGAGCATGCCCGCCAGCCCGGCCATGCCGGCCGACACCGCGAAGGCGAGCGACTGGTAGGCGGCGACGTCGTAGCCGAAGAAGCGCACCCGGTCGGCGTCGTTGCGGATGGCCTGGAGGATCAGCCCGGCCTTGCTGCGGGTGAAGGCGAGGCCGAGCAGCAGGCACAGCGACAGCGCCCCGGCGGACAGATAGTAGAAGGCCGGGCTGTAGGGATCGAAGGTGACGCCGCCGGCCTCCAACCACGCCAGATCGGTGATGCCGTTGAAGCCGCCGGTGTAGGCCTGCTGGTCGATGAACAGCAGGTTGACCACCGCCAGCATGGCGAGCGTGATGATGGCGACATAGACCCCGGCGATCCGCGCCCGGAACATGAAGGATCCCAGCAGCAGCGCCACCACCACCGGGGCCAGGATGCCGGCCGCCACCGCGAACAGGCTGGAATGGAAGGGCTGCCAGAACCAGGGCAGGTGGTCGAGGTTGTTCCACACCATGAAGTCGGGCAGCCCGGCCGACCCGGTGTGGACCGGGCTGGTCTTCAGCTTCAGATGCATGGCGACGGCATAGGCGCCGATGCCGAAGCTGACCCCCTGCCCCAGATTGAGGATGCCGGCATAGCCCCAACTCAAGGCCAGCGCGGCGGCGGCGAGGCCGAGCGCCAGATAGCGGGCGAACTTGTTCAAAAGGAAGGCGTCGGTGACGAAGCTGGGAACCGCCAGGATGACGGCGCAGAACAGCAGATAGGCGGCGAGCTGGGCATAGGGCTTGCTGCGCGACAGGGTCGATTTCGACATGAGCGGGCTCCGGGGGACGGGACCGACCGGGGAACCGGCCCGGTTTTGCAGATCGGGTTGGCTGAGAGTCGATGGACCGATGCTGGCGGGCCGGTCGTCGGGGAACTGGAGGATGGTCATCGTCTTGGGCCCCCCTCACCGGCGCCGCTGGTCGACGAACAGGCCCTGCGGACGGAAGCGGACCAGGACCACCACCGCCAGGAAGACCAGCGCCTTGGCCAGCGTGTCGTTCAGGAGGAAGGCGATGCCGGCGGTGCCGCTGCCGAGCAGGCCGGAACTGACCACCGTGCCGATCAGGCTGCCGACGCCGCCGACCACCACCACCATGAAGGCATCGACCACGAAGTTGGTGCCCATGTCCGGCGCCACGCTCTTGATCGGCGCGACCAACGCCCCGGCCAGCCCGGCGAGGCCGGAACCGAAGGCGAAGGTCAGGCTGTAGATCCTGGCGCTGTCGATGCCGTAGCAGCTGGCCATCTCGCGGTTCTGGGTGACGGCGCGCAGCTTCATGCCGAACTCGGTGCGCTGGATGACGAACCAGGTCAGCGCCAGCAGGGCGGCGCTCAGCGCCAGGATGAACAGGCGGTAGCTGGGGATGCCGACCCCGGCGATGTCGATGCTGCCGGACAGGAACTCCGGCGTCTGGACATAGCGCAGCTCGGCCCCGGCGGACAGGCGCACCGCCTGTTGCAGCATGATGCCGATGCCCCAGGTCGCCAGGATGGTGTCGAGCGGCCGGTGGTAGAGGAAGCGGACCACCGTGCTCTCGACCACCCAGCCGGCCGCCGCCACCATGAAGAACACCAGCAGCAGGCAGGGGATCAGCGGCAGGCCGAACTGCGACTGGAGGAACCAGGTGCCGTAAGCGCCCAGCATGACGAACTCGCCATGGGCGAGGTTGATGACCCCCATCGCGCCGTAGATGATCGCAAGCCCGAGCGCCACCAGCAGCAGGATCGACGCGATGCTGAGCCCGGTGAAGAGTTGACCGAAGAAAATATCCATAAGCCCCTCCGACGGGGAGAGCGTCGGGCGACGCCCTCCCCTGCCCGTTCATTGCTCACGCACCCTTCAGGCCGTCCTTGGTGCAGCTCTGGCCCGGATAGGCCCAGTAGGGTTCCGGCTTCACCCAATCCGACGATTGCTGGATGACCTTGAACTGGCCGTCTGCCTGGGCCTGGCCGATCTTCGGCCACAGGTAGCAGTGCAGATTGTCGCCATCGACCTTCACCTTGCCCTGCGGCGCCATGATCTCCAGCCCCGCGGTGGCGTCGCGGACGGCGATGGGGGTGACGTCGCCCTTGCCGATTTTCTCCACCGCCTTGCGGAACAGGTGCATCTGGAAATAGGCCGCCTCCGACACGAAGTGCGTCACCGAGTCCTTGCCGAAGCGCTTGCGGTAATTCTCGACGAAGACCTCGTTCTCCTTGGACTGGTGGCCCATGAAATAGGGGGCGGAGGTGAAGTGGCCGGCGGCATACTCGCCGCCCATCGCCGCGATCTCCACCTCAGACGTGGTCAGGCTCGCCATCGGCATTTTGTCGGGGCTGAAGCCCGCCGCCTTGTACTGCTTGTGCAGCGCGATCACGCTGTCGCCGACCACGGTGGAGAAGATCACGTCCGGCTTGGTCTCGCGGAACTTGTTCAGCACCGAGCCGAATTCGGAATGGCCGAGCGGCACATATTCCTCGCCGACCACCTCGCCGCCCAGCTCCTTCAGCAGGATCTTGCAGACGTTGTTCTCTTCCTTGGGATAGATGTAGTTGGAGCCGATCAGGTAGAATTTCTTGCCGAACGTCTTGACCAGCCAGGGAATGAACTCCTTCTGCTGCTGGTTGGGCACCGCCCCGGTGTACATGACGTTCTTCGAACACTCGCGGCCTTCATAGAGCGTCGGATACCAGTAGAGGTTCTTGCGCTTCTCGAAGACCGGCAGCACCGCCTTGCGCGAGGCGGAGGTGTAGGAGCCGAAGACGCTGACGCACTTGTCGTTCAGCACCAGCTTGTTGGCCTTGTCGGCGAAGGTGGCGGGGTCGGAGGCCGGATCCTCGACGATTGCGGTCAGCTTCATCCCGTTGATGCCGCCGCCGGCGTTGATCTCGTCGATGGCCATCATGGTGGCGTTGTGCATCGACTTCTCGACGACCGCGGTGGTGCCGGTCAGCGAGAAGAGGACGCCGACCTTGATCTCGCCGTTCGCCGCCCAGGCGGCGCCGCTGTCCTTGATCCAGATGTGCGGGAAGCCGACCGATCCGGCCACCCCGGCGACAGCCGTCGATTTCAGAAAATTACGCCGTGTGAAGGTCATGACGTGTTTCCTCCTCGTTTGCCTGTTCTTTGCAGTTCTTCGGCACGGACAGGAGAGCGCACAAAAAAGCCCCACCCAGGCCGGCGGCCTGCTGGGGCTTCATTGCCTCGGCACGAACTCCCGGCGTCATCGGCGGGGGCGTGCCTGATGCGGTCTCAAGGCCAGTGCGGTCTCAAGTCGTGTGAGCTGATTTTAAAATATTCAACGAATGGTGGCGTCCAATATCCAGTATCGGTCCCGTCGGCTCCGAATGGATCGGGCGCCGGACAAGAATATCCGCTGCGCGGCAATGGACTAACCGCGTCGGGCCATAAGCATCGAACGGTCGGACTTATCCCTGCACAAACCCATCCATCGGCGTCCCTCGCATCTGTGGTGCCGGAGTGCGCGTCGGTACGTCAGGTTCGAACACAAAAAAGCCCCGGCAAGGCTGTCACACCTTCAGGGGCTTCATCGCCTGCCCGTCGATCCGACATCATTGGCGGACGCGGGCGATTTGCTTCGGTTGCTCAGTAAGATGCACAATGCGCCGCCTTACCGTCAATATCAAAAATGATCAGCGGGTCGGATTTTCCGCCATAAGCATTTCGCTGGCGTCGATGATGGCGGCGGCGACCGCCTCGATGGTCGTCCGCCGGGCCATGGCGCGGTCGCGGATGAAGCGGTAGGCCTCCTCCTCGGTGATGCGCCGCTGCTCGATCAGGATCGCCTTGGCCTTGCTCACCTTCTTGATGCCGTCCAGCCGCTGCTCGACCTTCTGGAGGCGCTTGCGCATGCCGCGCTCGCCCTCCGCGGCGCGGTGGGCCATGAACATGGTGGTCAGCAGGCCGAAGGCGCGGATCGGCTTGCTGACGAAGCCGCGCACCCCGTAATCGACCAGGGCCTTCAGCACCGTCGGGCTCTCATAGTCGAGAACGGCGACGATGGGCGGCCCGTCGTCGGCGCTGGACCAGGCAAGCCGTCCCTGTCCCGACAACAGCTGGGTCATGTCGAGGAAGATCAGATCGACGCCGCTGGGGCGGTCCTTGGGCGGCGGCCATTCGGACCGGGCCTGGCAGCCGATGCGGTGGAGCTGGCGCAGCAGCTCCTCCGCCTCGGCGTCCTGCGGGTGGATGACCACCACGCGAAAGGAGCGGATGTCGCGGAGCAGGTTGATCGACATGCGGCGTTCGCCCCGTTTGCGGTCAGACCGCGGCCTGCCGCCGCCAGCGGATGTCCGCCTCGTCGGCGGCGTTGTGATCGACCAGATACGGATCGGGCTTCATCGCCACCGGCGACTCCGCGACGATCTCGAACCGGCCCTCCGCATCGACCCGGCCGACGCGCGGCCACAGGTAGGTGTGGTTGTTGTCGGGATCGATCCGCACCCGCCCCTGCGGCGCATCGAACTCCTGCCCGAAGATGGCGTCGCGCAGCCGGTCGGTGTCCATGCAGCTGGCGATGCGCAGGGCCTGGGCGAACAGATGGACCTGGAAATAGGCGGCCTCGCACGACGCGTTGGTCCGCTCATGCTCCCCGAACCGCTCGCGGTAGCGGGCGACGAACCGGCGGTTCGCCTCGCTGTCGATGGAATCGAAATAGGGGGCGGCGGTGACATGCCCGCGCGAGGCGGCGACGCCGATGTCGCTGATTTCCGCCTCGCTGGTGGTCAGGCTGGCAATCGGCATCCGCGCCGGATCGAACCCGGCCTCGGCATAGGCGTGGTAGAGGTGCGCGGTGGCGGCGCCGACCACCGTGGAGAAGATGAAGTCCGGCTGCTTGCGCCGGATGTCGCGGATGACCGGGGCGAACGCCTTCTGCGTCGCGTTCAGCGGCAGGTACTTCTCGGCGAGGATCTTGCCCGACCGCTGGAGCACCAGCTCCCGCATGATCCGGCTGGATTCATAGGGATAGATGTAGTCCGACCCCACCATGTAGACGCGGCTGCCATATTCCCGCGTCAGATAGTCGGCCAGCTGCCGGCCGTTCTGGTTGGGGGCGGCGCCGGTGTAGATGACGTTGCGCGAGCATTCGAACCCCTCATAGAGGGTCGAATAGAGCAGCAGCCCGTTGCGCCGCTCCACCACCGGCAGGATCGCCTTGCGCGTGCTCGACATGTAGCAGCCGAACAGGACGCTGACCCGTTCCTCGGTCATCAGCCGCTCGGCGAGCGCCGAGAACAGCGCCGGATCGGATTGCGGATCCCGGACGACCGGCAGGATCTCCCGGCCATCGACCCCGCCGCCGGCATTGATCTCCTCGATTGCCATCAGCGTGCCCTGAAGCTGGGTGCGTTCGATTCCCGCCGTGACCCCGGTCTGCGAGAACAGCACGCCGACTCTCCACGGTTCACCGCTCTTGGGGGTACAATCCATCTGCATCCACCTCTTCGTCACGCTCGCAGCCGTAATCCGCGCAAAAGCCCGCCGCCCAAACCCGTCAATGGCCAACCGGCAGCGACCCGGTTGAAAATAAAAACAAAAAAAGCCCCAATCAGGGCGGTCGGCCCGGATTGGAGCGCCATTGCTCCGGCCCGCTCCGTCACGTCGGGACCACTGCTGAAACCCAGCCGCGGCCCCCTGGCGTGACGTCGGACAGATATGGAATTGCATACTATGACAAGGACGGATTGTTTGGCGACTCCTGTTTTATGCGGCCTCCGCCCGAAGGCCGCTCACACGGTCGCTCACTGGGCCGCCACCCCCTCCCGCGTCAGGGTGACGGGCGAGGCGTTGGGCGGCCACAGCAGGTCGGACTCGACCCCCATCCAGCGGCAGAGCACCGGCCAGGTGCCGGCATGGGCGACGATCAGCAGCGGGCCGCCGTCGCCGGGCACCGGCAGCCCGTCGAGCGCCGCGGTGACGCGGGCGCGGAAGCCGGTCAGGCTTTCACCGTTCGGCACCTCCTCCCGCAGCAGGTCGGCCGGGATGGCGCCGCCTTCGAGATCGCCCCAGCGCCGCTCCTCCAGCCCGGCCACCGGGATCACCGGAACGCCCAGCGCCTCCGCCAGGATGCCCGCCGTCTCCAGGGCCCGGCGCTGCGGGCTGCTGTGGACCGCAGTCACCAACTGGCCCCCTGCGAGCAGGCAGGCGGCGGCCTCCCGCGCCTGCGCCCGGCCCCGCTCGGTCAGCGCTACGTCCTTCGAGCCGGCGAGCCAGCCGCCGAGATTGCTCTCCGTCTCGCCATGCCGGCAGAAGATCGCCGACCTCAGCATGACAGCCGCCCTGCCAGATCGGCGAAGCCGCCGAGGATGCCGTCATGCGGCAGGCCGTCAAGCGGAACGCGGGCATAGCCATAGGGAACCACCAGCACCCGCGCCACCCCGGCGGCGCGGGCGGCTGCCACGTCATGCTCGTTGTCGCCGACGAAGACGGTCTCCGCCGGCGTGACCTCCAGCCGCTCCAGCAGCCCCAGCACCGGCTCCGGCGACGGCTTGCGGGTCGGGTAGCTGTCGCCGCCGACCACCGCGGCGAAGCGGCCGGCGATGCCGAGATCGTCGAGCAGCCGCAGGGTGGCCGCCATCGGCTTGTTGGTGCAGACGCCGAGCCGCAGCCCGGCCTCCGCCAGCCGGCCCAGCGTTTCGGCGACGCCGGGGTAGAGCATGCTGTGGGCGCTGGGGTCGGCCTCGTAGATCGCCAGGAAGCGCTTGACGCAGCGGGCGGTCTCGTCCGCAGCCGGAACCCCGCCGGTGGCGGCCAGCACGCGCTCCACCAGCTTGGGCGCTCCGTCGCCGACGAAGGAGCGCACCGCCGCCAGATCGACCGGCGGGCGCCCCAGCTCGGCCAGCAGGGCGTTGGAGGCATGCATCAGGTCGGCCACGCTGTCCACCAGCGTGCCGTCGAGGTCGAAGGCGACGGCGCGGATGGCGGGGCGGTTCACGGTATCGGTCACGATTGCGGCACCTTACTGGCGAAGGAAGCGGGCCTTGTCGGCCGCGAGGTCGAGGATGATCGGGGCATCCGGGGGGAGCAGAGCATCGCCCGCCTGATGCGGCGCGTCCACCTGAACCAGCTGCCCGCCGACATCCACCGCATAGCGGATCGACGCGCCGAGGAACTCGCGGTGGCGGACGGTGCCGGTCAGCCGGGAGTGTCCAGGGGCCGGCGGCCCGCCGTCGGTGCGGATGGCGAGGTTCTGCGGCCGGAACATCAGCTTGCCCCCAGCCCCGGTTCCGGCCTCCGCCGCCGGCAGCGCCACCGGGGTGAAGCCGGTGCCGACGAAGGCGCGACCCCCGGCCCCGTCGTCCCGCACCGTGCCGTCCAGCACGTTGGCGGTGCCGAGGAAGCCGGCGACGAACAGGTTGGCCGGATGGTCGTAGAGATCCTGTGGGGTGCCGACCTGCTGCACCCGGCCGTCCTCCATCACCGCGATGCGGTCGCAGATGGTGTTGGCCTCCTCCTGGTCGTGGGTGACGAAGATGGTGGTCAGGCCGAGCTTGCGCTGGAGGCTCAGCAGCTCCTGGCGCATCTGCACGCGCAGCTTGGCGTCGAGGTTGGACAATGGCTCGTCGAGCAGCAGGATCTTGGGCTCGATCACCACGGTGCGCGCCAGCGCCACGCGCTGCTGCTGGCCGCCCGACAGCTGCGAGGGGCGGCGGTCGGCCAGATGCTTCAGCCCGACCAGCTCAAGGGCGGCGTCCACCCGCCGCTCGATCTCGGCGCGGGGGACGCGGCGCTCCTCCAGCCCGAAGGCGACGTTGCGGCGCACGGTCATGTGCGGCCACAGCGCGTAGCTCTGGAACACCATGCCGACGTCGCGCCGGTGCGGCGGCAGGGTGGAGATGTCGCGCCCGCCGATGCGGACCTCGCCGCGCTGGGCGGTGTTGAAGCCGGCGATCAGCCGCAAAAGCGTGGTCTTGCCGCAGCCCGAGGGGCCGAGGAAGGCGAAGAACTCGCCCGGCTTGATTGCGAGATTCACGTCCTTCAGCACATGGTTTGTGCCATAGGACAGGTTGACGCCCTCGATGTCGACGCCGACGCTCTGGATTTGCGCAGCCAGCGCGGCGGAGGAAAACCGTTGGTCGGAAAACTGGTGGTTCATGACGATGGCTTCCCTCAGTGGTCCTGGCCGCGCTCGCGGCGGCCGCGCTCGATGACGACGTGCGACAGGTAGGTGCCAAGCCCGACGATGATGACGGCGAAGATGCCCAGCGCCGCCCCCGGACCGCGACCGGCCGCCGACTGCATGTAGACGTAGAGGCCGTAGGCCAGCGGCGCGTCGCTCTGCGAATGCACCAGCATGATGGTCGCCGACAGCTCGACCGCCGCGGTGGCGAAGCTGGTGACGAAGCCGGCGAGGATGCCGCCGGACATCAGCGGCACGACGATGCGCCCGACGGTGCGCAGCTTGGTGGCGCCCAGATTCTCGGCCGCCTCCTCCAGCGAGGAGCTGACCTGCTGCAAGGCGGCGGTGCAGGCGCGCAGCGCGTAGGGCAGGCGGCGGATCGCCAGCGCGAAGACCAGGATCAGCCAGAAGTTGGACAGCGGCTGGCCGGTGAAGGGCATCGGCACGCCGTAGAAGCTGCGCAGATAGCCGATGCCCAGCACGACGCCCGGCACCGCCAGCGCCGCCATCGCGATGTAGTCCAGCCATTGCCGGCCCGGCAGCTTGGTACGCAGGACCAGATAGGCGATGGCGGTGCCGATCACCACGTCGAGCAGCGCCGCCAGCGAGGCGTAGAGCAGCGTGTTGGTGATGTACTGCCCGCTCTCGGAGAAGACGGTGTGGTAGTGCTTCAGCGTGAAGGCGTCGGGCAGCGGGCTGAAGGACCAGATGGTGGCGAAGGACAGGAGCCCCAGCCCGACATGCGGCGCCAGCACCAGCACCAGGATCAGCAGCACGATGCCGTAGGCCGCCACCATCTCCAGCGGCTTCAGGCGCCGCTTGGCGAGGCCGCCACCACCGCGCTGCACCGTGGCATAGTCCTTGCCGCGCATCGCCAGCGCCGACACCCACAGCGCCAGCAGCGAGCAGGCGATCAGCACGACCGAGATGACGTAGCCCATCGGGTCGGCGATGCCGATGGAGGAGATGCGCAGGTAGGCCTGCGGCGCCAGCATGTCGTTGACGTTCAGCAGCAGCGGCGTGCCGAGATCGTCGAACACCTTGATGAAGACCAGCGAGGCGCCGGCGACATAGCCCGGCATCGCCAGCGGGAAGACGATGCGGCGGAACAGGCGGAAGCCGTGGCAGCCGAGATTCTGCGCCGATTCCTCCATCGCCCGGTCGATGTTCTTCAGGCTGGCCGACAGGTTGATCAGGATGAAGGGGAAATAATGGATGCTCTGGACGAAGATGACGCCGTTCAGCCCCTCCATGAAGGGGATCGAAAAGCCTAAATGGTCGCGCAGCAGCAGGTTGACCGAGCCGTTGCGCCCGAACAGCAGCTGCATCGCCACCGCGCCGATGAAGGGCGGCATGATCAGCGGGATGATGCCCAGGCTCTGGATCAGCACCGAGCCGCGGAACTCGAAGCGCGTGGTCAGGTATGCCAGCGGCAGCGCCAGCAGGCTCGCCACCACCACCGACATCGCCGAGACGTAGAAGGAGTTCCCGAAGGACCGCATGAACAGGTCGTTCTGGAAGAAATCGGCGAAGTTCACCAGGGTGAAGGCGCCGGTCGTCTTGTCCTGGAAGGCGACGAAGATGACCTGGACCACCGGAACGACCAGGAACAGCAGCAGGAATGCGGCGATCAGCAGCGCGGCCAGCGCCGGCCCCGGCCGCACGCGCGCGATGCGGTCGCGCGTGAGCGCAAGTGACGTCATGGAAAGGCCTGTCGGGCTGAGGAGAAAGGAGGGGGCGCCTGGAGAGCGCCCCCCTAGGCTGACGCAACCAGCGTCAGCGCAACGGCATCAACGCGCCAGGGCAGCCGCCTCGTCGGCCTTCTTGCGGGCGTTGGCGTAGTTCTCCTTGGCGAAGGCGGCCCACTTCTGCTCGACCTGCGCCTGGCGCTCCGGCACCGCGTCCTTGGCCGACTTGCGCTCCACCGTGAAGGCGCCGGCCAGTTGCGGGTCGGCGGCCTGTTCCGCCGTCACCGGCATGGCGGCGACGAGGTCGCGCGCCTCGGCCAGCAGGGCCTTGGCCTTGTCGTTCGGCTTCTTGGCGAGCGCCGCCTCGGCCTTGTGGATGGACTGGGTCGCCGCCTTGAGGTCGTCGAGCTGGAAGGTGACGAGCTGGTCGAACAGCGCGTCCACCACATTGTAGCGGGCCTGCGAGACGTTCACGTCGAAGTTCACCTGCGCGCCCAGCGACTTGTCCTTGAACGGGTTGGGATAGCCGGCGGGCGCCTTCTCATAGGTGACCGGGTTGACCGGCAGGCGGCGGATCGCCGGCTCCAGCAGGACCTCCTGCCCCTTGGGCGACAGCAGGAAATCGACGAAGCCCTCGGCGGCGGCCTTGTTGGGGGCGTTCTTCACGACGCCGACATTGGCCGGGACGATGGTGGTGACGGTCGGGTAGACGAACTCCACCGGGAAGCCCGAGGCCTGTGACGACAGCGCGAAGAAGTCGATGACGATGCCGACGCCGAAGGCGCCGGAATTCACCCCGTCCGGCACGCCGAAGCTGCGCTCGGTGATGGTGCGGTAGTTGCCGGCCATCTCCTTGTTGGTACGCCAGCCCTTTTCCCAGCCCTCGCCCTGGAGGATCGTCTCGATGGTCAGGTGCGTCGTGCCGGAGCGCGACGGGGCGGAGATGGCGACATGGTCGTAATAGGCCGGCTTGGTCAGGTCGGCCCATTCCTTGGGGATCGGCAGGTCGTTGGCCTTCATGTAGCGGCTGTTCCACATGATGCCGTAACCGGACGCGGCGAAGCCGGCATACATCCCCTCGGGATCGTTGACCGGATAGGCGCCGACCTTCTCGGGGATGCCCTCCACCTTGGGCTTGTAGGGCTGGAGCAGCCCGGCGCCCTTCAGCACCTCGAAGGCGTCGGGGGCCGACGCCCAGAACAGGTCGACGCCGTTGTTGGACGCGGTTTCCTGGAGATACTTCACGCCCGCGTTGGTGTTGCGGTTCAGGATCTCGACCGCGACCTTGGGGTTGGCCTTCTGGTAGGCCTGCTGGAAGGCGGTCGTCATGTCCTTCGGGAAGGAGGTGACGATGACGAGCTTGCCGCTGGCATCCTGCGCGAAGGCGGCGGTGCCGGACAGCAGCAGGACGCCCAGGGCGGCGGCGGCGTTGCGCAAGGTGCGCGAGGTGCGAAGCATGGGTGTTGTCCCTCCCTTGATGTCTTATGCTCGCCCATTCAGCAATCGGCGTGCCAGACGGTCAGCCCTTGCACGCTCTGGCTTTGCACAGCATCGATGGGTCAGGACGGGAACATCGCCCGGCTTGCCTGGGTAATGCGGGGAACATCCACGCGCCCCCGCACCTCAATTCTTCAACAGCAATTGCTTGAGGAAGCAAGAGGCCCTTCTCCCCTTGCGGGAGAAGGGTTGGGATGAGGGGTATCCGCCGAAGGCGGAAGAGATTTGCACCCCCTCACCCCAACCCCTCTCCCGCAAGGGGAGAGGGGGCTCGTGAAATAGTTCAAGGGATCAATCCTCTCACTCCTCCGCGAAATCGTCACGGCTCAGGCCGTGGTGGCGCATCTTCAGGTAGAGGGTCTTGCGGGTGATCCCCAGCCGCTCCGCCGTCTCGCCGACCCGGCCGCCGCAGCGGGCCAGCGCGTCCTCGATCAGCTGCTTCTCGACGCGGTCGAGCCGGTCGGCCAGCGGCTCGATCTCCACAGATCCAACCGTGGCTGCGGAAGCGCCGACCGCTGCCAGCCCGTCGCCCAGCCCCAGCGCCACCCGCTCGGCGACGTTGCGCAGTTCGCGGACATTGCCGGGCCAGCCATGGGCGGCGAGGCGCGCCAGCAGGACGGGATCGAGCGGCGGCGGCGTCCGGCGCGACCGCGCCAGGGCCGCATCGAGGAAATGGCGGAACAGCAGCGCCACGTCGCCGCGCCGTTCGCGCAAGGGCGGCAGCGGCACGGTGACGACGTTCAGGCGGTAATAGAGATCCTCGCGGAACTTCCCCTCCGCCGCCAGCCGCAGCAGATCCACCTTGGTCGCCGCCACCACCCGCAGATCGAGCGGGATCGTCCGGTTGCCGCCGATCCGCTCGATGGCCCGCTCCTGCAACACGCGCAGCAGCTTGACCTGGAGATGCATCGGCATGCTCTCGATCTCGTCGAGGAACAGGGTGCCGCCCGCCGCATATTCCAGCTTGCCGATGCGCCGCGCCTGCGCCCCGGTGAAGGCGCCCGGCTCGTGGCCGAACAGCTCGCTCTCGATGATGGTGTCGGGCATGGCGCCGCAGTTCAGCGCCACGAAATTCCCGGCGCGCCGCCGGCCCCCCTCGTGCAGGCTGCGCGCGACCAGCTCCTTCCCCGTCCCGGTCTCGCCGAACAGCAGCACGTCGACCTCGGCATCGGCGAGGTTCGCCACGGCGGCCCGCAGATGCTCGATGGCCGGCGACCGGCCGATGATCCGCCCCTCCGGCCCGCCCTCGGCCAGCTGCGCCCGCAGGCGGCGGTTCTCCAGCACCAGCCCGCGATGGGCGAGCGCGCGCCGCACCACCTCGACCAGATGGTCGGGCTCGGCCGGCTTCTCGATGAAGTCGTAGGCGCCCTCGCGGACCGCGCGCATCGCCATGGCGATGTCGCCATGGCCGGTGACCAGCACCACCGGCACTTCCGAGTCCGCCGCGCGCACCCGCTCCAGCAGGGCGAAGCCGTCCATCCCCGGCATGCGCACGTCGGTCACCACCACGCCGGGCCAGGAAGCGCCGAGCCGGGCCAGCCCGGCCTCCGGCTCGGTCACCGCCTCGACGGCGAAGCCCTCCAGCTCCAGCGTCTGGCGGCTGGAATCGAGCACTTCCGGATCGTCGTCGATCAGCAGGACAGTCATGGCAGAGACTTTCACGCGCGGGTCAAGGTGAGGACGAAGGCGGTTCCATCGGGGCCGCTCTCGGCCACCGACAGCACGCCGCCGAAGTCGCGGACGATGTTGTAGGAGATCGACAGGCCGAGACCCAGCCCCGTCCCCACCGGCTTGGTGGTGAAGAAGGGATCGAAGATCTGGGCGACCGGATCGGCGGCGATGCCGGAGCCGCTGTCGCGCACCTCGATGCGGACGGCGCCGCCCTCTTCCCCGTCCTCAACAAGCTCGGCGCGGATCAGGATGCGGCGCACCGGCGCGCCGGCCACGGCGTCCAGCGCGTTGCTCAGCAGATTGACCAGCACCTGTTCCAGCCGCACCTCCTCGGCGCGGACCCGCAAGGGCGTGCCGGAGGCGGGGTCGGCATCCGGCAACGCCAGCTCGACCGCGACCGCCTCCTCGCGCAGGCGGTTGCCGAACAGCGACAGGGCACCCTGGATCACCGGCGCCAGCTCCACCGCGCCCAGCCGGCTGTCGGGACGGCGGGCGAAGCGCTTCAGATGGTTGGTGATGTTCGCCATGCGGGCCGTCAGGTCGGCGATCTTGCCGAGATTGCCCTCGGCCTCCTCGACCCGGCCCAGCCCGATCAGCTTGCGCCCGTTGTGGGCGTAGGACCGGATGGCGGCCAGCGGCTGGTTCAGCTCGTGCCCGACCCCGGCGGCGAGCTGGCCGAGCGCCGCCAGCTTGCCGGCCTGCACCAGCTCCGCCTGCGCCTCTCGCAGCTCGCGTTCGGTGCGCTGGTGTTCGGCGATGGCGCGCTCCAGCCGGTCGTTGGTGGCGCGCAGGTCGGTGGTGCGCTCCTGCACCGTGCGCTCCAGCACATGCTGGGCCTCCAGCCGCTCGGTCATGTCGGTGAGGGTGACGATGAAGCGCTGCCGCTGGCGCCGCCAGAAGGGACGGACGCCGACCTGCACCGGAACCGCGCCGCCGTCCGGACGGCGCCCGGTCGCCAGGATCGACAGGGTGGGCGCCGGGCCGCCGGCCCCGTCGGGGACTTGAGCGAACGGCGCCTGGACGAAGAAAGCCGCAAGGCGGGCAGCGGCCTCCGCGTCCAGACGGTCGGCGAGGCGCCCGGCCTCCCCTGCCTCCCCTTCCCGGACGCCGGGCGGCGGCGCGATCAGCGCGGCGGCGAGCGGGTTGACGAACTCGATCACGCCCTGCGCGTCGGTGATCGCCAGCCCGGCCTGGGCATTGTCGATGATCGCCTGGGCGTTCGCCTCCTCCACCGCGATGGCGGTGTCGCGGAAGACCAGCAGCGCCGCCGCCATGTCCGACAGCTCGTCGCCGCCGCCGAGCGGAATGTCGGCCTTGAGGTCGCCGGCGGCGATGGCGCGGGCGGCGTCGCCCAGCCGGGTCAGGCGGGAAATCAGGTTGCGGTTGACGTAGAGCCAGGCCACCAGCACCGCCACCAGCAGGCTGACCAGCGCGCTCGCCAGCAGGGCGGAGCGGCCGAACGCCACCGCCCCGGCGGAGCGCGCGGCGGCGGCGCGGGAATCCTGCTCCACCGCCTGGACCTGCCGGGCGATCAGCCCGTTCAGCCGGGCGACGATGTCGCGGTTCTCCGCCAGCAGGGCCTGTCCGCGCGCCGCCGTCTCCAGCTCCTCCCGGCGCAGCGCCGGCACGCTGCCGTCGGCTCCGCGCGCAAGGTCGAGAAGCTGGCCCACCAGCTGCCGCAGCGAGACGCCGTCCGCCCAGCCGGCCAGCGCCGTCAGGTCGCGTTGCAGCCGGTCGGCGGTCTCGTCCAGAAAGCCGGCATTGTCGTCGAGCAGCTCCGCCGTGGCGAGCGTCGCCGCCCGCGCGACCAGCCCGACCGCGAGGTTTCCGTTGGCGCCGATCTGCAACAGCGCCTCGCTGCGCCGGTTCTCCTCGCGCAGGATGCGGACGGCATCGGCCGACGGCTTCCCGCTCTCCACCGTGGCGAGCGCGCTCTGGATGTTGAAGCGGGCGTCGGCGACCAGGGGATCGATCTCGTCGAGGAAATCGGCATGCAGCCAGCGCAGCCGTTCGATGGCCTCCTGGTTCCGGCGGGCGAGCGCCAGCCGCTGGCGCACCGTGCCGTCCAGCGCCGCCAGATTGCGGCCCAGCGAGTCCACCACCGGGCGCAGGCCAGGAACGCCGCCTTCGATGGCGCCGGTCAGCGCTCTCAAGGTGGACAGGCGGCGGCCGAGCGCGTCGCGGATCGCGTCCATCTCGTCCTCGGTCCGGCTGCCGGCCAGGATGGGGGCGGTGGCGATGATGGCGCCGCCCTCCTCCGCCAGCTTGGCGGCGACGCCCAGGGCCGGCAGGTGGCTTTCGGCGAACTCGTCCAGCGTGCCGCCCAACCGGTCGTAGGACAGCCAGCCGAGCGCGCAGGCCACCACCGACAGGGTGGCAACCGCGACGAAGGCCAGGAACAGCCGGGCCCGGATGCCGAAGCGCGGCCTGCCCGTGCCGTTGCCCGGCCGGGCCGACAGGCCACCGGAAGAGGGCGTCGCCAGCGCGCTCACGGCCAGACCCCTTCGCCGGCCGCGGCGCGCAGGATCACCAGCGCGCGTTCCGCCGCCGACAGCGCCGTTTCCAGCCGGGCTTGCGAGAAGGCGCGCCATTCCTCCTCCAGCTCGCCCTGCCGGGCGGACACCGGCATGCCGCGCGCCGGCCGGCGCAGGGCGGTGGAGAAGGCCGGGTCGATGGCCTGGACGGCATCGACCGGGACCGCCGTCGCCGCCTCGCGGGCCTTGCGCAGCAGGTCGCGCGCGGTCGGATCGGGCGTGGTTGCGAGACGGCTCTCGCCTTGGTGGATCAGGTGCCAGACGCGGTTGAGCGTCTTCACGCGGAAGGTGATCAGCTCGTCGAACAGCAGATTGACCAGCTCATAGCGGCGGCCGGACAGGGCGCGGTCGAAGAGGAAGAGGTCGTCGCCGGTTTCCCGCGCGTAAGGGGCCGGATAGCCGGCGGGTGCCGCGGCGTAGGCGTCGGGCCGCACCGGCAGGCGCCCTATGTCGGGGCGCAGCATCAGGGCCTGCCCGGCCGGCGACAGCAGGAAATCGATGAACAGGTTGGCGCCGGCCGGATTGGGGGCGGTCCGCAGGATCGCCACGCTGGCCGGCAGGAAAACGCTGTCGGCCGGATAGGCAAAGCGCAGAGTACCCATCTCCCCGCCCTCGCGCGGCCCGGACTCCGGCCTCGTCCCCTGCCCAAGGAAATCGATGGCGAGCCCGATGCCGAAGCGCCCCTTGCCGACGCCTTCCACCACGCCATAGCTGCGCGCCGTCACCGTCGCCAGATTGCCGGCGATCTCCAGCCAGGTTGCCCAGCCGCGTTCCCAGCCATGGAGTTGCAGCACCGTCTCCACCATCAGATGCATGGTGCCGGAACGGGACGGCGAGGTGATGCCGAGATGGCGGGCATAGCCGGGCCGGCGCAGATCCTCCCAGCGGCGCGGGGCGGCAAGGCCATGGCGGTCGAGATAGGACTGGTCCCAGATCAGCCCGTATCCCGACAGCGCGAAGCCGAGATACAGGCCGTCGGGGTCGTCGATGGGCTGGTTGCCGACGGTCGCCGGGGCACCGGTCGGACGCGGCGTCACCGGCGCCAGCAGCCTGGCGGCCTTCAGCACCTCGAAGGCGTCGGGGGCCGAGGCCCAGAAGAGGTCGACGTCCTTCGCCACGCGATCCTGCAACTGGGTGATCGCCGCGGTCGTCTTGGTGTTGATCACATCCAGGCGGCGGCCGGGATAAGCCTGCTCGAACGCGTCGCGCACCGGCTCGTAGAAGGCGGCGGGAAAGGAGGTCAGGACGGTGATCGCCTCCGCCCCGCCCGGCCGCTCCTGGCCGGAAGCCCCGGCACCCGGCAGCAGCAGGACCATGCCTGCCAAAGTCCGCACCACCCAAACGCCAAGACGACCGACCATGCTTGCGCCCACCGACGACGGCTTCCCAATGCGGGACAGCTTGCATGCGGCCGTATTGTTTTGATAGCCAGCAAAATTCCGGCCGATGGCGGTGCGGCCGATACCGGCCGCCGGTCTTACCCCCGGCAGGTCAGCCGGCGCCGATGACCGGCCGGCAGCGGCAGCGCGCCATGGACAGCCGCCAGATCGCGCAGCCGCTCGGCGACCGGCGGTTCGAACGGGACGACCCGCCGCGTCGTCAGATCGGCGTGGACGGACAGCTGCTCCATCGTCGCGGCCAGCGTGCCGTCGTCGGCGCGGCGCAGCTCCATCAGGCTGACAATCCGCTTGGCGTCGGCCTCCAGCAGCCGCAGCGCCAGCGTCAGCGGCGTGCCGGCGGTCAGTTCCCGCTTGTAGCTGACGGCGACATCGACCACGAACAGCCCCTTCCGAGTCTCGCCGGTGTAGGTCTCCCCCAGCTCCCAGCGCTCTTGCAGGGCATAGCCGACCTCGTCGAACAGGGCGACATAGCGCGCCATGTTCATGTGGCCGTAGAGGTCGATCCACGCTTCCGCGACCCGCAACGGCCCGGAGGTCAGGATTTCCGTGGGAAGCGGCGGCAGGGCGGCGCCGCTCATCCGAACACCCCCGCGTGGGCATCGCGAAGCTGCGCCTTCTGCACCTTGCCCATGCTGTTGCGCGGCAGCTCGTCCACCACCACCACCCGCTTGGGCTGCTTGTAGCGGGCAAGCCGGTCCTTCAGGGCGGCGGCGACGGTGGCCTCGGTGACGGGTGCCGTGCCGTCGGCAACCACGACGGCGACGACGGCCTCGCCGAAATCGGGATGGGGGATGCCGATCACGGCGCTTTCCAGCACGCCGGGCAGCTCGTCGATCTCGCCCTCGACCTCCTTGGGATAGACGTTGAAGCCGCCGCTGATGATCAGGTCCTTGCCGCGCCCGACGATGTGGACATAGCCCCGCCCATCGACACGGCCGAGGTCGCCGGTGATGAAGAAGCCGTCCGGCCGGAACTCCGCCGCCGTCTTCTCCGGCATGCGCCAGTAGCCCTTGAAGACGTTGGGGCCGCGCACCTCGATGGCGCCGATGGCGTCATCCGTCAGCGGCGCGCCGGTCGCCGGGTCGGCGATGCGGAGATCGACGCCCGGCAGCGGGAAGCCGACGGTGCCGGCCACGCGGTCGCCGTCATAGGGGTTGGAGGTCAGCATGCCGGTTTCGGTCATGCCGTAGCGCTCCAGGATGCGGTGGCCGGTGCGCTCCTCCCAGGCGCGGTGGGTTTCCGCCAGCAGCGGGGCGGAGCCGGAGACGAACAGCCGGATCGACCGGCACGCCTCCGGCGTCAGCCCCTCCTGGCCGAGCAGGCGGGTGTAGAAGGTCGGCACCCCCATCATCACCGTGGCGGCCGGCAGCCGGGCCAGCAGGTCGGCCGGGTCGAAGCGCGGCAGCAGGACCATCGAGGCGCCGGACAGCAGCACGAGGTTGCAGGCGACGAACAGCCCGTGGGTGTGGAAGATCGGCAGGGCGTGCAGCAGCACGTCGTCCGGCCCGAAGCGCCATTCGGACTGGAGCACCCGCGCGTTGGACAGCAGGTTCTCCTGCGTCAGCATCGCCCCCTTCGACCGCCCGGTGGTGCCCGAGGTGTAGAGGATGGCGGCCAGATCGTCCGGCCCGCGCGCGACGGTGGCGAACTCCTCCGGCTGTCCGGCCGCCGCCTCGGTCAGGCTGCCCTGCCCGCGCGCGTCCAGCGTGCGCACCGCGACGGCCCCGGCGAGCGCCACCGTGGCGTCGAGACGCGCCGGGTCGCAGACCACCAGGGCCGGTTCGGCGTCGCCGACGAAATAGCTCAGCTCCGCCGGGGTGTAGGCGGTGTTCAGCGGCAGATAGACCATCCCGGCCCGCAGGCAGGCGAGGTAGAGCACCAGCGCCTCGACCGACTTCTCGACCTGCACGGCGACGCGGTCGCCGGGGCGCACGCCGGCGGCGACCAGCGCGTTCGCCATGCGGCCGGTGGCGGCGCGCAGATCGCCATAGGAGAGACGCCCGCCGTCCGCGGTTTCGATGGCGAGGCGGGCCGGATCGGTGGCCGGGTTCAGCAGATGGTCGAAAAGGGTGTGGGACATGGTCGGGTTCCGCGATGGCCGGGAGCCGGACGGCGCCGCCCCGGATGGTGAAACTCAGGAGATCGGCTCCGGCACCGATGGAGGGAAAACGTCGCGCAGCCATTGCCGGATCGCGGCGATGACCGGCGTGTTCCATTTCTGCGCCGGGGCGATCAGGTAATAGCCGCCGATGGTGACGTCGCTGCGCACCATCTCCACCAGCTCGCCGCTGGCGAGATTGTCGATGACCAGCAGATCGCTGACCAGCGCCACCCCGCGCCCGAGCCGGGCGGCCTCGATGGTCAGATGGGCCTGCCACAGGCGCGGACCGCGCAGCCGCGGCAGGTCGCCGACGCCGGCCTCCTCCAGCCACGCCTCCCACATGCCGGTGGACTGTTCGTGGATCAGCGGCAGACCGACCAGATCGGCGGCGGTCCGCACGTCGGGATAGCGCGCCTTGAACTCCGGGCTGGCGATGGCGAGGATGCGCGGCTTGGCGAACATCTCGGCGCGCAGCCCCTCGGCGACGGCGGCGGCGCCGTCCTCCAGATACATGATCTCGACATCCGCCTCGCCGCGGCTGAAATCGGGTCGGGCGGAGGTCGGTTGCAGGATCACCTCGCGCCCGTCCATCGCCGCTTCCAAATCCGGCAGCCGGCCGAGCAGGCGGCGCGAGGCCAGGCCGGCGAGGCAGCAGATGTGCACCGCCTCGATCCCGCCGTTGCGCAGCTCGTTGCTGGCGTCGGCGATCAGATCGAAGGCGCGGTGCATCTGGGCGGCGAAGCGGGTGCCCTCGCGGGTCAGGGACAGGCCCCGCCCCGACTTGGTCACCAGCTTGACGCCGACGGACTGCTCCAGGTTCTGGATGTGGCGGGACACCACGGTGTGCGACACCGCCAGCTCGTCGGCGGCGGCGCGCACGGTGCCCAGCCGGGCGAAGACGTCGAAGGCGCGAAGCGCGAGGAGCGGAGGAAGGCGGCGCGCCATGCGGGGCTGGGTCATCGGGGCGGTGTGCGGCGGGGCGGTGTGCGATGGGTCGGATCCGACGCCATCATGAAGCATTTTCGCCAGCACCGCACGCGCCCCGTTCCCGCCCCTCTCCTTCGGCGTCCGCCCGTCCATCCTCACACCACCGCAGCGCTGCGCAGCGCCTCGATGTCGGCGGCGGCGAAGCCCAGCTCGGCCAGGATGGCGTCGGTGTGCTCGCCCAGCCGCGGCGCCGGGGCCTCGGCCGCCAGCGGGGCGCCCTGCATGTGGATCGGCACGGCGGCGAAGCGCTTGCCGGAGTTCGGCGGCACCTCCACCACCATGCCGCGGTGGACCACCTGCGGATCGACCAGCGCGTCGGCCACGCTGTTGATCGGGCTGGACGGCACGTCGGCCGCCTCCAGCCGCTCCAGCCACTCGTCGCGGCTGCGGCCGGCGAAGACCGGGATCAGCAGCGGTTCAAGCTCGGCATGGTGCGCGTTGCGCAGGGAGCCGGTGAGGAAGCGCGGGTCGGCCAGCAGATGTTGCAGCCCCATGGCGCCGACCAGCCGCTCCCACTGCTCGTTGGTGTCGACGCAGACGGCGATGGGCTTGTCGGCGGTGGGGAAGGACTGGAAGGGGGCGATCAGCGGATGGCGACTGCCCAGCGCGCGCGGCACGTCGCCGGCATTCAGATAGCGGGCGATGGCGTTCTCCATCAGCGCCAGCTGGCAATCCAGCATCGCCACGTCGATGAAGCTGCCCTCCCCGGTGGCGGCCCGCTTCTGCAAGGCCGACAGGATGCCGATGGTGGCGAACAGGCTCGACCCGATGTCGCCGATGGAGGCGCCGACGCGGGCCGGCTGGCCGCCGGGCTCGCCGGTGATGCTCATCATGCCGGACATCGCCTGGGCCACCACGTCGAAACAGGGCCGGTGGCGGTAGGGGCCATCCTGCCCGAAGCCGGAGATCGAGGCGTAAACCAGTTTCGGGTTGACCGGCTTAAGGTCGCCGTAGCCCAGCCCCAGCCGGTCCATCGTGCCGGCCCGGTTGTTCTCCACCAGCACGTCGCTGGTGGCGACGATGCGCCTGAAAATCTCTTTTCCCTTCTCCTCCTTCAAGTTGAGCGTAAGGCTCCGCTTGTTGCGGTTGACGCTCATGAAGTAAATGCTCTCGTCGTCGCTGAAGGGGGCGATGACACGGGTGAAATCGCCCCTGCCCGGACGCTCGATCTTGATGACGTCGGCCCCCAGCGCGCCGAGCAGCCAGGTGCTGTAGGGGCCGGCCAACATGTGGGTGAGATCGACAACGCGCACGCCGGCCAGCGGGCCGTCCCGGCGTTGGGTTTCCGTGTTGGTCATGAGCGGTCCTTCGGGGCTGCCGGACGCCGGGGGTCCGGGCCGGAGATGGCCGCGCCGCAAGGCGCCGACCGGAGTTTGGACGGGAAAGGCATGCCCAAAGGCTTGCGCCGCGGCGCTCCGAAAACAATCGCTTAGTTTGGCCCAATCCGGTGCAGCAAACGCACCGGACGGGCGGCGGTCATTGGTGCGCTCCATGCACCGGAGCGCACACTTTTTTCTGCTTGTGACACGGAGGGTGTCCGGTATTCTCGATTGTGCCGGCAGCGCACCGGCGGCGATCGAGTTCTATGATGGACGCCGGGACATCTTCGCGTTCCCCGTGCCGCCCCGTCGCCTCGTCTTCCAATACTTGTCCGATGGCCCCCTCTTTGCACGCCGACGCCCCACCGCCGGCGCCAGGGCTCCTGCAACCGTGAAAGGACGACCAGCGCGTGAAGCAGCTTTCGGGCAAGACCGCCATCGTCGGCGCCTATGAGTCCCCCCGCCGGGACGCGCCGCGCGTCCATCCCTTCGCCCTCCAGATGGAGTGCATCCTGGGCGCGCTCGACGATGCCGGGCTGGCCCTGACGGATGTGGACGGGCTCTGCGCGGCGTCCGGCGACTGGGCCGAGGGCGGCGGCACGATGGACGTCATCGAACTGGCCGAGTATATCGGCATCCAGCCGACCTACGTGAACAGCACCGACGTCGGCGGCTGCTCCTATATCTTGCAGGCGGGACAGGCCGCCGCCGCCATCGCCAGCGGGCTGGCCGAGGTCGTGGTCATCAGCTATGCCGCCTGCCCGCGCTGGTGGCCGCTCTCCACCCCGTCCTTCGATCCCTTCGTCTTCCCGGCCGGGCCGGGCCAGTACGAGATCCCCTATGCGCCGACGCTGATCTCGACCTACGGTCTGTTCGCCCGCCGCCACATGGACCTTTACGGCACGACGCCGGAGCAGCTGGCCCAGGTCGCCGTCACCTTCCGCGGCCACGCCGCCGCCAACCCCCAGGCCCGGCTGCGCAAGCCGATCACGGTGGAGGACGTGCTGGCCTCGCCGATGATCGCCTCGCCGCTGCACCGGCTGGACTGCTGCGTCGTCACCGACGGCGGCGGCGCGCTGGTGATGACAAGCCGCGAACGGGCGCGCGATTTGAAGCGCCGCCCGGTCTATCTCGCCGGCTATGGCGCCGCCGTCGCCCGGACCCAGAACAGCCAGATCCCCGACGACCTGACGACGCCCGCCGCCCTGTCCGGACCGCGCGCCTTCGCCATGGCCGGGATGACACCCGCCGACATCGACGTGGCGCAGATCTACGACGCCTTCACCATCACGCCGATGCTGGCGCTGGAGGATCTGGGTTTCTGCGAACGCGGCGAGAGCGGCCCCTTCGTCGCGGCCGGCGCCCTGTCGGCCGATGGCGGCAGCCTGCCGACCAACACCGACGGCGGCGGCCTGTCCTCCAACCATCCGGGCAAGCGCGGCATCTTCACCCTGATCGAGAGCGTCCGCCAGCTGCGCGGCGACGCGCCGGGCATCCAGGTGCCGGACGCCAAGGTCGCGCTGGCCCATGGCCTGGGCGGTACCTTCTGCTCCGCCGCCACCGCCATCCTCGCCGTGTAAGGGGGCACCCATGACCGCCATGACGACGCTGCCGATCCCCGACGAGACCTCCGCCCCCTTCTGGGAGGCGGCGCGCGAGGGGCGCTTCCTGATCCAGCGCTGTCCGGAGACCGGGCTGTACCAGTGGTACCCGCGCGCCCACTCCATCCATGCGCCCCACGCCACCCCGGAGTGGGTCGAGGCAAGCGGGCGCGGCGAGCTTCTCAGCTATTCCGTCGTCCATCGCGGCAACACGCGCGGCGATCCCTACACCTGCGCCCTGGTCCGGCTGGAGGAGGGCGTCACAATCTTCTCGCGGGTCGAGGGCATCGCCGAAGGGAGCTTGCGCGCCGGCCTGCCTCTGGCCGTCGCCTTCCATCGCCTGGACGACACCATCAGCCTGCCGATTTTCCGGCCCCCCAGCACCGCAGGAGGGAGCGACGCATGACCGAGACCATCCACCTCGACGACATCGAACCGGGCGCCCGCGCGCTGTCCAGCCGCGTCACCGTGACCGAGGCGCACATCGTCTGGTTCGCCGGGTTGACCGGCGACTTCAACCCGCTGCACATGGACGCCGAGGCGGCGAAGGCGACCGGCTTCGGCCGCACCATCGCCCACGGCATGCTGACCCATTCGATGAGCACCGGCCTGCGCTCCGCCATCGACGACTGGGCGATCCTGGCTTTCCTGGAGACCCGCCGCCGCTTCGTCGGCCCGGTCTTCGCCGGAGACACCATCCAGTACGAGGCGGAAGTGCTGGAGGTCCGCCCCAGCGCGTCGAAGCCCGACCGCGGCATCGTCCGCGTCGGCATCACCGTCCGCAACCAGGCGGGCGACACGGTGCAGGAGGGGGAGGACGTCTTCTCCATCGGACGCCAAGTCAAGGGGCAGGTGACGGCATGAGCAGGCAGGATCGTCTGAAGGGCCGCACGGCCTTCGTGACCGGCGGCGGCGGCGGCATCGGCCGCGCGGTGTGCGGGCGGCTGACGGCCGAGGGCGCTGCCGTCATCGTCGCCGACATCGGGCTGGAACCCGCCGAACGGGTCGCCGCGGACTTGCGCGACGGCGGCGGCGACGCCTTCGCCGTGCAGCTCGACGTGGCCGACCGGGGGAGCTGGGAAGCGGCCGTCGCCGCCCTGCCCGAGCCGTTCCGCGCCGTCGATATCCTGGTCAACGTCGCCGGCATCGTCCGCGACCGCTCGCTCGTGAAGATGAGCGACGCGGACTGGAGCGCCGTCCTCGACGTCAATCTGCGCGGCACGTGGCTCGGCTGCCAGACCGCCTTCAGGCTGGTCGGCGACCGCGGCTGGGGCCGCATCGTCAACATCGCCTCGACCGCCATGCTCGGCACCTTCGGGCAGGCCAACTACTCGGCCTCCAAGGCCGGCGTGGTCGGGCTGACGCGGACGGCGGCGCTGGAAGGCGCCCGGCGCGGCATCCTGGTCAACGCCGTCGCCCCCGGCGTGGTCGAGACCAGCATCGTCGAGGGCGTGCCTGAGGCGATCCGCGCGCAATGGGTGGGGAAGACCCCCATCGGCCGGCTCGGCAAGCCGGAGGAGATCGCCGCCATCGTCGCCTTCCTGGCGTCGGACGATGCCTCCTACATCACCGGCCAGACCATCGTCGCCGATGGCGGCGCCACCACCGGCGACTACTGAGCACGAAAACCAACCAAGCCGAAAACGGCATCCTCGCAACACCGAACAGGGACGACGAACATGACGGACATCACTCGCCGCGGGCTTTTGAAGACGGGTGGACTGGCCGGGGCGGCGCTGCTGTCCGGCGGCCTCGCCGGAACCGGCTTCGCCCGGCTGGCGGCCGCACAAGACGATCCGCTCTACGCCGCCGCCCGCAAGGAAGGCGCGCTGACGCTCTATTGGGGCTCCTACGAGCAGCAGACGATGGAGGCGATCCGCGACGCCTTCAAGGCGAAGTATCCCGGCATCGAGGTCCAGCTTCTCCGCCAGGCCTCGCAGACCGTCTACACCCGCCTGCGGCTGGAATTGCAGAACGGCGTCGCCGAGTGCGATTCCCTGGGCACCACCAACCTGCTGCATTACACCGAGCTGAAGAAGATCGGCGCGCTCGCCGCCTACGACCCGCCCGACGCGGCCATGCTGCCCACCGCCTTCAAGGGGCTGGACAAGGACGCCATGTACCATGTCGGCGCCATCAGCCTGACCAGCATCAACTACGCGCCGGGCAAGGTCTCCGCTCCGCCGACGAGCTGGATGGCGCTGCTGGAGGACCAGTGGAAGGGCAAGATCACCACCGGCAGCCCCGCCTTCTCCGGCGACGTGGCGAGCTGGGTGGTCGCCATCCGCCGCAAGTACGGCGACGACTATCTGCGCCGTTTCGGCCAGCAGAAGCCGAAGGTCGGCCAGTCCAACGTCGACACCGTCACCGACATCCTGGCCGGCGAGCGCGTGGTCGGGTCCGGCGCGCCCTTCAGCTACACGCTGACCCAGAAGGCGGCGGGCAATCCCATCGACGTCAGCGTGCCGACCGACGACGCCATCCTCAACCTCGGCCTGACCGGCATTCCGGTGAAGGCGCCCCACCCCAACGCCGCCCGGCTGTTCACCAACTTCCTCTATTCCAGGGAGGTCTCCGACATCCTGTCGAAGAATTTCTGGCCGACGCTGCGCACCGACGTCGCCTGGGCCGAGGGCCGCTCGCTGGACCAGTTGAAATGGTACCGCAACAGCGGCGACGACCTTGCCGCCGAAGTGGCCGAGGGCATCGCCAAGTGGAAGGAGCTGGTGCGCTAGCCTCCCCGAAAGGTTCAAAATCCCGGACCGGCGGCGGTTGCCACCCGGCCGCAGGTTCGGGAACACTCCATCATGCTGGGCCGCAGGGCCCATCCCTGGAAACGGGAGGCGGACCCAATGGGGGTCATTTCAACCAGTTCCCGCGACGCCGAATCCCGTCCCGTCATGGCGCGGGTGCCGCTCGTCAAGGCGGCGGTCCTCGGCGCCGTCATCCTTCTCCTGGTGCTGCTGGTGGTCCAGCCCTTCGGCTGGGTGCTGTTCAACAGCCTGCACGACGACGCGACCGGCGCCTGGACCCTGAACAACTACGCGCGCGTCGTCCAGTCGGCCGAGCTGATCGAACCGCTGGTCAATTCCCTGATCCTGGCCGCCGCCACGGCGCTGATCGCGGTCGGCATCGGCGTGCCGCTGGCCTGGCTGGTGTCGCGCACCGACCTGCCGTTGCGCCGCACCATCCGCGTCCTGACGCTGACCGCCTTCGTCACCCCGTCCTTCATCGGCGCCACCGGCTGGATCCTGCTGGCCGCGCCCAACTCGGGCTGGCTCAACAGCGCATGGCGCTGGCTGGCCGGCGAAGGCGCCGGGGCGCCGCTGAACATCTATTCGATGGCCGGCGCCATCTTCGTCTGCGGCATCTACACCGTCCCCTACAGCTTCACCATGGTGTCGAGCGCGCTCGACGAGATGGCGGTGGAGCTGGAGGACGCGGCGACGACGCTCGGCTGCGGCGTGCTGCGGACGATGGTCAGCATCACCATCCCGCTCGCCGCCCCGGCGGTGATCGCCAGCTTCATCCTCTCCTTCATCCAGGGCCTGACTTTGTTCGGCGTCCCGGCCTTCCTGCTGACGCCGACCGGCATCCCGGTGGTCACCACCAAGCTGGCCGAGTTCTACCAGCTCTTCCCGCCGGAGATTTATCTGGCCGCCGCCTACTGCATGCCGCTGCTGCTGGTCACCGGTGCTTTGTTCTGGATGCGCCGCCGCTATCTCGGCCGCAAGCAGTACGTCACCATCTCCGGCAAGACGCGCGCCGGGCGGCAGATCCGGCTCGGCGGCTGGCGCTGGCCCGCGCTGTTCCTCGCCCTGCTGGTGCCGCTGGTGTCGGTCTTCCTGCCCTACGCAGCATTGCTGATGGTGTCGCTGACCCGCGCCTGGGGCCAGGGTCTGAGCTGGGAGAACCTGTCCTTCTACTGGTACTGGTGGGCGATCTTCGGCAATTCGGAAACCCACACCGCCATCGTCAACTCGCTGGTCTATTCGACGCTGGGGGCGACGCTGTGCGTGGCGCTCGGCACGCTGGTCGCCTATATCGTCGAGCGGCGGCTGATGGTCGGCGCCTCCCTGCTGGGGGCGGTGGCGACGGTGCCCATCGTCATCCCCGGCATCGTCCTGTCGGTCGGCTTCTTCGCCGCCTACACCCGCGCCCCCCTCAACCTCTACGGCACGCCGCTGCTGCTGATCGCCGCCTTCGCCGCCACCTTCCTGCCCATCGCCTATTCCCATGGCGGGTCGATCCTGAAGGGCATCGGGCCGGAGCTGGAGCGCGCCGCCCGCAGCCTGGGCGCCGGCGAGGCGCGGACCTTCCTGTCGATCACCCTGCCGCTGATGGGCGGCGGGCTGGTGTCGGGCTGGTTCCTGGTCTTCATCCCGATCATCCGCGAGCTGTCGGTCGCCGTCTTCCTGATCACGCCGAAGACCAATGTGATGACCACGCTGATCTACAACGCCAAGGACGGCGGCAATTACGAAGCCGTCTGCGCGATGAGCGTCCTTCTCCTCCTGATCACGCTGTTCCTCGTGGCGGTGGCCCGCCCGCTCGCCGGGTTGACCGGCGCCCGGCGCACCTCCCGCAAGACCGCCACGGCGGCCGGAGTTCCCTCATGAGCGGCATCCGCATCACCAATCTGCGCAAGTCCTTCGGCAGCTACACCGCGCTGCACGGCATCGACCTCCAGGTTCCCAACGGCACGCTGCTGGCGCTGCTGGGACCGTCGGGCTGCGGGAAATCGACCACCCTGCAATTGCTGGCCGGCTTCGAAAGCCCGACCGAGGGCGAGATCTGGGCCGACGACGTGCTGCTCTCCTCGCCGCGCGGTGTGCTGCCGCCGGAACGGCGCGGCATCTCGCTGGTCTTCCAGAACTACGCGGTCTGGCCGCACAAGACGGTGGCCGAGAATGTCGCCTTCGGGCTCAGCATCCGCCGCCTGCCCAAGGCCGAGATCGCCGAGCGGCTGACCCGCGCGCTGCGCACCGTCCGGCTGGAGAGCCTGCGCGACCGCTACCCGTCCGAGCTGTCGGGCGGCCAGCAGCAGCGCGTCGCGCTGGCCCGCGCGCTGGTGGTGGAGCCCTCCATCCTGCTGCTCGACGAGCCGCTGTCCAACCTCGACGCCCATCTGCGCGAGGAGATGCGCTTCGAGATCCGGCAGGTCCACGACCTCCTGGGCATCACCACCGTCTATGTCACCCACGACCAGTCGGAGGCGCTGGTCACCGCCGACCGCATCGCCGTGATGAAGGCGGGGGCGGTCCAGCAGTTCGGCACGCCCGAGGACGTGTTCGAGCGGCCGGCCAACGCCTTCGTCGCCCGCTTCATCGGATCGAACAACGAGCTGCCCGGCACCGGCGAGGGCGAGGGCAGCATCCGCATCGGCGACCGCGTGCTGACCGCTCCCGACCGCAGCGGGGTGGCGCGCGGCGGTTCCGTCTCGCTCTGCGTGCGCCCCTCCAAGGTGCGGCTGGACGATGACGGCGGCCTGTCCTGCAACAGCCTGCCCGGCACGATCGTCCGCTCCGCCTATCTCGGCGAGCATCGCGACGTGCTGGTCGACATCGGCGAGGGGCGGACGATCCGCGCCTTCGTACCGCCGGAGCGGCGTTACGGACCGGGTGCGGCGACGACGGTCCATCTCCCCATCGACGCCTGCCAGATCCTGGCCCCCTCCGCCTGACGGCCTTCCCCTGGCGGTCTTCAAAGGCGGCCTTTAAAGGAAATCCTCGATCATGACCGATCCGACCACCGGCGCCCTGACGGGCGCCGCCCCCGACCCTGCCCCCGAAATCCTGACGGAGCGGCGCGGCGCGGTGGAATGGGTGATCTTCAACCGTCCGCGCGCCCGCAACGCCATGACCCCCTGGATGGAAGACCGGCTGATCGAGATCTGCCGGGCGGTCGATGCCGATCCCACGGTGAAGGCGCTTGCCCTGACCGGTGCGGCCGGCGACAAGCCGGCCTTCATGGCCGGGGCCGATCTGTCCTGCCTGCAAAGCGTCTCCTCGCCCGAGGATTTCGCCATCCTGGAGACCCGTGCCGAGGCGGCGGCGATGGCCCTGGAGGCGGTGCGCGTGCCGACGGTCGCCGTTCTCTCGGGCCCCTGCATCGGCGAGGGGGCGCTGCTGGCCTCCAGCTGCGACGTGCGCATCGCCTCGCCGTCGGTGCGCTTCGGCTTCCCCATCGCCCGCACGGTGGGGAACTGCCTGAGCGTCAAGAATCTGGCGAGGCTGTCGGCGCTGCTCGGCACCGCGCGGACGCGGGAGATGATCTTCAGCGCCCGCCTGCTGGGCGCGGCCGATCTGGCGGCGGCCGGGGCGGTGCGCACCGTCGTCGCCGGCGAGGACGAGCTGACCGCCCATGGGCAGCAGGTGGCCGAGGAGCTGGCCGCGCTGGCCCCCCTGACCCTTTGGGCGACGCGCGAGGGGCTGCGCCGGCTGCGCGACCATGATTTGCCGCCGGACATCGACGGCGACCTGCTGCGCCGCTGCTACCTGTCGGCCGACTATCAGGAGGGCATCGCCGCGTTCCTGGAAAAGCGCCCCCCGGTCTGGAGCGGGAGCTGAGTGCAGCGCGGATTTGAAAACTCAGCGCCAATCCTTCGCCGACGCCGGGCCTTCGCCGGTGCCGGGCGACCGTGAGTAGCGTGCCGGCGAAACCCCCTGGAAGCGCGTGAAGGCGACGGTGAACGTGTTGGCCGAGCTGTAGCCGACACGCTCCGCGACCTCCTCGACCCCGAATTCGCTGTCGCGCAAAAGCTGTTTGGCCAGCGCCATGCGCCAGGAAAGCAGATATTCCATCGGCGCCACGCCGACGACCCGGTCGAAGCGGGCAAAGAAGGCGGATCTCGACATCCCCGCTTCGGCGGCGAGGTCCGCCACCGTCCAGCTGCGGTCCGGCTCGGCGTGCATCGCGCCCAACGCGTCGGCCAGCCGCGGATCCGCAAGCCCGCGCGCCAGGCCCGGTGCGCCATCCACACTGCCGGCGCAGCGGAACGCCTCGATCAGCAACACCTCCAGCAACCGCTCCAGGACAAGGTCGCGGGCCGACCTGCGCGCCTGCGATTCGTCGCTGACGAGCTGCATCACCGTCAGAAGACGGGGTTCGCCCCGGACGATCACGGTGCGGGGCAGCAGGGGCACCAGAAGCGGGGCGTCGGGCGAATCGAAAACGCAGTGCCCGACCTGCATGCGCAGATCCGGGGATCCCTCCGCACATCCGGCCCGGAAATGCCCTGCCCGGATCTCCGCCGGCCTTTCGAACACGCCGGGGGGCGGCGGCACCGGACTCTCGTTGATGAGTTCGTGCATGGCCGGGACCATGACGAAATCCCCGGCTTCGAGCACCGCCGGCGTGTGGCCGTTCACCATCATCCGGCATTTGCCTTCCAGGATCGCGCAATAGAACGGCTCCCCGGTGCCTTCGCGCCGGATGCGCCAGGATCCGGCGCACTCCACGAATTTTGAAAACCGCGCGGCGGGTTTCAGGAGGCTGACGACTTCGGCAAGCGGATCGACGCGCAAATCAGGACCATCTGCGTAGAAATGAGGACGCCCAACCGTATACCGTCCTGCTCTCCCTGGCTAGCATGCAGGCCACACCCATGAAACGAGGCCTCGCATGTCCACCATCCTCATCACCGGCTGCTCGTCCGGCTTCGGCCTTGAGACCGTCCGGCTCTTCCTCGACCGCGGCTGGACTGTCATCGCGACGACGCGCAGCGGGCGCGCGGACATGCTGCCCGCGTCCGAGCGTCTGCGCGTCCTGCCGCTCGACATCACCGACCGGAGCAGCATCGATCGGGTGATCGGCGATGCCGGTCCAATCGACGTTCTGGTCAACAATGCCGGTTTCGGCGCACCCGTCCCGGTGGAGCTGACGAGCCCGGAAACGGCGAAATCCCTTTTCGAGACCAACACGCTCGGCACGCTGGCGATGCTCCAGGCCACACTGCCGCAGTTCCGCGAACGCCGTGCGGGCGTGGTGATCAACGTCACCTCGGCCGCCCTCCTCAAGCCGCTGCCGCTGATCGGCGTCTATCGCGCGAGCAAGGCCGCGGTGGATGCGTACACCGAATCCCTGGCGGTCGAACTGGAGCCCTTCGGCATCCGGGTGCATCTGGTGATGCCCGGCCGTTCGCCCGAAACGAAGTTCGGCGAAAGCGCGCGCCGGCATCTGCGCGGCCTCGACAACCCCGATTACCAGCCGCTGATCGAGCGCATGCTGACGGGAATGCGCAGCAACGCGGGTCCGGTGACCCATGCCGAGGATGTCGCGCAGGCGATCTGGCGCACCGCGACCGACCCCTCGGCACCCCTGCGCATCCCCGCGGGCGCCGATGCCGAAGCATGGATGGCCGAGGCCGGCTGAACTCCGGAGCACGGCGAAGCCGCGGGGGCTGCGCGGAACCGCCGCTTGACGGTCGGGGGCCGGGCTGCCCCTGGATGCTTGCAAGGCCGGAACGGCGATGGCTCAATCGATGATCGGCCAATCAGGGGAGGAGATGCGGATGGACGGGGCGCAAGTCATGCCGGTGTCGCTGTCTCCGCCCACCGATCCGGCCATCCGCTGGGCCGGCCGCCTGCTCGCCATGGTGGGCGAGCTTCACAAGGTCGGGTACCAGCGCCTCAGGATCGCGCCCGGCATGGCCCCGTCCGGATGCCATTGGCGCTGCCACGTCACGCCGGCGGGCAATGTGGCCGCGAACGGGTGGGAGCCGCTCGATTGGAGCCGGCAGGTCGCCAGCTACAGCACAGGCCAGAAGGACCGCTATTTCGGATGGGAGGATTCGTCGCAGGATTCCGCCCGCCATCTCGCCGCGAAGTTCATCGAGCGGTTTCCCGAGATCGCCCGCGACGGCCAGGGTGCGGACTGGGCCTATGCCGGCTGGTATGTCGCCATGCTGGGGGGCGCCGAGCATGGCACCTTTCCGGTCTTCTTCGCCGATTACCCGGTCGAAATCGCCCGCGGCCGGCTGCCCCCGCCGCCTTGAGCGGCAGTCGCGACATCCGGCACGCGACATCCGGCGCGCGACATCCGACGCGGCGGGTCACAGCGCGTCGGAGTCCGTCCCGGACCCGATGGCGACGGTCGCCGTCATGCCCGCCGCCAGTTCGACGCCGGGCGGCACCCGGTCGATGCGGATGCGCACCGGTATGCGCTGGGCGAGGCGGACCCAGCTGAAGGTCGGCTCGACGTTCGGCAGGCCGAGGGGACCGGGCGTTCCGTTGCTGTCCTCGATGCCCCGGCCGATGCTTTCGACATGGCCGGACAGCGGTTCGTCGAAGCCCATCAGCATGATCTGCGCCGGGCTGCCGACACGGATCCGCCGCAGCTTGGTTTCCTCGAAATAGCTGGTGATCCAGAAGCTGGTGGCGTCGAGGATGGCGATCTTCGTCACGCCGGCCGTGGCATAGTCGCCAGGCCGCAGCCGCAGGTTGGTGACATACCCGTCGACCGGCGCCCGGATCGTCGCCCGCGCGAGGTTGAGCCTGGCGAGATCGAGCGCCGCCACCGCACCGTCATAGGTCGCCGCCGCCTGTGCCGCGGCACCGGCCGTCTGCTGCACATCCTCCTGCGAGATGACCTCGCGGAGCTGGCTTCGCCGCCGCGCCGCCGCCTGCCGGACAAGCATGTCCTGGCGCCGGGCTTCGGCCTCGGCCTGTGCGGACGCCACCGCGAGCGAGAACCGCGCGGCGTCGATCGCATAGAGGACATCGCCCCGATGCACATACTGGTTGTCGGCGACGGAGACGGCGCCCACGGTCCCGGAGACCTCCGGCGCGATCTGGACCACCTCCGCGCTCACCCGGGCATCCCGCGTCCACGGCGTCTGCTCGTGACGGTTCCACACCTGCAACGCCACGACGGCGGCAGCCGTGCCGAAGCAAAGGGTCAGGGCATAGCGCCCGAGCAGGGACAGCACAGCTTTCATTGGAATGTTCCGCTGGAGGGCAGGGCCTGCAAAAGCAGGCCGTAGAGGAGGGCGAAGGTGGCGAGTTCGACGAGCGGCCGGCTGGCGGTCAGGCGGAACAGCCCCGCAGCCGCGAAGAGACGGACCAGCGCGACGGTGCCGGCGAGCGCCGCCAGGGCAAGCACCAGCAGACCGGGGAGGAAGACGCCCCCGACATCGAGATCGGGGATCATCGGTCGGTCTCCCAAGCCACCGCACCGCCCGGACCGAGGGCGAACCGGAGGTCGATGAGCAGGTCGAGCAGCAGAGCACGGCCGGCAGTCGGGCTTTCGGCGATCCGCGCCATCAGCGCTTCGATGCGCCGGTGCAGTGCCGTGGCATCGGACGGTCCCGCCCGGTATCCGGGGCCGAAGCGCAGGGCAACCGCGGTGAGAAGCTCGAACCCGTCATGAGCGATCTCACCGTCACTGGCGCCGTCATTGCCGTCGAGATGCCGGATCGCCCGATGAAGCCGTCCGGCGGCGTGACCGACGCGCAGATGGTGCAGGGTGTCGTCGAGCACATCCGGGTGGGATGCCCCGGACAGCCGGAGCCTCGGCAGCAGCAGCGCCGTCCGGTCGATCATCAGGCTCGTCCAGAGCGCCTCGTCGGGTGCGCCGCCCAGGGCCCGCCGCCTGACATCCCGCCGGTTCAGCCGAAGCAGCCGGCCGATTGCCGCATCGACCGGGATGGTCTGGAACAGGCTCATGCTGACGACGGCAAATCCTGTTGCCGCGAACAGCGCGACGACGCTGTTGAGCGACCCGGCGAAATCGCCGGCATAGCTGGCGCCCAGCCCCGACAGGATCGGGATCGTCAAAGTGATGCCGAGCGCCATGTAGGTCGTCGGCGGCCGGGCTTGCAGCGAGCCGGCGACCAGGAAGGCCGGTGCCAGCACCGCGGCGAGACCGGCGAAATCCGTCACGCGGGGCAGGATGGCGAAGCCGTAGACCAGACTGACCGCCACCCCGACGAGCGAGCCGGTCATGTATTTGACGACATTCGGCGCCGGCGTGTCGACATTGCCGAACAGGGCGCAGCAGACGCCCAGGATCGACACCGCCAGCCCGCCCTCCGGCCAGGCCGACCAGATCCAGAACGCGCAGCCGATGACGATGCCGGCGACCGCGCCCAGCGCGCTCCGGGCGGCCATCCAGGGGTCGCGGTGATAGACATAGCCCGTCGCGCGCCCGGCGCGGCGATGCGATGCGGCGTCCGGCGGCATGGTGGCGGCAATGGCGGTCCGGGCGCTGCTCCGGACAACGATCCGTCCGAGCCGGTCGCACTCGTGAAGCAGGCCGATCAGCTCGGCGAGGTGGCCGGCGAGGTTGGCCGCGAGCCTGTCGCCGGCCGTTACAGCCTCCCCGGCGATGCGTGTCCGCAGCGTCCGGGCGCGGTCGATCAGCCGGATCGCGACGGCATCCCGCCCGGCCGCATCGGCGGCAGCGAGCCAATGCCCCGCCTCATCCAGCAGTGCGGCCAGCTCGTCGGGCAAACTGCGGTCTCCGCTGCGCAGCGCATGGATGCGGTCCGCGACCTCCGTCGCGAGCGGCAGCAGCCGCGCAAGCCGGTCATGGATCAGGTGCAGCGTCTCGCGGCTCGGCGTCACCGGGACCGGGTCGTAGGGCAGGTGACCGGCCAGCCCCTGCAAGGCGAGAAGATCGCCGGCGAGCCGGTCGCGATCGCGGCGGATCTCCGGCCCGGAACTTCCGTGGAGCGCATCGCCCGCCAGCCGGCGGGCATCCCGCAGCGTCGCCGACAGCTTGGCGGTGAACTGGCCGGTCATGCGCTTCGGCAGGACGAAGCGATGGACCAGAACGGCGCAGAGGATCCCGATGGAGATCTCCTGGACCCGCACCGACGCCGTATCGAAGATGGCGGCGGGATTGAACACGCCGGGAAAGCCGATCAGGCTGGCGGTGTAGCCGGACAGAACGAAGGCATAGGCCCGCGCGGTGCGGTCGAGCAGCGAGAGATAGAGGCACAGGCCGATCCAGCCGGCGAGGACCACGCTGCAGACAAGCGGATCGTTCACGAAACAGGGGACGATCGCCACGGTCGCCGCCGCGCCGACAATCGTGCCCGCGAAGCGGTAGACGCCGCGGCTGAGCGACGCGCCGGCCGAGGTCTGCGAAACGATGTAGACGGTGACGATGGCCCAGGAGGGTTTCGGCACCCCTGCGCGCAGCGCGATGTAATAGGCCAGCATCGCCGCGGCGAAGCTTTTCGCCGAGAAGAGCAGCGCGTCCGCATCCGTCCGCAGCAGCGCGATCCCGGTGGCGGTCAGGAGCCGGTTCGAAGGAGAGTGGGTTCTCATGCCCCCGAGTATCGGCGCGTTGCGCACCCAGATAAATTAGGTATCCTGTCAAAAAATCCCTTAATCATGCCAAAACCGACCATGCCGAATGCGATGTCCGGGTCACGGTCCGCCGTTTCCGTCTTCGATCCCGATCTTGCGGACCGGCCTGCCGTCGCACGCCTGCTCGACTTCGCGGACTACGAGGCGGAAGTGCCGGTGCATGTGCATCGGCGGGGACAGCTGATTCTGGCGCTGCATGGCGCCGTCACCTGCACCGCGGACGACGAGATCTGGATCGTGCCGCCCGATTGCGGCGTGTGGATTCCGGGCGGCATGCCGCACAGCGTCAGGACGACGGCGAATGCCCGGCTCAGCTATTTGTTCGTCGAGCCGGGAGCGGCAAACCTGCCCGCGGTCTGCTGCACTCTGTCGATCTCTCCGCTGGTGCGGGAACTGGTCAACCGGCTGACCGGCGAGGTTCTGGACTATCCGCCGGACAGCCATGCCGCCCGGCTTGCACGGGTGACGCTGGACGAGCTGGCCGGGATGCCGCGCGAACACTTCAACCTGCCCATCTCCAACGATCCGAAGATCCGGGCGATTGCCGACGCCCTGACGCTCGACCCGTCCGACCGCAGCACCCTGGGGGACTGGGCCAGACGCGTCGCGATGAGCGAGAGGTCGCTGGCCCGCCTGATGCTCCGCGAGACCGGCCTGACCTTCGGGCGCTGGCGGCAGCAGCTTCACCTTGTCGTGGCGCTTCGCGAACTGGCCGGCGGGGCCGCTGTGCAGACGGTGGCGGACACGCTCGGCTACGAGTCGGTCAATGCCTTCATCACGATGTTCAAGAAGGCGCTGGGAAGCACGCCGGCACAATATTTCACCCAGCGCAGGGCGAAGAAGCTGTCGGCCTTGTCGCGATAGCCGAGCCGACGTGCGGGAAAGTGTGGGGGGCCGCCGGCTGCCGCCTCACGGCCGGTTGACCTGTACGGCCAGCGCGACCGCCGCCTTGCCGGACAGCGGAACGTCGGCCGGCACCGCCACGGCCTCCGGTGCCGGGCCGCCTCCGCTCCGGCCGAGCCGCCCGGTCACCCGGAACGCCACCAGGACCGCCGCGATGCCGAACAGCACCGATCCCGCCGCCTGTCCGATCAGCACCCCCGGCGCCCCGCCCAACCAACCGCCGACCGCAACGAACGGCATGGTCCCCAGCGTCGCCCTGCCCCAGTTGAACCCGGTCGCCAGCAGGGGAAAGCCCAGATTGTTGAACGCGGCGTTGCCGACGAACAGGAAGCCGACGAACAGGAACCCGCCGGCCACCGCGGTGCAGAACAGGCGGACCAGATCGGCCGACACGCCCTCGGCGGAAAAGGCGCCCACCACCAGATCGCGGGCAAGGAACAGGCCCAGCCAGACCGCCAGCACCCAGACGACGATCAGCACCAGGCTGGCCCGCAGGGTCGCCCGCACCCGGTCGGGGCGGCCGGCCCCCAGATTCTGCGCCAGGATCGGGCCGACGGCACCAGTCAGGGCGAAGATGGTGCCGAAGGCGACCGGAACCAGGCGGTCGACGATGGCCGCCCCGGCGATGGCCGCATCGCCGAAACGCGCCATGCTGGTGGTGACATAGACGCCGGCGACCGGGGTGGCGAGATTGGTGAGGACCGCAGGACCGGCGATGCCGGCCAGCGTCCCGGCATCCGTCAGAAGACCGGTCCAGCCCGGGGCGGCGACCAGCCGGTGCACCCGTGCCACGCCATGCCAGCCGACGGCGGCGAGCAGGCAGCGCGACAGCACGACCGTCACCGCCGCACCGGTCAGGTCCAGCCGCAGGCCGAAGATCAGGATCGGGTTCAGCGCCGCGGTGAACAGCGCCGCATAGAGCGTGACGGTCATGGCGCGGCGCGCATCGCCCTGCGCCCGCAGCATCGCCGAACAGCCCATGCCGAGGCCGAGCAGCGGCAGGGTCGGCGACAGGATGGTCAGGTAGCCGACGGCAAGATCCCTGGTGGCTCCCCTGGCGCCCAGCAGATCCATCGCCGGTCCCAGCAGCGGCAGGGTCAGCAGGCCGACCGCTGCGGAGACCAGCGCCGTCAGAATCAGGCTGGATCCCGCCAGCCTCGCCGCCTCCGCGCGCCGGCCGCCGCCGATGGCGCGGGCGACCAGCGCTCCGGCGCCGATCGACAGCCCGATGCACAGCGACGATTGCAGGAACAGGACGGTACCGGCGAAGCCCACCGCCGCCGCCAGCTCGCGTTCGCCCAGCAGCGAAATGTAGAACAGGTTCAGCAGATCGACCGCGAACACCGCGATCAGCCCGACCGAGCCGGTGGCGGTCATCACCATCACATGGCGCATCGGCGAACCGGTGGTGAAGCGGCCTGCGGCGGTTTCGGCCATTGCGGCGGTTCTCCTCTTGGGCGGCCCCGGGTTGGTGGCCCCTGGCGTAAGAGGTTGGTCCGCCGCCTTTCCCATCAAGTCGTCCCTGGCCACACTGCCGTATGCGGAGACCGCCGGCAAATCGCTTCGTCTAGCGCAGCGGGGTGCGGAACAGCCTCCCCCGGCCCTCCAGCCCCTCCGTGACGCCGGCAAGGCGCAGGCTGTGCCACGCCAGCGCATGGTTGCTCGACGTGACCGGCTTGCCGGTGCGCGTCTCCAAGGCCTCGACCGCCTCGGCGACACGCAGGCTGGTGCAGGAAACGAACACGGCATCCACCTCCGTGTGGGCGGCGGCCTGCGCCACCGCCGCGGCGATGGAGTCCGGGGCGATGCGGGCCGCGATGGTGTCGTCGGGTTCGTCGAAGATCGCCAGCACCGGCACCTCGTAACCGGCCTTCACGAAGTAATCGCGCATCGCTTCGCCGACGCGGCGCTGGTAGGGCGCGACCAGACCGATGCGCCGCGCGCCGAGGGAGCCGAGCGCAGCATCCACCGCCTCGACCGGCGTGGTGGTGGCGATGCCCGGCCGCGCCTCGCGGATGCGCTCGCGGACACGCTCCGGGCCGATCACCATGCTGCCCGACGTGCAGCCGAAGGCGACGACATCCAGTTCCAGCCCGGGCAGGATCAGCCGGGTCGTCGGTGCGATGTCCTGCTCCATCCGCGCCAGCGTTTCCGGCGCAATCTCCTTGTCGTTCCACAGGCGCGCGTTGTAGACGGCGACCCCCGGCTCCCCGAGCAGGAAGCGCCATTCATGCTCGATGGTCTGGTCGGTGGCGAGCACCAGAAGCCCGATGGCGGCGCGGGCGGCGAGGCCGCCATCGGTCGCGAAGGGAAGCACCAGGGTGGCGGCCGGGGAAGCGGCGCCATCCTCGGCGACGGTGACGTTGGTATCCATGTCGGGGGTTCTCCCAGTATCGCGGAGGAGTGGCGCGGACGCACCGGCACGGGCTGTGACGCCGCCCGCGCGCCTGTCAGTGGACGGCCTGCATGCCGTCGAGCGGGATGGCCGGGGTGCGGCCGGCGATCAGGTCGGCGGTGATGCGGGCCGACCCGCAGGACATGGTCCAGCCCATGTGGCCGTGTCCGGTGTTGAGGAACAGGTTGCGCTGGCGCCCGCGGCCGAAGATCGGCGTTCCCTCCGGCGTCATCGGCCGCAAGCCCGCCCAATAGCTGGGCCGGCTGTAGTCGGCCGCATCCGGGAACAGATCGCGCGCCGCCGCCAGCATGGCATGGAAGTCGGCCGGGCTGTGGCGCTTGTCGTAGCCGGCGAAATCGGCGGTCGCGGTGATGCGCAGCCGGTCGCCCATCGGCGCATAGGCGACGAGATTCTCCTCGTCCACCCCGCCGATGCGCGGCGTGTTGTTGCGCCCGGCCACCGGCACGGTGACCGAATAGCCCTTGATCGGATAGATCGGCAGCGACAGGCCGAGCGGCTTCGCCAGCGCAGCACTCTGGCAGCCCATCGCCAGCACATAGGCATCGGCGGTCAGCGTGCCCTTGTCGGTGACCAGCCCGGTCACCTCGCCGGCGGCGGTCTCGACGCCGCGGATCGTCGTGCCGTAGAGGAAGCGGACGCCCCGCTCCGCGCACCAGTCCGCAAGGTTGCGGGTGAACAGCCGGGCATCGCCGCTCTCGTCGGACGGGGCGTAGATGCCGCCGACGATGCGGTCCTTGGTGGCCGACAGCGCCGGGTCGATGGCGGCGGCGCGGTCGCGGTCGACCACCTCCAGCGGCAGGCCGTTGTCGGTCAGGATCCTCATCTTGGCGACACCGGCGTCGAAAGCCGCCGGGCTGCGGTAGAGGTAGAGCAGCCCGCCCTTGGCGCCGTCGAAGGCGACGCCGGTGTCCTCGACCACCCGATGCAGCATGTCCTGCGAATAGAGGCTGAGCCGCACCTTGCGGGCGGTGTTGACCGCCACCCGGTCCGACCGGCAGTTGCCGAGGAACTTCAGCGACCAAGCCCACAGCGCCGGATCCAGCCGCAGCCGGAAGCGCAAGGCCTGGTCGTTGCGCCACAGCGATTTCAGCAGGATCTTCGGCGCCTTCGGCGACGCCCAGGTGTAGGCGTGCCCCGGCGCCACCAGCCCGGCATTGGCGAAGCTGGTCTCGTCGGCGGCGCCGTCATGCCGCTCGACGACGGTGACCTCGTGCCCATCCTTGAGAAGGCAATAGGCCGTCGTCACGCCGACGACCCCGCTGCCCATCACGATGACCTTCATGAACACCTCCCTGGCATGAACGCCTCCTGGCCTGAAAGCCCCTTGGCCGGAGGTCACAGCGCCGCGGTCACCTGGATTTCCACGGTGAATTGCGGGGCGGCGAGCCTGGTCTCGACGCAGGCGCGCACCGGCGTATTGCCCGGCGCCACCCAGGCGTCCCACACCCCGTTCATCTCGGCGAAGCCGGCGATGTCGGCGAGCCAGATCGTGGCGGTCAGCAGCTTCGTTTTGTCGGTGCCGGTGGCGGCCAGCAGCTCGTCGATCCTGCCGAGGATGTCGGTGGTCTGCTCGGCCACCGGGGCGCCCGGCGCCCTGAGCGCCACCACCCCCGCCGTGTAGACCAGACCGCCGCAGACGACGGCCTGGCTCATGCGCGGGCCGACCTCGATACGCTGAATGCTCATGATTCTCTCCCGGAAAACCGGCGGGCCGGGAGGCGGCACCGCCTTCAACTCACACGATACGTAACTGTATACAGAATAGTCCACAGAATTTTTCCGATGCTGCACCGCCCAAAAATCGGGCCCGATTCCTGTGCAACTGCACAAATGTTCGCCCCGTCAACAAATCCGTTGACGCCCCCTTGCGGACGACGATACGCTTAAGTGTATACAGATTGTCATTCAGCTTAACATTCACCGGCAGGGAGATGTGCGATGGCGAGGATGAACGGCATGACGCGGCGCTCGGCGGGGGGCGCGCTGCTGGGCGCGGTGGCGCTGGCGATGCTGGGCGGCGGTGCGGCGCTGGCGCAGGACACGGTGACGCTCGGCGCGGTCCTGCCGCTGAGCGGGGCCAGCGCCACCATCGGCGAGGACCAGCGCCGCGGCATCGAACTGGCGGTGGAGAAGGTCAACGCCGACGGCGGCGTGCTCGGCCGCAAGCTGGCGGTGGCGGTCGAGGATTCCGGCGGCCGGGCGCAGAGCGCCGTCGATGCGGCGCGCAAGCTGGTGTCGGTGTCGAAGACCCCGGTGGTGATCGGCGAATATTCCTCGGGCAACACCATCCCGGTCGGCCAGTATCTCCAGCGCGAGGGGATCGTCCACATCAACCCCGGCTCCTCCTCGCCGGCGATCAAGACCATCGGCGACCGCTCCTTCAGCACCATCGGGCTGGACGACGTCGCCGGGAAGTTCACCGCCCAGGCGGTCTACGGGATGGGCCACCGCAAGGCGGTCTTCCTCGCCCCCAACAACGCCTACGGCCAGGGCGTCTACAGCGAGACCAAGGCGGCCTTCGAGGCGCTGGGCGGCCAGATCGTCGCCAACCTGCTCTTCACCGAGGGGCAGTCGAACTACCGGCGCGAATTGCAGCGCATCGCCGCCGCCAAGCCCGACGTCATCATCTATTCCGGCTACGGCCAGGAGGCGGCGACGATCAACCGCGAGGCCTTCGAGCTGGGGCTGTCGAAGACGCCGTGGTTCGGCATCTACCTGTCGATGTGCACCGCCGATTCCCGGCCGGAGACGGTCGAGGGCCAGATGGGCATGGAGGTCAACTATGTCGGCCCCGACGGCGCCTGGTACCGCGACGCCTACCGGAAGAAGTTCGGCAAGGAGTTCGCCACCACCTTCAGCGGCTACACCTACGACGCCGTGATGATGGCCGCCGCCGCGATCAACAAGGCCGGCAGCACCGAACCCGCCAAAATCCGCGAGGCGCTGGCCGCGCTCGGCGACTATGCCGGCGCCACCGGTCCCATCGCCTTCGACGCCCAGGGCCAGCGCAAGACCCAGCCCTACATCGTCGTCTCCTACAAGGGCGGCGAGCTGAAGACGGCCGCCAAGTAGGCACCGCCCCCCAGATCGGACCTCCCGCACGCGAAGGGTTCCCCGGCCGCCCGGCCGGGGGCTCTGCCCCGCCCGACCGGAGATATGTCCCTTGATTCAGATACTGATCGACACCCTGATCCGGACGAGCGACCTCGCCCTGATCGCGCTCGGCCTCAACCTGTCCTACGGCGTCAGCCGCTTTCCCAACGTCGCCCATGTCGAGATGGCGCCGCTGGGTGCTGCCGTGGCGCTGGCGGTGGCCGCCCTGTTTCCCGGCGGCGGGCTGGTCGGCGCCGCCATCGCCGGAGCGCTCGCCGCCGGGCTGGCGGCGATGCTGCTGCACCGCTTCGCCTTCGAACGGCTCGCCGGCGCCGGTCCGGCCAGCGCGCTGATCGGCTCGCTCGCCATCGCCATGATGCTGCGCGCCGGCCTCCAGGCGGTCTTCGGCACCCGGCCGCAGCAGTTCGACACGCCGCTGACCCCGCCGCACGACCTGTGGGGCGCCATCCTGTCCGATCTGCAGATCGCCGCCATCGCCATCACCGCCGTCTGCCTGATCGGCTTCTTCGCCATGCTGCGGCTGACGCCGCTCGGGCGTTCGATCCGCGCCATCGCCGCCAATCCGGCGCTGGCCACCGCGTCGGGCATCGACGCCCGCCGCGTCACGCTGGTCACCGTCTTCCTCGGCGGCACGCTGGCCGGCATCGGCGGCATCCTGCTGGCGCTGGTCACCCAGCTCGACATCGGCATGGGGCAGATGCTGCTGCTGCCGGTCTTCGCCGCCGCCATCGTCGGCGGGCTCGGCAGCCTGCCGGGTGCTGTGATCGGCGCCTTCGCCATCGCGCTTGCCGAAACGCTGGTGATGCGCATCGATTTCGGCCTGCTCGCCGCCGACGGGCCGCGCTACCTGCCGCTCGGCTACCTGACCGGCATCGGCTTCGCGCTCATCGTCGTGACCCTCGTATACCGCCCGGAAGGGCTGCTGAGCCGGGGAGGACGCCGTGCTTGAGTTCTGCCTGCATGTGCTGATCATGTCGGCGATCTTCGGGATCGCGGCGGTCAGCCTCAACCTCCAGGCCGGCACCGGCGGCCTGCTGAATTTCGGCCAGATCGCCCTGTTCGGCATCGGCGCCTACGCGGTCGCCATCCTGACCCGCGCCGGGCTGCCCTGGCCGGCCGCCCTGCTCGCCGGCATGGGCGCCGCGGCGCTCGGCGGCTTCGCCATCGGCCGTCTCGGCCGCGACCTCGCCGCCGAATATTGGGCGCTGGCGACGCTGGCGGTCGCCGAGCTGGTGCGGCTGGTCGCCCTCAACGAGGACTGGCTGACCGGCGGTCCCCAGGGCATCGGCGGCATCGCCGGCCTGTTCCCCGGCCTCGACGGCATGTCGCGCGCGCTGGCAACCCTGGCGCTGGCGGCGCTGCTGCTGCTCGGCACCGCGCTGGCGGCGCGGCGGCTCGGGCAAACCCAGTTCGGCCGCGTGCTGCGGCTGATGCGGGAGAATCCCGACCTCGCCACCGCGCTCGGCCACGACATCGTCGCCTGCAAGGTCAAGGTTCTGGCCATCGGCGGAGCGATGGCCGGGCTGGCCGGCGGGCTCTACACCCTCTACCTCGCCTTCATCGGGCCGGACCAGCTTCTGCCCTTCGAGACCTTCCTGATCTGGACGATGGTGGTTCTCGGCGGGCTCGGCAACGTGGCGGGGGCGGTGGTCGGCGCCCTGCTGGTCACCGCGCTCTATGCCGGCATTCCCTTCCTGAAGGATGTCGTCGCCCTTCCGTCCGACCTGACCGGCAGCCTGCGCGTCTTCGCCATCGGCTCGATCGTGCTGGCCGTCCTGATGCTGAAACCCCAGGGGCTGGTCCCCGAACGGCTGCGGAGGTTCCATGCTCAGCGCCCATGACGTCACCCGCAGCTTCGGCGGGCTGACCGCGGTCAACCATGTCAGCCTGGAGATCGGGCCGCGCGAGATCGTCGGCCTGGTCGGCCCCAACGGCTCCGGCAAGACCACCCTGCTCAACCTGCTGAGCGGCTTCCTCGCCCCCACCAGCGGCGAGATCCGCTTCGACGGCACCGCGGTCCGCGCGCGGCGCGCCTGGCAGCCGAGCCGGCTCGGCCTGCGCCGCACCTTCCAGCTTCCCAAGCTGCCGGCCCGCATGTCGGTGCTGGAGGTGATGCTGGCCGGCGGACGGCTGCCCGCCGGCGCCTCGCCCTGGCGCTCGCTGCTGACGCCGGGAGCCGTGCGGCGCGAGGAGGCGGCCTTCATCGGCAAGGCGATGGGACTGCTGGCCGAGGTCGACCTCGCCGGCCTTGCCGACCATCCGGCCGGCGGCCTGTCGGGCGGCCAGCAGAAGCTGCTCGGGCTGGCGGCGGCGCTGATGGACGACCCGGCGGTGCTGCTGCTCGACGAGCCGACGGCCGGCGTCAACCCGTCGCTGCGCCGGCGCATGGCCGATCATCTGCGCCGCATCCGCGAGGGCGGCACCGCGCTGGTCATCGTCGAGCACGACATGGGCTTCATCGGCGACCTGTGCGACCGCTGCCTCGCGCTGGACAAGGGGGCGGTGATCGCCAACTGCCGCCCCGACGAGCTGAGCGGCAACCAGCAGGTGGTCGAAGCCTATCTCGGCCGCCGCCGCCCCGGCGTCCCGCTGCGGGTCGTCGCAGGAGGAGCAGTTGCGGGAACGGTCGACATCAAGACCAGTGGAGCCAGGGCATGACGCTTTCCGTGCACGAGGTGCGCGCCGGCTACGTGCCGGACGCCGACATCCTGAACAGCCTGTCGATCACGGTGCAGCCGGGGGAGATCGTCACCATCCTCGGCCCCAACGGGTCGGGCAAATCGACCCTGTTGAAGACCGTCGTCGGCCAGCTCCGCCCGCGCGCCGGCCGGGTGGTCGCCGACGGCCGCGACCTCGCCGGCATCCCGGTGCACCGGCGGATCCGCGACTGCGGCGTCGCCTATGTGCCGCAGCTCGACAACATCTTCGGGCCGCTGACCATCCGCGAGAACCTGGAGCTGGGCGGCCAGTTCGTCGCGCCCGCCGCCCGCAGGACCCGGCTGGAACAGCTGCTGGAGCATTACCCCAATCTCGGCCGCAAGGCCGGGGCGCGGGCCGACAGCCTGTCGGGCGGCGAGCGCCAGATGCTGGCGCTGGCCCGCGCGCTGATGCCGGGGCCGCGCCACCTGCTGCTCGACGAGCCGTCGGCCGGCCTGTCGCCGCTGATGATGGACGAACTGTTCGCCCACATCCGCCGCATCCGCGACCGCGAGGGCGTCTCGGTCCTGATGGTCGAGCAGAACGCGGCGGAATCGCTGGAGGTCTCCGACCGCGCCTATGTGCTGGTGATGGGGCGGGTCCACCGCGAGGGCACCGCCCGCGAGATCCTGGAGGACGAAACGGTCGGCCAGCTCTATCTGGGCGCCGGCCCGGTGCATTGACCCTCCCCGTCCCGCCGAATTGGTCGCAGTTGTGTATACTGGCCTGCATATTCCACCGGTGCTATGGTCCCGCGCGACGCGCCGCACCGGTGCGTCGCCGGGCATTCCATCGCCGGAACCCGGCATCGGTATTCGGGTGTTGTCCCAACCGGCACCGCAGGAAGCACATAGGACGATCATGGCGGGAACCCCGCGCAAGAAGACCATCAAGGCGGCTCCCAAGGCGGCACCCGCGCCGCGCGCCGCCGACAGCGTGAACCGCGTCTATGCCGCAATCCAGCGCATGGCGGTGAATTTCGAATTCAGGCCGGAACAGCGGATCAACGAGGTGGAGCTGGCCGCCACCCTGGGCGTCAGCCGGACGCCGGTGCGCGAGGCGCTGAACCGGCTTGTGATCGAAGGACTGATCACGCTGGTGCCCAACAAGGGCTTCTACTGCCGCCCCTTCGACGCCGAGCAGATCATCGGCCTGTTCGAGGTGCGGGCGTCGCTGGAACGGCTGAGCGTCGAACTCGCCGCCGAGCGCGCCAGCGACGTCCGCATCGCCGAACTGATGGATTTCTGGAACGGCGTGCGGGCGAACCGCGCGGCGATGGATGCCGAGGAGCTGACCAGCCGCGACGAGGAGTTCCACATCCGCATCGCCGCGATGGGCGGCAATCCGGAGCTGGTCCGCATGCTGGAGAGCATCAACGCGCGGATCCGCTTCGTCCGCCGCATCGAGATCGAGAACCCGCAGCGCCGCACCACCACCTTCGACGAGCATCTGGCGATTGCCGAGGCGCTGAAGGCGCGCGACCGCGGCCGCGCCGTGGCCTGCATGTCGGACCATATCGGCATCAGCGTGGCCGACGCGGTGTCCGCCATGAAGGAAGGGCTCGCGCGCATCTACATGGGCCGCATGGCCAGCTGAGCCGGCCCGGACAGCGGCCTCGGATAGCGGCCCCAGAACCGGCGTTGACCCTCGCCGCAAAGTGTGTACACTTCAGAACACACAATGACACCGAGGGAGGACGCACATGCCGGACGGCGTGGCGATGACGGGCGCGGTGACCCTGGACGACAAGTATCTGGCCGAACACGGCCGCGTGTTCCTGAACGGCACGCAGGCCCTGGTGCGGATGGCGCTGCTCCAGAAACGGCGCGACCGCGCCGCCGGCCTGCGCACCGCCGGACTGGTGAGCGGCTACCGCGGCTCGCCGCTCGGCACCATCGACATGGAGATGGGCCGGGCGCGGAGCTTCCTCGACGCCCACGACATCCGCTTCGTTCCCGGCGTCAACGAGGATCTGGCCGCCACCGCGCTGTGGGGCAGCCAGCAGATCCATCTGCAGGACCAGCCGGACTGGGACGGCGTCTTCGGCCTGTGGTACGGCAAGGGGCCGGGGGTGGACCGCACCGGCGACGCCTTCCGCCACGCCAACCTTGCCGGTTCGGCCGGGCGGGGCGGCGTGCTTGTGCTGGCCGGCGACGACCACACCTGCAAATCCTCGACGACCTCGCACCAGAGCGAATATGCGCTGGTCGATGCGATGATGCCGATCCTGAGCCCGTCCGGCATCCCGGAGATGATCGAATACGGGCTGCATGGCTGGGCGCTGTCGCGCCTGTCGGGCTGCTGGACCGCCATGAAAGTGACGGCCGACCTGACCGACCGCAGCGTCTCGATGACCCTCGACCCGGCCCTCCCCGTCATCCGGCAGCCGACCGATCTCATCCTGCCGCCCGGCGGCCTCAACATCCGCTGGCCGGACAGCCCGCAGGAGCAGGAGGCCCGCCTGCACCTGCACAAGATCCCGGCGGCGCTGGCCTATGTCCGCGCCAACGGCCTGAACCGCGTGGCGCTGGGAAGCGGAGGCGGAGGCGGGGGCGGCGCGCGCTTCGGCATCGTCACCGCCGGCAAGGCCTATCTCGATGTCCGGCAGGCCCTGGCGGAACTCGGCATCGACGAGGACCGGGCGGCGGCGCTCGGCATCGCCGTCTTCAAGGTGGCGGTGCCCTGGCCGCTCGAACCGGACAGCCTGCGCAGCTTCGCCGCCGGCCTCGACGAGATCCTGGTGGTGGAGGAAAAGCGGCCGCTGATCGAGGGCCAGATCAAGGACATCCTCTACGGCCTGCCGGCGGACCGGCGCCCGCGCGTCACCGGCAAGAACGACTGGTCCGGCGCCCCCCTGCTGCGCTCCCACGACGAGCTGTCGGTCGCCGAGATCGCCATGGCCATCGCACGGCGGCTCGCCCGCTGCGGCGTGGAAATGGACGCCGACGCGCTGGCCCGCCTTGAAAACAGCAGCGCCGCCGCCCGCCCCGGCGGCCCGGTTGCCAAGCGCACGCCCTATTTCTGTTCCGGCTGTCCGCACAACAGCTCGACCAAGGTGCCGGAGGGCTCGCGGGCCCATGCCGGGATCGGCTGCCACTGGATGTCGCAGGCGATGGACCGCGACACCGCCACCTACACCCACATGGGGGCGGAGGGCGCCAACTGGATCGGGCTGGCGCCCTTCGTGCCGACCCGCCACATCTTCCAGAACATCGGCGACGGCACCTATTTCCATTCCGGCCTGCTCGCCATCCGCGCGGCGGTCGCCGGCGGCGTCACCATCACCTACAAGATCCTGTTCAATGACGCCGTCGCCATGACCGGCGGCCAGTCCCACGACGGCCAGCTCACCCCGCAGGCCATCGCCTGGCAGGTGCGCGCCGAGGGGGTGCAGCGCATCGCCGTCGTCAGCGACGAGCCGGAGAAATACGGCCTGTCCGCCGGCCTGCCGCCCTACGTCACCATCCACCACCGCGACGATCTCGACGCCGTGCAGCGCGAGTTCCGCGAGGTGCCGGGCGTGTCGGCGCTGATCTACGACCAGACCTGCGCCGCCGAGAAGCGCCGCCGCCGCAAGCGCGGCAAGCTGCCCGACCCCGGCCGCCGCGTCGTCATCAACGAGCGGGTCTGCGAGGGCTGCGGCGACTGTTCGACCCAGTCGAACTGCCTGTCGGTGGTGCCGGTCGACACCGAGTTCGGGACGAAACGGACAATCGACCAGTCCTCCTGCAACAAGGACTTCTCCTGCCTGTCGGGCTTCTGCCCGTCCTTCGTGACGGTGGAGGGCGGCACGCTGCGCAAGGCGCGCCCGGCCAAAACTCCGGCGCCCGACATCGACGCCGAGGCCGCCCCCCTGCCCGACCCGGCGGCACCGCCGCTCGACCAGCCCTACCGCCTTCTCGTCACCGGGGTCGGCGGCACCGGGGTGGTGACCATCGGCGCGATCCTCGGCATGGCGGCACATCTGGAGGGGCTGGCCTGCTCCATCCTCGACCAGACCGGCATGGCGCAGAAGGGCGGCGCGGTGATGTCGCACATCGTGCTGGCGCGTCGGGCCGACCAGATCCATGCCGCCCGCATCGCTCCCGGCGGCGCCGACGCCGTGCTCGGCTGCGATCTGCTGGTCGCGGCCGGCGAGGATGGGCTGAGCCGCATGCAGGCCGGCCGTACCCGCGCGGTGCTCAACAAACATGAGACCGTCACCGGCGCCTTCACCCGCAATCCGGAAGAGCGGCTGCCGCTGCCGCTGCTGGTGCGCCGGGTCGGCGACGCCTGCGGCGGGCCGGCGGCGGTCGATGCGCTGGACGCCACCGCCATCGCCACCGCGCTGTTCGGCGACGCGATCATGGCGAACCTCTTCCTGCTCGGCTACGCGTGGCAGAAGGGGCTGATTCCGCTGTCCGCCGCGGCCATCGACACGGCCATCGTCCTGAATGGCACCGGGGTCGCCGGCAACCGGTCGGCCTTCGCCTGGGGACGGCGCGCGGCCGCCGATCCAGGCGCGCTCGCGGCGGCGCACCCGGCCAAGCCTTCGAGCGTGGCCGCCCCGCAACCCGACGATCTCGACGGGCTGATCGCCCGGCGCATCGAACAGCTGACCGCCTACCAGAATGCGGCCTATGCCGGGCGCTACCGCCTGCTGGTCGACCGGGTCCGCCGGGCCGAGACGGCGGCGGTGCCGGGCAGCAGCCGGCTGACCGCGGCGGTGGCGCGGTCCTTCTACAAGGCGATGGCCTACAAGGACGAATACGAGGTCGCCCGCCTCTACACCGACGGCGCCTTCCTCGCGCAGCTGGCCGGGCAGTTCGAAGATGGCTTCCGCCTGCGCTTCCATCTGGCCCCGCCCCTGCTGGCGGGTCGGGACGAGCGGACAGGCCACTTGAAGAAGAGTGCCTATGGCCCCTGGATGCTGCCCGTGTTCAAAGTTCTGGCGACGTTCAAGGGACTGCGCGGGACGCCGTTCGATCCGTTCGGGCGCACCGCGGAGCGCCGGGCGGAACGCCGGCTGATCGGGGATTACGAACGGGCCATCACGGAAATGCTGGCCGGCCTCACCCCGGAAAAGCTGGATTTGGCCGTGCAAATCGCCGGCATCCCGGACCGGATCCGCGGCTATGGGCATGTGAAGGACAAGGCCATGGCCCAGGCGGAGATGGATTTGCGCGACTGGCCGGCGCAGTTCCGCTCCACGACGCCGCAGCGTCTGGCGGCGGAATGAGCAGCTGAGTGAACCGCCCAGGTGGGACCGTTCAGCTCTTGGCGATCTCGCCCAGCACATCCTTGGCGAGGCTGCGGATATGCCGCTCCATGGCGGCCCTGGCCTCCGCCGCATCGCCGCTCTCCAGTGCTGCAATGACGTCGAGATGCTCGTCGCAGTCGGGACGGATGCGCGACGGCAGGCCGGACAGCTCGAACAGGCGCGTCGTCACCCGCAGGTCGCGGATGATCTGCGCCAGCACCGCGTTGCCGGACGCCTCGGCAATCAGGGTGTGCAGCTCCTCGTCGGCGGCCCAATGGTCCTCGAAGCGGATCTTGGGCTCGTCGCGCAGCCGCAGCATCTCGGCCTTCATCGCCTGCAAGCGGACCGGATCGACCCTGGACGCGGCGGCGGCGATGGCCTCCCCCTCCAGGATCTCGCGCAGGCGCATGCTCTGGAAATATTCGCGGTTGGAGACCTCGCGCACCCGGTAGGGGCGGTTGAACTCCTTGCGGATCAGCCCTTCGCTCGCCAGCCGCACCAGCGCCTCGCGGATCGGCGTGCGCGAGATGCTGAGCGCGGTGGCCAGCCGGTCTTCGACGATCACCTCGCCGCTCGGGATGCGGCGGTCGAGGATCATCTCCAGGATGGTGCGGTAGGCCATGCTCGCCAGATTGACGCCGGCCTGAGTCGCACCTGCTGCGGCCGGCGTCGCGGCTTTGGAGTCGCCCATGTCCATGCTCATACCAAGTCCTGCCACCTGACGCTGATCTTTCCCTAACAAAGCAGACGAGCCGTTGTCCTGCAAAGGTTCTGATCGGCCATACCGATAAGATGGGGTGCGACGCCGCGCCCAGACGGATTTCAGTGCTGCAAAATCTTGGCGAGGAACTGGGTGGCGCGCTCCGAGCGCTGGGTCTCGAAGAACTCGGTCTTGGTGCAGTCCTCGATGATGCTGCCATGGTCCATGAAGATCACGCGGTGGGCGACCTTGCGGGCGAAGCCCATCTCGTGGGTGACGCAGATCATCGTCATGCCCTCGTTCGCCAGCTCGACCATCACGTCGAGCACCTCGTTGATCATCTCCGGATCGAGCGCCGAGGTCGGCTCGTCGAACAGGATGGCGATGGGGTCCATCGCCAGGGCGCGGGCGATGGCGACGCGCTGCTGCTGGCCGCCGGACAGCTGGCCGGGGAACTTGTGCGCTTGGGCGGCCAGCCCGACCCGCGCCAGCAGAGCCTCGCCCTTCGCCTCGGCCTCCGCGGTCTGGCGGCCCAGCACCTTGCGCTGTGACAGGGTCAGGTTCTGCATGATGGTCAGATGGGGGAACAGCTCGAAATTCTGGAACACCATGCCGACGCGGGCGCGCAACGCCGACATCTTCGTGCCCGGCGCGCCGACATCCATGCCGTCCACCTCGATGCGGCCCGACTGGAAGGGCTCCAGCCCGTTGACGCACTTGATCAGCGTCGACTTGCCCGACCCGGAGGGGCCGCAGACCACCACCACCTCGCCTTTCCGCACGGTGGTCGTGCAGTCCTTCAGGACCTGGAAGGTGCCGTAGCTCTTGCTGACATTCTCGATGGCGATCATTGGGGACTTCTCTTGGCGATGGGGGGCGTTGGACGGATGAGGGGGCGGATGAGCGAAGCGGGTCAGCCGAACCGGTCGATCAGGAAGGGGGTCGGGTCGATGTCGGTGCGGCCGTCGAGCAGCAGATCGGCGGTCATGCGGGCGACGACCGGCGCCAGGGTGAAGCCGTTGGACGTCACCGTGTTGAAGAAGCCCGGCAATCCCGGCACCGGGCCGAGGATCGGCGCGCCGTCGATGTTGATGTTCATCGCCGCCCAGGCGCGGACCACATGCAGCCCGGCGATCTGCGGCAGCACATGGCGGGCGACCCACAGATTGCCCTCGATGCTGGAGCGCGACACCGTGTTGAAGCGCCGCGCCGGGTCGAAGACCGCGGTCCAGGCGCCGCCGATGATCAGCCCGCCGGTCACCGCCTGCTTCAGGCTGAGATGGCGGTCGGCATGGGCGACCAGCTGGCCGACCAGCTTGGGCGCCGGCTCGGTGACGATCATCTGCAGGGGCGCGCTGTGCACCGGCACGTCGATGCCGACCAGCCGCCCGGTCTCGCGCGCCCACGGGCCGCTGGCGTTGACGATCTGTTTGGCGCGGATGCGGCAGCGCGAGGTCTCGACCCGCCAGCCGCCGCCCTCGACGGCAGGGACCGCGGCGATGCCCGTGACATTCACCCCGCGCAGGAAGCGGGCGCCCTGGCGGCGCGCCTGCTCCAGCACGGCGTAGGTCGCGCGCAGCGGGTTGATCTTACCCTCCTGCGGCGCGTATTCGGCGCCGATCAGCCCGTCCGACAAGGCGGGTGCGAGGCGGCGCAGCTCGGCCGCGTCGATGATGGCGTTCTCGACGCCGTACCGCCGCTCCAGCGCCGCCTTGGCGCGCAGGAACTCCATGCCGGCCGGGCTGTCCGCCACCATCAGGCCGCCGGTGACCGCCAGTTCGAAGTCGGCGCCGCAGGCAGTCTCCAGCTCCCGCCACAAGGCGATGGAGCGCGGGCCGAGCGTCAGCGTCGCCGCCGCCGGTCCGCCGCCCGCCTCGGCCTTGGCGCCGAAATCGAAGGACAGCAGCTGGACATGCAGGCTGCCGGCATTGGCGCCCGACGCCTGCAAATTGGTGTCGCCGCGCTCGACCACCAGCACGTCGCGCCCGGCCTGGGTCAGGTAATAGGCGAGGCAGGATCCCACCACGCCGCCGCCGACGATCAGGATCTCGGCCTCCTGGTCGGGCAGCGGGCCGTCCTCCAGCGGGCGGGCGAGGTTGGGGGTGATGGCACGCTGGTGGCCGCCCCATTCCGGCTTCTCGAAGGCGAAGGCGCCGGCCGGCGTCGGCTTGGCCGGCAGGCGCGGCGCCAGATACTGCTCGGGCGCCCGTTTCCTGCCGGTCGCCTGCTCCAGCAGCAGGGCGGCGGTCGCCGCGCAATAGCGCCCCTGGCAGCGCCCCATGCCGAGCCGGGTGTTGCGCTTCAGCGCCGCGAGGCTGTCATGGCCGGCGGCGATCTCGGCCCGGACCCGGCCGAAGGTGACCTCCTCGCAGCGGCACAGCATCGCCTCGTCGGGCACGGTGTCGAGCCGCGGCGGCGGCGCCCGGTAGATCGACCACAGCGCCGCCTGGAATCCCTCGGCCCGCCGCAGATCGGCCAGCGCCCGCCGGCCCTCCTCCGGGTCGCTGTCGCTCAGGCCGAGCTGGGTGGCGGCGGCGATGCCGGCAAGGCGTCCGCGCGCCTGTGCCACCTTCGACCCGCCGAGATCGACGCCGTCGCCGACGGCGAAGACCCCCGGCACGCTGGTGGCGCCATCCACGGCGATGTCGGTGGCGAGATAGCCGAGATGCCGGTCCTCGACCAGCCGGTGGGCGCAGCCGAGCGCGCGGGCGATCTCGGTCGAGGGGATGAAGCCGTAGCCCAGGCACAGCGCATCGGCGGCAACGGTGACGGCCTCGCCCAGCCGGGGAGCGCCGTCGGCGCCGAGCGGGGCGTAGCGCACCTGTGCCAGCCTGCCCTCCCCTTCCGCCGCGACGACGCCCTGCCCCCACAGCACCGGCACCCCGGCGCGCCGCAGCGTCAGCAGGTAGCGGGCGCCGTCGCCGATCAGGCCGGGGGCGGCGCGCAGCGCGGTCAGCATCTGCCGCCATTGGGCCGGCGACGGGCGCGGCGCGCTTTCCAGCACGGCGGCCACCGTGACGCCGCCCTCCACCAGCTCGCAGGCCAGCTGCAAATTGAGCGGACCGTTGCCGGCGACCACCACCCGGCGGCCGGGTGCGACGCGATAGGCGCGCGCCAGGGTCTGCCCGGCCCCGGTCGTCATCACGCCGGGCAGCGTCCAGCCCGCGAAGGGCGCCGGCCGCTCATAGGCGCCGCCGGCGATCACCAGCCGGCGCGGCCGGTAGACGGTCTCGCGCCCGGCAACGATGGCGACCACCTCGTCGGGGGCATGGGCGCCCCACACCGTCGCTTCCTGGACGATGGCGGCGCCGGCTGCCTTCGCCGCGTCGATCAGGGCGAGGCCGGCGCGGAACTGGCGGTCGGTCGGCCGGTCGGCGCGGTGCGAGGGGGCGAGCGGCTTGAAATACTGCCCACCGCTCTGCGGCCGCTCGTCGAGCACCACCACCGCCGCGCCGCGCCGCGCCGCCGCTTCCGCCGCCGCCAGACCGGCCGGGCCGGCGCCGATCACCAGCACATCGACCACACGTTCCTCGGGCGCGTCGCCCACCGGCGGCGGCACCAGCGGGACCAGCGGATCCTCCGGCGTGCCGGCCGGCGGCTGCGAGCGGATGGTCTGGCCGTCCGCCACCTTGGTCAGGCAGGCGCGCTGACTCGCCTTGCCGTCGACCGTCACCAGGCATTCGAAGCAGGCGCCCATGCCGCAATAGAGGCCGCGCCGGCCACCGTCGCGGCTGTGGCGGTAGGCGGCGACGCCGTGCGCCGCCAGGGCCGCCGCCACCGTCTCCCCGGCCAGCGCGGGAATCCGCTCGCCGTCATAGGTGATCTCGATGGGGGCGCCGTCGCGGCGGACGCTTGGATGTTCGAGGCGCATGGGCGGTCGGCTGTGTCCGGATTGCGGTGGAAAGCGCTTTTCGAGGCTGCGTCAATTAGCGCTGGATTCCTGTATACAGGTAGTATACGAGTAGTATTTAGGCAAGGTCAAAAATTAGGCAGGAGCTTGGGGGAACCCATGACGGCATTGCGCGGCACCTACACGGTCCTCATCACCCCCTTCACCGCCGACGGCGGTGCTGTGGATGTTCCGGCCTTGAAGAAGCTGGTGAACTGGCAGATCGAGCAGGGCATCCACGGGCTGATCCCGCTCGGCAGCACCGGCGAGTTCCTGTCGATGACCCCGGAGGAGCGGGCCCAGGTCATCGAGATCTGCGTGACCGAGGCGGCGGGCCGCGTGCCCGTGCTGATCGGCACCGGCGCCGAATGGACGCGCGACGCCGTCGCGCTGGCCAAGGAAGCGGAAGGCATGGGCGCCGACGGGGTAATGGTGATCCCGCCCTATTACAGCTCGCCGACGCCCGACGAGCTGTTCGAGCATTACCGCCGCATCGGCGAGGCGATCTCGCTGCCGGTGATGATCTACAACAACCCGGCGACCGCCAACGTCGACCTCACCCCGCCCATCGTCGCGCGGCTCAGCGAGATCGACAACGTCCTCTACATCAAGGAATCGACGCTGGAGGTGACGCGGGTCCGCGACATCATCGAGCTGTGCGGCGACCGCATGACGGTGTTCGCCGGCATCCTCGGCTATGAATCCTTCTGGCTCGGCGCCCAGGGCTGGGTCGCGGTCTGCTCCAACCTGATCCCGCGCGATTCCGCCCGCCTGTTCGAACTGGTGGCCGACCATGGCGACAAGGAGCAGGCGCTGGCGCTCTACAAGAAGATGCTGCCCATCGTCCGCTGGGTCGGCGGCCACCGCTACGTCGCCGCCTCGAAGACCGGGCTCGGCATGATGGGCTTGGCCGTCGGCGACCCCCGCGCGCCGCGCCTGCCGCTGCCGGAAGCCGACGCGGCGGCGCTGCGCGCCGATCTGGCGGCCTACGGCCTGATCGACTCCCTCGCCTGACCGTTTCGCCCGAATCCGAGATCCGAACACGAGAGAAGGGGTTTACGATGACCATTCGCACGCTGCTGATCGCCGCCGGCCTGACCCTGCTCGCCCTCCCCGCTGCTGCCCAAACCGCCTGCAAGCCGGCGGTCGCCGATTCCGAGCTGGTCAAGCCCGGCACGCTGGTGATGTCGACCAACCCGACCCTGCCGCCGATGCAGTTCGTCGACAGCAGCGGCCAGTTGAAGGGCATGCGCATCACGCTGGGCAACGAGATCGCCAAGCGCCTGTGCCTGACGCCGGAATATGTCCGCATCGAGTTCTCGGCGATGATCCCCGGCCTCCAGGCCGGCCGCTGGGACCTGATCAACACCGGCATCTTCTGGACCGAGGAGCGGGCCAAGATGATGCCGATGATCAACTATGAATCGCAGGCGATCAGCATCTCGGTGACCAAGGGCAACCCGCTGAAGATCGCCAAGCCGGAGGATCTGTCGGGCCGTCCGGTCGGCGTCGAGCTGGGTGGCTTCGAGGAACGCAAGCTGCGCGAACTCGACAAGATGATCGTCGCCAAGGGCCTCAAGCCGATCGAGATCAAGACCTTCGACAATTTCGCCACGGCCTATCAGGCGCTGCGCGCCGGCCAGACCGAGGCGTCGGTTGCCATCGACCCGACGGCGGCCGAATACGCCAAGCGCGGCGACTTCGAGCGCGCCCTGCATGGCCTGTTCCCGACCCCGGTCGCCCTGGCGATGAAGAGCAAGACGCTGAGCGAGGCCGTGGTCGGCGTCCTCAACGACATGCAGAAGGACGGCTCCTACAAGAAGCTGATGGACGAATACGGCCTGCTGCCCAACGACGGCGCCTTCAAGGTCAACGGCCCCGGCATGTGAGACGCGGAAAGCGGGCGGCGGCGGGGACCCGTTCCCGCCACCGCCCGCGCATCGGACAAGAGTGAAAAGGTGACGGAATGACCAGCGGCTGGAACTGGGACGGTTTCTTCGAATACCTGTTCAACGGGTATCTGTTCAGCGGAGCGATCACCACCCTGTGGCTGACGCTGGCGGGCATCGCCGGCGGCCTCGTGCTCGGCTGCGTGCTGGCGCTGCTGCGGCTGTCGCCCTACCGCTGGGTCGCGCGGGTGGCGCAGACCTACATCTGGGTGTTCCGCGGCACGCCGCTGCTGGTCCAGCTCATCATCATCTACACCGGCCTGCCGCAGATCGGCATCAAGCTGTCGGTGACGGAATCGGCGCTGATCGGCCTGATCCTCAACGAGGCCGCCTATCTGGCCGAGATCATCCGCGGCGGCATCCTCGGCGTCGCCGCCGGGCAGAGCAACGCCGGCCGCGCGCTCGGCCTGAATTCGGCCCAGGTGATGGCCTACATCGTGCTGCCGCAGGCCGTCCGCATCATCATTCCCGCACTCGGCAACAGCGTGAACGGCCTGCTGAAGACGACCTCGGTGACCTCCGTCATCTCGATGGAGGAGCTGCTGCGCAGCACCCAGCTGCTGATCCAGGAGCGCTTCATGGTGCTGGAGCTGTTCACGGTCGCCGCGCTCTATTATCTGCTGATGACCTCGCTGTGGGACATCGTCCAGCGCCGCATCGAGCGTCATTTCGGCCGCGCCTACCGCAACATCGCCATCGTCGACGGCCAGTGAGAGGCGCTCGGCCATGAGTCCTCCGCTCCCCCCGGCCCTCCCGTCCTCCTCCCGGACCGCCAACCTCGGCGACCGCGCCTTCGGGCACCTGCGCGAGCTGATCCTCAGCCGCGAGATCCCCGGCGGCGCCGAGGTGCCGGAGGGACGGCTGGCCGAGCGGCTGAACGTGTCGCGCACGCCGATGCGCGAGGCGCTGGTCCGGCTGGTCGGCGAGGGGCTGCTGGAGCGCACCAGCGAGCGCAGCTACCGCGTCCGCATCGTCTCGGCCCGCGAGTTCTTCGAATGCATGCAGATGCGCGAGCTGCTGGAGTGCCACGCCATCGAAACCGCGGTGCCGCTGGTCGGCGACGCCGATCTGGCCGGGCTGCGGCGCGGGCTCGAGGCGCTGGAGGACGGCGAGGACGACATGCAGCACTGGCTCTACGACAATCATTTCCACAGCTTCTTCGCCCATGTCAGCGGGAATGCGACGCTGGCCGAGACCATCACGCGCATGCGGGTGGTCGCCCGGCTGTTCCGCATCTCCAGCAGCTTCCACCGCAAGGGCGAGATCGACACCGAGCACCGGGCGGTGCTGGACGCGGTGGAGCGGCGGGACGCCGCCGCCGCCAAGGCCGCCATGCTGGCGCATCTGCGCAACCTCCAGGACGACGCCCGCCGCGCCATCGCCGCCGAGGCCAATCCGGGCGGCTATTTCCTGTGATCCCGGCAACCGCAAGACCCGTCCTTCGGGACCGAGGGAGAGTTCCATGCCGCAGTTCGACACCGTAATCCGCAACGGCACGCTGGCCACCGCGTCCGACGTGTTCGCCGCCGACCTCGGCGTGATCGGCGGCCGCATCGCCGCCATCGGCGCCGGGCTGGGGCCGGGAGCCCGCGAGATCGACGCGGCCGGCAAACTCGTGATGCCCGGCGGCGTCGACGGCCATTGCCACCTCGACCAGCCGACCAGCGACGGCTCGCAGTCCGCCGACGATTTCGAGACCGGAACCCGCTCGGCCGCCTGCGGCGGCACCACCACGGTCATCCCCTTCGCCTGCCAGTTCAAGGGCCAGTCGCTGCGCGACGCGGTGACCGACTATCACCGCCGGGCCGACGGCAAGGCGGTGATCGACTATGCCTTCCACCTCATCGTCAGCGACCCGACCGACCAGCTGCTCGGCCAGGATCTGCCGGCGCTGATCCATGACGGCTATACGTCGTTCAAGATCTACATGACCTACGACGACATGAAGCTGAACGACCGGCAGGTGCTGGAGCTGCTCAGCGTCGCCCGGCGCGACGGCGCCATGGCGATGATCCATGCCGAGAACGCCGACTTCATCGGCTGGCTGACCGACAGGCTGCTCGCCGCCGGCCACACGGCACCACGCTACCACGCCGATTCCCGGCCGATGCTGGTGGAGCGCGAGGCGACCCACCGCGCCATCGCCATGGCCGAGCTGGCCGACGTGCCGATCCTGATCGTCCACGTCTCCGGCCGCGAGGCCATCGAGCAGATCCATTGGGCGCAGGGCCGCGGCATGCGCATCTACGCCGAGACCTGCCCGCAATACATGGTGCTGACCGAGCACGATTTGCACGGCCACGGCATGGAGGGGGCCAAGTGCATCTGCTCGCCGCCGCCGCGCGACAAGGCCAACCAGGCGGCGGTGTGGGACGCGCTGGCCGGCGGCACCTTCCACATCGTGTCGTCCGACCACGCGCCCTTCCGCTACCAGGACCCCAAGGGCAAGATGCTGCACGGCGCGAACACCCCCTTCAACTGGATCCCCAACGGCGTGCCGGGCATCGAGACGCGGCTGCCGATCCTGTTCTCCGAAGGGGTGAAGAAGGGCCGCATCAGCCTGCAGCGCTTCGTCGAGCTGTCCTCGACCAACCCGGCCAAGATGTACGGCCTGCACCCGCGCAAGGGCAGCCTCGCCATCGGCGCCGATGCCGACATCGTCATCTACGATCCGGACCGCAAGGTCACCATCACCAACGCCATGCTGCACCACAATGTCGACTACACCCCCTATGAGGGGCTGGAGGTGACCGGCTGGCCGGAGACCGTGCTGTCGCGCGGCGAGGTGGTGGTGGAAAGCGGCACCTGCGTGGCGCAGCCCGGCCGCGGCGCCTTCCTGCGCTGCGACACGCCGGATCTGGCGCGACCGAAGGTCGGCGCCGCCTGAAAAGACGATCACTCCACCCGACGACCACGAAACGCAAGGATCCCCCAAGCATGGACGCCCTGACCATCACCGCCGGCCCCTTCACCTTCGGCGCCCGTTTCGAGACGGCCGCCGCGCCGAAGACCTGCGCCAAGTTCCGCAGCCTGCTGCCCTACGAGGGCCAGATCGTCCATGTCCGCTGGAGCGGCGAAGGGGTGTGGATTCCGCTGGGCGACACCGATTTCGGCCTCGGCTACGAGAACCACACCAGCCACCCGGCGCCGGGCCAGTTCATCCTCTATCCGGGCGGCATCAGCGAGACCGAGATCCTGCTGGCCTATGGCGGCGTCCAGTTCTCCAGCAAGATGGGCCAGCTCGCCGGCAACCACTTCATCACCATCACCGACGGGCTGGAGAATCTGGCGGAACTCGGCAAGCGCACCCTGTGGCAGGGCGCGCAGCCGATCCGCTTCGAACTGGCCCGCTGAACTTGGCCCCGCTGAACCTGGCCCGCTGACGCGGCAGAGGGCATTGGCGGTCAGAACGACATCAGCAGCCGGGCCTGGGCGGTGACGGTGCCGCGGTCCGTCTCCGGCCCGTCCGTCAGGGCGACGCCGACGCTCAGCCCGCCCTGCAGGCTCCGGCCAAGCGTGTAGTCGAGCCCGAGGCCGAGGCCGACGAGTCTGGTGTCGGCCCGCTCGTTCACCCCCTGCAGGGCATCCAGGTTGTAGGTGTGGCCATAGGCGACATCGAGGAAGGCGAAGGGGGAGGCCGCATCCTCCACCCGCCCGACGCCGGGCATGTCGGAGACCCCCACAGCGCCCAGGACCGGGAATACCGGCAGCCGCAGCTCGTTGCGCAGCACGAACCCGGTATCGGCGCTGCCGTCGCGCAGCGTGTAGCCACGGGCGGCGTAATAGCCGCCGAGTGCAAGCTGCTCGGTCTCGGGCAGCGCCTTGCCGGCAATCTGGCCGGTGAACGCGGTGGTCCAGGTGAAGCCGTTCAGGCCGGGAACGGCGGCAAGCGACGTCGCCTGATTGAGCGTGCCGTACCCATAGGCATAGTCGGCCCCGGCCACCCGTCCGTTGGTGAAGCTGTTCCAGGCCGCATCGGTGTTGCCGGGCACGATCCCGGTCCGGTTGACCACGGCGCGGACGTCAAGATCGGCCGTATCGCCGCCGGCGCGCTGCCAGGCAGCGGCCCAGCCGACGGTCAGGTCGAACACCCCGGCCGATCCGTCGGCGAGGCCAGCACCCCGGTACAGCGTCTTGCGCGACATCCATTTCGGCGCGACGCCGCCATAGACGTCCCCCCACCCGGCCAGCCGTTCGTCGATGTTGGACAGCGCCGAGCGGTAGAGAATGGGCAGTTCGACGGTGGTGGTGTGGAAGGTCAGGATGTTGCCGGCGCTCTCCTGGCCCGTCGCGACGAAGTTCGGGGCGATGCTGACCGCCTGCCGCGGAAAGGTCATCGCCGCGATACGCCCGGCATGGCTGACATAGGCCGGCCAGTTTCCCCCCGACAGCCTGACCGAGGCGGGATCGGAGACGACGTCCGGGCTGCCGGTGAACTGATAGGCGACGGTCATGTCATGCATCGCCTCGATGCCCGCGCTGAAGCCGGCGAAGAGGCGGTTGCTGTCGTGATCCCTGACGGTGCTGGTGTTGGACCAGCCGGCGAACGCCTGCCAGGGCTGGCGGCGGCTGAGCTCCAGGGTCAGGTTGCTGGTGCCGGGATCGGACCCCGGCTCGAACACGCCGTTGAGCTGCCGGTAGGGGAAGCGGTTGAGCCAGTCGAGATCCTCGGAGATGCGGTCCGCTTCGATGAGCTGGCCGGCTGGCGCGCGCAGACCGGCGGCAAGCGCCGGGTCCGGCTCCTGCGGCCCGCCGTCGCCGTCCTGCACCTGCACGCGGCCGGTCCGGAAGGCCACCACGCGCAGGTGCAGCACGCCGGAGGTGATCTCCTGCGGCGGTGCCGTGATCGAGACGAAGGGGCGGCCCGCCTCGCGGTAGGCCAGCGCCACCGCCGCCTGAACCTCGGTCAGCAGCTTGCGCGACAGCGGCTTGTTGATGAAGGGGCTCAAGGCTTTCCGCAACCCGGCATCGTCCAGCCCCTCCGCCCCCGCGACCGTGATGCCGGCCGGCGGGTGGGAGGTGATCGCGCCGTCCAGCCCGATGAGGCGGAAGCCGGCGACATCGACCCCCAGCGGGGTGTCGTCCCCGGACGCCGTCGGCGCCGGGCCGGGGCGCAGTCCCCCGCCGCTTCCCTCCACCGCCGGGGGCAAATGGCGTTCCATCGCCGTGGACTGGGCCGCCGTGGACTGGGCAAGGGTGGCGCCCGGCGCACCGCCGGCGAGCCCCATCGCGGTCACCGCAACCACCCCGAACAACCGGGGGGCGGCTCCACGGAGCCGCGACGGACGGGCTTCGGTTCCGTACATCTGAAACATCCTCACTGAATCCGTCACGGCTGTTGGAAGAAGCGCAGGAAGCGGCCGACCCGCGTGTTGGCCGGATGCGGCTGGCTGGCGCACGCCGCTCCGGCGGCCCCGCCGATGCAGCCGGCTTCGCCCTTCTCCTCCCGCACGCCGTTGCCGCTCCCGCCCTGGGTGTCGGCGCCCGGCACGGCGGACGCGGTCGCAGTCGCGCTTCGGGTTCCGGCCGTGGGGGCGCTGTCGCCGCCGGACAGGACGATCCCGCCGCCGGAGAAGGCGGTGTCCGTCCCCTGAGCCGTGGTTTCGACCATGTTGCGCGGCAGCGTCGCCACGATGATCTGGCGGGTCACCTCCTGCGCCGGGGCGCCGGCCGGCGGCACGCTGTTGCCGCTGTCGGCCGGCTGCACCGTGAGCACGCCCGGCCCATAGGAGAGCGCGTAGTTGGACGAGGCCGCGAGGCTTCCCTGCGTGATGGCGTAGGAGCCGGCTGGCGAAGACGCGGTGGCGGCGGTGGCGAGCGCCCCCGACAGCGTGTCGCCGTTGACGAGCCCGTCGCCGCCGACACTGTAGGTGAGCGCCGGATTGGCGTTGCCGTAGAGCCGGCTCTTGCCGTCCGCCGCCACGGTGATCGGGCGCGCGATGACCGACAGCGTGCCGGGGTTGAAGACGAGGCTGTAGTTGGACGAGGCCGCCAGCGTGCCCTGGCCGATGACGTAGGAGCCCACCGACGACGCCGCCCCGGCAGCGGTGGCGAGTGCGCCCGACAGCGTGTCGCCGTTGACGAGGCCGTCGCCGCCGACATTGTAGGTGAGCGCCGGATTGGCGTTGCCGTAGAGCCGGTTCGTGCTGTCCGCCGCCACGCTGATCGGGCGCGCGGTGACCGACAGGGTGCCCGACTGACGCAGGATGCTGTAGTTGCCGGCAGCGCCGCCGCCCAGGGTGCCGCCGGACGTGGTCGTGGCATAGCTGCCGACATTGGAGGAGGCGGAGGCGGAGGCCGCCGTGCTGACCCCGGTCAGCAGGCTGCCATCCTGCCCGTTCTTCCAGCCCGTGGCGGCGTAGCCGATGGCGGGCACGCTGCCGCCATAGGTCATGCTGCCGCTGCCGGCGGTGACCGTCAGCGCCGCCGGGGTCACGCTCATCGTGCCGGCGGCGTAGCTGAGGGTGTAGTTGCCGGTGGCGGCTCCACCCAGCGTGCCGCCGGACGCCGAGGTGGCATAGCTACCGACGTCCGAAGCGGCGGTGACGGCGGTGGACGTGGCGACCCCGGTCAGCAGCGTGCTGCCCTGCCCATTCTTCCAGCCGGTGGCGGTGTAGGCGATGTCGGTCGGGGGAGCGTCGCCATAGGTCATGCTGCCGCTGCCGGCGGTGACGGTCAGCGCCGCCGGGATCACGCTCATCGTGCCGGCCGCGTAGCTGAGGGTGTAGTTGCCGCTGGCGGCTCCACCCAGCGTGCCGCCGGACGCCAAGGTGGCATAGCTGCCGACGTCCGAGGCGGCGGTCGCGGCGGTCGCCGTGGCGACCCCGGTCAGCAGGCTGTCGCCCTGCCCGTTCTTCCAGCCGGTGGCGGTGTAGGCGATGTCGGTCGGGGGAGCGTCGCCATAGATCATGCTGCCGTCGGCGGCGGTGACGGTCAGCGCCGCCGGGATCACGCTCATCGTGCCGGCCGCGTAGCTGAGGGTGTAGTTGCCGCTGGCGGCTCCACCCAGCGTGCCGCCGGACGCCGAGGTGGCATAGCTGCCGACGTCCGAGGTGGCGGTCGCGGTCGTCGTCGTGGCGACCCCGGTCAGCAGGCTGTCGCCCTGCCCGTTCTTCCAGCCGGTGGCGGTGTAGGCGATGTTTGCCGGGGGGGTATCGCCATAGGTCATGCTGCCGGCGGCGGTGACGGTCAGCGTCGCCGGGGTGACGCTCATCACGCCGTTGACGTAGCTGAGGATGTAGTTGCCGCTGGCGCCTCCACTCAGCGTGCCGCCGGAGGCCGTGGTGGCGTGGCTGCCGACGTTCGAGGTGGCGGTGGCGGCGGTGGACGTGGCGACCCCGGTCAGCAGGCTGTCGCCCTGCCCGTTCTTCCAGCCGGTGGCGGTGTAGGTGATGTTCGTCGGGGGGGCGTCGCCGTAGGTCATGCTGCCGCCGCCGGCGGTGACGGTCAGCGTCGCCGGATTGACGATGCCGGCACCGGCGAAGCGTGTGGCGCCGCCTGTGACGAAGGTGCCGCTGAGGCCGGACACGGCGAGGGACTGCGCCCCGGCCTCGGTGGCGGTGAGGGGGCCGACGGACAGGGTGCCGGTGACGGTGTTCCACCAGCCGTCGCCGACCGTGCGGGCCGTGGCGCCGGCCGGATCGTCGCCATAGGTGATGCTCCGAATTCCCCCGACCACCCCGGAGACGCCGTAAAGTTCCGGCCGGAGGCTGCCGGGCACGGGCAGTGCCCACACCGTCCAGTCCCAGCCCAGGAAGAGGCTCCAATCCTCCGCCATTTCGGCAGTGGTCAGGCCGACCGCCCCGCTGCCGCCGGCCGACCTGGCCTGCCCGGTGCTGTCCGTATCCCAATAGGACGCGGTCACGGAGCCGGCATCGCTTCCGATCAGGCCGCCGATGTCGGTGCCCGAGCCGCTCACCATGCCGGCGGCGTAGGCCTGCGTCACGGTGCCGGCGTTGAGCCCGATCAGGCCGCCGACCTGATCGGTGCCGGTGACGGAGCCGGTGGCATAGACCTGGGTCACTGTGCCGCCGCTCACGCCGATCAGGCCGCCGACCATGAGGTTGCCGCTGACGGTGCCGGTGGCATAGGCCCGCGTGACGCTGCCGATGTTCATTGCGCCGATCAGGCCGCCCACCGCGTTTGTGCTGCCGGTCACGGTGCCGGAGGCGAAAGCGTCGGCGACGGCCCCATCCTCCAGGTAGCCGATCAGGCCACCGGCCGGCCCGGCACCGTCGACGAAACCGGTGGCGTACACGTTCGACAGTGTGCCGGCGGTGTTCTTGCCGACCAGTCCGCCGACATTGGTCATGTTGTCGCCGCCGACCGAGCCGGTGGCATAGGCATTGGTGATGGTGCCCGAGTTTAGGCCGACCAGCCCGCCGGCCTCCGGGGAGTTGAGGACAGCCCCGGTTGCGTAGGAATCGCGGATCGTACCGTTGTTGTTTCCGATCAGGCCGCCGGCCTTGCCGACGCCGTCGACGGTGCCGGTGGCATAGGCCTGCGACACCGTGCCCCCGCTTGTTCCGATCAGACCGCCGGCTGCCTCGACCGTGGAGCTGACCGCCCCGGTGGCATAGGCCCGCGTGACGCTGACACCCCAGGCCAGTTCACCGATCAGGCCGCCCACCGGGCTCCAGTGGGCGCTTACGTCGCCGGAGGCGTAAGCGTCGGTGACGGCCCCTCCCGCCATGCTGCCGACCAGTCCGCCGACCGGCCCGTTGCCGTTGACGGAACCGGTCGCGTACACGTTCGACAGCGTGCCGGCGTTGTTCGAGCCGACCAGTCCGCCCAGAAAGTTCCTGCCGTCGCCGCCGACCGAGCCGGTGGCATGGGAGTTGGTGATGGTGCCCGAGTTGACGCCGACGAGCCCCCCGGCGAACCAGGAGTCGGGGACAGACCCGGTTGCATAGGAATCGCGGATCGTGCCGGTGTTTTCGCCGACCAGCCCGCCGGAGTTGTTGCCGTCGCCCCAGTCGGGCTTCACGTCGCCGGTGGCGTAGGAGGACTCGATGGTCCCGCCGTTGTTATAGCCGACCAGCCCGCCATTGTAGAAACGTCCGCCGTTCGCATTGTTGATGACGGTGCCGCTGGCGTGGACCCGCGTCAGGGTGATGCCGGCGCCGTCGACACGGCCGATCAACCCGCCGACGTAGCTTTTTCCGGTCACATCGCTGTTACCGGACGAGTCGGTGACGCTGCCGCCGGTCATTTCGCCGATCAGGCCGCCGACATAGTTCGTCCCCGTCACCGCCGCCGCCGCGGTGACGTTCGTGACGATGCCGCTGCCACGTCCCGCCAGACCGCCGGTATGGGCCCCGCCCGTGATTCCTCCGGTCAGCGACAGGTCGCGGATGACCGATCCGGGACCGGCGTTGGCAAACAGGCCGACACCCTCCGTGGACCCCGCTTCGATGGTCAGGTTGGCGATGGTGTTGCCAAGCCCGGCGAAGGTGCCGACGAAGCGCCCAGTGACCAGGGCGTCGCCGTAGGTGTTGCCGTCGCCATTCAGGCTCTGGGCCAGCGCGAAGTTCCCGGTTCGGTCCGTGCTGGTGGGGTCGGCGGAGTCGATGTCGTCGATATCCGACAGCGCGTGCAACAGGGCATAGGTCGTGAGGCTGCCGGTCGGACCGATCTGCAGCGTGGCGCCGTTCCCCGACAGGGTGATCGGCGCCGCGACGCTGTAGTCCTTGCCGACGCCGTATTCCAGCACCAGCCCGGCGGTATTGCCCGTCGCCGTCACCGCGGCGTTGACCGCGATGTGCCCGGCGGCCTGGAGGGTCAAAATCGTGTCGGCCGACCATGACACCGGGTCCGCCACCGTGATGTTGCCCTCCTGGCTGCCGCCCGTCCCGGTCGACACCGTCACGTTGGCCGTCGCCAGCGCCGCCGTCAGCGTGCCGACACTGAGCACGCTGTCGTCACCGGCGGCATCGAAGCCCGACATGCCGCTGTCGCTGCCGTTGGAGATCGTCAGGTTGTACGGATCGAGCAGCAGCGATCCCGTCCGGCCGGATTCGGCCCGCAGATCGGCGGTCCCGCGGAACGACAGCGACGCCTTGCCCGACACCTCGGCCCGGCCGCCGTTGGCGCCGGCACCGTTGCCCCGCGCGCTGATCGCACCGTAGAATGCCGTGCGCTCGTCCGACCACACCACGACGCTGCCGCCGTTCCCGGCGCTTCCGTCCGCCGACAGCCGCGCCCCGGCCTCGACGGTGGTGGTCGCGGCGTTGGCCACCGTCTCGGCGAGCGTCTTCGTCCGCGCGTCCTTGCCACCCTGGTAATCGCCGCCGATCACCACGGCGCCGCCGCTGGTGCCGCCCGCGTCCACCGTGGCGGTCCCGGCCACCGTCACCGCCCGGCCCGTCACCGCCACGGTGCCGCCCGCGCCCCGCGCCGGCTTGACGCCGGGTATGGGCGGCGCCGATCCCCTGGCCGTCAGCGTGCCGGTGACCGTGGCCCGTCCGCCCGATACCCGGATGTCGCCGCCCTGGCGGGCGCCATCCGCCATCGTCCGGGTGGCGGCGATGGTGCCGCCGGCCTCCACCGCGCCGTCGTCGCCCGCGGTCAGGTAGACCCGCCCGCCGCTGGCCGCTGTGCCGGTCGCCGCGATGACGCCGCCGGTGTTGCCGGCGAGCGCGTAGACGTTGCCGCCGTTGGCCCGCAGCTCGGCCACCGCCGCGGTGATGGTGCCGGTGGTCTTCGCCTCGGTGTCCGCCCCGCCGACCCTGACCTGGAACTTGCCGCCGTTGACGGCGCCGTCCCGCGCCAGCACTTCGTAGCCGACGGCCAGCGCGGCGGTGCCCTTGGGCGCCGCGATGGTGCCGCTGTTCTCGACCGCCCGCGCGATCAGCGCCACGTCGCCGCCCAGCGAGCCGATCGACCCGGCGTTGGTCACCGTCGCCTTGGAGGTGCCGGCGAAGGTCTTGTCGCCGCCGCGCAGGAACTCCTCGTCGCGGACGTCCAGGGTGGAGGCGACGAAGGACCCGCCGGTGGAGACCCGCCCGCCGGGTCCGACCGCGACCCCCGCCGGGTTGATCAGATAGACCGAGCCGGTGGCGGTCAGGCTGCCGTCCAGGCGCGAGGGGACGTTGCCGGTGACGCGGTTGAGCGTGGCGCCGCTGCCGTTGTTGACGTGAACCGTGTTCCCCGCCCCGATGGAGAAGGACTGCCAGTTGACGACGGCGCTGGGGGAGGATTGGTCGATGATGAGGCTGGTGCCCGACGGCGTCGCTATCGATACCGAGCCGGCGGCGACGGCCGGCCCGCTCGGCAGCGGCTGCGCCAGGGCCGTGCTCTCCCGGCTCGCCAGCAGCGCGACGCTCGCCATCAGGCTCAGCAGCAGCCGCGATGGCCGGCTCGGCGATCCGGCTCCGCGGAACGCTTGAGAATCGACGCTGGTCATCCGCTAACCCCTGTGTTCTGTCTTGATCGGCAATAGGCGGCCGGGCTGGCCGGGCACGGCGGCTGCCGGCCCTCTTCAGGGGGCCAGGCCGCTTCGTGCCCGGGCCGACGGGCGGCGCGGTGCTGTTGGGGGACCGCCTCCGGCCGCTCCGTCGGGCGTGGTTCCCGCTGAGGAGGATTGGGCGACACGCGGCACAACCATAGTCAGGCCCGCCATACCGCGGTATCCCAACATCGTGTGAGGAAGCGGGGTGTTGGGGGAGCGGGGTGCGATGGGGCGGGCGTACCGGCCCGTGCCGCCTCACATGTTCATGGGATGCCGCGGCGAAACCGTTGCGGGTAGTCTCCCCATGGGGGCACTGTCCGCGCCCTCGACCTGTGATTGGGTATTGTCACGGTTTCGCGAACCTTCCTATCCTGCGCTCGCAGACCAAGACGCGATCCCTCCCGGACGAAAGGCGTTCCCCTGTGGTGACCAGTGACTTGCCCGCAACCCCGTCGCCGGACCACCGCATCCGCGTCCTCCTGGTGGAGGATGACCGTCCGATCCGCGAGCGCATGTCCGCGATCCTGCGCGCCGCCGACCCCATCGAGCTGGTGGCCGCCGCGGCCACGCTGGCGGAGGCCCGCGCGCTCTGCGCCGCCCATGTGCCGGCGGTCCTGGTCACCGACCTGAAGCTGCCCGACGGCAGCGGCCTCGACCTGATCCACGAAAACCGGCGGCTCTACCCGGCCATGGAGATCATGGTGGTCTCGGTCCTGGGGGACGAGCGCAGCGTGCTGACCGCCATCGAGGCGGGAGCGGCCGGCTATATCCTGAAGGATTCGGCGGCGATCGATCTGGTCGGCTCCGTGCTCGACCTGGTGGCCGGGCGCTCGCCGATCTCGACCTCCATCGCCCGCACCATCGTCCGCCGCGTCCAGAACCGGCCGGACTCTCCGTCGGCCACGCCGCCGACAGAGCCGGTGCCGTCGCTCACCGAGCGGGAGACCGACATCCTGTGGGGGGTCGCCAAGGGACTGACCTATGGCGACATCGCGGAGCGGCTGGGCATCTCCCGCAACACGGTGCTGACCCACATCAAGAACATCTACCGCAAGCTGGAGGTGAACTCCCGCGGCGAGGCGGTGTTCGCCGCGATCAACCACAACATCATCAACCTGAAGGGCTGAGGGTCCGCCATGCCGTCGACGGACGCCGATCCGGGCATGGGCGGCGGCGAGGCGCCCGCGCCCGCGCCGCTGTCCCGGCCAGCCTGGGCATGGCGGTCCGCCCTGTGTCTGGCGATCCTGATTCCCGTCCTCGCCGCCCTCGCATTCATCGTCAATCCCACCCTGTCCGACGATGCGGCCGCCTTGTTCATCGGCGAGGCGTTGCTGACGGTGCCCGGCGATTGGGCCGGCGACCGGGCGGCCGGCCCGGAGGCCTGGTCGCCAGTGTCTCTGCCCTACCGCTGCCCGACCACGACGGCGGTGGAGGGATGCGCAGTCACCTTCCGCATCGGGTACCGCTACGATCCGGCCGCCCAGTCCGCGGACCAGGGCGTCATGTCGTTCTATGCGCCCTCTTTCCAGGGTGTGCTCACCGTTTCCCTGAATGGCGTTTTTCTCGCCACCAGCGTCTGGTCGCGGGCGGAAGCCGATATTTCCGGCAATGTTCCGTTCCTGGTGACGGTCCCGCTTCTGCACCCCGGCCTGAACGAGTTCGAGATCGCCCTGTCGAAGCGCGGCGTCATCAGCGCCTTCCTCGACCGCGTCGCCATCGGGCCCGACGCCCTGCTGCGCCCTGACTATGACAGGCGGCGGTTCCTGTTCGCGACCCTGCAACGGATGCTCGACGGCTGGCACGTCACCATGGGCCTGTCGCTGTTCATGATCTGGCTCGCCAGCCGTCGCGAGCAGGTCTTTCTGGTGACCAGCGGCGTTATCCTGTCGCACGCCGTCGTGTCGCTGCCGGCGATCCTGGGCGATGGGGTGCTGAGCGAAACCTCGCTCCAGCTCATCAATCACACCCGCTTCCTGACCACCTGCCTTCTCCTGCCCATGGCGCTGCTGTTCGTCCGCCGCCCGCTCCCGGTCCCTCTCGGCGCTTTCCTGCTGCCGCCGTTCATGGTTGCCGTCAGCTTCCTCACCCTCCCGGTCGATCTGCACCGCTGGCTGCTCACGACCGTCTATTTTCCGCTCATGTGCGCTGCCGCGCTGTGGGTGCTGTTCGTGGTGGTGCGCGTGGCGGTCCGGGAGCGCGACATCGCGGCCACGGCGCTGGCCGGCGCCTTCCTGTTCAATCTGGTCATCGCGGTGCATGACATTCTGCTGACCCGCGACTCCCTGGGGGAAAGCCGGGTGCTGCTCGGCCGCTTCGCCTGGCCCGTCATCATGGCGGTCGTCTCCGCAGTGCTGATCTGGCGCTTCGCCCAGACCATGAACGTGCTGGATCAGTTCAGCCAGCGCCTGAAGAGCGAGGTGGCGGCGGCCGAGGATGCCCTGCGCCGCAGCTTCGCCCGCGAGCAGCAGCAGGCCAAGGCCGCCGTGCTGGAAGCCGAGCGGGTGCGCCTGATGAGCGACCTGCACGACGGCATCGCCGGTCAGCTCGTCTCGATCCTGGCGCTGTGCGAGCTGCAGGGGGAGTCCTCGGGCGAGGTCGCCGTCTCGGTTGGCGGGGCGCTGGCCGACCTCCGGCTGGTGGTGGCATCGCTGGAGAGGTCGGGCGACGATCTCGGCGTGATGCTCGCCCTGTTCCGCGAACGCATCGAGCCGCAGCTCATGACCCACGGCATGACGCTGGTGTGGCGGGCTTCCGCCCTGCCGGAGGTGCAGGGCCTGCACCCCGGCGCCACCCTCAACATCTTCCGCATCCTGCAGGAGGCTTCGGTCAACGCCGCCCGCCACAGCGGCTCGTCCACGCTGACCATCGAGGCCGGCCCGTCTCCGCGGCCGGGCCACGGCGTGCGCTTGTGCCTGCGCGACCAGGGACGCGGCGGGGTAGCCGCCCGGCCGGGCAGCTACGGCCTGGGAAACATGCGCCGGCGGGCGGATGCCCTGGGCGGGACGCTCGACATCCAGTCCGGCCCTGGCGGGACCACCGTCACCTTGGACTTGCCGGCCGAGATCCGCGGACCTTTGTCCTTGTGAACTCGCCGCCCACTGCGAGGCATGCTCCCCGTCGTGCCCGAACGCCATCCGAACCGCGCGCCCGCGCAACTCAGGGGCGTATCCGGGTGATGCCTGCTTCGCGATGTCGACCCCGGTTTCTCAGATGATGGGGCCTCCGGGAAACCTGGGGCGGTTCATCACCCATTTTCCTGCATGGCTCATTGAGCTTCGGCCACGGAAAAGCACATCGCTTCGAACCGCCGGGCGAACCGCTGGGCGTCGCACAGATCGGACGCGATCAAAAGGCCGCGCAGCCCTTGGCGAACCGTCGCCAGATGATCGGGTTCGGCGGCCAGGGCCACCGCCTTGGCCACGAAGTCCGCTTCATCGGCGGCGATCCATTCGGTCAGAGCCGCGGCGGTCAACAGGCTGGCGCCGACCCGTGCGGCGTGACGATCGCCGGGAAGCGTCAGCACCGGCACCCCCATCCACAACGCCTCGCAGGTGGTGGTGGTGCCGTTGTAGGGAATGGGATCAAGCGCGATGTCGATCTCCCCATAGGCGTCCAGATGACCGAAATGATGAGGAATATGGGACAGCAGCGTCAGGCGTTCCGCCGCGATCCCGTGCGCCGCGAACAACCCCGCCACCCGCCGGCGCATGCCGGCGTCGGCCAGCAGCGACGTCTTGAGCACCAGCCGGCTGCCGGGCGTCGCCGTCAACACCCGCGCCCACAGCGCCACGGTCGCCGCGGTCAGCTTGGACAGCGCGTTGAAGGAACCAAAGCTGACCTGACCGCGCGACAGGATCGGGGCCGGCAACGGGTCCGGCGTCGGCCCGAGGGGGCGGTAGCACAGGAACCCGCCGTCCAGGCGGACCAGCCGTTCGGAATGCCGGCGGTCGGCGTCGCCGGGCGGATCGGAAACCGCGTCGGTCAACCGGACGTCCATGGCCGGCAGGCCGGTGGTGGCGGGGTAGCCGAGCCAAGTCATCTGAACCGGGGCCGCCCGCCGGGCGAACACGTCCAGCCGGTTGCGGGCGGTATGCCCGGCGAGATCGACCAGGATGTCGACGCCGTCGGCACGGATCGTCGCCGCGACCGTGTCGGGATCGACGCCGGCGATCGGACGCCAGTGGTCGACGTGTCGGCGGACGTGATCGGTGATGAAATCGCTTTTCTCGACGTTTGAATAGGCGAAGACCTCGACCCGGCTGCGGTCATGCTGCTCCAGCAACGGCAGCAGGAACATCGCCACCGAATGCAGGCGGAAATCCGGGGAGACGTAGCCGATCCGCAACCGCCGCCCGTCCCGCGGCTGCGGGGCCGGCGGCGGCGGCGTCGGGAGGCCTTGCCGATACCCGGTCCCCCAGCGGCGATGGGCGTCATACACCGCGTCGGCCGGCAAAGCGTCGCGGTAGTTGAGCGTCATCAGGATGTTGCTGTCGATGCCGGTATTGTCGGCCAGCAGCGGCCGGGCATGTTCATACGTCGCGGCGGCCTGTTCAAACGCTCCCGCCGCTTCCTGGGCGGAGGCGAGGGCGAACCACGCCTCGGCATAGTCGGGTCGGTAGGTCGTCGCCTTGGTGAAGGCGTCGATCGCCGCACTCACCTGTCCCATCCGCACCAGCACCAGCCCCAGATTGTTCCAGGTACCGGGGTCACGCGGCTGATACAGCAGGGATTGGCGCAGATACCCCTCGGCCTCCGGCAGGGCGTCGGCGTTGAGCGCCGCCGTCCCGGTGAGGAAAATCAGACGCGGGTTGCCCGGATCGGCGGCCAGCAGGTCGCGATAAATTGCGAAGGCGGCTTCCGCCTGGCCGATGCCGACCAGAACGGTGGCGAGGTTGATATGGGCGTCGAGATAGCCGGCGCGTTCCGCCGTCGCCCGGTGAAAGGCGGCGATGGCGTCGTCGGCGCGGCCGACGGCGGCCAAGCTCACCCCCAGGCTGTTATAGGCTTCGGCGAAGCCGGGCGCGCGCAGGATCGCCGACAGATAGGCCTGCACCGCCCCGTCGCCGTCGCCTTGGGCGTGCAGCGCCAGCCCAAGGTTATAATGACACTCCGGCGTTCCGCCACCGGCGGCGATGCTCGCCCGCAGCCGCGCCACCGCCGTTGCCCCGTCGCCGGTCAACGCGGCCGCCATGCCATGGAGATAAAGCGCGTGAGGGTGACCGGGCGCCGCTTCCAGCGCCCGCGCGGCCAGCGTCGCGGTTCGGGCCGGATCGCCGCCCGCCAAGGCTTGGCCGGCTTGCTCGATCAGGCCTTCCGCCGTCACCGCGGGGCTCTCGGGGGACATGGGCTTCATCACGCCTCTCCCATCGCGCGCGGCAGGCCGGCTGCGTCGACACCCGCCAGCGCCGCCGCCACATCGGCGACCACCGCCGGCCAATCACCGGCGCAGCGCTGGCGAAACAGCGTCATGGTCGGATACCAGGGGCTGTCGGTCCGCCCCAGCATCCAACGCCAATCGGGGCTGAACGGCACCATGACCCACACCGGCACGCCCAGCGCGCCGGCCAGATGGGCCACCGCCGTATCGACGGCGATCACCAGATCCAGGTTGACCACCGCCGCCGCGGTTTCGGCGAAGTCGTGCAGCAACGGTCCCAACGCCACCGCCCCCGGTGGCCGATCGCCGGTTTCCTTCTGCAACGAAAAGAACGTCACGCCGGGAACCGCCATCAGCGGGGCCAGAAGCTGGGACGTCAGCGAGCGGTCGCCGTCGCGGCTGTGTTCCGGTCGGCCGCGCCAGACCAGGCCGACCCGCAAGCGCCCCCCAGCCGCCGCTTCCAACCGCTCGGCCCACAGGCGGCGGCGGCGCGGCTCGGCCCAAAGATAGGGAATTGTCGCCGGGATGGTGTCGATCAGGGTGCCGAAGCGGTGGGGCAGGCTCAACAGCGGGACGTGGCGGGCGAACGGCAGGTCGTCATGGACATGGGCCGGCGAGACCGAACGCGGCACCACCCGCACGCCGCTGTCCCCCAGGCTCGACCAAAGCAGGGTGAACAGGGGGGTCTGCGCCTCGAACACCACGTCATAGCCGCGCGCGGCCAGCAGCGGCAGATAGCGGCTGAACTGGATGGTGTCGCCGTACCCCTGCTCCGCCGTCACCAGCAGGGTGCCGCCGACCTGATGGGGCGGTTCCCCCTGCCATATGGGTTGGCTGAACGGCCGCGGTTCCTCCCCGAAACCATGCCAGCGCCAGCGCCATTCATGTTCCTGCCAGCCGCGGGTGAAATCGCCGCGCAACAGCAGGCACAATGACAGATTCCAATGGGCGGCGGGGAAGTCGGGCTGGAGCGTCAGCGCCTTGCGATAACAGCGCTCGATGTCGCCCAGGGGGTCGATGGCAAGGCGGGCGTTGCCCAGCGTCACCAGGGATGCCGCGGTTTCGGTCACCCCCCCATCGGCATCGGCGTGTTCCCCGGCCGCCGCGTCCTCCGGCAGGCCGCTCAGCCATGCCAGGGCCAGACCGAGATTGCTCTCAGCCTCGCTGTAGTCGGGGCGCAGGGCGAGGGCGCGCCGGAAACTCGTCACCGCGTCGCGATAGGCCCCGGCCCCCAGCAGGGCGTTGCCCAGGTTGCAATGGGCCTCCGCCTGGTCGGGGTCGCCCTTCAGGAAGGCGGTCAGCCGTTCGATGGATTCCGCATGCCGGCCCATGGCTTGCAACGTCGCCCCAAGATTGGCCGCGGCCGGACGATACCCCGGCTCCCATTCCAGCGCCGCCAGGAAAGCCGCCCGCGCCAGCTCGAACGCCCGCCGCTCATAATGGAGCTGGCCCAGTTGGTTGGCGGCTTCCGCCGCCTCCGCCATCTGCCCGGCCTCCGACAGCGCGATCGCCAGATTATGGACGCTTTCGGGGTTTTGCGGGTCCATCCGAACCGCTTGATGAAGAAACGGCAGGGCTTCCGCCGTCCGCCTCATCTGGGCCAGCACCGTACCGACCAGACTGCTCAACCTGGCGTCCCGGGGATTGGCGGCCTGAAGCTCCCCGTAGAGGGAAAGCGCCCCGGCCAGTTCCCCCTTCTGGTGATGCTCGGCGGCGCGAACCGCCATTTCCTGAAGCGTCATGGACATGGGGCGTGTTCCTTCCAGACCGTCAATAGGACAGCGTGACGCCGAAATGCAGGCGGTCGCCCCGATCATTGCCCTGTCCTGTTCCCGGCATGGCGTGCCCCCATGCAAGCCGCATCGACCCGTAAGGCGTCTGATAGCGCATGCCGATACCCAGGCTCGACAGGGTCCAGGCGCTTTTCGCCCCGTCCACCGGCCGCCGGGCGACCAGCCGGCCGGCGTCCCAAAATCCGAGCAGTTGCAGCCGGTCGTCCACATCCCCCAGCCCAAGCCGGCGCGCGACCTCGATATCCGGGGTGCGGATTTCATGGGTGACGATCACCCCCTGGTCGGCCGTCACCTCCTGCTCGCCATAGCCGCGAATGCTGTCGGCGCCGCCGGCTCCCAGCTGTTCGGACGACAGCAGGTTGGTGCTCGCCCATTGGCCCTGTATCCGGGTCAACCAGGTGAACCCCTCCGGCAAGTCGACGCCGCGTTCCACGCTGGCGCGCAGATAGGCGTAACGGGCGTCGGCGAAGCTGCGGCCGGTGTGGGTGTCCGACGGCCGGAACGCCGTGCTGGTGTTGCCGTGCGACAAGCCGCCGGGACTGAAATAGGCGTTCAATGCCAGCGCGGTCGAGCCAAAGCTGTCGGCCCGCGCTGCCGAGTAACCCAACACACCCTGGAAGATATCGGTGAAACCCGAGGAAACGCTGGTCCCGCCGAACTCGAGATTGTTGTTGGTGCGCTTGAAATCCACACCGAGTTCCAGCTTTTGGGACACCGCCTCCAGCGTCGGGAGCGGGGACGAATAACGGGCTGAAATCTGCGTGCTTTCACCCACCTGACGAAATTGATCGCCCAACTTGGGCAGGCTGCGCGAGGTGCTGCCCATGATCGTCAGGCTGTCGCGCCAGGGCAGAGGAATTTGATAGGTCACGGCATGGGCGGTATAGCGCTTGCTTCCCGGATGCAGAAAGCCGTCGGGGCTGGCGGTGTACTGATAAGACAGAAGATGCCCGAGCCAGAAGGCATTGCCCCAGTTGAAGCCGGTGACGGCCCGGTTTTCGCTGGTGGTCTTGGAACCGGTATTCTCAAAGCCGCCGTAAACGCGCAACGGCAAACGGTCGCGGGTTCGCAGGACGATATCGGTTTCACCCGGACTCCGGCCGCGCTGATAAACCAGATCGGTATGGCGAAACGGGTTTTCGTTCAGCCAATTGATGTCGTCGAGCAGGCCCTGCCCGCTGATGCTCTCTCCGGGCTTCGTTCGGATGGCCGCCAGCAACTGGCCGTCGTCGAACCATTCGGCGCCTTCGGCCGAAATGGACCCGGCGACGAACTCCATCGACACCAGCTGTATCACGCCGCTGCTGATGTTCTGTTCCGGCACCACCACGTCGACGAGCGGACGGTCATGGTTGCGGAAATACAGAACGGTCTTGCGCGCGACCTCATTGAGCAGGTCGAGGGTCAGCGGACGCCCGAGATAGGGCGCCATCAGCGTCCGGAAATCCTCGCTATCCGTCACGCTGCCCGGAATGACATGGATGCCGGGTGTGTCGACGCCGTCGGGCATCACCGCGTCGGCCCGTCCGACGAAGACCAATCCCCGCAGCCGAGCGACCAGCACCTGTTGTCCCTGCGGCAGCGGCTGCGGCGTGTCGGGCAGCGCCAGGGATTTCTGCGGCGCCGGGGTTTCCAGTTTTTCCGGCGCGATGCGCTCGAAATTCTGCGCCCGCGCCTGCATCCCCCCGGCTGCGGCAAGCCCGGCGGCCAGGACGCCGACGGCCATACGGTGGCGCCCCTGGTGGTCGTTTGCCATGGGCAGTCGCGTCCTTTGCTTGATCATTCGGTCCACGGGGCTGTCAGTTCGCGGATTGGCGCTTGCGCTCGGTGTCCGCCGATTGGCGGAGGGGGCTGCCGTCGGACACCAACGTGCTCTGGACACCCGAGTCGGCCGCAAAGGTCGTGAAGCTGGTCGCCGACGCCAGGATCCCGCCGCCGCCCGCTCCGGTGCCGGTGTTGCCGCTCGCACCGCCATTACCGCTTCCCGCCGACGATCCCGGCGTGTAATTCGCGGGCTGGCGGAAGACCACTTGCAGACCCGCGACCGACAGGCTGTTCTCGACCACCGCGCCGTTGCCCGCTGCGCGGCCGCGGCTGGCGTCGATGATGATCGGGGTGTTGGAAACCCCACCGGACGACAGGTTGGCACCGGTGTTGGAATTGGACACCGATGTCGAACCCGAGCCGACGGCGGTGGCACCGCTCGAGCTCGACGGCCCGGTGCTGGTGCTGGTGCTGGTGTTGGCAACCGCGGTCGAGGTGATCATGGTTCCGGAGCTGCCCAGAACGCTCAGGCCACTGTTGAACAGCAGGGGTGTCGTCACCACCGGCAGAGCCGACAGCTGGTTCAGGGCGGTCGGAGCGGGGGCGGCCGTCGATGGGTTGATGACGAAATCCGCACCGGCAAAGGCGATGATGTAGTCGCTGATCGCCGCCAGCGTGCCCAGGCCAATCCGATAGGTGCCGACGGTATCCCCATCGGCCCGGTTCAGGCCGCCGCTCAACACCGACGACTGGCTGTCGCTGCCGCGCAAGCCGTTGAATGAGTAGGTCAAAGCCGGATCGGCGGCTCCCACTGTCTTGGACGCCGCGTTGGCGACCACGCTCAGAACCGCCGGATTGACCACCAGGCTTCCGGCGCTGTTGCCATTTTGCGCCAGAGTATAATTGCCGGCGTCGCTGCCGGTCAAAGCGGTGACCTGTTGACTGTAAGTCCCGACATGCGTTCCGGCCGATGGCAGGAAACCCTTGCCCGCAGCAAAAGCGGCGACCGTCGCGCCGATGTCGTCGCCGCTGATGACACCGTTCAGCGTCGCCGCGCCCAGGTTGATGGCGTCGCCATAAGTCGCACTCACGCCCGCCACCGACCAAGGCAGCGCCTTGGCGATGATGCTGTAGACGGCGGCGCCCAGCGTGTAGTTGCCAGCATCGCCACCGCTCAGCTTCGCGCCACTCACCGACTTGCCCGATCCGACAGTCTTGCTGTTGACGGTTCCGCCGCTGACAGACACGGTATCGCCACTCACCACACCGCTGAGGCTCAGCCCCGAGGCGTCGGTGGTGCCGTCGTAAACCCTGCTGCTGCTGGCAGTCAGCGTCTTGGCCATGATGTCGAGCGTGGCGCCGCCCAGCGTGTAGTTGCTGGCCCCCGCACCCGCCAGCGACAGGCCGCTCACGGTCTTGCCGGTGCCGACATTCTTGTCGGCCACGGCACCGCTCCCGCCGAGGCTGACCACGTCGCTGCCGACGATGCCGCTGAGGCTCAGACCAGAGGCGTCGGTGGTGCCGTCGTAAACCCTGCTGCTGCTGGCAGTCAGCGACTTGGCCGTGATGTCGAGTGTGGCGCCTCCCAGCGTGTAGTTGCTCGCCCCCGCACCCGCCAGCGACAGGCCGCTCACGGTCTTGCCGGTGCCGACATTCTTGTCGGCCACCGCGCCGGTCCCGCCAATGCTGACCGCGTCGCTGCCGACGACGCCGCTGAGGCTCAGCCCCGAAGCGTCGGTGGTGCCGTCGTAAACCCGGTCGCCGCTGGCGGTCAGCGTCTTGGCGGTGATGTCGAGCGTGGCGCCTCCCAGCGTGTAGTTGCTCGCCCCCGCACCCGCCAGCGACAG